>NZ_JCAQOY010000036.1:0-553514 GCF_059567925.1 Paraburkholderia sp. BGA-UO-ETr-F21 | reverse complement strand
AGGCCGCGACGCTGAACACGATCGCAGCGGCGCAGAAGATTGGCGGGGATATTCACGTGCTGGTGGCAGGGCACAACGCACAAGCCGCAGCGGATGCGGCAGCGAAGATTGCAGGCGTTTCGAAGGTCCTGCTGGCTGACGCGCCGCAACTCGAAGCGGGTCTCGCGGAAAACGTCGAAGCGACGGTGCTGAACATCGCAAAGGATTACACGCACATCCTCGCGCCGGCAACGGCGTACGGCAAGAACATCGCGCCGCGTATCGCCGCGAAGCTCGATGTCGCGCAGATCAGCGACATCACCGCAGTGGACAGCGCTGACACGTTCGAGCGCCCGATCTACGCAGGCAACGCGATCGCGACGGTGCAATCGGCTGACCCGAGCAAGGTCATCACGGTTCGTTCGACCGGTTTCGACGCTGTGGCGGCGGAAGGCGGAAGCGCAACGGTCGAGAAGATCGAAGCCGCAGCGGACAGCGGCATTTCGCACTTCGTGAGCCGTGAAGTGACGAAGCTGGACCGTCCGGAACTGACGTCGGCGAAGATCATCGTCTCGGGCGGTCGCGGCTTGGGCAACGGCGAGAACTACACCAAGGTTCTCGAGCCGCTGGCAGACAAACTTCAAGCCGCCCTCGGTGCATCGCGTGCAGCAGTGGACGCAGGCTTCGTGCCGAACGACTATCAGGTCGGCCAAACCGGCAAGATCGTCGCCCCGCAGCTGTATGTCGCGGTCGGCATCTCGGGAGCGATCCAGCACCTGGCCGGCATGAAAGACAGCAAAGTGATCGTCGCGATCAACAAAGACCCGGAAGCGCCGATTTTCAGCGTCGCCGATTACGGTCTCGTAGGCGATCTATTCGGAGCAGTGCCGCAATTCACGGCTGCGCTCTAGCGCGCCCCTGCGCGCTGCGCAGTTTGGCGAATCGAATAACAACATCAGACAGCCATCGATCGTCACTCAAACCGCTTTCCCATTGCTGCTGCAAGGCAGCGTAGCGACATGTCAGGAGATACACATGGCAACTTCTATTCCGCGCGCAGCGACGCCTTCGCTGATCGAGCGGCGCTCCATCGACTATATCCCCGAAGCGGAGCGCCACGGCAGTCTCGTTAGCCAGTTCACGCTATGGTTCGGCGCGAACCTGCAGGTTACGGCGGTCGTGACCGGCGCGCTCGCGGTGGTGCTCGGCGGCGACGTCTTCTGGTCGTTGATCGGCTTGCTCGTCGGACAGATCATCGGCGGCACGGTCATGGCGTTGCATGGCGCGCAGGGTCCGCAACTTGGTTTGCCGCAGATGATTTCGAGCCGCGTGCAGTTCGGCGTCTATGGCGCGATCATTCCGCTCACGCTGGTGTGCGTGATGTATGTGGGCTTTTCCGCGGGCGGCACCGTGCTTGCCGGGCAGGCGATCGGGCAGTTGCTGCATGTCGAGAACACTACGGCGATCGTCATCTTCGCCGGGTTGATCGTCGTGCTGACCGCACTCGGCTATCGCACCATTCACTCGATGGGCCGTATGTCGAGCATCGTCGGCGTGCTGGCGTTTCTCTATCTGTTCGCCAGTCTGCTGCATGGGCACGATATCGGCGTTCTGTTGAACAACCGGCACTTTACGCTCGGCTCGTTTCTGCTCGCCGTGTCGTTGTCGGCTTCATGGCAGATCGCGTACGGTCCGTACGTTGCCGATTATTCGCGCTATCTGCCGCGTGCCACTTCGGCACTGAAGACGTTCTGGGCGGTCGGCCTCGGTTCCGTGATCGGCGCGCAGGTCTCGATGGTGTTCGGTGTTTTCGCCGCGGCGCTGGCGGGTAATCGTTTCGCGGGGCACGAGGTGTCGTTCATCGTCGGACTGGGCGCGAGCGGCATGCTCGCAGCTGTGCTGTACTTCACGATCGCATTGGGCAAGCTCACGATCACCACGCTCAATGCCTATGGCAGTGTGATGTCGGTGGCGACCATCATGACCGGCTTCGGCGGGCAACGGTCGATTTCGAGCCGCACGCGCCTTGTCTTCATTTTCCTGATGGTGGGTGCATCGACGGGGCTTGCACTAGCGGGACATCACGCGTTTCTGAAGGAATTCACCGCGTTTCTGCTCTTTCTACTCGCCTTCTTCACGCCGTGGAGCGCCATCAATCTGGTCGACTACTATTTCGTGACCAGGGAACGCTACGACGTGCCGGCGCTGTTCGATCCGCAAGGCCGCTATGGCCGCTGGAATATGACGGGCATCGCGGTGTACGCATTCGGTGTTCTGATCCAGATGCCGTTCATCGCGACGAGTTTCTATACCGGCGGGTTGGTGGAAGCGCTGGGCGGGGTCGACATTTCGTGGATCGTCGGATTGGCCGCGCCTGCATTGCTGTACTACTTCGCAGCACGAGCAAAAAGGGCTGACATTCCCGAGCAGATGATTCTGCCGCATGAACTCGGCGGCGTGGACGGCGTGGGGCAATAGAGCAGGGCGCCGGGGCGTGCGGGCTCTATTGCTTCAGCATTTGCGCGGCATGGTCGTGCCCGCGCGGCACCTGCAAATACGCGGCAATGGCGCTCGCCCGCATCGGCCGGCTGAACAGATAACCCTGCACCGCGCGAGCGCCTAGTGCTTTGACGACCTCGACTTGCGACACCGTCTCGAGTCCCTCCACGATGCATTCGAGGCCGAGGTTCCCGCACAGGTCGAGCACCGACTTGACGATCTTTTTCGAAGCGCTGTTGGAATCCACGTCCGTCATGAAACTGCGGTCGATCTTGATCGTATCGAAGGGCAGGCGATGCACGTAGCTGAGGCTTGAATAGCCGGTGCCGAAATCGTCGAGCGATACCCGGCAGCCGGATTTCTTGATCATGGTGAGCGAACAACGGGCCTGTTCGAAATCACGCGTCACCGCGGTTTCGGTGATTTCGAACGACACGCGATGCGGCGGCACGCCGCTTGCCATGACGATATCGATCAGACGGCGGGCGCGTGCCGACGTGCAGATATCGATCGCCGACAGATTGAACGACAGGTAGAGCTCCGACGGCCAGCGCGCCACTTCGTCGAGTGCTTTGTGCAGCAGCACTTCCGTGATGCGTAGAATCAGTTCGGTACGCTCGGCAATCCGAATGAATTCTTCCGGTCTGACGGCGCCGAGCCGTGCGTTATGCCAGCGGCCGAGCGCTTCCATGCCGATGGTGCGCTGCGTGAGCACGTCATAGATCGGCTGAAACTCCAGGAACAGTTCCGACTCGAGATCCGCATGGCGGAGTTCCTGGGTGACGAGGCTCGAGCGGCGGATGCGCGTTTCATGTTCGGTCGAGAAAATGACCGGCGTGCCGCGCCGGCTTTCCTTGCCCGCGTATAGCGCCGCGTCGGCGCGTTCAAACACTTGCGCGACCGTCGTGCCGGCTTCGGGGAACGCGGCCCAGCCGATGGTGCCCGACAGTTCGGCAACGTTGCCGGCGACCCGGTAGGGCTGACTGAGCGCCCCGCAAATACGCTCGCCCAATTCGACGAGCGTCGCGTTCGCCAGTTTGTGCTGGGCGAGCACGCCGAACTCATCGCCGCCGAGGCGCGCGAAGAAAATGCCGGGCTCGGCGAGCGACAACAGGCGTGCGCCGACTTCCTGCAGGACGAGATCGCCGCTGGCGTGGCCGTAGATGTCGTTGACCTGTTTGAAGCCGTCAAGATCGATCAGGCCGACATTGAATCCCCCGCCGCTGTCGAGCGCGTGCTCGGACAGCGCGCGCAGCGAGGCGAAGAAGCTGCGCCGGTTGGGCAGGTCGGTCAGGCTGTCGATGCTCGCGAGCCGGAAGTTGTCGTCGCTCAGGCGCTGCGTCTTCTGCTGGCTCGCCTGCAACTCGCGCTGTGCGTGCACCACATCGGCGAATGTCCGGCAATACAGCTGAATGATAAAGACGAGCGCGACGCCTACCAGTGTCATATCGACAGCCATTGCGATGAATACCGGATAGCCGGTAAAGACCAGAAAGGTGGAAAAGCTTAGGATGACGATCGACAGCAGCAACATGGACGCCGCGCGCAGGTGCATCAGGCAGAACACGCAGCCGACTACCGTGGTCGCCATGTAAAACGCGACTTGCGTCTGTTCGTAGGCGGTGCCGTAGGGAAACAGGAGCAACGACCAGCTGCTGAACGCAACGGCGAAGAGGCCGGCCAGCCAGGTGAGCTTGCGCAGTTCGGACACCGCTCTGTCGTCGGTCAGAACGCGGTGCCGGAGTTGCCACCATCGTATGCATCGGACCACACACATGGCGCACAGCGCCGCCGGAAAATAGATCGCCAACCACGCAGGCGCGCAACTTATATGCGTAATGGCGACCGTCGTCGTGTTGACCAGCAGAATGAAGTAGAGAAGCGGGACCTGGTGGCCAAATGCCTCGAGCTGCGAGCGCACGAGTTCGGGGTCGCGTTTAGCGACCGACAGCGCATCCCTGAATTGGGTTAGCAGAACCATTCCCGTCCTTTTTTAAACGTTTGCGCTGCACTCGCAGCTTGGTATATCGGCAGGACGGGTGGGATCTTAAGGACACCTTGAACGAAATCGAATCCCGGTGCGAACGAGCGGTAAGTTCGACCGTAAAACGTTGCGCGGTCCGTCATTTATGCCGAATCGAGGTGGCGCAAATGACAGGTTCGCGTATCAAAGTGCAGGACACGAAAGTACACGCTGAGGCTCCAGGGTTGTGCCCGGTTGGCCGTTTTGAGCCTGCGTGCCTTGCGGCGGGGTGGAGACGAGACGTACGGCATTCACGCCGGCATTTGCCAGCACATATTTTTCGGGGCTGTTTTCGGGTTGCCAATAAGCCCGGAAAGTGCCGCCATCGCCGAAAACCAGCAGCTTGCCGTGGACGGTTCCGGCATGGCTCACCAGGTCGACGGGTTCGCCGTCACGCACCTGAAAGCTCTGCGGCGACCCGGAATGTGCCACGCCGACCAGGGTGGCGCAGGCTTTGTCGTCGGCTGCGAAGGCTGCGCACGAGGTCACAGCGAGGAGCGCACATGTTGCAATATGGCGAAATTTCATTTTTTTATTCCTCCCGGATTCTTGATTGCGGACCTCTCGTCCTGACAATTTTAGAAACTCTCTAATCCACCATAACATAGTAAAAAAGGCCGCCGGCCAAGGTTTGCGCAGCGCTAAATCACTGAAATTGCAACGGATTGTGATAGCGGGAGAATACGCATGGAGCGCGATAAATGCCTAAGCGCGCGATTCTTATGGCACTTTGCAGGAAAAAATCGTCAAATTCCCTGTGGGCGGGTGATACAAGCCTTACACCCAAGGTTTGCGCGAACCGGCGCCTATGCGTTAGTGTGTCGGTCCCGGCGCGACAGACGTGGCGCCGGTTCCATGATTACCATACGGGAAGTGCTATGAACAAACAGGAACTGATTGATGCAGTCGCCGCAGCGACGGGCGAAAGCAAAGCGGCCACCGGCCAAACCATCGACGCGATCGTCGAAGCGGTGACCAAGGCCGTGGTGGGTGGCGATACGGTGCAACTGGTCGGTTTCGGTTCTTTCTCGACTGGCGCGCGCGCAGCACGCGTCGGCCGCAATCCGTCGACCGGTGCAGAGATCCAGATCGCGGCTGCCAAGACGGTGAAGTTCACCGCTGGCAAGGCGTTTAAGGAAGCCGTCAACGCGTCGTAATGCAACGCGCTTCACGCCGGAGCATCCACGCGCGCTGCCGTGGCGCGCGGCGAGCGATGCATCGGGTGTGAGGAATCACGCGCTGCCCAACCCCGGTCAGATGGATCAACCGGCGGATGGTGCGGCGCGTGTGTTTTTGAGCCGACCCCCAACGGGACTTTCCGCAGGGGTGTTCGACGCAGGGCGTGCTCGACGCAGCGCCTGCGCCCCGGCGCACTCAGCCCGCGCGGCGTTTGCGGGTGGCCTCGGCGAGCGTCTCGAGCGCCGGCTCGGTCTGCGCCCAACTGACGCAGGCATCCGTAATGGATACGCCGCGACGCAACGGCACACCGGGCTTCAGATCCTGGCGGCCTTCTTCCAGATGACTTTCCAGCATGACGCCGATAATGCGGCGCTCGCGCTGCGACAATTGCTGCGCGATATCCTGCACGACCTCCAGCTGACGCAAATGCGATTTGCCCGAGTTCGCATGCGAACAGTCGATCATGACCTGCTCGCGCAACCCCGCTGATTTGAGCGCCGCGCAGGTGGCTTCCACCGACGCGCTGTCGTAGTTCGGCCCTTTCTTGCCGCCGCGCAGGATCACGTGCGCGTCGTCGTTGCCGCGCGTTTCGAAGATCGCGGCCATGCCCATTTTCGTCATGCCCATGAACGCGTGGCTCGCGCGCGCGGCGACGATCGCGTCCGCGGCGACCTGTACGCCACCGTCCGTGCCATTCTTGAAGCCTATCGGGCAGCTCAGTCCCGAAGCCAGTTGACGATGGCTCTGGCTCTCCGTCGTGCGCGCGCCGATCGCGCCCCAGGCGATGAGATCGGCGATGTATTGCGGGCTGAGCAGGTCGAGAAATTCGGTGGCCGTGGACAAGCCGAGGCCGTTGATGTCGAGCAGCAGTTGCCGTGCAAGACGCAGACCTTCATTGATGCGGAAACTGCCGTCGAGCCGCGGGTCGTTGATATAGCCTTTCCAGCCGACGGTAGTGCGCGGCTTCTCGAAGTAGACCCGCATCACGATCAGCAGATCGTCCTTGTAGTTGTCGGCGGCGGCCTTCAGCTTGCGCGCGTATTCGATCGCCTGGTCGTGGTCGTGAATCGAACACGGTCCGACGATCAGCACCAGCCGGTCGTCACGGCCATGCAGAATGTCGGCGATTTCCGCGCGGGTCTTCTCGACCAGCGTCTGCACCGAAAGCGGCGTGGGCAATTCGTCCTGCAACAGGGCAGGGGAAATCAACGGACGTACCGCGCCGATCCGAACGTCGTCGATGCGCGTGGTGTCCTGGGTGGCGTCGGCCGAGCCGACTTCCTGATCGTGCAAAGGATTGTCGATGGCGCTCAAAATGTTCTCCCGGACCTTGATGGTGAGGCGGCCTCGCGGCCTGACTGCGTGAGTGTGGGTGCGTCGATGCTGGCTGTCTTCGCTGCCGGGATTATGACACTCGCGTGCTGCGGCCGGGACGGCACGCGTCAAAGGCGTTTGATCAAGGCCATGGCGGCGGCCGGATTGCACTCCTTGAAGCCGCTGATCACGTAGAGATAGACATCGCGTGCGCCTGTTTTTGCGGGTGCTTCCGCCGAGGTTTCCAGATCGTCCGGTGTCGCGCCCGCCGCCAGTTGCCGCGCGCGTTCCGCCCATGCTTCCAACGCTTTGGTCGAATAACCGTTGGCCTGTTTGTCCGTTGTGCCCATGATGCGCGCGTAGACGAAGGGCGCGGTGATGTCGGCGATCTGCGGGTATTCGCTGTCGCCGGCGAGGACGATGGCGACTTTGTATTTGCGTGCGAGCGCGACGAATTCCGGCGTCTTGAAGGTGTCGTTGCGCACTTCGACCGCATGTCTTAGCTTCTGGCCTTCGATGCTGGCGGGCAGTAGTTTCAGAAAGGCTTCGAAATCTTCCTTATCGAATTTTTTGGTGGTTGCGAATTGCCAGTTGATCGGGCCGAGTTTCTGTTTGAGCAGCAGCACACCGCTGCCGAAAAAGCGTTCGATGGTTTCGCCCGCGTCCGCGAGGACTGTTCGGTTGGTCGCATAACGCGGCGCTTTCAGTGAAAAGACGAAATCGTCCGGCGTTTCCTGATACCACTTCTCATAGCTCGCCGGTTTCTGCAAACCGTAAAACGTGCCGTTGATTTCAATCGATGTGAGATTCCTGCTCGCGTATTCGAGTTCGCGGCTTTGCGTGAGGTCGGCGGGGTAGAAGGTGCCGCGCCAGGGCGCATAGGTCCAGCCGCCTATGCCGATGCGGATGTTCGTCGTTTTGGCGGCCTTCGCGGTTTTTGTGGTTTTTACGGCGGGTTCTTTCGGCACTTGGGCTCTCCATCTGGCTTCGCAGGGGAAGCAGTAGATTAGCCGCTTTTTCGCCGGATAACGCGTAAGTCCGGAGAACCGGAAGCGCGCCTGCTATTCGCCGCTTCGCGACGCGTCTGCCGCTTGACGCGCAGCCTCTTCGAACCGCCGGTTCGCTTCCGCCACTTCCGCCCTGAACTGCTGCAACGCGCTCACCGCCAGGTCGGGCGGCGTGAGCGCGGCCCACAACACGTCGATGAGCTGGTCCGCGGTCGCATCGATATCGATATGCCGGTTCGCGAGCGTGGCGTCCCACAACACGTGCTCCATCGGCCCGAACACCATCGAGCGCAGCAAGCGCAAGGGCATGTCGGCGCGAATCTGGCCGCTCTCCTGGCCTTGCGCGAGCACGCGCATCAACGGTGCGGTATAGCGGCGCTGCAACTCGGTGAGCGCCTCGCTCAATTCATGGTGGCGGGCCCGTCCTTCGGACAACACCAGCGCGCACAGATCGGTGCCGTTCACGAGCATCAACCGCAAGTGCGTGCGAACAATGAACGCGAACTGCTGGCGCACATTGCCGTCGCGCGGCAAGCCGGATTCGATCGCTTCGATGATCTCGTCGTACCAGTCGCCGATCACCCGGGCGCACAATTCGCGTTTGCCGCGGAAATAGCTGAACACGGTCGCCTCGGAAATGCCCAGGCGCTGCGCGATCTCGGCGGTTGTCGCGCGCTCGTAGCCCTTTTCGGAGAACACGTCACGCCCCGCCTGAAGGATCTCCTTCACGCGTTGCTGCGACTTGCGCCCGGCCGGCTGGCGGCGCGAGGCGGGTAACTCGGCCTTCGTGGCAACCGTCATATGAGTCCAGTTCAGATTTGTTGGTCGAATTCGGCGTGAAAGCCTGCCGATTGACCCCGTGACGCCGATGCTACCACGCCATTTCGGCCTTGTAGAGGGTTTGGCCGTTTTCTGAGTGATACTCAAAAATATCTATTGACGCTTACGTAAATCTGGCGTGAAATGCGGCTTGAACGTTGCGCTTCGTGCGGGACGATAAAGGCGGGTCCACCGGTCCGCCACCGTCCGCTGAGCCGCATCCGGACCAGCCGCCGCCTCAAGGCCGGCCGCCAACGAACTCCTGGAGACACAGCAATGAGCAACCTGCCCGGTTTGCAATTCCCGCTCGGCGAAGAAATCGAAATGCTGCGCGACAGCATCGCGGGATTCGCTGCCAAAGAAATCGCCCCGCGAGCCGCGGAAATCGATCGCACGGATCAGTTTCCCATGGACCTGTGGCGCAAGTTCGGCGATCTTGGCGTGCTCGGCATGACGGTCTCGGAGGAGTACGGCGGCGCGAACATGGGCTACACGGCGCATATGATCGCCATGGAGGAGATCTCGCGCGCGTCGGCTTCGGTCGGTCTCTCGTACGGCGCGCATTCGAATCTGTGCGTCAACCAGATTCATCGCAACGGCACGGAAGCGCAGAAGCAGAAATACTTGCCCAAGCTCGTGTCGGGCGAACACATCGGCGCGCTTGCCATGAGCGAGCCGAACGCGGGGTCGGACGTCGTCAGCATGAAGCTGCGCGCCGAGAAGAAGGGCGATCACTACGTGCTCAACGGCACGAAAATGTGGATCACCAACGGCCCGGATTGCGACACGCTGGTCGTCTACGCCAAAACCGATCCCGAAGCGAATTCGCGCGGTATTACCGCGTTTATCGTCGAGAAGGGCATGAAGGGTTTCTCGGTTGCTCAGAAACTCGACAAGCTCGGCATGCGCGGCTCGCATACCGGCGAACTGGTGTTCCAGGACGTGGAAGTGCCGGAGGAAAACATTCTCGGCCAGCTAAACGGCGGCGCTAAGGTGCTGATGAGCGGCCTCGACTACGAACGCGCCGTGCTCGCGGGCGGCCCGACGGGCATCATGGTCGCGGTCATGGACGCGGTCGTGCCGTACATTCACGACCGCAAGCAGTTCGGTCAGCCGATCGGCGAATTCCAGCTCATTCAAGGCAAGGTGGCCGATCTCTACACCACGTTGCAGGCATGTCGGGCCTATCTCTACGCAGTGGGCCGACAGCTCGATACGCTCGGCAAGGAACATGTGCGCCAGGTGCGCAAGGACTGCGCGGGCGTGATCCTCTATACCGCGGAAAAAGCCACGTGGATGGCGGGCGAGGCGATCCAGATTCTCGGCGGCAACGGCTATATCAACGAGTATCCGGTCGGCCGTTTGTGGCGCGACGCTAAGCTCTATGAAATCGGCGCGGGCACGAGCGAAATCCGCCGCATGCTGATCGGCCGCGAACTGTTCGCCGAGACGGTCTGAAGGAGAAGCCCGCCATGCCGATCATCGAATCAAAGCTGAATCCGCGCTCGGACGACTTCCGCGCCAATGCGGCGGCGCTCGAAGCGCTGGTCGCCGACCTTCGCGCGAAAGTCGAAAAACTCGCGCTGGGCGGTGGTCAGGCGGCGCGCGACAAACATACGGGCCGCGGCAAACTGCTGCCGCGCGATCGCATCGCGCAACTGCTCGATCCCGGCACGCCGTTTCTCGAGTTCTCGCAACTCGCGGCTTACGGCATGTATCACAACGATGCGCCCGGCGCGGGCGTCATCACCGGGATTGGCCGGATTGCGGGGCAGGAGTGCGTGATCGTCTGCAACGATGCGACGGTCAAGGGTGGCACCTACTATCCCGTCACCGTCAAAAAGCACGTGCGGGCGCAGGAAATCGCCGCTGAAAATCATTTGCCCTGTGTGTATCTGGTCGACTCGGGCGGCGCGAATCTGCCGAACCAGGACGACGTGTTTCCGGACCGCGATCATTTCGGCCGCATCTTCTACAACCAGGCGAATCTGTCCGCCGCGGGCATTCCGCAGATCGCCGTCGTGATGGGGTCTTGTACCGCGGGCGGTGCGTATGTGCCGGCCATGAGCGACGAGTCGATCATCGTCAAGAATCAGGGGACGATTTTTCTGGGCGGTCCGCCGCTCGTGAAAGCGGCCACCGGCGAAGTGGTCAGCGCGGAGGATCTCGGCGGCGGCGACGTGCATACGCGTCTGTCGGGCGTGGTCGATCATCTCGCGCAAAACGACGCGCATGCGCTCGGTATTGCGCGCAGTATCGTCGGCAATCTGAATCGCAGCAAGCAGGTGCCGGTTGCGTTGCAGGAGCCGAAGCCGCCGCGTTACGACGTAAAGAGCATGTACGGTGTGATTCCCGTGGATACGCGCAAGCCGTTCGACATTCGCGAGGTGATCGCGCGTATCGTCGACGACTCCGCGTTCGACGAATTCAAGGCACGCTACGGCACCACACTCTTGTGCGGTTTCGCGCATATCTGGGGACATCCGGTCGGCATCATCGCGAATAACGGCATTCTGTTTTCGGAGTCCGCGCTCAAGGGCGCGCACTTCATCGAGTTGTGCTGCCAGCGCAAGATTCCGCTGGTGTTCCTGCAGAACATCACCGGCTTCATGGTGGGCCGCAAATACGAAAACGAAGGCATTGCGCGCAACGGCGCGAAGATGGTGACGGCGGTGGCCACGGCCAAGGTGCCGAAGTTCACGGTGATCATCGGCGGATCGTTCGGTGCGGGCAATTACGGCATGTGCGGCCGCGCGTATTCGCCGCGCTTTCTGTGGATGTGGCCAAACGCGCGCATCTCGGTGATGGGCGGCGAGCAGGCGGCGTCGGTACTGGCCACGGTGAAGCGCGACGGCATTGAAGGCAAGGGCGGTGCGTGGAGCGCGGAAGAAGAAGAAGCGTTCAAGCAGCCGATCCGCGATCAATACGAACATCAGGGCCACCCGTACTATGCCAGCGCGCGCCTGTGGGACGACGGCGTGATCGACCCGGCGCAAACGCGCGACGTGCTCGGTCTCGGCCTGTCGGCTGCGATGAACGCACCGATCGAAGACACGCGTTTCGGCGTGTTCAGAATGTGACGATGCGCGAGAAAGCGCGGGAGCTGCGACGATGCAATACGAAACACTGACGGTCGAATTCGCCGGACAGATCGCCACGGTCACATTGAATCGGCCGGACGTGCGCAACGCGTTCAACGAAACGATGATCGCCGAAGTGACCTCGGCCTTCACGGCGCTCAACGATCGCGACGACGTGCGCGCGGTGGTGCTGGCCGCGAACGGCAAGGCATTCTGCGCGGGCGCCGATCTGAACTGGATGAAGAAGATGGCCGGTTACTCGGACGACGAGAACCGTGCCGATGCAATGCTGCTGGCAAACATGCTGTCGTCGATCTATCGCTGCAACAAGCCGGTGATCGCGCGCGTGAACGGCGACGCGTACGCGGGCGGCATGGGTTTGATCTCAGCGTGCGACATTGTGGTGGCGGTCGAAAGCGCGCGCTTCTGCCTTTCGGAAGCGCGCCTCGGTCTGATTCCGGCCACCATCGCACCGTACGTGATTCGTGCGCTGGGCGAGCAGGCGTCGCGCCGCTATTTCACCACCGCCGAGCAGTTCGATTGCGCAACGGCGTTGCGCCTCGGACTGGTCAGTGAAGCCGTCAGCGTGGAGCAACTCGACGCCACCGTGCGGCAGATTGCCGAGACGCTCTGCGCCAACGGTCCGCAGGCGGTACGCGCGTGCAAGCAGCTCGTGCAGGATATCGCGGGCCACGAGTTGAACGACGCGATGATCGAAGACACGGCGGCGCGCATCGCGCGCACGCGTGCCGGCGCCGAAGGGCGTGAGGGCGTGGCGTCGTTCCTCGAAAAACGCCCGCCCGCCTGGCGTAACTAACGCATCTATTCCAGGGCGCGCGCAGCGCCTTGACCAGAACAACAGCCCCGATAAAACGGCACACTTCATCGAGACACTTCATGTTCAACAAGATCCTGATTGCCAACCGGGGCGAGATTGCGTGCCGCGTCGCCGCGACCTGCAAGCGGCTCGGCATTGCGAGCGTGGCCGTCTATTCCGATGCGGACGCCAATGCTAAGCACGTGGCCGCCTGTGACGAGGCGGTGCATATCGGCGGTGCGACGGCGGCGGAAAGCTATCTGGGCGTCGAACGCATCATCGAAGCCGCACGCGCCACCGGCGCGCAGGCGGTGCATCCGGGCTACGGCTTCCTGTCGGAGAACGAAGCTTTCGCGCATGCGTGCGAGGCCGCCGGCATCGTCTTCATCGGACCGCCGGTCGAGGCGATTGCGGCGATGGGCTCGAAAGCCGCCGCGAAGGCGTTGATGCACGCGGCCGCCGTGCCGCTCGTGCCGGGCTATCACGGCGACGGTCAGGACCCGCAACTGCTGCACCGCGAAGCCGATGCGATCGGTTATCCGGTGCTGCTCAAAGCCAGCGCCGGTGGCGGCGGCAAGGGCATGCGCGTGGTCGAGCGCAGCGAGGATTTCGCGGCGGCGCTGGCTTCGTGCAAGCGGGAAGCGGCGAGCAGCTTCGGCAATGATCGCGTGCTGATCGAAAAGTATCTGACGCGGCCGCGCCATGTGGAAGTGCAGGTGTTCGCGGACAGTCACGGCGGCGCTGTCTATCTGTTCGACCGCGATTGCTCGGTGCAGCGGCGTCACCAGAAAGTGCTGGAAGAAGCGCCCGCGCCCGGCTTGCCCGCTGAAATCAAGCGCGAAATGGGCGAGGCCGCGGTGGCCGCCGCGCGCGCGGTGAATTACGTCGGTGCGGGCACGGTCGAATTCATCATGACCAGCACGGGCGAATTCTATTTCATGGAAATGAATACGCGCCTGCAGGTCGAGCATCCGGTCACGGAAATGGTCACCGGCCAGGACCTCGTGGCATGGCAACTGCGCGTTGCCGCCGGCGAACCGCTGCCGCTCACGCAGGAACAGTTGAAGATCGACGGTCACGCCATCGAAGCGCGTATCTACGCTGAGCACCCGGCGCGTGGTTTCCTGCCGTCCACAGGCACGCTCAAGCATGTGCGCATGCCGGAAGGCGTGGAGTTCGCGATCGATGCGGCAGCTCTTGGAGAGCCGGGACGCAAGGCGCCGGTGCGTATCGACAGCGGCGTGCGTGAGGGCGACACCATCACGCCGTTCTACGATCCGATGATTGCGAAGCTGATCGTGCACGGCGCCACGCGTGAAGAGGCGCTCGCGCGTCTGAGCCGCGCGCTGCATGCGTGCGAGGTGGTCGGCCCGCACACCAACATCGAGTTCCTGCAAAGCATCGTGGCTAGCGAGCCGTTTGCAACCGGCGATCTCGATACGGGCTTGATCGAGCGTCATCACGACGCCTTGTTCGCGCCGCGCAAGAAGCCATACAAGGAAGCGCTGGCGCTCGCTTGCGCGGCGCTGCTCACGCGCGAGGGCGGCACGGCGCACGGCGCGTCGCCGTGGGACGCGTTGTCGCACTGGCGCCTGAATGGCGGTTATACGCAGACGCTCGGCTGGCGCGACATGGACAGCAGCGGCGATCACGCAAGCCTGTTCACGGTCGCGTTCGCGCGCGACGGCAGCACGCAAACGCTCGAACACGACGGCGTGCGCGAGGACTTCAGCTGGTCGAGCGGCAGCGGCGCGCATGAATTCCGCGCGACGATCGGCGATGCGCGGGCAACGGGCCGCGTATTCGTCGACGGCGATACTTTCCATGTGTTTTGCCTCGGCGAAGCGCTCGCGTTCGAATGGCAAAACCTGCTCGCACACGCTGCGGACGCCGAAGGCGGCGAAGGCCGTCTGACCGCGCCGATGCCGGGCAAGGTGATCGCGGTGCTGGTGGAACCGGGCACGGCGGTGGAAAAGGGGACGCCGCTGATCGTGATGGAAGCGATGAAGATGGAGCACACCATCGGTGCGCCGGCTGCCGGCACGGTTTCGGAGGTGCTGTATTCGGTCGGCGATCAGGTTGCCGACGGCGCGCAGCTTCTGGTGCTGGACGTGCAGCAGTAAGGGCGCAACTCAGGCGAGGCGCGTATAGCCGACGGCGCGCGCCTCGCTTTCAAGCTGTTCGATGCGGTCGTAATCCGAGCGCGGCAACACGGAAAACCCCTGCAAACGCAGGCGTTTCGCACGCTCGGGCTGGATCACGAGTACCTCGTTCAACGCTTCGCGCAATGCTTCCACGGTGGCCGTGGGTACCGTGTCGGAAGCGATCAAAGGCAGGCCCGGCGAGGGCGCTGTCGTGCCGATCCGGCGCACCTGACGGGCCAGTTCCGGCATTTCGTCGCAGACGAAAGCGAAGGTCACGCAATCGATCGCCGCGACATCCGCGTGATTTTCGGCCACCGCGCGCAACGAGCCGAGATGCGAGCCGGTTCGCAATACCGCGCTGAAAAATAGACCAGCGCGCGCGAGCGGCGCCACGGCGTGGCGAAACACGTTCATGCCGCTATTCGAATCGTCCTGGTTGTACGCCGCGCGCGCGCCGCGACACGCCGCTAATGTATCGAACGGCGCATCCGCGCGCGTCACCAGCACGCTTGCATAATGCGCGCCCTCGCAACCCGGCGCGTCAAAGCGCGGCGTCGCGATCAGTTGTACCTGGTCCTGCAAGCCATGCATGAACGGATAGCCGCAGGTTTGCGAGATCAGCAGATTGGGGCGCCGCCAGAAGCCGTGCAATTCTTCGTCCGGTTCGACGATGCGGCACGCCGGCTTGACCATGCGCAGCACGTCGGCGAGCCACTCGCGCCACTCGAAGTCGAGCGCGGGTGTGACGTTATACATTGGCAGGGCGGCGATCCAGGTCATGACGCTATTCTGGCATGCCTGCTATTTAATGTCTGACCATTCGGAATTCGTCGAGTCCGAGACGCACCGGCTCCGACGGCCTGAACGCCCATTTCTGCGCGGCGACCGAAAGGATTTCCAGTTGCGCATCCTCGAATGCGACGAGCAGGTCCTGCTTGCGCTTGCTCGCCGCGCCGCAATAGGTCACGAGTGCTTCGGCGCTGACCTCGAAGATCTGCGCCCGATCATCGCAGCACACCCGGAACGCGACCGTCGCGCATTCCGTCACACAGGGCCTGAACCCTTCATCCACATAGACTGACATGGCCATCTCCCGCCGCACGCCCGAGTCATCAGGATGACAAGTCGTAAGCTCGCGGTATGTGGGAAAACCGGCATTTGCCGTGAAATGGCCGCGACTTTATCCGCTCCGGCGAGCGGCGGCTTCGCCGGTGGCCCTCAAGCGCCCGAGTTACTGCGGGAACACCCGTACGACCGCGACAGGACGCGCCGCTCACGCCACCATGCGCGCATGGGTCCAGGACCACAAATCGGCCGGCGACAACGATTTCGAAAACAGGAAGCCCTGCAGTTCGTCACAACCGATCGTACGAAGAATGCGCGCCTGATGTTCGCTCTCGACACCCTCGGCGACCACCCGCAGACCCAATTCATGGCCGAGTTCGATGATCGTGCGGACGATGGCGAGGTCCGCGCGGGCATCGAGCATGTCGAGCACGAACGCGCGATCGATCTTGAGCCGATCGAGCGGAAAGCGGTTCAGATAGCTGAGGCTCGAATAGCCGATGCCGAAATCGTCGAGCGCGAGTTTGACTCCGAGCGCGCGGATCGCGTTGATCATGGCGAGATAGTTTTCCGCGTTGTCCATCAACACGGTCTCGGTGATCTCGAGTTCTAGCCGCGACGGCTCGACGCCATGCCGCGCGAGACTGTCCGCGAGCGTGCCGATCAGGTCCGAATCGCGCAACTGGATGGCCGACAGGTTGATCGACACGCGTAGCGGCATCAGGCCTTGCGCGTCCCACTCGGCGATCTGCCGGCAGGCTTCGTCGATCACCCACGCGCCGATCGGAATGATGAGCCGCGTGTCTTCCGCGACCGGAATGAATTGCGCGGGCGACACGATGCCGATTTGCGGGCTGTTCCAACGCAGCAGCCCTTCGACGGCCACCAGTTCGCCCGTGTGCGCATCGACGCACGGCTGGTACTCGAGCCGGAACTCGTGCATCGCAATGGCGGTGCGCAGGCAGGCTTCGAGCGTCAGCCGGTAGCGCGTGCGTTCGGCAATGTCGGGCGCGAAGAACTTCACGAGATTGCGCCCCGCACCCTTCGCCTGGTACATCGCGGCGTCGGCGTTCTGCATCAGCGTCTCGATGTCCTCGCCGTCCTCGGGGAACAGCGCCACGCCGACACTGCACGACACCTGCAGCGTGACGCCGCCGACCTCGTGCGGCTGACGCACGAGCGGCAGCAGACGATCTTCGATCGTACGCGTCACGTCCGCCGCGTTGCTGACGCCGTTCAGGATCACCGTGAACTCATCGCCGCCGAGCCGGCTCACTGTGTCGTTGCTGCGCACGGCTTGCAACAGACGTCGCGAGACCGAGCGCAGCAGACTGTCGCCAATGTGATGACCCAGCGAATCGTTAATGTTCTTGAAGCGGTCGAGATCGATGAACAACACCGCTACGCGCTGCCCCGTGCGCCGCGCGTTGCCGAGCACCACGCCAAGGCGTTTCACGAACAGCTCGCGGTTCGGCAGCTCCGTCAGCACGTCGTGCTCGGCGAGGAACTGGATACGCGCCTCGCTCTTCTTGCGGTCGGTGATGTCGATCAGCGTGCAGATGTAGTGCGACAGGTTCGCGCGCCGGTCGCGCACCGCGCTCACCATCAGCCACGCCGGATAGTCACTGCCCGCGCGCCGGCGCACGTGCGCTTCGCCGTGCCATGCGCTCAGGCGGTCGACGGAATCGATCACGCCCGGGAGAATGTCGTCATGCTCCTGCGAGGCGAAGAGGAAAGCGGGCTCCTTGCCTGTCACGTCGTCGGCGCGATATCCCGTTGCACGATAGAACGACGCGTTGGCGGTCACGAGCCGCCGTTGCGCATCGAGAATCAGGATCGCTTCCGAGGACGCCTCGAACACCTTGCCCCACAATTCCAGGCGTTGCTCCATCAGCTTGATCTGGTTGATCGGCGTGAAGGCGGTCAGCACGGCGTCGCGTCCCTGGAAGTCGAGGCGCCGCGCCGACAGCATGGCCCACGTGGGCTCTTTGGCGGCTTTCCAGCGCACCTCGAATTCGTCGACTGCCTCGCGGTCGGAGAGCTGCTGGAAAAAACGCGCGCGCACCTCCGAGTCGAGGCCGACGGCCCACGGGTCGACCGTACAGCCGTTCAGCCAGTAAAGCGCGGGCTTGTTAGCGTGCAACACCTCGTGCCCCGGGATCGACGTGACGACCATCGGCACCGGGGTCGCCTCGACGAGCGCGTACTGGGCGGCCGACGCGCGTGCGGTCGCCGCGAGTTCCTTCTGCACGTCGCGCTCGCGATCGAGTTGCGCGAGCATGTCGTTGAAACCGCGCACCAGCTGGCCGATTTCGTCCTGGCTATGCCAGCGGGCGCGCAGCGAATGATCGCCCGTGCGCCGCACCGTGTCCATCACGCGCGCAAGCTGGCGCAGTGGCCGCGAAATCTGCTGGGCGACGAAATACACCATGCTCAGGATCGCGCACAGCAGAAATAGCGCTGTGCCGAGATGCAGCCACATGCGCTCAAAGAGGCCGCGCACGCGCTCGTGCAGCAGTCGTTCGAGCTGATTGCCGGTCGCGCTCCATGCGTCGCTCACGCTCATCACCACGCGCTGCTGGGCGGCATCGAGCGCGGTGAGTGTGGCGTCATCCGGGCCGGCATCGACGGCGGCGCCGGCCACACGCCGATACGCGTCGATCGCGGCGAGCATGCGCGTGAGGGGCGGGCCGATCGTCGTGGTCAGCGTGCCGTTCGTGGCCGCGGCCTCCGCATAGTCGGAACGCAGTCCCTGCAATACCGCATCGAGCTGGCCTTCCAGTACGAGGTAGCGGGTCCGCATCTCGTCGTGGCTCATCCGTGCAGCGTGAAGACGCGCGCCGGCGTCGTGCAGGTGGCGGCCCATCCGGTTGACGTCGCCGAGCAGCTCCGGATAGCGGAGGATCGACAGCGACATCGAGTAGTAGCTGTCGAGGTCCGGGTCCAGAATCAGGTTCGACTGGTTGCCGACGCGCGTGACCAGCTCGCGTGTCGCTTCGAGCCCGCCATCCACTGTCGCCGTGCCCGCATGAGGCGCGGCGCTGGCCGTCAGCGCCGCGAGCACACGCGCATTGAGTTCGCCGCTTTGCATGTTCGCGCCATAGCGGCGCTCCGCGTCGGCGAGCCCGTCCGCCGTGCGTTGCAACTGGGCTGCCGTTCGCGGCTGCCCGGCCCCCGCGAGCGCGAAGTCGATGAGCGCGTCGTGCACGGCCGCGACGTAGGCGTTGCCGACCAGCTCCTTGTCGGAGAAGTCGATCGCGATGTATTTCTCGTGGATCAGGATGCCGCTGATGTACAGCACCGCGCTCAGGTCGAGCAGATAGATCAGCAGCAGCTTGCGGCCGACGCGAAGGCGCGCGAGAAACCGGAAGAACAGATTGCGTTTCATAGGCGCTGCCGCTCGAGCGCGAAGCTTTCACCGCGTGCGCCATAAGCCAGACGTTTCACTGCGTTTCTCCATGCGGGGAGCGCCGGACCCGGGTCAGGTCCGTAGGCGGGAAAACCCCCTGATCATGGTATCGACCGGCTCGTGAACTTCTTTAGTCTTCGCTTAAAAGTCACCATTACGGTGCCGGAAACGCTGCATCACGGTGCGCATATTCGACGATGACGGGCACGTTCTCACCGTGGTGGCGCGTCGAGCCGCACGATCCATCCTTCCGTCTCCTTGCTCTGCGCAGGATAACGCGTCAGCACGGCAGGGTCGTGACCGGGCACGACGTGTTGCGCGGAGTCCGCCAGTTCGTACGCGCGACGGTAGCCTTCGATCATGTCACCCACGTTGTAGACGGCCGGGAACGGGCGGTTCTGTTCCATGTTCGCGTACAGGTGCGATGCGTCGGAAGCGAGCACCACCCAGCCGCGCTCCGTATGCACACGCACCACCTGCAAGCCGTCGGTATGGCCGCCGACGCGATGCACGCTCAAGCCCGCCGTGATGTTCGACGCGCCGTCATGAAACGCCACGCGGCCGTCGAAAACGCGGCCGACCATGGATTTGACGTCCTCCGGATCGAACGGATGGTTCAGTGCGCCATGACACATGCAGCGGCCCGTGCAATACGCCATTTCGCGATCCTGCAGGTGGTACCGCGCCTTCGGAAACAGCGAGCGGTTACCCGCGTGGTCATAGTGCATGTGCGTGACGATCACGTCTTCGACCGTGTCGGCACGAATGCCGATTGCGCCAAGCCCTTCTTCGACAGAATGCGTGATGATGCGGCGGCGCTTCGCGCCCACGTCGGCATCGAAACCCGTGTCGACGAGAAAAGTGCGGCTTTCGCCGACCACCGCCCACACGAAATAATCGAGCGGCATGTTCACATCGTGCGGGTCGCCGCCAATGAAGTTGTCGCGGGCGGGACGGTCGTGATGGGCGTACTTGATCGCGTAAATCTTGTAGTTTTCAGGCACGGTTGTCATGGCAGAGGCCTCCTGTTCCCAATGTATGAGAGCGCTATCATAGCAAGCGTCCGTCGGCTTGTGTTGCGTTGTTGCGGGCACGGTTCGGACCGTGTCGGGCTGCGCCGGTTGCCGCAATACGGCCCGGAACGCCACCTGCCATAGGCTACAATCAGCCATCAATTCAAAGAGCCGGATGGGCGAGTGAAAAAGCGTGTGGCGGCCGTCGATGACGGGAAGATCGGGTTGGCAGGCGGGCCGGCAGGGGAAGTGAAAACCACGTCGAAAGCTGCGCGGAAGACGGGCGGGAGCGTGGGCAAGACGCGCCCGGGTGGACAGGCGGTGCGCATGATCGACGTTGCGAAGGCGGCGAACGTGTCCCTGATGACAGTGTCGCGCGCGCTCAACGAACCTGAACGGCTCTCCAAGGAGACCCGCAAGCTGGTGCTCGATACGGTGCGCCGCGTGGGCTATGTTCCGAATCACATCGCGTCGAACCTCGCGTCGGCACGCTCCAACGTGGTCGGTCAGATCGTCCCGAGTATCCAGAACTCGTTGTATTCGCACAGTATCAAGGGCTGCGCCGACGTGCTGCGCGCCGCCGGCAAGCAGTTGTTGCTGGCCGACAGCGGCTACTCGCTCGAAGAAGAAGAGGCGCTGATCGATGCGTTCATCGCCCAGCGTGTGAGCGGCCTCGTGCTGCACGACACCGTGCATACGCCGCGCGCCATCCAGTTGATCCGCGCCGCCGGGATTCCCATTGTTGAAACGGGCGACCTGGTGCGCACGCCGCTCGACATGGCGGTCAGCTACTCGAATTTCAACGCAGCCAAGGAAATGACGCTGTATCTGGCAGGACGCGGCTACAAGTCGATCGGTTTCGTCTGCCTCGCCACCAAAAACAACATGCGTGCCCGCGAGCGCCTGAAGGGCTACCACGCGGCGCTCGCCGCGCTCGGCCGCGAGCGCAACCCCGTCCTGGTGCGCGAAGTGGAGGGCGGTTTGACCTCCGGCGCACATGCGATGGTGGACATGATGCAGCGCGCGCCGGAAGTAGACGCGATCTTCTTCGCTGGCGACGTGCTCGCCGTCGGCGCGCTTTTCGAAGCGCAGCGGCGTAACTGGAAAGTGCCGGAACGCATTGCGATTGCCGGCTTTGACGATCTCGACATCCTGCGCCACACGGTGCCGCGCCTGACGTGCCTGAACCTGCCGCGCCTCGAGATCGGCCGACGCAGCGCCGAAGCGCTGCTGCAAAGAATGCGCGACGAGCCGGTCGTGCCGGCGCGACTCGACCTCGGGTTCGAAATCATCCAGCGCGAAAGCACCTGAGGCTGCGGTTTCATTGCTGGTGAACCTGCGGGGCGCACAATGCGCCCCTTTCTTTTTGTGCCTTTCGAACGGCTTGCCGCGTGGCTCGACGCTGGCTGCGCAGCGGCCTGTGAACGTTCGGTCGTGCACTTCTCGCCTGTTCCCGGGCAATTCCCGATATTGCGGCGCCCGTTCTTTTCGGTTAAGTTAGCGCTATCATTCAAAGCGGCGAACGTTGGTGTTTCGCCACGGCCTGGCAACGGGCATGCTTTCGACAGGGAAAATCGCGGAATGAAGGGGAGAATTGCACTCGTCACCGGCTCGTCGCACGGGCTGGGTTTGTCGATGGCCGATGCGCTTGCAGCCGCCGGCTGCCGGGTCGTGCTGCATGGTGTCGAAACGGCCGAGCAGGTCGAACCGGCGCGTGCGGCCTTCGAGCAGAAGCATGGTTATCGCGCGGACTATCTGCAGGTGGACCTCGGCGATGCGCGCGCGGTCGAGCGGATGATGTTCGAAACGATCGAACGGGTTGGTGCGATCGACGTGCTGATCAACAATGCCGTGGTGCGCCATTTCGCGCCGATCGAAGCGTTTCCCGTCGACAGATGGGACCAGGCGCTGTCAGTCAACCTGAGCGCGGCATTCCATGCGATCCGTCTGGCGCTGCCGGGCATGCGTGAACGCGGCTGGGGCCGCATTTTCAACATGACTTCGGTGTATGGCATGCGCGGCACGGTGAATCGCGTCGATTACGTGACGACCAAGTCCGCGCTGCTCGGTCTGACGCGCGCGGTGGCCGCCGAAACGATGGGGCAGGGCATCACTTGCAATGCGGTCTGTCCGGGCGCCGTGCACACGCCGACTAGCGAGAACCGCATCCAGGCGCTGATGGAAGTCGAGGGGCTGGACCGCGAAACGGCAATCGAGCGGTTTCTGGCAGGCAAACAGCCGACCGGCCATTTTGTCCAGGCGTCGCATGTCGCGGATCTGGTGGTGTTCCTGTGCAGCGACGCGGCGGCGGAGATGACGGGCGCGATGCTGCCCGTCGACGGTGGTTGGCTGGCGACGTAACTTCCAGGTGACGGTCAGGGTCGAGCCTCGTCCGGGCAGGGTCTGAACCCGCTACCTGTAGCGGCGCGCTTCAATCCTGCGAGGTGTCTGATCGAAGCGCGGAGAAGGTGAGGCGCTCCGTTTTTGTCGCGTCACACGCTGTTCGTATGGTAGCGCCATCCTATATTGCTTGATAACGGACCACGTCAACTCGCCGCGGCGACTTGAAAATGGCGCTCGCAGCGTGTGGCACCGTAGCTGGTGCCTCTCAAATGCGCGCAGAATTGCCTATGCGTGGACACGCCTGAACGTCATGCACTGCAACACAAAAAGAAGCCTCAGAACACACAATCTCGTCTTGACCGATTGTATGACAGGAATATAATCCACTCTCATGTTACCGCTCACATTCGGTGGTGCAGTGGTGGTAAAAGCAGCAGAACCAGAACAACCAGAACAAAGCCATTGACGGAGACTGCATCCATGCAGAACGAAGCAACGATTGGATACCGGCTGGACAGCCTGCCGCTGTCCGGTTATCACTGGCGGTTGCTCGGGCTGATTGCCGCGGGCATGTACTTCGATTCGTTCGATATATACATCGCCGGCACGGTGCTTGCCGCGATGATCCATAGCGGCGAATCCACGCTGAAACTCAATGCGATATTCGTGTCCGTTACGTTCGTCGGCATGATGTCGGGCGCCTGGCTCTCCGGCCTGCTCGGCGACCGGTTCGGGCGGCGCTTCTGCTACCAGTTCAACCTCGGCATTTACGGCTTCGCGTCGATCGCCGCGGCCCTCGCGCCGTCCATGTACTGGCTGATCTTCTTCCGTCTCGTGATGGGAGTCGGTATGGGCGCGGAAATCGTGGTCGGCTACGGCACGTTGAGCGAGTTCATTCCGGCCGCGTGGCGGGGCCGCTTCGGCACGATCCTCAATCTGATCATCAACACTTCGTTGTTCCTGTCGACCTTTCTTGGCTGGCTGATCGTGCCGCACTACGGTTGGCGCTGGATGTTCGCGATCGCGGGCTGCGGCGCGCTCTTCGTGTGGTTCCTGCGCAAGTCGATGCCGGAGTCGCCGCGCTGGCTCGCTTCGCGCAATCGCGCCGAAGAAGCGGATCAGGTCGTATCGACTATCGAAAAAGCGTGCGGGGTCGATTCCGCCACGGCGATCGCGGCAGCCGCCCAGCAACCGCGCCGCGCCGCGCCGGGTAACGGGCGTCTGGGCGATCTGTTCTCGCGGCGCCTCCTCACGCGCACCGTTACCGGCATCACCGTGCTGGTCGCGCTCTTCATCGTCAATTACGCGTTCGTCAGCTGGATTCCGACCTTCCTCGTCAAGCAGGGCCACAGCGTGTCGAATTCGCTCGGCCTGACGAGCGTGATGTTCGCCGGTGGTCCGGTTGGCTCGCTGATCGCCTTTGCGCTCGCCGAACGCGTCGGCCGCAAATGGGGCATTGTGTTGTTTTCGCTGATATGCGCGGCCTTCGGCGCGGCCTATCCGTTCGCGCAATCGGAAGTGGCGATCACCGCGCTTGGTTTTGCGATCACCTGCTGTATCTACGTGCTGTCGTCGTTCAGCGTCGCGACCTACGTGCCGGAACTGTTCCCAACCGAATTGCGGCTGCGCGGTTCGGGCGTGTCGAACACAGCAGGGCGCGCGGTCAGCATCGCCGTGCCCTACGTCGTGGCCTGGGCTTTCACGGGTTTCGGCATTGCCGGTGTCCTGACGCTGATCGTCGGCACGCTGCTCGTGCAGGCGTTGATCGTCGGCGTGCTTGGTGCGGAGACCCGGAAGCGTTCGCTCGAATCGATCGCCGCCGAAGTCAGCGACACGATCGACGCGTCCGGCCAGACGGTCAGCGCTCGCGCGGCTTCGGCCACGGAACCGTAAGCGCGAATTGCGAGTGGCGCATCCGCACAAGGCAACGCAGCGAATCAAGAGAAACATCCGGTAGAGGACACACCCGCACATGGCAGCGCAGTCAGACAGCAGTTCAAGCCAGACCAGCACGAACAGCGACGCCGATCGCGTGACGCAGCGCGTCGCGCAATGGGTGGCGGACACGACGTGGCAAGACGTGCCGCCCGCCGTGCGCCACGAAGCGAAGCGCTCGCTCGTCAACTATGTGGCCGTCGCGCTGGCGGGCTGCTCCGACCCGACACTCGAAAAGGCGGTACGCACGTATCAGCGTTTTAGCGCCGGGCAGGGTTCGAGCGTGATCGGCCGCGGGGAGCGCTTCGACATGCTGAACGCCGCGGCGCTCAATGCCATGAGCGCGAACGTATTCGATTTCGACGACACGCACATCCCGACGATCATCCATCCAACCGCACCGGTCGCCGCAGCGCTATTCGCGTTCGCCGAGTCGCTCGCGGAGATCGTTCCCGACGCCCGTCCGCTGACTGGCGAAGCGCTGCTGCTCGCGTTCGTCGTCGGCGTGGAAGTGGAATGCCGGATCGGCAATGCGGTTTCACCCGAGCACTATCGGCGCGGCTGGCATATCACGTCGACCTGCGGCGTGTTCGGCGCGGCGGCGGCGATTGCCAAAGCACAAGGCCTGAGCGCGCAACAGATCGGCTGGGCACTCGGCAACGCGTCGGCGCAGGCGGGAGGTCTCGTCGAGACGCTCGGCACGATGTCGAAGAGCATCAGTGTCGGCAATGCGGCGCGCAACGGCCTGCTGTCCGCGCTGCTCGCCGCCGACGACTTCTCCGGTCCCGACGCTCCGCTCGAAGGCATGCGCGGTTTCCTGCGCGTGAGCGCAACGAAGCCGGATGTCGAGGCGTTGACGCGTGAGCTCGGCCACGAATGGGCACTGCTGTCGAACACGTATAAACCGTACCCGTGCGGTGTGGTGCTGAACCCTGTGATCGATGCGTGTCTCGATCTGCGCCGCGATGCGCGCTGGAGCGTGGACGACGTCGAGCGTGTCGAGCTGACCGGACATCCGTTGCTGCGCGAGCGCACCGACCGGCCGAACGTGCGCACCGGGCGGGAATCGCAGGTCAGTGCCCAGCATGCGGTAGCGGTCGCGCTGGCCACGGGCAAAGCGAGCCTCACGGAGTTCAACGACAGCGCGGTGGCCAACCCGTCGCTGCGTGCGTTCGGCGCGCGTCTGCGCTTTATCGACGATGCATCGTGGCCGGTGGAATCCGCCCAGGTGGCCGTCGTGCTGCGCTCGGGCGAAACGGTGTCACGGCGTATTCACGCGGCGCGTGGCAGTCTCGCGGCGCCGCTCGCCGATGTCGAACTCGCGGCGAAACTGCGCGATCTGAGCGCCCACGGCGGCTCGGGCGTGGCGCCGCAACCGCTGATCGATGCGCTGTGGCGTTTCGACCGCGAACCGGATGCCGCGTCGCTAATGCGACTCGCGCGCGCGGCCTGAATGGCGCAACGAAAACAGCTTTCCAACAGATGAGGACAGTCATGTCGAGCAGTGATGAAGGCAACAACACGATCGGGTTTGTCGGTGTAGGCGTGATGGGGCGGCCGATGGCGCGCCGTCTCATCGAGGCGGGTCATACGCTCGTCGTGTTCGATCGCGACGAGCAGGCGGTCGCGGAATTGACGGCGCTCGGCGCGCGCGCGGCGAAATCCGTGAAAGAGCTGGCCGACACCGCGCGCATCGTATTTACGAGTCTGCCTACGCCGGCAATCTTCAGGCAGGTCGCGCTCGGCGAAGGCGGACTGATCGAGGGCGGCGCGCTGAAGATTCTCGTCGATCTGTCCACGGTCGGATCGCGCATGGAAAAGGAAGTGGCCGACGGTCTGCTCGCGAAGGGTATCGACACCGTCGATGCACCGGTGAGCGGCGGCGCCGCCGGAGCGAAGAAGGGCACGCTCGCGATCATGATGGCCGGCAAACCGGCCGCGCTCGACCAGGTGCGCGTCCTTTTCGAGGTGCTCGGCAAGGTGTTCGTGGTCGGCGATCAGCCGGGCCAGGGGCAGTTGCTCAAGCTGCTGAACAACATGCTGTCGTCCACGGCATTTGCGATTACGTCGGAAGCGTTTGTCGCCGGCGTGCGTGGCGGCCTCGATCCGGAAGTGATGATGTCGGTGATCAATTCGGGCAGCGGCAAGAACGGCGCGACGATGGACAAATTCCCGAAGCATGTGCTGCCGGGCAGCTTCGATTTCGGCTTTCCGGTTGGCAGCGTGTGCAAGGACATCGGCCTCGCGGTCGACGAATGTCAGGCGCTCGGCGTGCCGATGTGGGTCGGCAGCGTCGCGCGTCAGGTGTGGAATTACGCGGCGATGCAGGACGGCTCGAAACGCGACATGACCGAACTCGTCAAGTACGTCGAACGCTGGTCGTCGGGTGAAGGACTGAAAGACTGAATTCGCCGCGAGCGAAACTCATTGGCTGCGGCCATCTGATTATCTCGAAGGAGAGGTACATGATCGTTGAAATGCGTATTTACCATTGTGCGCCGACGCGCCTGCCGGCACTGCTCGAACGCTTCACGTCGACCACGCTCGGCTTTTTCGAAAAGTACGGCATCGAACAGATTGGTTTCTGGACCACGCTGATCGGTCCGAGCAATCACGCGCTGACCTATATGGTGAAGTGGGAAAGCCTCGCGGAGCGCGAGCAGAAATGGAACGCGTTCCAGGCCGATCCCGACTGGATCGCCAAACGGGCGGCGACAGAAGCTGACAGGCCGATCGTCGAGCGCATCGAGAACCACTTCCTCACGCCGACCGCCTTCTCGGCGCTGCGCTAGGAGAGCTTTCTCATGACACAAGCCAAACGGGTCGGTTTCATCGGCCTCGGCATGATGGGCTCACCGATGGTGCAATGCCTTCGCAACGCGGGCTTCGAACTGTTCATCGACGACGCAGACGCGGCGCGCGCCGATGCGCTGGCAGAACAGACCGGCGCGCACCGTCTGAGCGCGGATAACGCGGGTGCGCTCGACGTCCTGATCACCATGCTGCCCAACTCGGCGATCGTCGAAGCCGTGGTGCTCGGCGACGGGGACAACACGGGCTGGGCCGCGCGGCTCGCGAAAGGCGCGATAGTGATCGATATGAGTTCGTCGGAGCCGGAGCGCTCACGCGAACTCGGCAAGACGCTCGAAGCGCAGGGCCTCGCGTATCTGGATGCGCCCGTGTCGGGCGGCGTCAAACGCGCGAAGGAAGGCACGCTGGCGATTCTGGCCGGTGGCCATGCGGACGTGCTCGCATGCTGCAAGCCGCTGCTCGCCGCGATGGGCGCGAACGTGCTGCATATCGGCGCGGCGGGTGCCGGGCATGCGGCCAAGGCGCTCAACAACTATGTGTCGGCGGCGAGTGTCGCGGCGACAGTCGAGGCGCTGCAAATCGCCGGCCGCTTTGGTATCGAGCCGGCGGTGATGACGGATGTGCTCAATGCGTCGACGGGCCGCAGCAATACGTCGGAGAACAAGGCCAGGCAGTTCATGCTGAGCGGCACGTTCGCTTCCGGCTTCGCGTTGCAGTTGATGAACAAGGATTTGAAGATTGCCCGCGCGCTTGCACAGGCGGTGGGGCATCCCATGACGTTCGGTGCGACCTGCGTCGACGTGTGGGACGAAGCGGCACAGCGCTCCACGCCCGCCACCGACCACACCGAGCTATACCGGCTCCTGCCCGGCGCCGCGTCCTGAACCTGTTTTCTGATCCATTGATTCCGGAGCCTGTCATGCCACGTGCAGCCCAGTTTTATATCGACGGACGTTGGGTCGAGCCCGCGTCCGCCGTCTGGTTCGACATCGTCGATCCATCGACTGAAACGTCCTTCGAGAAACTCGCGATGGGCAACGCTGAAGATGTCGATCGCGCTGTCGCCGCTGCGCGCCGCGCGTTCGCGGCCTGGTCGGCGACGAGCGTCGCTGAACGCGTCGCGTTGCTCAAGCGCATTGTGACGATCTACGAGCGCCGCTACGATGAATTCGCCGAGTTGATGCGCCGCGAAATGGGCGCGCCGATCACGTTCGCGCGCAACGGTCAGGCGGCGCGCGGCCCTGCGCATCTGAATGCGTTGATCGACGTGCTCGAACGCTTCGAGTTCGAGGAGCAGCGCGGCAGCACGCGTGTGGTGCTCGAACCGATCGGCGTGTGCGGTTTGATCACGCCGTGGAACTGGCCGGTCAACCAGATCGTCGTGAAGATCGCACCGGCGCTCGCGGCCGGCTGCACGATGGTGCTCAAGCCAAGCGAGTATTCGCCGCTAAGCGCTCTGCTGTTCGCCGAAGTGCTCGACGAAGCGGGCCTGCCGGCCGGCGTGTTCAATCTCGTCAACGGTGACGGGCCTGGGGTCGGCTCGGCGATCGCGAGCCATCCGGATATCGACATGGTGTCGTTCACCGGTTCGACCCGCGCCGGCGTGCTGGTCGCGCAGTCTGCTGCGGAAACGGTCAAACGCGTCGCTCAGGAACTGGGCGGCAAGTCGGCCAACATCCTGCTCGACGACGTCGACCTGGATCAGGCGGTGACGCGCGGCGTCGCCGGCTGCTTCACCAACTCGGGCCAGTCGTGCTCGATTCCGACACGCATGCTGGTGCCGCGTCATTTGATGAACGATGCCGCGCAGATCGCGAAGCGCGCCGCGCAGGCGTATCGGCTCGGACCGACCGACGACCCTGCGACGCAGCTTGGCCCGCTCGTCAACGCGAACCAGTTCAAGCGCGTGCAAGCGCTGATCCAGACCGGCATCGACGAAGGCGCGCGTCTCGTCACGGGCGGCACGGGCCGTCCGGATGGCATCGACAAGGGCTACTATGCGCGCCCGACCGTGTTCGCCGATGTCGCCCCGCACATGACCATCGCTCGCGAGGAAATTTTCGGGCCGGTGTTGTCGATGATTCCCTACGACTCGGAAGAGCAGGCGATCGACATTGCAAACGGTACGGAATACGGCCTTGCGGCCTACGTGCAATCCGCGGACGTCACGCGGGCGCGCAAGGTGGGACGCGCGTTGCGCGCGGGGGGCGTGCATCTGAATTACCCGCCCGCCGATTTCGGCGCGCCCTTTGGCGGCTACAAGCGTTCGGGCAATGGCCGGGAATGGGGCGAAGCGGGCCTGCGCGAATATCTGGAAACCAAGGCGCTGGTCGGCTACGGCGTGGATTGACGCGCTGCGGCTCGCACCAGGCCGAAAAAATTTTCTCCGCCTGACTTGTCCGACAATCATCCAGTCAGGCAAACACCTGCCGGATTGAACTTCAAAGGAAACACGATGGATACCAACGACCGCTTCAACAAGGGTTTCGAAAATCGCAAGGAAGTACTGGGCGCCGCTCACGTCGAAAAATCGTGGGCCAATGCCGACGACTTCAACCGGCCGATGCAGAAGTTCGTCACCGAAAGTTGCTGGGGCGACATCTGGGGCGACCCGACGCTGTCGTTCAAGACGCGCAGCATGTTGAACCTCGGCATGCTGACGGCGATGAGCCAGCATCACGAATTGTCGGTGCATGTGAAGGGCGCGCTGCGCAACGGCGTGAGCAAGGAAGAAATCCGCGCGGTGCTGATGCAGGCCGCCGTTTATTGCGGCGCGCCGCTCGCGCTCGCGGCTTTCCGCGTGGCGAGCGAGGCGATCAGGACATACGAAGCGGAAACCGGCGCGGCCTGACGCGGCAACCCATCCGGACAGCTAACGGCTGGCAGCACACGGGAAAGCGCAAGGGGAATCGCACCGCGCGGTGCGCATAACGAATGGAGACAGAGATGAAAGCGTTGACTGGGAATGACGTTGCAATGTCGGAGGGCGAGCAGTCGATTGAAACGAAGAGGCACAACGCGATCAAGGGCGCGTTCTTCTCCGAGTTCATCGATATGTTCGATATCTATCTGCCGGTGGTGGTGTTGTCGCCGGTGCTTGGATATTTCCAGCCGCCGCATCTGTCTACCGGCATGGAGACGATCCTGGCGTCACTGGTGTTCATCACGACGCTGCTCGGCCGTCCGGTCGGGTCGTTGCTGTTCGGCATGATCGCGGACCGCATTGGCCGGCGCATGGCGTCGATCTGGTCGGTATCGGGCTTTGGGGTGGTGACGCTGCTGATCGCGCTGCTGCCCGGCTATGAAAGCATCGGCATTGTGTCTTACTGGTTGCTGGTGCTGCTGCGCTTTGTCGACGGGATTTTTCTGGGTGGCGGGTATACGGGTGCGATGCCGCTCGCGATCGAGTATTCGAAGAAAGAGCAACGCGGCTTTGTCGGCGGCTTCATCATTGCCGGTTTTCCGGCCGCGTACGTGACCATCAACCTCGTCGCGATGCTCATGTTCGCGCTGTTTCCGCTGAACGGCATGCATTCGCCGTATGCGCAATGGGGCTGGCGCATTCCGTTCGTGCTCGGGGCGGCGCTCGCGGGCCTGCTGACGATGTACTACGTGCGCAAGGTCGCCGAATCGGAGATCTGGGAGAGCGAGGCGGCCGACAAGGCGGCCACCACCGAAAAGCTGCCGCTCTCCGACCTGCTGCGCGGCAAGAGCGGGCGCAACCTGCTGCAGGTGCTGGTGATGATGACGGGCTTCTGGCTCACGCAAAACATCATCACGATTTATCTGCCGACCGGCCTGCTGGTGAAGACACTGCATCTGACAGGCTTTCAGATGACCGCGACGCTGATGGTCACGTACTTCGTGCTGTTTTTCAGCTACATCGGCTCGGGGCTGATTGCGCAGCGCATTGGACGGCGCCGCTTCTTTGTGATCGTCGGCCCGCTGATCGCCACGGTCGGCGCGGTGCTGCTGTACGTGCTGGCGAATGTGGACGGGCTGTCGCTGCCGGCCATCATGGCGCTGGTGTGCGTGCTGGCGGTGCTCGTCACGTCGCCGTGGGGCGTGATCGTCACGTACATCAACGAGCGCTTCGTGACGGATGTGCGCGCAACCGGTTTCGGCGTCGGCTTCAGTCTGTCGGTGATTATCCCTTCGTTTTACGCGTTCTATATGAACTGGCTCGGCGCTTTCATGCCGCTGCGGCTGACCTCGGTCGTGCTGCTGTGCGTGGGCGGCCTGATCGGCATGATCGGCGCGCTGATGGGCCCGGAAACGAAGGATGTCGATTTCTGATTTTGAAGGAGGAGTGGAATTCATGAACAAGGAACGGGTCGGCTTTATCGGTCTCGGCAACATGGGCGGGCGCATGACGCGGCGCCTCGTCGACGCAGGCATCGCGGTGCTCGGTTACGACACCGCGCGCGAACGCGTCGACGCGGCGGGCGCGAAGGCAGCGGGCACAGTGGGCGAAGTGCTCGCGTTTGCGGACGTCGTGATGATGTCGCTGCCGGACAGCAAGGTGGTCGAAGCGGTTGTCGAGAGCGAGGACGGCGTGCTCGCGCACTGTCGCGAAGGACAGATCGTGGTCGATCTGAGCACGGCGGCGGCGAGTTCGACGATCCGCCTCGCGCGGCGTTTTGCCGAGCGCGGCGTGCGTTATGTCGATGCGGGTATTTCGGGTGGCGCCGCAGCGGCGGAGAAGGGCTCGCTGACGCTGATGGTAGGCGGCGCCGCGGAAGCCGTTGCCGCGCTGCAATGGGCGTTCGCGCCGATCAGCGCGAAAGTCGCATACATGGGAGCGAGCGGCGCCGGCCACACGACCAAGCTGCTCAACAATTTTCTGAACGCCGTGAGTCTTGCCGCCAGTGCCGAAGTGATGGTGGCGGGCAAGAAGGCGGGGCTCGATCTGCACTTGCTGCTCGACGTGCTGAACAGCAGCAGCGGTGTCAATTTCGCCACGCTCAACAGGTTCCCGAAGATCGTCGACGGTGACTATCTGGAAGGCGGCCTGACCGGCAAGCTGATGACCAAGGACGTCGTGCTGTACGTCGACCGCGTTCGCGAACTCGGCGTGATGTCACTGAATTCGGCCGGGCCTCTGGCGAGCTTTGGCCTTGGCACGGCGCTTGGTTATGGCGATGTGATCAGCAACCGTGTCGTCGATGCGATCGGCGACGTGTCGGGCGGCGTGCGGCTGTTCGACGGAGTACACAAGGAGAAAAACGCATGAAGGTCTTTCACGGCAGAGCGGCAGGCGCGATGTCCGAGCGCCGCAGCGACACGTTTACCGGCACCGTCTGGGCCGACCCGGTAATGCCGGCGACTAACGGCGTCACCATCAACACGGTGTTTTTCGCACCGGGCGGCCGCACCTATTGGCACACGCACGAGCACGGCCAGGTCCTGCAGGTCACGGCCGGTCAGGGCTGGATCTGTCTGGACGGGGAAGAGCCGCAGCCGATTCGCCAGGGCGACATTGTGTTCATCGGACCGAACGAGCGGCATTGGCACGGTGCGAGCGAAGGCAGCTACATGGTTCACATCGCGACGTCGATTGGTAAGGGTACGTGGCAGGAAGAAGTCGCGCAGCGGGATTATCCGGCAACGGTAGCGGCAACGGTCGTGGCAACGACAGCAACTTAGCGCGAGCACCATGACCGCGCGTGCGGGGCACTGGCGTTCGCAGTGAGCCTCCCGCACGCGCCAAAGAATCACGCGCTGTATTGCCAACGAGGAAATCCAGATCATGACCCAGACCACACCGCAGCCCGACGCGTCGCGTCTTCGCGATGACCTCGTCAGTCTGCACGGCAAGGCGAGTCCCGAATGGGATAGCCTCGTGCGCCTCGACCCGCGTTTCGTGGATGCGTACCTGAAGTTCGCGGGCGTACCGCGGCGCAGGAATCATCTCGACGACAAGACGCGCGCGTTCATTGCGCTCGCCGCCGATGCCTGCGCGACGCAGTTGTACGCACCGGGTGTCGCGCGCCATATCGAACGGGCGCTGTCTTTTGGCGCGACGCGCGACGAGTTGATCGAAGTGCTGGAGTTGATCAGCACGATCGGCATTCACACCAGCAACGTCGGCGTGCCGGTGCTGCTCGAAGTGCTGGAAGAAGAGGGCTTACGTCATGGCGCGCCACCGCTCGACGAACGCAGGCAAATGCTGAAAGCCGAGTTCGAGAAGAATCGCGGCTATTGGCACCCCACCTGGGAAGGCCTGCTCGAACTCGATCCTGACCTGTTCGAGGCGTATGTCGAGTTCTCGTCCGTACCGTGGCGCACCGGCGTGCTGAGCCCGAAAATCAAGGAGTTCATGTACTGCGCGTTCGACGCCTCGGCGACGCACCTGTACGTGCCGGGCCTCAAGCTGCACATCCGTAACGCGCTGCGTTACGGCGCGACTGCCGGGGAATTGATGGAGTTGCTGGAGATTGTCAGCGTAACGGGGATTCACGGCGCGGAGCTGGGCGCGCCGTTGCTGGAAGCCGCACTCAAGCGCAGCGGCGCGGCGGCGGGAGACCCGCATGCGTAATCCGGCCATGCGCGGGTCGGTCTTCGCCGTGAGTCTTGCGCCGCGCGAGCACGGCACGCCACGTCCGCCGGCTTTGCCGGACAACCGGAAGCCTGACACGGGTTCCTCGGCATGGCGGGCGATGCAGAAGCCGCCGCTTTCGGTGCTCGCGTCGAACAGCAGCGAGCATGCGCATGTGCTGGCCGTTGCGATTCTCGGCTACAACTGAAGCGGGCTTCGACATGACTCCTCAAGCGGGCACTCTGGTCGTGCTGCGTCACGGCCAGTCGATATGGAATCGCGCTAACCGTTTTACCGGCTGGAGCGACGTCGGCCTGTCCATCCAGGGTGTGGCCGACGCGCAGCGCGTTGGGGAGCGGTTGCACGAGGCGGGCTTTCGCTTCGATCTCGCGGTGAGCTCGGCGTTGCTGCGCGCCACCGACACGCTCGCGCATGTACTGCGAACCCTGGAGCAGCCGGTGCCCAACATCGTGCGCTCGTGGCGGCTCAACGATCGCCATTACGGCATGCTGACGGGGATGGAAAAGAACGAGGCAGCACTTGCCTTTGGCGCGGAACGCGTGCGGCTATGGCGGCGCGGCTTCGATCTCGCGCCGCCCGCGCTCGACGCGGACCAGCACGCGGCCCTGGTGCGCGCGCTGCATGACGACGCGATGCCCGCTGCGGGCGCGCTGCCACGCACCGAAAGCCTGCGCGACACGCTGCGGCGCGTGCTGCCGCTGTGGGACGACTGCGTTGCACCTGCGCTGACCCGCGGACAGTCCGTGCTGATGGTGGGGCACGGCAACTCGTTGCGCGCGCTTTTCAAGCAACTCGACGGCATTGGCGACGACGCAATCGCGTCGGTCGAAGTCGCGCATGCGCAGCCGTTGATCATGAGATTCGATGCAGCGCTCTCCGTTATTTCGCGCACACCGCTTGCCGCGCTGGCAGCAAGCCGCTGAAACGCACGCCGACTTGCTGTTTTTCTGCCCCATGTGCGTCAAAGACTGCCGGTGACGAAGCCGCTCACGTATCATGGAGGCTGAATCTTGTCGGACGGGAATACAATAATGTCAACAGACATGGGCTTGATCAGACCTGAGACGCTGCGGCATCACGTTGAGAACGTGCTGCGGCAGGCGATCGTGAGTGGACGTTTCGCGCCTGGCGCTCGCCTGATCGAACGCGAACTGTGCGAGTCGCTTGGCGTGAGCCGCACGTCCGTGCGCGAGGCATTGCGCAAGCTCGAAGCGGAAAAGCTGGTGCGCAGCGTGCCGCACAAGGGTCCCATCGTCGCGGTGATGTCGAAGGAGGAGGCGGTCGAACTGTACGCACTGCGCGGGCTGCTCGAAGGTTTCGCCGCCCACGAATTCGCACGCCTTGCTCACGACGACGCCATCGCGCGGTTTGGCGAAGTTGCGAAAGAACTGCGCGCCCAGGCCGCTGCGAAAAATCAGGAAGGCGTTCTGCGCGCGAAGACGGCGCTTTATGATCTGTTGCTCGAAAACTGCGGCAACGCGCTGGTCCGCGAAATCCTCAACAGTCTCTATTCGCGCATCAATCTGCTGCGCACCACGTCGCTGATGCATCCGGAGCGGCTGCCGGACAGCCTGCGTGAAATCGACCGGTTATACAAGGCATTGAAGGCTCGCGACGGCGAAGCCGCGCAGGACATCGCGCGGCTGCACGTCGCCAATGCCGAAAAGGCTGCACTGCGGATGCTGGAGAGCGCTGAGTAGCGCTCCACGCCACTCCAGATCTTAGTGCGTTAGAAGAAGCCCAACGGCTTGTCGCTATAGCTCACGAGCAGGTTCTTCGTTTGCTGATAGTGGTCGAGCATCATCTTGTGCGTTTCGCGGCCAATGCCGGACTGCTTGTAGCCGCCAAACGCCGCATGCGCCGGATAGGCGTGGTAGCAGTTGGTCCACACGCGGCCCGCCTGAATCTGCCTGCCGAAGCGATAGGCACGTGTGCCGTCGCGCGTCCACACGCCGGCGCCGAGGCCGTAGAGCGAGTCGTTGGCGATTTCGAGCGCCTCTTCTTCGTTCCTGAACGTCGTGACCGAGACTACCGGTCCGAAAATCTCTTCCTGGAAGATGCGCATCTTGTTGTGGCCGCGGAACACGGTCGGCTTGACGTAATAGCCTTTGCTCAATTCGCCGCCAAGCGCATTGCGCTCACCGCCGATCAGGCATTCGGCGCCCTCCTGTTTGCCCAGGTCGACATACGAAAGAATCTTCTCCAACTGTTCCTGCGAGGCCTGCGCACCGATCATCGTTCTGGTGTCGAGAGGATGCCCTTGCGTGATGGCGGCGACGCGTTTCAGCGCGCGTTCCATGAAGCGGTCGTAAATCTTTTCTTCGATCAATACGCGTGACGGACACGTGCACACTTCACCCTGATTCAACGCGAACATCGCGAAGCCTTCGAGAGCCTTGTCGAAAAACCCGTCGTCACGATCGATCACGTCGGCGAAGAAAATGTTCGGGCTTTTGCCGCCAAGTTCGAGCGTGACGGGAATGATGTTCTGGCTCGCGTACTGCATGATGAGGCGGCCGGTCGAAGTCTCTCCGGTAAACGCAATCTTGGCGATGCGCTTGCTCGATGCCAGCGGCTTGCCGGCTTCGAGGCCGAAACCGTTGACCACATTCAGCACACCCGGCGGCAGCAAGTCCTGAATCAGTTCGACCAGCACGAGAATCGATGCGGGTGTTTGCTCGGCAGGCTTGAGCACGATGCAGTTTCCCGCTGCGAGTGCCGGCGCGACTTTCCACACGGCCATCAGGATCGGGAAATTCCACGGAATGATCTGACCGACCACACCCAGTGGCTCATGAAAATGATAGGCCACGGTATCCGCGTCGATCTCGGAGAGCGTCCCCTCCTGTGCGCGAATGCAACCGGCGAAATAGCGGAAATGATCGATCGCGAGCGGGATGTCGGCGGCGAGCGTTTCGCGGATTGGTTTGCCGTTGTCGATCGATTCGGCGAATGCGATGCGCGAGAGGTTCTGCTCCATGCGGTCCGCAATACGGTTCAGGATGTTCGCTCGCAAGGCGGGCGACGTATCGGCCCAGGCTTTGCGGGCGCGGTGAGCCGCATCCAGAGCGAGTTCGATATCTTCTTCCGTCGAACGGGGAATCGACGTAAAGGGTTCGCCGGTGATCGGCGACACGTTGTCGAAGTACTCGCCACGCACCGGAGGAACCCACTCGCCGCCGATGAAATTGGCGTATTGCCGCGCATACGGAAATTCGACATCGAGAAACTGCATATCTGCGTGATTCATGCCTGACTCCTCCAAATGATTGTCTGAATGCCGACGGAGAAAGCGCGCTTTGGCGTGACGTGTGCGCATCACTGCGGCTCTTCATCGTGCGGAGCATTCAGCGAGAAGCGTGCCATTGGACCTGAGTGTGCGGCATGCATAGCGACGAGCGCCGTTCATTCGCGCGCGCTTTGCTTCATCGGTCGGGCAACTGTCATTTTTAGCAACACGTGTGCGTTCGAATGTGCCATGCCGCAACACTGCCGGCACGTATGGAGAGCCGCTCTTTCACGCGATTGCGGCGCGCTTTCATCGACTATCGCGGCCCGAGGCGCACTTGCCGCCAATGGCACGCGACTTGCCTTGAATGGCCCGCAGCCAGTCTGCGTTCACTAGACGATGGCGCCGCCGCACGGCCTCGCGTCGACAACTCAACAGGAGACAAGGATGAAAGCACGTTTAGCTTCGGCGACGCGGCCCACGGCGCTTGCAATGAGCGTGGCGACCGCCGTCAGTCTGTTATTCGGATCGGCGATGGCCGCCGGCGACTACCCGGCCGTCACCTATGAGCGATTGACCGCTGCGCAGAGCGATCCCGGCTGGCTCACGTACTACCGCACCTATAACGGCCAGGCGCACTCGCCGCTCAAACAGATCGACACTGCGAACGTGAAGAACCTCAAACAGGTCTGGAGCTACAAGTTTCCGGCGGACCTGCAGCAGGGATTCGAAGCCACGCCGATCGTCAACGGACGCTTTCTCTTCGTGACCACGCCGAAGGACAACGTCTATGCATTCGACGCGGTAACCGGCAAGCAATTGTGGAAGTTCGAACCGAAGCTCGGTGCGGAGTCGTTCAAGACGGCATGTTGCGACGTGATCAATCGCGGCGTGGCCCTGTATGGCAAGAACGTCTACGTCGCGATGCTGAGCGGTGACGTGGTCGCACTCGACGCGCAGACTGGCGCGGTTGCGTGGCGCAAGCAGATGTTTGAGCCGGGGCTCGGCTATGCATTCTCGCTGGCGCCGCTCGCGCTCGACGGCGCATTGGTGGTGGGCAGCGCGGGGGGCGAATACGGCGCACGCGGCTTTATCGCAGCGTTGAATCCGGACGACGGCAATGTGCTGTGGAAGCGCTTTACGGTGCCCGCGGCTAACGAGAAGGGTGGAGATACGTGGCCGAACGGCATGCAGGAACATGGCGGCGCGCCGGCCTGGCTGACGGGCACTTACGACGCCGCATCGAAAACGCTTTACTGGGGCGTGGGCAACCCAGGCCCGTGGCTGGCCGATCTGCGTCCGGGCGACAACCTTTACTCCGATTCACTCCTCGCACTCGATCCGAAGAACGGCGATCTCAAATGGCATTACCAGTACACCAAGCATGACACATGGGACTACGACGGCGTGAATACGCCGGTACTGGCGACGATCAAGTATCAGGACAAGGAGTACGACGCGATCATTCACGCGGACCGCAACGGCTTCTTCCATGCGATCGACCGCGGCACAGGCAAGCTGATCTATGCGAAGCCGTTCGTGACGGCGACTTCGGTAACGGGCTATTCGGCGGACGGCGCGCCGATTCAGGACGCGTCGAAGTACCCGAAGGCCGGCACGACGATCGAGACCTGCCCGAGCTTCCTCGGCGGCAAGAACTGGTGGTCGGTTTCGTACGATCCGGACAAGCACATTGCAGTCGTTCCGGCTTTGCACGCATGCATGTCGCTGTCGGGCAAATCGGTGAACTACATGGAAGGCTTGCCGTACCTCGGCGAAGGCTTCGAAATCAAACCGGAGCCCGGCAGCAAGGGTTATGGCGAACTGCAGGCGATCAATGTCGACACGGGCAAGAAAATCTGGAGCCACTGGAGCAAGATGCCGTGGAACGGCGGCGTGGCGACGACGGCCGGTGGTCTTGCGTTTAGCGGCTCGCTCGACGGCCACCTGTACGCATTCGATGTGACGACCGGCAAGGTGTTGTGGCAGAGCCCGAAGCTGGCAAGCGGAATCGTCGCTCAACCTTCGGTGTTCGAGGCCGACGGCAAGGAGTATGTCGCCATTCTCGCGGGCTACGGGGGCGCGAATCCGATCTGGGGCGGCCCGATGGCGAAGGCGGCGGAGAAGGTTCCACGCGGCGGCACGTTGTATGTGTTTGCGCTCAACCACGGCTGATGTCCACATGGCTGTCGCGACAAGCTGGCCGCGTCCGCATGGACACAGTCACCCGGTCGTGACGGTCTGGCCTTTTCTGGAAACAGGATCATGAAGACTCGACTCAATAGGTTCGCCGTTGCCGGTGTCTTGCTGGCCACCGGCGCACTGGCACCGGGACTCGCCAGCGCAGGTGTGCGCGTGTGCACGTTTCCCGGCAGTCCCTCGACCGCGCTCGACGAAGCGGTCGCGCGCGAAGCGTTTCGCACGGCCGGTATCGCGCTGTCGCTCTCTCCCGGAGGATTCGACAGTGGCGACGACGACGGCGTCTCGCTTAAGGAACTCAACGCGGCACTGGCGCGCAAATGCGATGTGATCGCAGGCTTCCCGCGTTCCACAGTGGCAGATGGTTCCGGCAGCAAACTGACCTTCTCGCGCGGTTATCTGCGCTCCGGCTACGTCAGCATCACCACGCGAGAATCGTCCACGCCCGCCGGCGGAGCCGAGGTGGTTGCGGCAACCTATGCGAGCCCCGCGCAATTGATTGCCGTGCAGCAGCCGAACGTGAAACTCGACCTGGAGAACACAGCGGAGCTGACGGTCGACGCCGTGGCGAGCGGGCATGCACAGCGCGCGATCGTCTGGTATCCGGCGGTGGTGGCTTACACGACCAAACATCCTGAGCGGCACTTCCGGATTGTCAATGCCGCCTCGCAGTATGCCGACTGGCAGTTGGTGTTCGCGTTCGGCAAGAACGGCGCGGGGTTACAGCCGCGAATCGACGCAGCGCTCGAAAAGATGGCATCGGACGGCCGGCTCGCGGCATTGTCTCGCCACTGGACTCTCCCCGAAGCGGCTCAGGCGAGCAGTTCTGCCGCGCCGGCGTTTGCCTATCGCGATGGCCCAGGCCGCGGCGGCGCGGTGTGGCGTATGACTTTGGCATCCGGGCAGGGTTCGCAGCAAGGTCGGTTTCTCAAGGTCGATGCGAGTGCAGCCGCCGATGCGCCGAGTTTCGACCGTACGCAGGTCGCGCACGGCAAGACGCTTTACTCGAGTTCGTGTGCGAAATGCCACGGTCCGGATCTGCAGGGACTCAATGCACCCGCATTGCGCGGGCCGGCTTTTGCACCGGCCGCCAATGCGAAGCTGACGATCGGCGGGGTGTACGGATACATGGCGAACAATATGCCGGCTGACCGCCCGGGCAAGATGAAACCGCAGGATTATGCGGACATCATGGCCTTCCTGCTGTATTCGAATGGCTATAGCGCGAGCAGCACCAAACTCACCGACGATAGCGCCAAGGCATCGACCACGCCGCTCAACGCGCGCACATCGCAATAGGCCCGGTATCTTTCTTCACTGAGTTTCTTTACTGCGTCGGCCGCCATGGAACGACGATGGCCCGGCAGTCTTCCCGTCAACCACGGGGAGCGCCGGGCCGCCTTCCTTGTAACCGTCACTTTATCGATTACCCCTGCCGCATGAGGTGTCCCTGCTGCGAACAGGCAGCGGAGCGTCGATCGGCGCAGCCGTGTCAGTCCAGCCAGCCGCGTTGCCGCGCATGGTCGATGAAACGGTACACGTCGGCGGCGAGGTCGGACGCTCTGAACAGATCTTCCAGTTCACCAATAATGTCGTCCAGTTCGCGCGTTCCGTCGCAGCGCACGAGAATTTCCCCCGCGCTCGGATTGAGATTCACGGTGCCATCGGGAGAAAGCAGCACATAGGTATCCCGAACGCCTTCCCATTGCAGGCGGAACTTCGTGCGCAAACAGGGCCGAAGGCTGGCGTAATGGTCGTGGTGCGGGGCATTCATACGGGTTACGCCTTTAAGATCTCGTCGAGCATCAGCCCGAGCCGGCAATCCTGGTCTTCATGGGCCATGTTCCGGGCGCCGTCACGCTCGCTCACATAAAGCGAGCGGCGTGCGGCGTTTTATCGTTGCTTTAGCGATTGGCGATATACATCGTGATTTCAAAACCGAAACGCAGATCGGAATAGGCGGGGGTGGTCCATTGCATGACTGTCTCCTTGAATAAAACATGTGATTGAAGAACCGCATAGGTGAAGCGGCCGTGTCGATTAACGCAAAGTCTGTGCCGGGAGAATAGAGCCAAGTTGGAAGCTGTGAAGGATGCGCCGAATGATTAGCATGTCGAATGGATAAAAAAATAATCGATGTGTGCTGTGACGTCGCATGTTCCGCGCTCGGACCGGGCGCGGAACACCTGTTCATTTCAGTTACAGCACTGTTGCAAATTGGAGCAGTTGTGACACCTACGAGTCAGGCCGCGTTTTCCGAGTCGCTCAAACCCTGCAACGGCAGCTTTCTATAAATCGTGTTGCGCGAGATGCCAAGCGCGCGAGCGGCCGCCGACACATTGCCGCCATGTTGCGCCACGGCTTGGGCAATGACGCTGGTGGCGACGTCTTCAAGACGTCCGCTTGGCAGCGGCAAGGCCTCTGTGCTGGCTGTGCCCGGCGCGGTAGCCGTGCGCAAGCCGTCGAAGAAATCGTCTGGCAAATGCTCGCGGCGAATCTGGCCGTCCGCATCGACCATGGCCGCCGCCGTGCGCAGAAGATTGCCCAATTGCCTGAAATTGCCCGGCCATGCGCATTGCTCGAACAGCGCCATCACGTCCGGGGCAACGCTCAGGCGCTGCCCTTCGGCACTTTCGGCAGACGCGCATTGCAGCATCTTTTGAATGACAGCGGACAGATCCGTGCGCTCGCGCAGCGGCGGCAGTTTGACCACCATGCCGTTCAGGCGGTAGTACAGATCCTCGCGAAACCGGTTCTGCGCAATCATCTCACGCAGGTCGCGGTGGGTCGCGCAAATCACAGCGATATCGACCGGTATCGACTTCGACGAGCCGAGCGGATTGACAAGCCGTTCCTGCAGCACGCGCAGCAAGCGCACCTGCAACGGATAAGGCATGTCGCCGATTTCGTCGAGGAACAGCGTGCCGCCATTGGCTTGCAGCAGTTTGCCGATGGCGCCCTTGCGCCGCGCGCCCGTGAACGCGCCTTCCTCGTAGCCGAACAACTCGGATTCGATCAGCGTTTCCGGGATCGACGCGCAGTTGACCGCGACGAACGTGCCGGAGCGTCGCGGCGAGTCGTTGTGGATCGCCTGCGCGAGCAGTTCCTTGCCGGTTCCGGTCTCACCGGTGATCAGGATCGGTATGTCCTTGCCGATCACCTTGCGGATTTTGCCGATGACTGCCGTGATCTGCGGGTCGCCCGTGTCGAGGTAGCTGAGTTTCGACAACGCACCCGCGGCTGGCGCCGGCGCTTCCGCGCGCTGGGCCGTGCGTGGCTCGCGGGTTTCCTGCGGCAGCGAGCTCGCCTCGGTGCGACTGGCGCGGCGGAATTCGACGTGCGCGCACACCACCGCGCCAGTGTGCAGGTTCAGCGATAAATGCCGGTCGCGGCTGACTCGCTGGTGATCGAGCAGTTGCGCGGTCGTGAGACCGAATAACGATGACAGCGTATGCGCGCGCAAGCCCGCGAGCGGCATGCCCAGCTGGAATTGCGCGCTGCGATTGGCGGACAGGAAACGGCCGTCGCAGGTGAACGCGGCGATGCCTTCCATCAAGGTGCCGAGAAATTCAGGGCGGCCATGAAAGGCGATCTGCAAGGTTTCGCGAAAGGTGTTCGTAAAAAGATGATTCTCGATCATCTGCACGGACATTTTCGCCAGCGCCATGGTGTGCTGGTGATAGCTGCGATAGTCGCCGGTGACATCGAGCACGCCGATCAGATCGCCGTATGGATCGAGGATCGGCACACTGGAGCAGGTGAGAAAGCGATTGGCCGCCAGATAGTGCTGCTCGCCGTGGATGGCCGTTGGGCATCGCTCGGCGAGCGCCGTGCCGATTGCGTTCGTGCCTTGCCGGTCCTCGGCCCAGTTGGCGCCCGGGCGCAGCGCGACCTTCTCGGCGCGCCGCAGAAAGTCGTCGTCGCCGATCGAATGAAGAATCAGGCCTTCGGCGTCGGTCAACACGATCATGCTCTGCGTGTTGACGATCTGCTCATGCAGCGTTTCCATCACCGGCGTGGCATGCGCGCAGAGCACACGGCTTTGTTCCAGCTTCAACGAAAGCTCGGCCGCGGGCAGGACGTCGTAGTCCGGCCGCATCAGCGCGCTCAAGCCGAAAGTTTCGGAGCGTTCGTGGGATTTCTGAATCGACGGTGTGAGCCAGCCGGGCTCATGGGCCGTCATTGGCGCTACAGCGTGATAGACCTCATCGCGCATTGTCTCCTCCTGCTGGTCAGCCCCGTTCGTTTTGCCGGGGTCGTGCGGGTACTTCAACAAGCAAGTCATATGCCAGTGAAGTGTTTCGCGGAGTCGGCGGTTGTTCCTGCCATCGCCTTGATGGGGCCGCTGAATTGAGCGTCAACGGAACACGTCGTTTGGATACCCGCGGTCAGTGTGTATGTTCGTGCCGAAACCCGTAGCGGGTTTGATCTGACTCAAACCATGTCCTCGGGGAAGCGATCCGGGCGACTCAATACATTGAGCCGCACTTGCTGCGCTTATAGGGACTGGTGTGTGGTCTGGCGTTCAGCAGTAGCGTGTGCGAGAGCTTCATGGTGTTCCGCGAGGCGGACAACGGACATGAAATTTTCCCGCAATCGAGCCGCGGAAGGGGTGAAAGCAGGCGGATTGCCATGAACGGGGAGAGACGTGACATCGTGAACAGGATGAGCGATCGGAGCGAATGCATAACGTCTTAACCATTCACCATACCCGCGCACCAGAAAGCCTCCCGAGCGATCAATGTATTGCTGGCGGGACGTTTCATACACTTTCCGAAGCGCAAACCAGGGCACTTGGGGAAGGTCATGGTGTACTGCGTGATAGTTGTTGTTCAGAAACAGCAGACGCCAGAACCACGCCGCTTCGTTGACGACGGTGCGATGCTCGTGCGCGTGCGCCGTACGATGTTCCTGGAACGAGCGGACCGAACCCAGCGACAGCGATCCATATCCCACACCGACAATAAAGACCCACGCCGGGACCGCGCAAACATGTTGCAGCCAGGCGGCGAGCGCGGCGAGTGCGGCGAAGTGCGCAAGCCACACTGGCACATCGCGCCATTCACCACGTTTGATCTGACGGAGCGCATCGACACCGGTCGCGGCGATGGCGAACGCGGGCCCGACCAGCAGGCGGCCGATAAACGTATTACGGAAGGTCAGCAGCGCGCGAATCGCCCAACCCGCGCGTTGCCACGCGATAGCGCTGACGAAGTAACTCTCGGGATCGCGCTCGGGATGCGTGAGATGCGGATCGTCGTGATGTTGAAGATGCGAATCGCGGTAAATGCCATACGGAAAGCACACGGCGAGCGGCGCGAAACCGAGCAGCGCGTTGACGAACGGCGAACGCGTGGGGTGGCCGTGCAGCAGTTCATGCTGCAATGACATGTACCACGTGCCGAGCACAGCCAGCAGGAGCGTAGTAAGCGGTAAGCCGAGGTCGCGCGCATGTGTCGCCACGCTGAACCATCCGCCATAGATCGTCACGATCAGCGCCCAGGTCGGCCATTGCGTGCGCCATGTCCAGCTTGTCGCGAGGCGGGCGAGTGTGTTGCGTTGCGTGTCGTCGAGGTAAATCGCCATGAAAGGGATCGGTCGGAATGCAGGTTCAGACCGATCCTACGGACCCCCGAGCATTGCCAGAACCAATTTGTTCAGCAATGCATCTGCTAAAACGTGCATAGCGGCGCCAGCTTGCGCGCGGCGGGCCGCCTGGCCTCGTTGGTCAGGCGCTTACCGGGCGTCCGCCACGCGGCACGCGTGATCGAGCAGGCCTTCGGCCGAGCCGTTGCCGTTCTCCACGTCGATCCCGCTGTTCACGACCAGCCAGCCGTCTTTTTCCGCGGAAGGCCCCGCACCCGTCACGAGGATGGTTTGCGTGGCCATCGTCCCGGCCCCCTGATTGTCCCGCGCGACGATGTGAAACGGATTGTCAGCGTGCGTGAGCGTGCTCACGCGCATGATGCGGTAACGGTTGCCGTCGAGCGTATCCCAATGCCATTCGTCAGGCGCATCTTTCGCGTGCCGTGCGAGCGCTTCACTGATATCACCGCGCATGCAATCGATATGAATATGCAGCTGGTTTTGCGAGCGGCGGTATTGCGAGTTGATCTCGAGGCCGAGTTGATTGTCCGGCAGATCACGCTTGACCGACTTCTCGACGTAGGTCCGCGCGTTCCAGGCGTCGGCCCAGTAGTCCTGCGCGTGCGGCGCGAGCACGAGTGGGCTTTCAATGCCGGTGATGCGGTCGGTTGGGATCAATAGATACTGCGACCGTCCGACAATATCCTTCAGGATAGCGTAGCGTTTGTCCAGGTCGACTACCGTGCATTGGCCCGGCGTGCCGGTGGCCTGTTGCGACGGCACACAGCGCAGGTCGACAATTTTCCACAGCGCATTCGAGTCGATTGTGGCGAGGCGCGCGCATGCGCTTGCAGCCAGCGCGACGGCTAACGTGGCCACGATTCGCGCACCGTAGCGCAAGCGGGCCCGTCTGCGGTGGGCGGGCGTTGGTGTTTTCATCGGCGGTAGAGTCAAATTTTTTAGAGTTGTCGCGAAGGTTGTTTCGGTATCAGAGCAACGGCGCCGGCAGCGAGCCGAGGATCTGCTCGAAGGCGATGCCGATAGCAAGAAGGCGCCGGTCCTCACCGAGAGGCCCATCCAGTTCCAGTCCAACCGGCAGGCCGCCCGCCGTCATGCCGGCCGGCAGCGAAAGTCCCGGAATGCCCGAGGTGCTGGCCGGATCGGTGTTGCGCAGGAACGCGTCCATCGTGTCGATCGGCGGCGATCCGTCTATGGATACCGTCGACGAGCCGTTCACGTCGTCGATCGGCACGGCGGCGAGGCGCGTGGTCGGAAATAGCAGCGCGTCGAGGCGTTCATCGGCGAAGGTCGCGGCAACGTATTGCTGCAAGCGCGGCCGCCAGTCATTCAGCGCCGCGTCGTAGTGCTCGCCGAGGACATCGGCGAGTACGCCGTCGTAGATCGCGCGCACGTCCGGGCTCGCGATGCGGGCCGCCATGTCGACGACGGTTCTGACCGGCGCATCATTGGCGACGAGCCAGGCGAGCACGTCGTCGCGCGCCTCATGGATCGCAATCGGGCCGCCCACCATGCCATTCAGACCGTTCAATTCGCTCATTGCCACCGGCACGAACACCACGCCCGCCGCTTCGAGCCTCTTCAACGCGGCACGCGCGACGTCCTCCACCTGCCGCTCGAGCCCTTCCCACAGCGGCGCGGGCAAGCCGATGCGCAAGCCGTTCAGCGCGATGACCGGCAACGCGCCCGCGCCGGTGATCACGCCGTCGAGCAGCGCGATATCGGCGACGGTGCGCGCCATTGGACCCACCGTGTCGCGCGTATGGCTGATCGGCACCACGGCGTCTGGATCGTGATAGCGCCGCTCGGCGCCGCCGTTGCCGACCGACGGACGAAACCCCACGGTGCCCGTCAACGCGGCGGGGATGCGGGTCGAGCCGCCCGTGTCGGTGCCGAGGCCCGCCGGCGCGATACGCGCGGCAATCGCCGCCGCTGTGCCGCCGGACGACCCGCCCGGAATCAGCGTGGGATCGTAGGGATTGCGCACCGGCCCGGCGTGCGAGGCGAGGTTCGTGCTCGTAATGCCGAATGCCAGTTCGTGCATATTGGCTTTGCCGAGTATGATCGCGCCCGCGTCGATGAGCCGCTGCACCGAGGGCGCATTGGACTTCGGCACGAAGCCCGCGAGCGCCGGGGTGCCCGCCGAGGTTTGCAAGCCGGCGGTGTTGATGTTGTCCTTCACGACAATGGCGAGGCCTGCGAGCGGCAAGCGCACCTTGTCGGCCGCGGGCAGTGCGTCGATGCGCCGCGCGGCGGCGAGCGCGCCGTCGAGGTCGAGCGTGGTGAGCGCATTGAGGCTCGAGAGCGCCGCCGCTCGCGCGAGCAGGGTGGCCACATAGTCGGCGGCCTTCAGGCGGCCGGACTGGATCGCGGCAACGGCTTGCGTGGCGCTCAGCGCGAGTTGTTCATCAACGGTCCATGTCATGGCTGGTGTCTCCTTCGTCTTATGTCGGTGTCCGGCGCGAGGGTTTCATAAAGCGCAGCGCGAGACGCGCGAGCGTCGGCACCAGCTTGGGACGCAACAGTCTTGCATCGTAGCCGCTCATGCGCCGGTCATTTTCCGCGAGGCACAACGCGAACAGGTCGCGTGCGTTCATGGCTTCGCCGATCACGCCGCTGCTCGCGGGAAGGAAATTCGAATCGTGCGCCATGCCTTCAGCGTCGATACCTTTCGCGATCGCCACACGCTGCCAGACCAGCACCACCCAGATCGCGGCTACGCGCAACGCGTGCCACGGTCTGCGCCACAGCGGCATGGTGCGGCGATGCCACGCCACCCAGTTGATGAAAAACAGAATGTGGCGCGCCTCTTCCTGAATCACGGGCTCGAAAGTCTCGACCAGCGCCTCGGGGAAAAAGCCTGACTGCTGCGCCGAGCGGAACAGCCCGAACGCAAAGAAACTGTCGATGCACTCGCTATAGCCCGTGCGCATCCATTCCCACTCGGCGTCGCGCGGGACGGGATAGGGTGGCTCGGGTGCGATCTCGATCCCGTAGGCGGCAATCAGCTTCGAGAGCACGTGCTTGTGACGTGCTTCTTCGTCGCCGTCCATGGTGATCGCTTCGCGCAGCAGGGGATCGCTCAATTGCGCGGCATAGGTATGCACGGCGATCGACGCGCGGCCTTCGGTCTGCACCGCGATGTCCCAGATCGGCAACGCGCACAGCCGTTCGAGCGCATCCGGCGGCAACGCCGGCCAGTCGATCACGGCCGGCTTATAGGGGTTGTGGGTTTCAAGCAGCATGCGGCAAAACATCTGCTTGTGCGCCTCGGAACCGATCTTCACGCGGGCGGGGTCGTGGAAGGTCCAATGGCGCAGGGTGCGGTCTTCGGCAACATCTGTCAGTGTGTCGGACATGGCAGGCGTACAGAGGGCGAACTCGATGTGTCGCCTATTCTGGCACAACCCTTCAAATTCCGACGTCGAGCGGCGCACGCCTCGCGGCGCCGCTCCCGACGCGCATGATGCGCTTGAAGCGAGTGGCGTTACTGGTGGTTATCGATCCACATGCGTCCCCAGCGGAATGCGTAGGCAAGAGCGTGTTCTTCGTCGAAGAAGTAATCGAGCGCGTCGAATGAATACGCCTGAGCGTGACTCGCGGAAGTTTTCTCGATGGTCAGGTTGGCGGCGAACAGGCCATTGGGAAGCTGTTGTGCGGCCGGTGCAACTTCATAACCCTTGTAGCGAATATGTGCGTTCATGATTTTTGACAGTCAGTGTCCCCGCGTGCGTTGCGAGAAGGCCGGCTCGTCGGACGCAACCCGTAGCGTCACGCGGCCGGTAAATCAGCGGGCAGGTCAAAGCCTAGGCCGCGCTGCGCAGCGGGTGAACCAATCAATCGTCGTTAGCAAATCAGCAGGCAGGTTAGGAGTAGCCCCGATCGGATCATATGCGCTGTGTTCGAGCACACTATCCGGCGTTGTGGATTGCGGGTCTGTTATGTGCCGCACGGTTTGCACGAACGACGACGACCGCCGTGGCCGCCCAGGCGGATCCACGGCGTCGTGAGACGGTAGGCAGAGAAGGGAGCTAAACCGAGGGAGTTAAACCGAGGGAATCAAACCGCGTGCAGCAGGCGTGCGGACGGCGTGTCCTTGAGCGCGCTGCCGATCGGCGCGGCGTCCGGCGTGCGATGAGCGTTGAACGCCAGCGCGAATTGCGCGGCTTGCTGGCCGACCGTGGCGAGCTGATCGACGACCTTCGCGTCGGAACAGGTGTCGACGGTATCGAAGCGCGTTTCCAGCGTGTTGATGCCGGCGCCGAACGGCGTGGGCCAGCCGCGCAACGCGTGAACGATCGAGCGCAACGACGTCAGCACCGAGCCGGCGGCTTGCCAGCCGTAAGCCGTGACGATACAGCCGACCGCGCGGCCGTCCAGATACGGGCGTTCGTCGGCGCGCAGTTCTTCCAGCGTGTCGAGCGCGTTCTTGACGAGACCGGATACGCCGCCGTGATAGCCCGGTGTGGCGATGATCAGCGCGTCCGCGTGGCGCACGGCCTCGATCAGTTCGAGCTGCTCGTCCGTGCGGTGGGGCTGTTCCGGAGCATAGTGAGGCAGGCTATGCAGGAAGGTGCCGCCGAACAGGCGGGTGTTCGCGCCGGCGGCTTGCGCGCCACGCAACGCGAAGCCGAGTGCGCGCTCGGTCGACGAAGCGGCGCGCGTCGTGCCGCCAATGCCGACGACGAGCGGCCGGCGAGAATGATCGAAACTGGTCAACGAAATGCTCCTTCGGTAGCGGCTCACGATGCGCCGGCGCGGGGCTGCGCGCAGCGGACCGGGGCGAACCGGACTTTGAAGTGTCATCTTAATGAGCGCGGGGCGCGGCACGAAGCGACTTTTTGTTCTAACGATATAACCGCGCGGCGTGTTGGCGCAGTGGCGGTGCGCCCGCCGCCGGTACGGCGGGGCCATGTAACACGCCCTGCAATGCACTTGAGGCCGCGCCGGATAAGCATATGGCGAAGCATTGGTTGGGGGCGCGACAACGGGCGGCTATGATCGAATCGTCTCCTCCATGACATCTCCTTGACATGGGATTCGGCCTCGCCACGCCAGTGGCGGGGCCTTTTTTTATCCTGCGAGCGAGCAGCGCCCGCGCGGACCGCTTCACGATAAAGCCGTTTTTTGCATGCTACGATGGTCCGCGAAGCGAATCACCGCGAGGTCGAGCAAGCAATGGCAACCCTTTATGACACCCTCGGCGTGCCCACGCACGCCACGGACGAAGAAATCAAGCGGGCCTACCGGAAGGCCGCGATGAAGTGGCATCCCGACCGAAATGGCGGCGCCGAGGAAGTTGCGCGCGCCACCTTCCAGGAAATCAAGGACGCGTATGCGATCCTCTCCGACGCCGCGCAGCGCAAGGTGTACGACTCGGTCTACGCCGAGCAGATGCGCGGCTGGGAAGCGCAACGCGCTCGCCAGCAGCAGGCCCGCGCCGAGCGGGAAGCGGCGGCGCGCGCCGCTGAAGAGGCGGCGTATGCGGAGATGGTCTCGCTAGCCATGCGTTTCGCCGATGATGGCCACAACCGCGATGTGCTGTTCGGCGTGCTGCTCGGGCGTCGCTGCGAGGCGCGGCGAGCCGCGCAGATCGCGGATAGCGTGTCGGCGCTGCAGATCTCGCGCCGTGAAGCTGCGAAGGCAAAAGCGAACGCGGCGGCCGATACGGTCAATGCGCCCGAGGCTGCCGATACTGCCGATGTATCAGCGCAGCCCGAAACCACGTCTGCGAAACAGGACGGCGCGACGCAAGCCGCGCAGGCCAACCGCACCGCTCCTGACAAGCGTGCGGAACCCGCAGCCGAAGCTCATCCGGCGGGTGTCTTCGAAGGCTTGTGGTTTCAGTTTCTCAATGGATTGCGGTTTTAACCTGTCGCGCTGATGGCCCGGCGCCATTGACGTCGGCCGCGCAAGCGGAATGCTCGCGCGTCGGCGGCGATTGTCGCGTTTCGGGCCGAGTTTCGGGCCGAAACAGGAGCCCTCGAATCGCAGCCATGTGAGGAATAGCGCCTTGGCCGCTAGACCATAGAGGTAGACCGAATTGATATAGAGAGCGGGCTTTAGCGCCCGAATTTGCGCTTCTAGAATCAAAGACATGGCCGTGGAATGCGAGGTCCGATCACGGCAAGTAAGAGCGATGCCTGCTCATTGCCACGCGAACCGCTTCGCTCGATTTCCACGCAGTCGATCCCTAGAGGCACGACGGCCATGTTCACTTTCATCGTAGTCGTTGCGGTGGCGGCGTTTATTCCCTACGTCGCGGCACCGGGTATTGCCAATGGCGTGAAGGCGATCAGCACGCCGCCCGCGGCGATGTTGTTCGACACTCCGCCCGCACCGACGGCCAGCGGAAGCGATGCAGCCAACCGGATCGTGTCCGGTCAGCGCGAGACCGACGCTTCCGTCTGAAACGCGCGCGTTTCGGTTGCTCTTGAATGAAGGCTCAATGAAAGCTTTGCGCGTGCGCTGGTACACTTCGGGCCGGCGCAACGCACGGTGTCCGTGAATGAAACTCCCCTGGTACAAATTCTCGTGGCGCAACAAATTTGATCATCGTAGTGTCACGAGGGCGCAAGACTGAGCCGGCAGAATTGCAGATAGAACCAAAAAAATACAGGGTACGGGGTAAGCGTGACCAGAAAATATAAGGTGCTGTTTCTCTGTCGCGAGAATTCGGCACGCAGCATCATCGCCGAAGCTCTATTGAGGGAACTGGCGGGACACCGGTTCGACGCTTTCAGCGCGGGACCGGAGCCGGCCGCCCGGGTTCATCCATTCGCGGTCGCGCAATTGCGGCCAGGCATCTCGGATCTCGGCGTGCTCAGCCCGAAAAGCTGGCTGGAATTCACCGGGGAATGGGCGCCGCGCATGGACCTCGTCATCGCGCTGGACGAATCCGTCGACGCACGCCATGCGCCCGCGTTTCCGGGTGCACCACCGTCGTGCATCTGGCATTTCGCCGATCCGCTCGCCGTGGATATCTCCGAGTCCGAACGCGCGCGCCTGTTCGACAAGGTGTTCTGGCAAATCGTGCGGCAGGTCAGTGGGTTTATCGAACTGCCGGAATACGCAGCGCCGCCATCGGCCACGGTCAACGCGGCAACGATTTGCGCGCCCATCGTTTCGGCGCACGGCGCCACCACTTGCGACGCGTAATCGCTAACCGGTGCCGCTTCGGACACGGCTGCGCTCAAAGCAAAGCGTCACGCAAGGCCACCGCACGGATTGCGCGGAAGTCAGCGGGTCGCCAACGGCTGCATGCGGTTAGCGCGCGAAGCCAGTTCTTTCATGGCGTTATGCCGCTCGATCATTAGCATGAGCCCGCGCGGTGCGGTGGCTCAGCGGTGGTTCAGCGATTGTTCGAGCGCGCGAGCGGACTGCCTGCGAACGGATCATTTTGCCAGTCCACACGTTTTTTCGGCTGCGGCGCGGGCGCCGGCGCCGGCGCGGCCGACAACTCGAAGTGATCGATAGACTGCCCGGCGCTGATGGCCTGTTTCAGCCACTGGGGCATCTCACCCTGGCCGTCCCAGCTATCTCCGGTCGCGCTGCGGTAGCGTTCGCCCTTTTTCGCAGCCGGCTCGGACGCCAGTACTGCAGCAAGGTCTTCTGGTTTGATACCAAACTCTTCCATGCGGTGGCGGAGATACGCAATCATGCTATCTCGCTTCCTTTCGTCCATAAGATATTCGTCCTTCTAAAGCGTCCAGCGTTCTGTCAATTACAGATTGCAAGGGGAAACCGCGACAGCATCGAGCCCATATAGATGGGGACGGCCCGCGGTGTGGTTATCGATTGAAGGAAATCCAAAGGCAGCGTCAGAAAAAAACGTCGTTCCCTATATCGCGGCGCAGCATATGGCCGAACCCGCCGCCTATCAAACCAGGTTATCAGTCAATGGATATTCGAGCAGCTCCGCTGCGCGGCAGATAAGGCTGGATAAGCCTCATGCCCACAAGGGAGGAAACGTTATTGACGATGCATTGATTGCGGATGACCGGTTTCATCTCCACGCTCCGTCTCTCGCCGGTGCCTCGCGCGGGGCCGATTATTTACGTTATGCCAGCATCATAACGCACTGTGTGGCCAAAGCACGTGCAGGGTCGATTGATTTTGTTTCAAAAGCACGCTTTTGAACTTACCCGCCGCGTTGGACCACGCCGGGTGTTCCGCGATTGAATTCCTGAGTGGCCGAGCTATAAAGAAACAGCGGAGCCAAAATCCGCACTTCCAGCCTGCGACGACTGATTCCGGCCATTGGCGAGAACGCGTCCGACATCGGTTGCAGGTCTGGCAAGGTGGTACCCGTTTAGTTCGATGACTCGCCGCAGCAGTTCGCATCGACATCGACTCGTCCGTCAGCCCTATCGGGCCGCCGGGCGTTTTTTCACGGACCGATTGTCTGGAGGACGAGAACTGCTGCGCCGGATTCAAGGAGTCTGGACATGAAACTACGATTATTGATGGCGGCGGCCAGCGCCATGCTCGTTCTCGCGCCGCAAACGGCGAGCGCGCAGGAGATGCAAAGCCCGCAGGCCGCCGGACTGTCGAGCAGCGCGCTGATGCAACGGAACGCGAACGAATCGGCGCAGGCGACGACCGATATGTCTTTCGGCGAACCGGCAGGGGGCATGAATGCCGGCGCCCAACCGGTACAGAACGTGTCCTATGGAGGCGTGGCAGCGGGGCAATCGGAGGCGGGAAGCCGGCAAAGCCAGCGATGCGCTTCTTCCGGGCCGCAATGCAGTGTCTATTTTGGTCAATGACAGATTCATCTTTGAGTTCATCTTTGGGAATGCGGTGTGCATTGCAGGCATCGCATTCCCGTCACTTCCCCGTCGCTTACCATTGCGCTGTGCTTGTTGCTTAAGCGAGCGCTCTTATGCGAGCGACATGCCGTGCTGCGAATGACCGGCGCGTTCGCGTAGACGTCCCATCATCGCGTCAAGATCATGGCCCTGCACCGTGGCGCGTTCGGCGAAACCACGGAATTCATCCAGCAGTGCGCGCCACGACGCATGCCAGCGCGTTTCCCTGATGCACGTTCCCGCTGAATTGGCGATGCGCAAAACGCCGTTGTCCGGATAAAAGGTGACGGTGACCGGCATGCCGTCGATCATGCAAGTGGCGGTGCAGGGGCGGGTGCTAACCATGTGCGATGTCCTCGTTGTGATAAGCGGTTGAAAGCGCGCTAAACGCTGACGTGGCATTCAGCAAACGCTGTGCCCAAGCGTCCCCACTGGAATTTGCCGGGAATCGAAGCGTCATGCTCGCTTAGGCTGCGCGCGCAAGCGCTGCACGAATAACCCCACGCGTGACCGCAATTTTCCGCAGTCGTCAGCGAGCGATTTAATACGATGTTATGGTGTATTCCATTCGGGTTTTCACTCGCTATTTTTCCAGACTGCACTCGCATCGCTGCCGGCAAGCAGGCCAACATGGCCTGCTTTTTTCATCGTGCCTGCGCTTCGTGAATGGATTAGCGCGGTGTGGCCGCTCCAATCCCATCTGTTGTTTAGAGACTCGCTAACAATACTATGTTGATCGAAGATACTCTCCCGTCCAGCAGTGCCTCGCTGGACGACGGCGCCCCGTCGTCCCTGCGATCGTGGCTTGCCGTGCTCGCCGTCGCGGTCGGCGCTTTTGCTTTCGTCACGACGGAATTTCTACCGGTCGGACTGTTGCCGCGGGTCGCCGCGGAACTCGGCGTACTGCCCGGCACGGCCGGCCTGATGGTCACCGTGCCCGGCGTCATCGCAGCCATCTCAGCACCGGGCTTGATGCTGGTGGCGGGGCGTATGGATCGGCGGCGGGTATTTCTTTTACTGACTGCTTTGCTGCTCGCTTCGAATCTGATTTCGGCTTTTGCGCCGAATTTTCTTGTCATGCTGCTCGGGCGCGCGCTGCTCGGCGCTGCATTGGGCGGTTTCTGGACGCTGGCCACGGCGGCGTCGGTGCGGCTCGTGAAGCCGAGAGATTCGGCGCGAGCCATGGCGACGATCCTCACCGGCGTCACCTGCGCAACCGTGATCGGCGTGCCGCTCGGCACGTTCATCGCGAGTTTCGCGTCGTGGCGCGAATCGTTCATGGCAACCGGCGTGCTGGTCGCTATCGCGCTCGTCGCGCAGTTCTTCTTCGTGCCGTCTTTGCCTTCTGAGGCCGCGTTGCGCCTGCGCGACCTGGTGGCGCTACTGCGCCGGCCGCATCCGCGCCGAAGCATGTTGATGGTGGCACTCGTGTTCGGTGCGCACTTTTCGTCGTACACGTACATCACGCCTTTCCTGCTGCACAACGCGAATCTGGACATGTCGACGATCACGTGGCTGCTGCTCGGCTTCGGCATTATCGGTTTCTTCTCGAACTTCGCCGTTTCGTCGACGGTGACGCGCAACCTGAAAGTGTCGCTAGCCGTGATGGTTTCGCTGCTGCTGTTCGCGCTGGTATCGCTGCCACTGCTTCAGCATTCGACGATCGGCGTCATGGCGCTCGTGCTCGCGTGGGGCATTTCGTTCGGCGCGTTGCCGCTGTGCTTCAGCATCTGGATTCAGCGCGCTACGCCCGACTCACCCGAAGCAGGTTCGGCATTGTTCGTGAGCATCATTCAGGTTGCGATCGCGCTGGGGTCGCTGGTGGGCGGCGTGGTGGTGGACCATGTGGGTATTTCCGCCGACTTTCTGCTGGGCAGCGGTCTCGCGTTGCTGGGGCTCGCCGCGCTCGCGAGCTTCGGCCGCAGTGAGCAGACTGTCGCGGCTGAGGCGTTGGCTTGCCCCGCGTGCACGGACTAATGATCGGCGGCTCCGCGCAGTCTCAATGCGTTACGGTGATATTCTTGCGCCGCTTACCCACCCGATCCAGGTCCTGATGCGCTCTACTATCACCAAATGGCTGTTTATTGTTTACCTGCTCGGTAGCGGGACGCTGTATTCCATTGTCATTCTCCTGCTGTTTCCCTTCGTCGGACGGGCTGGACGATACTGGCTCGCGAAACAGTGGTGCCGTGCGCTGGTTTTCGTCATGCGCTGGCTGCCCGGCGTGTCATGTTCGATCGAGGGGCTCGAACATCTTCCCGACGGCCCCGCGATCATTCTGTGCCGTCATGAATCGACTTGGGAAACGCTCGCGTTTCTCGCGCTGATTCCACGCCGCATCAGCTTCGTGTTCAAGGAAGACCTGCTGCGTATCCCGTTCTTTGGCTGGGTGCTGCGCGGTCTCGACATGGTCAGCCTGAACCGCGGCTCGGCCCGGCAGGCTCACCAGGCTGTGACGAAGGAAAGTGCGGAGAGGCTGGCTAAGGGCGATGTCGTCGTCATTTTCCCGGAAGGGACGCGGGTGCTTCACGATGCCCCGTTGAGAATGACATCGGGCGGCGTTCGACTGGCGTGTGCGACCGGCGTGCCTGCTGTTCCTGTGGTGTTGAACGCGGGTAAGGTCTGGCCGACGAAAGGCTGGCCTGACCGACGCGGGCATATTCGCGTGGTTATCGGGCCAGCGCTCTCGCCTCAGGAGATGACGCAGCAAGAGTTGAGTCATGCCGTTCATGACTGGATGAAAAACGAACTGGAGCGGCTCTGACGATTGTCGGCGCTGACTTTCGGACGTGATCGTTGGCCTGCAGTTTCGGCGTTGACTCTCAGCCGAGACTCTCAACCCAGCCTCTCAACCCAGCCTCGCCCCAGGTCGTCTGGACACTCAGCACCGGACGCGCAAGCACGCCACGTCCGGCACCAATGTCCCTGTGAATATTTATTGCCCGGTCTTGGTCGACTGGGCGCCGTCGTCCGGCGACATGCCGGGCATGGTGGAGGCGCCGGTGTCGGCATGCTTTGTCATGTCGCCGGGAACCCGGTTCCAGGGGCTCGAGATAGGCTCGCTGTGGTAGGTCATGCCTGATGTGGCGGCGCCGTGAGAGCCGCCGCTGCCGTTTCCGCCATTGCCATTGCCTCCAGCCTGCGCAACCATAGCGGCGCACGCACAGAGCGATGCGACACCAACCCGCGCCAGCAGGACTTTGAGCGTTAACTTTTCCATAATATTTCTCCAGCGATTCCGGCGCATGCTTCAGCACGCCCCGAAGCTTCATCTACCGCTAAAGACTGACTGATTGCGCAGCGGCGAAGCGCAAACAGCTGCTCGGGTCTGAATGACGCGGAAGTACGCCGCGTTCAGCCGCAAGCCACTGGTCAACCATGGGTCAACGCCGGAATTAACAGAGCGGCGCTGGAGCCGGATATCCACCGGCTTGGCTGATATACGCGCAAGAGTCGTGGCTGGATTCGAAAATTACCCGCGACGTGATCCGAAAGTGGCCGCGGTTCTGGGCGTTAGATTGAATTGGCGCCGAATTGAGCATATGGTGATTGCTCCCCAGTCCAATCGGAGTTCGTATGCGACGTCTTGCAATGACTGCGGCCGCATTGATGGCCGCTGGTTTCACCCTGTCCGCGACGGCCCAGGTCGTCGTCACCATCGGTCATTCGGCTCCGCTAACGGGCCCGCAAGCGCCGAACGGCAAGGACAACGAGAACGGCGCGCGCCTCGCCATCGACGAACTGAACAAGGCAGGAGTAAGCGTCGCCGGGCAGAAGGTCACCTTCAAGCTGGATTCGCAGGACGACCAGGCCGACCCGAAAATCGGCGTGCAGGTTGCGCAGAAACTGGTCGACAGCGGCGTGGTCGCTGTCGTTGGACCGTACAACTCGGGCGTGGCGATTCCGGCCTCGCGCGTCTACAACGCCGGAAACGTGCCGATACTGCCCGTTGCATCCAACCCCGCGCTGACCAAGCAGGGCTTCAAGAACATCTTCCGTATCGGCGCGAGCGACGAACAACTCGGCGGCACGATGGGGCAATTCGCCGCGAAGACGTTGAAGGCCAAAACGGCCGCTGTGATCGACGACCGCACGGCCTACGGTCAAGGCGTGGCGGAGCAGTTCACGAAGGTTGCCAAGGCGAACGGCATTCAGATCGTCGACCAGGAATTCACCAGTTCGTCGGCCACCGACTTCCTCGGCATTCTGACGAACATCAAGTCCAAAAATCCTGACGTGATCTTCTTTGGCGGATACGCGGCGCAAGGCGCGCCGATGGCCAAACAGATGCGCCAGCGTGGGCTCAGGGCGAAGCTGCTGGGCGGCGACGGAATCTGCTCCGCCGACATGGGCAAGGTTGCCGGCGACGCGGCGTCGATCGTCTACTGTGCCCAAGGCGGCATTGCGCTGGAGAAAACACCGGCCGGTCGCGAGTTCCTGCAGAAGTACAAGGCCGCGTACAACATCGATACCCAGGTCTACGCCGTGAGCTACTACGACGGCGTGAAGTTGCTCGCCGACGCCATGGTGAAGGCCGGGACGACCACGGACAAGGCGAAGCTGACCGCGCAACTCGCGAAGGAGAACTATAAGGGCGTCGCGGGCACCTATTCGTTCGACGAGTTCGGCGACCTGAAGGGCGCGCCGACCACCGTGTACACCATCAAGAACGGCTTGCCGGTTCCGTACGGTCAGTAACGTAACGGCAAGCGACCCAGCCACTTCACGAAGCAAACATGAAAATTTCACGCACGATCCAGACTGTCGAAGTCCACACCGGCGGAGAGGCATTCCGCATTGTCACCAGCGGTTTGCCGCGTCTGCCGGGCGACACGATCGTCAAGCGGCGCGCGTGGCTGAAGGAAAACGCCGACGATATCCGCCGCGCTCTGATGTTCGAACCGCGTGGGCATGCCGACATGTACGGCGGGTATCTGACGGAACCGGTCAGCCCCGGCGCTGATTTCGGCATCATCTTTCTTCATAACGAGGGGTATAGCGACCATTGCGGCCACGGCGTCATCGCGCTGTCGACGGCGGCGGTCGAACTGGGTTGGGTGCAGCGTCAGATACCCGAAACGCGCATCGGCATCGATGCGCCGTGCGGCTTCATCGAAGCCTTCGTGAAGTGGGACGGCGAGCACGCGGGTAACGTTCGCTTCGTCAACGTGCCGTCGTTTATCTGGAAGCAGGACGTGACCGTAGAGACGCCGTCGTTCGGTTCGGTAACCGGCGATATCGCATTCGGCGGCGCGTTCTACTTTTACACCGACGGAGCGCCGCATGGTCTCGAAGTGCGGGAGTCGTCGGTGGAAGAACTCGTGCGCTTCGGCGCCGAAGTCAAGGAGGCGGCAAACAGGGCGTTTCCCGTGGTGCACCCGCATATTCCGGAGATCAACCACATCTACGGCACCATCATTGCGAATGCGCCGCGGCACGCGGAGTCGACGCAAGCCAACTGTTGCGTGTTTGCGGACCGTGAGGTGGACCGTTCACCAACCGGTTCCGGGACCGGAGGACGGGTCGCGCAGCTTTATTTGCGCGGCAAGTTGGGCAAGGACGACACGCTGGTGAACGAGTCCATTATCGGCACGGTATTCAAAGGGCGTGTTCTCAGCGAGACGACCGTGGGTGATTTCAAGGCCGTGATTCCGGAGGTGGAAGGTAATGCTTTTGTCTGCGGCCTGGCAACCTGGCTACTGGATGAGCGTGATCCGCTCACCTATGGGTTCCTTGTTCGATAGGTCAGGCATCAGGCGGCAGCGGGCGGCGGCGACCGCTCAATGGGCTGTTTCGATAACGCTCCAGATTCGTTCGTCGGAATCACCGGCGAATTGTCTGGCGATAATGGCCCGGCATTTGTCGCAGCGGTAGTGCTCGAGAACGAGCGCGCCGTTGCGCTCCGCCACGCCAATCAGGGTGAGGTTTTCCTGCCGTTGAACATCGACGGGCCGGCCGTCGATATCGGAGCATCCATCGCAGACTTTCATGGCGCCTCCTGACGTTCGCATCCATCGTTCAAAAGAAGCCCGCGCGACGCGGGCGAAGACTGATGCACCCGCTGAGGAGACAACGCGGGCCAAGTCAGTATCCGGCGCGATCGGACGGTTGTGCAAGTGCAAAAAAATAAACTAAAAAGGGGGCGACCACACAGGGTGGACCGTTGCCCGCGCGCGATTTTCGCGTGATTCATCTTGCCGCCGACGCTGCCTGGTCGGGCAGACCGGCACTTGCGCACCTACTCGCGCAGTCTGCCCGCTCTGCGAAAACGGTGCCGACTGGTTCGCTGCACCGCACACGCCTCCCGATCCACTTTTGTTATCACCTGCTCCAATACTCGGATTGTTAGCGCATCGCGCCGCTCGTATATTGGCTGGGCCAGCAGCACAGACAGCCGGATACAACAACACAAAGGCATGCCGTTCAGGCCTGCCAACAGGAGCACAGCGATGAATCGAATCGATCTGGAGGGGCGCGTAGTCGCCATTACCGGCGGCGCGCGTGGTATCGGCTACGCAGTGGCGCAGCGGGCACTCAACTCGGGCGCATCGGTCGCGCTATGGGATGTGGACGCCGAACGTCTTGCCCGCAGTCAGCGTGAGCTGAGCGAATTGGGCAAAGTCACCGCGATCTCAGTCGAACTGACACAGGAAGCCGCCGTCGCACAGGCCGTGGCGCAAACCGTTGCCGATCACGGGGCGATCGACGTGTTGATCAATTGTGCCGGCATCACCGGCGGCAATGGCACCACGTGGGAACTGGCGCCCGACATCTGGCGCCGCGTGATCGATGTCAACCTGATCGGCCCGTATCTGACCTGCCGCGCGGTCGTGCCGCAAATGCTCAAGCAGGGCTATGGCCGGATCGTCAATATCGCCTCGGTGGCGGGCAAGGAGGGCAACCCTAACGCCTCGCATTACAGCGCCTCCAAGGCCGGACTCATCGGCTTGACCAAATCGCTCGGCAAAGAACTCGCGACGAAGAACATTCTCGTCAATGCGGTCACGCCCGCCGCGGCTAAAACCGAGATCTTCGATTCGATGTCGCAGCAACACATCGACTACATGCTTTCGAAGATTCCCATGAACCGCTTCCTGTTGCCCGAAGAAGCGGCGTCGTTGATTCTGTGGCTCTCGTCCGAGGACTGCGCGTTCAGTACCGCTTCGGTATTCGACCTGTCCGGCGGCCGCGCAACCTACTAAGCCGGCGCGGCGTCGCACCTGCGTTAGCACGGTAGCGCTACACAAGAAAAGAAACCCGCAGAGCCGCCACCCGCGCGTGCTCTGCGAAGGAGACGACATGGACACGCATGCGCCCGTTTCACTCGAGGCGATCAACGGCAAGGTAATGCGCCGGCTACTGCCGTTTCTACTGCTGATGTATGTGCTGGCGTTCCTCGATCGCGCCAACATTGGTTTCGCGCAAAAGGCTTTGCGGCACGACACAGGTTTGTCGAATGCGGCGTTTGCCTTCGGTGCGGGCGTGTTTTTTGTCGGCTATGCATTGTTCGAAGTCCCGAGCAATCTGCTGTTGCATCGGGTCGGCGCGCGCGCCTGGATGTGCCGGATCATGGTGACATGGGGGCTCGTGTCGGCCGCGATGAGCCTCGCGCATACGCCCACGGCGTTCTATACGCTACGGTTTCTGCTCGGCGTCGCCGAGGCGGGTTTCTTTCCGGGCGTGATCTATTACCTCACCCACTGGTTTCCGCAGTCGTCCCGGGCGCGTGCGGTGGGCGTGTTTTATTTCGGCGCGCCGCTGGCGTTTATTTTTGGCAGCCCGTTGTCGGGGTCGCTGCTCGAATTGCATGGCGCGCTGGGTCTTGCCGGCTGGCAATGGCTCTTTCTGGTGGAGGGCGTGCTGGCTTCGCTGGTGGGCGTGTGGGCATTCTGGTATCTCGACAATCGCCCCGAAGACGCGCGTTGGCTCGAACCGCAGGAGCGCGCCACCTTGCGTAGCGCACTCGAAGACGATGCGCGTGCTGCGTCCGCGCACGGCCCGCATAACATTCTGGCCGCCCTGGTGGATAGGCGCGTGTTGCTGCTGTCGGCGATCTATCTGCTGATCCAGATGAGTGTGTACGGCGTGATTTTCTATCTGCCGCAACAGGTGGCGGCTTTCCTTGGAACGACGGTCGGCTTGCGTGTGGGTCTCGTCGCCGCGCTCCCATGGCTGTGTGCGCTGGCTGTGACGTGGTACGTGCCGCGCCGCGCGGATCGCACCGGTGGGCATCGGCGTTGGGCGGTGGCGTTGCTGATCGTCGCCGGGCTCGGCATTGGTGTGTCCGGACTCGCGAGCAGTCCTTCCATCGGCTTACTCGCGCTGTGTTGTGCCGCGAGCGGTTTCATTGCCGCGCAGCCGCTTTTCTGGACGTTTCCCACGCGTCACCTCACAGGCGCGGCCGCGGCGGGCGGTATCGCGTTGATCAATTCGCTCGGCGGGCTCGGCGGTTTCATTGCGCCGAGCTTGCGCACCGCGGCGGAACATGCCTTTTCGTCGAAGTCGGCGGGATTGGTCGTGCTGGGCATGTCGAGTCTGCTCGCCGCGCTTTTGATCGGCACGCTATTGCGGCGCGACGCCGCCCAGCCGGGCGCAACTTTCAAAACCTTACTGCATCGCGCCCGCTAGGCGCTCGCTCGACGCACTCATAACGGAGCCTCCATACATGGCCATGCCTACCATTCGGCACGTGCGTGCCTTCATCGTCCGCGGCGGCGGTGCGGATTATCACGACCAACCCGGCGGACACTGGATCGACGATCACATCTCCACGCCGATGGCGCGTTATCCGGAGTATCGCCAGAGCCGCCAGTCATTCGGTATCAATGTGCTGGGCACGCTCGTGGTGGAGATCGAAGCGAGCGACGGCACCGTGGGTTTTGCGGTGACGACGGGTGGCGAGATCGGCGCGTTCATCGTCGAGAAACATCTCGCGCGTTTTCTCGAAGGGCAACTCGTTACCGACATCGAGAAAATGTGGGATCAGATGTACTTCTCGACTCTGTATTACGGTCGCAAAGGGGTCGTGCTGAATACGATCTCGGGCGTCGATCTCGCGTTGTGGGATCTGCTCGCGAAAGTGCGCAAAGAGCCGGTGTACCAGCTATTGGGCGGTCCGGTGCGCGACGAGCTGGTGTTCTATGCGACTGGCGCGCGGCCCGATCTGGCGAAGGAGATGGGATTCATCGGCGGCAAGCTGCCGTTGCAGCACGGTCCTGCCGAAGGCGAAGCGGGCCTCAAGAAGAATCTGGAAAAGCTCGCGGACATGCGCAGCCGGGTGGGCGACGACTTCTGGCTGATGTACGACTGCTGGATGAGCCTCGATGTGCCGTATGCCACACGGCTCGCGCAAGCGGCGCACGAGTATGGCCTGAAATGGATCGAAGAGTGCCTGCCGCCCGACGACTACTGGGGTTACGCCGAACTGCGCCGCAATGTGCCACGCGGCATGATGGTGTCGACCGGCGAACACGAAGCAACGCGCTGGGGCTTTCGCATGTTGCTGGAGATGCAATGTTGCGATCTGATTCAACCGGATGTCGGCTGGTGCGGCGGCATTACCGAGTTGATCAAGATCTCCGCGCTAGCGGATGCCCACAATGTGATGGTCGTGCCGCACGGTTCGTCGGTGTATAGCTATCACTTCGTGGTCACGCGGCACAACTCGCCGTTCGCCGAGTTTCTGATGATGGCGCCCAAAGCCGACGAAGTCGTGCCGATGTTCACGCCACTGTTGCTCGATGAACCCGTGCCCGTGAACGGGCGCATGAAGGTGCCGGACGCGCCGGGCTTCGGCGTGAGGCTGAATCCGGAATGCGCGCTGGTGCGGCCTTATGCGCGTTGAGTTCGCGTTGAGTTCGCGATGAGTGCGTGTTGATTGCTTGTTGTCGGGTCGAGCCGCGCCGTGCGCGTCACCCGTCGCAAATTCGAACCCTGAAAGGAGAATGACGTGCTGCTCAAGGACAAGGTCGTGATCGTCACCGGCGGCTCGCGCGGCATCGGCCGCGCGATAGCCGTTGCGTGCGCAACCGAAGGCGCGGACGTAGCGATCAACTACTGGGGCGACAACGACGCATCGTATGGACGCCGTTCCGCCGTTGCGGAAGTGGTCGGTGAAATCGAGGCGCTGGGGCGGCGCGTGATTGCGATCGAAGGCAACGTCGCTGCGCGCGAAACCGGTCAGCAACTGGTGCGCCACACGGTCGAGGCGTTCGGCAAAGTCGACGTGCTGGCCAGCAACGCGGGCATCTGTCCGTTTCATGCTTTTCTCGACATGCCGCCGGAGGTGTTGGAATCGACGGTGGCGGTCAATCTGAACGGCGCGTTCTATGTAACGCAAGCCGCCGCGCAACAGATGAAAGCGCAGGGTACGGGCGGCGCGATCGTGGCGACGAGTTCGATCAGCGCGCTGGTGGGCGGCGGCATGCAGACGCATTACACGCCGACCAAAGCGGGCGTGCATTCGTTGATGCAATCCTGCGCGGTCGCATTGGGACCGTATGGCATTCGCTGCAACTCGGTGATGCCCGGCACCATCGCCACCGATCTGAACGCTGAAGACCTCGCCGACGAAGCCAAAAAAGCCTACTTCGAAAAACGCATCCCGCTCGGCAGACTGGGCCGCCCGGAAGATGTCGCCGATTGCGTGACGTTCCTCGCCTCCGAGCGCGCGCGCTATGTGACGGGCGCTGCGCTGCTGGTGGACGGCGGCCTCTTCGTCAACCTGCAATAACGCGCGATGCCGATTTCAGTTCACCGGAGCCGAAGCCGCGACCAGGGAGTCAGATGCGGCCGCGGCGGTGTCGTCGCGTTTGAGCTTGTGCGAGAAACCGCGCAACAGGTCGATGAAACGCAGCGCCGGTTCTGCGAGCGGTTCTTCCTTGCGCGTGAGAATGCCGAAGCCCGAAAGGCTCTTGCCGATTTCGAGCGGCAACGCGACGAGCAGTTTGCCGCGCAAATGATCGCGCACGACCGACTCGGGCAGCATGGCCACCGCATCGTAATTCTCGAGCAATTGCAGCGTAGCGAAGATCGACGCGCATTCGGTCAGATTCACCGGCGTGGCCAGTCCCGCGCGCGCCAGTTCCTCTTCGAACAGCACGCGCGCCGGACTGGTGACGGGCTGCGCCACCCACGGCCAGTCGATCAGCTCACGCAAGCTGACGCGCGCGCGCTGCGCGAGCGGATGCACCGCACGCACCACGAGCAGCAGCGTTTCGCGCGCGAGCGGCTCGAAACTGAAATCGTTGTGTTGCAGCGGGCTGGTCAGGCGCCCGAGCGCCAGATCGACTTCGCGGCGATGCAGCAATTGCACGACCTGGTCACTGGTCTCGCCGAGAATGCGCACGTTCAACAGCGGGCTTTCGGTTTTCAGCGCGGCGACCGCCATGGCCAGCAGATCGGGCGCGGCGCCCATGATCGCGCCGACCGTCAGTTGGCCGTGACCGCCGCGGCGTTTGACGTCGAGGTCTTCGGCGAAACGGGTCAGTTCCGCCAGTGCACGCCGGGCATAGGCCAGCGTGACGACGCCAAGCGGCGTGGGCGTCATGCCGCGCGCGTTGCGCTCGAACAGCAGAAAGCCGAATGCTTCTTCGATATCGCCGAGCATGCGGCTCGCGCTCGGCTGGGCCACGTTGACGGCCTCTGCGGCCTGATGGAGATTGCGCGCGTCGTCGAGCGCGACGAGCAGCGCGAGGTGCTTGAATTTGAGCCGATTGACGAGTGCGACAGTTGCTGAGTGTTGGCTCATGGGTCGGGTGCGATTCGGTTTGTGGATCGCCCAATCCCAACAACGGATTGAGATGCTATCGACGCAGGAATTATAGTCGCATCAGGCGCTTCTCCGAGAAAGCGCTCCGATACGACGGGAGACAGGCCGCAATGGAAACAATCGCTTTCCGGATGGTGCTCAACCCCGGCATGCGCGAGGAATACGAACGACGTCACGCGCAAATCTGGCCCGAACTGGTTGATGCATTGCACAATGCCGGTGTTCGCGACTACCGGATTTTCTTCGACCCGGACTCGCACCATCTCTTCGCCGTGCTGACGCGAAACAACCATCACACCATGGACGAACTGCCGCAACTCGACGTCATGCGCAAATGGTGGGATTACATGGCTGACATCATGCACACGGCGCCGGATCACACGCCGCTTCAGCAGCCGCTCGAACCGGTCTTTCACCTGAACTCGCTGAGCTAAGCCGACTTGATCTGATTGCCGCTCAGCAGACTTACATGATCTGACTCGAAACGATCTTCACCGGACGGAGGATGTCGCATGCAGGTGGTCGATTCGCATATCCATTTGTGGGATCTGAAAACGCATCGCTATCCGTGGCTGGAAAACCCGGGCGTGTCGTTCGTGGGCGATGCGCGTGACTTGAAGCACGACTACCTGCTGGACGATCTGCTGGGCGAGGCGGGCGATGTCGAGGTACTGAAACTGGTGCACGTGGAAGCGAATCACGATCCCGCCGATCCGGTCGAAGAAACGCGCTGGCTGCAATCCATTGCGGATCGCAAGGAATCGCGCGGCATGCCGAACGCGATCGTCGCCGCGGTGGATCTGTCCGCGCCGAATGCGCCGGCCGTGCTCGAAGCGCATGCGTCGTTCGCGAATACGCGTGGCATCCGGCAGATTCTGAACGTGCACGAGAACAAGCTGTTCGATTACGTCGGCCGTCATTTCATGCGCGAGCCGCAATGGCGCGAACACTTCGCGTTGCTGCGCCGTTACGACATGTCGTTTGATCTGCAACTGTATCCGTCACAGATGGAAGAAGCGGCGGCGTTGGCGCGCTCGCATGGCGACACGCAATTCGTGATCAACCACGCGGGCATGTTCGTGGACCGTAATAGCGTGGCGGGCTATCGCGCCTGGCGCGACGGCATGCGCCTGCTCGCCGGTTGCCGCAATGTCGCGGTGAAGATCAGTGGACTCGCGATGTTCGACCACCAGTGGAGTGTTGAAAGCCTACGGCCGTACGTGCTCGAAACGATCGATACGTTCGGCGTCGAGCGCGCGATGTTCGCCTCGAATTTTCCCGTCGACCGGCTGTTCGGCTCATACGCGGATTTGTGGCATGCGTATGCATCGATCGTGGATGGCGCGAGCGTCGCCGAGAAAGAGGCGCTGTTTTGCCGTAATGCGGAACGTTGCTACCGCATCTGAAGGGCATTGGAACGCGAAAAAGAAGGAGACACGCTGTGCAGCAAGCCACATCCTCAGTGCCGCGGCTCGAATTGCGGCACGCGAGTAAATCATTCGGCCGGGTTCGCGCGCTTTCCGACGGCGATCTCGCGCTATGGCCGGGAGAAGTGCATGCGTTGCTCGGCGAGAACGGCGCGGGCAAATCGACGCTCGTGAAGATTCTCGCGGGCGTGCATCAGCCGGATACCGGCGAGTTGCTGGTGGACGGCGTGGCGCGCCGCTTCGCGACACCCGCTGAAGCGCGCGACGCCGGGCTCGCGGTCATCTATCAGGAACCGACGCTGTTCTTCGATCTGTCGATCGCGGAGAACATCTTCATGGGGCGGCAGCCGGTGGACCGGATCGGCCGCATTCAATACGACGCGATGCGCCGCGAGGTGGACGGCTTGCTGGCGTCGCTCGGTGTCGATCTGCGCGCCGATCAACTGGTGCGCGGTTTGTCGATTGCCGATCAGCAGGTGATCGAAATTGCCAAGGCGTTGTCGCTGAACGCCAACGTGCTCATCATGGACGAACCGACCGCCGCGTTGTCGCTGCCCGAAGTGGAGCGGCTCTTTGCGATCGTGCGCAAGCTGCGCGAGCGTGACGTGGCGATTCTGTTCATCACGCACCGGCTCGACGAAGTATTCGCGCTGACACAGCGCGTCACGATCATGCGCGACGGCGCGAAAGTTTTCGACGGCCTGACCGCCGATCTCACCACTGAGTCGATCGTGGCCAAAATGGTCGGGCGCGATCTGGAAACCTTCTATCCGAAAGCCGACCGGCCGCCTGGGGAAGTGCGCCTGTCGGTACGCGGCCTCACGCGCGTGGGCGTCTTCAAGGACATTTCCTTCGACGTGCGCGCGGGCGAGATCGTGGCGCTGGCCGGGCTGGTCGGCGCGGGGCGCAGCGAAGTCGCGCGCGCGATCTTCGGCATCGATCCGCTCGACTCGGGCGAAATCTGGATTGCCGGCAAGCGTCTGACGGCAGGCCGGCCCGCCGCCGCGGTGCGCGCCGGACTTGCGCTCGTGCCGGAGGACCGCCGGCAACAAGGACTCGCGCTGGAATTGAGCATTGCGCGCAATGCCTCGATGACCGTGCTCGGGCGGCTCGTCAAACACGGCCTCATCTCGACGCGCAGCGAGACGCAACTCGCCAATCAATGGGGCACGCGTCTGCGTCTCAAGGCGGGCGACCCGAACGCGCCGGTCGGCACGTTGTCGGGCGGCAATCAGCAGAAAGTCGTGCTCGGCAAATGGCTGGCAACCGGGCCGAAAGTGCTGATCATCGACGAACCCACGCGCGGGATCGACGTCGGCGCGAAGGCCGAGGTGTATAGCGCGCTCGCCGAACTGGTGCGCGACGGCATGGCGGTGCTGATGATCTCGAGCGAATTGCCCGAAGTACTCGGCATGGCCGACCGCGTGCTGGTGATGCACGAGGGACGTATCAGCGCGGATATAGCGCGTGCCGACGCCGACGAGGAGCGCATCATGGGCGCCGCACTTGGCCAACCCGTCGGCCATCCAGTCCAACCGATTCCACCGCTGGGACACGCCGCATGATGCGCCATTCTTCCACCCATCCCGCGCCGGTCCATCCGCCGGTCGCGAAGCGCACGGCGGGCTCGCCGGGCGGCTTTGCCGCAAGCATCGCGAAGAGCCGCGAAACAACGCTGTTCGTCGTACTGATTCTGCTGATTGTGGGCACCGGGCTCGCGAAACCGCAGTTCCTGAACCTGCAGAACCTGCGCGACGTGTTGCTGAACGTGTCGATCATCAGCTTGCTGACGGCCGGCATGACCGTGGTGATCCTGATGCGGCATATCGATCTGTCGGTCGGCTCGACGGTCGGCATCAGCGCGTATGCGGTCGGCAGCCTGTATGTCGCGTTTCCGCAGATGCCGGTGATCGTCGCGTTGGCCGCGGGGCTTGCCATCGGTCTCGTGGCGGGCGGCATCAATGCGCTGCTCGTCGCGGTCGGACGCGTGCCGTCGCTGGTGGCGACGCTATCCACGCTGTACATTTTTCGCGGAGCGGACTATGCGTGGGTGCATGGCGGGCAGATCAACGCCACCAGCCTGCCCGATGCTTTCTCTCGTCTAGCGACTGGAACGTTGCTCGGCATTCCCACGCTTGCGCTGATCGCGATCGTCGTGCTGGCCGGTCTCGCCGTGTATCTGAAGCAGTTTCGCGGTGGCCGCGAACACTACGCGATCGGCTCGAATCCGGAGGCGGCGCGTCTCGCCGGTGTGAACGTGGAGCGTCGTGTGATGGCGGGATTTCTGCTCTCTGGCGCGATTGCCGGTTTCGCGGGCGCGTTGTGGCTGGCACGCTTCGGCACCGTGGATGCCAGCACCGCGAAGGGCATCGAATTGCAAGTGGTGGCCGCCGCCGTGGTGGGTAGTGTCGCAATCACTGGCGGCGTCGGCACGATTCTCGGCGCGACGTTGGGCGCGCTCGTGCTCGGCGTGATCAGCATCGCGCTGGTCGTGCTGCACGTGTCGCCATTCTGGGAGCAGGCCATCGAGGGCGCGCTGATCGTCGCCGCGATTACCGCCGATACCTTGCTGGCCCGCTCCGTCGCAAAACGCATGATGAGGAAACGCGATCATGGCTAAACCCGATTCCGCGCTGCTCACGCGCAAACGCGAAACGCCGCTGCAATGGGAAGTGTTGCTGGTGATCGTGCTGATTCTCTCGCTCGCGCTCGGGCGGTTGCTGTCGCCGGTGTTTCTCACCGGCGCGAATCTGAGCAACGTGCTGGCGGATCTGACCGAAATTGCGTTGATGGCGCTGCCGATGACGCTGATCATCGTCGCCGCCGAAATCGATCTGTCGGTGGCCTCGGTGCTCGGCGCGTCCAGCGCGTTGATGGGCGTGCTATGGCACATGGGCTTGCCGATGCCGCTCGTGATCGTGCTGGTGCTGATCGCGGGAGCCTTGGCCGGTCTGCTGAACGGCCTCGTGATCGTCAAGCTCAATCTGCCTTCGCTCGCGGTCACGATCGGCACGTTGGCGCTGTTTCGCGGCCTCGCCTATGTGCTGCTCGGCGACCAGGCGGTGGCGGATTTCCCCGCGGCTTACACGGCGTTCGGCATGGACACGGTTGGTTCGAGTTTCATACCGCTGCCGTTTGTGATCGTGATCGTCGGCGCGGTGGTGTTCACCGTGCTGCTGCAGTCCACGGCGTTCGGCCGCAGTCTCTATGCGATCGGCGCGAATCCGACCGCCGCGGCGTTCTCCGGTATCGAAGTGGCAAAGATCCGCTTGCGTCTGTTCGTGCTGTCCGGCGCCATGAGCGCGCTGGCGGGCGTGGTCTATACGCTGCGCTTCACGAGCGCGCGGGGCGACAACGGTGAAGGTTTCGAGTTGTCGGTGATCGCGGCGGTGCTGTTCGGCGGTGTGAGCATTTTCGGCGGACGCGGGTCGATGATCGGCGTGCTGCTGTCGCTGCTGATTATCGGCGTGCTGAAAAACGCGCTGACGCTCGACGACGTATCCAGCGAAACGTTGACCATCGTGACCGGCGTGCTGCTGCTGGCCTCGGTGCTGATACCGAATCTGGTGGCGCGCTGGCGCGCGGCGCGCGACCGGCGTTTCATCGCGAAGTCCGCATCTTCAGTCTAAGTTTTTAGCCGTGCCTGCATCTGCGAAGAGAAAGTCCAACAACCGATAACCCGGACAACGTCACGTCCAACAAACAAGGCAGGAGACACTTCATGTTCAAACCTCTACGTCACACCGGCACCGCGGCGCTCTGCGTTGCGTTGATCGCGATCAGTTGCGCCGCGTCCGCCGCGGGCCTGAAAAGCGGTCTGAAAATCGCATTCGTGCCGAAGCAGATCAACAACCCCTACGAAGTGATCGCCGACGACGGCGGCATGACCGCGATCAAGGAGTTCGGCGGCGTGGGCAAAGCGGTGGGGCCGTCGGATGCGGGCGCGTCGTCGCAAGTGCAGTACATCAATACGCTGATTACGCAGCGCCAGGACGCGATCGTGATCGCAGCGAACGACGCCAATGCGGTGGTGCCGTATCTGAAGAAAGCGATGTCGCAAGGCATCAAGGTCGTGACCTTCGACTCGGACACGGCGCCCGAGGGCCGGCAACTGTTCGTCAACCAGGCGAACGCGGAAGGCATCGGCCGTGGCCAGGTTCAACTGGTGGCCAAGCTGATGGGCGGCGAGGGCGAGTTCGCCGTGCTGTCGGCCACGCCCAATGCGACCAATCAGAACACGTGGATCAAGTGGATGCAGGAAGAACTGAAAAAGCCCGAGTATTCGAAGATCAAGCTCGTGAAGATCGCCTACGGTAACGACGACGATCAGAAGTCATTTACCGAAACGCAAGGTCTGCTGCAGGCATATCCGAATCTGAAGGCGATCGTCGCGCCGACCACGGTCGGTATTGCCGCAGCCGCGCGTTATATCTCCACTTCGTCGAGTAAGGGCAAGGTAGCGGTGACCGGTCTCGGTACGCCGAACCAGATGCGTGCGTTCGTGAAGAACGGCACCGTGAAGGCGTTCCAATTGTGGGATCCGGGTCAACTCGGCTACCTGGCTGCTTATGCCGCGGCCGCGCTGTCTTCGGGCACGATCAGCGGTAAGGAAGGCGAGTCGTTCGACGCCGGCAAGCTCGGCAAACGGACCATCGGGCCGCAAGGCGAAATCATTCTTGGACCGCCCACCACGTTCGACGCGAGCAATATCGACAACTTTAACTTCTGAGTGGGCAAGCATCGCCGCGTGGTTTCTCGCGGCGATGCTTTTCACGAGACAAGAAACACGAGGCGCGCCGGCAAACAACAGCCGCGCGCTTTTTTTCTTCGGGAAGCCTTAAGCGCTTAAGCTCAGTTGCTTCAGAAACGATGCTGAATACCCGCCGTCACGCCAGTTTGCGTATCCGCCGCGCCGATCAAATCGCGTGACAGACTGACAGCGTTGTCATGCCTGGCCATCGCATAACCGCCCGCCATATACAGCACCGTGCGCTTGGATAGCGCGTACTGCGCGCGCAGCGAGAACAGCGTCGGATCGGCGTCGCTCGCGTCCCTGATGTCCTGATGGTAGATCGCAGCGAACAGCGAGAAGAACGGCGTCACCTCATATTGACCGCCGAGCCAGTACATGTCGCTGCGCAAAGTGGGCGCGGCGGTGTGGAACGTGCGCTGGTAGTTCCGATAACCGGCCATTGCCTTCACGGGGCCGAAGTCGTAGCTCAGGCCTGCGTGAATGCCCTGGATATAGTTGGTGGTATCGGCGGGCGTGACGCTGTCGTTCGCGCCGTTCTGCCGGTCGAAGGTCACGACCGCGGCGAACGGACCGGTCTCGTAGCCAAGAGCGAAGTCGTACTTCGAACTCGACTTCATGCTGCCCGGCACGTTGCCGAAACCGTACATCGCGCCGAACTTGAAGCCGGAGAAGGTGCCGTCATAACGCACCGCGTTGGACGAGCGCGAGAACAGACCGTCCTTGCGGCCGCCCGTCGCCGTGGATGACGTCGCCCACGAGTAGTTCGGCGCATAACCCATTGGGTCGAACTGCAGCATGTAGTCGTACGTGGTCGTGAAATTGCGTCCGAGCGTGATTTGCCCGAAGCGGTTTTTCAGGCCGATGGTTGCACGGCGGTCGAAGATCGCGCCGGAGCTGTCGTCGAACTGGCCGTTGGCGATGTTGATGCCGCTTTCCAACTGGAACACCGCCTTCAGGCCGCCACCGAGATCCTCGACGCCGCGCAAACCCCAGCGCGAAGTGTTCTTGCCGCCGGACACGAGGCGCGTGGCGCCACCGTCTTTGCTGGCATGGTTCACGTACTCGACACCGGCGTCGACGATGCCGTACAGGGTCACGCTCGATTGCGCGTGCGCGCCGGCTGCAAAACCGGCGAGTCCGGCGCAAGTGACGCCGACGGTCGCCTTCTTCATGCTCCACTTCATCAACAGTCTCCTGTGGTTGGTTTGTAACTTCGATTGGGCAGCCTGAAGGAGAGGTCCTTCGGGGTCTGCATGCCGCGCTTCAGCTCGCCTGAGCGAAGGCCCAGCAGTCGTTGGCGGGGAATTCGATCCAGTGGCGGCCGGCCGCGCGCGGCACGTGGCCAAAGGCGCGCAAGCGCAGGTCGCCGCAATGAAACAGGTATTCCCAGCGGTCGCCGAGATACATCGACGTAACGAGGTCGGCTTCGAGCCGGTTCGCGCCGGGACCGTCGGCGACCTGCACGCGTTCGAGGCGGATCACGGCCTGCGCGTGCTGTCCGGCCGTGAGTGCTTCGCGTGCCTGCGCCTGCAGTTGCCAGCCGTCGCCGGCAAGCGTCACGCGTTCGCCGTCGACCGCGGCCACGCGTGCGTCGATGCGGTTGTTGCTGCCCATGAACTCGGCGGTGTAGAGCGAGCGGGGCGCGCCGTACAGTTCGGCGGGCGTGCCTTCCTGTTCGATGCGGCCGTTGCGTAGCAACAGAATGCGGTCGGACATCGCCATCGCTTCGGTCTGGTCGTGCGTCACGCACAACGCAGAGAGGCCCAGTGACACGATCAGCTCGCGCAGCCAGGCGCGGGCTTCTTCGCGCAGCTTGGCGTCCAGATTCGAGAGCGGTTCGTCGAGCAGAATCACCGGCGGGTTGTAGACCAGCGCTCGCGCAATCGCGACACGCTGTTGCTGGCCGCCGGAAAGCTGATACGGATAACGCGAGGCAAGGTGGCCGAGGCCGAGTTGGTCGAGTGCGGCCTGCACGCGTTTTTTCTGCTCGGCGGGCGAGACGCGCCGCAGTTTCAATCCATAGCCGACGTTATCGGCCACGGTGCGATGCGGCCACAGCGCATACGACTGGAACACGAGTCCCAGCGAGCGCTGCTCGACCGGCAGATCGACATGCGCCGCGCCGTCGAAAAACGCCTGACCGTCCAGTTCGATGCGGCCCGACGACGGCTGTTCGAGTCCGGCCACCGCGCGCAACAGCGTGGTCTTGCCGCTGCCCGACGCGCCCAGCAGGCAGACCACTTCGCCGGGGTTCAGTTCGAACGACACGCCTTTGAGAATCGGGTTGTCGCCATAGCTCAGAAAGAGGTTGTCGACTGAGAGCTTATCCATGCAATTTCACTCCGAAGCGCAGCGCGACACCGAGTCCGGCGCCGACCATCGCGATGTTGATGACAGAAAGCGCCGCGACCTGGTCGACCGACCCGGTGGCCCACAGCGACACGAGCAGCGCGCCGATCACTTCCGTGCCGGGCGAGAGCAGATAGACAGCGGTCGAATATTCGCGCTCGAAGATCATGAAAATCAGCAGCCACGCGGCGAGCAGGCCGAAGCGCACGAGTGGCAGCGTCACATCGAGACTGACGCGCGCACGCGTGGCGCCGACGCTGCGTCCCGCTTCCTCCAGTTCAGGCCCGACTTGCAGCAGCGCGCTCTGAATCAGGCGCATGCCGTAGGCGAGCCAGACGACGGTGTACGCGATCCAGATGCTCCACATCGAGTTCTTCAGTTCCTTGAGGCCAGGCACGAACAGGAACACCCACAGGAACGCGAGACCGGCGAGCAGGCCCGGCACCGCACGCGGCAGCAGCACGAGGTAATCGAGCAGGCGCGTGGCCCAGTCGTTGCGGCGATGACCGGCGAACGCCACCAGTGAATAGAAGCCGACCGCCAGCGCGCCGCCGAACACCCCGATGCCGAGCGTGTTGAGAATCGCGCGGACCAGGTTGTTCTGCTCGAACAGTTCCGTGAAGTTGACAAGCGTGAGCGCATCCGCGAGATGCACGCCATGTCCCCAGTGCGTGACGAACGCACGTAACGTAATGCCGGAGATCGGCACGAACACCGTCAAGAATAGCCACAGCGCGACGATGCCGAGCGCGACCCAGCGCCACACGCCGAGCGGCAGCACGGTCTGCCGTCCCGCCTTGCCCTTGACCGTCACGAAGCGGTTCGCGCTCCTTAGCAGCCGGCGTTGCAGCAGCACGAGCGGGAACGTGATCGCGACGATGCACATCGCAACCGCGGCCATCAGGTGATACGAGGGCACGCCCAGCTTGTTGGTGAGCTTGTAGAGATAAGTGGCCAGCACGAGGTGCCCTTCGGGATCGCCGAGTACGAGCGGCAAGCCGAATACTTCGAAGCCGAGGAAGAACACCAGCACGCCGGCGAACAGCAGCGCGGGCAGGGTCATCGGCAGGCTCACGTCGAGCGCGACGCGAAACGGCCGCGCACCGGCCACGCGGGCCGCTTCTTCGACATCCGAGCCGAGATTGCGCAGCGCCGCCGACGAATACAGGTACACGTGCGGCACATGTGTGAGGCCGACGATCACCGTGATGGCGAAAACCGAATAGACGGTCCACGGCGCTTGCGCGGTGCCGAACAGTTCCATCCACCAGACCGAGTAAAAACCGACCGGGCCGGCGGCGACCACGTAGCCGAAGGCGAGCACCATCGGCGAGACGAACACGGGCGTGAGCAGCAGCGGTTCGAGCCAGCGGCGGCCGGGCAGGTCGGTGCGCACCATCAGGAACGCGAGAATACCGCCGAGCGGAATCGAGATGAACAGCATCCCGGCCGCGATGACAAAGGAGTTTTTCAGCGCGGACCAGAAGTCCGGGTCGCTAAAAATGAATTCGAAGCCGGCGAGGCCGAGCGTGCGCTTTGCGTCGAAGAACGGCGCGCTCAGCACGCTTTGCAGCAGGATGAAGCCGAGTGGCAGCGCCACCGCCACGGTCAGCACCGCGATGACGAGCCAGCGCAGCAGTCCCATGAACGGTTGCAGTCCGCCGCGCGACAGCGCGCCGATGGAGCCGCCGTCTGCCGCGTGCGGTGGTGCCGCGCGGTGTCCGGTTGCGCTAGTGGAAAGCATGAGTGTCCCCCTGCGGCACAAAGCCGCATATCGACAGGTATGGAAGGAAGGGCGGCCGCGCGTGTCAGCGCGCGCGCCGCTGTGTCAAACGCGAAGGGCTAGCGCTTGATCGACTGTTGCCATTGCTTGAAGAATTCGAGGCGCTTCGACTGGTCGAGGTAGACCAGCAAGCCCGAGCCGATCGGGATCGGTTTGAGCGAGTCGCCGAGCTGCTTCGTGAGGCCGGCCATCGACGTTTCACCCTGCACGTCCGCGCGAATCGAGAACAGGCCCGCCTGATTCGCCAGCAAGGTCTGGCCGCGTTCCGAGAGCAGATAGTCGACCCACAGCTTCGCGGCGTTCGGGCTGTGTGCTTTCTTCGAGATCGTCACGAGCCGGCTGACAACTAGCGTGTAGTCCTTCGGATAGACGTAGCCGATCGACGGATCTTTCTTTGCTTTGGTCTGCGCGTACGAGCCGAGAATGTTGTAGCCGATCAGGTTCTCGCCCGAGGAAATGCGCTCCATCATCGCGCCGGTGCTTGATTGCAGCTTCGGGCCGGTGGCGCCAATGGCTTTCACCAGATTCCACGTGACCTGCGGATTGACGCGCACGTCCTGAGTCAGATAGTTGAAGCCCACGCCGGACTTTTCGATGTCGTAAGTGGTGACGCGGCCCTTGAACTGATCGGGCCTGGCTTGCAGCAGTTTGATCAGATCGGCGCGCGTTTGCGGCACGTCGCCGGGCGGCAGCAGGCGTTTGTTGTAGACGATCGCGAGCGGCTCGTAGGTGGTGCCGTAAGCCTGTTTCTGGTACTGCGCCCATTGCGGCAACTGATTCGTTTCGGGCGACTCGTAGGCGGCCATCAAGCCGTCGTTGACGAGCTTGACCTGCAGATCCATGGCCGAACTCCACAGCACGTCGGCGCTGATGCTGCTCGCTGCGTTCTCGCTGATATAGCGGTTGTATAGCTCGGTGCTGCTCATGTCGTTGTAGTCGACCTTGACGCCATACATGCTTTCAAAATCCTTGATGAGCGGACGCACCAGCGCGGTGTCCGTGACCGAGTAGACGATCAGCTTGCCTTCCTTTTTTGCGCCGTCGATAGTGGCCTGGTAATCGCCTGGATAGCCGGCCGGAATGGCTGCCCATGCTGAATTGACGGTGAATGCGACAGCTGCTGCGAGTACTTTCAAAGCGTTTTGCACGTCTTCCTCCAGATAACTTCGTGTTGGTTTTGTGTAGGCGAATGGTAAGAGGTCGGTGCTTTCTGAACGCTTTCAATTTTCGAAGGAAATGCGTCACAATGGTCGAATTCGCCTCATGGATTTCCCTGGGATTCTGCTCATGCGTGTGCTGCTCGTCGAAGACAATCGGATCCTTTCCCGCTCGCTCACCGACGCGCTGACCAGCGCGAAACTCACGGTCGACTGCATGCACGACGGTGAATCAGCCGACCACGTGCTTCGTACGCAGGACTACGCATTGGTGATTCTCGATATCGGTTTGCCGAAACTCGACGGCCTCGAAGTGCTGCGCCGTTTGCGCGCACGCCGCAACGCCGTGCCGGTGCTAATGCTGACCGCGCACGGTTCGGTGGAGGAGCGCGTGCGCGGCCTCGATCTCGGCGCCGACGACTATCTCGCCAAGCCTTTCGCCCTCACCGAACTCGAAGCGCGCGCGCGTGCGCTGTTACGCCGCAGCCACGGCCAGGAACCGCTCAACGCACAATGCGGCACGCTGCTTTACGACAGCGTGGACCGGGGCTTCACGCTCGACGGAGAATCGCTTGCGCTGACGCCGCGCGAGCGCTCGGTGCTGGAAGTGCTGATCCTGCGCAACGGCCGCGCGATCAACAAGGACACGCTGTCGGAGAAAATCTTCGGGCTCGACGAATCGGTGAATGCGGACGCGATCGAAATCTATGTGTACCGCTTGCGCAAGAAACTCGAACACAGTTCGGTTGGCATCGTGCCGCTGCGCGGACTCGGCTATCTGCTGGAAGCAAGAAGCGCATGACGCAGCCGAATCTGCGCGTACGTGTCGCACTGTGGCTGTTGGTGCCGCTGCTTCTGCTGCTCGCGTTCGACGCGTGGCTCACGTATCAGCGCGCAATGAACGCGGCGCATGCGGCATTCGACCGCACGCTCGAATTTTCGCTGCGCTCGATTCGCGACGGCATCCGCTTGCGCGACGGCGAGATCGAAGTCGATCTTCCGTACCTCGCTCTGGAGATGTTCGAATCGAATGGCGGCGGCAACATCTACTATCAGATTCGCGAGGAAGGTGGGCCCGTGGTGACCGGATATCCTGACTTGCCTGACGCCGGCAACGTGCCAGGTGAGCCCTACCGCGTGCGTTTCTATGACGGCGTGTTTCGCGGCCGTCCGCTGCGTATCGCCATGTTGAGGCTGCCCGTGCACGACGTGCCGAGCGCGCAGACGCGGGTGGTGCTGGTGAGAGTCGGCGAAACGATCGAGCAGCGTCAGGCGTTGGCGCGCGAGATTCTGACCGGCTCGCTGCAACAGGAGGGCTTGCTGGTGGTGCTCGCGCTCGGCATCGTGTGGCTGGGCGTGGCGCGCGGTTTGCGGCCGTTGAACCGTTTGTCGGCGAAAGTGGCCGCGCGCGCGGAGGATGATCCAACGCCGCTCGACACGGTCGGTCTGCCGAGCGAAGTGACGCCGCTAGTAGATTCGATCAATCAGTACATCGGCCGCACGCAGTTGATGCAGTCGTCGCGCAGGCGTTTTTTCAACGACGCCGCGCATCAGTTGAAAACGCCGCTTGCGGTGATTCAGGCGGAGTCCGAACTGGCGCTGCGCGATATCGACGGCACGGAAGCGGGTTCGACTGGCGATCGTCGGCAAGCGGTGCATTTGCGGCGGCTGAATCGCGCGGTGCAGCACGCGGTGCGCATCGTGCAACAGTTGCTGTCGCTCTCGCGGCTCGAAGCGCACAGCGGCTATACGGTCAGGCACGCGGCGGTGCCGCTGCATAAGGTGGCGCGCAGCGTGACGCTCGACTGGTCGCCGGTGGCTCGCGCACGTGGCATCGATCTCGGTTTCGAGCAGGACGCGCGTGTCGACGTGATGGGGCAAAGCGATCTGCTCGCGGAACTGGTCGGCAATCTGATCGATAACGCGATCCGCTATTCAGGCGATGGTGCGGTGATTACCGTGCGGGTCGCGCGCGAAGGCGAACAGGCGTTGCTGCAGGTGATCGACAATGGGCCGGGCATTGCCATGAGCGAGCGCGAGGCGGTGTTCGAGCGCTTCTATCGCAGCGAAGCGACGCAGGCGGTGGAAGGCAGCGGACTGGGTTTGTCGATCGTGCGGGAAATCGCGCGCGTACACGGTGCGCTGGTTGCGCTCGCCGATGCGCATGGCGGCGGGTTGATCGTCAGCGTGTTGCTTCCGCCGTTGAAGGCGGCGTAACGCCGGCGCGGAATTCAGCGGCGAATCGGAAAGCGCCGCGCATAACCCGTGGGAGAGGTGCCGCTGCTCCACGTTTCGCCATCGATCAATACCTGTGATGCGCTTTCTTCCGGCACCGCGACGTTTACGCCCGCTGCCGCTTCGCGATACAACTGCGTCTGGTTGATTCGCGCGGCGATGTCCGCATAATCCGCGCGCGCGTCGATCATGCCCCAGCGCTCGAACTGCGTGAGAAACCACGCGCCTTCGATCGCTCGCGGATAATTCACCGCGCCGTTGTCGAAGAAGCGCACGGGCAGGCCTCCCGGCGCGGAAGCCGCGATCACGTTGCCGAGGCGCGCCGCGATCAACGAGGCATCAATGCCAACGTACTCGGGCAGCGCAAGCCAGCGCGCGATGTCCTCGCGATGTCCCGCGCCGTCGAGCCAGCGGCACGCTTCGAGCATAGTCTGCACGAGCGCGCGCGCGGCATGCGGATTCGCGCTGACAAAATCGCGCCGGCACGCCAGCACCTTCTCGGGATGATCGGGCCACACGTCGCTCGTATAAGCGATCGTTCTGCCGACGCCCTGCGCTTCGGCCTGCATATTCCAGGGTTCACCAACGCACAGGCCGTCAAGCTTGTCTTCGGCGAGCGCCGCAACCATTTGCGGCGGAGGAATCACCACGCTCTCGATATCACGCAACGGATCCACGCCTTGTGACGCGAGCCAGTAGTACAGCCACATCGCGTGCGTGCCGGTGGGGAAGGTCTGCGCGAAGACCGGCTTGCGGCCGAGCGTGGCGAGCGCCTTGGGCAGCGTGCCGTGTTCGGCGAGCGCATCGGCGAGACGGTTCGACAGCGTGATGGCCTGGCCGTTGCGGTTGAGCACCATCAGCACGGCCATGTCCGTTTGCGGTCCGCCGAGACCCAGTTGCACGCCGTACACGAGTCCGTAGAGCGCATGGGCCGCATCCAGATCGCCCGACAGCAGTTTGTCACGCACGGCGGCCCACGACGGCTGACGCGACAGCTCCAGCGTCAGGCCGTGCGCGTGGCCGAATTCGAGCAGCTTGGCGGCGACGAGCGGCGCGGCGTCCGAGAGCGCCACGAAGCCGAGCCGCAGATGAGTCTTCTCGAGCGGCCCGGATGGGTTGGTTGCAGTGGTAATGGGAGAGTTCATGGACGGCGCTTCATTTGGGCGAGTCGGCCGACGCGATGATGGCGCGCGCGACTTCGGCGAGTTTGACGCCCTGGTTCATCGCGCGCTTGCGCAGGTTGGCGTAGGCGGCGTGTTCGGTGATCTTCTGTTGATCCATCAGGAGCCGTTTGGCGCGATCGATCAGCTTGCGCTCGGCAAGTTCGCTTTCGACTTGCGCGAGGCGCTCGCGCAATTGCGATTCCTGCGCAAAACGCGCGAGCGCGACTTCGAGGATGGGCGCAAGACGCTCGGTCGCTAGACCTTCGACGAGATAGGCCGTGACGCCCGCGCCGACGGCGTCGCGGATCAATTGCTGGTTGGCGTCGTGGCTGAACATCAGCACCGGGCGCGGCGCGGTGGCGTTCATGACCGCAAGCTGTTCGAGCGTGTCGCGCGACGGCGATTCCGTATCGATGATGATGACATCGGGCCGCTCGCTCTGCACCACGCGATGCAGTGCTTGCGGCGTGGCGGTGCCCGCCAGCATCTCGTAGCCGAGTCGGGCAAGGGCGTCGCGAAGGTCGCCGATGGGCTTATCGGTGTCGGTTACGAGGAGAACGCGCAGCATGGAGTGGGGTTTTATCGACGGCTGACCAGGAATAAAGCAATGGCTATGCCAGTCGATGCGCCCAAGTGTAAAACTCGTGCAGTCACGCACTTGGCGATTGCGTGGGCGCCCGTCGCTGCACCTGCACGGGGCACGTCACGCCGATGCACCGAAGCGGCGCACGCCGCTCAGTTCATCAGCGCCATTGGCCGTAACTGCGGGGCGCAAACACCAAACTCAGCGCCATCATGGCGACGACGCAGCAGGCGAGCATGATCCACGCGGCGCCGAAGCTTCCGCTCCAGCCTCGCACGAGACCGGCCACAACCGGCGCGACGGCGGCCACGATGAAGCCCACGCCCTGGGTGAATGCGACGAGTTGGCCGGCCACGCGATGGTCGGCTGAATGATCCATGGCGGTGACGAGCGTCAGCGAAAAGACCCCGCCCAGGCCCGCGCCTGCTACGCCGGCCCACAGCAAGGGCGCGGCATCGGGCCAGACAATCAAGCCAAGCAGTCCGAACAGTTGCGCCGCGAGACCGAGCATCAGCCATGGCCGGCGATCCCGGAACGACGCCGCGGCAAGCGGCAACAGCAGTGCCGCGCTCGCCTGAAACACCGTCATGCCGGCCAGCAGCGATCCGCTCGCCGCCACGCTCACGCCGCGCTGCTGATAAAACGCCGGCAACCACGCGACGAGACTCGTATAGCCGCCGTTCACAATCCCGAAGTAGAGCCCGAGGGTCCACGCGCGCCGCGTACGCCAAAGTGAAAGGGTGTCTGCTTGTGCCGAAGCAGCCGCTGCGGCGCCGTTGCCGGAAGACCGGCGGTTCAATGCCCACCAGCAGGCGAGCGCCGCACAGGCAGGAATCGCCCATGCCGCGAGCCCTGCCTGCCATGACTGCATCGCGTGGCTCACCCAAGGGCTCAAACTCGCGCCCAACCCGCCGCCGCCCATGATGGACGCGGAGAACACACCCATTGCGAGCGGCACGCGCGCATGAAAGCGCTGCTTCATCACGGCGGGCAGCAGCGCCTGAATTGCGGCGACCCCGGCACCTGCCAGCAACGCGGTGGCGAGCAGCGCCGCGCCGCTCGACGCCGTCCACCGCGCCGCGCATGCCAGCGCGATAGCCAGCAAGCCGAGCGCGACACCGCGTGTTTCGCCGAGCGTGCGGGCCAGCGCGCCCGCCCCGAATGCGCCGATCCCCATTGCGACGACCGGCAGGCTGGTCAGCAGCGACGCTCCGTAGAAGCTGAGGCCGGTTGCGTCGCGGATCGTCGTCATCAAAGGGCTGATCGAGGTCAGCAACGGCCGCAGATTGATGCCGATCGCGACGATCGCACCGAGCCACACGACGTCCCGCCACGTCAGCGCCACAGCGGCGTGGTGAGCGGAAGTGCGGGTCGAACTGGCTTGGGGGTGCGAATTCACAATGGTCCTGGTGGCGAGAGAGGGGCGGCGCGCCGTGTGCTGGCGCGGTGGCGAAGCGGCGAGGTGGGCGTCGTTGGCGAAACCGGTGAGCAGCAGTGTGAAAACCCACGCGCGGCTTATTTTGGTCAACCATAATAACAAAAAATGGTTAACCATTTTTATGATGTCCGGTATAGCGAGCAGCATAAGCGGATGGCGCCGGCTGCCCGCCGCCGCTAGAATGCCTGGGCCTTTTCGCTCCATTTCCGGTCACTGAAGCCATGCCACCACGTCCCCGGCGCTCGTCGTCTGCTGATACAGATGCGCCCATTCAACCCGCACGCGAAGACGATTCGTCCAGCGTCGAAGAGCGTATTTATGCGTCGATTACCGCGGCGTTGCTGCAGGGACGCCTGCGGCCGGGCGCGCAACTGGTCGAGCGGGATCTGGCCGCCGCCTTCGGCTGCACGCGCGGCGCGCTGCGCAAGGTGCTGGCGCGGCTAGGCTTCGAAGGCAAGCTCGTGCTGGAGGCGAATCGCGGTGCGTTTGTGCCGTCGCCGTCCGAGGAGGACATTCGCCAGGTGTATCGCGCGCGGCAGATCGTCGAGGCGGGCATCGTCGCCGCGTTGTGCGGGGCATTGAGCGCGCAGCACAAGCGGAGCTTGCGCGCGCACGTTCGCAGCGAAGAGAAGGCGCTACGCGCCGGGGCGGTCGAAGACTCCGTGCGTCTTGCCGGCCAGTTTCACGTGCTGCTGACGGAGTTGGCGGGCGGCACCGAGCTGCTAGGACTGGTCGGGCAACTGGTCGCCAAAACCGAGTTGTATAAAGCGCTGTTCGACCCGTCGAAGGGTTCCACCTGCTCCGCGGACGAACACACGCAAATCATCGACGCGCTCGAATCGGGCGACCTCGCCGCGGCATTGGCGGCAATGCGGGAGCATCTGGCTGAACTGGAGGAGCGGGTGGTCGAGCAGGTGCGCAAAAGCGCTGCCGGAGAGGATCTCGGGACGGTGTTCGGCCTTTGAGCGCGTGTGGAGGGAAGCGGGGAAGGCGGTGAAACGCCCACCGGCAGCAGAAAGCGCCAGGCGATGAGGGAATTTCGGGTTGCAACAAGGCGACGCCGCAGCGCGCCGCTCAGGCTCGAATCAACGAGTCAAGCCGGAGAAGGCGCGCGAATGGCTTCGCGTACAACTCAATCGCAATGGATCACGCCGGGACCGCGCAAAGCGCGCTCAGCGTGCCGCCGGCCTTAACGGCGACGGAATTGCGTGTTGCGAGCACCGCCGCCACCGGTGGCGCGCTCGTCTTTATGACGGAAATTGATCCGGCCTTTGGTCAGATCGTAGACGGACAGCTCCAGCGTCACGCGGTCGCCCGCGAGAATGCGGATGTGGTTCTTGCGCATGCGTCCGGACGCGTAAGCGCCAACCACGACGCCGTTGTCGAGCGTCACGCGGTAACGACTGTCCGGAAGTACTTCGTCGACGATACCGTCAAGTTCAAGCAGTTCTTCTTTCGCCATGCATAACTCCTGGTCGATGGGATAAGGGGTGTTGGTCGCCCACGCCGGGCAGCACAACATCAGATTGGGGCGATAGCGGGTTTTTCGAGCCCGCTGTCCTGCGGCATCAGCCTATATGCTGATAGTACCGCTCAAAGATCGGCGACGGACTGGCCGTCTACACGGCCGTCGATCAGTTGCTCGGCGTGGGCCATGCACGCGATGCGCGCCTTGCCCGTGCCGTCGAACGGAAACAGGTACTGCAGACGGAACACACGGCCGTCGGCGGCCGCATTGGCGCCCACGCGGCAGATGCGCACCGACGCGTCGTAACCGGCGTCCGGATTGCGGCTCGTCTGACCGTCCGCCGGGCGGCGCGGATAGACGAGCGGGTGAATTTCGTAACCCTTGTACGTCTTGACTGCTGAATTCATGAAGCTTGTGTCCTGTATTACTTGGCCGGCGTGTCACGCGTGTTACGCGCGGCAAGACGGGCCGGGCAGCGCAGCACCTTGAGGCGCGCCGCCATGGAAAAAGTGTGGCACAGGCCCGATGACAAGGGCTTGAGCGCGGCCGCGCAAAATCGCGGATTCGATGGAGAAGAAACACGCTGATGTCGCGCGGACATCGGGCGCGTGAATGAACCCTCAGCTGCACAGCTCGCGACGGCGAATGCATGCGACGCATTGCCGGAGTGACGGGACCGCCAGCAGGCGGCGGTCGAACAGTCGGGGGTGGTGCGGAGATGCCGGTTTGAGCCTGCCCGGTATTGCCTGAGGTTCCACCCGCGATGATGCTGCGATTTTGCCAGGAAACGCCGGAACTACGAATGCGGAATACAGCTATTCCAATATGATGCACTAAATGGGGCTAATTGGATAGCAAAAAGTTCCACGCAGGGGTGAACCGCCCAGCCGGCGGGGCCTCGCGCGCGACGCGGCGCTCGCGCACGGCGTGCCTGGCCATGAGCGGCACGCCGGGTGAAGGGTTGCGCCGTCGTGGCGCGCGCTGAACGATCAACAGGGTCTTGCTTCAACGGGATGTTTCGGCGACGCGCTTCTGCAGCTCGCGCGTTGCCGCGAGCGGAATGCGCGCGTCATCCCAGCCGGCCAGCCATTCGACTTCCTTCGACGTGAAAATCTGCCCGTGATTGCGCAGCGTGTATTGCAGCGAATCGATGATGTGATTGCGGATGATCTCCGGCGTGCCTTCGTCATCGAGCACGGCGCGAAACGCTTCGAGCGTGGCCATCTGTTGCTCCGTGAAATAGATACGCCTTTTATCGCACGAAAAAAAATCGCTCGCCAAGCGGACAAAATTCGCCGTGCGCGAAAGGGCGGCGTCGAGAGGCCGGCGCCCGCGCCCGTTTTTTGAGGGCGTGATCGCCGCCGCGGTCGCCGCGGCGCGGCGGGGTGGCTACAATGGCGAGTTGCCGCATCCCTTGAACACCGCGATTCCCCAATGCGCAACCCAAACGTGTCTCCTGTGAAAGACCTGCTGCTCGAGCGCTACGCTCCCATTGCCGACGGCATCGCGGCGCTGTTCTATCCGTGCGCCGAAGTGGTGATTCACGACCTGCGCGACCAGACCATCGCGTACCTCGTGAACAACCTGTCGAAGCTTGAGGTGGGCGGGCCGTCAGTGCTGGACGAAGTCCATTACGCGGCGCGCGGCCAGACGATCGGGCCGTATGAAAAGCTCAACTGGGACGGCCGGCGCATGCGTTGCGTGAGCAACATCCTGTTCGACGACGACGGCAAACCGGCCGGCATGCTGTGCATCAACTTCAATATCGCGGTGTTCGAAGATGTGCGTTCCACACTCGATCTGTTCATCAAGGGCGGCAACCTGAGCGAGGCACCTGCGGAAGAACTGTTTCGCGACGACTGGCAGGACCGCATCAACACGTACCTGCATACGTGGCTGCGCGAACGACAGATCGGCATCAATGCGCTCACGCGCGAACACAAGCGGGAAATCGTCGAGGCGCTGCACGCACAAGGCGCGTTTCGCGGCCGCAGTTCCGCGAACTACGTGGCCGCCGTGCTGACAATGGGGCGCGCCACCGTCTACAAGATTCTGAAGCAGATGAAAGAGGGCGGCTGACGGTTCGACCGTTGCCGCGCGAAAGCGCTGCGTTTTTTCAATTCAGGGAGGATGCGAATGGTGCGTTACCGGCACTACAAAGGCGGGATTTACGAACTGGTTTGCGAGGCCACGCTCGAGTCGGATCCGACCGTCACGATGATCGTGTACAAAGCCGCCAATGGTACGATCTGGACGCGTCCGGCTTCGGTATTTTTCGAACTGATCGACGTGGATGGCGCCAAGGTGGCGCGCTTCGCGCCGATCGATCAGGCATAGCCAACAACAGGAATCTGAATGCGTTTACTGCTTGCCATCATTCTGCCGTGGTTTCAGTTTTTCACGATCGGCCGTCCGTTCGCGGGCATTATCTGCCTGATCCTGCAGATCACGCTGATCGGCTGGATTCCGGCCGCGATCTGGTCGGTGTATGCGCTGAGCCAGTACAACACCGATAAGAAAATTGCCCGGGCAATGGGCAGCGGGCGTTAAGGCTTGCGAGGAGCGGCGTGAGTGTGCTTCAGAGCCATGAAGCCGCCGCACTTCAGCTGGATGGCCTCGATGCGACTGCGTCTGGTGCTTCGATTACCACATCGGATTCGGCTATTGCCACGCACGGCAGAATGTAGCCTTCCTGCTTTTCTTCCCGGCTGAGACCCGGCCACTCGATCGTGTAGCGCACACGTCCCGCAGTCATCCTGCAGATACACGTACGACACGTCCCATTCCTGCACGAGCGCGGCAAACGCAGATTCGCAAAACTTGCGGCTTCGAGAATCGTGAGCGAATCGGGCGCTTCGAAGCTTTGACCAATTGGCTCGACGCGAACCAGAGGCGGGCGGATAGAGTCGGACATCGTGTGAGTCTGTGACGGATTGCGCCACACTTTACACGTTGCCGTCTCAATGCGTCGCGCCGCCGCGCCGCAAATACCGGTACACCGTATTGCGCGCCAGCCCCAACTCGCGCGCCGCCGCCGACACATTGCCGTCCAGCCGCTCGAGCGTTTGCGCAATCAACGCGGCCTGCCACGCTTCCATCTTGCCGGACGCTGGCTGCCGCGGAATTTGCGCCGCGGCAACGGCTTCGGCGTCCGGGCTTGACCCTGCAAGCGCTGCCGGTGCTTGCACGCTTTGCTCTGCGGTAGCGTCGATGCAATCCTGCAAGAAGTCCTCGGGCAAATCGTCGAGTTCGATCTGTTGCGCGCCTTCGGCCATGATGCTCGCGGTGCGCAACACGTTGGCCAGTTGCCGCAGATTGCCCGGCCATCGGCACTGTGCGAACCGGTCGAGCACCTCGGCTGAGACGCGGCGCGGCAGGCGTTCGCCATCGGGCTGCAACGCCAGCATGCGCGTGACGAGCGCGTGAAGATCGGTGCGCTCGCGCAGCGCGGGCAAAGTCACGACGAGTCCGTTGATCCGGTAATACAGGTCTTCGCGGAAGGTGCCGGCTTCGATCATCGCGCGCAGGTTGCGGTGGGTCGCGCAGACGATGCGCAGATCCACCGGAATCGCCCGTGTTCCGCCGAGCGGCAAGACGGTGCGCTCCTGCAGCACGCGCATCAAACGCACTTGCTGGGCGAGCGGCATGTCGCCGATTTCGTCGAGAAACAGCGTGCCGCCATCGGCTTGCACGATCTTGCCGACGCTGCCGCGTTTTTTTGCGCCGGTGAACGCGCCGTCTTCGTAACCGAACAACTCCGCTTCGATCAGGGTCTCCGGCAAAGACGCGCAATTCAGTGCGATGAACGGCGCGGCCTGGCGCGGCGAATCGTGATGGATGGCGCGCGCGAGCCACTCCTTGCCGGTGCCGGTCTTGCCGAGCACGAGAATCGGAATATCGCGGCCACGCAGTTTGGTGACACGCCGCAGGATCGCGGCGACTTGCGCGTCGCCGGTATCGAGCGTTTCAAGCGTGGCGAGTGGTGCGGGATCCACTGTGCGCGACGCACGACGTGCTCCGCCGGCGAGCGACGCGCGGGACCTATCGACGTCTTCCGACGGTGCGACATAGCGAGGCGTTGCGTATTCGCCGCGCGCCACCACGCGCACGCCGCTCGGCAGCGTCAGCAGAATGGTCTCGCCGGGTGCGCGCGTAATCTGCTGCAACAGCCGCGCGAACGCGATTCCGAACAGCGCGTCGAAGGGTTGCCGCTGCAACTCGGCCAGCGGCTGCCCGAATTGAAACAGCGCACTGCGGTTGGCCGACAGAAACGTGCCGTCCGGCGTGAACGCCGCGAGCCCCTCGAACAACGTGCCGATGAACTCCGCGCGCGCGTGAAAGTGAACGCGGATCGCGTCGACAAATTGATTGGAGAACAGATGATTTTCGATCATCTGCGCCGACATCCTGACGAGCGCGAGCGTGTGCTTGTGAAAGCCGCGCGTGTCGCCGCTCACGTCGAGTGCGCCGATCGTGCGCCCGAACGGATCGGCAATCGGTGCGCACGAGCAGGTGAGAATGCGGTTGGCGTGCAGGAAGTGTTCTCCCGCATGCACGACAGTGGGCTGTCCGTCGACTAGCGCGGTGCCGATCGCATTGGTGCCGCGATCCGCCTCGGCCCACGAGACGCCCGGACACAGCGCGACGCGATTGGCTTTTTCAACGAAGTCGCTATCGCCGAGGCTGTGAAGGATCACGCCATGATTGTCGGTGAGCAGCACCATGCTTTGCGTATCGACAATCTGCGCATGCAGCGTTTCCATGACGGGAAGCGCATGCGTATAAAGCGATTGATTGCGATCGACGAGCTCACGCAACGCGGGCCGGCGCAGCGGATGAAAGTCCGGCGTTTCGGACGCGCGGAGCCCGAGTTCGAGCGAGCGGGCGTGCGCCTGCGCGATGACATCGGGCCGGCCGACGGCGGGCGGCGTGGCAGAACGTTGGGTCAAGGCATGTCTCCGGTGAAACGGACACGGCGGGTACGTTGCCCTCCGCTCGATGCCGCAGCGCAACATCTGCGCATACGGTCGAACACCGATCTTACAGGACGAAACGCGCAGTGCGCGGCAGGGAAAAAACGGAGGCGGCGCACACGTCTCGCCTCAAAAAAACGCGGAGGGCACCAAAATCAGGCAAACCAAAAGGAAAACTTGCGCCGCGCCCGAACTCGTCTAAAGTGAATCAAATCACCTACGCGGGCCGCGAACTACAGCGTCGCAGCCGCGAGGTGACGAGCCCGCGTCGTCAGCATTGGACAAGGAGGTTGGCGCTTGAGACGCGACCAGTTGCAACCGGCGTGCGCATTACCCGGCTAGACCATGCGCAGCACCTACCTTCCAGGTGAACTCCCATGCAGATCCTTTTCCCGAAAGAAACCCCTGAATATTCAGGTCGCGAACTCACCTTGGCTTTCCCCGCGATGGTCGATGGGCAGAGGGTGGAATGCATGATCACGGCTGAGGCACTGGAAGACCACTTCGGCGCCGCCTCGCCGCGCCTGGAAGACATGGTCGGCGCATTCGACACGCATCGCGCCCGGATCGAAGCCGCCACGCGGCGTTTGCTTTCGGAAACGAGGGCGCAATGTCTCGTGCTCAGAAGCGGCTATGTGCGCTTCTATGAGGCCAACTGGCGCAATTGATCGAGCGCGTTTCCGGCTGACGTTAGGGCCGACGCCGGAAGCTGATCGAAAGCCGCGCAAGAATCAGAAGGTGTGGAAACCCGCGCGGCATTCATCGATCATTCGAAACCGGCTGCGGCCAAGCGTGCCGCCGGTATCAGCACGAAACTCGCAAAGCACGAAACACGCAACGCTCAGAACGCGCCCACGCTGTAGCGCGAGCGGCTGAGTGCGCTCAAATCATTCGCCGCAGCGTGCGATCCTTGAAGACCACGTGATGCGCGAGCGCCGCCAATGCGTGCAGGCCGATCACCCAATAAAATGCATTGCCGAGCCATTCATGCGCGGTTTTGAGCAATGGCCGCGCGACAGGATCGGCGCCAACCAGCGTGTAATTGATATTGAGCCACGCGAGCGTGACAGGATGTCCGCCGGTGTTGATCATCAGAATGCCGAGCAACGGCTGCGCGAAGATAAAAACGTATAGCGCGAGATGCGTGGCGCGCGCGAGGAATGCGAGCACGCGGTTGCTATCCACTTCGGCGGGCGCGCCGGCCCACAAGCGCCACAGCAAACGCAGAGCGGCGAGCCCCAGCACGAGCGTGCCGCACCAGAAATGCACGCTACTCCAGAACGCGCGACTGTCGCTGCCCTTGGGTCCGCGAATCTCGATTGCCACGTATGCCAGCGCGATCAGCAGAAACATGGCCCAGTGAAAGAAAATGGCGGGCGGCGTGTAGCGCTCCGAGGTGCGGCTGTAAGACATGAAGGGGGCTCCCGAGACCTGGTCGATCGTTTTTATGAATCATCAGATGATAAACGGTGCCTGACCGGAATGGCACCATCAATAAAATCGTGATCGATCCAGGCGAGAGCGCGCGGCGCGGAGCTTACTCGCTGCCGAGATAGAAATAGCGGAACAGGAAAATGGCCGCGATGATCCACACCACCAGCTTCACCTTGCGCGCCTGGCCGGTGAGCAGTTTCAGGCCCGCATACGAGATAAAGCCGAACGCGACGCCATTGGCGATCGAATAGGTGAAGGGCATCAGAAGCGCGGTGAGCGCGGCCGGCACCACCTCGGTGGCGTCGTCCCACGGCAGGTCGAGCATTTCGCGCAGCATCAGGCACGACACGTAGAGCAGCGCCGGTGCCGTCGCGTAGCCTGGCACCACGCCCGCCAGCGGCGCGAAAAAGAGCGCCGCAAGGAACAGCACGGCCACGGTGATGGCGGTCACGCCGGTGCGTCCGCCTGCCTGCACACCCGAAGCGCTTTCTATGTACGCGGTGGTCGACGAGGTGCCCAGCATCGAGCCGGCCAGAATCGCCGTGCTGTCGGCGAGCAGCGCGCGGTTCAGCCGGTGCATCTTGCCTTCCACCAGCAACCCGGCGCGATTGGCGACGCCCATCAGCGTGCCGGTCGCATCGAACAATTCGACGAGGAAAAACACGAGGATCACGTTCAGCACGCCACCCGACAGCGCGCCGCGAATGTCGAGTTGAAACAGCGTCGGCGCGATGGACGGCGGCGCCGAGATGATGCCGTGAAACTGGTTGCCGCCGAAGAAAAAGCTCAGCACCGTCACGCCGACAATGCCGATCAGGATCGCGCCACGCACCCGCAGGTGGTCCAGCGTGACGATCGCGAAGAAGCCGATCACGGCGAGAATCACGTGCGGATTGTGCAGGTCGCCGAGCGTCACGAGGGTGGCCGGATTGCCGACCACCACGCCGGCCGACTTCAATGAAATGATCGCGAGAAAGAGGCCGATACCGCCGGTAATGGCAATGCGTATCGAATGCGGAATGCCGTTGACGATCACTTCGCGCACGCGGAACAGCGTGACGATCATGAACAGGCAGCCGGAGATGAATACCGCGCCGAGCGCGGCCTGCCAGGTGAAGCCCATGCCCTTGACGACGGTGTACGCGAAGTACGCGTTCAGGCCCATGCCCGGCGCGAGCGCGATCGGATAGTTCGCGTACAGACCCATGATCAGCGAGGCGAGCGCCGCGACGATGCAGGTCGCCACGAACACCGAGTCCTTCGGCATGCCGGCGTCGCCGAGAATCGCCGGATTCACGAAGATGATGTAGGCCATCGTGAGGAAGGTGGTCAGGCCAGCGAGCACTTCGGTGCGCAGGTTGGTGCCGGCAGCTTCGAAGCCGAAGTAGCGTTTTATGGAGTCCATGAGGCGGGTCTCTCGTCGTTCAGAAAGCTTTTTTGTGGTTGGAGCGGTGCTTGCGCGGCGTCGGCGCCGGCGTTACGGGCGGATTGTAGTCAGGATTGGCGGCGGCGTGCCGCTTTGTGCGGGCGAGCCGCCGCGTAAAGCTCATGCGATAGGCGGTTCGCCGGGAGACTGTGGCGTCGGCGCATCAGACTGCGGCCGTTGCCGTGCCAGCCAGCGGTCCAGCTCACCCGCGAAGCTTTTGCTGTCGCGCGCGCTGAAGGCGGCCGGGCCGCCGGTATCGACGCCGCTGCTGCGCAACTGGTCGAGCATGGAGCGCATGCGCAGCCGTTCTTCGATCGTGCCGGGCGTGTACCAGTTGCCGCGCGGATCGAGCGCCTCGGCGTTCTTGGCCAGCACGGCGGCGGCGAGCGGGATGTCGGCGGTGATCACGAGGTCGCCCGCGGCGACTCGTTCGGCGATCAGATCGTCGGCGGCGTCGAAACCGGCTGGCACCTGGATTGCGCGGATCAGCGGCGAGGGCGGCACGCGCAGAAACGAATTGGCGACCAGCGTCAGCGTCATGCCGGTGCGGCGCGCGGCACGGTAGAGCATGTCCTTGATCACGACCGGACAGGCGTCGGCGTCAACCCAGATTGGCATGGTTCGGATTCCGGCAGCGGGGTTGTCGAAGGGGCGAGATGATACCTTGCCAGCGCAAAGGGCGGCGCGGCAAGTGAATTTGCGAGGCGGGTGAAGGGGGCGAGGCGGCGAGGCGGCGAGGCGCTAAAGCGCTAAGGCGTTGAAACGGTAAAGCGGTAAAGCACCGCAGAACGCAGCAAATCGGAACGGCATGCGGAGCCAACCTCGCCCACGACCATCGCAGTCGCAGGCGGCGCCGCATGCCGCGCGGTGTGGCTCGCGCTTACTGTGTCATCGTCGCGCCGGATTGCTGCGCCCGCCGCGCCGCGACGATGCGGCCCGCGCGCTGAGCATTCTGCGGATAGTCGATCCAGTCGAGCGGATCGTAGCCGGCGGCACGCCAGTCGGCCAGATCGGCCCGCACTTCGGCGCGCGTTTTCGGCGCCGACGGGTCGTAAGGCCGCGCCGAAGTCTGCGCAAACGCGGTGCTCATGCTCACGGCGGCCAACAGCGCGCCGAGTCCAACAGTAGAAACGATTTTCATGACGAGCTCCTATGGAGCGGTTAAAAACGACCTCGAGATTCTAGTTTTCACAGGCATTTCGAGTAAGGCGATTGAAGGCAATGCACCATTTCACCCAGTGAACCAAACCCAACTGGGCAAACCAGAGGTTCAGGGCGCCGAAGGCTTGCCAAAGCGGTCCAGCACGGCGCTCAGCAGATCGATCGGCAGCGGGAAAACGATCGTCGAATTCTTGTCGGCGGCAATCGTCGTCAGGGTTTGCAGGTAACGCAACTGCATGGCCTGGGGCTGGCGCGACAGCGTTTGCGCCGCTTCCAGCAGGTGCTGCGAGGCCTGCAATTCGCCTTCCGCGTGAATCACCTTGGCGCGCCGTTCGCGCTCGGCCTCGGCCTGGCGGGCAATCGCACGGATCATCGTCTCGTTGATATCCACATGCTTGATTTCCACGATCGATACCTTGATGCCCCAGGCGTCGGTCTGAGCGTCGAGCACTTTCTGGATATCGGCGTTCAACTGCTCGCGATCGGCCAGCAGTTCGTCGAGTTCGTGTTTGCCGAGCACCGCGCGCAAAGTGGTCTGCGATAACTGGCTGGTCGCCTCGAAGTAGCGTGCCACCTGAATCACCGCTTTCTCCGGATCGACCACGCGGAAATACACCACGGCGTTGACCTTCACCGAGACGTTGTCGCGCGTGATCACGTCCTGCGGCGGCACGTCGAACACAACAGTGCGCAGATCCATGCGCACGGCCTGCTGCACGATCGGAATGATCAGCACGAGGCCCGGCCCCTTGACCTTCCAGAAGCGCCCGAGCATGAACACGACGCCGCGTTCATATTCCCGAAAAATCCGTATCGACGAAGCAATCAGCGCGGCCACCAGCAGAATCAGAATGCTGCTGAAGCCGAATGTAAAACCGATCATGAAAGTTCTCCTTGTTGTCGTACTTCCGTGGGCACCACGGTCAACGTCAGGCCGCGCCGCGCGGTGACGCGCACCGCATGGCCTGCCGCGACCGGGGCCGTGCTGGACACCCGCCAGCGTTCTCCGTGCACGCGCGCCCAGCCGGCCAGCGCGCCACCGGCCGCGGGGTCCGCAGCGGCGGTCTCAGGCAGCAGGCCGCCGTCGAGCACCACGCCGACACTGCCGATCAGCGCTTCCGAGCCCGTCACCACCGGCCGGCGCCGCGCGCGCAGCGCGAGTCTCGACACGCCCAGCACGAACAGCACGCTGAAGACGACCACGGCGGCGATCATCGGCAGCGGGATGCCGTAGCCGGGCACGTCGGTGTCGATCAGCATCAGCGCGCCGATCACGAACGCGACCACGCCGCCGAAGCCGAGCGAGCCGAAAGTGGGTAGAAACGCCTCGCCGATCAGGAACGCGATGCCGAGAAAGATCAGACCGAGGCCGACGTAGTTGATCGGCATCATCTGCATGGCGAAGAGGCCGAGCAGCAGGCTGATTGCGCCGACCACGCCGGGCAGCAGGAAGCCCGGATTGGCGAACTCGAAGAACAGGCCATACATGCCGATCATGAGCAGAATCAGCGCGACGTTGGGATCGGTGATCACGGCGAGGAAATGGCTGCGCCAGTCGGCTTCGAGCGTGACGACCGGCGCTCTGGCCGTGCCGAGCGTGACATTGCCGGCGCTCGTGACGATCGTGCGGCCGTCCACCTGGCGCAGCAGGTCGGGTACGTCGCGCGCATTCAGATCGACGACGTGCTGCGCGAGCGCGTCCGCCGCCGACAGGCTCACGGCTTCGCGCACCGCGCGCTCGGCCCAGTCGGCGTTGCGGCCGCGCATTTGCGCGAGGCCGCGGATATAGGCGGCGGCGTCGTGAACCTGCTTGCGCATCTCGGTCGATTGGGTGTCGAGCGGTAAGGCGCTGGCCGAACCGGTGGGCGCCGAAGCGGCGGGTTGGGCCGACCCGCCGGCACCGCCGCCAACGCCGGGCAAACCCGGCGCTCCACCGCCCGCCGGCGGCTCGGCGCCGCCGATGCCCATCTGGATCGGCGTCGCCGCGCCCAGATTGGTGCCCGGCGCCATCGCCGCGATATGGCTCGCATACACGATGTAAGTGCCAGCGCTCGCCGCACGCGCGCCGCTCGGCGCGATGAAGGTGGCGACCGGCACCGGCGAGGCGAGGATCGCCTTGATGATCTGCCGCATCGACGTATCGAGGCCGCCGGGCGTATCGAGTTGTAGCACGGCGAGTTGCGCGTGCTCGTCGGCGGCGCGCTGCAGGCTGCGCACGATGAAGTCGGCGCTCGCCGGACTGATCGCACCATTGACAGGAATGACCACCACGCCGTTGGGCGCGACGGCGGCGCGAAGCGGCACATTCGATTCGCACGACGCGAACCCGATCGCCAATAGCATCCCGAGCACGGTCATGCCGCGCACCAACCGGCCCACGATATCGCCACGGATAAGCGAGAAGCGCGAGCCAGACTGCCGGAACGGGAGACGCGGATACGTGCTCATCGCTGACGGCTGCCGCGCCCGGTCGAAGCGTATCGACTGGCGCGGGCCGATACCCCACAAGAAGGCTGGCCTGCTCCTTACAGCTTAGTCCGATTCCGCCCGGTGCGTGAAATCCGCGCGCGCCGGCCGGTAATCGGTCGGCCGCATGCCGGTCCATTTGCGGAACGCGCGATGAAACGCGCTCGGTTCGGCAAAGCCCACTGAGGTGGCAATGTCGGCGATGGTGCGGTCGGTGTCCTGCAACTCGCCGATCGCGATGTCGCGCCGCAGGTCGTCCTTGATCGACTGGTACGTGTAGCCTTCCTGTTTCAAACGCCGCCGCATGGTGGCCTCGGCCACATGCAGCCGTTCGGCCATCTGATCGGCGGCGGGCCAGCCGGCCATCGGCATGGCGCGCAGCATCCTGCGCACGCGCGCCGCGAGCGAGCCGGGATTGCGATATTTGACGATAAAGCTGCCCGGCGCATCGCGCAGGAAAGGCTTGACCGACTTGGTGGTCTGGATCACGGGGAGTTCCAGAAACACGGGTGCGAGATCGACGTACGACTCGGCCTGGTCGAAGCACATGTGATCGCAGAACATCAGGCGGTATTCGTGCGCGGCGGGCGGCTCGGCGCAGCGAAAGCGCGCTTCGAGCAACGGAATGCGCCGCCCGACCAGCCAGCACAGCAGGCCGTACACGAGGATAAAGTAGGTCGCATAGGCGAACATGCCCGGCGCTCGCGCAGCGGGGTTCTCCACGAAGCGCAGCCTCACGCGCTGCGCGTCTGTTTCAATCTGCGTGCCGAGATCGTCCAGCACCAGCCGCATGAAGCCGACCGCGCGCGCCAGCGCCTGCGCGCCGTTGCGCGCGGTCAGCGCGGTTTGCGTCATGGCGATGAAGCTGCCGCTTTTCATGCGATGCGAATCCTGGCCGAAGAACTCGTCGTCCAGCGCGCGCGCAATCGCGGCCCACAGCGCGCCGTATTGCGCCGACGACACGCGGCTTTTCGGCGACGCCAGCATCGGCGCCGCGATGCCGGCGGCTTCGGCAAGCGGCAGCGCGTCGAGGCCGCGCGAGCGCGCCAGCGCGAGGGTTTCCTCGACCATGCTGACGGAAATCGTGCCTTTATCGTATTTCATGCGTGTCCGGCTGATTGGGGCGATCTGGCAAAAGCGCTCAACATTTTGCTTCTGACGCTTCGCCAAGTCCTTGAAATTGCGGGTGGAGTCAGCTTCGCATCGTACCAGTATGGCAAATGCGCTCAGTCAGATTGATCGGGCTGAGCATCGAACCTGCACCGTGGCTTGCCTACACTGGGTCCGAACCGATCGCGCGCAGGCTGCCTTGGGCAACCACCGCGATCAGACGCACAGCACAGGATCGAGCGCTATGGACAGCTTCTACACCGACGAACAACGCATGATCCGCGACGCGGCGCGCGACTTTGCCACCGAGCGGCTCGCCCCGTACGCGGGTCAATGGGACCGCGACGCGCAACTGCCCACCGAGGTCGTCACGCAAATGGGCGAACTGGGCTTTCTCGGCATGATCGTGCCGGCGGAGTGGGGCGGCTCCTACACCGACTACGTGGCTTACGCGCTCGCGCTCGAAGAGATCGCCGCGGGCTGTGCCGCCTGCGCGACGCTGATGAGCGTGCATAACTCGGTCGGCTGCGGGCCGATCCTCAACTTCGGCACGGACGCGCAAAAAGACCGCTATCTGCAGGATCTGGCGACCGGCCGCCGCATCGGCGCGTTCTGCCTGACCGAGCCGCAGGCAGGCTCCGAGGCGAACAACCTGCGCACCCGCGCCGTGTTGCGCGACGGCAAGTGGATTCTCAACGGCAGCAAGCAGTTCGTGACCAACGGTTCTCGCGCCGACCTCGCGATCGTGTTCGCCGTCACCGATCCCGAGCGCGGCAAGCGTGGTCTGTCGGCCTTCATCGTGCCGACGGATACGCCGGGATTCAACGTCGGCAAGCCGGAACACAAGCTCGGCATTCGCGCCTCCGACACCTGCCCCATCTCGCTCGACGACTGCGCCGTGCCCGAAGCGAACCTGCTCGGCCAGCCGGGCGAGGGCTTGCGCATCGCGCTGTCGAATCTCGAAGGCGGCCGCATCGGCATTGCCGCGCAGGCGGTCGGCATCGCCCGGGCCGCGTTCGATGCCGCGCGTCTCTATGCAAGCGAACGCATCCAGTTCGGCAAGGCGTTAAAGGAGCATCAGACCATCGCGAATATGCTTGCCGACATGGCCACGCGCCTGAACGCCGCGCGCCTGCTCATGCATCATGCGGCGCGGTTGCGTACGGCGGGCAAGCCGTGTTTGTCGGAGGCTTCGCAGGCGAAGCTGTTCGCGTCGGAACTGGCGGAGGAAATCTGCTCGAATGCCATCCAGATTCACGGCGGGTACGGTTATCTGGAGGACTATGCGGTGGAGCGCCACTATCGCGATGCGCGTATCACGCAGATTTACGAAGGGACGAGTGAAGTGCAACGTATGGTGATTGCGCGCCATGTGTAATTGCGGCGCGACGCGGACGAGCTTGCGTTTGAGCGCAAAATAGCTTGCCCGTCCAGGCAACAAGTAGTGCAGCAGTGGGACAAAAAACGGAGCGCTTACCGCGCCATCTGGAGACGACGATGACTGCAGCGAAAGGCTTTTTCGAAGCGCGCGATCTGTTACTGCGCCATCGAACCGACTACGACCGCGCCTACAGCGAATTCGCGTGGCCGGCACTGGGCGAGTTCAACTGGGCGCTCGACTACTTCGACGTGATCGCGCGCAATAACGACAATCCCGCGCTGTGGATCGTCGACGATCCGGCCAGCGACGGTCTGCGCCTGTCTTACGCGCAGATGTCGGAGCGTTCGGCGCGCATGGCGAATTTCCTGCGCGGTGTCGGCGTGGGCCGCGGCGACCGTGTGCTGTTGATGCTGCCGAACCGCGTCGAACTCTGGGACGTGATGCTCGCGGCCATGAAGCTCGGCGCAATCGTGCTGCCCGCCACCACCCAGCTTTCCGCCGACGACGTGCGCGACCGCGTGCAGATCGGCGGCGCGAAGTTCGTGGTGGTCGATAGCGCGGAGCTGGCCAAATTCGATACGCTGGAGACGCCGCTCACGCGCCTGTCCGTTGGCACGCCGCGCGACGGCTGGATCGATCTGGCCGCAGCCTATGACGCATCGCCGCAATTCACGCCACAAGGCGTGACGCAAGCCACCGACCCGATGCTGCTGTACTTCACCTCGGGGACGACCTCGAAACCCAAGCTCGTCGAACACACGCACCAAAGCTACCCGGTCGGCCATCTGTCGACGATGTACTGGATCGGCCTGCAACCGAATGACATCCATTGGAATATCAGCTCGCCGGGCTGGGCCAAGCACGCGTGGAGCTGCTTCTTCGCGCCGTGGAATGCTCAGGCCTGCGTGTTCGTGTTCAACTTCCCACGCTTCGTGCCGAAAGACACGCTGAACGTGCTGGTGCGTTTCAACGTCACCACGCTGTGCGCACCGCCGACCGTGTGGCGCATGCTCGTGCAGGAGCACCTCACCGAGTATCCGGTCAAGCTGCGCGAAATCGTCGGCGCGGGCGAGCCGTTGAATCCCGAGATCATCGAGCGCGTGAAGCATGCGTGGGGCATTACGATTCGCGATGGCTTCGGCCAGACCGAGACTACCTGCCAGATCGGCAATTCGCCGGGGCAGCCGGTCGTGCCCGGTTCGATGGGACGTCCGCTGCCGGGCTACAGGATCGAGCTTCTGGATGCGGACGATCAGCCCGTCACCGAAGGCGAAATCGCGTTGCCGCTGGACGAACGTCCGCTCGGCTTGATGACCGGCTATGCGAACAATGCCAATGCCACCGCCCAGGCCATGCGCAACGGTTTCTACCGCACGTCCGACGTCGCGCTGCGCCGCGATGACGGTTACTACGTCTACGTCGGCCGCGCCGACGATGTGTTCAAGTCGTCCGATTACCGCCTGAGTCCGTTCGAACTCGAGAGCGTGCTGATCGAGCACGAAGCGATCGGCGAAGCCGCCGTGGTGCCGAGCGCGGACGCGCTGCGTCTGTCGGTGCCCAAGGCGTTCGTCACCGTGCGCCATGGCTTCGAAGCCGGGCCTGAACTCGCGCGCGCCGTGTTTGCGTTTTCGCGCGAAAAGCTCGCACCGTACAAGCGGATTCGCCGCCTGCAATTCAGCGAACTGCCCAAGACCATCTCCGGCAAGATCCGCCGCGTCGAATTGCGGCGCCGCGAAATGGAACGCGCGGCCGAGCCCGCGCGCCTGCCCGGCGAGTATTGGGAAGAGGACTTCCCGGATCTGCGTTGATTCTTTTTATTCCCAGTCACTGCCCGGCCGCCTCGCGGCCACTGCACAGGAGCTTCAGCATGAGCGCAACTGCGGCCATTGCCACCGTCAAACTGTTGATCAACGGCGAGTTCGTCGAATCGAAGACCACCGAATGGCGCGACATCGTCAACCCCGCCACGCAGGAGGTGCTGGCGCGCGTACCGTTCGCCACCGCCGATGAGGTCAACGAAGCGATCCGTTCCGCCCACACCGCCTTCAAGACCTGGAAGGACACGCCGATCGGCGCGCGCATGCGCATCATGCTGAAGTACCAGGCACTGATTCGCGAGCATATGCCGCGTATCGCGAAGACCCTGAGCGCCGAGCAGGGCAAGACGATTCCCGACGCCGAAGGCGATATCTTCCGCGGCCTCGAAGTGGTCGAGCATGCGTGTTCGATCGGCACGCTGCAGCAGGGCGAATTCGCAGAGAACGTGGCGGGCGGCGTGGACACCTACACGTTGCGTCAGCCGATCGGCGTGTGCGCGGGCATCACGCCGTTCAATTTCCCGGCGATGATCCCGCTGTGGATGTTCCCGATGGCGATCGTGTGCGGCAATACGTTCGTGCTGAAGCCCTCGGAGCAGGATCCGCTCTCGACCATGCAACTGGTCGAACTCGCACTCGAAGCCGGCGTGCCGAAGGGCGTGCTGAACGTGGTGCATGGCGGCAAGGACGTGGTCGACGCGCTCTGCACGCACGAACTCATCAAGGCCATTTCGTTCGTCGGCTCGACGGCCGTGGGCACGCATGTGTACCGCCTCGGCAGCGAGCACGGCAAGCGCGTTCAATCGATGATGGGCGCGAAAAATCACGCGGTCGTGCTGCCCGATGCGAACCGCGAGCAAACGTTGAATGCACTGGCCGGCGCGGGATTCGGCGCAGCCGGACAGCGTTGCATGGCGACCTCGGTGGTCGTGCTGGTCGGCGCCGCGCAGCAATGGTTGCCGGACCTGGTGGCGAAGGCGAAGACGCTGAAGGTCAACGCGGGCAACGAACCGAACACGGACATCGGCCCGGTAGTCTCGCGCGCCGCGAAGCAACGCATTCTCGGCTTGATCGAAACGGGCGTGAAAGAAGGCGCCACGTTGGCGCTAGATGGCCGCGATGTGAAAGTGCCGGGCTACGAGCAAGGCAACTTCATCGGCCCGACGGTCTTCACCGACGTCACGACCGGGATGGAAATTTACCGCCAGGAAATCTTCGGGCCGGTGCTTGTGGTGCTGAACGTCGCGACGCTCGACGACGCGATCGAACTCGTCAATCGCAATCCGTTCGGCAACGGCGTGGGCCTCTTCACGCAGAGCGGCGCGGCGGCGCGCAAGTTCCAGAGCGAGATCGATATCGGCCAGGTCGGCATCAACATTCCGATTCCGGTGCCGGTGCCGTCCTTCAGCTTTACCGGCTCGCGTGGCTCGAAGCTCGGCGATCTCGGCCCCTACGGCAAGCAGGTCGTGCAGTTCTACACGCAGACCAAGACCGTCACCGCCCGCTGGTTCGACGACGACACCGTGAACGACGGCGTCAATACGACCATCAGTCTGCGCTGAGCGCGTCCCGAGCGAGCGGACACACGGAGAATGACATCATGAAAATAGGCTTTATCGGACTCGGCAACATGGGCGCGCCGATGGCGCACAACCTGCTCAAGGCGGGCCACGCGGTCAATGTGTTCGACCTCAACGCGCAAGCCGTGCAGGCACTCGTCGATGCAGGCGCGAAAGCCGCCGCTTCGCCGAAAGCGGCCGTCACCGACGTGGAATGCGTAATCACCATGCTGCCCGCCGCGGCGCACGTGCGCAGCGTGCTGACGGCCGACGACGGCATCTTCGCCGGCATTGCCAGCGGCGTGACCATCATCGATTCGAGCACGATCGACCCGGTGAGCGTCAAGGCGTTCGCCGAACTCGCGCAGCAACACGGCAACCGCTTTGTCGATGCGCCCGTGTCCGGCGGCACCGGTGGCGCGGCGGCGGGCACGCTGACCTTCATGGTCGGCGGCAGCGAGAGCGCGTTCGAGCAGGTCAAGCCGGTGCTCTCGGCAATGGGCAAGAACATCGTGCATTGCGGCGACACCGGCACCGGCCAGGTCGCGAAGATCTGCAACAACCTGGTGCTCGGCATCACGATGGCGGGCGTGGCCGAGGCCATGTCGCTCGGCGAGGCGCTCGGCATCGACGCGAAAGTGCTGGGCGGCATCATCAATACGTCGACGGGACGCTGCTGGAGTTCGGATACCTACAACCCGATGCCCGGCGTGATCGAGACGGCGCCGTCCACCCGTGGTTATACCGGCGGCTTCGGCACGGATCTGATGCTCAAAGATCTGGGCCTCGCCACCGACGCCGCGAAAGCCGCGCGTCAGCCGGTCTATCTCGGCGCATTGGCGCAACAGCTTTATCAGACGATGAGCACGAAAGGCGCGGGACGCCTCGACTTTTCGGCGGTCATCAAGCTCTATCGTCAGGATGGCAAGGACGGAGGCGCGTCATGATCGAACTGGACTACGTGCACGACGGCGCCGTCGCGCAACTCACGCTCAAGCGGCCGCCCGCCAACGCGTTCACGCCCGAGGGTTTGTTGCAACTGCAACAGACGGTGGAACGACTGAACGGCGAAGCGCGCGTGAGGGCGATCGTGATTACCGGCGACGGCCCCAAATTCTTCAGCGCGGGCGCCGATTTGAACACGTTCGCCGACGGCAACCGCGAAGTCGCACGCACGGCGGCGGCGCGCTTTGGCGCGGCGTTCGAAACCTTGCAGAACGCGCGGCCTGTGGTGATCGCGGCGATCAACGGCTACGCGATGGGCGGCGGGCTCGAATGCGCGCTGGCGTGCGATATCCGCATTGCGGAACAGCATGCGTTGCTGGCGTTGCCCGAGACCGCAGTCGGCTTGCTGCCGTGTGGTTGCGGCACGCAGACGCTGCCATGGCTGGTCGGCGAAGGCTGGGCCAAACGGATGATTCTGACCGGCGAGCGCGTCGACGCGACGACGGCATTGCGCATCGGTCTCGTCGAAGAGGTGGTGGAGAAGGGCGCGGCGCGCGAGGCCGCGCTGACCATGGCTGCTCGTGTCGCCACGTTGAGCCCGCAGGCGGTCGGCTTCAGCAAGACGCTGATTCATCAGGCCCGCAATGGCGTGCCACGCACGGCGGCGCTGGCGCTGGAGCGCGAGCGCTTCGTCGACCTGTTCGACGGCGCCGATCAGCGCGAAGGCGTCAATGCGTTCCTCGAAAAGCGCACGCCACGCTGGCAGGTGACGCAGGCAACGCAGGCCACGCAGGCCGATCAGGAGACGCGTTGATGAGCGCCTTGCAAAGCGTGGCACCCGATACGAGTCTCGAAGTGGAGCGCGAGATTCTGTTTCGCGTCGTCAACCGTGTGGCGATCGTCACGCTGAACCGGCCGGCCGCGCTCAACGCGCTTTCGCACGCCATGGTGCGCGAGCTCGCCGTGCTGGTCGAACATTGCCGCACCGACGACGGCATCGTCGCGCTCGTGCTGAGAGGCGCGGGCACCAAAGGCTTCTGCGCCGGCGGCGACGTGCGCGAAGTGCAGCGGCTCGCGAAGAACGGCGACAGCCGCTGGCTCGCGTTCTTCGTCGACGAATACCGGCTCGACTACGCGCTGCACACGTTTCCGAAGCCGGTGGTCGCGCTGCTCGATGGCATTGCGATGGGCGGTGGCATGGGGCTCGGGCAGGCGGCGCGGCTGCGCATCGTGACCGAGCGCAGCAAGATCGCCATGCCGGAGACGCGCATCGGCTTTCTGCCGGACGTCGGCGCGACGCGCTTTCTGAGCGTGATGCCGGCGGAACTCGAGTTGTATGTCGGGCTGACCGGCGCGACCTTGTCCGGTGCCGATGCGTTGCGCCTGCAACTGGCGGATCTGTGCGTGCCGGCCGAATGGCTCGCCAGCTTTGAAGAGCGTTTGCAACGCATGTCGTTGGAAGGTGACCTGATGGCCGCCTTGCGCGGCGTATTCGAGCCGCCGTGCAACATTGTTCCGCACGCGGCATTGGGGCCGTTTACGCAACTGATCCTGCGGCACTTCGATCGGCGCTCGAGTATCGAACGGATGGTCGCGACCGTGCGCCACGACCTGGAGCGCGAGCCGCCGCGCGAGGTGAAGCAATGGCTGCAGTCCACGTACGACGCTCTGACCGGCCATTCGCCCACCATGCTTTACGTTACCCGCGAGGCGCTTTTGCGCGGCCGGCAGATGACTTTGGCGGAGTGCTTCCGCATGGAGTTGGGCATCGTCAAACGCGTGATCGAGGAGGGCGACTTCTGCGAGGGCGTGCGAGCCCAGTTGATCGACAAGGATCGCAAGGCCCGCTGGGCCCCCGCCGCGCTCGCCGAAGTGCGGCCCGAACGCGTCAGGCACTTCCTTGCCTCGCCGTGGAAGCGGGAGTCGCATCCCCTCGCCGCGCTGGGCGCGGAGCAGGGCTGAAGAAAGGCGTGCGCTAGCGCGGCATGCCGTGCCGTGCTGGCGCACCGCCGCGTCACTGCATAGCCGCCAGCAGACACAGCGCGCCGATGGTGGTCAGCAACGCGCGCATGCGCAGATACCAGGCCGGCAGCGCATCGATTCGCCAGAGCGCCAGATCGACCAGCAGGCAGGTCGCGAGCAGCGCCGCCATGCCAGGAAACGCGTAGCGCGTGCCGATTGCCAGCAGCGCCCACGCGGCGATGGCCGGCAGGACACTCCAACTCAACGCCATTCCCGAATGCGGTGGCGGATCGGCTGCCGCCAGCCAGATTCCCCAATGCACCGCGCCCACGAACGACACAATGCACGCGCCGTACGCCAGCATGGCGTGGCGCAAGAAGTCCTCGTGCGCGCCGACTGTATTGACCAGCACGGCCAGTGCGACAAAGGGAATCGCGCCTGCCAGGCCGAGCGTGATCGGCAGCGCCGGCGATCTTGTAGCGGATGGCGTCATGCTCCTACCTCTCCACCGATATTGCGTCAGTTTTGACTCGATTGAGTTCTAATAATAGGCCATATCGGATACAAATCGAAACGAAAAAATGAGTCAAGATGATGGTGTGAAACGGTAAATTCACATCATTTGAAACGATAATTGGTTTTTTGCGCGGTTTTTTGCCTGTGGCGGCGCTTGCCGCCGGCGCAGTTCGTTTCGACGAGCCCGAAAGTCCGGCAACCGAAGCCTCCCGCTGCCGCCTCGCCGCCTGCACCTGGTGCGCATGCACCAGTCGGCCTGGTGCATTGGCGATTGGCGCTCTGCCGCGATTTCGGCGATTCTCCGTGCTGGACAGGCTTTCGCGCGCGCCGCTCGCGCTCATCACCCACAATGACGACAACACACTCCGCTGCACCCTTTACCGTGGTGCAATCCAACGATCCGGACGACGCTCCGCCCGCCGACGACAAGGTGCTCCGTTCGCAGACCGACCGTCGCCAGTTGCAGCAGATCATCACCGGGCTGACCGAGGGCGTGATTCTCGTCGAGCCGGACCAGACGATCGTCTGGGCGAATCAGGCCGCGCTCGACATGCACGGCATCACCGAAGTCGCGCAATTGGGCGCCGACGTCACCGAATACCGCGAGCGCTTTCGTCTGCGCTATCGCAACAACCATCCGCTGCCGGAAGGCAGTTACCCGATCGAACGCGTGGTCGCGGGCGAGTGCTTCAGCGACGTGGTGGTCGAAGTCTTCCCGGCGCACGACGACGAGGTGAACTGGGTGCATCGCGTGCGCAGCCTCGTGCTGACCAACGCGCGCGGCGAGCCCGACTGTCTCGCGCTGATCCTGCACGACGCCAGCGAATGGGCGAGTGCCGAGAAGCGTTTCGAGAAGACCTTCAACGCCAATCCCGCGCCGGCCGTGATCTGCCGCCTGAGCGACCAGCGTTATATCAAGGTCAATCAGGGCTTTCTCGAGATGACCGGCTATGTACGCGAGGACGTGATCGGCCGCTCGGTGTACGAGCTCGACGTGTTCGAAGGCGCCGAGCGGCGCGAACTCGCGGTCGAACGGCTGAGCGAAGGCGCGACCATTCCGCAGATGGAAGCCTTGCTGCGCTTGCCCGAAGGCGGCACGAAATTCGTGGTGGTGGCGGGCCAGCCGATCGATATCGGTGAAGAGGCCTGCATGCTGTTCACCTTCATGGATCTGGAGCCGCGCAAACGCGCCGAGAGCGCGCTGCGCCAGAGCGAGGAACGCTTCGAGAAGTCGTTCAGGATGACGCCCGTGTCCACCGCGCTCTTTGCGGCCGACGACTACACCACGCTCGATATCAACGACGCCTTCACCGCGACTACCGGCTTCACACCCGAGGAGTTGCTGGGCAAACCGCTCGATCAGAGCCGCCTGTGGACCGACGACGCCTGCGCGCGGATCAGCGCGGCGCTGGAGGAGAGCGGCAGCCTGCGCAACATGGAGTTCCTCGTGAACAGCCATGCCGGCGAAGCGCTGAATTGCCTCGTTTCCGCCGAGGCGGTCAGCATCCACGGCAAGGATTGCGTGTTGATGACCTTGCTCGACATTACCGATCGCAAACGCTCCGAAATGGAGCTGGTGACAGCGATCGAAACCGTCATGCAGGACGCCTCGTGGTTCAGCCAGACGCTGATCGAAAAGCTGGTCAACGTGCGGCGCGCGAACGCGCCCGACGCGGGCGGCCATCTCGCCGATCTGACCGCGCGCGAGCGCGACGTGTTCGCCTGCTTGTGCGGTGGCCTCGCCGACAAGGAGATCGCCCGCGAACTCGGGCTGGCGCCAAACACGGTGCGCAATCACGTCGCCACGATCTACGCGAAGCTCGACGTGCACAGTCGTGCCGAGGCAATCGTGTGGGCGCGCGCGCGTGGCCATTTCGGCCTCGAACCCGGCAGCGCGCCGCGCCGCAAAGGACCGAAACCGGCATGAGCGTGGGGTCGTCCTGGCGGATTCGTCGACCGGTGAGGGCGGCCGGGAACGAACCGTGCTGATGAAGTCCGGCTGGCCGGAAGCGGGCGACCCGATGCAAGGCGTTGTTCCGCGAATGGATGCATGCCGGGACGCGTTCAAATGCACCAGGCGATCACGTGCATTCGCGACTGCCGGCAGGCGGGCAGAGCCGGGACAATGCAATCCTGGGTCGAGCGCCAGGTGTGGAAGCTGTCACGCTTTCCCACCTATGGCGAGCTCGGCGTCTTCTGTGCAACTCAACCTTTTTAAGGAAACCGTCATGGACAAGAATCGTGTGGAAGGTGCAGCGAAACAGGTCAAGGGTTCCGTGAAGGAAGCGATCGGCAAGGTCACCGGCAACCGGACGGCACAGGCCGAAGGCGCGGCTGAGAAACTGGCTGGCAAGGTGCAGTCGAAGGTCGGTGAAGCCGCGGATGCGGTACGCAATCGCGTGAAGCGGTAACGGTAGCGATGGCGGTCACGATAGAGCGCCGGCTTCCGCCGGCGACTGCCTGGCCCCCTGTTCAAGGAGGATCACGATGAATTCAAACCAGTTCGAAGGTTCTGTGAAAGATGTGGCCGGCAAGGTTCAGGATGCCGTCGGCGGCTTGACGGGCGATGTGGACCTGCAGGCCGAAGGCAAGGTCCGCCAGCTTGCCGGCAAGGCGCAGGCGAAATACGGCGACAGCGTCGATCAGGTCGCCGAAACGGCTCGCAACAATCCGCTCGGCGCGCTGCTGATTGCGCTCGGTGTCGGATTTCTGTTGGGCAAGCTGATGTAAATCTGTCACGCGCGGCGCCGCCCGGTGCATTCGCCACCCGGGCGCCGGCGCGTGTCGTTGTGCCCGCGGGTGCCTTGGTGATCCGATGTCCGTCCGATGTTCCCGGCGCGTTAGAGGCGCCGGATCTCATCGTCTATTCGAGGAAGGTTCATGCTGGGATTCGACGTAAGCACGGCCAGAAAGGTCTGGACCGCGTTTCTTATCGCGCTGCTGTTCTTCTGCATCTATATGGCGTCATCCACTGTGCTGGTGGTGGTGTTCGCCGTCTTCTTCAGTTACCTCATCTATCCGATGGTCGAGCTGGTCGAACGCATCCGGCCGCGCCGCGTGCCGCGAGTGGCGTCGATCGCGCTGGTGTTCGTGGTGGTGGTCGCGGTGATCGCGGTGGCCGGGTCGCTGTTCGGCGTGCAATTGCAGGATCAGGCGACGCATCTGTTCGCGCAGTTGCCGGCCTTGATGAAGTCCGACGTACCCAATCGCTTTCCCTTGCCGCATTTTCTCGAACCGTTGCGCGAGCGGATCGTGGATTTCGTGCGCAGCCAGATTGAAACCGGCTCCGACAAGGCCGTGCCGATGGCGCGCAGCGTCGGCCTCGGCGTGGTGCATGCGGCGAGCAATCTGATCTACCTCGTGCTGATTCCGATCCTGAGCTTCCTGTTGATCAAGGAAGGTCCGCAAATGCGCGACGCGTTTCTGGACCTGCTGACGGATCGGCACCGCACGTTGTGGGCGGAGATCGTGACCGATCTGAACGTGCTGCTGTCGAAATACGTGCGTGCGATGTTGTTCCTGTCGTTGGCCACGCTGATTTGTTACGGCGTGGCGTTCTCGCTGCTTGGCGTGCCGTACGCTTTCCTGCTGGCGGTGAGCGCGGGCTTGCTGGAGTTCGTGCCGTTTGCCGGGCCGCTCGGCGCCGTGGCCATCACGTTGGTGGTGGCCGTGTTCAGCGGCTATGCGCATCTGCTCTGGCTGGTGATCTTTATCGCGCTGTACCGGCTGTTCCAGGACTACGTGCTCAATCCCTATCTGATGAGCGAAGGCGTGGAGGTCAGTCCGTTTCTCGTCATTGTCGGATTGCTGGCCGGCGATCAGCTGGGCGGCGTGGCGGGGATCTTTCTCGCGGTGCCGGTGATCGCCATGTTGAAAATCATCATTGGCCGCGCACGCGTTTTCTATTCCGCTTCACGCGATGAAGGAGAAGTCGCGCGCCGCGCGTTGACCGGCAAAACCGACTGATGGTTTCGAACCGACTCGCGCCGGTAGCCCGTCGTCGCGAGCAGCAGGCTGCGCGTGTACTCGTGCTCGACCTGCTGCTCGCGAATGGCGGCGATGTCGCGCTGCTCGACGATCTCGCCATTACGCATGACCGCGACGCGCGAGCAGAGAAAGCCGACCACCGCCAGGTTGTGGCTCACGAGAATCATCGTCAGATTGCGTTCGCGATGAAGCCGTCGCAGCAGGTTGAGGATTTCGGCTTGCACGGAAACGTCGAGCGCGGATGTCGGTTCATCGAGCAGCAGCACGCGCGGTTCGACAATCAACGCCCGCGCAATCGCGACGCGCTGCCGCTGCCCTCCCGACAATTGATGCGGATAGCGGAAACGATATGCGGGACCCAAGCCGACTTCGCGCAGCGCATCGACAATGCGCTGTTCCTGCCGGTCGATGCCGTTGATGGTCAGCGGCTCGCGCAAGGTTTGATCGACCGTGAAACGCGGATGCAGTGAGCCGTACGGATCCTGAAAGACCATCTGTACATCGCGTCGAAAGGAACGGTCGATTTTCTCGCCGAGCACGTGTGTGCCGATTTTCATATGGCCGCCGGCGACCGGCGCGAGGCCGGTTAGCGCGCGCAGGATCGTCGACTTGCCGGAACCCGATTCGCCGACCAGCCCGAACACTTCACCTTCGCCGACATGAAAGCTCGCCTCGCGAACTGCGTTGAAATCACCGGTTTTGGTCCTGAAGCGGACCGTCAGGGCGTTGACATCGATCATGCTGATTCTCCTGCCGGTTGCGTGAGCCAGGCCGCGTCTCGCTTCAACACGGGCAGTTCATCGGGCGGATTGACGAGCGGTGGATTCGCCGCGAGGAGGGCGCGCGTATAGGGATGCTGGGCGTGGATGAGATCGCGCGCCGCGCAGGTTTCCACCACACGCCCCGCAAACATCACGACGACGCGGTCGCAGAACGACATGACGAGGGGCAGGTCGTGGCTGATAAATATGAGGCCCGTGTCGTGCTTATCGATCATCTCGTCGAGAATCCCGAGCACCTGCATCGAGACGAGCACGTCGAGCGCGCTGGTCGGCTCGTCGGCAATGAGCAGACGCGGTCCGGACGACACCATCATGGCGATCATTACACGCTGCCCCATGCCACCCGACAACTCGTGCGGGTAGGAGTCCGCGACACGCTCCGGATGGCGGATATGCACCGCGGCCAGCGCCTCGATGATCTTCTCGCGCATCTCGCGACGGCTGAACTTCGGACCGTGCAGTTCGAACGCTTCGCGCATCTGTTGCGCGACCGTCATCACCGGGTTCAGTGAGAATTTCGGATCTTGCAGGATCATGCCCATCTGCTGGCCGCACAGTTGCCGGCGCTTGCGCACCGACATGCCCAGCAGATCCTGACCGTCGAACTTCATCGCCTTCGCCTGGCATTGCGCCGCGGGCGGCAGCAGGCCGAGCAGCGCGCGCCCGGTGAGCGATTTGCCCGAACCGGATTCGCCGACGATGCCAAGCCGCTCGCCGCGCTGCAGCGTGAGCGAAAGGCCTCGTACGGCTTCGGTCAATTCACCGTCGTGACCGCGAAAGCCGATTCGCAGGTCGTCGATTTCACACAGGGGTTGGGTCGTCGCGGCTGGCATGTCAGCCTCCATGGCGCGGATCGAAGACGTCTCGCAGACCGTCGCCGAGCAGGTTGAAGGCGAGGCTCACCAGCAGAATGGCAAAGCCTGGAATGGTAGCCACCCACCACGAATCGAGCAGCACGTTGCGGCCCGACGCGACCATGAAACCCCATTCAGGGCTCGGCGGTTGCGCGCCGAGGCCAAGGAAGCCAAGACCCGCGACAGTGAGAATGATGCCGGCCATATCGAGCGTCGCGCGCACGATCACGGACGACGAGCAGAGCGGCATGATATAGCGCAGGAGGATGCGCATGCGCGAGGCGCCCTGCAAGCGCGCGACGTGAATGAAATCGGCCTGCACGAGCCGGAGCGTTTCCGCTCGCGCGAGGCGTGCATAGGCAGGCCAGGCCGTAATCGAAATGGCGATCACCGCGTTGATCACACCGGGTCCCAGCGCGGCCGCGAAAGCAAGCGCGAGCACGATCTTCGGAAACGCGAGCGCTACGTCGGTGATCCGCATCAGCACGTTGTCCACCCAGCCGCCGAAGAAGCCCGCCGTGGTGCCGATCAGCAGACCCACCGGAACCACGATCACCACGACGAGAATCGCAATCGAAAGCGTGAGCCGTGAGCCGTAGACAAGACGCGAGAGGATGTCGCGGCCAAGCTGGTCAGTGCCGAACCAGTGCGATGGCGAACCGGGCGGCAGCAGGCGGTCGGAGAGCACTTGTTGCAACGGATCGTGCGGCGCGATCAGCGGCCCGATTGCCGCGATGACGATCAGCAAGGCCAGAATCACCAGCCCGAAGACCGACAGCGGATTGCCCGCGAAGCGCCGCCAGCGCCGGTAAGCGAGGCCGAGCGCGGCCTGCTTGCGCGACGCGGGTGTGTCGCTCAGCAGCCAGTCTTTCCATCGTCGGGGCGCGGCATTCATCGGCCAGTCCTGCGTTTGCGTAGATTGATCGGTTGGGGGAAGCACGAAAGAGACCTCCGGAACATCAGCGGGCGCGCGGATCGAACACGCGATAAAGCGCGTCGGTCAGCAGGTTGAGCGCGATGAACGTGACGCCGATTACGAGCGTGCTGCCGAGCACCGCGTTCATATCGGCATTCAGCAGGGCGCCCGTCAGATACGAACCGATTCCCGGCCACGCGAAGACGATTTCGGTCAGCACCGAGCCTTCGAGCAGATAGCTGTATGTGAGGGCGATCACGGTCAGCAGCGGCACGGCGATATTGCCGAACGCGTGGCGCCAGATCACCCGGCGCTCGGGCAAGCCTTTCGCGCGTGCCGTGGTGATGTACTCCTGGCTGAGTTGTTCGAGCATGAACGAACGCGTCATGCGGCTCAGATAGGCGACCGAGTAGTAGCCGAGAATGGCAGCAGGCAGCGCGATATGCGAGAACGCATTGAAGAACACGTCCCATTCGCCCGCCATGAGCGAATCGATGAGCAGGCTGCCCGTGTGCGTATCGACCATTCCGTCGAACACTGGATCGACGCGTCCGGGACCCGCTACCCAGTGCAGCTTCGCATAGAACAGCAGCAGGCCCATCAGCCCGAGCCAGAACACCGGAACCGAACTGCCGACGAGGCCGACAAAGCGCGCGACATGATCGATCCAGCGGTTGTGGCGCACGGCGGCGATCACGCCCAGCGGCACACCGATCAGCACGCCGATGATGGTGGACAGCGTCGCGAGTTCGAGCGTCGCGGGAAACACACGCTGGATGTCCTCGATAACAGGGTGCGCGGTTAGCAGCGACATGCCGAAGTTGCCATGCAGCACATCGCGCACATAGATCAGGAACTGCACGGCGAGCGGCTTGTCGAGCCCGAGTTGCAGACGCGCCGCCGCGTAGGCCGTCGCCGACGCGCGATCGCCGAGAATCGCCAGCACCGGATCGATCGGTATTTTGCGGCCGATCACGAACGTGACCGCCAGCAACCCGGTGAAGGTGATCACGAGCGTGATGAGCCAGCGCACGAGGCGCAAGGTCCAGCGCACGCTGGCGCTTTCAGCCGAAAGCGCGCGCATGCGCTCGAAAGTCGTGAGGGGAGTCGACATGATGAGTTCCTGGGTCGAAGGCGAAGCCTGGACAGGATCGCCTTCGCCGCCAACGTTACTGCTTCTTCAGATCACGATACGACACGAGGTCGTTGATCGGACCCACCTCGAGTCCCGTCACACCCGGTCGCGCCGCGACCTGCGAGACCTGCTGGAACATGATCACGAAGGGTGAATTCGCGAGCACCTGCTTCTGCATGGTCTGGTACAACTCGGCGCGCTTTGCTGTCGACGATTCGGCGAGCGCCGCGTTGGTTTCCTTCGTCAGGCCTGGAATGTCCCACGAGTTGCGCCATGCGAGCATCTTATAGGCCGACTTGTCGGAATTGTCGGGATTCCAGGTAAAGCCCTGGGCATTGCTGTGCGGGTCGATGTAGTCCGCCGACCATTCACCAATGTAGATGTCGTGCGAGCGCGAGCGGTACTTGGCAAGTGTCTGCTTGTTATCGCCGGGGATGATCTGAACCTTGATGCCGCCCTGGGCGAGATTGGCCTGAACGGCTTCGGCGATTTCGCTGTACGGGTAGCCGTTACGCACGTCCATCGTCACGGAAAAGCCATTCGAGAGGCCGGCCTTTGCCAGCAGCGCCTTGGCCTTCGCGACGTTCTGCTGGTACGGGTTCGTGTTCAGCGCGCCGAGAAAGCCTTCCGGGAGGAACGTTTCGTGCACCTTGTAGGTGGTTTTCGCGACGTTGCTCTGAATGCCGTTGTAGTCGATCAGCCACTTCATTGCTTCCTGGACTTCAGGTTTGGCCAGGTTCGGATTCTTGACGTTCAGGCCGAGGTACAGCAACGTGGCTTGCGGCACCGCGCTCACATGCGCCTTGCCGGACTTTGTCAGGGCGACGAGATCGTCCGGACTCAGGTTGCGTGCCACATCGACGTCGCCGTTTTCGATCAGCAGGCGCTGGCTCGATGCCTCCGGCACGTGACGCAACACGATACGCTTCATTGCGAGCGGAACGCGATAGCCGTCGAAGCGCTGCAGGACGATGCTGTCGTTAGCGGTCCATTTGACGAGCTTGTAGGCGCCGGAGCCGGCCTCGTTCGTGCGCAGCCAGTCGTTGCCGAGGTCATTGCCTTTCTGGTGCGTGAGCAGCAACTGCTTGTCCACCACCGATGCGGGCCACGCACCGAGTACGTTCAGCACGAACGTCGGCGCGTATTTCTGGTCCGTCGTCACACTGACGGTTGTATCGTCAACCTTCTTCACGTTGTTGAGCACATTGTCCTTCGTCAGGCCGATGCCTTGCAGCACGGCCGCCGCGCCTTTGTCGAGCAGCACGGTGCGCTGAATCGACCACGCCACGTCGTCGGCACTCAGCGGATTGCCCGAGTGGAACTTGAGACCCGAACGGATCTTGAACGTGAAGGTCAGGCCGTCGGGGCTCACGGTCCATGATTGCGCGACATCGCCGTTGAACTTCGACGGGTCTTTCAGATCGACCCGCACCAGCCGGTCATACGTATTCGCCACATATTCTTCCGGCACGAGCTCGTAGACTTCGCCTGGATCGAGCGTGGTGAATTCGTCGAGGAACGTCGCCATGACGAACATGTCTTTCGGCGTCGCCGCTGTAGCGGGGCTGACCGCTGCGAACGACAAGGTCAAGGCGGAGGCGATCGCTGCCGCCGTCAAAGCATTGCGCAATACCAGTTTCATTGCCGCTCCATAGGAAGGGGGTAGAGCCTGTCAGGGAACAACGGATGGAGAAATCGAGGGCACTACATGAGACGCAGCGGACCGCTTTCGCTGTTGTCGATTACCGGCAGCGCACGGGAGCCGGGCAGCTCGTAATGCCACCATTCGCTCTTGATGTGGGCGAAGCCGGCGGCGTGCATGATGCCGAGCAATAACAGGCGGTTGCGCTGCACGTGCGCGGGCAGGCCGGTATGGAAGTGTTCGGACTCGATCGTCATGGCGTCGAAGCCCGTGCCCATGTCGAGTTCATTGCCGCCGGCATCGAGCAGCGTCAGGTCGATCGCTGTACCGCGGCTGTGGTTCGACCCACGGCCAAGCTCTGCGATGTAGGTGGGATCGGGCAGGAAATCCCACAGCACCTGTTGCGCCTGCGGCGGACGGTACGCGTCGAAAATCCGCACGGTCAGGCCGGCGTCGCGGGCAATTTCAACGGCCTTGCGCAAGCCGGCTTCGGCGGGTTCGAGCAGCAGGCAGTGAGCTTCCTTGTAGATGGGCTTGCCGGTCAGGTTGCGCTCGGTGGCATAGACGAGGTCGATGTCCACGCCATGCGTGGCGGCGGTGATTTCGATGAGTCGCGGTTTTGTCATGGAGGACGCGGTGGGATGCCGGTTGTGAGAGGGTTCAGAGATCGAACTGGTTGAATTCGCCTTGCAACTCGCGATTGCGTGCGACGCGTTCGTCGATGGCGGACCCCAGTTGCGCGACGATCGCGCTAATCAGCAGGTTGAACAGGCAGGTGAGCGGCGCCAGAGAGTCCCAGAACTGGCCGACATCGGTTTTGACCTGCAACAGGTCGCAGGCGAATTCGCGAGCCCAGGGACAATAGATGTCGGTGACCAGCGCGAACGGCACGCCACGCCGTGTCGCGGCTTCACAATAGCGGCGCGCGATCATCGAGTAGGCGCGCGTATCGGTAATGACCAGATACGGTGAGGCAAACTCCGAGTTCAGCGAATCGACGTATGAGCCCGACATGCCGTCGGAGTAGAACACACGCGCACGGATATATTCGAGGTAGCTGTAGAACGCGTTGCTGATGCCGCGCGTCGACTGGATGCCGAGGATATACACCGCGTCCGCATTGGAAATGCGCTCCGCGATACGGGCGAACATGGGCGATTGCGCCAACTGGTACACATGCTGGATCGCGTCGATTTCGAGTTCTAATGAGTGGGTCAGGGCCCCGTTCTCTCCGCTCTCGCCGTTATGCGCCGCGTTGCCGAACTGTCTGGACACACGCCGGTATTCGTCGAGCCGGTCGGTAATCATCCACGGGCGCGCTTGTGCGCCGCGCAGCTCGCGCTTGAGGTCGTCGAGATTGCGATAGCCGACGCTGCGCAGAAACCGGCCCACGGAAATACCGGTTGTGGCCGTCTGCTGCGCAATCTGATCAGCCGTTTCCAGTCCGAGTCGTTCGAGATTCGCCAGCATATAACTGGCAATGCGCTTGGACGTGGGGGTGAGGTCGGCAAAGTGGGCTTCGACGGTTTGTGCGAAAGCGGTCGGCATGTCAGCACATGTATTCGGTTAGTTGCTTGTCATTTGTTTGATCGATGACATGTATCTAACAAAGCCAATAAACTCAGCGCCAGCTTAAAAAATCAATTGAATTTGAGTGTCTGATAGTTTTTGACCTGAGGTCCGGTCACGCTACTCCGCAAGCTTTATTTGCTGCTGTCAATTGATGGCTCTAAAGTTCCGTCCATCTTTGCCGTTAGATCGGGCTGCGTCTCGGTGTTGCGTTTTTCTCCTTCGTCGGGTTGCAGGCGCGTCTCGAATTCAGTTCTCGGTTTCAAATCCAGACTTCCGGGCCTCACCCGCGCGTCAGAATGGAAACGTCGGCGTGCATTGTCTACAACGACAGCGGTCTTGCCAGAGACTATATCTGTTGCCGCGAGCGGACCGTTCACTTCCTCTTTCGACATAAGTTGAGTGCGATGGTAATGCAGACACGCTTAAAGGCGAGCGGCCTCCGAATGTATCCGGGACCCCACCTCGACTATCATCCAACTATCGATTTTTTTGCGTAGAATTGCCGCCCCGGTACGCTGGCGCAGGATTCTCTCCTCAACGATGCACGTCGATCTTCTCACCCTTTATTTCCTCATCGTCGGGACGCTGTTCGCCAGTTCCGTGATGACGCTCTGGGAATATCGAACACATCCCAGACGCAGCGGGGAATTGAAAATACTGGCAGCGGGGTACGCCACGCTTGCCATCGGATGTGCGGCGGCAACGGTTCGTCACAAGCTGCCCGGTGCGACGGGCTCCGCCTTGAGCAACCTCGTTATCGTCACTGGCTATCTATTGCTTCTGCACGGCGCCGCGGCCTTGAGCGGCCGGCAATACCGTACCGGCTCTATTGCAATGCTCATTCTGCTGGCGCTCACATGGGCCGTGGCCGGTGCGCGCTGGGAGGATTCGGTGTGGTACTACGCGAGCGCCATTCCGATCGCGTTGGCAAGCGGCGTGACGTCTTTCGAACTGCTGCGATGCGACAGCATGAAAGCGATGCAATCGCGGCGCATCGCGGTATGGGTGACGGGCATTCATGCGCTCCTGTATGCGGCCAGAGCGTCCATCCTGCCCTGGTTGGCGGCACGGTACGGGCAGGACGTGGTGCTGGTCGCCAGCAACATTACGATGTACGAAGGTGTGCTGTACTCGGTCGTTCTGCCGATGACCTTGCTGAGGCTGATCCGCGAGGAGACTCATGGCGAGCTTCTGCGAGACTCGCAAACGGATTACCTGACCCGTCTTGGCAATCGCAGATGGTTTTTTGAAGAGGGCGAACGGGTGGTCCGCGACGCAGAGTCATGCCAGCCGATTTCCCTCCTTGCATTCGATCTCGATCTCTTCAAGGCAATCAATGATCGCTACGGTCATAAGACGGGCGACGAGGTGCTGAAGGCATTTAGCGACATCGCTCGGAGCGGGGTGAGGCCCGATGCGATTCTCGCGCGCATCGGCGGCGAAGAGTTCGCTGCGCTACTTCCCCACCATGACAGCCTTCGCGCCAAAGAAGTGGGCGAATTTATCGCTAAACGTTTCGCCGAGACGATCCCTCACCGCATTGACGGCGTCGCGATACACGCAACGGTCAGCATTGGGCTCGCACAGCTCGGAACCGATGTGCCCACGCTTGCCGACCTGCTGGCGGCGGCCGACGCGGCGTTATACAACGCGAAGTCGCTCGGCGGCAATCGGCTCGTCACAGCGCAGCCTGCCTCGCGCCCCGAAGCTGCCTGACGATCAGCGATGCCGGCAGAGGATTCACGTGGTGTGCCTGGCGAAGCGCAGTTCGATTCAAGCGGATTGATTTCACTCACTCAGCCGCCGCTATAAACGCGTGACCGGGTGTGGATTGGCTTCGCCAATCCAATATCGAAACCTGTCCGTCACATTACGCTTTCGAGTGTTTCGCCTGAAGCCTCATTGTCTCGTTGGCGATCTTCAGAAAACTGTCGACGATCGGATTGGTGGATTGAAGCTGGGGGCACACCGTGAACCCACGGAACACGATGTCCGGTGAAAACGGCCGGAACTGGATCTTCGCCGTATTGGCGTCAACCGTTGTAAGCGGATTCACGATGCCGATTCCCAAACCGCGCGACACCATCGCGCAAATCGTCGCACCGTACGGTGTTTCAATGGTTGGCACCTGATTGACTTCCGCCTGACGCAACACGCGATCCAGCGACGAACGCGTGTCGTCGGCATACGAAGGCAGGATCAGCTTTTCACCGCGTAGATCCCGCGCGTGGATACGCTCGCGCGCAGCCAGCGGGTGCCCGGCCGGCAGCGCACATACACCCGGCAACCGGTATAACTCGGCGCTCGTCACACCGAACGCATCGGGCGTCGTCGTGGCGAAGCCGATATCGCAATAGGCCGACGAAGCCCAGCGTTGGATCGTGCCTTCGCTGCGCATTTCCAGCGATATCGCGATGCGCGGATACACCGCAAGAAAACGCTCGATCACCATCGGCACGAATGACAATGCCAGCACCGGCGCCGCGACGAGCCGCAACCGGCCACTGCCGAACTGGCGTATCTCACGCGCGGAATGCGCGAGTTTTTCGAGTCCCACGAAACTCCGGTCCACTTCGCGATAGAACGCGCTGCCCGCGTCCGTGGCCTGAATACGCCCGCCGTTGCGCGTGAAGAGCGTCAGACCCGTCGACGTCTCCAGCTCCGCAATCAACCGGCTGATGCTCGGCTGCGACGTGCCGAGTTCCTCGGCGGCAGCGGTCATCGATCCGCGCAACATGACTAGCCTGAACGCTTCGATTTGTCGTTGGTTCATCTGCCCGGCTCACCCGATCTTGTTGATTCGGTCCTCAGCTTGCCATATCAAAATTGAATGGCAGCCGTTTTTGATCGTATTTGACCGGATGGATGACCCAAACCTAGACTGGCTGGAACCTTGTCACCGGCGATCCACGATGCGTTCCGAAGCCTTGCTGTTTCATGACGACTTTCGCCTGACCCCTTACTGGTGGGACGCCGCACCGCCGGAGACGGTCCGCGACGCGTTGCCGTCCGGGGTTGACGTGGTGATTATCGGCAGCGGGTATTGCGGCTTGGCGGCGGCAGCCGAAGCTGCGCGACTCGGCACGCGCGTCGCCGTGCTCGACGCCGCCGAAATCGGCGCGGGCGGCAGCACGCGCAGCGGCGGCATGGTGTCGAGCGGACAGAAGCTTGCGCTGACCAATGCGATTCGCGGGGTCTCGGCAGAACGGCTGGGACGCCTGATGAGCGAGTCCATGGCGAGCTTCGACTATCTGAAACGCCTTGTCGCCGACGAGCAGCTCGACGCCGATTTGCAGATCACTGGTCGCTTCTTCGGCGCATTCACGCCACGTCACTTCGATGTCTTGCGGCGCCAAGGCGATCTGTTGCGCGACAAGACCGGCGTCACAGTGCATGTCGTGCCGCGCGCGGATCAGCATGCGTTAATCGGCTCCGACTACTACTACGGCGGGATTCTCGTCGACGAATACGGCGGTCTGCATACCGCCAAATATCATCGCGCGCTACGCGATCTCGCACGGCGCTGCGGCGCAACTTTGCATTCACATGCGGGCGTGGAGCGGATTGAACGCAATGGCGCGGGTTTCAGGGTCCATGCAACGCGGGGAAAGATCGACGCGAAACATGTGCTCGTCGCGACCAACGGCTATACGGGACCGCTGCTGCCGTTCTTCTCGCGGCGCGTGCTGCCGGTGGCGAGCTACCAGATTGCGACGGAACCGCTGCCGCCTGGACTGATGGCCGTGCTGAATCCGGGGCGACGCATGATCAGCGATTCGAAGCGCAATCTGTTCTACACGAGGCCGTCGCCCGACGGCACGCGGATGCTGTTCGGCTCGCGCCCGGCGATCCGCGAGGTGAGCGAGCGCGTGGCGGCGAGAATGCTGCACGCGAAGATGATCGAGTTGTGGCCCGCCTTGCGCGACGTGCGCATCACGCACGCGTGGAAGGGTTATGTCGCGATGACGGGCGACAGGCTCGCGCATATCGGCCAACACGACGGCATTCATTACGCGCTCGGTTGCAACGGCAATGGCGTGGCGCTAATGAGCTATCTAGGCGCGCGGATCGCGAAACACATGCTCGGATTCGACGCAAAGTCGGGCGCATTCGGCGAAGGCGCGTTTCCGATCAGTCCGGCCGGCATGGCGAGCCGCCTGAGCGTGCCGGTCGGCACGGCGCTCTATACATTCGACGATCTCTGGAGCGGCCGGGTGCGTGCCACCCTTTCCTGATATCGACGTCGACACTGACACCGAAGCCGATGCGCTTCAGGCTTGAGGAGTTGCAGATGATTTCTCTGCGTAACGTTTCGAAGTGGTACGGCGAGCAGCGCGTGCTGACCGATTGTTCCGCCGACATCGGCCGGGGCGAGGTGGTCGTGATCTGCGGGCCGTCCGGTTCCGGAAAATCGACGCTGATCAAGTCCGTCAATGGACTCGAACCGGTGCAGCAAGGTGAGATCGTCGTTGACGGCACGCTGGTCTCGGCACGCGGAGCTAATCTGCAAACGCTGCGCGCGCGGGTCGGCATGGTGTTTCAGCATTTCGAACTATTTCCGCATCTCAACATTCGCCAGAACCTGATTCTCGCGCAGGTCAACGTATTGCGCCGCAGTCGCGACGAAGCCGCCGACAAGGCGCGCATGCTGCTGCAGCGCGTCGGCTTGCGCGCGCATGAGGACAGGTTTCCCTCGCAGTTGTCGGGCGGCCAGCAGCAACGGGTGGCGATCGCGCGGGCGTTGTCGATGGATCCCGTCGCAATGCTGTTCGACGAACCGACCTCCGCACTCGATCCCGAGATGGTCAATGAGGTTCTGGACGTGATGACCGAACTCGCGCAGGACGGCATGACGATGTTATGCGTCACGCACGAAATGGGCTTTGCGCGCCGTGTCGCGGACCGGGTCGTGTTCATGGACCAGGGCGCCATCGTCGAGGACGACACGAAGGACGCTTTTTTCGAGCGTCCGCGCTCGGCTCGTGGCCGCGACTTTCTCTCCAGGATTTTGCAGTGATGTCCACTTGATTTTCTTTCCATCGCAGGTCTTTTCGACGGAGCAAACATCATGCGTTTTCGCCATGTTCTCAGCCTCATTGCGGTTGTCGTGCCGCTATCGTTCACCTTGACAGGTAACGCGCATGCCGACGATCTCGGCACGCTGACTCCCGGCAAGCTGGTCGCCGGTGTCGATGCGAACAACAAGCCGTATTCGTATATCGACAACGGCAAGATGACGGGCTTCGACGTCGAATTGCTGCGAGCGGTCGCGGCGAAACTCGGCTTGAGCGCCGAGTTTCGCGCGCAGGATTTCAGTGGATTGCTGCCGGGCGTTGCGAACCAGCAACTCGATCTGGCCGCCGGCTCGATTTCGATCACGAAAGACCGCCTGAAGATGGTCGATTTCTCGGAGGGCTATCTGACCGGCCTGCTGAGCGTTGCGACCTTGCCCGACAGCACGATTACGAGCGACCCGGCATCGGTGAAGGGCAAACGGATCGGCGTCGTGCAGGGCACCATCGAGGACACCTATTCGGACAGCTATCTGCCGGGTGCGCAGATCGTGCGCTTTCCGAATCTGAATGCGGGCTTCCTGTCGATGCGCTCGAAATACATCGACGGCTATTTCGTGGACAAAACGCTCGTCGAGGGTTTGCAGAGCAAGTACCCGCAACTGAACATCGCGGACAAGCTCGATATCTCGGCCGTCAACCTTCCTGCCGGCTTCCCGGTGCACAAGGGCAACGCGAAGCTCGAGGCGGCGCTGAACAAGACCATCGACCAACTGGTTGCGGACGGTACGTGGGTCAAGCTGTACATGCAGTTCCACCCCGGTTATCCGAAGCCCGCGAATCTGCCGCCCTACGCGATGAAGACCGGTAGCTGATCAGGCCCGGCCGGCGGCTCAACCCGCCGCCGGCGCTCAACAAGGAGCGCACCATGAATGCTTTCTTGCAGAACTTTCTCGACTGGCCGCTGCTGGTCTCGTCGATGCCGTCTTTGCTTTGCACGGGTCTCGTCAACACGCTGGTGCTGTCGGTGTTTTCAACCGTGCTGGGTATCGTCGCGGGCATGGTGCTCGCGTTGATGGCCGTGTCTCATACGCGCTGGTTGATGCTGCCCGCGCAGGTGTTCGTCGACGTGTTTCGCGGCCTGCCGGCAGCGCTCGTGATCCTGCTGGTCGGGCAGGGCCTTGCGCCCGTGGGACTGGCGATCTTTGGGCCCAATCCGTACCCGCTCGCAATCGTCGCGCTTGGGCTGATTTCGTCCGCGTATATCGCGGAGATCTTTCGCTCCGGCATTCAAAGCGTGGGGCGCGGACAACTGTCCGCATGTCAGGCGCTCGGCATGACGTACTGGAGCAGCATGCGCTATGTGATCGTGCCGCAGGGCGTGCGGCGCATCTTGCCGGCGCTTGCGAATCAGTTCATTTCGATCGTCAAGGATTCGAGCCTGGTCTATTTTCTCGGCCTGCTGACTTCGCAGCGCGATCTGTTCACGATCGGCCAGAACACGTCGGTGAATACCGCGAACCTGTCGCCGCTGGTGGCCGCGGGCGTGGTGTACCTGCTCGTGACCGTGCCGCTCACGCATGCGATTAACCACATTGACCGTTGGACCAATCGTCATTCGAATCCGTCGCGCGGTCATTCCAGAACGGGATCGTCACGCCGGCAGCGCAAGGCGCAGGCTTCCGCCAATTCGACCGTCGCGGTCAGGGCTGGCGTCGCCGATCAACATAACTAGCCTTCACAGGCAGGATATCAGCCACGATGGGACCGAAAGTAGAAACAGTCGCCGACGACACCACCTTGCCAGCCAAAGTCGATGTCGTCGTGATCGGCGGCGGCATTATCGGCGTGAGCACGGCCCTTTATCTCAGCGAGAAAGGCTTGCAGGTCGCGCTATGTGAGAAAGGCCATATCGCGGGTGAGCAATCGAGCCGCAATTGGGGCTGGGTTCGCGTCACGCATCGCGACATGCGCGAGTTCGCGTTGAGCATCGAAAGCCTGAAACTATGGCGGAAACTGGATGCGAAGCTGGGTATCGACACCGGCTTCAATCAATGCGGCATCCTCTATATGACGGACGAAGACGCCGTGATGGACAGTCACCACGTATGGCTCGACAAGGCGCGCAACGTGGCGGGCGACGCGTTCGATACATGTCTGGTCGACGGAAGTACTGTTGGCGCACTGCTGCCTGGCGCCACGAAAGCGTTCAAGGGCGGACTCTACACAGCGGGCGACGGCCGCGCCGAACCGCAAAAAGCCGCACCCGCGATCGCGAATGCGTTACGCAAACGCGGCGTCAAGATTCTGACGCCGTGTGCCGCGCGTGGCGTCGAAACGAGCGCGGGGCGCGTCAGTGCGGTGGTCACCGAGCACGGTACGATCCGCTGCAATAGCGTCGTCGTCGCGGGCGGCGCATGGTCGCGGTTGTTCTGCGGGAACCTGGGTGTCGATGTCCCTCAACTGCTGGTAAAAGCCTCGGTGCTTCGCACTGAGCCGCTCGACGGCGGCCCGGCCTGTAGCGCGAGCAACAAGAAATTCGCGTTTCGCAAGCGCGCCGACGGCGGTTACACGATCGCTTTTGGCTTTCGCACTTATAGCGATCTCACGCCCGATTCATTTCGCCTGTTCTTCAAGTACGTCGAAGCACTGAAGAGCCAGTTGGGCTCGTTGCGCATTGGCATTGGCGCTCGTTTCTTCGATGAATTGCGCCGTCCACGTCAGTGGGCGCTCGACCGTCCCACAGCGTTCGAAGAGATCCGCACGCTCGATCCGGAACCGATCACCCGATACACCGACGCCGGCTTGCACGAGTTCATCAAGGTCTTCCCGCATCTGGCGCACGCGCGAATCGCGCAGCGCTGGGCGGGCTACATGGATGTGACGCCTGACGCAATTCCCGTGATTTCCGGTGTGGATACGGTGCCGGGACTCTTCATCGGCACCGGCTTTTCGGGGCACGGGTTCGGCATCGGGCCGGCGGCCGGCAAGCTGATGGCGGATCTGGTGACGAACGACACGCCGCTCGTCGATCCGCACGCGTTTCGCCTCAACCGTTTCAGCGACGGTACGAAAATCGTCATCGACGCGGGCTTTTAAGGTAATGCTTTTACGGAGAGAGTCATGCAAAAAGTAGCCATGATTTCCGGCGCGAGTCGCGGCATCGGGCTGGCAATCGCGACCGAGTTGTCGCGGCGCGGCTATAGGCTGTCGCTGGGCGTGCGCGATCCGTCGGCGCTCGCCGGTCGTTTCGATGCGTTCGCGTTTCCATACGAAGCGCGCGACACAAACGCGGGCCGCCGCTGGGTCGAGGCAACGGTCGAACGCTTCGACCGTATCGACGTGCTGGTCAGTAACGCGGGCATCTGCAAGCACATCGGCCTGGAAGAGGGCACCGACGAACTGCTCGAAGAAACGCTCGACATCAACGTGAAAGCACCGTTCCGGCTGGTCCAGGCTGCGTTGCCGCATTTGCGCCGCGCGGGCGGTGCTCGTGTCGTGCAGATCGCGTCGCTATCCGGCAAGCGCGTGAAGAACCTCAACGCCGGCTATCAGATGTCGAAGTATGCCGCGATAGCATTGACTCATGCCGTCCGGCGCGCAGGCTGGGACGATGGCTTGCGTGCGACGGCGATATGCCCCGGATTCGTCAACACGGAAATGGCCGCCGGCATCGCGGATCTCGCGCCGGAAGCGATGACACAACCCGAGGACATCGCACGATTGGTCGCCAACACAATCGAGATGCCGAACTCCGCGAGCGTCGCGGAAATCCTCGTCAATTGCCGGCATGAGGACCTGTTTTAGCAGGCTCAGTCGTCGAGCGTTTCGTGCACCGCTTCGGCACCCTGTTTCCAGTAGCTGGCCGCGCGAATACGCGATTTGTCGACGCCGCGCTCCGTGCACAGGTGATAGCGCACCGCGCGCATGGTGGCGGCTTCGCCGGCCGCCCACACGTACCCATCGCCGTTTTCAGGCAGGTAGATTTCGCGGACCGCCCGCAACAAAGCTTCGCCGCGTACGCTCACTTCGTTGCGATGGCACCAGACGATATGCAACTCGGCCTGTGTCGTGAATTCGATCTGCGCCGACGCGTCGGCGACTTCGATTACCGCGGCGACGCGCGTGCCGGCCGGCAGTTCTTCGAGGCGGCGGGCGATGGCGGGCAACGCGGTATCGTCGCCGATCAGCAGATGCCAGTCGAAGCCCGTGGGGATCACGAGTGAACCGCGCGGGCCGCCGATACCCAGGTACTGGCCCACCTTGGCTTGCGCCGCCCAAGTAGCGGCGGGGCCCGCGTCGTGCAAGGCGAATTCGATGTCGAGTTCGCGCGCCTCGCGATCGAAGCGGCGCGGCGTGAAGTCGCGCGCGACCGGCCGCGGCTGGCCGGCGGGAAACACCGGGCCGTTCGGGCCTGCTTCCGGCAGCACCGGCTTGTCCGCGCCGGGTTCGGGGAAGAACACTTTGATGTGGTCGTCGAAGGAAGCGGAGACGAAGTCGTGCAGGTCTTCGCCCGTGAAGGTGACGCGGATCAGATGAGGCGTCAGCGCGCGCACCTGCTTGACCTGCAGCAGACGGAATTTCAGCGGGTGCCGCACGCGTTGAACGGCCAGATCGGTTGGTTGGTGTTTCATCAGCATGAGAGTGCTACTCCTGTTGGTTCGATAGGCGCGTTCACGCGCTGGGGCCGCAGCCGGCGCACAAGTCCGCGCGCGGTGCGGGCCGCTCGATGTCAAACGGCCGTTGCGCCGCCGTTGCCGGTTTCGCTGCTGTCCGGCTTGACCTGGCTTTCGATTTCTTTGGCCGCGCGCATCAGAATGTCGGCGATGCGGCGCTGCTCGGCCGCTGGCGCGTTGTCGCGCAGCAGCAGCGCACGCTTGAGCGCACGGCGCGCTTCGTTCAGCTCGGGCAGCCAGCCGCCTTCGCTGATGTCGGCCGGCTCTTCCCCGGCAAACGCGCGGCGCACCGAATCCATCTTGCGCGCGATATGGCTCAGCCTGGCGAGCATCAACTCGACGCGCTCGCGGTTGGCGGCCAGGTAGTCACGGCCCGTTTCCGACAGTTCGTAGCGCTTGCGGTTGCCTTCGAGTTGCACGGTCACATAGCCGAGTTCTTCCAGATACGTGAGCGCCGGATAGACCATGCCCGGGCTCGGGCTGTAAAAGCCGTTCGAACGGGTTTCGAGCGCTTTGATCAGTTCGTAGCCGTGGCTCGGCTGCGTGCCGATCAGCGAGAGCAGCAGCAGTTGCAGGTCGTCGGAACTGAATTTGCGGCCGCGCGGAAGACCGTCGCCGTCGCCGCCGAAGCCGCCTGGGCCGCCGCCGAAGCGCCCGCCGCGACCGCCGCCGCGCTGCTCATGATGGCGGCCGATGGCATGCCACAGGGCGCGCGGCGAGAAGCGGTCGAAGCCGTGGCCGTCGTGGCTGCCTTGGCCGACTTGGCCACGGGCTTCACGGCGGGCATCGCGTTCGCCTCGTTCGCCTGGTGCGCGACGAGATTCGCGGTGGTGTGCGAACGCATGCCACAGTGCATGAAGCGACGCCGCTTCGCGGCCGGTGTAGGAACTGTCGTCCGCTTTGTGCGGACGGGAAAATCGATGGTGATGACGCATCTTGGGTACTCCCATTTGTGTCTTAAGATGTGTCGTAAGATATATATCTAAAGATAGTTTGTCAAATTTCTTTTTTGCGTATATCGGGAGACAACAAAGTCTGCGGGAAGGGGGAAAGGGCTGTTCAGATACAACAAAGTCTGCGGGAACGGCAAAAATCGTTGTGCAGCGCAATGTTTTCAATTGAAAACAGCGATCCGTATCAATTTATGATAGTTTTTTTCGTCGAGTCCGGCCGGCCCGAAACTCGTCAAGGTTTTGCCTGACAAGGCCGAAATTCTATAAAAGGGCCATATCAATTAGGGGTGACTTTGTTTCTGCGCAGAAATGCAGCACTGAGATGTGGGCATGGACAGCGCGATTCGGAAGGGCGAGACGCCGCTGAAGGCCCAAATGTAGTTTGTCTGAATAAGAGCGCGCGTATGTGTCGGGATCTCGGAAGTGAATTTCCGCTGACCCGTGTTGTTACGGATCCCTAGAGCAACCACAGTTGAATTAGACCCCTGCCTTGTTCTCTGCGTGCCGTCAGCTTCATCGGTCGTCATGCAGAGATTTAGCGCTATACAACTATGCGGAGGTGATTACCTCGCTATGACGAATTTCGGTATGCGAAATATGTTGTCTTGGCGGAGAAAAAATTTCTTGCATGAAGGAAATCGAGTTTCTATTTGATGGAGAATATGATGAAAGAGCGTAATGAAGTAGCCGTTGCAATCGGCAGTATTCAGGAGCTTCAGTCGCTTGGTTGTCGTCCGGAGATGGCGCATGGTTTGCCTGATGACATGCCCTTCCTCATCTTCCCTCTGAAGCCACGTGAAGCGAATTGCCTCCCGGAGAACGCTGAAAACCTAAACTTCGGGTTCGGACACATCGAGCTTGTTGACCGAGTGCTGATGACGATGCGGCTTCAACTCGAAATGACGCAGCTTTACTGGGTGGCAGAGATGACTGACCCGAACCTTTGGGCAGCCATCGACATGTGGCGCAAATATGAACGCCTTCCGATTGGACTTGCGGTCGATAAGAGCGATAGGTGGGGCGCAATATTTCTCGAAATCGACTTTCGCAACATGAAACTTAAGGATGAAATCTATCGTGCCGCTCCGCGACGGGAGGCGACAGCGCAAGACTGGCATGAAATCGCCGGGCTAGTGACTGGCTTTATTCAGCAGCAAGCGTCGACGGATATCGAGCACATTCCGCTGCAACATGTGTTTGCCAGCGCGCTGCTGACCGACCATTATGCCGAGGTTGCGAAGGAAGAGATAGTGATTAGGAGGCCGGCGTTTGTGCGACGGGCAGATGGATTGGGTATTCTTGTTGTCGCCTGATTAGGTCATTTTGAAGAAACTATAGGTGCGCGATCAACCGGTCGCGCATTTTTTACGCGTACGTATGGTGGATTGGCGCGTGAAATTGCTATCTTTCGATCGACACGGGCAGCAACGATATGCGGTAAATGAACCCGGCGTCACAGTGCGCTTTTCGCGCATGCTGCTTTGCTGAGGCAACCACAGCTGCATGTCACTAGCCATCATGGTCGTTGAGATTCCGTAGCGATCGTGTTGCACATGCGCCGTTTACATATCTGGTCGCTGGTTGTAGCCGGTCCGCCACGATTCCAATCGCGTGTTAATTTCATCGACGGACTTGGCGGATTGGAAGTCTGCATCGTTCAAAAGCTTCGTCAACGAATGAAAGCAACTGGATATCGCAGGCATTGCTGTAATAGGCTTTTCCAAGAAGACCGATTCCGGCTTATGAAACCAGTAGCAGGCAAGTGTGCAAGCGATAACCAGTTGTTGATTGTCTGTGACCACGAAGTCCGGAGAGTTTCCTCCGGAGTCTAGTTTGATAATCTCCTGCGCCTGCCAGTTCTTTTGTCTCGGTTCATAGAGCGCAAGGGAAATGCACTTCGATCGCGGTACTTCGATTACCACGAGCGCCTCGAAATCGGGTTTGCCAAAATGTTTCCCTTTCCACTGCGTCACGAACCATGCGCGTGACGTGTCGCTCAGTGACACTGAATCCCAGCGGCCTTCTTCGGTGTTTGCCATCAAGTACTCCCAGCATGGTGATCCCACGCTATCAACAACTGCGATGCCGGACAAGTAGGGAAAACGACGTTTCACATGAAACACCAATTTCCGCAACGAGTCATATAATACGGATTACGAATTAAGTGTCGTAAGCGAACGTGCGGACCGATCTTTATCAATCACCTGTTGTCGGCGCCCCACCAGATCGATGCTGAACTTCGCTCAGTCGGCGGCGGAACTGGTTTCTCTTCGTTGCTGGTATCCGTGGTTGCTGCGCGTGCAGATCGAACGCACGGGTGAAGGTGAAGGTGAGGGTTGGCGTCTTCCTGTCCGTGTAATCGCGCGCCTTCGCTCGGCACGACCGGGGCGGTTGCGGGGGCCTCCGCTTCACGAGGCGAGCAGGCGAAGGCTCAGTAGTCTTCATAGTTAGCGTGAAAATACTCACGTGAAGAATAGGTGATTCTAATCCATAGAGCAAGGAATCCCGGGTGGAGGGCGACGATAACGAATGGGCGATGTTGGCTTCGCGAGCAATTCGAGGCCTACTGGTCCGTAAGGGAGTGAGCGTGCCACGCTTGGCGTCGGAATTTGCCCGGCAGGGTGGGAGCGAATCCGCACGTGCATTGGAAGGCCGCATGCACCGAGGAACTTTTCGTCTTGGGTTTTTCCTTCAGGTCGTCGCGACTATACAAGCAGACTATCCGCCGCACTGGCGCAAGGCTATGACATCCGCTGGAGACTGGGATGCACGCGCATCGCATCTGTTTCGAGCTGAGTTGGCGGCGCGGCCTTGGTTGAACTGGGACGAAGTCAGGCGGCGCCTTGCCTCGATCGGCGAGGCTTGGGATCCCGATACGCTCTCCGCAGTCGCTTCCACCGGTGATTTTGCTGCCACCCTGTTTCTGCAGTGCTCCGTTGTCTGCTCGTTTCAAGGGATCGAGCTTTTCGTAGACCACTCTGATCTCTGTGAGGCCGCTCGCAAAGGTGCCGCGAGCTTGGGAGGGATTCGTCGCCCGAGGTCGGATCGGGCTTGATCTCCCCAAGTAGCGTCCTATAGTTGCATGTAACGTGAAAATTTTCACGCGGACGGCGTGGACGGCGTGCGTGAAAAAAGGATGGAAACGCGGATGCCGCGCTCTGAACTTGGATCAGATGACGATCCTTCGCTCGACGACACCCGGGTGTCGCGCTTATTCCGTACCGCCGCTGTGGCGGCGGTACTGTTCGATTGGTCGTCGGTGCAGGCGCTTCTCGAACTTCCCGATGCAGAGTTAGGGCGGTTGTTCAAATGTAAGCTCGCACAAGTCATCGGACTGTCAACCGCGCTTAACGTGGACTTAAGTTCGGACCACGAGTACAACGATAGTCCACGCAAGGATCTCAATCGCGTCACGCATCGTGGGATCTCATCGCGTAAGTCGCTCGTCTCCAAAGGCAAGTTGCTTCGCGCGGCAATTGTCTGCGATGCCTTGGGAATCTCCGAGCAACGGCTTGCGAAGATCGTCGCCGCGGGTCAAATCTTTACCGTTGAAGTCGGACGCGGTCAATTCTATCCGGCGTTCTTCCTTGCAAGAGAGCTCGATCGCAGGCAATTAGCGAAGGTTGTGCGACGGCTGGACGGTTTGAACGGCTGGGCCAAATGGAAATTTTTCACGGAGCCGAAGGCGTCACTTACCAATTTAACGCCACTTCAAGCGCTCTTGCATGGAGAAATGAAGCCGGTGTTGCAGACGGCCGATGCTTTTGTGGCAAGCTCGAAGAAGCTTGCGAAGGGCAAGGTGTCGGGCACCCGAAGTTCGTGAAGCCATGGGAGAAACATGGAACTTCGCTCTGAACAATACGCATCCGCTGTTTGTGCCGGCGATCGGCTTCATACTCAGCTTGCTCATCCTGCGCGTCAAGAAGCGGTACATAAACGAAGGGGTTTTCTTCGGACGATCCACTGCTTTGCCAAGCGGTACGATCGCTCCGAACTCGGAGGAGGAAAACGTAATGCCTTCAGAAAACGAAATCGACCTCTCCGCTGCTCTTCGTAAATTTCACGAACTCGCCGTGTCTGAGGGCGACCTTGGACACGAATACTGGCACAGGGTCGGTCAACTTCTTCAGCGAGCAAATGAGATGCAAGCGCAGATAGATTCGCTCAGCAAAGAACTGGAAGTGTGTCGCGCGGGGCTCCGAAAAATCTGATTGAAACTACGGTGGGACCACGGCGTCCAGCGAACGGGCTCGCAACCCGGATACATGCCGACACGGCGCCGCGGCGTGATGCATCGATCATGCAGAAGGGCGAGCGCACTGACGTGCCACTCTGGCTGCGAATATTGGGCCCGTTGGCCTGAGCCCCGTTCAATTCCGCAAGAACGGATGAAACGAGTTCATCTGGTCTTCCCGTCCCTTCCATTCATCAAAATTCTTAGAGATCGGAGACTTCTCGGAGTAAATTTCCGAGTACAAAACCTCGCTCTCTCAGACTTAGATTTACGGACTGATTCGAAAAGTCCAGTCAAGCGGCCACGATTTCGCGCCACGTCATGCATGCTTTGTTCGAGTAATACAAATGAGCAGGCACTCGGCGGAGCCGGGAGAGGTCTCAAGTGCCCGAACTCCCCGCGGCGGATATGCAGTGGCGACACGAGGCCCGTGCCAGAGAGTAATCAATATGGTAGCTAGCCGCACACACTTCTTCGGAGTGCCCTGGGGCGAAGGACCACGTGATTGCCCCAAATAGCCGAGAGCAAGCAGCGGCTGCGCAAACGCCTGCTCCAAGCGTGCCACAAAAAGACAGCGCATAGCTCGACCGGCGAAAACCCAGTCGTTGACGTTGCGATTATCGGTGCCGGGGCAACCACCGTCGAACTAGCGGCGGAATTGCGCCCAATGGAAAGCACTTTTAAAGACTTCAGGATTTTGGCCAAAGGCCCGCAGGCCAGTTTGCGGATCAACCTTCTTGAGGCCGGTTCGCGCGTTCTGCCAGCGCTTCCGCGGCCAGTGTCTGATCCGACACCGGCCGTGTTAGATATCGGGTTTCCACCGATATCAAAGCAGAGTTTTCTGACAGTAAGTGGGCGGATGGTTAGCTTGGCTTACCCGGCAGACAAGAATAATCAACTGTACGCAGTGCGAGTGACGGCGCAAACTGAGCTTATTAGATGCGAACCATATGGAGAATAAGCAGGGAGACGACCCTCCGAGAATCCGCATAGCCAATCGTCTCAGCTGCCGCGTTCGGCACAGTTCCCCCCGCATGTTGATAGCAAAAACTGGGCGATCTAATCAACAGAGTCCCGGAAACGGTCGTCTGGCATCGGACGGCACCGGATCTGGACAGCGTGCCCACCGCGTGATTGGTGGCGGATACAGTGAGTCGGATCTTTGGCGAGGATCCCGGCTCTTGTTCTTTCGTGGGGCGCATCGCTTGCTGCACGTTGTGGTGCTGCCGAGGCAGCACCTTTTGTTGATGCTATGACAGGATTTGCACAGAGAGCGAACAACCACTTGTACTGTGCTATGAGGCCGCCAGGACCAAAAAGTAGCCCTGCTTATAGCCACCGAGGAAGAAGGACGACCCATCGATGGGTTTAAAGGACTCGACATCGCTGATCACGTGCTTTTCCGCGTCGAGAAAGACTACGTACGGCTTAACTACCGTCGCCAACGGCAACCAGTCACTCGAAAGCCATGTGCGAATGCGCAGCGTGCTTGGCGATTGTCGCGGTTTGATCGAAAACGCCGCGTACACACCCAATCCATCAGCGAACCTTGCTACAGGCGATATATTCTCGTCGAAGCGGACAGTCTCCGTCTCATCTGGCTTGAGCGGCTGGTAAGACATCTCTGCGTAGCTCGCGACGCCCAATCGCGATTCAGGCAATGGCGGCGCAACCAGATCCCGCGTCGCGCAGCCGCCTAGCATCACGCCCGCAATCACACCGGCGCTTAACCGGATCCTTTTTATCAAAGCTGTCTCCCGTGCAATTGTTTTATCAAAGACTTGTTTGTTATCGGCAGCGGCGAGCTTCTTCTTGAGAATGAATGGCAAACTTCTATCGGTTGACCTATGCCGATCGCATTTGTCGCAGTGCGGCCAAGAACGGACCTCTCGCAGTGGTTGCAAATCTTTGACAATTCATAGGCTGACGACGTAGGCGAATCGCGCCAACCGTGGCCGGCTCGCCTTAAGGCACCAGAACTTTCTTCATTGAAGGTGCGGGGTGTAACACATAGTTCTCTCGCTCATAGAACGGAACGGCGTCGGGTCGCGCGTCGAGAAATATCGCGGTCATACCACGAGCACGGGCGTCGGATTCGGCATATTCCATCAAGGATCGGCCAACACCGCTCCCTCGGCCCGTCGTATCTACCACGAGGTCATCGATATGAAGGTGTGCCCCGCGCGCCAACGTGCGGACGGGTCTCATGCCCATCACTCCGATAATCTTCCCATCGTGAAATGCTGCCACAAGCTCATAGCCCGAATACGATTGCAGGCGGGTCCGCTCAAGGAATTCGCGTTCTTCAAGGGACCGAAGTTGAGCGATGACAGGGTATGCCTGCATCCATTCCGGCGGCGACAGCCTTCTCATTTCTAACCTGCTGCAGCGATATTCAGTCATGAGTCAAGTCGATCCACATTCGAAAAATCCAGATTTTTGCACGGAACCGCGAAGCGAGGTCTCTCGATAGGTTGGGCATTCGAAGGTCCGCTTCCGAGAAAAAAGACCGGCGGCTCAGGGTCGAGGCCGTGTGAAAACGCGCGCTCAATGTGCCACCCTGAAAAATCGACCCTTCAGATCGCGCTGTACTGGCTTGGTAGCCACTCGGGAAGGATAAAGCGACACCCGAAAACCGAGTACTTTCGCGTTTTCACACGGCCTCGGCCACTTTGAGACATTCGACACGGTCGCCTTGATCGTCGACAATCGCGGTTTCGCCATCAAGGAAATCTCGGTTATGGAGTCTTGGGAAGCCGTCGGCGTGGGCGCCGAGGGGCAGCAAATAAGCCTCTCGGGTTTGAACCCGTGGAGTTTCGATTGGAGGCGGTCGTCTGAACCGCCCATCGAGTTGCCTCATCCGCAGCACCGAACGCAACGGCATCTGGCGCGAGTCTTTGAGATCGCCTCAGGATCCGGCATCCTTCGCTTTGCTGTGGCGGAAGTTTCGGCGGGGGTTTGGGCTTTCTATCAGCCCGGCGCCCAGTAAGTGCTCATGGGCCGCTCTTCCGCGCTCGGATGTAGTGCTGCGACCAGTGCTCATCCGAAGATTTCGATTTTGCGTAAACCTAATGAAAATTCTCAAATTATCGTTTTTCGTGCTCTTACTGGCGACAGGGGTTGTCCAAGGTTTCGCCGCACCGATTGATAAAGAAGTCGCCGAAAATAGAACGGGAGCGCTGACACCGGAGCAATCCGCTGCTGTCGAAGCAGCAGTGCAAGCCGTCAAGCGTGCTCCCGGCGCGTTGCATCCACCTGTGATCCGGCGTGATTTGGAACGAGAAGAGCTAATCAAACAACTGGTGGCGTGCATTGGTGGTGGGGATGCAATGCGGATCGAGCATTCAACGGCAGACACTTTGCTCGCTGAGACCCAAAAGCATAATCCTCAACTCGCTCCTGAGATGTGGGATGCTGTTCGTCAAACGATGAATGAAGACATTTACACACTGTTTTCGACCAATCTGCCTTCTTCTCTTTATTTCATAACGATCGATAGAGTCAATGCAGCCCATCTCTCGAACGATGATATTAAACGCCTGATCTCTCTCTACCAAAGGGAGCCTCTTTTGTCTAGGTTTGAGAATTCACAAACCCCTGATAACGCACATGGCGTAGACGTCTTGGTAATGGGTAACGCACGAATTGTGACTAAGATTGTCAACGATGCACTTACGATCAACAATGCTGGAGTTCAAATTTCGACGCCAATCTCTTCGTCGGATCCTTTCCCCGTACGACATTGATACCAACGCCGAAACCCTGTAACGAATGACCGCTAGCAGCGAATCCGACGGACCGCAGAGGGTCGCCTGGCGTCGATCGAGATCAACGGAGGGCGAGCCCCCGACGCGTTTTGCATGAGTCAGTGCGCGGCCACAAACGGTCATCCGACGCTGACGTGAGAATCGTCAACAATCTGAGCGTGGGGCCGACGGCGCGCTCTGGGGACCGCGCGATTTTCTACAATGTCTTTTCGATATTTGAGTTCACCCTATGATCCGTGTTATGAACAATACGAAATGGGCCGAACTGCGAATCGGAATGCATGAACTTGGGGAGTTGTCACCTCGATTCCGGGTTCAGAATCTTCGGAATGGTAGTACCAGCGCGTGGGATCGCGATTGGTTTTATCATTTCTTCGGCCATCATGAAGAGGATGAATGGGTTGAGGTCGAAGTAACGTCGTCGGCTCAACACGACGCTGTGTTGCGGCTACTTCGGTCTGTGAACGTCCCCGGCGTAAAGACAAAGCATGGGTTCAAAATTTATGGTTACGTTGCTACAGGCACGCAGGTCGACTACCTGTAGCCGCCCCGGCCTAAGGACGAATTGCGGCCAGTTTCTGCCGCCCGCCTGAGCTATGCGGTGGTCGTTCGAACGACCGCTCCACTCCGAAACCCGCCCGATGCTCAACGCGCAGTTGTCGGCCATAGCTGACGTTGGAATAGGTGGTGTTTTATGTCAGCAGGGTGGCGGATTGCCAACGGTGGCAACATCGAGCAGCCGAACGTTAGCTTCCTGCATCAGCGAACTCACAATCTAGGTCGATTAAGGAAGTTCGGTTGGGCGAATAGGCAGGGGATGGGCAGCCGCGGAGCTACTTCCGGGTTCGCCAGCGATTTTCGTTCGCCAAACACACGACAGATAGTCAGTTCCATTGAGTGCCTCACGATCCTTCGGACAGCGCTGCTTGTGCAGCCTTTAGATCTCTGCTGCTGAATCCCTCGCTGAACTGCCCATACAATGGATCGATGAGATCATGGGCCGAATGCTCTGTGCCTCGCTGTTTCAATAAAGACGCCAGACTTGTCGCGCAACGCAGTTGCCATGAGAGGAAGCCGCGACTCGCGGCCCTCGCAAGTGCGTCTCGGAGCATCGATTCAACCATCGAATCGGCGACCGCTCCTTGGTCTGCCCTCAAGAGCTCCGCTTTCGCACGCAATAACTCAGGTAAGGAACATTCGTCTCTGGTAGCGATCGCACGCTCAGCCGAGGGAACTATCAGGTCCAATGCTTGGGCAAGCTTCCCGTGGCTGGCGAGCAGCTCGGCGGTAGCCGTCACAAACGGCGTCAGCGATACGTAGAATCGCTTTGAACCGATTCCTGTAATCGCCGGATAGATTATCTGGCTGTACGCGGATGAGTTGCCCAACCGAAGTTCCAGGAACCCCTGCCACATCTGCGCACGCGCCCTCCACGTTGCTATGCTGTGACGCCGGGTTTGTATAACCATTTCCGCGACCGCATCTGCCAGCCCAGCGTCGTCGCCGGTTAAGATCGCCATTGTACAAATGGCCTCGCTCAACGCATAACATATCGAAACGGGATGATCAAACTCGTGAGCATCGTCGAGTGACCGCTGTGCTGCCGCTCTGGCTTGATCGATGCGGCCCATAAACCACAAGGTGTGCGAGAGCGATGCGTGGGAAAGCATTCTTTCGTCGTAAAGGAAACGCATCCGTTGCGCGCGAGGGAGCCGCACAGAGGAGTTTGCAGCTCGATCAAGATGATGTAACGCTTGATCGAGGTCACCCCTCAACAAATGAGACATGCCACTAACCCGATGTGCGGCCAACTTATCGCATGTCCAGGCTGAACGTTTTGCCACTGCCTCGAATGCCTGCGCCAACGGGGACATCTCTGAAAACTGGCCGTTCAGGTAGAAGCACATCCAGCGTCCCCACATGCCAAGAAGCTGATAGGCGTCGTTGCTCATGCTCTTCGCAAGCGCAATCACGGAATCGAAAGCTTCGCTCGTCTGGGTAGCGACAGTGTGACAGAGAAGGCACATGCCGCGCGCAGCGTACAGTTTCATTTCGCGCTCACCAGCGGTGGCGGCGGAATCCGCTAACCGCTGAAGCGCCTGGTCGACCCGCGCGAGACATTCCTCGAGCAAGGCAAGTTGCATTGATAGCGGGATACTGGCGACTGTCAGGTCAATCGCCAGCTCGGGATCGCCATCATCAGAAAAGCTCCACTTCACTGCGGCGCGAAGATCCTCGAGATGGGGCGCATAACGATTGTTCCAGTCAACGTCGATCCGCGCGGACGCCTGACTCTCCGCCTCCTTGAAAATGTCTAGAACGTAATCTGCGTGGCGCCGGCACCACGCAGACCAAGCCCCTTCTTCGCGCAGCTTTTCGCGGGCATACGCACGCGTTGTTTCGAGTAGCCGGTAACGAATATTTCCGTTCGTCGAAACTGCTGAAACGAGTGACTTGTCGACCAGTTCAACCAAGGCACTGAGCACAGCGTCCGATTTGACATCATCGGTAGCCGCTAGAGCTTGTGCCGACTCCATTGAGAAAGCACCGGAGAACAGACTCAAGCGGTTAACCACCATGCGCTGCGTATCGGACAAGAGGCTGTAGCTCCAGTCCAGCGTGGCGCGCAACGTTTGCTGTCGCGGTAACGCTGTACGGGCGCCGCGGGTCAGCAACTGGAAGCGGTCGTCGAGGCGGTCCGCTATCCCTTGGAGTCCGAGTGTTGTTGCGCACGCGGCGGCGAGTTCGATGGCGAGCGGTATGCCGTCGAGCTGACGACAGATGCGAACGACGAAGGGCAGTGCGTGACGGTGGTCGCGAGAGGGAATATCTAGGCCAGCACGCTCTTCGAATAGCTGTATGGCTCCAAATTCACGCGCATCGTCAACGTTTTCGTCGCTCGGAACATCGAGCGACGGGACGCGATATATGAATTCGCCGCTAATCCGGAGCGGCTCGCGGCTTGTTGCCAAAACCGTCGCTCCGGGCGCAATACGAAGCAACCGCTCGCAAATCTGCGCCGCACCCTCAATCAGATGCTCGCAATTGTCGAGGACAAGCAGGACCTTTTTCGCGGAGAGGACCGGGGCAAGCCGGTCGAGAGACGTTGTGCCGTCGCCAGGTGGGAAACCCAATGCGACAGCGACCGTGGACGGTAAGTAGTCGGCTGACGCAGTTGCCGCGAGCTCCGCCAGACACACACCATCTGGAAAGTGCGAAGTGAGCCGTCGCGCGGCTTCGAAGGCCAGCCGGGTCTTTCCTATGCCACCAGCGCCCGCCAGCGTCATAAGTCGATGTTTCAGTGCGATGTCGCAGACGTCTTTCAATGCGTCCGCGCGTCCTACTATCGGGCCAATATCAGCGGGAATCGGCACACCGGTACGGCAAGCAGACTCGGACGGCAATGGTAGCGATCCGCTCCCAGCTATCTCACCCGTGAACTGATACCCGCGTCCCGTCACAGTGCGAATCGCTGTACGGTCGCAACCCAGCGCTCGCCGAAGTGCCGATACTTGTCCTTCAACCGTGTTCTCCTCGACGATACGGCCCGGCCATACGTGCGAGATGATCTCGTCCTTGCTAGCAACATAGCCACGTGATTCGACGAGAAAGAGAAGGAGGTCGAAGGCGCGATCGCCAACATCGACTCTCTTTCCGTTATGCAAGAGTTCTCGTCTGGCGGGCACCACCACGGTCGCGCCAAACGAGAAGTCGGCCGAGGGAAAAGTTCGAGTATCCATGTCGACCTCTAGATGATAGGACATAGAATCTGAGGACACCGATTCCGAGTATGGCATAAATGAATCTTGAACAACGGCGCCCTTCGCCTTTCATTGCGGACAGGAAACACCTCTGCAGGCTGAGTCAACGACTGACCGTCGCCGGTGACCGACTATGACGGTCATGTGAAAGCATTGACGAAGCCAGTTGACGTGTTTCGTTTAGCCAGGAAAGGAAAATGCAGACATAACCAAGCAGCTTGGCGCCAGCCTGGAGTTCGTGCTTGTTAAGCCTGTTGCCAGATGCATTTTTCTGTCCGCTTACCCTCATCCTGATTCCGTCGCCAGTCGTGACGCGCACGAGCCGACTGCATTGTGCCCGACCAATAGGTAAGCCTCATGTGCTGACGAAAGCGGCACAGTGCGTCTTATCAAGCGGAGGCCGCGCACGGCATGTAAGGCCCTCCTCGCACGTTCCGTGTGACGGCGACGGACCGTGCTCCGTAGTGTCGGATGGAATCGCAGACAGGTGAGTTTGCCGTGCACGTCGCAGGTCTCGTCAGCTTGCGTCAGCCGCAATCAAGGATCGTGGAGATTTAGCGCGGTAGATTGAAACCCAACGCTGCTGCTTTTCCGACAGCCATGCAGCTGCCCGTCGTTCGTGCACTGATACGCAGGAATTCATCCCGTCTTGGAATGAGCGTTATGCAAAATCGCGCCTTTCCCAGTTTTCGGGGAATGGATAAAGTGCTCTCCAAGGCGCCGAGGCAGCCGTCCTCACGGTCATCAGAGATAACGGGAACATCATGGATAAACTGTTTTCGCCGATCACGGTCGGCGCGTACTCACTGTCCCATCGCGTCGTACTTGCGCCGATGACGCGACTGCGCACAATCCAGCCGTGCGACATCCCGAGCCCAATGATGGCGGAGTTTTATGGACAGCGTGCGTCCGAAGGCGGACTGGTGATCATCGAAGGCACCAGCATCTCGATAACGGCCAGATCGTATCTCGGCGCCGCCAGCTTTTTCCACGACGGCCAGACCGAAGGTTGGAAAGCGGTCGCGGACGCGGTGCACGCGAAGGGCGGACGAGTGTTCATGCAACTGATTCACGGCGGTCGCCAGAGCCACGTTGAGATGACGGGGGGCGTGGCGCCCGTCTCCCCTTCCGTGATTCCCTTCGACGGTGTTGCGCTTACAAAGGACGGGTTCGTCCCGGCGTCGCCCCATCGCGCCCTTGAGCTAGAAGAGATCCCCGGGGTCGTCGAAGACTTCCGCGTTGCCGCGCAACGTGCGTTCGACGCGGGATTTGATGGCGTCGAGTTGCACGGAGCTAATGGATATTTGGTCGATCAGTTTATTCAGGACGGTACCAACAAGCGTACGGACGCGTACGGTGGTCCGATCGAGAATCGCGTGCGGTTCCTGCGGGAGTCCGTGGAAGCATTAATCTCAGTCTGGGGCGAAGAACGGGTTGGTGTCCGAATCTCGCCGTCGGGTGAGTGGGGCGACATATCGGATAGCAATCCGGAAGCAACATTCAGTCATGTTGCGAAAGTATTGAGCGAGTATGGAATCGCTTACCTTCACGTGATCGAACCCCGCATAAAGGGCGACGACACGCTGCACGACGGTCACCCTCCTGTTGCGTCCAAGTATCTTCGTCCGCACTTTAGCGGACCCATCATTGCGGCCGGCGGATTTGATGGAGATAGCGCGGAAGCGATCGTTGCTGCCGGAGACGCTGACCTGGTGGCGTTCGGTCGGCACTTCACTTCCAACCCCGATCTGCCCTATCGCATCAAGCACAAGCTGCCTCTTACTCCTTACGTTCGCGCTGGTTTTTGGGGCGGCGACGAGCGGCTTTACACGGATTTTCCAACGTACGACGGCGAACCTCGAAAGTAAGCCGTCCGCAACCCCACATAGCATACTTTTGGAGGTTCAGATGACACGCATCGTTCAGTTTGCCAAAGCAGGCGGCCCTGAAGTTCTCGAGTTTGTTGACGCACCCGAGCGCCCGCTCGGTGCCACCGACGTTCGTATCAAGGTCAAGGCGATCGGGATAAACCGCGCAGAGTCGATGTGGCGCACGGATATCTATATCGAACCGGTGCAGTTCCCTGCAGGACTCGGTTACGAGGCTGCTGGTGTTGTCGATGCCGTCGGCGCGGAAGTCACTGGGCTCGCCGTGGGTGACGACGTCAGCGTGATTCCGTCATTTTCGATGAATCAATATTTTACTTATGGTGAAGTGGTCACTCTGCCGAGTTTCGCGGTTGTAAAGCATCCCAAGACGCTTTCGTATGCAGAGGCGGCCTCGGTATGGATGATGTTTATCACCGCCTACGGCGCGTTGGTTGAGGATGCGAAAGTCGGAAAGGGAGACTTCGTTCTAATTCCGGCTGCATCAAGCAGCGTTGGGCTGGCGGCGATCCAGGTCGCGAATTATGCGGGCGCCGTACCGATCGCGCTCACACGAACGTCCGCCAAGAAGCAACAGTTGCTCGCAGCCGGCGCCGCACATGTCATCGCAACTGATGAACAGGACATGGTCGCCGAGGTGATGCGTATTACTGACGGGAAGGGAGCCCGAGTGGCCTTCGATCCGGTAGGAGGGCCGAACTTCCCGAAGCTGATCGACGCGCTGTCCTTCCAGGGAACTGTCTATATCTACGGTGCCCTCGCGGAGGGTGATACGCCTATGCCCGTTCTAGCGATGATCGCAAAGATGCCGACGATCAAGGGACACAACGTCTGGCTCACGAGCGGCGACGACGCACGCCGCAAAGCGGCCGTGGAATTTATTCTCGCCGGTCTGGCCAGTGGTGCGCTCAGCCCCATTATTGATCGAACGTTTGAGTTCAGCGAAATGGTTGAGGTCCATCGCTATCTCGAAAATAACGGTCAGTTCGGCAAGATCGTCGTAACGGTATAAGGATGCGGTAACCGGGGCGCGACTGCCCCGGAAGTCCTGAAGAAAGAAGCTCCAACACCAGCCAGCGGTTCGTTGGAACGTATTGACGAATCGGCCGAGCAGCGGACGATCGAATTCGTCTCACCTGTCGGTCAGCGCAAGGGCGGCGGCTCCGTTTGCACTTTCCCGTGGGGTTCCCAGTATCCGATCGCGTTGGTACGCGCGGGCCGCGCGTTGACCAAGTAAAGAATTTGCACTGTGTCTGGATTGATCTCATGAACCTTCACAACGCCGCAAAAAGAGAGCCAGTTCAATGGCTAAATCAACCGTCGGATCTGGGTGATCCAGCGAATGAAGACCTCGCGGCGGAATTCGTCCGTGTCCGGTCCTATACAGAAGCGCTCGTCCAGACGCTTGAGCCCGAGGATCGCGTCGTGCAGTCAATGCCGGATGCCAGTCCGGCGAACTGGCATCTCGCACATACCAGCTGGTTCTTTGAGACCTTTGTGCTTGCGCCGCATCTCAAGGAATATCGTGTCTACGATGAGCGGTTTGCGTACCTGTTCAATTCCTACTATGAAGCGATGGGGCCCCGCCAACCACGGCCACAGCGGGGACTGTTGACAAGGCCGACGGGCCAGGTCGTCGACGAATACCGACGGTACGTCGACCGGCAGATGAAAAACCTGTTCGCCGCAGAATCCATTGACCACATCAGATCGATCATCCGGCTCGGAATAGCACACGAAGAGCAGCATCAGGAGTTGTGGCTGATGGACATTCTGCATCTCTTCGCGCAATCGCCTCTAAAGCCTGCGTTCAGGGCGGACTGGCCTCGGCTTCAAGCGAGTCGCGGAGCGCAGTTTCGACGTCATCCGGGAGGTCTGCGGGACATTGGTGCGGCCGGGGCCATATTTGCGTTCGATAATGAGGGTCCTCGTCATAAGGCGTGGTTGGAACCCTTCGAAATTAGCGATCAACTAGTGACGAACGGTGAATGGCTTGAGTTCATGCGGGACAGCGGCTATTCACGTGCTGGTCTCTGGTTTTCGGAAGGTTGGGCGCTTGTGCAGCGAGAGCAATGGCAGGCCCCATTGTATTGGCAGCGATCCGCTGATAACAGTGGCTGGCTCTCGATGACGCTAGGCGGATTGCGCCCGATCGATCTTGACGAGCCGGTCTCGCACATCAGCTACTACGAAGCTGCGGCATTCGCAAATTGGGCCGCCGCAAGCCTGCCTACCGAGCACGAATGGGAAGTGGCGGCGAGAGCGGGGCTTTTGGCACAGGCCGACACTGAACTCTGGCAGTGGACCCAGACCGCGTACTCGGCCTATCCGGGGTTTCGCGCAAGCGACGACGCAATTGGCGAATACAACGGAAAGTTCATGGTCGGGCAGATGGTTTTGAGAGGCGGTGCGCAGGTTACTCCGATTCGTCATACCCGCGTGTCCTATCGCAACTTCTTCTATCCGTCACAGCGATGGATTTTCTCAAGCCTCCGGCTGGCTCGTGATGCGCGATCCCTTCAGGAAACTTGTACGGCAAAGGAAGAGTTCAGCAGGTCCGTAGTAGATGGGCTGTCCTCTGGGCACAAGACGACGTCGCCGAAGTACTTCTACGATGAGCGAGGCTCACAACTGTTCGAAGCTATATGCCGCACTCCAGAGTATTACGTGACCCGTGTCGAGAACGAACTTCTCGAACTTATCGCATCCGAAATCGCTGCCACCGTTCGCGACAATTCTGTCCTAGTCGAATTCGGTAGTGGCGCAAGCGAGAAAACGCGGTATCTGCTGGATGCGGCAAAGCATATCAACGCCTATATACCAGTCGACATCAGTCGGGCCGCGCTTGAAGACGCGGTCGCGAGGACAGCGTCTGCCTATCCACTCCTGCGGATCGAACCAGTTGAAGCCGACTTCACAGGGGCAATCAAGCTACCTGTCGATCATGCGGGAGCGCGAGTCGGATTCTTCCCTGGCTCGACCATTGGCAATTTCTCACACGCTGAAACGGTCGGATTCCTTCGCGCTGCACGGCAAATGCTGGGAGTGCGTTCCCGTTTCATCGTCGGAGTGGATCTGGTCAAGGCTCGCGAAACACTGATAGCCGCATACGACGACTCACGAGGCGTTACCGCGAGCTTTAACAAGAACATCCTTGTGCGCATCAATCGCGAGCTGCAGGGAGACTTCGCGCTCGACCAGTTTGATCACGCAGCTGTCTGGAATGAGGGGCTGAGTCGCATAGAGATGCATCTCGTGAGTCGCCGCGACCAGATCGTTCGTGTTTCTGGCCGTGAATTCATGTTCAAGGCCGGCGAGAGTATCCACACGGAGAGTTCCCACAAGTTCACTGTATCTTCTTTCGCCGATCTGGCAGTCTCGTCCGGGTGGATGGTGGAGCGATATTGGGTGAGTGCGGGCGAGCAGTTCGCGATATTCAGCCTCGCAACCGATTGACCGCCAATCGACGATTGTGTGTTAGCTGCAATTACGTAACGGAGTCGCACTGTGACCGACACGAACATGAAACTGTTTTCTCCGACCAACGCAGGAGCGCTGCAACTGGCTCACCGCGTGGTTCATGCACCAATGACCCGATTGCGGTCCGAGTTGGACGACAGTCCGAGCGCGATGATGGTCGAGTACTACCGGCAGCGCGCATCGCAGGGCGGCCTGCTGATTACGGAGAGCGCACACCCCTCGTACGACAGCCGCGGGTATATTGGTGCACCCGGCATCTACGCGGACGGGCATGTCGAGGCGTGGAAGAAGATAAACGAAGCTGTTCATGCGGAAGGCGCCAAAATTGTCATGCAGATTGCGCACGACGGGCGCCAGTCGCATGTCGACCTGAGCTGGGGGAATGCGCCCATTGCGCCATCCGTCGTGCCTTACGAAACGACCGTATTCACGAAGAACGGCTGGGTACCGAACTCGCCGCATCGCGCGCTGAAGATCGATGAGATTCCCGCAATCGTCGAGTCTTTCCGACGCGCAGCCGAGCGCGCGAAGGCGGCCGGTTTCGATGGTGTAGAACTCCACAACGCAAACGGCTATCTCGCCGATACGTTCCTCCAGGATGGCACGAACAAGCGAACGGACGCGTATGGCGGCACGGTCGAAAAGCGCGTGCGCTTCTCGCTGGAACTTGTGGAAGCCTTCGCATCGGTGTGGGGTGCAGATCGGGTCGGCGTCCGCGTGTCGCCGAGCGGCCGTTGGGGTGCCATCTCCGACAGCAACCCGGAGGCGACCTTCGGTTATTTCGCCGACCGGCTGAATGCGTATGGTCTTGCCTACCTTCACGTAATCGAGCCCCGCGTGATGGGTACAGAGACTCTGGTAGAAGGACAGGCCCCCGTCGCCTCGTCATTCCTGCGCAAGGTTTTTACCGGACCGATCATTGCAGCTGGTGGGTTCGACCGAACTGGCGCCGAACAGGTCCTGCAACGCGGCGATGCTGATCTCGTGGCATTCGGGCGATGGTTCTCGTCGAACCCTGATCTTCCCGAGAGGCTACGCCGCAACCTGCCGCTCACGCAGTATCAGCGCGATGCGTTCTGGGGTGGCGACGAACGCGCGTATATCGACTTCCGCGCCCATGACGACGCTCCGGCTGCTCACGCTGCCGAAGTGTCGAGCAGTCAAACAGCCTGACTCAAGGAGATAACCATGTCTATGAACGAGCTTCCCAACACGGCCAGAGCCGTGAAGATTCCCGGCCCCGATCATCCCATTACGATCGAGCGCAACACCAGGCGCGTTGTGGTTACCGTTGCAGGCGAAGTCGTCGTAGACACTCGCGATGCGCTGACGCTGCGCGAAGCGAGCTATCCGGCGGTGTTCTATATCCCGAGAAAAGACATCGACATGTCGAAGCTCGAACGAACGGCGCATTCGACCTACTGCCCTTACAAGGGAGAAGCTGCGTACTTTTCTATTCCTTCGGGGGGAGAGCGTTCTGTGAACGCGATCTGGACGTACGAGTCGCCGTACCCGGCTGTCGAGCAGATCCGGGAACACCTCGCTTTCTATGTCGATCGCGTCGAGTCGATTGAGGAGCATGCCTGACCGTGTCTACGCAGGCGTCACCGACGCGACTGGGGAACCTGACGCAAACGGGCAGGGGACCGGTTGGCCATTTTTTGAATTTTTAGCCGATTGTGAGGCTACATCATGGCTGATCTGACGGGCAAAACCGCCCTCGTGACAGGCGCTTCGCGCGGCATTGGCCGCGCGATCGCACTTGCGCTCGCCAAGGCTGGTGCGAGAGTGTTGGTTCATTACAGCAATGCGGAGGAGGCCGCTGACTCGGTGGTAAACACGATCCGCACAGCGGGCGGAGAAGCCGAAAAGTTAGCCGCTGATCTGCGTGCGGCCGATGGCGCACATGCGCTGGCTGAGCGGGTGCGTGTCATCACGCAGGACAGGCTCGACATCCTCGTCGCGAATGCGGGAATCTCGAAGGCAGCGCCAATTGAAGAAGCTACGGTGGAAGATTTCGACAATCTGTTTGCGGTCAACGTACGTGCGCCATTCTTCCTTGTGCAGCAACTACTGCCGGCGTTGCACGAAAGCAGTAGCGTCATATTGCTGTCTTCGCTGACGGCTCGGGCGGCCGTCAACAACCTGTTTGCCTACGCGGCGACAAAAGGCGCCGTTGACACGCTGACGCGACATCTTGCATTCGCACTCGGCGGACGCGGTATTCGCGTCAATGCGCTTGCACCGGGCGTTGTGGAAACGGATATGTCAAATTTCGCGAAGACTGAATCCGGTCGGGATTTCGCTCTCGGCATGCAGGCCCTCAAGCGTATTGCCCAACCTGAGGATATGGCGGGCGCGGCCGTTTTTCTTGCATCTGAAGACGCTCGCTGGGTCACAGGCGAAACGCTGCGCGTCGATGGTGGTTCGAAGCTATAGAAGTCGGCGACAGCGAGGAAACCATGATCGCCACTGGCAATTCACCGGCGCGATCGCGCGCGGTCTTCTGGGTCGCGGCCTGCGTTGTCGTTCAAACATTATGGACAAGCGCCGCGCCCGCCATGAGTTACACGTGGTATGCGCATAAGTGGCACCTGAACAACGCGACAGTGGCCGGGATTTTCGCCGTGTATCCAGTCGTCGTGGTTTTCACATTGAGCGCAATTGGCGGGATGTCTGATTTTGTCGGACGACGAACTGCGATTCTCGCGGGCCTCCTCGCGTCGATCGCTGGCGTGGCATCGTTCTCCGTTGCGGGAGGTGTTTCCACTCTATTGGTTGGACGCCTTTTCATGGGAATCGGCGTGGGGCTTGCAGCCGGCCCCGCTTCTGCAAATCTTCTCGAGCACGCTCCATCTGGCGACCGGGCCTTCGCAAGTGGTATCAACACGTCGGCGCAGGCGCTCGGGCTTACCGCGGCGACGCTCACGGGCGGCACTCTGATCCAGTATGCGCCGGACCCGGCGCATCTCACTTTCCGGCTGCTGCTAGTCCTGCTCGCCATGCTTTTCGCGGCATGCTGGTTCCAGCTGCCACGCGGTGTGTCGCACGTCGCGCCGGTGCCAGAATCGCGATGCGCGCGCCTACCAACGGAGGCCAGGTTGGTCGTGATGCGTGCGGCACCTGCCGTAATGACGGCGTTTGTCGTTGGTACCGTAATGCTTTCACTGGGCGCGCAGATTGCACGCGATCTCGTCGCCTCAGAGAACACGCTGGTTAACGGAGTAGTTATCGCGTCGTTTGCGATTGTCTGGGGCCCCTCCAGCCTGATTTTCAAGCAGATGTCTTATCGCAGGGCTGTAACGGTCGCTGGCAGCTCAGCGGTGGTCTCAATGCTTCTCTTGGTCGCCGCTACGCGCATCCATTCGCTACAGCTCCTCAGCATCCCCGTTCTTTCGGCGGGGCTTGGCTACGGACTGCTCTTCTTCGGCGGCAGGGTCGAAGATCGACATAAGGGCCTGTCGTTTTCCATGATGTATTTCGCAGGTTACGCAATGCAGGGCGGTGCCTCCATCGTGTCAGGTCTCGCCGCATCGAGCTTCGGCCTCTCCAATGCAGTAATCTTTGGCGCAACTGTTATCGCGACGACCTCGGCACCGGCAGCTTTAAGTGCTGAAAGCCTCCTAGGCGGGGGGGCAGGTCGGAGGAACGGCACAACGGGCCGCCGCTCGATCCGCCGCGTCCATGTATGAAGGAACGGTAGAATGCGGGCGAACTGACCTGCCGTTGAGCTGTGTCGCCCCTGATGTGCAACGTGCCCGCCCGCTGTTGCCATACGGTTTCCGATATTCCGGGCGCTTCACTCCGACAGGAACTGGGCGACATGAGTAACGAATCGCTCCGGATACTGGTAGAGCGAGCCGTGATTCGCATCGGGATAGATGATCAGCTGTGCGTTCGGGATGTGCTGCTGCAGTATCCACGAGTTGATGGAATAGATGATCACGTCGTTGTCGCCGTTGACAACCAGCGTCGGCCGCTTCAGCCCCTTGAGGTAGTTGTATGGGTTCTCGCGCGGTGCGCCCCATTTCGCGAGCGCCGCAAGTTGCGCAGGCGCGACTTTATCGTTCGCTTCCGGATCGCGGTTTTCTTTGCGCAGCCGGAACCGTTCGACAAATTTGTGGCCTGCAGCCTGGCTTGCCTCCGATGGCCCGAAATGCACACGCAACCACAAATCGTCAGGGTTAGCGTACGATGCGCCGAAAATCTCCTGCGCTTCCGGTGTCAGCGTTGCCATACCTTCACCGCTGCGTGGACCTGTTCCGACGAGGACCGCTCGGCGCACCAGCTGCGGCGTTCCGATCGCGAGTTCCTGCGCGATCAGTCCACCCATTGAAAAGCCGAGCACATCGACCTGCTCCAGACCAAGCGCTCTGATGAAGGCACTGGCATTCGCTGCCATCTCTTCGATTGACTCCGGCACGGTACCCGAGCTGCTGGAAATACCAGCGTTATTGAACAGGATGATTTCACGCGTGCGCGCAAGGCCGTTGGTCACGGCAGGATCCCAATGATCCATCGTGCCGGTAAAGTGGATATTCATGACGAGCGGCACCCCATCGGGCGTGCCGAAACGGCGATACGCAAAGCGAATGCCATTTGCGTCGACGAACCGGGTCGGCGCGCTCTGGTGAGTATGAGTAGTCATATCTGCGTCCTCCAAAACGATTGGCCAGGTCTACTAAGCCCGAAAAGGCTTATTTACAGCGCGTTCAACGAAATTGACGCCAACCGCGATCACGAAGGGAACTCTTCTCCAAACATCGGTAGTCCGCTGACCGACTGAGCCCGTGTCACCTCTTCCTGCAAGACGTCCCAGTGTTCCGCGAGCTTTCCGTCCTCGAATCGAACCACGTCTGCTGCTATCCAGGCCGCCGCACGCCCGTTTCCCGAGAATCGACCGTGGGCGATCACATAATCTCCTTCTGCTATCACCAGTTGGTTTTCGTAACGCAGCGTGTCCGGCAGAGTTCGAATCAGATCGAAAAGTCCGTCGCGTCCCGGAGCAATGTGGGCGCTGTGCTGGATGTAGTGCTCAGACCAGAACGACTCCGCAGCGATATAGTTACGGTGGTTAAAAAGAGTGTCGAAGGCTTCCAGTAGAAGTGCCTTATTCTGTTCAGGGGTCGTTGTCACGATTCGTCTCCGTCTGATTTCCACGAGCGGCGTGCTAACAGGAATTCGGCGGTCGAACCGCCCAACCAGTCAGCTCACAGCTCGCCTGTCAAAAATTGGGCCTGTCCCATACCGAAGCTCCAGTCCGCATCGCCATTCGTTGTGAACGTGGTCACTACGTCGTTCGGGGCAATCTCGCATGAACTTTCCAACTCGGCACACACTGCCCGATAGAACTGAACTTTTGCCTCCTGCGTGCGGGCGCGACTGACGACATGGATAAGCACAACCCTGTCGGATCGAGCTAGGCCGAGACCCGTATCTTCTATGACCATGTGTGGGGGATCGCAGTCTTGAGCGATCTGATACCTGTCGCGCACTGGAACCTTGAACGTAGACACGACAGCACGATGTATCGCATCCAGGGTCTGCCGGATCGCATCATCGCTGTGACCTTTCATCATGTAAACATGGAATAACGGCACTTGGGACTCCCTTTAAACCTGATCGCCGTTGTGCTGCGGGTCTACACATGACTGCGGCAAGTCACCGACCTTTTGTAGTCAGATGCTGACGCGACTTCAGGAAGACGGCACGCGTACGCGAGACGCGCGTACGAACTTGCGTTCACCTCGCGCTGCCTGGCTATAAATGTCGCCTCGTTTTAAAACGGTTGACGAGATATGAAGCTGCCACGGTTTTCAGAGTACCGAGAGGTGAAATCATGGTCCTTTAAAGAAGCTGATCGAAACTGATGGATTCTGCTGACGCAATCCCAGGTGGACGCAACCAATCTGCAGCTTCAAGTTTTCGGCCGAATCTCAAGTCAAGTTTTGGGGCAATTCAGATCTGGAATAAGCCCTATCCGTTTTGTCATCTTCTCGAGAAGAACTTGGATCGATAGATTCTCTATTAGCAGCGACGGGTGCGGCCCACTTCCGCCAACCGCCGCCTTCGTATGAAAGTCTCCAAGCGAGGTAACGCAGATGCTAACGCTGTTTTCGCCGGCCCGGATCGGCCCCTACGAATTGTCCCATCGCGTCGTGATGGCCCCCCTTACGCGGATGCGGGCAGAGCCCGGAGCGATACCAGGTGAATTGATGGTGGAATATTATTCGCAGAGGGCGTCAAACGGCGGTCTCATTGTCTCCGAAGCGACAATCGTAGCGGAGAACGGTAGCGGATATCTCGGCTCCCCAGGTCTGTTCGACGACAGTCAGATCGCTGGATGGACGCGTGTTACCGACGCAGTGCACACCAAAGGTGGCCGAATTTTCCTTCAGCTGTACCACGCAGGGCGGCAGTCGAACAGCCAACTCCAACCGGGTGGTGCGGCTCCAGTGGCACCATCCGAGATTCTGCACGGTGGGGTCGCCTATACCCACGAAGGATGGGTCCCGAACACGCCGAGCCGCGCGCTGACCGTTGCTGAAATCAAAGGCCTCGTAGAGAGTTTTCGTGAAGCAGCAAGGCGAGCCGTTGCAGCGGGTTTCGACGGTATCGAACTCCATGCGGCAAACGGCTACCTGTTCGACCAGTTCCTGCAGAACGGAAGTAACAAGAGAACTGACGAGTATGGGGGCTCACTAGAGAATCGGTACCGCTTTCTGAGAGAGGCGACAGAAGCGGTGATTTCCGTCATGGGTAATGACAAGGTCGCGGTTCGTCTGGCGCCCAGCGGCACATTCGGCGACATGTCGGACTCCAATCCACAAGAGCTGTTCGTCTACGTTTCAAAGGAACTCTCGAAGCTTCGCCTGGCATATCTGCACCTGATCGAGCCGCGGGTAGTTGGAAATGAAGACGACCATAGCAAGGATCAGAGCCCAGTCGCCGCTAAACTGCTTCGCCGACACTACGAGGGTACCATCATCGCGGCGGGAGGATTCCTTGCAGACTCCGCCGAGTCGATCATCAACGCGGGTGATGCCGATCTGGTTGCGTTCGGGCGTCATTTTGTCTCGAATCCCGATCTGCCTGAGCGCCTGCGCAACGGATGGTCATTGAACGATTATGTCCGTGACAGCTTCTTCGGGGGCACTGACGTTGGCTATACGGATTATCCGTACTACGAGGCCGAAAACGTCGAAGGTTAGCAGTCGCATCCACCGGAGTCTGGCGCTCATCCATCACGCGAGCGCGCCGGATTCCGACTTCCCGTTTCGTGTGCGGACTGGACGGCCAGCTTCTCGTTGAGAGATGTCTCAAGAATCATTGTGCCGGCGTTGCACGGTTTCATCGGATGCCGCGCTACCGGGCGGAAAACGGTGTCTCCAGTCGACACGCGCTGCCCGGTGAGCGCACAGACACCGTTGATGCGCGACACGCATAGCACCCAACGCTGTTCCGTGTAGTGACCAAACGTGGAGTCGTACCAACTGATGTGGGCCGATCGAGTGCTCGATCGCTCGATACATGAAAACACTATTGTGCTCCTTACCCTCGAGTCACTGGCATCCGATCTGCTTTTCTTGCAGGGCGCTGGGAAAACCGCTGGGGGGTTATCCGCACTTTGGGCACAGTGGCGCTCCATGTTGCTGGCGTTGGTCAGTGCTGAAAGAATCGAGTTCCATACAGCGCCGCGTTCGATCAGGTCCTTTGAGTCGTGAGCGGAACACTCAGATCCCGGCGGGGGATTGTGACGCACTGGCACTGTTGGGTGAATTTTCATGGCGTGATGTATCAAGTATGTGCGGGAACATGCACCCGAACTGCAAGGTACGTTATGAGCGTAGCGCCCCTCCGCAGAAACGTTCCTTTATCGCGACTGTAAAAACTTGTACCGAAGCTATTTTTTCGCTGCGGCAAATAGATTGTGTGCCGCCATGCGCGGGGATTTGCCTACGGTTCTCGTTCCGTCTCCGGCCTTCCACAACGATGACACAGCCAAGCCATGACAAAACGTCTCCTAACCATCATCTCTCGCCTCATCCACGAGCCCCCGTATGCCGAGGGTGATGCAGGTACGGCTCTTCTGCATCTTGTTTGTCCACCGCCTCAGTGCCTTTGACGGCGTCGAAAAACGCAAACCGCGATGACGTTGGCGGGCGAACGGGCAGACCGTATATCCGCTGCTGACGGGCATCCATGTCTACGCTGAAGAGCCGACTCGACGGGGCTCGCAGGTCCCGCGGCAAACGCCACTTGCTCCGTCGACGCTTATGTATTGGCCGAGGATGAAGTGGCCAGTTGGAGAAGCGAGAAGAAGCGCGAGGCCTGCAACATCAACAGGCTCGGCGATCCGTCTCAACAGAGTTGCCACCTGCCGGTAAGATGCCGATCAGGTCGGTGCTCGCGATCAGACGCGCCTGACTACAAATAACGCTCGCCTTTTGTCATTCGCCAGAGCAGCACCCAACCATGCGGCATTGCATGGACCTATTGCCTTCTGGAATGAGCCCTATCCGGTTTTGCGTCTATTTCGTCCGAAATGCGCCGGATATATTTCACCTCGACGCGGCGTGCCGCACACCGCAGCGCGCTATCACGCTTTCGAGGAGTCGAACATGCCGACGCAGTTTTCTTCCAAACCAATCTCCGATCGCGCTCCCGCGTCGGACGCGATGTTGCCTATAGGTGGACTGCTCGCGCTGGCGATGACCGGCTTCGTCGCTATCGTGACAGAGACGTTGCCTGCGGGATTGCTGCCGCAAATCAGTCACAGCCTTGGAGTACCCGAGTCCTGGGCAGGGCAGCTCGTCACACTTTACGCGCTCGGATCGGTTGCCGCGGCCATACCTGCGACGGCAGCAACACGAAGTTGGCCCAGGCGCACCGTCCTTCTTATCGCAATAGCGGGCTTCCTTGCCTTCAACACGATCACCGCGCTGTCGCCGTGGTTTTCGCTCACATTGATAGCGCGTTTCATGGCCGGTGTAGCCGCAGGCATCACCTGGGGACTTGTGCCCGGCTACGCGCGGCGCATGGCCCCCGCGCATTTGCAAGGCAGAGCGATGGCAATCGCACTGGTCGGCACCCCGATCGCATTGGCACTTGGGGTGCCCGCCGGGACATGGCTCGGTGATCTGCTTCAGTGGCGCGCCGTGTTTGGGGTGATGTCAGCGTTGACGGCTGTTCTTGTCGTCTGGGTAATCTGGAAAGCGCCGCGTTTGCCGGGGCAGACCGGGGGTGATGCTCCCGGAATACTTGCGGTTCTCGTGACGCCTGGAGTACGCCCAGTGCTGTTCGTCATTCTCGCCTGGATGCTTGCACACAACATCCTCTACACCTACATATCGCCGTTTCTCGTGCCTGCGCATATGACGCAGCGTGTCGATGTTGTCCTGCTTGTGTTTGGTCTGTCTGCCATTGTCGGCATCTGGATTACTGGCGCATTGATAGACCGGTGGCTGAGGGCGCTCGTGCTCGCGAGTCTTGCTGCGTTTGCCGTCGCGTCTGCTGCACTTGGCATCGACGGCACGCTGCCGGCCGTCATCTATTTCGCTGTCGCATTCTGGGGCCTGACTTTCGGTGGTGCCGCGACGCTATTGCAAACTGCTTCAGCAGACGCTGCGGGTGATGGCGCTGACACGGCGCAGTCGATGATTGTCACGGTGTGGAACGGCGCCATTGCTGGTGGAGGCATGGTAGGGGGAATTTTGCTCGATACAACGGGTGTCGGTGCAATGGCGTGGGTTCTTCTCGCGTTGCTGCTTGTGGGTTTCTTTGTCGCGTGGCGCTCATGCGAGCACGCATTCAAGCCAGGCCGTCGCGTGATGGTCTGAAGCCAGTGCCTCATCCATTTACTGCTGTCTGGAGTTGCATGATGCCTCTTGCTCTTCTTGCACTGACCATCGGTGCGTTCGCAATCGGAACGACCGAATTCGTGATCGTGGGGTTGATACCGACAATCGCCGGCGATCTTTCTGTAACACTGCCTTCCGCTGGACTGCTCGTAAGTTTCTATGCGCTTGGAGTGGCGATCGGCGCGCCCGTTCTGACCGCAGCCACGGGCCGTATGGGACGCAAACCACTACTGGTTTCGTTGATGGCGCTTTTCACAGCGGCGAATCTCCTTGCATGGTGGGCGCCGGGTTACGACACGTTGGTCGTCGCACGGATTTTGAGTGGCTTTGCACACGGGGTCTTCTTTTCCGTCGGTTCGATCATTGCGACAAACGTGGTCCCCAAGGAGAAGTCGGCCCGAGCCATCGCGACGATGTTCAGTGGGCTCACTGTGGCATTTGTCACCGGGGTACCGTTGGGCACGTTTGTAGGCCAGCATTTCGGATGGCGCGTGACCTTTCTCGTGGTTGCGGCTTTCGGGCTTATCGCAATGGTGAGTGCACTGGTGTTCGTGCCTCGCAACATCGAGCATGCCCCGCCTGCTTCAATCAGGAGACAGGCCGAACTGTTCCTGCAGCCCCGATTACTGCTTGTGTTCGCGATGACGATCGTGGGGTACGGTGGGTCTCTCATAGCGTTCACCTACCTCGCGCCGATCCTTGAACAGACGGCAGGGTTCAGTCCGTCGGCCGTAGGACTTGTTTTGCTGCTGTACGGCGCATCCGTCGCCGTGGGCAACATGTTCGGGGGAAAGCTGGCCGATACGCACGGACCGGTCGCGGCGCTCAAGCTGATCTTCGCTGTACTTGCAGCGGTACTTCTCCTGCTGGAGGTAACGGCAACGAACAGGGTGCTTGTGATTGTCGTTGTTCTGGCATGGGGTGCCGTTGCATTCGGTAACGTGCCTGCGCTGCAGGTATATGTCGTGAAGCAGGCAGAGCGTTTCGCACCGCATTCGGTCAACGTTGCCTCCGGGATGAACATCGGAGCCTTCAATCTTGGCGTCGCCGGTGGAGCGTGGACGGGAGGTGCCGTCGTCAGCCACCTTGGGCTGATGAACACGCCGTGGATCGGTGCAGTCGTGGTCCTTTTTGCTCTCGCGTTGACGTGGGTTAGCGGGAGTATCGACCGGCGCGAGCAGCAGCTTCGCGCCACAACTTCACTTCCCGTCTCGTAAGTTTGGGGAGACGTCCCGTATTTTTCTACCGATTGCTTCGTTGCGGCGACATCCGTCGTTTAGAGGCGAAACTCATCGAGAAAACATCATGTCCGCACAGATTGTTCTTATGACTGGTGCGTTAACTGGCATTGGCCGCGCAACGGCATTTGCCTATGCGAAAACAGGTGCCGGCATTATCGTGTCCGGGCGCAGCGAGTCCAATGGCCAATTGCTGGAGGCGCAACTGCGTGAGGGGGAGCCAATGCGCAATTCGTCAGGGCGGACGTCCGCGAGGAAAACCAGGTCGGGCACTCGTAGAGAGGACGTTGGAGCATTTCGGGAGGCTGGATGTCGCAGTCAATAATGCTGACCAGAGGGAGAGCTTGGGCCAAATCCCGGAGCAGACTGTTGAAAACTTTCACCGGACTTTCGATGCCAATGTGCTCGGCACTCTAACGAGCCTCAGGTACGAATTGCCCGTGATGTCGGTACAGAAGTCGGGAAGCGTTATCAACATTTCGTCGATTGCGGCTAAGGTGGGCTTTGCAAACGCCTCGATATATGCCGCTAGCAAACATGCGATTGACGGCCTTACCAAATCTGCCGCGCTTGAGGTCGCTCACCTGGGAGTGCGCGTGAACTCCATCGCTCCTGGACCTGTGCAGCCAGACATGATGGAGCGATTCGTCGGGCGTGACAGCGACGTCAAACAGGGTTTTGTGCAGACAGTGCCTGCTCTCGCGCAGGCACTGTTGACGAGATTGCCGACGCGATTGTGTTCCTGGGCAGCGATCGTGCCGCGTTCTTCAATGGGCAGACCGTCATGATCGACGGCGGCTGCCTAGCGCGTTAGGTGCGGCCCGATTCAGACAGGTTCGGGGGCCGCGTTCGGCGGGATTCATCCAGTTTCGGAATAGACCCTATCCCGCCTGATGGCTATCTGACCTCAGATTGAACCTCTACATTTCCACTCAACGAAGCATGCATGCCGGAGCTTCCCGGCGTTTCCCAGACATTCAAAGGCGGTATCATGACAAAGCTTTTCACATCAGCGAAAGTCGGTGCATTCGACCTTACTCATCGAGTTGCCCTCGCGCCGATGACGCGCGTGCGCACGGTCCAGCCCGGCGATATTCCGAGTCCGATGATGGCGGATTTCTACGGCCAGCGCGCATCGAAAGGTGGGCTGCTGGTGATCGAGGCAGCGAGTGTTTCCGTCCAGGCGCGTTCGTACCTCGGAGCAGCAAGCATCTATCATGACGGGCAGCAGGAAGGCTGGAAGGCCATCGCGGACGCCGTACATGCAAAGGGTGGATATGCGTTTCTGCAACTGATCCACGGAGGGCGCCAGAGCCACCTCGATGTGACGGGTGGTGCCCATCCGGTCGCACCGTCAGTGGTGCCGTTCGAGGGGGTGGCGCTGACGAAGGATGGGTTTGTGCCTGCGTCCCCGCATCGCGCGCTGGAAATCGAGGAGATCCCTGGCATCATCGAAGACTTCCGCGTCGCTGCAGAGCGTGCGAAAAGGGCCGGTTTCGACGGTGTCGAGTTGCACGCCGCGAACGGCTATCTCGTCGACCAGTTTATTCAGGACGGCACGAACAAGCGAACGGACGCTTATGGCGGCCCAGTTGAGAATCGCGTGCGCTTCATGCGTGAAGCACTGGAAGCGCTGATTTCGGTGTTTGGCGCCGACCGTGTCGGCGTGCGTATCTCGCCGTCGGGTGAGTGGGGCGGAATCTCGGACAGAGATCCTCAAGCGACGTTTAGCTACGTGGCGAAGGTGCTAGACAGCTACAAGATCGCGTACCTGCACGTGATCGAACCGCGTATCAAGGGCGACGATACCTTGCATGAGGCCCATCCTGTCGTTGCTGCATCGTACCTGCGACCGCACTTCTCCGGTCCGATCATCGCCGCCGGTGGCTTCGATCGCGAGGGCGCAATTGCGACGGTAGAGAAGGGAGATGCCGATCTCATCGCTTTCGGGCGTCACTTCTCGTCGAATCCCGATCTGCCTTACCGGCTGGAACACAACCTGCCTTTGACGCCGTACGTCCGGGCAGCATTCTGGGGAGGTGACGAAAAGAACTATTCGGACTTCCCCACGTACGACGAACAGGTGGCGCGGTCCGCGCAGGTTGAAGTCGCCGCAGCGGTGGTATGAGGTGGGCCGCGCCCTGCGGTGTCGCACAGGGCGCGGCGAACCTAACCCCTGGGGCGTTGTTGACGCAAGCTAACGAGAATTGGACATGAGCCGAGTTTATTCCGTGTCGAAGTCCGAGGCTGACCGTGCAGCCGAAGTTGCAATGGCCGCGGCCGCGGGGGCCGTGTCGGGTGCCCTACGCGCCGGTGCCCGCGTGCCGGCGTTCGAACTGCCTGACACCCGCGGCAACCATATCTCTCTCGACCAGTTGCTTGGTACAGGCCCCGTCGTTCTGAGTTTTTTTCGTGGTGCCTGGTGTACCTTCGGAGAGGAAAGTCTGGCGCAGCTCGCCGCGACGTTTGACCGTATTGTCGCAGCGGGTGCGGCCGCTTTTGCGATCGCCCCGTCCAGCCAGCTTTCCTCGTCTGGCAAGTCACTTCCGATCCCCGAACTGATAGACGTGGACATGAAGGTGGCTCGCTCGTTTGGCCTCGCGTTTGAGCTGCCCCCTGAACTCAGGTCGAGGTATCTGGAGCTCGGTTACGTTCCCCCGAAAACCCGAAAGTCGGACAGTTTTCTGGTGCCGATTCCAGCGACCTACCTGGTCGACCAGGAAGGCATGATCGTGCTCGCTCACATCGATGCTGACTATCGGCATCACATGGGCAACGAAGCACTGGTAGGCGCGCTGCAGGCTTTGCAGGACCGCTCCCTGGCGCGCGAGCGCACGGCCAGACAGCTGGCCGGAAAATGGCGCCTCGGACGCGACGTTTGAGTAGACACAGCCTCCTTCGAAGTACGTGGAGTCGACGGGGACGAACTCGATGAACCTGATTTCCGCGTGATCGGCACCCATGCGGCATCGGAATATCGTTCGAAAACCGCCAATCGCGCTTCGGGTGTAGTTTACATGCCCGAAATACGGGCTTACTCAGCGTGAGGTAACCTATCGTTTCGGCGGCCTTAGGCATCCAGTCCCGGAAGGGACTCAAGTGCTCATGGATGCTCTAAAATGCGCCGCGACAAAGATAGGACCTAGCGTCCATACCACGGGAGAGTCTCGATGGACCGCCTCGCTGCGATCGAAATCTACATTCGCGTCGTCGATACAGGTTCGTTCTCGGCGGCGGGAAGGCACTTCGACATCGGCCAACCGGCAGTGTCGAAGGCAGTCGCCCAGCTTGAAGAATGGCTCGGAGTCAAGCTGCTGCTCCGTTCGACGCGTTCCCTAACCCCTACGGAAGCAGGGCAGAGTTTTTATCTTCGAGCGAAGCGCGCGGTTGAAGAGGCCGATGAAGCAGTGCTCGCCGCGCGTGGTACGGCCGCGGGGCTCACCGGCAAACTTCGTGTATCGGCGGCGGTCTGTTTCGCAAGGCTTCACATCGTTCCTCGTTTGCCGGAGTTTTTGGAAAAGCATCCGGAACTCGATCTCGAACTGGTGCTCGACGATCGGAACATCGACCTTGTGGAGGAAGGGATCGACCTTGCGCTGCGCATGGGTGATCTGGCGGACTCCAACATGACGGCGAGGCGTATTGGCGAAGCAAGGCGCCGGGTCCTGGCTACTCCTGCGTATTTTGCGCAGCACGGGACACCCGAGAGCCCATCGGATCTTCTTTCCCATCGGGCTGTCATTTACTCGCGCGACTTAGGAGGCGGCGAGCACTGGACTTTCCGCAAAGACACTATCGAGCAATCGGTCAAGCTTGAGGGCCGTGTCGCAATATCGGCCACTGAAGGACTTCGAGCCGCCGTGTTCTCGAACATGGGGCTTGCAGTAGCGTCCGAGTGGGCATTCTCGCCGGAGCTCTGCTCCGGTGAAGTCATATCGGTACTGGACGACTGGATGTTACCTTCCATTCCGTTGTCGGCCCTCTATCCAACGGGCCGCATGGCAAGTAGCAAGGCGAGGCAGTTCGCTGCGTTTGTCGAGGAATGCCTGGCGCCAGAGTTCGCGCCGGAATTGCTGGCAGCGGGGCGGCGCCAGGCCGCAGCGTAACGACTTGTTCGGCAAGTGATTGAGCAGATCGCAGGACCGAGGTGGGGACACCTTGACGTAGTGGCTCGACTCGGATTGTTCGCGAACGTGTGTCACTGTATCGCCACAATACGGAATCGGCGTCGACTAAGGATTGCACGCTTTGGCATGCGCTTGCGCCTGGGAATCGGCGCAGATTACTGTTTGGTGCGGCCGGCAATCCTCGATTTCATTCATCGAGCCGGGACAGTAACAGTTGAAGCGTTGGTGCGGCGTTGCTCGGGCTGTGCCCTACGACGAGATCGATCTCCGGCATTTCACCGCTCAGCGGCCGGCTTGGACCACGCGGACGGCTGCTGTAGCTTGGAAGCTGCCGTTTGGCGACATCGGGTCGAACGGCCGAACTGGGTCGGGTTGCGTCAATCCGCTCGTCAAATTCGACGCCGGAAAGCGGCCACTGAAAATCCGCTTCCCGGAAGCGGCCAGTCGCCGGTGAGTACTTCCGACCCACAGCGGCCGACCGTCCTATGTTGTCCGAGGAGGTCGCTTCCACGTTCACAAACGATCATTCTCGGCCGCACTGATGACGTCGCGTGCTGGAGGTTGATCCTGTGAGTAGCGCGGAGTCATCGCAGTCCGGTTTGCCCTCGTGGGCGGCCCTGCGTTCGCGCGGCGGGTCGCCATCCTGGGCGGGTTCGCGTTGTCTCACCCTTTCGATTGTTGCTTGCGAACGGGAGGCTAGATGACATCGCTAACGAATCCGCCGACGGGCTGCGCGTTGACCGCTAGCGCGGTCCGCTTCCTGCGTTGTGCAATGACGAAGCTCCAGCCGCCCCGAACCGTGGCTCGGCGTAAGGTTCGATGCGCGCTGCCGATACCGGCCTGCCAATAAAATATCCCTGCACGGCATCGCAACCGAGCTCTTTGACTAGGGCGAATTGCGTTTCGGTCTCGATGCCTTCCGCGACCGTTCTCATGCCCAGCGCGCGCGCGAGCGCCACCATCGCTTCGACCATCGCACGTGCCTGGTGACAGGTCTCCTTAAGAGTGAGCTCCTGCACGAACGACTTGTCGATCTTGATGCGATCAACTGGCAACCGTGTGAGGTATGAGAGGCTGGAGTAGCCGGTGCCGAAATCGTCGAGCGAGACAGTCACGCCGAGCCTTCGTACAGCTGAAAGCGCGCGCGATGCGGCGGCGAAGTCGCTCATGACGACAGTCTCCGTCACCTCGATGTCGAGGGCGGAAGTGCATACGCCGGCCGCCTCGGCGGCCTCCGAAACCAGTGCGACGAGATCACAGTTCTGGATCGTCGTGGCCGAGAGATTGACGGCGACCTTGAACGGCATGCGGTTCGTCGCCTGCCATTTCGCCGCCTGGCGGAACGCAAGACGAATTAGCCAGTCGCCCGTCGCCTCGTAGGCCGGCGATTCAAGCAGCACGTCGAGAAAGTCGGCAGGCGTGAGGAGCCCCAGTTGCGGATGATTCCATCGCAGAAGCGCCTCGGCTCCGTAGACGTGGCCAGCATGCAGGTCCAGTTGTGGCTGGTAGTGCAGTTCGAACTGGCGCGCGGCGCTCGCTCTCTCCAGATCCGCGCGTAGTCGCCGGCGATGCCCGAGGCGCTGCGCATCCTCCTTGCCAAACGACCACACATGCGAACCGCCTGCGCGCTTCGCGTGATACATCGCGATGTCCGCATTACGCAGCAGCTCGCCCGCATTCGATGCCGAGATGGGGTAGCGCGCCACGCCGATGCTCGCGCCCACCGAGGCCCGCACGCACGGCGTCTGAATTGGCTCGCGCATGCGTAGTGTGACTTCGCCTGCGACGCGCGCGGCCTCGCCCTCTGGCGCATCGACGAGGCAAATTACGAACTCATCACCGCCGATGCGCGAAACATGCGGGCCTTCGGGAAACATGTCGAGAAGACGCTCGCCTATGAGACGCAGCACTTTATCACCCGCCGCGTGGCCAAACGAGTCGTTGATATCCTTGAAGCGGTCAAGGTCGATGAAGAGCAGATCGACGGAAGCGGCCCCGCCTTCATCGACGAGACGGTTCAGACGCAGCAGCAATTCCCGGCGGTTGATGAGGCCAGTCAGTTCATCATGCGTGGCTTGACGCGACAAGCGTTCGGAGATCGCGCGCGCTTCGGTGACATCGCGAACCAGCACGATGACACCGTCGTCGCATGGGAACGCCCGCACTTCAAACCAGGTACCGAGCGGCGAGTAAAAGTCAGTTGCGGTGCTCGGCATACCGGTCGCGGCCGCCTGCCGATAGGCTGCTTCGTAGCTCGACCCGATGAGATCCGGGTATTCGGCCCAGATCTCGCGACCCAGAAGGTCCTCGGACCGACGCTTTAGCAGCCGTGCAGCGGTCCGGTTGATATTCCGAAACTTCCACTCCCGGTCGAGCGCCATGACGCCGTCCGTGATGTGATCGACTATTTGAAAATCTTCCATGTCCTTGCCCCTCCCTGATGGACCGGTGCGAGGGTCCCGATATGTCTGTAATCGCTACCAGTGCGTATCGTAGGGGGAAATGGGCACGTTTGGAAACCGAAAGGTTTTCTGCGCTGGAGCTCCGCAGCGTCCCCTCGGCGCGGTCAGGCCAGGTGTGCCGTTCTCAGGGCGACCGCTTCCAGCGCGGAACCGGACATCTCAATGTCCGAGGTCCGGCGCCATCGAACGACGCTTGATGGCCGTTTATCGACTATACGACCTGCATACACCCCGAATCTCGCGAGGTTGCGATCGACAGCGAGGGACCTTTTCCTGCCTCGACGTTGACGGTTTCTGGTAATACCCTTGGGCTCGCACCACCACCTTGAGACCCGCGTCCAGTTGACGTCTGGAAGTGCGATTCTCCGATTTCTGTTGCGCTGCGCGCAATCTCGCATTGCGCAGACACACTATTTTGCGGCAGCTCGGCGCCCCTACCTGTAATCATATTTCAGACCGGGCTTCCCAAAATCATGAAAGTTGGCCGTTTTCACATAGACGTCGAAAAACGTCGCCTGATGCATGAAGGCGAAGACATGAAACTAGGGGTGCGAGCATTCGACATCCTTATCTGTATCGTCGCCGCTGGCGGACGGCTTGTCACGCGGGATGAGTTGTTGACAGCTGCATGGAAAGGGCGGGTGGTCGAAGATAACAACCTCGACGTTCATCTCTGTGCCATACGTAAGAAGCTCGGCCCAGACCGCAGCCTCATTATTACGGTGCCACGTCGAGGCTACCGTTTTGCAACGGCTCAAATTGGGGCTGAGCCGGGCTGCATCTGTGCAATCAAAGATGAACTTCCTTCGGATGCAAAGAAGTCTCGCGCTCGCTTGGAGGTTGCGATCAACCTGTTGCTTGAAATTTTCGACAGACCGGTTCCGGAATCGCGTAATGCGTTGCCATGGTCGAGGCCGGAAATGAACCGTCTGCAGGATAGTCAGGTCTCGCAACTACGGTCCGCGGCCGTGCGTAATGGTCGCGCACGTGCCAAGGCCGCGCGCGCAGTTTTTGCCGGAGCTCCGGCAGCCGGCCGTCTTCGTCGTACACGTTCAAACCCGAAGCGTTGGCTGCGTCGGCTTTGATGCAAGTCAGCTGGCCGGCTTCTGTGGTAGATGTTGGCGGGATGCCGCCAAGCGACGCTAGCTGCCCCGCACAACGAGACGGTTCACTCTCAGAGAGCGCGGCCGCAACCTGCTGCAAAGCCGGCCATCATCGCCCGCGAACGAGGGGCTGCAAGAGGTTGGAAGTGTGAGTTCGCCGATGCAGAAAGCTGCCGTTTTGCGGTGTGGTGCCGTCACCGCCAGCAATGCTCTACATGGCTGGCGTGGAACCAAGCCGGTCTCAACGTCAACGATGACCGAGCGTTAATCCTTTTTGGTTGGATGGCCGGTGACAGTTGTAGCCGACCTTTGAACGCCGAGCGACGCCGAATGTGAACGGCGGCTTGTGGCCGGGTTGAGGCGATGCCACCGGCAATTTGCTCGCTGGAAACGGCCGTTGAGCAGGGGCGGACGAGACCTTGGCGATTCAAATTGAATGGCGACCTCGAACGGCGGCTCATGGCCGGGCAGAGGCAATGCCGCCTGCGATCTCCTCGCCGAAGACCGGACATCGAGCGTGGGCGGACGAAACCTTGGACATACGAATTGGCTGGCGACTCCTACCGACGGCTTGCGGCACCCAGTCCGACGTTGCGCTGGCTGCTGGCTGCGGGCGGCTGGTTCCGCCGATCACGCGACTTCATCGGCAGGCGCCAGGCTGGTTTGCGCCCGACCCCACGGAGACAGGCCGGTAGCAGTCAGCTACCGTACCGTTCGGCTATTTCGCAGCCGCGTCGCGGCCATTGGCGCGCATAGCGTTACAAAATTAGTTGCAACGCGACTGTGCAGTGGTAACGAATTAGTTGACGTTGAATACGCGCCGGCGCCTTCATGGGGACGTCGAAGAGAGAAATGGTGCGTTGCACAACGGTAGTAACAGATTTGCTTGCGCGAGCGGCAAAAACCGCGGAATTCGGGCTGAGCCGCGTGCCGAACGGGTAGCCGTTCTCCGCACACCCTGTCGGCCGCGATGCGTCACGGAAGCCCGACTGGACCCAAGGCTCGGAGAGGACAGGGCGCCGACGACAGCCGCCGTTCGTCAGGGGCGCCATCAACCAGCGTCGTGGCGCAAACCCCCACCGGATTGGCGCGCCGGTGAGTCTCCGGCGTGGTCGGCACCCGGACGCCTATCGGATCCATCCGGCGGATGCGGCCGGTCGATGGCTGAGTGGCGCAGCCCCGCCTTCATGGCGGCGTCCTGTATCGGCCACGCTCCGACGCACGCGTCGTGTGTCGTGAATCGGCAGGGAGGGCGCGCCGGTTGCGCAAGCGTGCGCGGATCGGGTAGGGTGGCGGCATCTACAACCACAACGAGGAGCAAGCAATGAACAAGCAGGAACTGGTCGACGCAGTGGCCACGAAGACGGGCGGCAGCAAGGCGGCAACCGGCGAGGCGATCGATGCGGTGATCGCGGCGATCACGGGCGAAGTGACGAAAGGCGGCACGGTGCAACTGGTGGGATTTGGTTCGTTTTCCACCGGCGCGCGCGCTGCGCGGGTCGGCCGCAATCCGGCGACTGGCGCCGAGATACAGATCCCGGCTGCGAAGACAGTGAAGTTCACGGCGGGGAAGGCGTTCAAGGATGCGGTGAACGGCGCCTGAGACCGTACGCAAGCCGTCGCCGGATTTCTGCCGATGGCGCGGCTGCCGGCAGGGTAGCCGCCACAGGTGCTGGCGGCAGCCGCGGCACGGAGTGATCGGGCAAGGGCTGGACCTCGGCCAGTTGGCCTGGTAGCATCAGTGCGAGATACCGCGATGTACCGCGGCCCCTGCGATTCGCTTCATGTCTCTCTAGATAGCCGTATGGAAAAGAAACGATCGCGGACCGGGCGCGAAATCTCGTGCCCAACGATCGGTGCGTTACTGCGTTACCGGACGCGCATCGTGCGCGTCATCGCGGGAGCCCGCGGGCAACGCGCGATGATCGAGTCGCTCGACACCACAGGCAGGACCTTCTTGAGCACGGTGAAGTGGGTCAGCCTGCGTGAGCTCGGCAATCAGCTTTTCTGAAGCCGGATGTCTTCGCGGGTGAGCGGTCAGTCACGCCGGGAGGCGTGCGGATCAAATACCTCGACTCTCCAGTTCTGATATACGCGCCGACGCCCGATCGTGGCAGGTGCGTGCTCATCCCATCACACTGGATGGGGAAATTTGCTACTCGTATACTGGCGCTGACATCGGCAAAGGAAAGTGTATGAGGCGCGTAGTTGTCCGGCGGTCTCCAGTTCACGGCAAAGGCGTATTCGCCTTGCGCGCGCTCGCGGCGGCCGAACGGGTGCTTGAATACAAGGGTGAAATCACCTCGTGGCGCAATGCGGTGCGACGTCACCAGCATCAAGGCGTCGAAGGACACACATTTCTTTTTGGCCTGTCGGATGGGCGGGTGATCGACGGCAGCCGTGGCGGCAACAGCGCGCGCTGGCTCAATCATGCGTGCGCACCCAACTGCGAGACCATCGAGGATGAGGGACGGATTTTCATCTACACGCTCCGGCCAGTCGACGCAGGCGAAGAGCTTTTCATCGATTATCTGCTGGCAATCGACAACGCCGTAGACGAAGAGGCTCGCGCGCAATATGCATGTGCTTGTGCGTCTGTCGGGTGTCGTCGGTCGATGCTCGCTGTGACCGCGTAATGGGGAGCCAAGGCAGGGCGGTCCCGAGAGCGACAACGGCGCGACAGGGGAACTGGTTCCCGACTGCTGGAAGACTCACGTCGAATCGATTCAGGGGATTTTTCGAGGAAAATTGAACCCGTGCGATCGATACGCAACATGTGTCCTCGAACCGGGCGGTGGGTTCAGTCATCGTGTCCGATGAGAGTCGAGCTTCTGATGTCGGCCATGAAGGGACATTCGGCGTCTCTGGCTAGATCGTCAACAACCCTGATGTTTGGGTACCCTGCCGGTTATGCTAAAAGGTGTTCGAACATCCTCGAAAGATGAGCTCGGAGTTGGAATGCTACTTACCCTTACGCCGCTATGGCGCGATCATGACGGCATGCTTAAACTTCGATTTTTTCGTCGAGGGCTCGGGCTATGCGGCAGAAATCACCTTCTACTGCTACCCAGAAACGATAGAAGCGTTCGGTCGTACTCTGGGTGAATTTCCTCGGTCATCGATAGATGAAGTGGTTTTTGAGAATGGCTCAACCGCTCCGAATTCTTATAGTTGGCTGGCTCTGCGCGTGTTCGTCTTTGATGGGGTCGGCCATTCAGCACTTGAGGTCGAGTATCAACGAAATGGCACGCGCCTAGTAAGCGCCCGATCTCGGTTTGCCGTTGAACTCGAGCCTGCAACAATCAATCGACTCGGCTCTGAACTAGCCGCCTGGGCGTCATTGGCCGGTGAAGAATCTTTTGAGTTCACCTCCGCACAGCGATAGGCTGTGCATGCCGGCTGCACGAGGCAGGACCCGGCCGAGAACGGCCGTTCGACAATCGCTGGCGGAAAGTCTACAAATCTCGCTGGCTCACGCATGTTCCGAACTAACAAAATTTGCCGTTTTTAAATCTGCGGCATTTAGGAGCCTTGTATGCCCGCACCCTACATCGGCAGCTGCCTCTGCGGTCAGATCAAGTTTGAGCTCCGGCACGAACCACTCACTTTTTATGTTTGTCATTGCACCACCTGTCAGCGAAGAACAGGCGGTGCTGCGCTGCCCGTGATGTGGGTCCGTCGAGTCGATTTGCATGTCCTGGAAGGTGAGCCGATCATGCTGACCTTTGACTTTGACTTTGGTCGAGGGCGGCAGCGGCGCAGCAAGGCATGCGCGCGCTGTGACACGCGGCTTTGGGCCGAGCCCGTTGATCAGCCCGATCTGGCGATACTCAGACCAGGCACATTGCAAAACCAAAGCGAATTTTCCCCGATCGCGCACATATTCACCCGTAGCAAACAGCCATGGTTTCTGATTCCAGATGGCATTCCTAGTTTTGAAGGAAGTGTCGGCGAGCAGGAAGAATTGCTTCGCTTATGGCGCGAACGGAAGATCGACGGGCGCTAAGGAACCCGGAATTGACGCTGGACGGGCGGTGATCAGAGAGCTTGTCACCAAATTGCGGGCCGATCGCCTGTTTCAATATGATCCAGTCGTCTTCGGGCTCAGTCCGGCCATGAAGGGACACTCAACGAGACCGCGTCCATTGTCGACAATCTTCGGAGCTGCGCTTAGCCGCGCGAATTGGCGATCCGGTTTCCACCGTCGGCCAACCTTCTTAAAGCCCCCCTCGCCGCGTGCATACCGCATTGATCCTCATAATCGCGAACTGCTCTCTCGCTCCAGGCATATTTTGAAGAATGCATTCGTGATATGCCTGCTCACGCGGGAGCAGCATCTCGCTATTTCTATACAGCGCGTAGCATGACCGTTGAATGTAGTTCGAGGCAACTTGACTACGGGCGTCGCGCAACCCGACAAGCAAACACTCGTCATATGAGGAACCGCTGTCGGCCAATGCAGGTTGCATTGTTACCAAACCTGAAAGGCATATTGCCGCTCGGGCGGCATGCATCCGTAAAGCGCTTATGGGCATTGCTAAGCTCTCAATCTGTAATTTGCTTGGGATGGTTTTACCCAGGATTTGACAAAAGTTTATCAAAGCAAGGCCCATCCCACCCGCGGCATACTGAAACAATTTTCCGGCTGCATGCAATCATCAGCGCACGGGTCGCACATTAGCTAGGCTTCCGGGATCGGCCAATTTGGGACGTTTGACTTCGCTGTCCAAATTGCTAACAACCAGTCGGAATTGCGCGAGATTTGCGCGCGTTGTTGATCGCGCGCTCCACGTCCGAGGATTGAACCACTAGTCGTGCGTCGGCCGGACGCGTCGCGTGCAGCGTGTGGATCACTCAAGAATTTCGACTGTTTGCCGATATTAAAGTCCAGCGTCCTTTCATTGAAGCCGAAACTCATGACCCAGCGATTCAAATCATGGCTGCTGGCGTTCGCATTGAGCGCAGCATGTGCCGGTATCGTGGCATGCCTGAACCTGGTAATCGACAGTCCGGAATATTCGCAGCCGTCCTGGTTGATCTATTTACATGTGGCTTGCGCATTCGTTGGCGCGCTTGCCATCACTCGTTTCATCCAAGGGATTCCCGCCGCACTGCAGGGGCCGGGTTCACGATCCACTGTCGCACAAGGCGTCGTCGCCCACAACAGGGTAGCCGTCGTGAACATCGTCGTGCCAGGGAAGAGTGCATTCTTCTCGACACTCCGGTGCGTCATGATTCTCTGTTTTGTGCTGTGCCTCATGGCACAGTTTGTTCAAGTCGGCAAGCTTACAGACGACACGAGCGGTTCGCCCATCAGTCGCGGCCCGCAGTTGCGGAAGCTAAGTATATGAGGCCGGTTTGTAAGCCGCGTCGCGAGCCATCTGCGACAGCAAAGGCTCCAGAGGAAGTAAATGATGTGCGTCGTCGGTTGGCGCCCGAGATGCTTGTGGTCTTCCTGCTCGCGCTGGGCATCGCCTCGATCTGCTTCGGACTTTACAGCCTGATTCAAGCATTCGACGTCTTCGATCTTCCGGGCCCATTTAGGATCTGGTTCTCGCGCGCCCTCGTCGCGATGGCGGTCGGCGTGATCGCCTTGCATATCGGTGGAAAGCGCGCAGAGGTGCTCTAGGGCACGTTCGTAGGACGCAGTGCGGCCACTTTCGGTCATTCGATTTCGGCCCGCAGTTCGCGGACGATTGACGCCACCGGTCTCTTGTCCTCAAGTATCGCGCCCAAGCTCCGATTGATACCAAGACTGAATGGAGGCTAAAACAATGCCACACGGAGGAAATCCGGTTCTTCGACTGCTGTTGAGATACTGGTGGGTATTGTATTTCGCGGCGTGCCTCAGTTGGGGTATCCATGATTGGGGAGAAATCTTGGCCTCGCCAACGATGCCAAACGTGACTACGGGGAATATTATTCCTTACAATAACCATGGAAAGATCGTGTACATAACGCCCAGTCAGAGCCGCGCCATGATCTGGCAACCCTGCATCGGACCGATCCTGATCCTCATCGTATTTTTAGTTCGACAGCGACAGAGAAAGCGTGAAACCTAAAGGTTCGTGGATTTCTTGGATCTGCTGCGTAACTTGGACATTGAAAGAGCGGATCGAATGTATAGACCTTGGAAGCCCCTCGGGAAAATCGTCAAAGGTGACTGGCCAGGCTTCGATTTAAAGATCAAGGGGCGCAGCGTCGCTGTGAACCGTCATGTGTGGCGAGACCGAATCTGCATTTCCGGAATGCAACTGAATTTCCAGCACAGCGTAGCTGGTTTCTATCTTATCGACGAAAGCGTTGAAGTTACGTCGAACTACTCACCCATTCCTCAGGCGTTCGATAACTCGGACGCGGCGTGGCGTGGCTGCGAAATGTGGGTTGAGGAGAACAGTCCACGGATCGAGCTATACGGAGAACTCGGAAAAGTAAATTATGAGAGGTTGAACAGCTACTACATGGTAGGACAAGACGTTGTGCTGGTAGTCGACGCAGAAAGGGAACCGACGGTGATCGAGTTGCCGGCAACATCGCTGCCGGTCTGGGAATGACCGGTTTCGAGATTGGTGACTGTCTCCAATGGGTCGGGTTATGCCTTTTGTATGAGATGCGCACCCGGCGCGATGGCCGCGCACGACACGTGGGGCAAGGTGCGGCCAGGAGCAGCCGATCAGCATCGTGCTCGAAAGCGGCCGTTGGGCTATCGGTCAAATCGCAACGTAACTATCCTGCGAGAGCTTGTTAAATTTTAGTTGCCTTGCTAACCATATTGCGATTTAATGAACCCATGTTCGATCATTGCCTCTACTTCAATTCTTCGGCACTCGCGCGCCTCGCTGAGCGTGAATGGGCAGCTGTGTACGCGCCATTCGGGCTGACGCCGGCACAGGGATTTGTGCTGCGCGTAGTGCTTGCATCTCCCGGGTGCCTGAGTAGTCAGGTTGCGGACACATTAGGCATTGCTCGCCCCACCGCCACCCGACTTATCGACAATCTTTCTGAAAAACGATTGGTCGAACGCCGCCAGGCTGAATCGGATGGTAGGGAATGGTGCGTCTACCCAACCCGTGCAGGAAGGGCGCTCGACCAGCCAATTAACGATGCTAGTGCGGCGATCGCGAGAGCCCTGCGTGCGAAAGTTGGGCCGGAACTGTTCGAATCGGCTGTCTCCAGCATGCACGGCATCAGGAAGGCGCTTTCTTGAGGCCCGGATTCTTGTCTCAAATGATTGTCTTGCTAATTAAATCGGAAGGCCAATGAGAAACGTATCGACACAAAGAACGACCGCCCCGCGAAGTTTGCAGCGACAATCGTGGAGATCGGGGGCTGGAGTGCGATGGACCGCGGGCATCGCCTTTGCGGTAGCGGCGATTGCATTGTTCCTCACGGCTGTCGCCTATGCGCCGGCAAGCATCCGCGCAAACAATAACCTTTGTCTTCAGCAAGTCGCGAACGATGAACACGCGAGTCTCGAAGCCTTTTTTCAGAATCCCGCCCAACAAGACGCTTTTGTACAAGCCGTTACTGTCTGTTCGCGCTGAAAAAAACAAAGTCCTCCAGCAAACATCATTGGCGAGCGTCCGCTTCGTCGTTTCTCCAAGGACGGCTTTGGGTCGCAGTGAGACAAATAACCACCGTGCCATGAGCTTGGCCATCGACCTTTACCATAGCCGACCCTAAGCGGCAGTTCTAAATTGACCAGCTTGAGCGTATCGCCGAATGCCTGTCGACCGTCCCCCCCAACATACGAAGTCTCCTCAGACGGGAGTGTAGATCGAGAGTTTCAGCGACGGATCGTCGTTTGCCTGAAACGTAGCGTATTCGTAGCGTTGAGTGCCACGCTGAGGATGCGCGAGTACCTTCTGTCCGGATGCGCCACCACGGACATCGTGCGCGCTCCACCACCTCGCAAAATCCGGACTATGCGAACGCAGGCGTTCCACTAGCTCTACGAACGACGAGTCGGCGGAAAACAGATCATGCGTCGTGCGAAAGAGGGCGATCATGCGGCGCGCTTCGTTCACCCAGGCGGATCCGAACAGCCGCCGCGCTTCCGGTTCGATGAACATATAAACGAGGATGTTGTGGTCCGCCTCAGCCATGCGATCAAATCCGAACAGATCCGCGGCCGCCCGGTTCCACGTCAGGATGTCCCACCGGCGGCCGGTCACGTATGCCGGCAGGGGCAGGCTTGAAACGATGCGCGCGATCGCCGGCGGAACGCTCTCCGGTGCAAACGTACCCTGGTCATTGCAGCGGGCGAGCGTCCGCAGATGTGCGGCCTCTGCTTTTCCAAGGCGCAGGGCACGAGCAAGTGCGTCGAGAGTGGCATCGGAGGGACTGACCGCTCGCCCCTGCTCGAGCCGCACATACCAGTCCACGCCAATGCCCGCCAGTTCGGCAACTTCTTCCCGCCGCAGACCCGGCGTGCGACGGCGCCGGCCGCTTCTGGGCACGCCCGCATCCGGGACCAGTTTCTCCCGGCGCGAGCGCAGGAAATCACCAAATTCACTAAGTCTCGCTGCTGGCATGTTCGTCTCGCAGGGGGGTAGGCGCAAATCCTAGGATAGTACCAGGCCTTGTTGTTTATCCTGGGCTCGCCAGAATGACGTCGTCAAATCATCTATGAGGAGGACGACGATGAAAGCTGCAGTCCTGCATTCGCTTGACCGGCCGCTCGAGATTGCGCAGATACCGAACCCGGAAATCGGGACGGGCGAGGTGATCGTGGATGTCGCCGCCGCGCCGGTGCTGCCATACGCCAACGAAGTGTTCAATGGTCAGCGTCGTTATCCGATCGAGCTGCCCATGGTGCCCGGCTGCGGCGCGATCGGCCGCGTGAGCGCAATCGGCCCTGATGCTACGCATCTGAAGGCTGGCGACTGGGTGTTTTGCGACCCGACCGTGCGCTCGCGCGACGACGTCTTGATACCCGATATTGCGCTACAGGGCTGGAGTTCACGTGGCGAGGGCGGCCTGCGGCTGCAACGGTACTTTCATGATGGCCCGTTCGCTGAACAGGTGCGTGTGCCGACCGAGAACGCGATTCGAATCGGTGAGATCGATTCGGACGAGGCGGGGCGGTGGTGTGCGCTCAACGTCATGCTCGTGCCCTATGGGGGGCTGCTTTCGGCCGCGCTGCAGGCGGGCGAGACGCTGCTCGTGAGCGGTGCTACCGGCAATTTCGGCAGTGCTTGCGTGGCCGTCGCGCTCGCTATGGGGGCGCGTTGCGTGGTTGCCCCGGGTCGCAATGCACAAGCGCTCGACGATCTGAAACGGCGGTTCGGCGAACGTGTGCAACCGGTCAAACTTTCAGGCGATGAGCAGACGGACCGGGAACGAATGCAACAGGCGGCTCCGTGTCCGATCGATTGCGTAATCGATCTGTTGCCGCCTTCGGCACCCGCCACGGCCGTGCGTGCCGCGCTGATGGCCGTGCGCCCGTACGGTCGCGTCATTTTGATGGGTGGCGTGGGAATGCTCGGCGGCGCAGGGCTCAACCTGCCGTATCCATGGATCATGCGCAACGACATCACAATACGCGGCAAATGGATGTATCCGACGGAGGCTGTGACGCTCATGGTGGGCCTGGTCCGCTCCGGCTTGCTGGATCTTGGACATTTCGACATCAAGACATTCCCGCTCGTCGATGCCTACGATGCGGTAGCCCATGCGGCTGCGAACGGAGGTCCATTCAGAATGACCGTGATACAGCCTTAGCCGGCGATTGTGGCAGATGTCGGCCTTGCAGTGGTAATGGATTCATGCCTTGCTGTCGATGGCTAGGTTAACATCGCAAGGTCGCGGGTTCTCGCGGCCAGTTGCAGACGAATCCGTATCGCCCAGCTCTCTTTCAGTTTTAGCGGGGGCTTCTGCTCAGTAAGCTTGCCTTTGTGCCAAGGCACCCGTGCCTGGGCTGGCGGCGGTAATGGCTTCCATGGCGATGTCCTTTCCAAGTGAAGGGAGTACCAGTCTGCGCAAACCACCGGAGGCGACAAACGGCCAGTTTGTGACACTCGACCCATCGCTTAGACTGTCGACAATCATTGCTCCTGGCGCGAACAAAATGATGACTGAAATTGAACTCTTGAGGCCTTCGACTGCATTGCTGCCAAGCTACGTTTCTGCCCTTGAGGCGGGATGGTCACCTGACAATGTTCGTAAGGAGGCGGCTGCGCGCGAACAGTTGCACGCCATTGAATTGAACGCGGCGGCATTTGTTGACGGCCTGGATGATCCGACCGCATCTGGCGGCCCGATTCCTTTGCCCGACGGATCGACCGTTGCCCGTCTGCCAAGCATTGTTCGATGGATTTGGGACGGCGACGTTAGCGGCGCAATCGGATTTCGCTGGCAGGCTGGAACTGCCGAATTGCCGCCGTATGTGCTCGGACATATCGGCTTCTCAGTGGTGCCGTGGAAGAGAGGCAACGGCTACGCCAGTCAGGCGCTTAACTTGATGCTGCGCGAAGCGAGGCTTCAAGGCCTGTCCTACGTCGAGCTAACGGTTGATCCCGTAAATATAGCCTCGCAGCGGGTTATCGCAGCATGCAATGGCCTCCTGATCGAACGGTTCAAAAAGACGGCCGCCTATGGATTCGCTGAAAGTCTTCGTTATCGCATTGAGCTAGACGGCTGAGAAGGCTGTCAGACCCGGTTCAGCCAATCTCGGTTGTTCGACACCACTATGTAGATCGCCGACAATCTGTGATTCCAAAATCGAACCGGAAACGTCGCAACTGATCACGGGGCAAATATGGACTTACGTAGATTGCTGCTGAAAGGCACCGTTGTCAGCGTCGTTGCCGTTATGGGAGGCCTCTACGTCCTGCACGAGGACGGTAGTGCACATGCCGAAATCCTTATCGATCGACCACCTGCCGATGTCTGGAAAATCGTATCGAACGGCGCCGCATATTCTGCGTGGAATCCTTTCATCACGCGTGTGGACGGTGACTTCAGGGAAGGAGCAACAATCCGCATCGTGCTTGGCACCGGACCGGATTCGATTGTGTTCAGACCAACCGTTCTGCTCTTCCGTCCGCAGCAAAGCCTATGTTGGCGCGGCAGTGTATGGATTCGCGGCGTCTTCGACGGTACACATTGCATTCATCTCGCGGTCATCTCAGGGGGTACACGTCTTGAGCAAACGGAGTCCTTCTCTGGATTGTTTGCTGGACGATTGACGAAAGATGTTATCGAGGATACCCAGCGGGAATTTCAGGCGATGAATGCTGCGGTCAAGCAGCGCGCGGAGACGAGCGCGCCTTGAAGTCACAAGCGAGCTTCAAGCCGGCCATGAAGAGCCGTTCACCCTCGCTGAAGCTGGTTGTCGACAGCTGCCCTGGCAAGCGGCGGCCTTCGGGGCGTTTCGTTGTCGCCGAGCGGCCTTTGAATCGCTAAGGGTTTGTACCTATTCCGACAACTGTCAATTGTTCTGCAAGAGCTTAATCACAAGCCGCCTCCAGCCTAGACTGAAAGCACTGAAATGCAAACGGGTGTTTGCGGAAAATCAAACTCTGGAGGTAAGGATCATGAAATTTGTTCAATCGCTCGTTGTGGCCGCTGCTCTCGCTATTCCGGCTGTGTCGTCGTTCGCTCAATCGAATGAGGCCGCTGCACCGGTCAATTCTTTGTCGGGAACTCATCAGCATCTGCATTCGTTCCGTAACGATGTTTCTCGCTTGGGACACAAAATCCAGGGTTCAATTCGTCGGGATGCAAACGATGGGATGAAGTCGATTTACTTCGGTTCGTAAATCACCGGGGTTGAATGCTACAGGCCACTGTTGTACTGTTGACGTCCTTGCTTTAGGCCGTGAGCATTCTGTAGTTGCAATGGATCGAAACGCGCAGATCAATCTGCGCGTTTTTTGCTTTTTCGAAAACCTTCCTACTGTGCCTGCATTTTGCTGCGAGCGATGTCCGCTTCGGCGTCGACTTCTTTCGACCGTATCGGGCAGTGATCGGCCACAACCGGTCGTTCGACATACCCGCGCGAATCATCGACAATCGGGTGAAAAACCCTCGTTGCGACGGAATACAGGCGGATGGAACCTTGCACGATCCAATATACGGTCGATAACCTTTGCCATTGGGCAGGCATGGGCGACTATGTGTTGATTCCGCCCGATCGCAGCTATGAGATCACACTGCAGTATGAAGGCGAACCTCCGCATGGAGATTCATTTCACGTCGTTGAGATCGCGGGACGCCGGTTTCCCGGCTATGCATGGGGCAGCATGTTCGCAATATCCGAATGCTCGAACTTCATTGCCTTCAGTTGGATGGAACAGAAAGCTGATAGCCCCGCAGTTTGTGAAGCCATACGTCAAGAGTAACAAAAACGACGCAAACGACGCCGAAGCTATCTGTGAAGCGATGAGCCGGCCAGGAATGCGCTTTGTTGCCGTCAAGACCGTCGAGCAGCAGGACGTGCAGGCGGTTCACCGCGTCCGCGCCGGATTAATGGAGCAACGTAACGCAAAGGCAAACCAGATTCGCGGCCTGACCTCCGAATATGGCATTGTGGCGCCCCGAGAGATTCTCCAGTTGCGCCGCGCTGTTCCTGTCTGCCTAGAAGACGTACACAGCGGTCTGAGCGACCGATTCCGGCGTCTGCTCACGGGGCTGTGGGAGGACCTGCGCTCCCTGGACGACCGGATTCGCGAACTCGATCGTGAAATTGCTGCGATTGCCGCATCCGATCCCGTCGCCAGACGTTTGCAGCAATTACGCGGCGTTGGGCCAATGGTTGCGACGGCGTTGATCGCAACCGTGGGCAATGCCCGACAGTTTTCCAATGGCCGGCAGATGGCGGCGTCGCTCGGACTGACGCCCAGACAAAACAGCTCCGGTGGCAAAGAGCGGCTTCTAGGGATTAGCAAGAGAGGTGACGCTTATGTGCGTTGCCTGTTAATCCACGGCGCACGCGCGATGATCCAGATGGCCCGTCGACGGACTGATGCGCTAAGTCTGTGGGTCATGCGCATAGCAGGCAGCCGGCATCCGAACATTGCAGCCGTAGCGCTAGCAAACAAAACCGCACGCATAGCCTGGGCGATGATTACACGGGAAACCGATTACCAGCCGGAACTTGCCGCACATTGAAACAGTAACTACCAGCAGTACCTTCATCCACGATTGCAAAACAAGCCGCACGATGGCCAACAGGTCGAACCGGCGCTGATCAAACCCGTGACTGACCGAGGCCTTGAGCCCGTAGGAACGATTGGGAGTCAGCGCGCGAATAGCCCATCAGGGTCCGTTGCCTCACAGAGGCACAGTTGTACGAGACCGGATATACGTGAGCAATCGACACCGAGGCTTGACAAGCGACGTGTTTGCAAACGAGGAGGAGTCCATATACGGCCGGTCGACACCCTCGCGTAAATCGTCGACAATCAGAGCACTAACGAACCGAGATTCACGCCGCATCTGTCTAGACGCAACATGCGAAATGACCTAAACCGCGCAGCTTATTGGATTGGGTTTATCCTCGAACGCTGCCAATTTCCCGATCGCGATGCGCTCGCGGCCCAATTTGCGAATTCCGGAATCGGCGAGCTTTGCGAATGCGGGTGCAACAGTTTCGCGCTATCAATGGTTGCGCCCGACGACGTCCCTAGAATATCGACGAGGGGACACGGTTACGGCCTGGTGTTTGAAGCAGAGTTTCGTGACCATAGCGAACCCGACGAATCACGATCGCTTGAAATTCTTTTGTTCGCCGATGATTCGGGTCATTTGAGCTACGTTGAGATCGACTATTGTGGAAACGGGCTACCAATCCCCGAGCACATGAGCCTCGAATCGGCTCCCTATCATGTCTTCCACGGCGACACGCTGATCCATGCGTAGATCACGGGTATGCCAATCACATTAGGCTGTGTCCGGCCAGGAGCGGTCAGTCGACATCGGGGCCCTGAATCGCCGACAATCGGCGCAGACTGACGCAAGATGTAACTTGGATTAGCACCGGATCCACACATGACTACGAACCGCACAAAAACTCGGCTAGCCGGCGAGCTTAGTCGCTTCGTCCAGCAGTACGCCCGGAAGGCTCAGTCCTCAGAGCCCAACGACCGGCAATACGATCGCAAGCTCGAAAAGAAGATGAAACGCCTCTCCGCGTCTGAACTATCCGACCTTCTTTCGCAGGACGGGCAAGAGCCAGTTGGGCCGGGCCGTGAGAAAGGGTGAGAACGGCCACGAGTGGCCGCTGACCCGGTCGTGCTAGCTTGGCGACAATCCGGGTGAGGCAAGTCTGCGAGTGCAAATATGACTGTTAGATTCATCCTCGAAATCATTGATTCGGAAACAGGGTGTCCAGTGCGGAGTTTTGCGATTGAACCCGCAGATTCCGTTGTCATCTCGTCTCTGTTGGACGACAACGGTTTCGACCCGCGCAGTGTCTATGACCTTGATCCTCACGAAACAGCTGCGATTTTGTCCTATTTCGGCTTCGTGGCTGAAGAGCCTCCTTTGGCAATCCTAAGACCCCGCCATGAGCTTGACAATCGCCCTTACCAAGTTCACACGAATCGGGAACTTGCGCTGATGCTGGATGGAGTGAAGCCCTTTGCCGCATTCAGCGAGGAATATCCTTTGTTCGGAGAAGAAAGCCACATTCCGGAGAAGATCTTCGATCGCCATGTTGCAGACGGACGCTTTGTAAAAAGGGAATTTGTCAGTACTCGGATTCGCGATGGCTACAGGCTGCGCAAGGTTTTGTATGCCCGACCCGGCGAAGCTTGGCGCATCGACGCCTACATACTTCTTTGGCACACAGCGGAACAAACGGGCTGGAACGAGACGCTTGAGCGCATGGAAGGTTTCCTTTTAGGCTACGAAGAGTGGCAGACGGCATTACACATAGCAGCCGCGAGAGCACGAAAAGCGACGGGTCAGCCAGCCAGTTCAGACTCGCTGCCCCGCTGATATGGAGTTGTGAACCGACGAATTTTCGCTTGTGCTCGTGAGGTGCCGGATGTCCCTTTCCGAGAAGCGCGAGTGGCCGAAACGGGTCGGTCCATGCCTTTCGCATATCTGCTGCGATCAGCGATCTGCGGGGCTCGCGTTGGCCCGGGTTCGGCCACGAACGGTCATTCGACACGGGCTCCTCAATCGTTGACAATGCCGACAAATTAAGCCGATTCCGTATACGAACATGAACCTACTTGGACATCGCACACTTCATCGACCAGGGACCGTGTCGGAGGCTGCTACCCGCACTGAGAGAACCTCTGCGGACTTCCTGATAGACGGACAGTCTTTGCTGGAAATGCTGGTGAAAAATGCTGGAGGACACTCGGATTTCATGGGTTGCTTTGTGAGTGGGTATGCAGAGTCATGCGAGCGTACTCGCGCGACTCTGCTCGATGTTCCGCCTGAGAACGGAAGCGTGTGCTGCTTTACATCTGCCCAGAGTGCGGCGATATTGGCTGCGGCGCATATTCGGCCCTCGTGCGGCGCGATCGCGAATCCTACGTCTGGGAAAATTTTGCCTAGCAGGAGGGAAAATATGATTCGACGTCACTTGAGGCTGTTGGACCGTTTTTTTTCGAATCAAATCAATATAAAGCCGGCTTGTTCGCTGCGTCAGGATTTTGACGGACCCGAGTAGGCGTGAGATCCCAGTCGGCCATTTTGAGACATTTGGCGGCACTGCTTAAACTGCTGACAATCATTGCTCCCTGACACGCACCGGACAAAATGAGCGCAATTGAATTGTTGAAACCTACGACCGCATTGCTTCCGAGCTACGTTTCGGCTCTTCAGACGGGATGGTCACCTGACAATGTTCGTAAGGAGGTCGCTGCGCGCGAACAATTGCACGCCATCGAAGTGAACGCGGAGGCGTTTGTCGGTGGCCTAGACGATCCAACCGCATCGGGCGGCCCGATTCCTTTGCCCGATGGCTCGACCGTGGCCCGTCTGCCAAGCGTTGTCCGATGGATCTGGGACGGCGATGTTAGCGGTGCAATCGGATTTCGTTGGCAGGCTGGAACGACCGAATTGCCGCCGAACGTGCTTGGACATATTGGCTTCTCTGTCGTGCCGTGGAAGAGAGGCAACGGCTACGCCAGGCAGGCGCTTAACTTGATGCTCGGCGAAGCGAGGCTGCAAAGGTTGTCCTACGTCGAGTTAACGGTTGACCCGGAAAATATAGCCTCCCAGCGGGCAATCACAGCATGCGATGGTGTCTTGGTCGAGCGCTTCCGAAAGACGGTGGCCTATGGATTCGCGGAGTCTCTTCGCTACCGCATTGAACTAGACCATTGACGAATCTGGCGGCTCCGGTCAGCCAGTATGAGACATTCGACGGTAGCGACCAGATTGCCAACAATCGTTGGCGTGTCGGCGCGGCCGAACATAGCGTAAGCGAGCTGCCGCCATTACTGCGCGAGCATGAGGTTCAGGTTTTGAACCGCTGCGCCGGCTGCGCCTTTGCCGAGATTATCGAAAACCGCGGATAGCAGAACGTGTCCGTGTTCCGCGTTAGGAAACACGCTTAAACGCATATCGTCTGTACCGTTCAGTGCCTGCGGATCCAGCTGCTTTAAATCGCGCGATTCGTGCAGTGGCAGAACATGTACGTGGGCCGCCTCGGCGTAGTGGCGTGCGAGGCACGCGTGCAACGAAGCGCCGTCTGCGGGGGGCTCCAGCAGCCGCACATTCAGGGATACCGTCAGCACGATGCCCTGGCGGTACGCACCGTACGCGGGGACGAAGATCGGCCGCTGCGTGAGTCCGGCGTACTGCTGGATCTCCGGGGCGTGCTTGTGCGCGAGCTCCAGACCATATATTTGATACGACGGTGCGTTGACCGCTCCCGGCCCCTCGTATTCTTCGACGCCCGCACGCCCGCGTCCAGAATAACCAGACACCGCGTAAATGCTGACCGGGTGGTTGCCCGGAATGAGCCCGGCGTGCAGCAGCGGACGCAGCAGGCCAACTGCACCGGTCGGATAGCAACCTGGATTAGTGACCCGACGCGCGGTCGCAATGCGCTCAGCCTGTCCCGGCGTCATTTCCGGAAAGCCGTATGTCCAGTCCGGGTGTATGCGATGGGCGGAACTTGCGTCGATGACCCTGACGGCGGGGTTGACAATGGCGCCCACTGCCTCGCGCGCGGCGCCATCGGGCAGACAGAGGATGGCAATGTCGCAAGCGTTGATGGCTTCCGCGCGACGCCTGGAATCTTTACGTTCCGCCGCGGGAAGTGTGACCAGTTTCAGATCGGTCCGGCCGCAAAGCCGTTCGTGGATTTGCAACCCGGTGGTGCCCTGGTCGCCGTCGATGAAAACAAGGGGAGAGCTCATGCGCGCGATACTCCGGTAACTGGTAAGTGGAATGAGCTCGTATCTTCCGTGCACCACTAGAATAGAGAAAGTTGAATTTCATAACTTCGATATTCAGTTTTTCTGAATCTGGACGCCGACATGCGAGAGATCAGCCTGGACCGCTTGCGCACCCTGGTCGCTATTGCCGACCGTGGCTCATTCGCTGACGCGGCGCGTGCGTTGTATCTGGCGCCACCAACGGTCAGCCTCCACATCGCTGAACTGGAAGAGCGCATCGGGGCTCCGCTGCTCTCGCGCAAACGTGGACATGTCCGGCCGTCGGCAATAGGCGAGTTGTTGGTCGAGCGCGCGCGTCGACTGCTGGCCGACGCGGAACAGGCGTTAGACGATGTTCACCGCCAGGTTCAAGGTCTTGTCGGACGCGTTCGGCTCGGAGCATCGACTGGCGCGATTGCGCATCTTTTGCCGCAAGCGCTTGAAGTGCTGCGCCAGCACCATCCCGCTATCGATATACAGATCGCCGTACTCACCTCGCATGAAACGCTAACCCGATTGGTGGATGGGACATTGGATATCGGGCTGGTCGCACTGCCTCAGCCTCCCGTGGCTGGACTCGTGATAAAGCCTTGGCGCCGCGACCCCGTGATGGCCTTTGTGCCGGCGCATTGGCGGTGTCCGGCTCGCATTACGCCGGAATGGCTCGCCGCCCAGCCGCTCATACTTAATGATGCGACCACGCGTCTCTCGCGTCTGACTGCGGAATGGTTTGCGACCGGAGGGCACCATCCCGCAGCGCGCATTCAGCTCAATTACAACGATGCGATCAAGAGTCTGGTAGCGGCAGGTTATGGTGCGGCGCTGCTGCCTCATGAGGCCACTACGCCATTCGCCGACGCGCGCATTGTAATGCGTCCGCTGCGCCCGGCGTTGTGGCGTCGGCTCGGCATTGCGCATCGCGCGGGGCACGTCGATCGTTCCACGCAACATGTACTCGATGCGTTGTGGGATCTGCGATTGGCGTAGGAGTTTGCCATTTCCCTTTCGGTTCGTTCTCGCGTGGGACGGTAGCCCGTTGCACGCCACGACGAACGAATGGGCGCTTCGTAGATATTTGACAAACCGGAGCGGGTCGGATTATGCCTCTTGGTTGATGTGCGCGCCCGGCAAGATCGCTGCGCCCGGTCGTCAGGCGCTGGTCGGCCACAACGGGACGTTCGACAATGCCGGCTAGATCGCTGACAATCGCGTGCTGCCGCAGCATCTGCCCATTCTCGACGACGAGCTCGTCCCGAGCAGCCCCCGCGAGGGCTTCGATGTCGGCGGCCGTAACGGCGGGCTCGGCATCATGCGAACGATGGTCGGCTTCGGCATGTTTGCAATGACTGGTTACGTGCTTGGCCACGGCAGCGTGACGGCGAACCTGGTGCCCCTGCGGTCAGTTGCACTTGATGCTCGCAACGCTGCCGGACGCGGCATCAAAGAGGGCAATGCGCCGGACCGCACGCTGCAGGCCGATCCGTTTGTACGTCCTTTCCTAGGAGATTGTTTCATCATGTCGAGCTCATTTCGTGTCCTCGTTTTCGCCGCCCTCACAGCCTACGCGTTCGCGGCGCCTGTCGCGTACGCCGAGGGACTGGCGGGTACGTATGACATCTGTCGAACGCCGGCTGACGAGCAGGGCTGGGATGCCGAGAAACGCGACCTGCGGATCCGCTTCACCGACCAAGATGGTAAATACGCAGTCGCTTTCCACTTCAAGGCGAACGGCGCTTGGAAAACTTATACCGACGGCCCGTACGAGGCGGCGCCACCGTCGCGGTTCCGCGAGCTTTCCGGCGCGCCTTATCTATCGCCCGAGTCCGGCGCGGTGCCGGACGGCGTGCGCCCGTCGAAGGATGTACCTCTCGAGACAGTGGTTGTGCCGGACACTGCGGTCTTCATGCTGATGGCCGCGGACTGGTTCCGCCGCAATCGCGAGAGCAACGTGCCCTACGACACCAACGTGATCGGGGTATTCGTGCCGAAGGAAGGGCGCGCCGCCCGGCGAGTCCTCCTGTGCCGCGTCTGACGCGGTGCGTTTCGGCCGCGTAGCTCGCTATCAAGCAGGTCGCCATGACACGTCGGCTCATCCGTATCGACGATACGCAGCCGCCATCGATTCCGTCTCGACCGTGCGCATGGGAAACGCGTGTCTCTCAATACTACGTGGCTAGACAAAGCTTGAAGCACAGGAAACGGAGACGGAGTGACGCGTCGATGCGTTGTGACATTGGATGATGGACCGTGCTACGAGATCATTTACCACTTCTGGAGCATTAACGAGTGCCCAAACGGATATCGTGCTGCCGATTGCCGATTGCCGATTGCCGATTGCCGATTGCCGATTGCCGATTGCCGATTGCCGATTGCCGATTGCCGATTGCCCGTGACCGGCCACTTCGGACGCTCGACGCATCGGCCAAGATCGTCAACAATCAGCGCGAACCCTGCTCACTTCGGCGTGTTCGCAAGGTGTTCTGCCGCGCGTTTTGTAGCAGTCCTGCGGTGTTCAATAAAGGAGGCGATTTTCTCGCGAGTTGCTTTAGTCAGTGCTGGCGGCGCAGTGCGCGGCGATCCCGCCTGATATGGGGGTTCGGGATCGTACTCCATCTGAAGTTGGATTTCCTGAGCGACTTGATGGCCTACGAGATCGGCCACTACAGTCAAGGCGAAGTCTATACCCGAGGTCACGCCAGCGCCCGTTATCCGATTACGGTCCCGCACAACGCGCTCCTGAACAGGTTCGACGCCGAGCAAACTCAACTGGTCGATAGAGGACCAGTGGCAGGTTGCGCGGTAGCCGGTGAGTAGGCCTGCAGCTGCCAGAACGAGTGATCCAGTGCAGACCGACGTAACCAGTTTGCAATGCGCAGCAGCCCGCCTGAGGAACTGGAGTGTGATCTCATCATCCATGAGTTCGATTTGGCCAGGGCCGCCTGGAACGCAGATCACATCCAGTTCAGGGCAAGCCGCGAACGTGGTGGTGGGCAAAATGCTCAGTCCGCGGTCGGACGATACCGGATCGAGTGTTTTCCAAAGTAGGTGTATTTCGGCACCAGGCATGCGCCCGAACACCTCTGCCGGCCCCGTCAGATCAAGTTGTGTCAGTCTGGGAAAGAGAACGAGACCAACTCGAATTTTCTCACCATTCACGATCATCTCCAGTGGGGTTAGGTCTCGCATTGTAACGACGGCGATAAACTCAGGATCGTTTCCGATTGCGAGGCTATCGGCCAAACAAATTAGCCTGTAACGCCCACAGTGTCCATTCCATCTCGGCCATGAGCGGTCATTCGACACGGAACCACGAATCGCGGACAATCGACCATACGCCCGCCACCACCTCGCATGGATCATGAAGCAGCGTGTTCGGATCAGGCTTGTTCAGAGGCAACAAGCCCAGTGTCATGCGGCCGGCAAACCTGCACCTAGAGCGAAGGGATATTTGGAAGGTGACTATCGGTCGTGACTAGCCGCTATCTACCGACAACACAAAGAGTTGTTCAAGCGATTAGAAGACGCGTGAGCACGAGAAGGCCACGTTGGGCCGCGTTCCGTCTCGTCAACACAGCGGCTGACACGCCGCACGGTCGCTGGGAAGAATGTTGAGGCAAAGGTAGCCTATGGCGAAGCTTTCTGCGGTAGGCGCTCCCCAAACGCGTTCGAAGCGGTGTCAATAATCTTCCGGTAGCACTCTTTGACGTGCTTATCCCGTGCACCAGGGTGGAATGTCCTAAAACACTCGATGCCATTCGACCGGAAGTGCCAAAGAGCCTTTGGCTCGACCTTCACAGTCTGACGCTCCGGAAGCACGGCTTTCAAGGCGCGATCGTACGTGTGGCCACTACCGAAGATGATTAGATCTGGCTTAAGCAATTCGATTTCGAACTTGACGGCTGCAACCGAAAAATCAAACAAATGAGCGGAATGCCCGATCGAGCTCCTAGAGTAGCCGCGTTTCGGGCGGTGCCAGTCCATCTTCATTAGGTTGTTCCAGCAAACAGCCGCTCGATCGCCTCCAGCGAACGCATCGGCGAACCGCTTCCACTGCCGCAGTAACTCGCTATTACCGGTGCCGCGGGCGTGTTGATTCTCATAGCGAGCCTTCGCGATGTCGATCCTGTCCGGACGCTCGTAGAAGGCTCCCAGCTTGCCACACCAACCGTTAGTTTCCTTCCCAATGAACATGACTCGGACGGGCGCATCGAGGTAAGCCTGAGATACGCTCAGGAGAAACGGCGCCGACAACTCGTGAAAATGTTGAGTCAAGCCGGACTTGGCCGCCGCAAGCGCCCCGACATAATAAATATCCAAGACCGCTTGAACATCGTCTTTGGGCATGGTTGCACCGGATGGTATGCGTTGGCGGCGGCCCAGCCCTTCGCCTTCAGCTTTAGATTCGGCGGTAATTGTGGCATAGGTGATCAGATGTCGGCGGAACGCACGGACGACCCTATGGCTTTCCGCGAGGGGCTCTTCTGGGTCGGGGTGGTGCGTTCGCCGTCGGCCCGGATCCGGCCATGAAGCGACGGTCGATATCCCTCTCCGAATCGTCGACAATTTTCCCGTCGATTTTCCAATTTGCTCGACTACGCATTACTGTCCGTTCCAAACGCCCGAGTAAAGGTCATAGACGGTCAAGTGTCGTAGCGCCTCTCTAACCTTTGCCTCCCCGACAGTGTCAAGCAATCGGGTCGGGATAGAAATCCCGACATGCTCTCGGCCAATCGAAAATACTTCGGCTTTACCGTCGAGCAGGTCAAGACTGAGCTCAACATCGCTCAGGGATGCCCCACGAGCTATAAGTTGAAGGCTCATGACCGCTTCACCCGAACCTCGGCGACGTCTCCGAGCGCTTTTTCCAGCCGCCCCTCCAGATCGTCCACAACCCTTTGTCCACGCACGTCATAGTGCGCCACAAACCTTGTCGGCAGAGGCACGTGTTGTCGGCCAAAAAGTATCCGCGCCCGTACGAACGCAACGCTTAGGTTCAGTGCATCTTCCGTCTCGACATAGTGATTGGCGATCAGCGTGTGTTCTGTGGCGTCGGTTGCAGAAAACTCTGGCGTAAACATGATATTTTGATCCGAGACATCCCAGACTGTTGAACGGCCGCTTTCGGGAAATCTGAAGGCCCGCTTCGGGTCGCGTGCTGCCGACCGCAGCCGTGCAAGGCCGAAGCAGGTATGCCAATCGCGTGAGGCGGTGCCCGGCCGATTTGAGACATCCAACACGCCCCGCAGATTCGGCGACAATCACGACGAGCTAAGCATATCCGCGCGCGACCATGTCCAATGACCAAAGAAACGTTTGCAAGCGATTCGGTGCAGAATACGCGCCGCCCGACGAGAGCCAGAAGGTAGGAATCTCACTTGCGTCCCTTGAAAAGGTCCCGCTTCATGCGGGTCGGCTATCCCCGGAAAACGGTATGTGCGGTTGGTATATTTATGGCGGCGAGTACTCAATGGACGCTGACTCCGGCGCGAGAATTACAACACGCCTCGACTAAAACCAATCGAATGGACGAATGCCAATGAATGCGCGCTACAGCCAAGGTACGTTGCAAAGGACGGCAACGCTTATCCATAAGCGTTTTCACACGTCGACCGAGCGCTCGAAAGAACTAGCTGCCCAAGCGCTTGACGGGATAGATGCGCACGGACTCGATCCTGATGATTGGCAAACTGTAGTGGCCACTGTCAACGTCGTGGTTCGAGCGTGGATTTCCAGCGACGTGGGTAAATAGCCAGCGTTGACAGCGCAGATCATTGAATGGCCGTTGTTGGGTATTTCGAAGGTCCCTTCAGGGTCGGGTAGCGTTGCACCGCGGCCAACTTGTGTCGTTCAACGGGATCGCCTAGTTCACCGACAGTCACCGGCATCGGTTGCCGTCAAAGTTGTCCGGATGCTTTTTGGATGGTCCGAGCGCACGCAGCTTAGAAGCCCGGCGCGGGTCGCCAGTTAACATAAGGCGGGAATGAAGCGTTACTCAGAAACGCGGAAAATATGTCGATGACCTGCGTCGACATGAACCATTCATCGGAACGCATCGGAATGTTCCCCGCCCGACACACCAATATGCTCCCGTCCGGGAACACTGGATTGGGCTTGTCATGGAAGGCTCTTGAACGCGTATTCGTGCAGGCATCAAAGTGTTCGACCATGCAAGTGACGCCGCCCCCTGCAATCTGAACGTAACTTCCACTCTCATTCGTCAGAGAGGCATAAGAAGACGGCCCATAGCTGCGCAACGCTTTTATTGCACGGCTGATCTGAGCAGGCGTGGGCGCTGAAATGCCGACCTTTCCCTCAATCTCGAATTCCATTGGCAAATAAACTGCAGTAGGAGTTTGGAGCACGAACGTCATCCTATCAGCTCGATTGGCTGAGCATGTTGAACGGCCGCTTTGGAGAAAATCGAAGGTCCGTAACGGGTCGCGTGTTGTCGATCGAAACCGAGGGAGGTCGAGTCACGGATGCGTTTTGCATGAGATAGTGCGCGGCCAATAGCGGACCGTCATAACGCCTCGCCAAATCGACGACAAACTATATGTCGATGACATATCGTCGATCGACCACTGGGGTTGTGTCGATGTAACTTGATTTAGTCCCAGAAAATCGCCAACCGCTCCGCTCGTAAAACGCGATAGCTCGAGCGTTATCCTCGAGCACATAAAGATGCATCAGGTTTTGATTTTGTTCTCTCGTCCACGTTCGCACCGCCTCAATCATCAGTTTTCCGGCTCCGCATCCTTGATAGGCTGGGAGTACATGGAGGCAGTCTAGCAATGTTCCGAGGGGCGAATCATCAACATTCTCGGCACTGACAAAGCCGACCGGCATTCCTTCCTGCTCGGCCAACATAACGAGGCCTCGCGTGTTGGCCGGCCGCGCCATATAGGTTTCCCAATGTGAAGCATGGTCAGCCGGCACCTTCTCAAGCAGATACTTGGTGGGCAGGATTTCACAATAGGCTGCCTGCCAACTTTGGGTATGCAGTCTCGCGACGATCAGCGCGTCGTCAGGCTCCGCTGAGCGCAACAGGATTTTGTTTTCCGCCATGTCGCTTGTTCGTACGCAAATGACAACCATTGTAGCAATGCCGTTATCTGGAAATACGGCCCGATCGCTAGGCGTCGGCGTCACTCGGGTCGACCGCATCCTTCAGTGGCGGTTGGTGCGACCAAATCAGGCACGATCCGGCCATTTTCGGACGTTCGACATTGCTGGATGAATCGTCGACAATCTGCATTGATTCAGCCCTCGGGCCACTAACGCAATCAGTGCCGATCGAGTCTTCACATGCCACAAATCGAATTAAAGCGGGCTGATAAAACGGACCATCAGCTAATCGTAAACCTGATGCAGTTTTATAACTATGACTTCAGCGAGTGGATTCCACTTCCGTTTACCGACGACGGTTTTTTTGCTATCCGTCCGAAGCTCGATTATCTCTCCAGTTCAACGACGATGCCATTTCTCATTCTCGTCGATACCCAAATCGCCGGTTTCGTTATCGTCGACGACGAGGTGCATGTCACTGGGGTACAGTTCAATATCGGTTACTTTTTCGTGGCTCGGCGTTATCGTGGTCTAGGCGTGGGAACACAGGCCGTGTCTCATTTGCTGCGCAAGTTCCCAGGTAGCTGGCAGATATGGCACGTGACGGAAAACCTGGGAGCGGCTGCCTTCTGGGCAAAGACTATCCCCGCTGTGTCCGACGGCAAATATGTCGTCCATTCCTTGGAGATTGACGACTGTACTGCGACGCTGTACCGGTTCGATAGATGAGAGGTCGTTCGGCTGAGCGCGGCCACAACGAGACCTTGGACAGGGCACGAAAGTCGTCGACAATATAGCGAGACATTCAACGCTTCGATCGGGCAGAAAACACAGAAACTGACTGGATCACCATATGAAAGCCTTTGTCATCCGTCCAGCGCATGCCGCCGACTATCGCCCAATACTCGCATTGCTAAACAGTGAAGGTCTGCCGACGCAGGATGTAACCGTTGAGCAGATACCTCGCTTCCATGTCGCCGTTCTCGGGGATGCTAGTCTCGTGGGTTGTGTCGCGTTCGAGCAGTTCGGATCTGACGCGCTGCTGCGGTCGCTGGCCGTCGCTCACGGTGCGCGACGACAGGGTGTTGGCCACGCGCTGGTGGAGACCGCCGAGCGAGATGCTGTGTGCAATGGTATCCGTCGCTTGGTCTTGCTGACCACGACCGCAGCCGCGTGGTTCGCATCCATCGGATACCGTGGATTCGACAGAGCCGTCGTGCCGGATCGCTTACTGGCCACTTCGCAATTTGCGTCTCTTTGCCCGGCCTCGGCCACGTGCATGGTCAAGAATCTGTGACAGGCCTGTGTGGGCCGCCGTGACCGACTGCGCAGAGCGGACTGTCCCCTTTGGGTCTCGTGCTGCCGACCGCAGCCGTGCAAAGCCGAAGCAGGTATGCCAATCGCGTGAGGCGGTGCCCGGCCATTTTGGGACATTCGACGTCGTCGGCCAATTTGTCGACAATCGGGTCGACCTGTTGCTCTGCGAATCCCACATGGGAAACGAGCGCGATGGAATCAGTCAGGAGACGAGCTTGGCCCGTCTCTCGCTGATTAATCGACACCGGGAACTCCTGTCAAGGCGAGTCGGCTCGAGCGCATCTTTATGTATTCCGGGTCAGACGACAGTCCCGGAGATAGTTGACTCCAGGTCAACTCAGAGGGCGGACCAAGATAAAGGATGGCATCGAACTGATCTTGCATCACTGGAGATCGCGTCGGATCAACATAGATTTCCACCATGGAATCGCCGTCCTTGACGAACATCGGGTGCGGATAATACGAGTGGAAACCCGCTTCTCCGAGTGGTGTGCCTCGGATGACTGCCAGGCTTGGCTTGCGCCATGACGAGGCTTCGGACTGTAGAGTCGCCAGATCAACAAAAACCGGCACCCAAACGGAATAGACCTCGGCGCCTTCGCTTTCCAGCAACGAAACCAGGCTACTTGGTAGTGGGTTGTATTGTTGTTCCGCCTTTTCGGAGTTCTTCGCCTGCCAGAAAAGATTTCTACGCAATAGATGCATTCCGCCGTAGATGACCAGCGCGCGGCGCCGCTTGCCCAGCACTTCGCGTTGGATAATTTCCGCTGCACAACTGTCGCGGTCGCCTAACGCTCGCCAAGCTTTATCGAGTTCCTCGGCGTTCGCGATTTTCGACCAGTCTATCGGCGCATCGCCTAGCAATACGCGGATCTGACGGTCTCTTGGAAGCGAGGCATTCAAATGACGCACTTCACGAAAAAGCCCTTCAAAGACAGGGCGGTCCCACACGTCGTGGGGCTGCGTGGTGTTTTGCCAAGCTTGGCGGAGTTGATTTTCGGGTACGTCTTCCCCCGCAACGAACCGGTCCATCATCTCCTGATAAAGGGAATTGCCACTTTCAACTACGATATCGTTCACGATGTAAGCAAATCTGGGGTCCCGGATCAGCGAAATTCGAAAAGCATAAGCCTGTTCACATCCGTGGCCACCATCGCAAATCGCGACGACATTGTTGGATTTGAAAGCTTCGAGAATACCCGTGATCGGATCAATCGGATTCGCAGCAATTGCCATCGTGTGGGCTCCATCACTCTTATTTCAGACGTTCCAAATCTTACTGCGTCAAGCATTGATGACGGCCTGACAGGTGGGAAGTTCTGCGTGCCGGATTAGTTTGGATGTCCGGGTTCAATCAATGCGACCGTTTCTTGTGGGGCGCGCGCTGTTGAGCGCGGCCTCGCGAGATTCGCGATGTATGCAGTTTGCATAACTCGATTACCGGCCAATTCCGACGATCTGGGCATGCGCCATGATCGTAAACAATCTCTTCTGGTTTCAGTTGTCGATAGCTAGTTGAAAGCTATGGCCGAGCGGATTCGAAGATTTATTTATTCAGCCCGAAAAGCGAATCATAGCGCGCTGCTCTAGGATTTAATTTGAGCTAGAGTCCAATGCTGACATTCCTGAGAGGCTAAATTTGTGATTGACGAAACGGCTGTCATCCACCCGACTGCAGTTATTGAAGAAGGCGCCGTCATCGGGGCTCGAGTTCGCATTGGTCCCTATTGCTGTATAGGCGGTGACGTCGAGATTGGCGAAGGCACCGTCCTTAAGTCGCACGTTGTCGTAAGCGGGCACACCCGCATTGGCCGAGACAACACGATCTACCCTTTCGCCACGATCGGAGAAGACAACCAGGACTTGAAATACGCTGGAGAGCCAACCGTCGTAGAAGTGGGCGATCGCAACAGAATCCGGGAAAGTGTCACGATCCATCGCGGCACGGTCCAAGGAGGCGGTATCACCAAGGTCGGAAACGACAACCTTCTGATGGTCAATGCTCACGTCGCCCACGATTGCATCGTTGGAGACCATTGCATTCTGGCAAACAATGCAACGCTAGGCGGTCACGTTATCCTGGATGATCACGTGATCATCGGCGGTATGTGCGCAGTCCATCAATTCTGCATCATCGGAGCGCACGTTATGGTGGGCGGCTGTTCTGGTGTCGCGCAAGATGTGCCGCCGTTTGTTATTGCACAAGGCAATCACGCTTCACCTGTCGGAGTGAATACCACGGGGCTACAACGCCGTGGCTTCAGCAAGGAGGCGATACAAGCCATCCGGAATGCCTACAAGCTGCTTTACCGTAGCGGGAAGACGCTTGACGAAGCGAAGCCGGAGATTGCTGAGATTGCAACAGCCCATGCCGAGGTTAAGCCTTTTTACGATTTTCTTGAGCGCTCGACTCGCGGTTTGATTCGGTGAGGAAAGGTCGGGCAATCCGCGCCGCGTGAACGGTTGATTCTCGATCAAGCGGAAGGCGGACGGGTCACGTTATCCGGTTTGCATGCAGTGGCAAGCCGCGAGTGGGGGGCTGCCACTGAAGTGGCCCGAATTGGCGGGAAATATTTTCTGAAGTACGCTTGTAGCGTGCCTCTGCATGCCTCCCTATTATCCTGAACTCACCCTATGTCGCATTCCGTCGATGAACTTCTCGCGCTTGACATACTTACATTGCGTGAGCACACAGAACGAGCTGGCGACGCCTTTGACGTAGACGAACATCGGCAGAAATTGTGCACGTCCATGGAGGTTAATGAGGTGTGCACTGTGCGACGGAACGGGAAACTCGTGGCCTATGCAATGCTTCGCCCGGAAGCCGAAGCGTGCTGGTTCGTTGGTGCTTTTGTTACGCATCCCTTGCATCGAACGTACACCGTAATAAGTGAACTGTTCGCGAATATCGCGACTCTGGCGACCGAACGGGGAATCGGTGAGCTACGAAGCCATGTCTACAAGACCAACCGATTGTCTATCGCTTTCCACCGCAGGCTCGGATTTCTGGTGACGCGTGAGAACCACAAGGGCTTCGAGTTCTTTATCACACTGGATGAACTAGCCACGAAGCCAGCAGTACGGCGTGCCACCGCCCGAGCGACATCCCTCGCGGAGTAACGCGCAAAGCCCACTGTTCTCAATCGCAACGAGAGGCGCATATTCCTGAGAATGCATCCAAACGTCGGTCACCAAGAGCCCACGTTACACCGTTTGAAGGTCCGCTTTCTGGAAGCGGGAGTGACCGGTCAGGGTCGACATGTGCCCTTCGTAGGCAGTCTCGGTTCGTCCGCGGGCTTAGCCGTTCACACTAGGATGAAGCATTGTCACGATTGAAGCGCACCACGGTTCCTCGCAACTAAGCCTCCGCGGCAGCCGTGTCGCGCTGATTTTGCGGTCCAGCGAAAACCCGGTGACAGTGCCATCGCTGATGGTCGTCGTCGTGTGCTAACTTTGACCGTGTCTCAGGCTTGAGACTTCAACGCTGATATCGACCTTCTGATCGTTTTTCCCCGCAGACTTTGATGTCTCCCCATACGTAGTTTGGGCAGGCACCAGAGGCGGCGGGGAGCGGAAGAGGGCGAGGGCCTGTGCATCGTCTGCGACGCCCAGCGTGTTGGTGACCGCAGACGGGTTGGCGAAGCGGCCGGCACGAGTCCGCCAGGCGCGGCCGGACGCGTCGGCTCCGGGCGCAAGCGCTGCCAGCCAGACCGCGGGGCCGGCCGACAGGCTGGCGGTTTCTGGTCATTGTGACGGAGGTCGACACGCTCACCGCCATGAAGGACGTCGCCGTAAGTGGCCACGCGCTGACCATCCTGCCATTGCTCGCCATCAGGGAAGAGCAGAATGCGGGAGTGCTGAAGGGCGTTCGTAGTGAAAAGCCGGCGATCAAGCGCACGATTTCTTTGGGATTCAACAGGCAAAGGCCGCTCTCCAAGGCGGCACGGTTCGTGGGTAAGCGGCTTCGGGAACTGGCGACGGGGGTCCTTGATGGTTGATCGGATTGTGTCGACCGTGACCCGATGCGATTTGCGCGATCGCCAGGTCGCTGCCGCCTTCATTCGTACCGCCAATTTTTCGAAGCCCCGCGTTTTTTGTTCCTTGGCCTACCGCATCGGTCGATGCGTCGAGCGCTTAACGATTAAACCGTCATAAAAGTATCTGATCGATAACGCGCTGGTTGCCGAGTGAGTTCTCAAGAGTGAAAGATAATTTCGCCTTCTGCCCAAGCACTGCTCTCGCAAAATCTTCGACCATGAGTTGGTATTGGTCGACATCGCCGAACTCAACGGTGCGTGTTTGACCTGTCTCGTCCGAACGATGGCGAATTTGCGCGGGACCGTAGACTCCCGGATTGAAGGGGGCGTCAACGCTCAACCAGCCTTTCGTTCCATGAAAGATCATGTGTTGTCGGCGCGACAGTTGCGTGCCGCAGTAAAACGCCATCGAGAATTTAGGAAATTCGACGGTGCATCGGGCGAACCGGTCGGTACCGAAACGCGGATCGAGCAAAACCTCGGCGTGAACTCGCTCCGGTTCAAGTCCCGTGGCAAGACGCGCGGTCACGACGGGATAGACGCCGATATCGCGGACTCCGCCGCCCCCCAGGGCAAGATTGTTCTTGAGCGCATTGGGATCGTCGTTGAAGTATGTGAACGACCCTTCGATCAGTGTGAGTTCACCGAGCAGGCCCTGAGCAAGGCTGTCGCGAACAAAGGCCCATTGTGGGTGATGCGCAACCATGAAGGCTTCGCCGCATACCAGCCCTGTCTTGTCTCGCAAGGCGATCAACTCAAGCACCTCGCCACTGTTCATCGCGATCGGCTTTTCACATAGCACATGCTTGCCGCCGAGAAGCGCTTTCTTGCACCATTCGATGTGGCTCGCCGTTGGCAGCGGAATATATATCGCATCTACCTCGCTGCTTTCGATCACCGCGTCGTAGCTTGTCAAAACATGGTCGATTGCGTGTTTGCTTGCGAAAGCCTGCGCGCGGTTACGGTCGCGGCTGGCGACGGCGGTTACCCGGCCGTTGGACGAGCGCTGGATAGCCGGGACGACGAAGTTGTCGGCGATTTTTGCGGCACCCAGTACACCCCAGCGAATTTTTTCAGTCATTGTGTCTCCGTGTGTTCGTTTCGTTTAACGTGGCGCCGTTAACAAACGGTCTGCAGACGTTCGGCGCAGATGGCGAGTACTTCATCCGGTGCGCGTTGCCACCAGTTATCGGCCGAAAAAATCTCGGTTTCTACGAGGCCGTTGTATCCCGCTTGCTCGACGCACGACCGCACCGCCGGCAGATCGATGACGCCGTCGCCCATCATTCCACGATCGAGCAGCATGTCGCCGGTTTCGTGCAACCAGTCGCACACATGGAAGGCCATAATGCGGCCTGCCTTGCCGGCCGCCGCGATCGACGCGCTCAGATCAGGGTCCCACCAGCAGTGGTAAACATCGACCGCAATGCCGACCAGTCCCGACCGATCCGGGTCCACCATTTCACAAATCGTCATCGCCTGTGAGATGGTATTGACCACCGCGCGATTGGCTGCATACATTGGGTGAAGAGGTTCGAGTGCAAGTGGCACACCGCATTCGCGTGCGGTCTCCATCAGCATTGAAATGCCGTCCACCACCTGGCTTCGCGCACCTTCCAGATCGCGGCTACCTGGTACGAGGCCGCCGACCACCATCACGAAGCAACGTGCTCCGAGTATTGCCGCATCGCGCAATGCGGCCCGGTTTGCCTCGACATTCGCATTGAATTCGGCGGGCGTCGCTGCCGGCAGATAGGTCGAACGGCAATAGCCGGTCACGGCGAGATCAAGCGCTCTGATCTGCCGCGACAATTGCGCGACATCGCCTTCCTCGACCTCGCGGCGCCACGGCGCTATCCCACCAAAGCCCGCTTTGGCAACACGGTCAATCGTGCGACTGAGTGGCTCCCGATGGCCCAGCGTTGCGGTATTGATGGAGCACAGGTCGAGTCTTCCGTGAAGGGTTCTCATGGGTTTCCAGATCGATATCGAAGACGAGCAGACCTTGTGCACCGTCTTCAAGTGCCTCAAGAAGACGTGCCCCAATGGCTTGATGCGTGGGATGCGCCAGATAGGCAAAGCAGTCGTCGCGGCTCGCGAAATCCATCATGAAGCCGTCAGAAAACGTCATGCCATAGCCTTCCGGCGATACGTTGGGTCCGCTCTGAAAGTTGGTGAAGGCAATACCGGGTACTTCCGTCAGTCGCCGGATCTGCTCGAAGAACGCAAGGCGGCGTGCCGGTGTCACTTCGTGACGGAACCGGCAAAACACCATATGCCGTACAGGTCCTCCAGATCGGGCCATGATCAGTCTCCGCATCCTAGTGGCGCCATGACCTTGCGGATGCGAGTGATTGCATCGCCCGGATCGCGCAACAGGCCGGCCTGGTCGGCGAGGCGGAACACGTCGGCCAGGTAAGCAGGTGGCCGCATGCCGTGGTGACCGCCCGGCATAAAAAAATGATCCTGGAAGCCGTTCAGGTACGCGAGGAATACCACGCCCGTCTTGTAGTACTGCGTTGGCGCGCGAAAAATGTGACGCGAGAGCGGTACCGTCGGCCCCAGCAACCGGTTGAAGGTCTCGACGTCGCCCGCAGAGAGGGCGGTCAGCGCCTGAGAAGCCGCGGGTGCAATGGCGTCGAAAATGCCGAGAAGCGCATGCGAGAAATGCGTGCCGTCGCCGGCGATCAGCGCGGGATAGTTGAAGTCGTCGCCGGTGTACATCTTCACGCTTTGCGGCAGACGGCGGCGGAACGTGATCTCCTTCTGCTCATCGAGCAATGAGATCTTGATGCCATCCACTTTGACTGCATTGGCCTCGATAATGTCGAGGCAGACTTCCGCTGCTTCCGGAAATCCGGTTGCACCCCAATAGCCCGCGAGTTCTGGGTCGAACATGTCGCCGAGCCAGTGCAGGATCACCGGTTGATCGCACATGGCGAGCACTTCGCGATAGACGCGACGGTAATCGTCCGGTGAGCGAGCCACTTTCGCGAGCGCGCGGCTCGCCATCAGGATCACGCGCCCGCCTACGCGTTGAACGGCTTCGAGCTGCTCTGCATACGCGCGAATCACCTGGTCGCAATTGGTCACCGAAGCGGGCGTGATGTGGTCAGTGCCGCAACCCGAAGCGATGGCCGCCCGAGCGATATCGCGCGTGCCTTCGATGCTGCGCGTGATCAGTTCAAGCGCCGTGCTCCATGGCAAGCCCATGCCGCGTTGCGCCGTGTCCATGGCTTCCGCGATGCCGAGCCCCTGTTCAAGCAGATAGCGACGATAAGCGATAGTGCGATCCCAGTCGATGGCGGGCGCGGCGTTCAACTCACCGGCGCGCAACGGATCGGCCACCACGTGTGCAGCCGAGTACGCGATGCGGTTGAATTCGCGCGCGGGTGGCCGTGCTTCGAGCGGAGTGCCCTGCACGAAATACGTTTCCAGTGTGCCGGACGCGGATGGAAGTGTGATTGACGAGTTCATAGGTAGCTCAGTATTTGGTGACGAGCAGGCCGCCGTCGATACGGATTGCCTGGCCCACGCTGTAAGGGAGGCCACCGGTGGCAAGCGTGCGTACGGTGGTTGCGACTTCCTGCGGCGTGCCCCAGCGTTTGATGGCGGTCAGTCCCTGTTCGATCTGCGCGTCATAGCGCGCGCGGGATGGCGCGGTCATTTCGGTCTCGATCAGACCGGGCTGTACTTCATATACGCTGATACCGTGTTCGGCGAGCCGCAACGAGAACAGCGTGTTCCCCATCGACAGCCCGGCCTTGGATACGCAATATTCACTGCGCAAAGGCGACGCCGCGATCGCATTGGACGACGTGATCGTGATGATCGACGGATGCGCTGCGACGGCAGTGCCTTGGCGCGCCAGGCAATGTTTCGCGAATGCCTGCATGAGAAAGAACGTACCCCGCGTATTCACCGCAAGACAGCGGTCGAAACTTTCCGGGGTGACGTCGAGCAGGTCGCCGCGCGAAATCACGGACACACCTGCATTGTTCACTAGACAGTCGATCTGACCGTCTAGCGCGGCTTCGATGGCGCGTAAAGTTGCCGCATGCGAATCGATGTCCGCGAGGTCGGAGAGCGTTGCGATCGCATGTGCGCCGGTCTTCTGAACCTCGCTCACGGCGTCGTCGAGTTCGTCCGACGCCACGGCATCGGTCAGTGCGACGTCGAAACCCGCGCGGCCCAGTTCGATCGCGATTGCGCGTCCGATGCCGCGCCGGCTGCCGGTGACGAGGGCAATGGGTCGAGCGTTCATAGCGAGGCTCCGTTGGCAAGCAGATCACGCGCAATGATCGTGCGCTGGATCTGGTTGGTGCCTTCGTAGATCTGCGTGATCTTCGCGTCCCGATACAGGCGCTCGACTTCATAGCCGCGAATGTAGCCGCTGCCGCCGAAAATCTGCACGGCGTTGGCGCTGTGTTTGACGGCGGTATCGCCCGCAAAGCACTTCGCCATCGAGCATGCAATGCTTGCGCGGTCGCCCGATTCGAGCCGGTCGGCGGCGTCGAGGACGAGCAGGCGCGCGGCCTGTATATCTGTCGCCATATCCGCGAGCATCCATTGAATGCCCTGTAGCTCAGCGATATGGCTGCCGAATTGTTTGCGGGTTTGCGAGTATTCGAGCGCCGCTTCGAGCCCGGCTTGCGCGATGCCTACCGCCAGCGAGGCGATCCCCACACGGCCCTTGTCGAGTGCGCTCATCATCATGTGAAAGCCGCGGCCTTCCGTGCCGAGCAGCGCGTCGCGCGGCAACTTCACCCGGTCGAAATTCAGTTCGCCGACCTGCGATGCTCGCTGCCCCATCTTGTGCTCCTTGGGGCCCTTCGATACGCCCGCCGAGGAACAGTCCACGATGAAAATACTCATTCCACGCTTGCCCGCCGAGGGATCGGTCCGGGCGAGTACGAATGCCACGTCGGCAACGGGAGCGTTGTGAATCCAGAGCTTGGCGCCATTGAGTTCCCAGCCCGCACTCGTGCGTGTCGCCGTCGTGCGGATGCCGGAGACATCGGTGCCGGCGTCGGCTTCCGTAATGCAATACGCCGGCCGCAGTTTCGCGCGCAACAGCGGCTCCATGTAGGTCGCGCGTTGCTCGTCGGTACCGTGGACGGAAAGAAGGGTGCCAACCAGCTCGAGCAGCCCGCACTGGTCCGCTACGGACGCGTAGCCGCGCGACAGTTCTTCCATCACGAGTGCGTATGCCGTGACGTCAAGTCCGGCGCCGCCGAACTCTTCCGGCACCGTGATGCCGAACAGGCCCAATTCGCCCATCTGCGCGTAGATCTCCGCCGGGAAGCGTTCCTCGCGATCCAGTTCCTCCGCGACTGGACGGATCACTTCCTGAGCGAAGCGCCGGGTGGTTTCACGAATCTGCTGATGCGTTTCTGAGAGTTTCATGCTGTCTCCGTCCTCGTGATGGGCACCTGTTTTGTGCCTGGTTTGTGCCGTGCAGGTAAACCCGAGCATCGGGTTTCATTGCTTGAATTACATCGTTTCGTGTGCCAACATTGCCAACAAGTAACCATCTGGGTGGTTATTTAAAACCAACGAATCACCGATGTCAACGAGCTTTGTGGCCGATCGGACAGGAGGGTAGTTTGAAAAACTGGATGCAAGCCGAAGATGCGGTCGAGCAGATCTTCGATGGGGCGACCATCGCTCTGGCCAGTAACGGCGGCGGGATGCTCGAGCCGGACGCCGTGCTCGCGAAACTGGAGCAGCGCTTTCTCGAAACTGGGCATCCACGGGATTTGACGGTGGTGCACGCGCTCGGAATTGGCGATGGCAAGGGCAGCGGTCTTGGCCGCTTCGCTCACCCGGGGATGGTGCGGCGCGTCATCGGCGGACACTGGAGCTGGTCGCCGGCCATGCAGCAAATGGCGAAAGAGAATGCGTTCGAGGCGTATAGCTTCCCGGCGGGCGCAATCTCGACACTGCTGCGCGAAATCGGAGCGGGACGGCCGGGGCTCGTCACGCACGTCGGGCTGCGTACGTTCGTCGATCCGCGTATCGACGGCGGCAAGATTAATGCGCGCGCAACCGAGAATCTCGTTGAGCTGATCGAACTCGATGGGCGTGAGTATCTGCGCTACAAACCGTTCAAGGTCGATTTCGCGATCGTGCGTGGTTCATCGGCGGATGCGGCCGGCAATGTCACGTTGCGTCGTGAGCCCGTCGACCTCGACACATACGCGGCGGCCCTGGCTGCGCACAACAGTGGCGGTCATGTGATCGTGCAGGTCAGGGAGCGCGAGCCGGCGGGCCACGTGCCGGCGCGACTGGTGCGTATTCCGGGTGTCCTCGTCGACACCCTCGTCGAGACGCCGGCCGCGCCGCAGTGTGCGATCGCCGATTACGATCCGACACTGAGCGGCGAATCGCTTGGGACGATCGCCGACGGTTTCTATGAAGTGCCAGGTGGCATTCGTCGAATCATTGCGGAGCGCGCATCGCATGAATTGCATGCTGGGCATTCGGCGAATTTCGGATTCGGCATCCCTGGCGGTATTCCGGGTTTGCTCGCGCAGGCGGGGCGGCTCGGCACGTTCTGGGGAACGGTCGAGCAGGGCATTCACAACGGCGCGATGGTCGATGGCCCGATGTTCGGATCCGCGCGAAACGCGGATGCGATCCTCTCGAGCGTCGACCAATTCGATTTCTACAGCGGCGGCGGCGTCGATATCTCGTTTCTCGGAATGGGAGAGATGGACGGCGATGGAAATATCAACGTCTCGAAACTGGGTTCGACCGTGGTTGGGCCGGGCGGCTTTATCGACATCACGCAAGGCGCCCGCAAGATCGTTTTTTGCGGCAGTTTCGAAGCAAAGGGTCTACAGGTCGAGCAGGTTGGCGAGCGGCTGAAGATCGTGTCGCCGGGCAGTGTGCCGAAACTCGTCGAGCGCGTGCAGCACATTACGTTCAGTGGCGTGCAGGCGCGTATCGCCAGGCAGGAGGTGCTGTATGTGACGGAACGCGCCGTTTTCAGGCTCGAAGAAAATGGCGTTCGGCTGATCGAAGTATCCGAAGGTGTCGATATCGAGCGAGACGTGCTGGCACGGATGGGCTTTCGTCCGCTAGTGGACGACGCATTGCTGGCCCGCAGCCGGGGCGGTGCGGACAAGCCCAAGGAGCAGGCAGCGTGATGAGCGGGCACGCGCCACGGAGCGCCGTTGCCCGGCGCTCCGTGCGTCGTCAGTCAGGCGCGCACAAGCCGGAGAACGGTTTCGATGTTGAAGTCGAGACGATTTTTCAACGCCTCCTTGCTCATGAAGTCGATGTCGAATATCACGCCGCTGGTGAAGCGGTTGGTCAGGTAGTAGTAGCCGACCGCTGCCATGGTGATGTGCAACTGACGGGCGTCGACACCGGGGCGGAACACGCCGGCCTTCACGCCGCGGTCGAGAATTCCCTGCAACATCGAGATGAAGCCGTGATGCAACTCCTTGAACCGCTCGGAATTCTTGACGTGCCGCGCCTTATGAAGATTCTCGCTGTTGACGAGCGTCATGAACTCGGGATTCTTCAGGTAGTAGTTCCACGTATGCGTGGTGAGCGCAACCAGGGCGTCTTCCGCCGACAGGTGTTCGAGGTTGAGCTTCTGTTCGGCGTGGCGGATATCGGCGTACGCATCTTCGAGCACGGCCTGGAAGAGTTCCTCCTTGCTGCCGAAGTAGTGATAGATCATCCGCTTGTTGGCCTTCGCGCGCGTGGCGATGGCTTCGACGCGGCCACCGGCGAGGCCAAGCTTGGCGAACTCTTTTTTGGCGGCCTCGAGAATGCGCGCCTTGGTGACTTCGGGGTCTCGCTGCCGGGGCGGTGCAGCGCTGGCGGCGGTTTTTTTCAATGCCCGGCTGGGGGGCGTGCTCGCAAGGGTCATGACGGATTTTGGCTGCAATGAATGAGTGGGGACGGTCGTTGTCGATTTCGCGTCGTGGCACCGACTATAGACCAAAAAAGCATTGCCCGGAAGTAACCGGATGGTGCAGAATGGGGCGCAAAAATGTCATGGGCACCGCGGCCGCTGCGCGATTGCCTTACACCTGCGATGCGTCACGTGGCGCGCGTGGGAGCAAATACTGGAGGCTGGAATGAGCAATCTGAACGAACTGGCAGCATCGCTTCGTCTTCCGTCGGAACCTGTGCGAACGCCGATGTTCATCGACGGCAAGGACTACCTTGCGTCCGCCGGCGAATTCGTCACGCGCAAGAGTCCGGGCCACGGCGTGCCGGTGACATCCACCGCGCGTGCGTCGGTCGAGGATCTGAACGTGGCCGTGGCTGCCGCCCGCCGTGCATTTGACGATGGACGCTGGTCGCGTCTGTCGGGTGAACAGCGCGCGACGGTGCTCCTGAAAACCGCGAGCCTCATCCGGGAAAACGTGGAGACGCTCGCCTTCCTGGAAACCCTTGAAAGCGGCAAGCCGATCGGCCAGTCGCGCGGCGAGGTCAACGCTGCAGCAGGCATCTGGGAATACGCTGCGGGCCTGGCGCGTATTGCGCACGGCGATTCGCACGACAACCTGGGCAGCGACATGTTCGGCCTTGTCGTGCGTCAGCCTGTCGGTGTGGTGGGTATCGTCACCCCCTGGAATTTCCCGTTTTTCATTCTGTCCGAGCGTCTACCGTTCGTGCTGGCGGCCGGGTGTACAGCGGTGGTTAAACCCGCCGAGCTTACCTCGACCACTACACTCAAACTCGCCGCGCTGCTCACTGAAGCCGGACTGCCTGACGGCGTCGTGAACGTGGTGACCGGGCTCGGCTCGAAGGTGGGGCAAGCTCTCGCGGAACATATGGATGTCGACATGGTGTCGTTCACCGGTTCAACGGCAGTGGGCCGTTCGGTGTTGACTGCAGCGGGCGGCAACATGAAGAAGGTCGGGCTCGAACTCGGCGGCAAGAATCCGCAAATCGTGTTCGCGGACGCCGATCTCGCCGATGCCGCCGACGCCATCGCCTTTGGCATCTGTTTCAACGCGGGTCAATGCTGTGTATCGGGCAGCCGTCTCGTCGTGCATCAATCGGTGGAAGAAGAACTCGTCGCGCGTGTCAAGGGTGTGCTTGAGAAGGTCCGGGTGGGCGATCCGCTCGATGCGTCGAACCACGTCGGCGCGATTGTCGAAGCGCGCCAGTTTGACAAGATCTGCGGTTTTATCGCAGCGGGGAAACGTGACGGTGCGCAACTGGTGCACGGCGGCACGTCGAGCCAGGAAGGCGAGCGCTTCTTTATCCAGCCCACCATGTTCCGCAACGTCGAGCCGCATAGCGCGCTGGCGCAGGAAGAGATCTTCGGACCCGTGCTGTCGGTCACGTCATTCGACACCTTTGAACAGGCCATCCGGATTGCCAACGGCGTGCCGTATGGGCTCGCCGCCAGCATCTGGACGCGTGATCTGCAAGGGGCGATCAGGAGCTTTCGCGACGTGCAGGCCGGCCGCATTTGGGTCAACTGCACCATCACCGGTGGCCCGGAAATGCCGATCGGGGGCGTCAAGCAGTCGGGCATCGGCCGAGAAACGGGACGCTACGGCGTCGAGGAATACACCGAGCTGAAGTCGGTTCACGTCCAGTTGGGCAATCGTCCACGCTGGATCGGCTAATTCGGCCCAGCTCAAACAAGCGGCCGTCGAGAGCCGCTGTGCGGGCCTGAGAGATTGCGGAGTCGCGCGCGGCAGTGTGACTGCAGAACAGTATCGGAGACAGCAATGTATGACTATGTGATCGTAGGTGGCGGCGCAGCGGGTTGCGCGCTGGCGGCGCGTCTGAGCGAGGACGCTGGCAACCGGGTTTTGCTTCTCGAAGCCGGACCCGCCGATACGGATCCGTATATCCACATGCCGGTTGGCTTCTTCAAGATGACGGCAGGTCCTTTGACCTGGGGCTATCGCACGGCGGCGGCGGCGGAAACACAAGGGCGGCAGATTCCGTTCGCACAGGGCCGTGTGCTCGGCGGTGGCGGCTCGATCAATGCGATGGTCTACACACGGGGTCAGCCTTCGGACTATGACGGCTGGGAGCGCGACGGCTGCACGGGCTGGGGGTTTCGCGACGGCGTGCTGCCGTACCTGCGCCGTATGGAAGACAACGAGCGTCTATGCAACGAGTATCACGGCGTTGGTGGCCCGCTCGGTGTGTCTGATCTCATCAGCGTGAATGAATTGACCAAAGCGTTTGTGCTGGCGGGACAGGAAGCGGGCATGCCGCACAACAGCGACTTCAACGGCGCGCAGCAGGAAGGCGTTGGCGTATATCAGGTGACGCAGCGCAACGGCAAGCGTTGCAGTGCAGCCGTTGGCTATCTGCGCGACGCTCGCTCCCGGCCCAATCTGACCGTGCGAACCGGTTGCCTCGTCTCGCGTGTGGTCATCGAAAACGGCCGCGCAATCGGCGTCGAATTTGCGCCGGACAACGATCGCTCGAACGTGACGATTGCGCGCGCCGAACGCGAAGTGATCGTCACAGCTGGGGCGATCGGCTCGCCGAAGTTGCTGATGCTCTCGGGTATCGGGCGTGCGGAAGATCTGGAGCGGGCCGGCGTGAAACCCGTGCATGTCCTGAACGGTGTCGGACAGAACCTGCAGGATCACTTCGATATCGACATCGTCTACGAGTTGAACGGCGCGTACAGTCTGGACAAGTATTCGAAGAAGCACATGATGCTGCTAGCCGGCCTCGAATACAAAATCTTCAACAAGGGACCGGTCACGTCCAATATCGCCGAAGGCGGCGCCTTCTGGTATTCGGACAGCAGCGTGCCAACGCCCGACCTGCAGTTTCACTTCCTGCCCGGAGCCGGCGTCGAAGCCGGGGTGCCGCCGGTGCCGTCTGGTTCGGGTTGCACGCTGAACTCCTATTTCCTGCGGCCGCGCAGTCGCGGCAGCGTCACGCTGCACAGTGCCGATCCCGCCGACGCACCGGTGATCGATCCTGCTTATATCCGCGATCCGTACGATCTGAAGGTTGCGGTTGACGGTATCCGTCAGAGCCGCGAAATCATGAGTCAGAAGGCACTGAGCAAATACATCAAAAGCGAGCACTTCCCGGGCGGCAACGTGCGCACGCAAGCCGAGTACGAGACTTACGCGCAGCAGTACGGACGCACTGGTTACCACCCCGTCGGCACCTGCAAGATGGGCATCGACGAACTGTCGGTTGTCGATCCGCAATTGCGCGTGCATGGTATCGCCGGACTGCGTGTCGCCGATTCATCGGTGATGCCGCGCATCGTCAGTTCGAATACGAACGCGCCCACGCTGATGATCGCGGAAAAAGCCGCGGACCTGATTCGCGGTCTGGTCGCCATACCGGCGCCCGCGATTGGCCGGCTCGCGGGTATGCCGGCTCGCGCCGCGCGCGAGAGTTCGGTCGCGGCGGTCTGACAGGAGGCGAGGCGGAGCGATAAAGAGTGGCCTGAAAATCGGGCTATTCTGGATTATTCATAAATATCCGGTTATTTATAACCATCCCTGTTGCAAGGGTTCTTTTGGCTTGGAGGAGACATCATGTCGAAACAGGATCAACACACAGGCGTTTCGCGCCGCGACTTTATCAAGCTCGGCGCGGGTGCGGCATTTGCCGCCGTGGGCGGTGGCATGTCGGGGCTTTCGTTTGGCGCGGGACAGACCACGCTGGCCTGCTCGTTCCGCTCGCTGACCAACCCGTATTACACCGCGTTCAACAAGGGCGCACAGAACTTCGCGAAGAGCGTCGGGCTGCCGTACGTGCCGCTCACAACCGAAGGCAGCTCGGAAAAAGGTATTGCGGATATTCGCGCGCTGCTGCAAAAGACCGGCGGCAACCTCGTGCTGAACGTCGACCCGAACGACTCCGCCGACGCGCGCGTGATCGTCGAAGCCTGTTCGAAAGCCGGCGCGTACGTCACGACGATCTGGAATAAACCCAAGGACCTGCATCCGTGGGATTTCAACCCGAACTACGTCGCGCACATGTCGTTCGACGGCGTGGCGTACGGCGAATCGACCGCGACCGAGTTGTTCAAGGCGATGGGCGGCAAGGGTGGCGTGGTGGCGATCGGCGGCATTTTCAGCAACGTGCCGGCCATCGAGCGCAAGGCGGGCCTGATGGCGGCGCTGAAGAAATTCCCGGATATCCAGTTGCTGGACTTTCAGGTGGCGGACTGGGACTCGCAGAAAGCCTTCCCGATCATGCAGGCGTGGATGACGCGCTTCAACTCGAAAATCAAGGGCGTGTGGGCGGCGAACGACGACATGGCGCTGGGTGCTATCGAAGCGCTGCGCGCAGAAGGGCTTGCCGGGCAACTGCCGGTCTCCGGTATGGACGGCACGCAGCCGGGGCTCGCCGCGATCAAGGCGGGTGAACTCGTGACTACGGTCGACTGGGATCCGTACTGGCTCGGCGGCATCGGTCTCTCGATGGGTCTTCAGGCGCAGCAGAAGAAGCTACAGGTTGCGTCGCTGCCTAAGGATCAGCGTGAATCGTTCTGCAAGGCGACCCTCGTGAACAAATCGAACGTACAGACGGTGATGGCGCGTGCAACAGCGCCGAACGCCGATTGGAACAACCTCTACGCCCGTGTCGCGGGCCCCGTGGTGTATCGATGAGCAAACTAACCGCAGCGCCTACCCGGCAGGCCGTAAGCACAACAACAACCGGGCTCGGATTCACGTCGATGCATTCCCTGCTGCAGCGCTTTGCGCCGCTGCTGGTTTTGCTGGCGCTCGGCCTTTGTATCGGCGCATTCAATCACGATTTCTTCGATCCGATGAATCTGGCGCGAATCGCGGTGTCTGCGGCGATTCCGCTCACCATCGCGCTCGGTGGAACATTCGTGATTCAACTCGGCAGCATCGACCTGTCGGCGGAAGGGATTGTCGCGGTGTCCGCCATCACTGTGTCGATGCTGGTCGAGAATTCGTACAACGATAATCACCATGGCTTGTGGGTGCTGGCCGTCGCGATTGCGGCCGGCACGGCACTGGGGTTCGCTAACGGCATGCTCCACGTGTTTCTGCGCATTCCTTCTTTCATTGCCACGCTCGCGGTCGGCTTTGTGGCAACGGGAATCGGAACGGCATGGCTATCGGGCAACACAATCCGCGTGAGCGATACGGCATTGCGTTCGATCGCCATTACGCGTTACGTGGGTTTGCCGTTGTCGGTATGGATCGGCTTGCTCGCGCTCGCCATCGCGTGGTTTGTCCATCGGCATACGTTGCTCGGACGTCACGCGCTGGCAGTCGGCGGCGGTGAGGATCTCGCGCGTCTGAACGGGGTGCGGGTGCGGCGCGTGCGGATTGCGATCTTTGCACTCGCGGGCGCGTTTTATGGCGTGGCCGGCATCCTTGCCGTCGCGCAATACGGGCAGGGCCATGCGCTCATCGCCGACGGCCAGTTGTTTGTCGCGATCACGGCGATCGTCGTCGGCGGCACTTCGCTCGCGGGCGGCAACGGCAGCCCGTTGAACACGCTCATCGGTACGTTGATCGTGGTGGTGCTCGGCAACGGCATGGTGCTGCTCGGCGTGCCGCCATACGTGCAACAGGGCATTCAGGGCGTGCTGATCATCGTTGCGGTCACGCTTGCGCTCAATCGCTCGCACCGGCGCATCGTCAAGTGACCCAGGGAGATTCGATATGCTGAAGCTCAAGAACATCACAAAGCGCTTCCCAGGCGTGCTCGCACTGGATGACGTTTCGGTCGAAGTGCGGCCTAATGAGATCGTCGGCCTGATTGGCGAGAACGGCGCGGGCAAGTCGACGCTGATGAAACTGCTGACTGGCGCCTACCGCCAGGACGCAGGCGAAATCACGTTGTCGGGCCAGCCGCTTGTGATTCGCAATCCTCGCGACGCGACGGCGAAGGGCATTGCGATGGTGTATCAGGAACAATCGATCCTGCCAAACCTCACAATCGCCGAAAACCTGTTTCTTGGCCGTGAGGAAAATTTCACGACGTTCGGCCGGATGAACTGGCCGAAGCTCAAGCGCGCCGCTCAGGCTGAACTCGCCACCGTGCATCTCGACATCGATCCGTTGACGGTTTGCGAGGACCTCTCGTTCGGGCAGCGGCAGATGGTGGAGCTGGCGCGAGCGCTGTCACTGGCGAGCCGCACCGGCGGCACCCCGATCATTCTCCTCGATGAGCCGACTTCCGTGCTGGAAGCCGCCGAGATCGAGATTCTGTTCAGACTGGTGCGCGAACTCAAGTCGCGTGCGTCGTTCGTGTTCGTTTCGCATCGTCTGGACGAACTGCTTTCGCTGAGCGATCGCGTATACGTGATGAAAGACGGCAAGGTCGTGGCAGAAATGGCTTCCGCGCAGGCCTCTGTCAAGCAGCTTCATGAACTGATGGTGGGTCGTTCGATGAACGGCGAGTACTACCGCGAGAACCTGCAAAAGCCGTGTCGCGATGAAGTGGCGCTATCGGTTCGACATGCGTCGCTCGGTCATGCGTTGAACGATGTGTCGTTTGAGGTACGACAGGGTGAGGTCTTCGGTGTGGCGGGTGTCGTCGGGTCGGGGCGCGAAGAACTGTGCCGCGTGATCGCCGGTCTGGACAAGCTCGATTCCGGCGAAGTGAGAATCGGCGGCACGCTGCTCAAGGCCCAGGCGAATCATGCGGTCGCGTTAGGCGTTGGCTACGTGCCGCGCGAGCGCAAGGTGGAAGGGCTCGTGACGCAGATGAGCGTTGCTGAGAATCTCACATTGCCGCGACTGAAGGCGGTGAGCCGGGGCGGCGTGGTACGCAGAGGGAACGAGCGCAAGATTGCCAACGAGTGGATCGAGCGTCTGCACATCAAGACGCCGGGACCGGAAGCTTCTTGTCGCAATCTCTCGGGTGGCAACCAGCAAAAGGTGGTGCTCGCGAAATGGCGCTTCGCCGGCAGCCGAATTCTCGTGCTTGACCATCCGACCCGCGGCCTCGACGTGGGCGCCAAAGAGGAAGTCTATCAACTGATTCGCGAGTTGACCGCTGAAGGGGTTGCGGTCGTGCTGACTGGCGACACGCTCGAAGAGATTCTCGGCCTGAGCCACCGCATCATGGTGATGCGTGATGGCCGTGCGCAAAAAGTTCTGCCGTGCGAAGTGGGCTCGAAGCCTTCGCAGGTCGATATCGTCGAACATATGGTGTGAGGCTGCTATGTCATTTCTGAAATCACCTTCGAGGGCGACGCTTCGCGACAATGCGCCCTTCGCTGCGCTCGTGGCGTTGTACGTGCTGATCGAGATCGCCGAGCCGGGCTTCATGGCGTTGTCGACTCAACTCGGACTGCTCGCGGACAGTTCAACGCTGTTCATCATGGCCGCCGGCACAACCTTTGTGGTGCTGCTGGGAAGCATTGATCTGTCGCTGCAGGCGGTTGCATCGCTGGCGAGCGTGATGGTCGCGCTGTTCCTGCCTCGCTACGGGGCATGGGCGGCAGTCATCGCGCTTGCCGCGTCGTTCGGGATTGGCCTGTTGAGTGGCGTGATCCAGACCGTGCTGCGTATTCCCTCGTTCATCGCGACGCTTGCGATCAGCGGCATTGCATCGGCTGCGGCGCTCACGCTGTCAGGTACGCGTTCCATCGCGATCAGCGACGACATGCGCAACGCTTCTCTGGGCTGGACGACGGGGACCTCGTTCGGCATCCCGCATGAGATCCTGCTGGCAGTCGCCGTGTTTGCGTTCTGCTGGTTTCTGCATCGTTCGACTGTGTTCGGCCGTCACACCGATGCGATCGGCGCAGGCGAGCCCGCCGCCATCGCGTCAGGCGTGCGGGTTTCCGTGACGAAATGCCTGGTGTTTGCGACCTCGTCTTTTTTTGCAGGACTCGCCGGCGTCGTAATGGCGGGACGTCTCGGCAGCGGTTCGCCCACCTTGGCCAATCAGTTTCTGTTGCCGGCAATCGCAGCGGTGATCGTTGGGGGAACGGCGCTGACGGGTGGCTCGGGTGGCATCGTGCGTACGTTGATCGGCGCGTTGCTGGTGTCGGTGGCGCGTGTGGGCATGACGTTTGTCGGCATTAGCGTGTTCGCACAGCAGATCGTATTCGGCGTGATTCTGATTATCGCGGTGACGGTCGCTTTCGATCGCTCAAAGGTGTTGGTCATCAAATAGGTCCAAGTGCGGTCAGTCTGGACTGACATGGACAATCTGGCGGAGAAGGGTGGTGACGAAATGAAAGTGCTAGTAGCAGTCAAGAGAGTGGTCGATTACAACGTGAAAGTTCGAGTCAAATCGGACGGCACGGGCGTCGACATCGCGAACGTGAAGATGTCGATGAATCCGTTCGATGAGATCGCGGTTGAAGAAGCGGTGCGGTTGAAGGAAGCCGGCGTGGTTAGCGAGGTGGTGGCGGTTTCTTGCGGTGTCGCGCAAACGCAGGAAACGCTGCGTACGGCGCTGGCGATTGGCGCGGATCGCGCTGTGTTGATCGAATCGTCCACGGAGTTGCAACCGCTTGCGGTGGCCAAGCTGTTGAAGGCGCTGGTCGATAAGGAACAGCCGCAGCTTGTCATTCTCGGCAAGCAGGCGATCGACGACGATTCGAACCAGACTGGCCAGATGCTGGCTGCTTTGGCCGGGTTGCCGCAGGCGACGTTCGCCTCGAAGGTTGTCGTCGCCGACGGAAAGGCGACGGTGTCGCGTGAAGTGGACGGTGGCGCTGAAACGCTGTCGCTGACGCTGCCCGCAGTCATCACGACCGATCTGCGCCTGAACGAGCCGCGCTATGTGACGCTGCCGAACATCATGAAGGCGAAGAAGAAGCCGCTGGAAACGATCAAGCCGGAAGACCTGGGTGTCGACGTCACGCCGCGCCTGAAGACGCTGAAGGTTGTCGAGCCGCCGAAGCGCTCCGCCGGTGTGAAGGTGCCGGATGTGAAGACGCTGGTCGAGAAGCTGAAGACCGAAGCCAAGGTGCTGTGAGGAGACGGACGAAATGACGAATCTGGTTAATCTTGTAATCGCAGAACACGACAACGCATCGATCAAGGCCGCGACGCTGAACACGATCGCAGCGGCGCAGAAGATTGGCGGGGATATTCACGTGCTGGTGGCAGGCCACAACGCACAAGCCGCAGCGGATGCGGCAGCGAAGATTGCAGGCGTTTCGAAGGTCCTGCTCGCCGACGCGCCGCAACTCGAAGCGGGCCTCGCGGAAAACGTCGAAGCGACGGTGCTGAACATCGCGAAGGACTACACGCACATCCTCGCGCCGGCAACGGCATACGGCAAGAACATCGCGCCGCGTATCGCCGCGAAGCTGGACGTCGCGCAGATCAGCGATATCACCGCAGTCGACAGCGCTGACACGTTCGAGCGCCCGATCTACGCAGGCAACGCGATCGCGACGGTGCAATCGGCTGACCCGATCAAGGTCATCACGGTTCGTTCGACCGGTTTCGACGCTGTGGCGGCTGTTGGCGGAAGCGCAACGGTCGAGAAGATCGAAGCGGCGGCAGACAGCGGCATCTCGTCCTTCGTGAGCCGTGAAGTGACGAAGCTGGACCGTCCGGAACTGACGTCGGCGAAGATCATCGTCTCGGGCGGTCGTGGTCTAGGCAACGGCGAGAACTACACCAAGGTTCTCGAGCCGCTGGCAGACAAGCTGAACGCAGCGCTGGGTGCATCGCGTGCAGCAGTGGACGCAGGCTTCGTGCCGAACGACTATCAGGTCGGCCAGACCGGCAAGATCGTCGCGCCGCAGCTGTATGTCGCGGTCGGTATCTCCGGCGCGATCCAGCATCTGGCCGGGATGAAGGACTCGAAAGTGATCGTCGCGATCAACAAAGACCCGGAAGCGCCGATTTTCAGCGTCGCCGATTACGGTCTGGTGGGCGATCTGTTCGACATGGTGCCTGAACTGACCGTTTCGGTTTGATGCTACCCACATGGAGCCCGACATGCGCAAGACCCGGATTGCGATCGTTGGCGTCGGGCTAGCCGCTGCGCCTCACGCGCTTGCGCTTAACGATTTGCGTGAGGAAGTCGAGGTGGTCGGGGTAGTGGGCCGCTCGCGCGAACGGCTGGAGTCGTTTAAGGACCGGTATGGCTTTCCGCTCGGCGAATCGTTCGAGGCGGTGCTCAAAGATCCCGAAGTCGATGCCGTTCTGGTGTTGACACCGCCGCACACGCATCTTGATCTCGTGCTGCAGGCCGCGACTGCCCGCAAACACGTCCTACTGGAGAAGCCGCTCGATATCTCGACGCAACGCGCAGAACGGATCGTGCAAGCGTGCCGCGACGCTAATGTGCGGCTCGGCGTGGTATTTCAGAACCGCTTTCGTCCGGCAGTCCAGCGGCTTGCCGCTCTTGTGCATGGCGGAGCGCTTGGCCCGCTCGCTTACGCGGGACTCGATCTGCGCTGGTGGCGCCCGCAGTCCTACTACGATGAACCGGGCAGGGGCACCTACGCACGCGATGGCGGCGGCGTACTGATGACGCAAGCGATCCACGCTCTTGATCTACTCATGTGGCTGGCAGGTGACGTGTCATCGGTAGCAGGGACGACTGCGACCACCCTATTGCACTCGATGGAAGCGGAGGACTTCGCAAGCGCCGCGTTAAATTTCGAAAATGGCGTGGCCGGCTACGTGCGTGCTACCACTGCTGCGTTTCCGGGATTTCCCGAGCGCATTGAACTGGTCGGCAAGCTCGGCACGGCAGTGCTCGAGGGCGGGGCTTTGCGGGTGTTCTTTCAGAACGGCGGGACGCACGAATTCGATGATCCGTCTTCGACCGGCTTCGGTGCTAAGCCGATGGATTTTCCTCACGTCGCACATCGCGAGCTGATCCGTGATTTTTGTGCTGCGATCCGGGAGGGTCGGGCACCGGCAGTCGTTGGTGACGATGGGTTGCGCGTGCAACGATTGATCGAACGCATCGCGCATGGACACGGAGGCAGGCTTTGATGCAGATCGATGGCGAAACAAAAATCGTCGCCATTCTGGGTGACCCCATTGCGCAGGCGAAATCACCCCAGTTGTTCAATGCGCTATTCGAACGTCATGCAGTGGGTGCCGTGCTGATTCCATTGCATGTGCCGTCGCTTCGACTCGGTGCGGTTCTCGACGGCCTCCGCAATATCGTCAACCTGGCGGGGGTGGTCGTTACGGTGCCCCACAAGTTTGCTGCCGCTGCACATGCGGCGGATTTGTCCGATTCGGCCCGGCAAACGGGCGGCGTGAACTGCCTGCGCCGGGAAGCGGACGGTACATGGTCGGGGGGCATGTTCGACGGCACGGGTTTCGTAAGAGGTCTACTTGCATGTGGGCATTCCGTGCGGGGAAAGTCGGTGTTGCTGGTTGGAACCGGCGGGGCAGGCACGGCGGTCGCGCACGCGCTAGTCGATGCTGGCGCTGTGTCGATCGACCTTTACGACGCCGATCCCGGATCGCTGGCACGTCTCGAAGACGCCCTAAGGTCGCGCCAAAGCACTACGTCGATACGTCGAGGCGTGGCATCCGCACAATCAACGCATGACCTGATCGTGAACGCGACCCCATGTGGCATGCGCGCCGGAGATCCCTCGCCGATCGATCTGACTGGTGCCGCTCAGCAAGCGGTCGTTGCCGATCTCATCATGAAGCCCGAGCAGACGCCGCTGTTGAACGCGGCCAAAGCGAGCGGTCTCACGGTACATCCAGGTCGCCATCTTTTCGAATGTTCTGTTGAAGCGATGGCCGCATTTCTACGACTCATGGCCTGACTCCTTCCAACGTATGAATGCTGTAATCGCCGCGTCACAATGTTTCGCATATACAGCGGTAAATCTAGGGAAAACCCGCTTGATCGATATTCCAGCGAAGCCTAACATCTACTCGAAGTAACTATCCGGTGAGTTACGAAAGTGGCCGATGAGTAAGTAAAAAAGTGTTTGCCGCATATGCCTTGAATGAATCCAGAGTTCCTCTATAGCGCTGACTCTGGTCGATACAGGAGATAGAAGATGGATCCGGTAGTAAAGCGAAAATGGCCGCGTTCAGGGCTCGAGACAACCGTGATGGGCTTTGGTGCGGCGCCGATTGGCAACATCTTCAGGCCGATCAGCGAAGAGGATTCCGCGACGCTGATCAAGGCCGCGTGGGACGCAGGCGTGCGCTACTTCGACACCGCGCCGATGTACGGGCACGGCCTGAGCGAGGCGCGTTGCGGTCAGGGGCTGCGCTGGTATCCGCGCGAGGAGTATGTGCTCTCGACGAAGGTAGGGCGGCTACTGAAGCCGCGCAAACGCGCGGAGATCAATTTCGAGCCGTGGGTGGACGGCCTGCCGTTCGAGCCCGTATTCGATTACAGCTACGACGGTACGATGCGCTCGATCGAGGACAGTCTACAGCGTCTGGCGCTGGAGCATATCGATATCGCGCTGATTCACGACATCGACGTATTTACGCATGGCGAGCGCCAGCCTGAAATGTTCGATGCGGCGATGAAGGGTGCGTCCAAAGCGCTGCTGAAACTTCGCGACGAAGGCGTGGTGAAAGCGGTGGGTCTCGGCGTTAACGAGTGGCAGGTCGCGCACGAAGCGATTCGCCAGCAGGATTTCGACTGCCTGCTGCTGGCTGGCCGCTATACGTTGCTCGAGCAGGATGCGCTGGACGGCTTTCTGCCGCTGTGCGAAGAGAAGCAGGTGTCGGTGATTCTTGGCGGCGGCTACAACAGCGGCATTCTGGCGACGGGCGCGGTGCCGGGCGCGAAGTACAACTATGCCCCCGCACCGGAAGCGATTCTGGAACGCGTGCGCAAGATCGAGCAGGTCTGCCGGGAATACTCGGTGCCGCTCAAGGCCGCGTCGCTGCAATTCGTTCTCGGCCATCCGGCGATTCCGACCAACATCCCCGGCGTGCGCACTGTGGCGCAACTGGAAGACAACCTTCAGACATTCCGCGCCGACATCCCAGCGGAATTCTGGGTTGAATTGAAGCGCCGCGGGTTGATCCGCGAGGATGCGCCGACGCCACAGTAGGGTCGATCGAGCCGTTGCCGCGCACTCACGATCTACGCGACACGGGACAAACTCAACAAGCAATGCTGCCACGGTCCGCCATGGCGGAGGGGGCGTTTCGTCCCTGCGTTCACCGTTCGCGAGAAAGCCATGAAAGCTGCTGTACTAGTTGCCCCCAGACAGTTCGAATTGCGCGATGTGCCGATTCCGGAATGCGGTGCATCCGATGTATTGATCAAGGTCGAGCGCTGCGGTATCTGCGGCACCGATCTGCATATCTATAACGGTAATTACTCGGCCGATCGCCTGCCGCTCATTCCAGGACATGAGTTTTCCGGGACGATTTCCGAAATCGGTTCCGATGTGAAGGGACTGCGTGTCGGTCAGCCGGTGACCGCAGATATCAATCTGGGTTGCCGTAGCTGCTTTTATTGCCGCAAGAACGAGATCCTGAACTGCACGCAGATGCTGCAACTCGGGATCCATGCAAACGGCGGCATGGCTGAGTACGTGCGTGTTCCGGCGTATGCGGTCGTTCCGTTGCCGCCGTCGATGCCGATCGAAGAAGGCACGATGGTCGAACCGTTGTCGTGCATCGTGCGGGCATTTCGCAAGAGTCATCTGCGTCTTGGCGAGAGTGTCCTGATCATTGGTGCAGGTCCGATCGGTCAGTTGCACCTGCAACTTGCGCTGCGTTCGGGAGCGGCGCCGGTGGTGGTCATGGAGCCGAATGCGCAGCGCGCGCAACTGGCCAAAGAGCTGGGCGCGGACCTGGTTGTGACTGATGCAGCGGAGCTGGAGGCCACCGTGCGGACCGCCACCGATGGACGAGGTGTGGATGTCGCGATCGAGAGCGTTGGTTTCACCGAACTCTACGAACGGGCACTTGCGCTGATCCGTCCGGGTGGTCGCGTGGTTGCCTTCGGCATCGCGAAGCCGGGTCACACATTCCGTATTTCAGCGCTCGATTTCGTTCTGCGCGAGCAGGGCGTCCAGGCGAGCGTAGCGGGAATGGGCGACGACATGCACGAGGCCGCGACACTGCTCGGCTACAAACGTATCGCTGTTGCGCCGTTTCTGACGACGATCTATCGGCTCGAGGATGTCGATCACGCCTTTGCGCGTCTCGCCGAAGACAAAAGCGTACTGAAGATCCAGTTGCAGGTCGCCTGAACGAGCGCTTTGTCAGCGTCGTCAACCCAAGAGGTGCGCGATGAATGCCCTTGAAGTACGAGGAATCAGCAAGACTTACCCGGGCGTGCGTGCGCTCGATCAGATCGCCTTCACCTGCAACAAAGGGTCCGTCCACGCATTGGTTGGAGAGAACGGAGCAGGCAAGTCGACCCTCATCAAGATTCTGAGTGGCGCGATTGCACCGGACGGCGGGGAGTTGCTGCTCGACGGACAGCCTTACGCGCCACAGTCGCCGAGCGAAGCGGCTAGCGCCGGGGTCTCGACTATCTACCAGGAGTTCAATCTGATACCGGGATTGAACGTGGCGGAGAACATCTTCCTCGGACGCGAGCGGATCGAAAACGGACTGCTCGACAGCCAGTTCATGCGCAAGGAGGCGCAGGCGCTACTGGAGCGCATCGGTGCGCCGATCGATGTGCGTCGACGGGTTGGTACGCTTTCTGTCGCCGAACAGCAACTCGTGGAAATCGCCAAGTCATTGGCCATATCGGCGCGGGTGCTGATCATGGATGAACCCTCGGCAACGCTGTCCGACCACGAAATGACGTTGCTGTATAACGTAGTCAGAAAACTCTCCGGCGAGGGCGTGACGATCATCTATGTGTCCCATCGCATGGATGAAATCTTCGATCTTTGCGATACCTGCACGGTGATGAAGGACGGCCGCTCGGTATGCACACGGCCCGTCGGCGAATTGAGCCGGGAAGCATTGATCCGGCTCATGGTGGGCCGGGAACTCGATACTCGCTTTCCCGATAAGCGACCGCCGGCCACCGGAGAGATCGTGCTCGAAGTCGCGGGTTTGCGCCTCGAACAACGCGTGCGCGACGTCAGCTTCACCGTTCGTGCCGGCGAGGTCGTCGGCCTCGCGGGGCTCGTCGGCGCAGGGCGAACCGAAGTTGCGAGAGCGATTTTCGGCCTCGAGAGCGTCACTGGTGGCCACATTTCGTTCCAGGGCCGCAGTCACCGACCCGAATCGCCTTCGCAGGCAATCGAGGCGGGTATCGCGCTGGTTCCCGAAGATCGGAAGACTCAAGGTCTCGTGCTGGGATTGAGTATTCGCGAGAACGCCATCTTACCCACGCTGAAAAGCATCTGCCGGTTCGGCTTCGTCGACGGTCGCAAGGAGCGGGCGCGCGTCGCAAAAGTGTGCAAGCAACTCGCGGTCTCCACTTCGAGCGTGGAAGTGCCTGTCGTGACGCTTTCCGGAGGAAACCAGCAGAAGGTGGTTTTCGGCAAGTGGATGGCGCATTCGTTTTCGTTGCTGATTCTCGACGAGCCGACCCGGGGGGTCGACGTGGGCGCGAAAACGGAGTTCTACAAACTCATCGATGAAATCGCACGCTCGGGTAAAGCAGTGCTTCTGATCTCTTCGGAATTGCCGGAACTCATCGGCATGGCCGACCGCATCGTCGGCGTGCGCGACGGTGTCGTGACAGGCGAGGCCCCTGCGCTCGGCGCAACCGAAGAGTCCGTCCTACAAATGATTGCGAGGTAATCATGGCTATCGCCGAGTCGATGTCGAATGTTAGTTCCAGCGAGCGCTTTTCGAATAACGCCTATCGGAGAATCGAACTCGTTCAACGCTACGGAATTCTGGCGATCTTTCTGTTGCTTTGCATGACGGCGGCTCTGTCGTCGCCGTTTTTTCTCACGCCGGACAACCTGCTCAATGTTGTGAGACAGGTGTCAGTGGTCGGTCTCACCGCGCTGGGCATGACCTTCGTCATCCTGACCGCGGGTATCGATCTGTCGGTCGGTTCCATCCTTGCCTTGACGACCCTGGCGGTTGCCGGGCTGAAGCCCTATGGTCCTGTCGCGTCGCTTGCTGGCGGTATAGGGGTGGCAGTGGCGTGTGGATGGTTGAACGGCTTTATAACCACGAAAGGACGCATCCAGCCGTTCATCGTCACGCTCGGCATGATGACGGCGCTAGTCGGTGTCGGGCTCGCCTATTCCGATGGTCAACCGGTCATCGGTGTGCCCGTGTCGCTCGGATGGATCGGTCGCGGTCGTGTCGGTGGTGTCCCGGTGCAGGCCATTCTGTTCGTCCTGATGGCTCTGGTTTCGATGTTGATCCTGAAGAGGACGCGCTATGGACGCCACGTCTACGCAGTGGGCGGAAACGTCGAAGCTGCGCGCCTGTCGGGCGTTGCAGTGGATCGGGTCCGGGTCATCGCGTACGTGCTGTCCGGCCTTTTCGCTGGACTCGGCGGCATTGTCATGGCCGCGCAATTGAACATCGGCGAGGCGAATCTTGGTAAGGGTCTTGAACTCGATGCGATCGCGGCGGTTGTGGTGGGTGGCACGAGCCTGGCCGGTGGTGCCGGCGGAATCGGTGGAACGATCATCGGGGTACTGCTGATCGGCGTGCTCAACAACCTGCTCAACCTTTTGAACATTCCTGCTTATACGCAATTGATTGTGAAGGGCGCCATCATCGTGATAGCCGTCCTGATTCACGCTCAGCTTAGTCGTTCCAAGGGCCGATAGGCTATACGACACAAAGGAGACAACATGAAGACATCAAAAATTACACTGACGTTGACTACGGCGGCGCTGTGTTTTGGTGCAGTGAACGCCGCATGGTCCGCGTCGGAAACCATCGGGCTCTCTCAGGAGAGCCTGGACCATCCGTGGCTCGCAACTCAGCGTAAGCAGATTGAAGCCGGTTCCAGCACAGCCGGCGTCCGGTTGCTGGCTACCGATGGACAGGGCAACGTCGCAACGCAGATTGCCGGCATCGAGGACATGCAGTCGAAGGGCATCAAGTTGTTGCTGGTTCAGGCGGGCAAGGCAGAAGGGCTGCGTCAGGAATTGCAAAGTCTGAAAGAGCGCGGCATCCCGTACATGTTCGTGGGCAAGCCTATCGAAAATGCCGGCGCGATCACTATGGTGTCGGGCGACAACCGTGCGTTGGGTGTGGACGCCGGGCAATTCATTGTGGATACCTTGACGCAGAAGAACGGCAAACCGAAGGGCAACGTGGTCATTCTCGAAGGGATTCCGGGAGACGAGACGTCGCTGAATCGGGTCGGCGGGGCACTGTCGGTCATCAAAAAATATCCAGACATCAAGGTCGTTGCGTCGCAGCCCGGCGACTACCGCCGTCCTAAAGCATATTCAGTGATGCAGAACATCCTTCAGGCTCATCCTCCGGGGACGCTCGATATTGTCTTTGCCGCAAATGGAGAGATGGCGCTGGGAGCGATTCAGGCCATCAAGGAAAGCGGACGCTCGAAAGAAATCAAGGTAACCGGGCTTGACGGACAGAAGGAAGAATTCGACGCTATCCGGGCCGGCGATGAAGCCGCCACCTGGCTCTATCCGCCGGCTGGCACCGAGGGCATCGCTGTGGCGCTGAAAATCCTGAAGGGAGAAAAAGTCCCACCCAAAATTGTGCTGCCGACGGTGCGTGTGACGAAAGAAAACGTGGATATGGTCAAACCCGCGTTCTAAGTTTGAGTATTGGGTTGATCCATTTACGAACTACTTGATGGAAAGCAGACGATGAAATTCTTCGGTATGGAGCACGTTGGCTTCACGGTTCCCAATCTCGACGAAGCCGTGCAATTTTTCGAACGCGCTTTCGGGGCGGTCACGGCGCTGGAGACGGGACCCGTCGTCGCGGACAACGCATACATGGTGCGGCGCCTGGGCGTGCCCGAGCATGCCCGGATCGAGAACATCAAGGTTCTGCGCGTTGGTAATGGCGCCAATCTCGAACTGTTCGAGTACTCGGGGGAGAGCGAAACATCAGCTCTCAAGCGCAACAGCGAGGTAGGCGGCTTCCACATGGCCTTTCAGGTGGAAGATGCCAAGGCGACTGCCGCTCACTTGCGGGAGATCGGCGTTGACGTGCTGGACGGGCCGACCTATGTCGACTCCGGTCCAATGAAGGGACTGACCTGGGTGTATCTCCGCACGCCGTGGGGGCAATTCCTGGAAGTGGTGAGCAGAAGCGGTCCGCTCGGATATGAAGAGGCAGGCGGCCCGACTCTTTGGGCACCCGAATCGGCATAACGCAGGCGAAGATCGGCAGCGGTATTCGTCTCGACAGGTGTCCGCTGTCGTTTTCGGAATTCAGTGTCACAGCTGTACAGCGGTGTTGTCGCCCGCTTGGAGACATCAAATGCAAGAAATGGAAATCTGTTTTCCCGCGAAGGAGCAATTCGTTCTGCAACCGTGCGAACCGGCAGGGGCATTGCGCCCGAACGAGGTCCGTGGCCGTACGGTTGCCACGCTCGTGAGTCCCGGGACGGAACTGGCGTGGGCGAGCGGAGAGGACTTTCCTGTCAGGCCGGGCTACTCGGCGGTGTTCGAAGTTCAGGAGCGTGGCGCGGAGGTGAATGGCGTGGCTGTGGGTGATCTGCTGTTCTGCATGGGCAGCCATCGCACCTACCAGCAGGTCGACGTAGCCCACACGGTTGCGATACCGTCCGGAATGAACGCTCAAAGTGCGCTGCTGGCGCGCCTCGTCGGGGTATCGATGACAACGTTGATGACGACGAAAGCCCGGCCCGGCGACCCCGTTGTGATTTGCGGTGCGGGTCCGGTCGGCTATCTGGCCGCGCATATTTTCCGGATCAGCGGCTACGAAGTTACGGTCGTCGAACCGGATGCGAAGCGACGCGCGCAGGCCGAGCATTCGGGCTTGCAATCAGTGCTGCCGGCGTTTCCCTTCGACCGTGCCGACCTGGCAGGTCAGGTCGCCTTGGTGGTCGACTGCTCTGGCCACGAGCAGGCAGTGCTGGACGGTTGCCGGATCGTCCGTCAGAACGGCGAAGTGGTACTGGTCGGCGTGCCCTGGCGCCGCCAGACGGATTTGTCTGCTCACGAATTGCTCAATGCCGTGTTCAACGGTTTCGTGGAGTTGCGCAGCGGCTGGGAGTGGGCGTTCCCGTTGGTCTCCCGCGGTTTCAAGTGGGAAGAACTGCTTGAGGGCTACAACAACAGCGCGCAGAGCATCATGGCGGGCTTTCGTAAAGCGATGAAATGGCTAGTTGAGGATCGCATTCCCTTGGCAAGGATGGTGCGAGTCGAAACGCCTGAAGCACCTGAAAAAGTCTATCGTGATCTACTGGCGCGAAACATCGATGAACCTTTCGTTGTGTTCGATTGGCGGATGCTTCACATCGAGCATTGAGTTTCTTCCCTACTCCATACGATTGCGGCAGATGGCTTTGGTCCCGGAATGCGCGGGGTTCCGGGACGTTCATTTAAGGGAATAGCGGTGGCTCACTCCAACTACAGATGGCGTATTTGCGCGCTCCTCTTTTTCGCAACAACAATTAATTATCTGGATCGGCAGGTTCTCGGACTGCTGAAGCCTGACCTTGCCGCCAGGTTTCATTGGACCGAAACCGAATACGGCTACATGGTGGCCGTCTTTACGGCCTGCTATGCCTTCGGACTAATCCTGTCGGGCAAACTGATCGATCGATTTGGCGTCAAGGTCGGCTATGGAGTCTGTGTATTGGTCTGGAGTCTGGCGGCCTGTGGGCATGCGCTGGTGCGCAGCACGTTGGGGTTCGTGTTCGTGCGATCGTTGCTGGGTCTGGCCGAGTCGGGAAATTTTCCATCGGCAGTGAAGTCGGTCTCTGAGTGGTTTCCTCGAAAAGAGCAAGCCCTGGCAGTGGGAATTCTTACGTCCGGGACCAGCATCGGCGCCGTGGCCGCGCCTGCCATCGTGCCGCGTCTGGCGGCTGCCTATGGCTGGCAGGCTGCGTTTCTTGTAACGGGGCTTACGGGCTTCATCTGGCTCGGTCTATGGTATGTCATGTATTACGCGCCGCAAAATCACCGCAGGGTTTCGCCGTCGGAATTGAAGTACATCGAGGACGACCGTAGCGCGAACGAAGACGCGGTCAAAGTTGTGTCCTGGTTGTCTCTGCTGAGGCTGCGAAAGACCTGGGCGTTCATTGTAGGGAAGGTATTAACGGATCCCATCTGGTGGTTCATGTTGTTCTGGCTCCCTTCGTATTTTTCGACCCGCTATCACCTCGATTTGAAAAACCTTGGATTGCCACTTGTCGTCGTCTACTTCGCGACCTCGATCGGAAGTATCTTTGGCGGCTGGCTTTCGTCGCAATTGATCACGCGGGGCTGGACGGTGCAGCGTGCGCGCCAGAGCGTCATGCTGGGCTTGGCGTTTCTGGTGGTGCCGATCGCTTTCTCACCCTGGATCGATAACATGTGGGCGATGGTTGGACTGCTCAGTCTTGCGGCCGCAGCACATCAGGGATGGTCAGCTAATCTCTTTACAACGGTATCCGACATGTTTCCCCGAACCCTGGTCGGGTCGGTAGTTGGCAGCGGCGGCATGGCCGGAGCGGTAGGAGGTACGGTGTTTCCGTTATTCGTCGGGGCACTCCTCGATCATTTCGTCGCGCTCGGCCGAATCAACTCGGGGTACAACGTTCTCTTCATAGTATGCGGCTCGGCGTATCTCGTCGCCTGGGGCGCGATGTTTCTGATCCGATCGTCGCAACGACAACTGGATGGTTCTTTGAGGCAATCGCTTGGACTCTGATTTCTATCTGAAAGTTGGTGACGAGGTCATTTTGACGAAAGCGGTGACGGCTCAAGTCATCGACGCTTTTGCTCGAATGAGCGGCGACTTCTCACCGGCTCACATGAGCGAGGAGATCATGTCGCGATCGCCGTACAAAACGCGTATCGCTCACGGTGCACTGCTTGTTGCATGGATGTCGCACTGCTCGACCGAAATAGTGGAGCGACTATCGGGCCTGCGAGATACGGGTGAAACGCCCGTGTCGCTCGGGTATGACCGGGTCCGTTTTCTTAAGGCCGCGCTTATAGGGGACATTCTGACGTACACGTATCGCGTGCAGGCCATCGACCTGAAGAGGCGACGTTCGGTTTCGAAACTGGACGTGGTCAATCAAGCGGGAGAGCTCGTCTGTGTGGCCGAGCACATCCTGAAGTTCGTTCCGTTGGTTGGCTAAGCGCTCTCTGGCTGCCGTTTTTTCAATAATTTTACTGGATGGCGGACTCGCTCCGCTCATATCGTCATGACTATTGCCGAAGACCTTCAGTTGATTGCGCAGCAGGAAAAGTTGCTGGTCGCACCGCATTTCGATGCAGATTTCGGCTGGCAGATTGGGGCGCATTTACATGAAATGGCCAAGGCAAGAGGGCTGCCGATTGCGATCGACGTGCGGACGTTCGGCCAACCCATCTTCTACAGTGCCCTAGCCGGGGCAACGCCCGACAACGCGGATTGGGTGCGGCGGAAAAGTAATACCGTCGCGCATTTCCGTTGCAGCTCATACGCGGTCGGCCTGCGACTGACAGAATCCGGTGCAACGTTGAGCGACAAATTCGGTCTGTCGATTGCCGACTATGCGACGCATGGCGGTGGATTTCCGCTAACTGTACAGGGTGCGGGCATCATCGGTTCGATTACCGTGTCCGGGTTACCGCAACGCGACGATCACGGTCTGATAGTCGAGGTATTGTGCACGTTATTCGATCACGATCCCACGACGTTGCGGCTGGCTCACCGGGATGGTGAATAGGAATCGTAGACGGATCAGACGCGCGGCGTTGTTCTCACGCGGCTGAGCCGGTCACGGACGCTGACCCCAACTTTCCGTAGAGTCCCGCGCATCTCTGTCAGTGGGCAAGCGACTATTGCGTCTGGTCGAATCGGGGCAGTCGGAAATTGCCCATGAATTCGCGGCGTCGGTCTGCAAAAGTACGCCGGACGCCGTCGAAGGTGTTAGAGCCTTCCGCGAAAAACGTCGCGCCGAATTCGAGTGAATGTCTTCGACGGGGCAGTGCGTCAGTCCGGGAAGTTCCTGGCTAACCGCACAACACGGTTCTTGCCGGGATTGTGTTCTAACCGCAGTGGCTAGTGCTGTTCCATGAAGTGATCGACGACCGGGGCACATCGGGATCCGGTATCGATTGCGTGCTGCACAGACAGCTCCGGATTCGCGCATCTTCTGTCAGGTTGGCCAGACTACGGATAAAATCGACGATTCCGCAGACGGTCCGAAGGCCAACATGGAAATCAAATGGATTGAAGATTTCATCGCTCTTGCGCAGTATCAGAGCTTCTCCCGTGCCGCTGAATTTCGCAATGTCACGCAGTCCGGCTTCAGCCGCAGAATCCAGTCACTCGAACAATGGGTCGGCGCTGACCTGATCGACCGCAGCAGCTTTCCTCCCGTCCTGACACCCGCTGGTCAACTGTTTCGCGAAGTTGCCGACGATGTCCTTGCCCGGCTTCTCGATACGCGGGCCATCATCCGCACCGAACAGCGCATTGCGGGGAAGAGTCTGCAGATTTGCGCTGGACACACAATTGCGTTGAACTTTCTTCCAACATGGCTCAAAGCGCTCGCGCCCCAATTCGGAGAGGTACGGGCGCGCGTAATTCCGACCAACGTCCACGACTCGATTCTCATGCTCGTGAATGGCAATTGCGAGCTGATGTTTGCCTATCATCATCCCGAGCTGCCCCTCCATCTCGACGCCGCGAGGTACGAGCATCTCACCGTCGGTCTGGATACCCTGATGCCAACCAGCACGTCAAACGAACGTTCGGCTCCCAAGTTCCGCCTGCCGGGGACCAGGCAACGTCCGTTGCCCCTTATCTCCTACACCGAAACAAGTTACTTCGGCCGTTGCCAGGCGCTGCTGTTGAAGAAGGCATCGGACGCGCCGTCGTTGCGGCTTCACTACGAGTCCGACATGGCGGAAGTTCTGAAGAAACTCGTCATGGAGGGGGAAGGAGTGGCCTGGCTTCCCAGGAGCACGATTACGAAAGAGCTTGCCGATGGCGACCTCGTACCGGCAGGGCCGGCGAGCTGGCACTTGCAGGTGGAACTGCGCGCATATCGTGATTCAACGAATCGCAGCGAATTCCTGGATACGCTCTGGTATCACCTGCGCGCCGGCTCCGCCACACTGGAATAGGGTTTTCCCGCATTATGCGAATTTCGCATGGGCGCATGTCGTAACAGCATGAGCGTTTTTTTTCACGTCCCTACCATCCGTTCTACGGTGAAAGCGCCGCTTTCATTTTTTCTCACGCGCGTGGCCGTCACTTCCCGTCGCCCACGCCGCTACAGGACGGATGACCATGAAGAATCGCCTTACCCTGAGCATCGCGGTAGCCATGCTCCTTGGAGTCGGAGCTGGCTACGCATGCCACACGAACATTACTGACCCCGCCACGCTGAAAGCGGTTGCCGGCTACTTCTCGATTGTCACGGATATTTTCCTGCGATTGATCAAGATGATCATCGCACCGCTGGTCTTCGTCACGCTCGTGTCGGGGCTCGCGGGGATGGATAGCGGCGATGATGTAGGCCGGATCGGCCTGCGCTCGGTTGGATGGTTCATTAGCGCGTCACTCATCTCTCTGGCGCTCGGGCTCATCATGGCCAACGTGCTGGAACCCGGGGCAGGTCTGCATCTGACTGAGAGTTCCAGCGAAGTGAACACGGGGCTCAACACGGCGGCATTGAATGTCAAGGACGTGATCACGCACGCATTCCCGACAAGCCTGCTGGATGCGATGGCGCGCAATGACATCCTGCAGATTCTCGTATTCTCGCTCTTCCTTGGCGTCGGCCTTAGCGCACTCAAGCGTGACTCGCGCGTCGGCATCGTCATCCAGGCGATCGACGGAATGGTCCCCGTGATGCTTCGGCTCACGAACTACGTCATGCGTGCCGCGCCGCTTGGTGTCTTTGGTGCCATCGCTTCATCCGTGACGCTGCGTGGCCTTGACGTGATCTACACCTACGGCAAGCTGATCGGGTCGTTCTACCTGGGGCTGTTGATCCTCTGGGCCATCCTTATCGCGATCGGCTATGCCTTTCTCGGACGCAAGGTGGGTAGTCTGCTGAAGGCAGTCCGTGAACCCGCGATGATTGCATTCTCGACGGCAAGCAGCGAGGCCGCATATCCGCGCCTCACCGAGCAACTGGAAAAGTTCGGCGTCGACAAGAAAGTGGTCGGCTTCACATTGCCGCTGGGCTACGCATTCAACCTCGACGGTTCGATGATGTATCAGGCGTTCGCGGCGATTTTCATTGCCCAGGCCTTCGGCGTCCAGATGCCGGTGTCGCAGCAGATCTTTATGTTGCTGATTCTGATGTTGAGCAGCAAGGGAATGGCAAGTGTGCCGCGCGGGTCGGTGGTCGTCGTTGCGGCTGTCGCGCCGATGTTTCATCTGCCTGTCGCCGGCGTGGCTTTGGTCCTGGCGATCGACCAGATTCTCGACATGGGTCGCACGATGACCAACGTGATTGGCAATAGCGTTGCTACTGCTGTCATCGCGAAATGGGAAGCTGCACGCGAAGCAAAGTCGACGGACGCCTCCTTTGAGCAGGTTGAGGCCGGTGCACGATGAGTGCGACTGTGGCGGAAAGCCGGCGCAAGCTGGGCGTAGTCGGAGGATTGGGCCCGCTGGCAAGTGCCGATGTGTTCTTCAAGATCGTGAAGGCGACGCCGGCGTCCTGCGACGCCGAGCATGCGGAGGTCATCTTCGAGCAGCATCCGTTCAGGGGAGCCGGGGCGGGGAGTACCGCGACGACGGAGCGCAAACTGTACATCTTCAACATGATCCGGGATTTCGAGAAACGCGGGGTAACGATGATTGTGCTGCCGTGTTTTCTGAGTCACACGTTTATCGACGAACTGAAAGCGAATACGAACCTGCCCATTGTCGATATCGTCGAAGCAGTTCACGGCCACGTGCAGCGAAAGTTTCCCGCCGCGAAGCGTATCGGCGTGCTCGCATCCGGTTACGTCCGTGAAAAGCGACTCTTTGAACGGTATTTCGCCGCCCCCGAATTCGAGGTGGTGTATCCGCGCACTGCCGACAATACCGATACGGTAACCGAAGCCATCTATGGCTCAGAGGGTATCAAGAGCGGTAATCTCCGTGGCCGCCCGGTGGCGCTGTTACGCGCTGCGTGCGAGAGCCTCGTGGATCAGGACGTCGACGTCATCGTGCCGGGCATGACGGAGATTGCGCTCGTCGCCGAGGAAATCGGGCAGTTGCATGTGCCACTTGTCGATTCCAACATGGCGTATGCACAGTATGTCGTCTCGGGTCGTCCCGGTTCACCCGCACCGGTCTTCAAGGTCGGCGTGGTGGGTGGCGTAGGCCCTGCTGCGACGGTCGATTTCCTTAACAAGGTCGTCCGTCATACGCCGGCGTCGCGCGACCAGGAGCACATCAAGCTTCTGGTTGAGCAGAATCCGCAGATTCCGGACCGAACAGAAAACCTGATCAGCGAAGGGGTGGACCCGACCGTCTCCCTTTACGCCACGTGCAAAAAACTGGAAGACGGTGGCGCAGACATCATCGCAATCCCCTGCAACACTGCCCATGCGTTCGTTGACCGGATCCAGCCGTATCTCGGCGTACCTATCGTCAACATGCTCACCGTCACGGTGAACCACCTGCGTGATTCCTTTCCCGGCTTGCGCGATATCGGCGTGCTGGCCACATCGGGCACGATCGAAAGCGGCGTCTACCAGAAGGCTCTCGAATCGCAGGGCCTGCACCAGATTGCCCCTGGCGCCGGTTTGCAGGCGCGTGTGATGGACGCCATCTACGGAAAGAACGGCGTCAAGGCAGGTTTCAAGACCGGTCAATGTCAGGAAGACATCATCGCAGCAGTCGAAGGACTGATTGCAGAGGGCGTTGAAGTGATTATCCTTGGATGCACAGAGCTCCCAATCCTCCTTCCTGCCGGCGAATTCGTGGACCGTAACGGCGGGCGCGTGCAACTGGTTGACCCGACTGAAGTCCTCGCGAGGCAATGCATTGCTTACGCGAAGGGCGGTGCCACTCACTGAGCTGAGACCGGCTCGCTCCCAAAAGCTTTCGTGACCCGGTTCGAAAGCGGACCGTGCGCGCCGGACGCAATACGCCAGTGACTGCCATGGCGTCTGCTCCATCGAAGGCATGTATTGAGTTCTCGCACTCATGTTACGAAGCTCGCGTGCATTCAGCGTTTGCGCGTCGCACTGGCTGTGCGAAAGCCGCGCGCAACGTCTGAACGATCGCCTGCTGCGTGGTCTCGTTCATGGTTTTCATGTTTCGGCGGTGTCTGGGATAGCGACGGCGACCCTGTGCTCAAAGCTCCAAACCTAGGTTGCGACTTCGTTTGGATGCCATCTAATTTGTTTATCCAGCTTGGCGGGCGTAGCAAACTTATCCCAGGTTCTCAACAAACACTTGGGATCCCGTTGGAGCCAGAGCTGGTGCGGCCTCCGTTGCTTCATGCGAGCGTGAAAATCTCGGCGTCTCCTTGGTTTGCAGATGTTTTTGGGGGGTAGATGAGGTTTACCCTTTCTTTCTGCGGCCAACCCGCATTTGTATCTTCGTATCCCAAGAGGCGGAGCGGGGAGCCACGTCTGCAGAGACGAAGTACCCCATCCACGCGGCATCCCTTCCAGGCGCTTCATCGACGCCGGGACGGGTCGACTGGCGCGCCTTCAATACGACGATTGTCGCGGAAGTTGGTTCAGAGAATTGCGGTACACGCAATCGGTTGGATCAACAGCGGTATGGCAGCCGCCAGATATATCACTTGAGGAGAAGAGACATGGGTAGCAATTTAAGCGCTAGCGGCAATGAACTCAAAAACGGTTCGGCATTGCCGGTTTCGGATAGACCGAGTTTCACGGCGGTCGTTCGCGCCGGAGTCGCAGGCGGCCTGGCCGGGGCGGTCATCATCTGGATCTACGAAGCGCTTATCTGGGTCGGGGTGCAGCATTTAATGCCGCTCGCGGGCATTCCACGCAACGCAACTGGGCTGGTGTTCGGCAAGGCGGTACAGGATTCACTCGGTATAGGGGCATATATCCTCGGCACAGGGATTCATTTCTTCTTTTCGATCGGCTGGGGAATCCTGTTTGCGGCCATCTGGCCTTACTTCCGTCGGCGCGGGTATGAGGCGAGTTTTGTTGCATTGTTCTACGCCCTTTTCGCGTGGATCGTCATGCATGTAGCGATCTCGATTGCGTCCAACAACCATCCGAACTACTTCGACCCAGTCGTGATCATCGGCGGGTTCATGTCCCACTTCTGCTTTACTGTTCCTCTTGCATTGATTGTGAAGAGGATGCTGGCTCCGCAGTCGTATCGCTAACAAAAAGTAGTCGCCATTTGATAGTTTGACGAAATGAGACCGGGTGAGGGGAATGCATAAATCCAACAAAGTAGCTCTACTAATCGCATCGGCGATCGTGACAGCCGCAGGGCCGGCTCACGCGCAGTCATCGCTGACCTTATATGGGATTCTCGACGTTTTCGCGGGGTATCAGTCAGCCAAGGTTGGCGGAAAGAATACGTCTCTCTATGTGCTGGGGAACAACGGCGAACTGACTAGCCGCTGGGGGCTGCGCGGGACCGAAGATCTTGGCGGAGGATATCGCACTACCTTCGCTCTCGAGAACGGCTTCGACCCGGGCACAGGCAAGCAACAAAATCCGTACCGCTTTTTTGACCGGCAAGCATGGATTGGTGTGTCGGCGCCTTACGGCGAGATGAGGTTCGGTCGCCAGAACACGCCAATGTTCGCGTGGAGCGGCAACATGGATGCGTTCAGTGCTGCGACGTATGGGTCCGGCTATAACAATTTCGCCAATTGGCTGGCTCGGGTCGACAACGATATTAGCTACATTTCCCCCAAACTGGCCAACACACAGCTGGAACTTCATTATTCGGTCGGCGGGCAGCCTGGCACGCTGGCTGGCAACGCGGTTTATCAGGCCGGTGTGCAAACGGTCCAGGGCCCGGTTTACCTCGCGCTCGCCTATCTGAATGCAGCCAACGCCACGAACACCAATCGCGTGCAGGAAATCATGGCGGGCGGAAATGTGGACTATGGCTGGGGAAAGATCTACCTCGGCTTTTTCCGGGCGAATGAAGTGATCTCCGCCACGACCGGAAATGCCTTGTCGAATCCGGCGGGAAAATATGACCCGGCCGTTGGCCCGGTGGGGAATACTCGCGGAAATTACCACAACACCTACTCGCTTTCGGCCGATTACCGCTTCACTCCGTTTCTCACTGTCGGTGCGGGATACGCTTACATCAAGGACAGTTCGTCGTTAAGCAATGACGCGAGCCAGATGAGCGGGATCGTCAATTACGACCTTTCAAAGGGCACGCGGCTGTATGGCGTCGTTTCGCGGCTGAACAATCGCAACTCCGCGCAGTTCAAGATGGCGGGCGCGAGCATCACGACGGGGTCCTTTCTAACGCCAGACGGTGGACAGAGTGAAACGGCCGTGCAAATTGGCATTCGCCACCTGTTCTGACAGGCGCTGTTGTGTGGATGAGTAACGCCGTGATGCTCTCGCGGCGTGCCTCTCTCGCTAAAGGGTGGATTGCATAGGGACCGACGGGGGCAGTTGGTCTGTCGGTCCCTATGCACCTGAAGGAGTATCCGCATGGCACGGATCATCGGTGGTATCGTCGCCTTGCATACCCCGTCGATCGGATTCGCATTTGACGGGAATCGACGCGACTATCCTGTGTGGGCCCCCGGTTCTTGAATGCTTCGTACCGCTCGCCGACTGGACCGCGGAGAAAAAGCCGGACGTGCTTCTCACGATCTACAACGATCACGTTAATGCAAGCATTGCACCCTGACCCTCGGCTGGAGCTTGCGTGCTGCACGTGTCGCCGCAGCGCAAGCCATTCGTCAAGCGGATGTCGACGCGCAACGTACGCGAGGGGTGTCTCGTCCACCGCCGGGTAGCCGCGACGCCCCGTACCCTCACTACGCGTCGGAAGCAAGCGAGTCGCGCAAATCACGGATTTCGTCTCGTAACAGATCGGGCAAGCCGTGAAGCGCTATCGAGCCAGCACCCGTGCGTACCATGACGATGAGTTCTGATAGGGCCGTGTTGACGGTTGCAAGCTCATCCAACGTGAGGGATCCGGGAGCAGAGTCAATTTCTGGATCATCGTCAATTGGTTCGAGCGACCAGCACGCGGCCAAAACCTGGGTGGCGTGAAGTGCCAACGGCTGTGGCAGTTTCATACAATGTCAGGAGCGCAAAAATGCGGTGCTGAAGCTCGCGCCGCACTCGCAATGCTGCATTCGTGGTCACGGTGCCGGCGGCCACGTGCCCGAGAGCGGCTTGCGCAGTGACCAGTGTTTTGACGATGGCGTGGCGCAATGAAGCAGGGGCGCTGCGCGGCCCGACAAGTGCATGAATGAGCAGTCCGATCCCACAACCGATGACGGTGTCAATTGCGCGCGCCGAGAGCAGCACGCCCGGGTGGGAAATGGATCGACCACCGGAAGCGATCACCAGGGCGACCGTGGTAACGAAAACGACGGCGAATGCATAATTGCGTGTGACTAGAATTTCGGTCAGAAACTGAAGGCTCATTACAGTTGCGACGAGCCACAGGCCTGTGGGGTGAACAGCGAGGATCGCAGCAGCGACGCCGAGGCCGACGAATGTGCCGACGGTACGCTCCATGCCTCGTTGCAAGGTTCGCGCCCAATCCTGTCCCATATGCAACACGAGCACGGCGGCGGCCATAGCCCAATAAGCACGCTCAAGGCTCAAGGCTGCGGCCGCTGCACCGGCGACGGCCACGGCTATACCCACGCGTATCGTAACCATCGACGCGGGGGAACCTGGTGTCAGGTTGTCAAGCAACAACTGCAATGTTGGAAGTCGACCCAGCGGGACATGTAACCGATTTGCGCGCGCCTCACGGTTTTCGCCGGACGATGTCGTCGCTTGGCCGATTTCGTGTGCTCGACTCGCCAGGGCATCCAGTCTCCCGGCCGTCGAATCGGTGACGTTGACACACGCCGCAAAGATCAGATGCAATTCGCGATTCATCTCCCGCAAACGGGTGAGGACGCTATCGGAGCGCGGGGTGGACGGCTGAAATGTGACGAGCACCGTCCAGGCGTCATGGAGCGCGAGAGCCGCCTCATGACAGGTGCGATCGCGTGCTTCGGCGCCCGTCGCCTGCGCAAACTCAACCACTGCACGGGCAGCGGCGCCGACAGCCCTCGTTTCCGGTCCTCTTGGCAGGATGAGTGCCCCGAACATGTGGGCGAGCCATGACACCGCGCCTCCGCCGAGCACGAGCCAAAAGACGCGATCGGCGGGAACCGGTAGCGCGGTACCGGCGGCACACGCCAGCGCGAACATGTAGGCGCCCGGTGGCCCAATCCGAAGCGAATTGCAGACGAAAGTCGCAGCCATTGCGATCACGACGACGAGCGGAACAGCCAGCAACGCCCATTGTTGCGCCCATACGCCGAGCGTGACGATCACGCTGAACGAAAGCGCTATACCCGCGAGTAGCCATGCGCGATTCAAATACGGCCGCTCCGACCCGTACAAGGATGTGAACGCACCGATGGTCGCCATCAGTCCCGCCGACACGTCACCCACGGCCCATCCGACGGTGACCGGCACCCCCACACTGAGCGCCGCACGGCAGGCGATAGGTAATCGTCTGCCCGACTTGCGAAAACTGAAGAGAACGCGCAGCCCAAGTGCGGGTCGCGGTGTAGCTTGCGTTTCCGGTGTCGAACGAATCAGGTGTTTCATGCGTTGGCTAAGAGGATCGAGCGACCCGAGCCTCGCTCGCGTCGAGGTGGCATATTCGCGGATTGGCGCGGAGCGCGCTGATCTTGCATCTTAACCAGGTCTGTCAGCATCTGGCGCGTCGTCACCGACGAGATGCCGGTGATCTTTGAGCTCATGGTTCCATCTGCTTTCAATCGACATAGCGCAGTCCGGTTTTTTGCAACGGTTTGCGCATGTTGTACACATCGAGGCCGACCACCCCGGAAGCCGGATTCGCGTGCTTTTCGCCTTCGCACGCCAACCGCGCGGCGGCCTTTGCGAGCACCTGCCGCGCCGTGGCCGGGGGCACCACGATCACGCTATCGTCATTTGCGACGCATTCCCCGCTTTTGATTCGAACTGGACCTACGCAGCCTTCTTCCTTCCATTTGCGATCGCCGCCCGAGCGATGCTCTCGGCGAAGAGCGGCGTTTCTCGCCGGTTATGATCGCCCGAGGCGTCCTGACGGTCCTTTGCAGCCTGCTCAAACGAAGTGCCATTAGCTTCGATGAACGACAGGAAATCGTCGGTTGGATGGGACGTGACGCGGTTCGTATACTCCGTCTTGCCGGACTCGAGCGCTTTCGCACTCAATTCCCAAATCACCTGAACCTTTGTCCGACCCTTCGGCGTGAAGACGTCCGAAATGGACACCATACGGCAGTAATCTTTATCCGTGACCTCTCCGACGTAGTGCTGGACCACGAGGCCACTTCCAATCATCTCGACGTTAATTGACATGCGCTTGCCGTCATCCGTCCACGTTGCTCCGGCTGCGATGTGATCCGGCGGCGCGCAACGCTGGTATTCCGCGTCCGGCAATGAAAACAGCCAGTCAGCAATGTTCACCTGGTCATGAGGGACGTCGATCACATGGCTGAATGCGGACTGCGACAGGACGAGATCATTGCGTACTTGAGTCATCGAACACTCCTTTGAATTTTGGCTGCGGTTAGATGATGCGAAAGGAATTGTCGATCGCTTAACCAATGAATTTTTGCTCGTCTGCACGCATTTGTCTGATGTGCACTTTGATAGCCAGGATCTTGTATAACGTCACGAGATTGGCTTGTCGCGACAGCGTATCGGTCGCGAGTTGCTGCTGCGCCGTGTAGAGCGTGCGCTGCGCATCGAGGAAGGTCAGAATGCTGTCCGTGCCCGCCTTGTAGGGCGCTTCGGCCGGCGTTTAGTAACGCTGCGAGCACGTGACGTATTCGCGATCCGCCCGCGCCTGATCGATGTGGGTGGCGCATGCGGTCAGCGCATTCGATACTTCCCCGAACGCCGTCTGAATCGTGTTTTCATAGTCGGCGACTTCGATCTGCTTCTCGGCCTTCGCCATATCGAGCGATGCGTTGTTGCTTCCATGACTGAAGATCGCGGTGCTTGCCGCGACGCTGAACGGCTCGATCGTGCTAAGCGCGCTGCAGGCAATCGAGCAGGCACGGGATCACGTGCCTGTCAGCAGGCTGCCAGGCTTGCCCTGAGAGACGCACCAGCTTAACCATCAATTCGCCCACGCTTACACAGCCGGTGCGCGGTAGCCGCGCTCACCGCCTCGCATCGACGACGCGACGCGTTCGCTCTTCAATTTGACAGTCTCCGCCGGGCCGTAATAGTATTGTTCCATCCAGTGGGTATCAGTTCTATCAGATAGAACAACTAGGAGACAAATTGTGACTCGCACTGCCGACAGCGTTCGCACCCCGCATGGCGTGACGCCAAGCGGGATCGACGTTCTCGATCGCGCCGCGTCGATTCTTTTCGCGTTCCGCCGCGACGACCCGCCGCTCACGCTGACCGAGCTTTCCGTTCGTACTGGCCTCTACAAAAGCACCTTGTCGAGGCTCGCCCAGGCGCTCTGTCATCACAAGCTTCTGATCCGCCTGGACGACGGCCGCTACCGGATCGGGTCGTCTGCCATGCACCTGGGCGCGGTCTATGAGGCGGGCTTCGATCTGCGCGACATTCTGCTGCCGGCAATGAAATCGCTCACCGACGAGTTCGGCGAGGCTGTCTCGTTTCATGTGCGCGAACACGACCATCGGGTGTGCCTGTATCGCATCGCGTCGCGCCATTCGATCCGCGCCGAGGTTCAGCAGGGCGATGTGCAACCGCTCGAACGCGGCGCCGGCGGTCGTGTGCTGCTCGCGTTCTCGGGCGGGGTCGGGGCGCCGTACGACGAAATCCGCGAGCGCTACGTGTACCTGTCCATGGGCGAGCGCGATCCGGAGACCTCGGGCATTTCGGCGCCGGTGTTCCGTGTCGGCCAGGAGCTCGTCGGCGCGCTCGGAATCGTCGGTCCGGCAGCCCGGATGGGCATGGACGAAATGGAGCGCTACCGGCCGCGGCTGCTGGAGGTCGCGGCTCAGGTAACGGCCGCTTTGGGTGGAAACGCCGCGCGTCTGCTCGCTGCTGCCGCGGAAGCGCCGCCTAAGCCGCAACGCGGCCGGCCTGCGGCGCAGGCGAAACGAACTGCATCACGTGGAAAGCCAGAGGACAAAGAACATGTTTAGTTGGTACAACGACTTAACGAAATCGGAAAAGCGCACATACTGGGCATGTTTCAGCGGCTGGGGACTGGACGCGATGGACACGCAGATGTATGCGCTCGCGATTCCCACGTTGATCGCGCTATGGGGCATGACGCGCGGCGAGGCAGGCATTCTCGGGACGACCGTGCTGATCATGGCGTCGCTCGGCGGGTGGATCGCGGGTATTCTCGCCGACCGCTACGGCCGCGTGCGCATCCTGCAGATCACCATTCTGTGGTTCTCGGCCTTCACGCTGCTGTCCGCATTCACGAATTCATTCTGGCAGTTGATGATCACGCGCGGCCTGCAAGGACTGGGTTTCGGCGGCGAGTGGGCGGTGGGCGCCGTACTGATCAGCGAGACGATTCGCCCGCAGGTGCGCGGCCGCGCGGTCGGTTCGCTGCAGGCAGGCTGGGCAATCGGATACGGTGTGGCTGTTCTGCTCTCGACGTTGCTCTTCAACACACTGGAGCCCTCGCTCGCGTGGCGCGTGCTCTTTGCAATCGGTCTCGCGCCCACGCTGCTCGTGTTATGGATTCGCCGGCATATCGAAGAGGCGCCGGTTTTCGCGCAGAATCTTCGCGAACACGCCGCCGAGCGCCCCAGCATCTGGGCCGTTTTCGACCGCTCGACGCGCGTCACCACGTTCAAGGCAATTCTGCTGACCTTCGGCATTTATGGCGGAAACTACGTAATGATCACGTGGCTGCCGGCGTATCTGAAGCTCGCGCTGCATCTGTCGATCACGAACGTCGGCGGCTACCTGGCCATCAACATCCTCGGTTCCTTCGCCGGTGCGTTTCTCAACGGCTGGATGGCGGACCGCTTCGGGCGCCGCCGAACTTTCATCGTGATTGCGTGCCTGCAGGCAATCGCCGTGGCGATTTACACGTTGGCGCCCATCACCTTGCCGATCACCCTGGTATTGGGCTTCGTGCTCGGAACGCTGCAATCGGGCACGGCTGCGGGCACGGGCGCCTATATCGCGGAGCTGTTTCCAACCCGCATTCGCGCATCTGCACAGGGCTTGTGCGGCAACGCGGGGCGTGCGATCGGCGCCATCATGCCGGCGATGGTCGGCGTGCTGAGTGCAAAGTTCGAACTCGGTGCGGCGATGGGGTTGTGCGCTTGCCTCTCTTATCTGCTCGTGGTCACGGCCGCGTTGATGCTCCCTGAAACGCGCGGTCGCGATCTAACGCATGTCGAAGAAGCCAGCACGCCGGACGGCGACAGCACGCTGGCGGCCAAACGCGCCGATAGCGCGGCGGGCCGCTGAAACGCTGCCCTCGAGGCAGGACACTTTTTGCTGAGGCTGGATCAAGGAACAACGATGATCATCGATATTCACGGTCACTACACGACCGCTCCCAAAGCGCTGGAAAACTGGCGCAATCGTCAGATAGCCGGCATCGCGAATCCTTCGGAAGTGCCCAAGGTGTCGGAGTTGCATATCAGCGACGACGAGTTGCGCGAATCGATCGAGACCAACCAGTTGCGTCTGATGCGCGAGCGCGGCCTCGACCTCACGGTGTTCAGCCCGCGAGCCAGCTTCATGGCGCACCATATCGGCGACTTCGAAGTGTCGAGCACATGGGCCACGATCTGCAATGAACTCTGCTATCGGGTGAGTCAGCTCTTTCCGGAGAACTTCGTTCCGGCTGCGATGCTTCCGCAGAGCCCCGGCGTGGATATCGCCACCTGTATTCCCGAACTCGTGAAATGCGTCGAGCAGTACGGCAACGTCGCGATCAATCTGAATCCTGATCCATCCGGCGGCCATTGGACGAGCCCGCCGCTTTCGGATCGCTATTGGTATCCCATCTACGAAAAGATGGTGGAGTATGACATTCCCGCCATGGTTCACGTCAGCACGAGTTGCAACGCGTGCTTTCACACCACCGGTGCGCACTATCTGAACGCCGATACCACGGCGTTCATGCAATGTCTCACGTCGGACCTGTTCAGCGATTTTCCGACGTTGCGCTTCGTGATTCCGCATGGCGGCGGCGCGGTGCCGTATCACTGGGGACGTTTCCGTGGTCTCGCGCAGGAAATGAAAAAGCCGCCGTTGCAGGAGCATCTGCTCAACAACATCTTCTTCGACACTTGCGTGTATCACCAGCCGGGCATCGACCTGCTGACGAACGTGATTCCGGTGGACAACATTCTGTTCGCCAGCGAGATGATCGGCGCCGTGCGCGGCATCGATCCGCAAACGGGGCACTACTTCGACGACACGAAGCGCTACGTCGAAGCCGCGGATATGAACCCGGAACAACGCTACCAAATCTACGAAGGCAATGCTCGGCGCGTCTATCCGCGTCTCGACGCAACCCTCAAGTCACAAGGACGTTGAACATGTACGAACTCGGAGTGGTATATCGCAACATCGCGCGCGCCGACAGCCGTGTCGCGGATGGTCTCGGCGCACTCGGCAGCGCGACCGTGCATGAGGCCATGGGCCGCACGGGTCTGCTCAAACCCTACATGCGGCCGATTTACACCGGCGCGCACGCATGGGGCACCGCGGTCACGGTGCTGCTGCACCCGGGCGATAACTGGATGATGCATGTCGCCGCGGAACAGATCCAGCCAGGCGATGTGGTCGTAGCCGCCGTGACGGCCGATTGCACCGACGGCTATTTCGGCGACCTGCTGGCCACCAGTTTCCAGGCGCGCGGCGCGCGAGCACTCATCATCGACGCGGGTGTGCGCGACGTGAGCGTGCTCAGGGAAATGGGCTTTCCGGTCTGGAGTCGAGCGATCTCCGCGAAGGGCACGATCAAGGCGACGCTCGGCTCGGTGAACATTCCGGTGGTCTGTGCGGGCGCGCTGGTGGCGCCGGGCGACGTCGTAGTGGCCGACGAGGACGGTGTGGCCGTGGTGCCGGCGGCCAAGGCGCTCGAGACGCTGGAGAAGGCCAGCGCCCGCGAGGCCAACGAAGCAGCGAAGAGGGCTACACTCGCCTCCGGCGTGCTCGGCCTCGACATGTACAAGATGCGTGAGCCGCTGAAGGAACTGGGCCTGCGCTATATCGATTGATCAGGGGGAACGCGGTTGTTGACTTCGCGCGCAACGTCGGCAACCGATAAACGGATCGCATCGATCAACGCGCGTGCAGCAGGAGAGGGCGCGCCTGCGGCGCGCATGGTCAGTCCGATCTCGCGTCGCGTGTTGAGCAACTTCACGTCGAGAACCGCGAGCTGCCCGGATTGAATCTCGTGGTGCAGTTGATGCGCCGACAGCGCGGCGATCATATCGGTCTCGAACAGTATCCCGCGAATCACAGCCAGGTCGGCGGTTTCGACCGTCGGCACCGGTGGCTTCACTTTCATCCGCTTGAACTGCGCTTCGAAGAGTGCAAGAGCCGGTGCATTGCTGCGCGGAAGGATCCACCGCGCGTTGCGCAGGTCCATGAGGTTCAGGTCGCGCGCCTGTGCGAGCGGATGATCCCGGCGCACCAGCAGCGCCATTTGGGACGACATCAGGCGTTCATTCTTGAGGCCGCTCGCGGCGTCGTTATCCCGTAGGGCGCCCAGAATGAAATCGACATCACCCGCCCGCAGGTCCGCCACGAGTGCGTCGTAGGCGCTCTCGTTCGTGACGGTTCTGACGCCAGGATGCTCTCTAATCGTGCGCGTGATCGCGCGGGGCAAGATCAGGGTACGTCCGAGCGGCAACGCGCCGACGGTTACGGTGCCCTGAATCTGACCGTGGGTCGCCGCAATATCATCGGGTATGTGCTTCAATTCGTTCAGCGCGCGGCGCACGCGCAGCACGAACGTCTCGCCTTCCGTCGTCAGCAGAATACCGCGCGGGCTGCGATGAAACAGCGTAAGCCCGGAGCCGCTTTCCAGCACCCGAATGGCGGTGCTCACCGCAGGCTGGCTGATGCCGAAGGTCCTCGCCGCGCTAGGCATGTGCCGGTGGCGGGCGAGCGCGGCGAATAATTGAAGCCGCCGGGTGTTGAGCAGATAAGCCGGCAAAATTCCGTCGGTTGCGGGACGGCGGCGCCCCTGTCGCGTCGAACACCACTGCGCGAGTTCTTCCAGTTCGGCGAAGATGCGTTCGCAACGCTTAAGCACAGCGCGTCCGACCGGCGTGGGCAGCATGCCCGACGGACTGCGCACGAAAAGCGGCTCCCCGAGAGCGGACTCGAGTTCCTGCACCGAGCGCGTGACGGCGGATTGAGCGCGAAACAGGGTGGCGGCTGCGCGGGTCGCGCTGCCGGTATCGGCGACAAGTCGAAACGCGCGCAACTGCGAGAGATTGGGAAGTTCGCTATGACTCATGGATGGTGTCTGCGGCGAGGTCGTGTTCGAAAGGGCAAGCGTTCAGGCGGTCAGGCCGCGCCAGCGATCAATTGCAGCGCCGGAAGCGACAGGTTCAGGCTCTCTTTGGAAATGTGCGTGTGTTCTTTCATCAATGCCTCGACACGCGCGCCTTCGCCTTTTTTCAACGCATCCGCGATGGCGTGATGCTGGCGGTGCGCGTAACTGAGCATCGTGAACTGGCGTTCCCTTGCGGACTCGTCGAAGGCGATCGTGAAGGGTGAGACGAACGGAATCTTGTCGTTGAGGCTCAATGCCGCGCTAACGGCCGCATTGTTCGCCGCGTCGACGATGAGCGCGTGAAAGCGTCCGTTCATGTCCGCGTAGACGACGTCGTCACCCGGCTTCAGAAGGCCCTTGTTGAAGATCTCGTCTCCCTCGCGCAGGCAGTCGTCTAGCGCCACGGACAACGCATTGGAGATCCCGTGCTCGGCAACCGAGCGGGCAGCGAGCCCTTCGAGCACCCCGCGCACGTCGATTGCGTCGAGTACGTCCCGCACGCTGAATCGGCGCACCACGTAGCCCCGGGCACCCGAGCGGTCCAGCAGGCCTTCCGCGGATAGCACGCTCAATGCATAGCGCAGCGGTGTGCGCGATACTCCGAGCTGTTGCGCGAGTTGCGCTTCCACGAGACGTTGCCCAGGCGGAAGGTGGCCGGCCAGGATCTTTTCGCGCAAGGTCTGCACGATCGCTTGCTGGGTGGTTTCACTCATAGGTAGGCCAATCCAACGATTTTCGAAATGGACCGAATCTCCATCATGTCACCGTGTTCGGCCCGGCGGATTGCGATTTGGTTTGTCAGTCATCTGTTTTAATTATGACCTATGACTAGACGGGAAACGGCGCCTTGTAGTGTTGGCGCACGACGGGATCCCGAACGGCCTTGACCTGATGCGAGTTTCGCCTCACGTCGCAGATCAAATCTTGTCAGCGGAAGCCGTTTTCGGCTTATTTTCGATGACCGAATGTGGTTTACCCTGCCTTCCGATGAACCCCCGCAATTCTTATATTCGTATCCCATAGAAGGGATGGCAAATGCCCTTGCAGGCCGGCGCACCCATTCAATCGGGCAAACAGATCGTCTGGCGCGCAGCTTCCACGGGCGGTTTTCGAGTATTTGAGGAGTTCAAGGCATGGCACGGATCATTGGCGGCATCGCTGCCTCGCACACACCCACGATTGGCTTTGCTTTCGACAAGAACAAACGTGACGATCCTGTGTGGGCGCCGATCTTCGACAACTTCGCGCCTCTGGCGGAATGGCTTGCCGAGAAGCGTCCCGATGTGCTGCTGGTTATCTATAACGATCACGTCACGTCATTCTTCTTCGACCACTATTCGGCGTTCACTTTAGGCGTGGGTCCGGAGTGGAACGTCGCCGACGAAGGCGGCGGCGCGCGCGATTTGCCGATGATCAAAGGGCATCCCGCGTTGGCAGCGCATATCGGCACGTCGCTCATGACCGACGAGTTCGACATGTCGTTCTTCCAGAACCGGGCACTCGATCACGGCTGCTTTTCGCCTTTGTCGATGCTGTGTCCGCATCAGCCCGAATGGCCCGTAAAACTTGTCCCGCTGCAAATGGGTGTATTGCAGTTGCCCGTTCCGAGTGCGCGCCGCTTTTACAAGCTCGGACAGGCGTTGAGGCGCGCAATCGAGAGCTTCCCGGAAGATCTGAAAGTGGCGATCGTCGCAACGGGCGGCTTATCGCACCAGGTGCACGGTGAGCGCTCCGGTTTCAATAACACGGAATGGGACCATCGTTTTCTTGATCTCTTCGAGAACGATCCCGAGCAGCTCGCCGAGATGACGCTTGCGGAGTACGCGGAGCTCGGTGGTTTCGAGGGCGCGGAAGTCATCATGTGGCTCACGATGCGGGGCGCACTGTCGTCCAACGTCGTCTGCAAGCATCGCAGCTATTACCTGCCGTCGATGGCAGGCATCGCGACCGCGATCTATGAAAGCACGGAAAGCGAGACCAAGCCTTCCGTGATCGAACGGCACCGGCAACGGATGGCGGTTCAACTCACGGATGTCGAAAAACTCGAGGGTACCTACCCGTTTTCGATCGAAGTCGCCGTGAGGGCTTATCGGATCAATGATTATCTTCACAGAATGGTCGAACCCGCTCATCGCGAGGCGTTTTTAGCGGATCCGGAGGCGAGTTTCGAGGCGGCAGGATTGACTGGGGAAGAGCGCGACCTGATCCGTCGGCGCGACTGGCGCGGCATGCTGCACTATGGGGTGATCTTCTTCATGCTCGAAAAGCTCGGCGCCGTGACCGGCGTGTCGAATCTGCATATCTACGCCGCCATGCGTGGCGAAACGCTCGAGGCGTTCCAACGGACCCGCAACGCGCCTGGCGCCCTGTACTCGGTGGCGGGAAAAAACGCTGGGAAGCTCGACTGGGATAGCGCGGAAAAAGCAAAGAGCTGAAATCCACCGGCCTGTTGCGGCAGCAGGCCCGCTCGTTTATATCGGCCTGATAGCACTATCGCGTGCAGGAGCGCAGCAAGTCGGGTCGACTCAATGCTTGAATGCAAGTCCATAGCTTCACACTTCGATTAGACGGGAAGCCGGCATTGCATAGAGCACTACCGGTTCGGCTCATGGTTCGTGAATGCACTGTTCACTACGGTCCATAACGGCGCGAACGGTGCGGCCGTGTACGAAGGCTCGGTAGTCGGGCACTACAACTTGACGAAGGCGTTCAACGCGGGCGTGTCGTACATGGACATGAAGGGCAATGAAACCGTCGACAACAATCACGCGCATCAGGTCGGCGCAAACGTCGACCATGCGCTGTCCAGGCGCACCAGCGTCTATGTGCTGGGCCTTTATCAACACGCCAATTCGGACGCGCAGGCACAAATCAACGGCTTGAACCGCGCCGACGGCGCATCGAGCAATGAAACCCAGGCGATCGCACGGGTCCGGCATCCACAGCCGTTTTTGAGCAGGGCGTTTGGGGAAGCCGGCACGCGTTGCTCATGAAAGACATGCAGGAGACAGGAGTAATTCGATGACTAGCGGACGAACAATTGATATCAAGGCGTTTATCGACGGGCGATCCATTTCGCCCTACCAGTGGTTGCTGGTGGCGCTGTGTTTTCTCGTCGTGACGGCCGACGGCATGGACGTCGCCATCATGGGCTTCGTGGCGCCTTCCATCATCCACGATTGGGGGATTTCGCGTCCCGCCTTCGGTCTGGTGATGAGCGCGGCGCCGCTCGGCCTCGTGATCGGCGCGCTGGGTGCGGGACCGGCTTCGGACCGCATCGGCCGTAAGTGGGTGTTGATTACGTCCGTGTTTCTGTTCGGCATATTCACGATTGCGACGGCCTTTACGCAGTCGCCCACGCAGATGGCCGCGCTTCGCCTGCTCACCGGCATCGGACTGGGCGCCGCGATGCCCAACTCGACCACGCTGCTGTCCGAGTACGCCCCGCAGCGCAAGCGGTCGTTGCTGATCACGATCATGTTCACCGGCTTCAACCTGGGCTCGGCCTTGATCGGGTTCGCGGCCGGCTGGTTGATTCCCGAGCATGGCTGGCGTTCGGTCTTGATCTTCGGCGGCGCTTTGCCGCTTGCCCTGATTCCGCTGCAGGTGTGGCTGTTGCCGGAATCCGCTCGCCTGCTCGCGGTGCGCGGCGCGTCGCCCGCACGCATTGGCGCGGTGCTGGGCCGCGTATGCGGTACACGCTTTGCCGGTGACGAGTCGTTCGTTTCCACTGAGCCGCCGTTGCCCACGCGCAAGCCGATCGGCGTGCTCTTCTCGCAAGGCTATGGCGTCATGACAGCGGCGCTCTGGGTGACGTATTTCATGGGACTGCTGGTCATCTATCTGCTAACGGGATGGCTGCCCACGCTCATGAAAGACGCTGGCTTGAGCGTCACCTCGGCGGCAAACATCACAGCGATGTTCCAGATCGGTGGGACGATCGGCGCGATTCTGGTCGGCTGGATGATGGACAAGGTGCGGCCGGCGCCCGTGATCAGCGCGGCTTATCTCGGCGGTGGTCTGTGCGTGCTGGCGCTGGCGTGGATCGGTGCGCTGTCGTCGTCGCTGGCCTTGCTGGTATTCGCCGCCGGCTTCTGTATGAGCGGCGCGCAGACGGGCCTGAATGCCTTCGCGCCGGGCCGCTATCCGACGGTTGCGCGCGCAACCGGTGTTAGCTGGATGCTGGGCATGGGCCGCTTCGGCAGCATCTTCGGCTCCGCGATAGGCGGCGCATTGCTCGGATTCGGCCTGCAGTTCGGTGCGATTCTCGCGATGCTCGCCGTGCCCGCCACGCTGGCCGCGGTAGCCATCCTGCTGGCCCAGCGGGCGAGGGTGAGTGAACCGGCACCGCAGCCGAATGCGGTCCCCTGAAGAAACCGTCGGGCGATGACCCGCCCGGCACCGCGGCAATTTTTGGATCAGCTGTCTGGAGCAAGCATGAGCGATGCGGATGAACGGTGCGGGATCTACGAAGGAGCAGCGAGGCGCGTCGATGCACGTCCCGATACCGCGTTGAAAGCGCAAGGTCGTTGAACATGGCAGGCGAACCAACCGTTGGCCGACCTACCACCGGCATCTCGTCGATGGCGACCCGCAACCTGCTGGCAGAGTTAGCCGAACGATACGCGCGGCAGACCGGGCAGCGGGTGTTGATCGAATCGGTTGGTGGCGTCGATGCCGCGCGGCGCGTGACGGACGGCGAGTCGTTCGACGTGGTCGTGCTGGCGTCCGACGCGATCGAGCGGCTGGGCGCGGCTGGCAGGATCGTCGTCAGCATTCGCGCGGACATCGCGCGTTCGCCTGTGGCGATTGCGGTGGCTGCCGGCGCGGCGCGTCCTGATATCGCGAGTGAAGCGGCGCTTCGTCAGGCGATTCTCGGCGCGCGCAGTGTGGGCTACTCCACGGGGCCGAGCGGTGCGCATCTGGCGCGGCTTTTCGAGCGTTGGGGCATTGCCGCGACGATCGCGCCGCGCATCGTAAAGGCACCGCCCGGAGTTCCGGTGGGCTCGCTCATCGCGAGTGGGGACGTCGAACTCGGGTTCCAGCAGTTTAGCGAACTGATGCATCTTCCCGGTATTGATGTCGTCGGGACACTGCCGGCTGAGATCGAGATCGTCACCGTTTTCTCGGCTGCGGTTTGCGCAGCTTCCACGCAGCCGCACGATGCGCAGGCATTCATCTCGTATCTGGCTTCGGCCGAGGCGTCTTCGGCTAAACGTGCACAAGGTATGGAGCCGGCCTGATACAGATCGAGTGAAGCGGTTCGTTGCACCGGACGCGAGAAGAGGAGGCTTAAAAGAGGAAATATAAATAAGGAATCCGATTTTATTATTCCGTTCGGGAGGATGCGTCGTTGTCGTGACGCAGCTGGACGGCTCCGGCATCCGACATAAGAGACAGACTCAGGAGATAAGTATGAAACCCCGGCATACACTCGGGCGGGCTGCGCGCGCCCATGCATTCGTGGCCTCGTTGCTGACAACGTTTGCGATCTGCGTGACGGCTGCTCTCGTCGCCGCTTGCGGCGGCAGTAGTGGCACGCTCACTTCAGCGCCGTTGGCGGTCGTGACACCAGTTGTAGATTGTTCGAAACTGGCCGCCGTCGATATCACCGACATCGGTGGCGCGGGCAGTTCGATTACTTCGGCGACTGTCACCGCGGCCACGATCAACGGCGCCACCGTCAATTTCTGCACCGTGAAAGGCACGCTCGCACCTTCGAACACTTTCGAAGTCGCGCTGCCGCTCAACTCATGGACCCAACGCTTCGCGGAACTAGGTTGCGGCGGTCTGTGCGGCGCGGTGAGCGATCCGACCCAGCAAAGCTCGTTCAGCTTCAGCTACACCTGCCCGCTGGTTCAGCATGGCGGCTTCGTGACGGCCGCGACCGATATGGGCCACGCCGGGCAGAATGCCTCTTGGGCGTCCGATACCCAGAAGCAGGCTGACTTCGCGTACCGTGGCCAGCACATCACGACCCTCACGGCGAAGAAGCTGATCCAGGTCTATTACGGGCAGGCACAGAAGTACTCGTACTTCGTCGGCTGCTCGGACGGTGGGCGTGAAGCCCTGATGGCCGCACAGCGCTATCCGGCCGACTATAACGGTATCGTGGCAGGCGCCCCGGCTGCTCACTTCCAGATTCAGAACTCGCTCTATCACGGTTGGAGCGTGGAATCGAACAGCACGACGGGTACCAGCGCCGGCAATGCGGTGCTCTATGCCGACAAGGCGCTCGTGCTGCACAAGGCGGTCGTGGCGGCGTGCGGTGGGCAGACCGGCGTTCCAGACGGTCTGCTGACCGATCCGCGTACCTGTAATTTCGACCCGGCGTCGATCCAGTGCGCAAGCGGCGCGACCAGCACCGCCAACTGCCTGACCGCGGCGGAAGTCGCCACCGCCACCAAGATTTACGGTGGCCCGAAGGACGCGGCCACCGGCACGCGCATGCTGGCCGGATCGCCCCAATTGGGTTCGGAAGCGAACTGGATCGGGGTGGAAGTGCCGACCTCCAATTCGACGGACGCGCCCGTGCCCGTGACGAGCCTGTTCAGCTATCTGATCGTGACCGGTGCATACAACCTGATTTTCACGGGTTCGCCGAGCATGCCGAACATCGACACGTTCGGCTACCAGGACGCAAGCTTCTATACGAACTACCTGCAGGCCAACCATCCGCTCAACGATGCAACCAACCCGGACCTGTCCGCGTTCCGGAATGCAGGCGGCAAGCTGATCCTGTGGCACGGCTGGGCGGACCAGCACATCTCGCCGCTCTTCACGATCGCTTATTACGAGGCGATGCAAAGCACGATGGGCGAGTCGAATGTGAGCCAGTTCGCCCGGCTTTACGTCGTGCCGGGTGTCGGCCATTGCGGCGGCGGGGAGGGCTTTCCCAACATCGATCTGGTCTCGCAGATGACAGGCTGGGTCGAGCAGGCTAAAGCGCCCAATGCGGTCATGAGCTATCAGACAGATGCGTCGAACACCGTGACTGCGTCGCGGCCGGTATATCCGTATCCGGCGGTGGCCCGATACACCGGCAGTGGCGACTGGCACGACGGGGCCAATTACACCCAGGGCGCACCGCTTTATAGCGCCTCGACGCCTGCCTGGGCCGGCGCGAGCTTCTACAAGCCGTACGTAGTGAAGACGCAAGGAGTTGCCGCGCCATAAGGTGAGGGCCGATACCGGCGCAACCGCGCGATCATGATGAAACAGGCCGCACCGGGATGGATCTCTTCCGTCTGGTGCGGCACTCGACGACACTGGTGGGTTAGTTTGTTCCTTCCGGGCGTTCGTGACGCCGCGCACCGGTCAGCCCGCTTAATCCTGGGAACCGAAACTGTGCGAACGCAGTCGCTCACTTGATAGGCCGAAAGAAGTAGCAAGCGATGGCTTGTGAGACGTGCGGGCATCAGCGACCGAAGTAGATCGAGCGAGTCCCTTGGGTTGCCGTCCGCGCACCCGACTGCGATGAGCCATCCGATACTCCGCCTACACCCGAGCTTCCCGGCGCAGTGACATCCTGCGTTTGAAGGCGCGCCTCAGCCGCCTGAACATCTGCTGGGTAGTGCACATCCTTTGCGGCCGGCCGGTACCCGGCCTGTTCTACTCGAGTCAGATCCGCGCGTACTTCGGCGCGCGTCAACGGACCAGTAGCGTCCTGTGCGAAAGAGGCAACTGGAGTGGCAAGTACGCCGGCAATCAGCGCTGCATATATAAGGGCCTTCATAGTGAGTTACCTCCTGAACTTGGTTTTTGGTCAGCTTCTCGCCGCCGTGACGGAAGCCTTCGATCTCACCACCTCGTGGAAACGGGGGTGAGTACCCTTATTCTGTACAGCGAAGATTGAGGGACGCTGACGCTCACATTACATTGATGTTATGTTTGCTTCGCCTTCAGGAATGGCAGGGCGGCCCTGGAAGCAGTCGTTCAGGTCTCGAGCGGCGAAGCACTGCAACGGATCGACACGAGCCGATGGCAAAAGGCCGCGCTCGGGCAGAGGTGACCGGTCACTGACGCTCGTACAGGCGGCGCAATGGCCGGATACTGACGGAAGATTCAGCGTTTTTTGGGGGGGGTCTGTGTCGCCCGTGCGTGTCACTGTGCTGACGCTGCTTGCAATGGTCGCGTTTGCAGCGAACTCGTTGCTATGCCGGCTGGCCCTCAAGGGCACCGGCATCGATGCAGCGAGTTTTACGTCGATCCGTATCGCGTCGGGCGCCCTCGCGCTCTCGATGATAGTGCGGCTCCGGGGCGGCAGGCTGGGCGGCGCCGGAAACTGGCTGTCGGCGCTGGCACTGTTCGCCTATGCGGCCGCATTCTCGTTTGCCTACCTGAGCCTGCCGGCGTCCACTGGTGCCCTACTGCTGTTCGGCGCCGTGCAGACGACAATGATCGGCTACGGCATCCGAAAGGGCGAACGCTTCCATTGGCGGCAATGGATCGGATTGACATGCGCGTTGGCAGGCCTTGCGGGGCTGCTGCTTCCCGGTCTCTCCGCGCCACCTCCCGGAGGCGCTGTCCTTATGCTCGGCGCCGGCGTCGCTTGGGGCATCTATTCGTTGCGCGGCAAGGGCGCGGGAAATCCCACCGCGGTGACGGCCGGTAACTTCCTGCGCGCAGTCCCACTTGCCGCGGCGCTCAGCGCCGCCATGTCCGCCCACGCTTCGATTGATTGCGCCGGTTTCTGGTACGCAACGGGTTCCGGCGCAGTGGCCTCCGGCATTGGCTACGCCATCTGGTACGCGGCATTGCCAGGTCTGAAAGCAGGCAACGCGGCCACGGTGCAGTTGAGCGTGCCGGTCATCGCGACGCTCGGCGCAGCCGCATTTCTTGGAGAAAGCGTGACCATCCGAATCGTGTTGGCCTCGGCAGCAATCCTCGGAGGTATTGCCCTGGTTGTGGTGGGTCGGGGAACTCGGCACGCCAGGCAGCCGTAAGAGGGCGGGGGACGATGTGGATGTATCGGGATTGACGATCGCGCTTGCCTCTTTCCACGCTCTCCCCCGCGGACTTTGATGTTTCTCCATACGTAGTATGGGCAGACAACAAAGTCGCGCTCGCTGTGGCATCGAAGAATGCGTATTGTTCTGCCTTAAGGCCTCTTCGACTCGATGCGAGCGCTACAGCAGCTTCCAGACTGGAACTACCAATAGTTCCCTCAGGCAATGACCTTCTGCTCTCCGGCAGCCTGCTCGCGCATGCGACGGGCTTCGTCGCGCAGGAACTCCTGGTAATCGTCCAGATCGCCGTCGAATGGCTCGACGCCACCCTTGGTGACGAGCCAGAACTCGTCACATACCGCGCGCAGCAGGGACCGGTCGTGACTGACCAGCATCACCGTGCCTTCGAATTCGTTGAGTGCCATGCCTAGCGCTTCGCGTGTGGCCAGGTCGAGGTGGTTGGTCGGCTCGTCGAGCAGCAGCAGGTTGGGGCGCTGCCACACGATCATGCACAACACGAGCCGCGCCTTTTCGCCGCCGCTCATCGTGCCGACCGGCTGATGGACCATGTCGCCACTGAAACTGAAGGTGCCGAGGAAGGTGCGAAGCGATTGTTCGGTGCCGCTCTGGCCGGGGGCGCGCATGTGCGCCGGCGTGTCCTTGGCAAGACGGATCATGTGTTCCAGCGGCGTGTCGAGAGGACGCAGCACGTCGAGTTCCTGCTGCGCGAAGTAGCCGATGTTCAGGCCTTTGCCTTCGCTGATTTCGCCGGTAATCGGCGCCAGCTCGTGCGCCACCGTCTTCACCAGCGTGGACTTGCCTTGGCCGTTGGCACCGAGAATGCCGATGCGCTGCCCGGCCAGCACGGACCGGTTGATGCCCCGCACGATGACGGTCGGCGGCGTGCCCGGGGGCGCTTCGGTCGGCGCCGGGTAGCCGAAGCTCGCGTCCAGCATCGACAGCAGCGGGTTCGGGACGTTGAGCGGCTCCTTGAACTCGAACGTGAACTCGGCGTCGGCAAGCACAGGTGCGATCTTCTCCATGCGTTCGAGCGCCTTGACCCGGCTCTGCGCCTGCTTCGCCTTCGAGGCCTTGGCCTTGAAGCGGTCGATGAATTTCTGCAGGTGGGCGATCTTGTCCGCCTGCCGGGCCATCGCGGCCTGCTGCAACAGCAGTTGCTCAGCGCGCATCTCTTCGAACTTGCTGTAGTTGCCGCCATAGCGAACGAGCTTGGCGTTGTCGACGTGCACCGTCACCTGCGTCACCGCGTCGAGGAATTCGCGGTCGTGGCTGATCACGACCAAAGTTCCTGGATAGCGCTTGAGCCACGCTTCCAGCCAGACCAGTGCGTCGAGGTCGAGGTGATTGGTCGGCTCGTCGAGCAACAGCAAGTCGGACGGGCACATGAGCGCGCGCGCCAGTTGCAGTCGCATGCGCCAGCCGCCGGAGAAACTGTTGACCGGATGGCTAAGCTGCGCGGCACTGAAGCCAAGGCCCAGGATCAGCGCCTGGGCACGCGCGGGAGCATCATGTGCGCCGGCGTCGTGCAGGGCCATGTAGGCGTGCGCCATGCGCATGCCGTCGTCGCTGGCCTCCGCGGCGGCGACTTCGGCCTGCGCGGCCAGCAGTAGGGTGTCGCCCTCGATCACGAAGTCGGTCGCACTTTGCTCGGTCTCCGGCATCTCCTGCGCGACCTGGCCCATCTTCCATGCAGCGGGAATCGAGAATTCGCCGCCGTCTTCGTGCAGCGTGCCGTTAAGAAGGCCGAAGAAGGATGACTTGCCGGCGCCATTGCGGCCGACAAGGCCAATCTTTTCGCCGGGGGTGAAGGTGACGGATGCGCGGTCGAGTACGACATTGACGCCGCGGCGCAGGGTGACATTACGGACGGAAATCATAAGGAGCTACTTCGAAGAGGACAGGCATGATAGCCCACCGGACGGACAGGGCTGTTTCTTTTCTGACCGCGCGGCTGGAGAGCGGCTTTCGCTTTGCGTTGCCGAGGCCACAAAGCGAGGCGGGCACTGGCGCGGCGGGCGGCTGCCGCTCGTCCCTTTGCAGTCGTTGGCGCTCCGGTGGTGGTGAATGTCGGCGTCCGACAAGCGTGAATGAGTCTTCGCGACCCGTTGCAGCCGTTGAAGATTTCAGAACGCGCGAGCCGTTTATTCACCCTTGCGGGCATCCGTCGTGGAGCAGCAGGCCTTGCTGGCGGTTGCTCAGGCGTAGCGGCCCTTCACGCTTTTTTGCCCGCGCGTGAGACGGAGCGTTTGCTGGCACCCTTTGAAACGCGATGACGATTGCCCAGGAGCGCAACCAGCCGCATCTCGCAGTCGGAAAACGAGTACCCGCGCCGCTGCGAGATCATGAACGTGAGGGCGCGCATGTGCCATGCGCGCCGTTGGAGTTCGACAAGTGTTCCGTTCACGAGGTCTTCTGCAACCAGATGATGCGGCATGTGCCCCCAGCATAAGCTGCCCCTGAGCAGATCGTGCTTCGCACCAAGGTCATTCACCAGCCACTGGCGTTCACCGGCGACCCCCTGTTGGGTCTTTTCCGCATCGGGCTGATTGTCGGTTACGACGAGCTGGATGTGCCGGCCAAATTCCTCCCGCGGGATCGGCCCCGCGATTGCGGCCAGCGGATGCGATGGCGCACAGACGGTCACCATTTGCGCTTCGCATAGATGCTGCCTTTCTATGGTACCCGGGCTCAGTTCCGGCACGTCGTTGATCGTTACCGCCAATGCGCACGTTCCTTCGAGAACCAGGCGCTCGCCGCCTTGCATGGTCGTCATGCGCAGATTGATTGCGACGGTTGGAAAGTCCGACTGCAGCCGGTGCAGGCATTCAATCAGGTGCGCGCGCGGAAAATAGGTGTCCACTGCAAGAGATACCTGTGGCACCCCGGCTTCAGCAATGGCAACCGCGCGCATCTTCATTTCCTCGGTGCGTGAAATCACCCCACGAGCATCAGGTAGAAGGCTACGGCCCGCCGCCGTGAGCGTCGCTTTACGCGCGTTGCGTTCGAACAGCAACACATCGAAGGCACTCTCGAGCGCGTTGATCGCGTGACTGATCGCTGACTGTGCACGCCTTAGCTCCCGTGCAGCCCCGGAAAAGCTTCCGTGGTCACACACGGCAACGAAGGCCCGAAGTTGATTGATCGTGACGTTGTCTAGCATAGGTATCCAAAGAGTAGATGGCAATTATAGATATTTAGTCAATTGGCTTCATGCATCAACACCTCCAGAATCGAGCTTGTCGCTTGTGTTTCGGCGCTCCAGACCAACTTCAACGAAGGATGCATGACATGAACAGACTGAATGGAAAGACCGCCGTGATCACCGGTGGCGCTACCGGCATCGGCCGCGCCGCAGCAAAGCGCTTCATCGAAGAAGGCGCCTTCGTCTTCATCTTCGGCCGGCGGCAGGAAGCCCTCGACGCCGCTGTTGCCGACCTCGGGCCCAATGCCCGCGCGGTGAAGGGCTCGGTCTCCGATCTGGCGGACCTCGACCGACTTTACGCGGCGGTGAAGGTCGAGCGCGGCATCCTCGACATCGTTTTCGCCAATGCCGGCGCGGGAGGCCAGCTTGCGCTAGGCAAGATCACCGCCGAGCACATCGACGAAACTTTCGACACCAACGTAAAAGGTACGATCTTTACGGTACAGAAGGCGCTGCCGCTGATGCGCAAGGGCGGTTCGATAATCCTGACCGGATCGAGCGCCGGCACCACGGGCGCCCCGGCAATGAGCGCCTACAGCGCGAGCAAGGCGGCAGTCCGCAACCTCGCACGGAGCTGGGCGGAGGACCTGAAGGGCACCGGCATCCGGGTCAACGTGCTGTCACCCGGGGCGACGGCGACCGAACTCGCGAAGGAAGCGCTAGGCGAGGAAGGCCAGAAGGTCTTCGCCTCGATGACTCCGCTCCAGCGCATGGCCGATCCTGCCGAGATCGCAGCGGCGGCCGCCTTTCTCGCGTCGCCGGACAGCGGCTTCATGACCGCCAGCGAGGTTGCCGTTGACGGCGGCCTTGCACAACTCTGACACGCTACGCCCGCCGGTCACTCCATTCGATATTCGGAGCCCGTAGGGTGTCGCACACCAAAGGAAAACCTATGACCTACGCAATTATTGGCTTCGGCAAGATCGGCCAGGCGCTTGCCAGGGCGTTTGCCCGACGCGGCATCGAAGTATCCGTTGCAACCACTCGCGACCCGGAAAGCTTTGCATCCGCTGCGGCCGCGATCGGATCCACGATCATTCCCAAAAAACTGGCGGACGCGGTCAAGGCGGACATCGTTTTTCTGGCTGTCCGTTTCGAGTCGTACCGGGATGTCGCGAAGGCGCTGCCTACCTGGAAGGACAAGATCATCGTCGATGTCACCAATGCCTACGGCGTGCCCCCTGAGGAACTGGGCGGACAACCTTCTTCCAGGGCCGTCGCGCAAGCCTTCACTGGTGGAAGACTGGTTAAGGGCTTCAATCATTTGGGCGCTGCCGTCCTGGAACAGGATCCGGCAGTACATGGTGGCAAGAGAGTCGTGTTCCTCGCGAGCGACGATGACGGCGCCGCTTCGGAGATTGGTGCGCTTGCGGAAGATCTCGGTTTCTCGCCGATCAAACTGGGTGCGCTTTCGGAAGGTGGACTGCTTGTGCAGGGGCGTGGAAATAGCTGGGGGCAGCTGATCTTTAAGGACCTGATCAAATTCGACTGATGAGCCGTGGTCGCAATTTTTCGATGCGATCCTGCCTCGTAGGCAAAGGGCTAAGGGTCAAGCCTGCCGGGGCAGATGTCCAGTTACTCAATTGCCCCCAACCAAGGTCAACGGCCGCGGTAGAAAATGACTAGCCGGAAGCGCAGGGGCCTCTACTTTTTATGGTCTTTGCCGTAAACCCGGTCATCGGCTAGCCAAGACACTCGGGCATTCATTTGCCGAAGGACCCGCTAAACCGAATCGATAATCTCGCTTCGACCGCGGGACGACGACGTTTGCACCGAGTGTACTCACCACAACATTAAAAAGTGTCTGTTTCTATTTCCACCGGAAAACTGGCCGTTCTCGCAGGCCGACATCCCTTGATTGTCGGTGTGCTAGGTAGCCTGATGGCAATAGTCGTGATGGCAATCAGCCTGATCACGCTTCTTGCCTCTCGTGACGCAACTGTCGACCATGCTCATGAAACGTCGCGAAACGTCACTGCTGTCCTGGTCAGCAACATCGCCCGAACTATTGAGACGTCGGATAATTCCCTTCGCGCTCTGGTCGCGTCGCAGAACAAGCCCGCCATCCAAACTATGGATCCAGGCCTGCGTCACGAATTGCTGTTTGATCGGACTGCTGCCGAGTATGTCACCGGCATGGGGGTCACAGATGATCGGGGTCGTCTGATCGACGGCTGCTGCTCGAGCACCCATACCTGGGATTTCAGCGATCGTGACTATTTCATTACACATCGCCAGTCGGCGAATGTCGGGCTATATGTGTCGTCCGTCTACCGGGCACGGTCACGGCCTGGCGCGCAGTCGATTGCGATGACGAGAAGGATAAGCCGGCCCGACGGGTCATTCGGCGGAGTAGCGATTGTTGCCATTGACGTCGAATACTTCAAGCAACTGCTTGCAAAGCTGGACGTGGGGCCAAACGGTGTCACTGCGATCGTTCGCACGGACGGCACGCTGGTGGCCAGAAATCCCCCAATCAGTCATGACAGACTGGTCAATCTGGGTAATTCACCGACGTTTCCGCGTATGGTGAACCATGATTCCGGGTTCTATGCGGCTCCCTCGATCTCGGACGGGGTCATGCGCCTCTATACATTTCAGCGTGTGCCCGGGACGCCGCTCATCGCCGTTGTCGCGCCGGCGGAAGGCGACGTACTGGCATCCTGGAGGCGACTGTCATGGATAGTCGGAATTTCAGCGTCGTCCGTTAGCCTTGCGTTCTGCACGGTGGTCTGGCTCCTTGCTTTTGCATTGCGAGACCACGCAAAGGCTCAGGAACTGCTTAGGGAGCTAACGCAAACCGACCCGCTGACAGGACTCAAGAACCGCCGTGCTCTCGACCATGTCCTCGAAAACGAGTGGGGAAGACTGCAGCGCAGCGATGGTTCCTTGTCGCTGCTGTTCGTCGATGCGGATAACTTCAAACAATATAATGACACGCACGGTCACGCTCAAGGTGATATTGCACTGAAACATCTCGCGGAATGTATCAATCGGCACGTGCGTCGCCGTGGCGATCTCGCCGCGCGATATGGCGGGGAAGAGTTTGTTGTCGTGCTGCCCAATACGGACAAAACGGGAGCGGCTCGGATCGCTGAAGCTATACGTCAGGAAGTTGAGCGTGCTCGGCCAGCAGTCTCATCCGGGACACTCCCACATTTCACGGTGAGCATTGGGTGCGCGACCGGTCGACGCTCATGTCCATCGTCACTAGATGAATTGACGAATTCAGCTGATCTGGCTCTGTACGCGGCCAAAAAGAGTGGAAGGAACGCCGTCGTCTCTGCAGGCGATATTATTGCGCCGGCTCAGCCGCAGGGCTGATGACACTTCTTGATGGTGGCTGTCTCATGCTGACGTCGCAGCGGCCGGTCGTGGAAGAATGCGACCGGCCGTTTAAGGGTTGTTCTCAACCACCACGGAACTGCGCGTCGATGCTTTCTCCAGCAGGGCCGTGGTTAACCGGCGGCTGCGCCGGCTTCGGCTCGCCTCCTTGCATAGGATCGTCCACTCTCACAATCCCTCGTTCATGCGGAGAGGGCGCTTTGCTGACGACGGGCTTCGCCAATGCACCCTTGGTGTGGTGGCAGTACGGTGCAGCTTTCTTGCAGGTGGCTGCCTCGCCAGACGAAACCCATATAGCTGCGCCAGCGACCAGCAGGCCGACAGCGGTATTCCTTGCGCTCATGACGAACTCCACGTTTCCGATGCATTGACGGCGTACGTCGGAGCTTTTCGTGGTGTTTGTCCGGCGTGCGTCGATGACGTGCCAATATCAGCAAGACGGCGCAGTTCGCCTTTTTCTGAACTCGATCCCCGAGTTCGATAGTCATGCGCCACGTTTGCAACGGTGCATCTCCTCCAGATTCCGGCCACGAAAGGAAACGCGAATTCACTGTGAGCGGTGCACGGAAAAACCGGTGATAGGGATCGTCCTTATTACGAACATCGATTGTCTGCATGAGGATGGAAAATCGATTGCTCCGTTGCCGTCCTGTAGTCTTTGGTTCGGCGTGCATGCGTTGCAGACGCTTCCGTACAGGCGTGCATGCGGATGCTCAATCCGGCATCACATGTTCGGCACGTCCGGAATGCGTAACCCGTTGTCAGACGCTTCGGACAGCCTACGACTGCATCTCATGAGGTAACCGTCATGAACCGTTCTGAATTCCTGCAGGCTTCGCGACAACTAGCAGCGGCGGCGCAAATTCTGGCCACAACCGGTCCGCAGGACCGGCGGGCAGATGCACTCCGAACGCTCGAACTCTTTCGCCGCAGCGATGAGACTGGCACCTCTTCGGATGTGGTCGCGACATCTAACGACGAGCTGTTTGCAAGCACCGGCGCCGCCGCCCTTACCATGGCGGGACGCAATGAATTTGCCGCGTCGCACGCTCTTCTTGAACAGGCCAGGTCACTTTTGACCGGCGCATGAAATCAGCCGCGGCCGACGAGCCCGTTCGCGCACAGCAATCGATTGCCCTGAACCGGCAGGGCGTAAAGCACGGAATCTTGCGGCGGAAATCGTTTTCGTCATATCGTCCTCAAACGGGTCGATCAGGCGGCCCGGTGCACGGGGATTCGAAAAATGAAGGACGAAAGATTGCTGGAGATGCGCGTCTTCAAGGCGGTCGTCGAGGCCGGGGGCTTCACCGCCGCGGCGAATATGCTCAGCGTGAGCCAGCCCTTTGTCAGCCAAAGCGTCACCAGTCTGGAGCGCAGGCTCGGCGTGCAACTGCTGCATCGTTCAACGCGCACGCAGCGGCTGACTCATGAGGGCGAGCGCTTTCTCTCGTCCTGCAACGACATTCTCGATAGTCTGGAGGAAGCGGAGGCGCAGGTCCGATCCAGCGAGCCGACCGGCAATCTGCGCGTCAGCGCGCCTCACGCGTTCGGCATGGATCAACTGGTCGCCGCGTTGCCCGGGTTTCTGTCGTCCTACCCGAAGCTGGGCGTGCATTTTTCCCTGTCGGATTCCAACGTCAATCTGATCGAGGACAACTTCGACGTCGCGGTTCGCATGGGCCGGCTGCAAGACTCCTCATTGCGCAGCCGGAAGCTCTGTGACCTGCAACGAATCGTCGTGGCTTCGCCGGGCTATCTCGCCGCGCACGGCACGCCCGTCACTCCGCTCGGCCTGACGAGGCACGCCTGCCTGACCTGGGAGTCGCCGCGCGAGCACCTGAACCAGTGGCCGTTCATGATCAACGGCAGGCTCGAACGCGTCGCCGTGCAGGGCAGTTTCCGCAGCACCGACGGCACGACGCTGTTTCAGCTGTGCGTGGCGGGCGTGGGCATCATGCGCCTCGCGGAACACCTGGCATTGCCCGCGATCCGCCGGGGTGGACTGGTGCCGCTGCTATCGGAGTACCAGGCCAAGGATGACACCGCGATCCACGTCGTCTATCTGCCCGAGCGCCAACTGGTCCCGCGCATCCGCGCCTTTATCGACTACTTCGTCGAAGTTTTCCGCGAGCCGCCCTGGCAGAAACCCTAGAAGCCGGGGATTTATATGGGGGCGTAATAAATCCTATTGTCCGGCGCGCCTAGATCGGCGACCGGTGTTTCCTTATCGTTAGCGACATGCAATCACTGCTGACACAGGAGACACCATGAGCACCGGCACTGGAAAAATCGATATCAGCGCGCAGCAGGCCGAACTGCGTCGCACGATTTCCCATCCTTCGAACAATTCCATTTACCGGCCGAAGCAGGCTGGGTTGAAGTTTCCCGAGCTGCCCGACTTTTCGTCCTTTGCCCAGGAGCGCCAGCACCGCAAGGAACGCCTTGTCGCCGCATGCCGCGCCTTTGCGCTGCACAATCTCGACTACGGTTTCGCCGGCCACCTCACCGTGCGTGATCCCGAGTTCCCGGATCTGTACTGGACCAATCCCATGGCCGTGCATTTCTCCCAGGTGAAGCTCTCCAACCTGATTCTCGCCGACCATACCGGCAAGGTCGTGGAAGGCAAGTACGCGCTCAACCGCGCCGGCTTCGTGCTGCATGCCGCGGTGCATGAAGCCAATCCCGACATTGTGGCGATGTGCCATGCGCACACGGTCTACGGCACCGCGTTCGCGGCGCTCGGACGTCCGCTGGACCCGATCACCCAGGATGCCGCGGCCTTCTATGAAGACCATGTCGTGATCAAGGACGAGGCCGGCGCGGTCGCGGTCGAGGAACAGGCCGGGCTGTCGGTTGCCGACTACTTCAAGAACGTCAAGGCGGCCATTCATCAGAATCACGGCCTGCTGACGGTGAGCCGCCACAGCATCGAAGCCGCCGCGTTCTGGTTTATCGCGCTGGAGCGCTGCTGTCAGCAGCAGTTGCTGGTCGAGGCCACTGGCATCAAGCCGGTCATGGTGCCGCAGCACAGTTCGCGCTACAGCCGCGAACACGTCGGCAGCGAATACATCGGCTGGCTGCATTTCCAGCCCATTTATGAGCAGCTCGTGCAGACCAGCCCTGACATGTTCGACTGAACGGCCAGCATAGGCCGTCACATACACAACAAGCCGCGCTGGCGCGACCACGAAGCGCGCCGGCCGTGATTCAAGGAGACAACGATGTTGAAATCCGCTTACGGCGATGTCGTCACGCCCGCCAACTCCGAGGACCGGACCTATGCCAAGGTGACATGGCGGCTGGTTCCGTTCCTCTTCCTCTGCTACGTCTTCGCGTACCTGGACCGCGTCAACGTAGGCTTTGCCAAGCTGCAGATGCTGACCGACCTCAAGTTCAGCGAAACGATCTACGGTCTGGGCGCGGGAATTTTCTTTATCGGCTATTTCATTTTCGAAGTGCCGAGCAACATCGCACTGCATCGTTTCGGCGCGCGGAAGTGGATCGCCCGCATCATGCTCAGCTGGGGAGTGCTGTCCGGTGCGATGATTTTCGTGACGACGCCCACCGCCTTCTACGTGCTGCGCTTTCTGCTTGGCGTCGCTGAAGCCGGCTTCTTTCCGGGCATCATCCTTTACCTGACCTACTGGTATCCGTCCTCACGCCGCGGAAAGATCACCGCGATGTTCATGACCGGAATTCCGATCGCGGGCGTGATCGGCGGCCCGCTGTCGGGCTGGATCCTGAACAGCTTCAGCGGCGTTCACGGCATGGCGGGCTGGCGCTGGCTGTTCCTGCTCGAAGCGCTGCCTTCGATCATCGGCGGCATTGCCGTGCTGCTTTACCTCGACGACAGAATCAGCGCGGCAAAATGGCTCACCGCCGAAGAAAAGTCGCTGCTCGAGACGGGCCTCGCGAACGAGTCTGGGCACATCGAGGTGCATAGTGCGAGCGGCGCATTCACCAACAAGCGCGTGTGGGTGCTGTGCCTGTGCTACTTCGGCATCATCATGGGCCTCTACGGCATCAGTTTCTGGCTGCCCACGCTCATCAAGGCCTCGGGCGTCAGCGACGCGTTCAACGTCGGCCTGCTGACGATGATCCCTTACGGCGCCGCGGCCATCGCCATGGTGCTGCTGGGACGCAGTTCGGACCGGAGCAAGGAACGGCGCTGGCACGTGGCGCTGCCGGCCGTGATCGGCGCAATCGGCCTCGTGGCGAGCACGCTGGTGGCCCACAACGTCGCGTTGGCTGTCGGGTCGCTGACCTTTGCCACGATCGGCATTCTCGGCGCGTTGTGCCAGTTCTGGTCGATTCCGCCTGCCTTCCTGGGCGGCGTGGCAGCGGCCGCGGGCATTGCGTTGATCAATTCGGTCGGTAACCTGGCAGGCTTTGTCAGCCCCTATCTGGTCGGCTGGATCAAGGATATGACGCACAGCACCGACGTGGGCCTGTACTGCGTGGCAGCTTCGTTGCTCGTGGCGGCGGCCATTGTGCTGACAATGCCCAAAAGCGTGGTCAATCGCTAGGGAAACGGTTTCGCGGCAGCATTACCCGAGATGCCGGATGTACCGGCGGCCACCCGCTTCGCTGCAGTCGGTGGCCGCCGATTGAGTTTTGAAGCACCCGTTCTCGGGCGCCTGTCATTGGCACAGAACGAGGAGAGCGCAAGTGCGTGGTCTGCCTCCTTCGCTCCGAATGCCAGCCTCTCGTTGAAACCTGATTCGAATGTCCACGTGAGCCGCCGCAAGCGACACTCACGTGGCGCCGCGGCCCGGCTATGCTAATCTTGCTGCCTTTCCGGCAGTAACCGGGCAAGACGGACACCACCATGGAGAATCTTGATCCAGACGGCGTCGAGCAACAGGCGTTCGTGATCGGCGAGCACTACGAGACACTGGATGAGCCGTTGAGCGCCTCTCGTCGCGCGCGGCTGATGCACGTGAGCGCCGGGGTGCTGATCGTGCGCACGCAGACCGAGCGCTGGGTCGTGCCGCCGGGGCACGCGGTGTGGATGCCCGCGGGCGCGCTGCACCGGCTGTCCGCAACCGGTCCCGTCCGGTTCTATTCGCTCTACGCCGGTATGGATGCCATGCCGCTCCCGCCGCAGCACGCCGTCGCCATCGTGCCCGATCAACTGGTCGCGGCTTTACTGAACGCCGCGGCTGATCTGCCGCACGACACTCCATTCGACGAACCCGCCGCGCGACTCGTGCAAGTCCTGCTGGACCGCTTGCCGGGTCTGCCCGCCGCGCCGCTTGGGCTGAACTGGCCGCGCGATCTGCGTGCCCAAAGTATCGCCGATGCGCTGAGCGCCAATCCCGCGGACCCCGCAGTCCTGGAGGAACTGGCTACGGCGGCGGGTGTGACGGCGCGCACGGCGGCGCGCCTGTTCGTCAAGGAAACGGGGCAAACCTTCGGGCAGTGGCGCCAGCAGCTTCGCCTGCTGGTCGCGCTGGAGCACCTCGGTGCCGGCGCGAGTGTCACGCAGGTGGCGCTCGAGGTGGGATATAGCGACGTGTCATCCTTTATCGCGATGTTTCGGGACGCATTCGGCGACACGCCCGCACGTTATTTCCGCTGACGCAGCGCGCTTGCGAGCGCTGTCAGTGCGCGCCCGCCGCATCCGGGCCGCCGCCGCCCTTGGCCGGCCGCGTGATCCAGATCAGCGGAATGATCAGAATGAAGATGACCGCCGAGACGAAAAAGATATCGTTCAGGCCCATCATGGCCGCCTGCGTGTTCACGGTGAAATCGAACAATGCATGGGCGGATTGCGGATTCAGATGCAGCAGCGATTGGGTCGAATCGATCTGCTGATTGAACACCGGGTTGTTGACGGAGGCCTGTTCCGTGAGTCGTTCGTGATGCAGCACCGTGCGGTTGTTCCACTCGTTGCCGGCGATCGAGGTGCCCACCGCGCCGCAAAACACGCGCGCGAAATTCGACAGGCCGGCCGCCGCGGGAATCTTGCTCGGCGGCTGGCCTGACAGAATGATCGAAGTCAGCGGCACGAAGAACAGCGCCATCGGAATGCCTTGCAGCAGCGTGGGTATCACCAGATGCCACGTATCGATTTCGATCACGTATTTCGAGCGCATATAAAACACGATTGCGAAGCCGATGAACGCCAGCGTGGCGATCACGCGCGCGTCCGAGCGCGGCAGGACGCGGCCCATTACCGGCGCGAGCAACACCGCGAAGACGCCGAGCGGCGCGGTCACGAGACCGGCATCCACGGAACGGTAGTTCAGGTACTCCTGCATCCATTGCGGCAGCAGCACGAGGTTGCCGAAGAACACGCCGTACGCGACCGAAATGGCAATCGTGCCGCCGAGAAAGTTGCGTTGCTGGAAGAGCCGCAAATCGACGATCGGATTTTCCTCGGTCAGTTCCCAGACGAGAAAGAACGCGAAGCTGATGAGTGCGGTGATGCCGAGAATCACGATTACCGGCGACGAAAACCAGTCGAGGTCCTTGCCTTTGTCGAGCATGATCTGCAGCGAGGCGACCCACGTGATCAAGAGGCCGAGCCCGACCACGTCGATAGGCGGCTTGCGCGTTGGCGACTCGCGGGTGCGGTAGATCATCCACGTAACGCCGGCCGCGAAAATGCCGACCGGAATGTTGATGTAGAAGATCCACGACCAGCTGTAACTGTCAGTGATCCAGCCGCCGAGCGCCGGTCCCGCAATCGGGCCGACGGTCGCGGTCATTGCCCATAAGGCGAGCGCGGTCGAGGATTTCTCCTTCGGATACGAGCCGAGCAGTATGGCTTGCGACAGCGGAATCAGCGGACCGGCCACGGCGCCCTGGAAGATCCGCGCGAGCAGCAGGATCGGCAGCGTCGGCGCAATTCCGCACAACCACGAAGCCAGTACGAACATCAGAATCGCGCCGACAAACAGCTTCACCTGGCCAATGCGTTGCGTGAGCCAGCCGGTGAGCGGAATGGACACGGCGTTGGCCGCGGCGAAAACCGTGATGACCCACGTGCCTTCGTCGACCGAAACGCCGAGGTTGCCGGAAATGGTTGGGATCGCAACGTTCGCGATCGACGTGTCGAGCACGTTCATGAACGTGGCGAGCGCGACGGCAATCGTGGCCAGCACCAGCTGGCCACCCTGCAGCGGCGGTGGAGGTGCGGGCGGCGCCGAGGCAGGCGCGGAAGTGGGCTGGCTCAAACGGTTCTCCGGATCGGTGTGCTGCGAACGTGCTGCGAGAGTGTTCTGCTTGAATGTTCTGTGTGAGTTTTCTATTGCGCGCCCGCGCAGTGCGGGCGGCCGCTGGTGCGCTGAATGCTCGCAAAAGCATACCTGCATTCACGTCGGGACGTCGTCGACGCATGCAAGGCGGAGGGCGGAAACAAATCCGGCGGCGTATGCTCGCGGCTGAGGCGGCGTGTGAGCGCGCGGCATGTCGGCGGCGCGTTTTCGCACGTCGATAGCCGCGCCGTGCATCGCGCATGCGGAAATATCCACGACGAATCAACAGAGCAAAGGAAACGATATGACCTGGGAGCAATTCGAACAAGGCTGGCGGCGAGCGCCGGTGACCGCACCTGCCAGGGGGCTGGTGGTGCTGATGCATGGCGTCGGTAGCAATGCTCGCGACCTGATGCCGCTTGCGGACATCTGGAGCGACAGCCTGCCGGACGTGGCGTTCACTTCGCTCGACGGCACCGACGCCTTCGAAGGCGGTTTCGGCGGACGCCAGTGGTTCAGCCTGCGCGACCTCAACGAGGGCAATCGCGAGGCGCGCGTTGCCGCAGCCTATCCGGCACTGCGGCGCATGCTCGAAAGCGAGCTTGCGCACTGGCAGTTACCTTTCGGACGCCTTGCACTGGTCGGTTTCTCGCAAGGGTCGATCATGGCGATGCATCACGTGGCGACGAGTGCGGAAGGGGCGGCCGGCGTGGTCGCGTACTCGGGGCGGCTCGCCTCGGTGATCGTCGCGCAGAACGGCACGCCGCTCACCCTGATCCACGGCGAAGACGACGAAGTGATTCCCGTACGGGAACTCGAATACGCTGCCGACACCTTCAACAACGCCGGCTATACGGTGGACGCCTATGCGCTGCCCGGCATTGGCCACACGATTAACGCCGACGGCGTCGCGCTCGGCCAGGAGGCGCTGGAACACGCGCTGGGCGCTTTGTCGCGCGGCTGACACGGCCCTGATTGAAAAACGGCTCTAAAGAATCCGATCTGCTTGCCGTTAATGGCTCATAAGCATGAAAATCACCCCCGCCGCGCGGACCGCGCAACGCCTGGCAGGATTTCCTCTCAACGGGACTTCCTGCGGGTGTGCCGAACGGCTCGGGTGACCGGGGGCGCATTTTCCAGACTGCCCGGTACGGGCGGATAACGACACATCAGAGCCTTCCTATGGCCAGACCGACGCCGCATTACCCGCTTTTCGATCGCTTGTTCCGTCATTCCGTGACGGTGGACCTCGGCACGGCCAATACCCTGATCTACACCGACGACGGCGGCATTGTGCTGAACCAGCCGTCCGTGGTGTGCTTCCAGAAAGAGGCTTCGGACCGGCCGAAACGCGTCGCGGCCGTGGGCACCCAGGCGCGCCAGCTTCTCGGCCGCGAGCCGGCCAATCTCGAAGCCGTGCGGCCGATGCGCCACGGTGTGATCGCCAACTTTTCCGCGGCAGAGCACATGATCCGGCAATTCGTCGACATGGCGCGCCCGCGGCCGCTGTTCAGCCGCCGCGCCGCGTTCACGCTGTGCGTGCCGGCGGGCGCGACCCAGGTCGAGCGTCGCGCGATCAAGGAGGCGGCCGTGGCGGCCGGCGCGTGGAAGGTGAGTCTGATCGGCGAATCGCTGGCGTCGGCGGTCGGCGCCGGTCTGCCGGTGTCCGAGGCGACCGGTTCGATGGTGGTCGATATCGGCGGAGGCACGACGGAGGTCGGCGTGATCGCGCTCGGCGGCATGGCGTATAGCGGTTCGATTCGCGTGGGCGGCGACAGCTTCGACATGGCGATCGTGAGTTATGTGCGTAATCTATACGGCGTGCTGCTCGGCGAGCAGACCGCTGAACACGTCAAGAAGAACATCGGCTCGGCCGTGCGCGACGTGCCGCGTGAGCATATGAACGCGACCGGGCGCAGCGTCGACGACGGTTTGCCGCGCACGGTTCAACTGAGCAACCACGATATCGCCGATGCGATCGAAGGGCCGCTGCGCCAGGTCATCGGCGCGGTGAAACGCGGGCTCGAAACGGCGCCGGCGGAACTCGTGACCGACATTGCCAATAACGGCATTGTGCTGACAGGCGGCGGTGCGCTGCTCGGCAACCTGAGCCGCCGCCTGACGAGCGAGATCGGCCTCGAGGTGCGCGTCGCCGATGAACCGCTGACATGCGCCGTGCGTGGCGCAGGTACGGCGGCCGCAGCCGGTCTGCTGGACGAACTCGCTTACGAATGATTTCCCGGGTCCCTCGCGGGATCCGTCGCGCGGCCGCTTCGGCATCGCCCCAGTCCATCCGCTGAATCGGGCGGCCACACCGAGCGACCGGCTGTGTGACAATACGCCTCGCATCCCAATTTCAGGGATGCATACGCGTTTCTTCTCCCCATTCCATTTCGAGCCGGCACAGCTTGGTCAGGCGTTGCCGCGCTGTCCGTGAACCAGCCGTGAATCAATCCGTTGCCGTTTCGTCGCCGTCGTCATCGCGTTTCATCGAATTGCGAAGCGGTTTGCGCATGCCTTATGTGGAAGCCGGTGAGGGCGAACTGCTGCTGTTCGTGCATGGCTCGCTGTGCGACTACCGCTATTGGCAACCGCAACTCGCGGGCCTGTCGAAGCACTACCGTTGTGTCGCGGTCAGTCTCACGCACTACTGGCCGGCGGCGGATACGGATTCCGGCTTGCCGTTCAGCTGGAGCGAGCATGCGGACGAAGTGGCTGAATTCATCGATCGACTCGGCGCGGGGCCGGCACATGTGGTGGGGCATTCTCGCGGCGGTTGCGTGGCTTTTCACTTTGCGGGGCGTCATGCCCGGCACGTGCGTACGCTGACGCTCGCCGATCCGGGCGGCCCGTTGCAGATTGCCGGCCGGCCGCCCGCGAGTCTGCCGGAGACGGCCAATACGTTGCGCGCGAAAGCGGCGCAACTGATCGAAAGCGGCGACGTGGAGGCCGGTCTGCAACTGTTTGTCGATTCGGTCAGCCGGCCCGGCTTCTGGGCCATGAGCACACCGGGCTTTCGCAGGATGGCGACCGACAACGCGCATACGCTCGCCCGTCAGTTTCGCGATCCACTGCCTGCGTATGTTCCGGAGGAGGCCGCCGAGGTGCGTTGCCCAGTTCTGCTGATCGACGGCGAAAAAAGTCCCGACATGTTCCGCCGGACCGTGGCCGCGCTGCAAATCTGGTTGCCGGATGCGCGCCGCGAAACCGTGCGCGGCGCGTCGCATGGGATGAACCTCGCGCATCCGGCGGCGTTCAATCGCTACGTCGACGAGTTCATTCGTTCCGTGAGCGTGTAATGCGGCGTAATGCGCGCATGACGAACGCGTAAAGATCGTGCAATGACTGCACGAAGAAGGCAGCGATTCAAACGCCCGATATCACGGCTTGCGATGCGCGTCTTTGTCGAGCGCACGTTCCGCCGCTTCGCCGACGAGGCCGTGGTAGTACAGATGCACGCCGATCGCGAGTGAATCATTGCGAATTTCGTGGAAGGCTTTCCACGCTTTCACGGGGTCCTTGAACAGCAGATAGTGCGCTTCGTCCGAGATCAGATCCGCGACTTCATGCAGACCGTGACCGTGCAACACGTTCACGAGCGTATCGAGGCTGCGGTGCGTGCGCGCGTCGGTACGCGGGTAGAGCATATGCAAGACCGCTACGTCTTGCGTTTTCAGCGCCGCGGACAATGCGACGACGATATCCTGGTGGTTCAGCGCGGAGACGATGTTTTCGTCGCTGTGCACATGATCCGGAAATAGCGTTTCGAGAGATGCGTTCATCGGGTCCTTCCTGTTCTTCTGGCTGATTAAAAAGGCCCGCCATGAAACGGCGGGCCAAAGACAGCGATGTGTTCGCAGGGGAAGCAAAACACGGATTCAGTATCGCAGATGCACCCATGCCTTCGCAGTCCGGCTGCCGCAAAACATTGTTGCAGTAAGTGTTCCAGCTTTCATTTTGCTGGCAGTCCGCAAGCGGGCGCGGCGCGTCGACGCGTGCGACGTTGGTGCGCGTTTCGCGGCAAATTGCAGCGCGTTCCACGGAAAAAAGGCAACGAATGTTGCGTCGGTCGAGATGGATTGTTGCAGTCAATCGTCGCAATTCGGAGCCCTGCGGACTTTAAAATGTGTGCCGGAGCCTGAGCATGCCGAGACGTTCAATGACGACCGGACATGCTGGCACGTGTGCGATGTGAAAGTAAAAGGAACATGTAGATGGACTCGAAGACACACGCAACGCTGAGCTTTTCCGACAGCGACAAGACTATTGATCTGCCGATTTATCAGGGCACGCTTGGACCGGATGTGATCGACATCCGCAAGCTGTACGGCCAGACCGGCAAGTTCACGTACGACCCGGGCTTCATGTCCACGGCGGCATGCAATTCCGCGATCACCTATATCGACGGCGATAAGGGCGAGTTGCTGTATCGCGGGTATCCGATCGACAACCTCGCGCAGAATGCCGACTTCCTCGAAACCTGCTATCTGCTGCTCAAGGGCGAACTGCCGAACGCGCAGCAGAAGGAAGAGTTCGTCAAAACGGTCACGCAGCACACCATGGTGCACGACCAGATGCACTTCTTCTTCCGTGGCTTCCGTCGCGACGCGCACCCGATGGCGATTCTGGTGGCCGCCGTCGGCGCGCTGTCGGCGTTCTATCACGACTCGCTCGACATCAATAACCCGGAGCACCGTGAAATTTCCGCGATCCGCATGATCGCGAAGCTGCCGACGCTGGTGGCCATGGCGTACAAGTACACCGTGGGCCAGCCGTTCGTTTATCCGAAGAACGATCTGTCGTACAGCGCGAATTTCATGCGCATGATGTTCGCCAATCCGGCCGAAGAGTACAAGGTCAACGACGTGCTGGTGCGCGCATTGGACCGTATCCTGATCCTGCACGCGGACCACGAGCAGAATGCATCGACCTCGACCGTGCGTCTGGCCGGTTCGTCGGGTGCGAATCCGTTCGCGTGTATCGCAGCCGGTATCGCGTGTCTGTGGGGCCCGGCGCACGGTGGTGCAAACGAAGCCGCGCTGAACATGCTGGAAGAAATCGGCTCGGTCGACAACATTCCTGAGTTCATCAAGCAGGTGAAGGACAAGAACTCGGGCGTGAAGCTGATGGGCTTCGGTCACCGCGTCTACAAGAACTACGATCCGCGTGCGAAGCTGATGCGCGAAACGTGCCACGAAGTGCTGGAAGAACTGGGCCTGCACGACGACCCGCTGTTCAAGCTGGCCATGGCACTGGAAAAGATCGCACTGGAAGACGAATACTTCGTGTCGCGCAAGCTGTACCCCAACGTCGACTTCTACTCGGGCATCGTGCAGCGCGCGCTGGGCATCCCGACGGCCATGTTCACGTGTATCTTCGCGATGGCGCGTACGGTCGGCTGGATTGCGCAGTGGAACGAAATGATCGCCGATCCTGAACAGAAGATTGGTCGTCCGCGTCAGCTCTTCGTGGGCGAGACGAACCGCGAAGCCACGCCGCTGGCCAAGCGCTAAAGCGTCGCGGCGGCCACCCGCCTGACGCTCGCGCGGCGCTCCCACGAGGAGCGCTGCGCCATTTCCTCTGCACGTCCTGTGCCACTGAAAAAACTGAAACTCCCATGTGATAAGTTCGTCTGACGCGGACAGACCCTCTACAATCGGAAGCGACCGGGCAGCGCCCGTGGCAACCGAATGTGACACTGAACGCAGAAGCGAACCCATAGGAGTGACACTGATGCAGCAGCCAGAAGCCCTCGGCGGTCTTTCGGGCGGAATCGACCACCGCGAACCCGAGCCGGACGGCGTATTCATCCCCACGGAAAACCTCAACGTCGCGAGCGCGACCCAGCACGTGCTGAAGTCGGGCGACACCTTCATTGTCAACGATCCGCTCGGCGATATCACCGGCCATGACGACGGCCTGTTCGTCAACGACACCCGTGTTCTCTCGCAACTGCGCCTCACTTTCGGCGGACGCGCGCCGTCGCTGCTATCGGGCAGCGTCAGCAGCGACAACACCTCGTTCACCGCGCATCTGACCAACCGTCCGCTGCCGCCGCTCGGCGGCGACAGCACGCCCGAAGGCGTGATCCACGTCGAGCGCGTGCGCGTGCTGTCGGGCACCGTGCTCAACGAAGCCATCGAACTCACCAACTACGGCACGAGCGACGCCGTGGTGCCGCTCTCCATCTCATTCGCCAGCGACTTCCGCGACATGTTCGAAGTGCGCGGCCTGAAGCGCGACAAGCAGGGCCGTGTCGAACCGGCGCGCGTCGAAAATCGGGAAGTGCTGCTCGGCTACGTGGGCCTCGACGACGTGGCGCGCAACGTGCAGATCGCCTTTTCGCCGGAGCCGGACAAACTTTTCGCCAACCGTGCGGACTACACCGTCAAGCTGCCGGCGCAGGCGTGCGTGTCGATTTATCTGTCGGTGGCGGTGCAGGTGGTCGCGCGCGCGGACAATCCGGGCGCGGGCGTCTCGCAGCCCACCCATGCGTTGAGCGAAGCGCACCTGTCGCAAATCGACGCGGAGCGTCCGCGCGTCGGCCGCGCTGCCGTGCGCGCCGCGCTCGTCGACGCCCACCTGGTTATGCGTGAGCGCCGCCGCGCCACCGCGCGCGTGCGTTCGAGCAATCCGCTTTTCAATGCATGGATCGACCGCTCGCTCGCCGATCTCGGCCTGCTGACCACGGACCTCGTGACCGGCCCGTATCCGTACGCGGGCATTCCATGGTTCTCGACGCCGTTCGGCCGCGACGCGGTCATTACGTCGCTGCAGACGCTCTGGTTGCAGCCGCAGTTGGCCGCCGGCGTATTGCGTTTTCTGGCCGAACATCAGGCGCGTGAGAACTCGCCGTTTCGCGACGCCGCGCCCGGCAAGATCATGCATGAGATGCGCAAAGGCGAAATGGCCGCCACCGGTGAAGTGCCGTTCGCGCTCTACTACGGGGGCGTCGACACCACGCCGTTGTTCATCGTGCTGGCCGGCGCCTATGCGGCGCGCACCGGCGACGTCGCGTTGATCGACGAATTGTGGCCGGCGCTCGAGCGCGCGGCGCAGTGGGTCGCGGGCGTGTGCGACAAGAACCGGTACGGCCTGCTGGATTATCAGCGCGAGTCGGATGGCGGTCTGGCGAATCAAGGCTGGAAGGACAGCCACGATTCTGTCTTTCATGCCGACGGCCGTTTCCCCGACGGCCCGATCGCGCTCGTCGAGGTGCAGGCGTATGCGAGCGCCGCCTTCGACGTGATGGCGCGCTTCGCAAAGGCGCGCGGACTGCACGATGCGGCGGAGCGTTACGGCGAGCGGGCGAAGAAGATCCGTCAGTGCGTCGAAGAAAAGTACTGGATGGAAGAGGCCGGTTTCTACGGCATTGCGCTCGATGGCCACGGCGAGCTGTGCCGTGTAATGGCCTCGAATGCCGGCCATCTGCTGGCCTTCGGTTTGCCGTCGCGGCAGCGCGGTGAATCGGTGGTGCGCGCGCTCGACTCCACGTTGTTCCATACCGGCTGGGGCGTGCGCACGCTGGCGGCGAGCCAGGCGCGCTTCAATCCCATGGCGTATCACAACGGCTCGGTCTGGCCGCACGACAACGCGCTGTGCGCGCGCGGCCTGTCACGGTACGGCGGCAAGGCAGCGGCGGTACGGCTGCTGCAGGCGCTGTTCCAGGCCGCGGTCAACTTCGACATGCGTTTGCCTGAGCTTTTCTGCGGCTTCCCACGGCGGCGCGGCGAGCCGCCCACCGCCTATCCGGTCGCCTGTCTGCCGCAAGCGTGGGCGGCGGGTTCGCCGTTCATGATGCTCGAAGCGTGTCTTGGTATCACGATCGACGCCGAGCGCCGCGAAGTGCTGATCGAACAGCCGATGCTGCCCGAAGGCATCGACTGGCTCGAAGTGAGCGACATGCGGGTAGGCGATGCTTCGGTGTCGATCACGTTCCGCCGGATTGGCGAGAAGGTGGTGGCGTCAGCGGAGCAGGGTGACGTGCGGGTGGTGGCGTTGCTTTGAGTGTGGGTTCGGCGTGGGTTGGGCGTGAGTTGAGCGCTGGTAGCTCGCAATCGATAGTTGTCCCGCGCACGCTCCCTAACTGACTGAATGCGTTGAAATTGTAAAAATTGCAGGGCGTGTCGTTCGCAATCAATTCTGGCTTACGGCGCGTTGGTCGAAAGTTTGCAGTTGCAAACGAAAGCTGTCCCGAAAATCGCTATCAATGTTGTCCTAATGCGATGCTCGGACCGAGGTGTGGTTTCGGTTGCAGCACTCAGCCCTGTTTTTATATATAGCGACAGAAAAAAAAGACCGCCCAATTGGGCGGTCTGCAGAAAAGTCGGGCCGATGCCGGTCAGGGCATCAGGCTTCTACTTCGATTGGCGTTATGCCGCGTTGGCGACAGTAAAACTTCGTTTTCTCATTTCGAGAACGGTTGCGACGAGTTTGTGCCATTTGCCAGACCGTCGATAGTCTCGATAGAGTGAACTCACCGCCGAAAGTGTTCCATGTTTTGAATTCACCGAGGTCCAACCGACACCCGTTCCGAGCTTTTCCAAGATTGCGCTGACAAACGCGCGCGTTTGTTCGCCGCTTCGACATTGTGGACCAGTTGGAAACAGGTATGCGACACAGGCCCATTCATCATCGGAAAGCCCCCAGCCGGCAGGGCCCTCAATAACGTCAGAGTCGACGAGTATCGGGTTGAGGCGCTCCCCCGGTGCCGGCTCTCTGAGTCGGAAGTGTTGCGGTTGCCGGCCGGCCCAGTCAAAAGGTGCTTCGAGTGGAGAGCATCTTCCAATGTTTAAACTCGACACAAAGAACTTGCGGCCTCTTAGACAACCTTTTACCGAGATGTCTATCTTGGCTGTCGGCAACTTGATTCCAACGACTCCGTAAGTAGCGCTGGTGTAAACGGAGTCGAATGCAACTCGGGCTGTGGGAAAACAGTAAAGCCAGCGAAGTCGCTCAAGGCCTGTGTCGCCAACCGGGACATGTTGTCTAAGCTTTCGAGGGAGAATTGCAACAGTTGTTGAACCATTCGCGTAGACGATGAATCGGCTCATGAATCAACTGCTCCCATTGTTGCTGATGCCAGCGGCGTTTGCGGTCATTGGCTTCACGCTAGGGCGCTTGATTCGTGGCTGCAGGCCGAAGCGTGATGCTCGATATCCGCGTCTCGCGATGAGTTCGATTTAGCTGCGGGATGCACATAACTCGGCGTTGTCACAGCATACCAGGATGAGGTGCGCGTTTGAAAGCATTGACTTCTGTTGTCTGGAAGTCGTCGTTGCGCGTGGCCTGGACGTGACGGAACTAGGCCATCCCGCCGCGGGTGTCATGCTCGCAGGATTGGCATCAATGGGCGCTTCAGCCGACGAAATCACCACTGCGCAACTGCTTGCAGAATCGGTGCACGAAACGAGCCCCCGGCTGCCGGGCGTTACTGTTGGGGAAGCTTGCAAGGTGGCTAAAAGCGTGGATAGGAAAACTATCAGGTTACTGTTATAGGCTCGGTGCATCAAAACTTTTGCAGCAGTTGAGGACCGTCTTCGGACCCTGTTCAACGGTCAACTACCGTTGCGTCATATCGATGGCTAATCGGTTACAAGCGGAGGCGGTGTGCGTCGAAGGAACGTGACCATAGTGGTCGAGGCAACGTTGACGTCAAAAGGATGCCTCATCTCTGCTGCGGATATGAAAGCCGCCCTCGGTGTAGGACCCAATACGCAACTGAAGTGGCACGTGCTGCTGCAGGGCGGCGTGATTGTTCGGGCAGAGGACTTGTCAATCTTGAGCTTGGCAGGCTCCGTGAAGGCAAGCAGGCATGTAGCCATTGAAGACATGTGCCCATAGCGCTGGCTTGCCGACGGAGTGCAATTTTGGACGGGGCACACCAACGGGATGGCGGTATTCGTGCTGCGAGTGACGGTTGAGTTGTGGCCAGGTGGTCGAGAATCCGGCAAGCGCGTGATTGCTACTGCTGACATTGCGCGTATCGCGGATGGGGCTTTTGCTGATTATCAAGCGCGCCTTTCTGAGGACGGCCTCAGAAGGGTGGAAACAGGACGTGTGCAGGCGCATCCGCGCTGGTCCACAACCACTTGGGACTTGGTCGCGCGCAGCATTTCGGCAGCGCTTGGTGGCAACGCTGACGAACTACCGTCGCGTTCTGTGCTACCCGAGGTCCCAGTGCACACCACGCGTGGCGGCACGAGATACGGCAGGCTTCGCGAGATTCCCGAGCCTGCTCGAACGCATTTCTTTCACCGCATCGAATATCGCACGCGACCACTGATTGACGAAGACCCAGACCCAAAAGACTGTGCTTATTTGCACGACTGACTGTACTTTGTGTGTGGCTAGTTGTTTTCTGGCCTGTCGGTCGAGGGCGTCTGCGGCATGAAGCGTTACAAACAGAGCCAGGCTGAGTCGGGACGTTTATCTATGACCGAAATTGACACCGCAAAGATGAATTCCGAAGCACCGACGTTGTACCTGGGATTCAGCAATGTTCTGCATCACGGCGAAGCTTTTTTCGACATGCATGGAGAAGTCACACTGGAGTCTGTCGGGAAGCCGTTTGGCGACACACATCATCTGTTAGACGCGCTCGCGCCGTATCCAAATTCGCAGATAGTGCTGACGACAAGCTGGTCATGGTGGCTTGGCGACGCGGATGTTATCGCGTTATTGCCCCGAGCTCTTGGAACGAGGGTCGCTGGTACTACGCGTGAGTTTCCGCCTCAAGTTGAAGAAGCTGTGACCGGATGCGGCTTTGTCGGGTCAATCATTCGCCACGCGACTGCTAACCTCTTAACGCGATGGCTTGCGATTGGGAGCGATTTCCACGGCGTGCCAAGTTACCTCATGTCGCGCTTTTTAACCTTGTCAGCAAGTGGGCTTGGGGCCAGCCACAATCGAGAAGCCTTGCGTGCGTCGCTGGAGTCGACCTTCAAGGAATGAGTCGACTAACAATCGTCGAGAGAGGACGCGAGTATTAAACCGGAAACCCATATACAAATCGCTGTCGAAGGTGAACTCATTCGAAGTCGGATTGTGGCTGCCGTAGGCACCGCCCTCGCATTGCCCCCTTCCTGCCGGCAAGCGCAAATCCTTCATTGACATTGCCACGCGAGTCATCGGACTTTTCAAATGAGCACTCCCGTACCTGACGATTTTCCTCGAGATGTGGCGCCGGCTTCTCTTTCTGGCGCTCAGCCGAAACTTGCTGTCAGGATGATTGACGACAAGTTTGTCGTAGGTCTGACTGATGAAGAGCGAGCCGAGCGCTGGACGTTGTGCAAAGACCTTGCACATCAACTTGTTCCCAAAGCCTTAAAAGATGCCGCTAAATACCCGCAGCATTCGAATGACGAGACGCTCGGAAGGATGCGCGTGCAATTGAAGGCAAGGCGAAGCAAACTGGTTGATGGCAAGGCTGCGAGGCTTCCTAGGCTGGTAACTGATGATGGCATTTGAAGGAGCACGCCACGGTAAACCGCACTCGACGACTAGCAATCGGAGTAGCGCTCAGTGAAGAGGGTTTCGCGGTACGGCAACTTTTACTCGTGAACTCGTCGGCTAACCGTCGTTCGGCGGCAGTGGGAGAGCCGGCGGAGCCATGCTGGCAAGGTGGTCGGCTGCCGGGGCGAAACGGTTCAAAAGCGGGAATTGTCGCTGACGGCGGCGTGAGTTCAGTGCTTTTCATGCATCTCCATAAGCGCAAGTATGTGAGACATCTTCACCAAGAATGCTGCAACGCAGCATGAATATGAAACGCCATTAGGCCGATGCAACCCTGCTGTCCCTAGCCGTCCTGCTGTGGCATATCTGATGGCAGGTAGAAGGGTAAAGAGCGGGCGACGATGGACAGAAATAAGAAATTGACTTCATCAAAATTGCGGCTATTATGAAGCCAATTGCTGCGATGCAGCATGTGAATGGGGCGACATCCGGCCCTATCTTTTTTGGAGTCGATTATGACCACCCTCATCCCCGAACAATCGATTGCAGCAACCAAAGCAAGCGTCGACACAGCTTTCGGTCTGGCAAGCAAGGTTTTTCAAGGATTCGAAAAGCTCGTCGAACTCAATGCGCAGACGGTCAGGACGACGCTTGCCGAGGCGCAAGGACTCGCTGCCAAGTCCCTCACTAGCAAGGCGCCGCAAGCAGTGTTTGCAGTTGAGGACGACCAGCTACGCGCCGGTTTTCAGAAAACTCAGGCCTATTGGACGCACGTAAAGGACATTGTGTCGAGCATCCAGGCTGAATTCGCCGCGGTGGGCAAAGCGGTCATTAAACAACCGTCATTTGACGCGAAGGCGTGGTTCGAAAACATGTCGAAAAATGCATTGCCGGGCAGCGACGCATTTCTGGCCGTCTGGAAGTCGGGTCTGGCCGCGGCGAACCAGTCTGCTAGTGCGGCGTATGCAACTGCCACGAAGGCGACTACAGAGACTGTCAAAACCGCGGTCAGCGAAGCGTAGTACTCGCTCGCGCCTGAAGACCTTAACACGGGCGCGGAAAAGTCTGCGAATGGGCGAGACAATGAAGCTCCACGTCAAGTAGCAGGGGAAGGAGTTCCGGTATTTGGACGGGACTCCTCAACGAAGCGGCGAATAGCATCCTGCGTGTGCGAAGTCTTAGCGCATAAGCCTGGCGGTCCAGACACCAGAAGAAACGGCTGGCAGAAGTTAACGCGACGCGTACGCCGTAACCTCTTCGGGAGTTTCGTAGATATACGTTGCGACATTGCGACGTTGCAGCGCATCACCTAGTTTCATCCGGAGAAAGCTGCTCGTGGTGTATCGGGTCACATCCGAGTAAAAGCGGGAAACGAGCCCGGTCACCATATCCGAATAGGCGTCGATAACCTCTGGAGCTATCGAAAAGTTGTCGTAGTTCACGATAGCGTGAGGTCTTACCGTGAGCCCGGACAACGCCAGTTCAACCTCAGCGCGAATGGCTTCCACGTCCTCTTCAGTCGCGACCTTGTGCCCTTCGAAGTTGATGAAGAACATATTCTTGTCCGCGTCGAAGCTGAAGCGCTCACGAAGTCTCAATCGCAGAAGCACGCTTCGCAGTCCCATCGGCTTGCTTTCGAAAATACGCGCGTCCATGAGGCGCGGCGGCGACTTGATGATTGGCGCGAAGCCCATCTGTGAAATGATGTCCCTCTGCAAGTCGACTCCTGGCGCAATTTCGACAAGTTCGAGGCCACCCGGGCCCAGAGCAAAGACACACCGTTCTGTGATGTACAGGACGGGCTGGCGGCGCTCATTCGCGTAGCGACCGCCGAACGTGCGGTGCTCCACTTCGTCCACGAACTTCCGACAGACGCTGTCCCGAAGAATTGTCAACCGGCCGTCTTTGATACTCACATCGAGGTTGCCGGCGTTAAACGTGCCGAGAAAGACCACCTTCTTCGCGCTTTGAGAAATATTGATGAAGCCGCCTGCACCTGCCAGCTTCGGGCCAAACTTGCTCACATTAATGTTGCCTTCGCGGTCAACCTGAGCCAGTCCGAGGAATGCAATGTCCAAGCCGCCGCCGTCATAGAAGTCGAACTGGTACGGCTGGTCAATGATGGCGTCAGTATTGGTCGCGGCACCAAAATTCAGTCCACCCGCAGGTATCCCGCCGATGACGCCAGGTTCCGTCGTCATCGTGAAAAGGTCGCACACCTTCTCCTCGTTGGCGACACTCGCTATGCCCTCGGGCATCCCAATTCCAAGATTCACCACGCTGTTAGCCATCAGCTCGAACGAGGCTCGTCGCGCTATGACTTTCCGCTCCGTCAACGACATTGGGGCAATGGAGCCAGCCGAAACGCGAAGCTCGCTTGCGAAGCCTGCACTGTACGGTTCGGCAAAGGTCTGCCAGTGATTTTCGGACTTCGCGACGACGACACAGTCGACCAGAATGCCGGGTATCTTGACCTGTCGAGGATTCAACGTGCCGGACTCTGCAATTCGCTCTACCTGAACTATCACGATGCCGCCGGAGTTACGTGCAGCCATAGCGATTGACAGCGACTCGAGGGTGAGCGCTTCCTTCTCCATCGTTACGTTCCCGTTTGCGTCGGCCGTGGTGCCGCGCACGATAGCGACATCGATGGGGAATGTCTTGTACAGAAGGCAGTCAGCGCCATTGACAGATATGAGGCTGACCAAATCATCTGTCGTTTTGTCGTTAAGCTTGCCGCCACCGTTTCGGGGGTCTACGAATGTACCGAGCCCGACTGTCGACAGGTGGCCAGGTCGATGCGCCGCGATGTCTCGGAACAGTTGTGAAATTACACCCTGCGGAAGGTTGTAGGCTTCGATGTGGCCTTGGACAGCCAGGCGTTGGAGCTTCGGCACAAGCCCCCAATGGCCACCGATTACTCGCCGAACAAGTCCTTCGTGAGCTAGGTGATTCAGGCCTCTGCCGGCGCCATCGCCCTGACCACCCGCATAAACGAGCGTTAGGTCTCGAGCCACATCCGTGCCGTTCTGGCCTGAGTCGAGAAACAGCTGCTCCAGCGCGACTGCAACTTCCTCTGCGAAGCCTATGCCAACAAACCCACCGGTTGCGACGGTGTTGCCGGGACGAATTAGCCTGACGGCCTCTTGTGCACTGACGATTTTGCCGCGCGCGACGCTGCTTGTCGCCGCGGGAAACGGATGTTGAAAGCCTGCGCTCATGATGTCTCCAAACTGCACCATGGAGCGCGCGGCTCCGGCGCTATCTATTAGTTAGGACTTGCTGAACTTTAACCACGCGCTTTTGTCTGCTTTTTGTTGTTGAATCTAGTACGTGTGGTCTGTGTCTAGGCAGACCGAGGCCCACACGCCCATGACCGAATTCTGCCTGATTGGTGGGCTGTGGGTTGACCCCGCGCCCGCAAAAAACGTCGCGACACCAGCTCAGCCTTCCGCATCCGGTTGGTTTGCGGGTTCCGCATGTTTGAATGCGCTTAAAGCCATCGCATTGTTGGCAATGCGATTCAGCGTCGGATAGGAATCCAATGGTATGTCGAATCGTCGTGCGTTCCAGATTTGCGGAACCAAACAAATGTCGGCGACTGTCGGCGTGTCGCCGAACGCGAAGTCTCCAACGCGCTTTTCGGCCGCGAGGCGAGCCTCCAAAGAGCCGAAGCCGATGTCAATCCAATGCCTGTACCACTGTGACTTCTGCTCGTCCGATATACCGAAGTTATTCTTCAGGTATTTAAGGACGCGCAGGTTATCAACCGGGTGGATTTCGCATGCGACCTGTAGGGCAATCGAGCGTACATAAGCACGGTCCGCAGCGCTCCTGGGAAGGAGCGGTGGTTCGGGGTGTACTTCATCAAGATATTCAATTATTGCCAGAGACTGCGTTAGAACTTCGGGTCCTTCCTCAAGAGCAGGGACGATACCGTCGGGGTTCACCTGGCGGTATTCCGGCGCGAGCTGTTGACCGCCATCTTTCAAAAGATGGACGGCTTCATACTGAAACTCTAGTTCCTTTAAAGCAAGCGCAATACGAACTCGATAAGATGCCGAGCTGCGAAAGTAGCTATACAGCTTCATTCGCTATCCTCCGAGCTTGGGACCTCAAGCGCGGGCAAGACGGTGCCGACACATGAACCGAACCCGACCCGATAGCCGTCGCCTTGGCACCAGCCAATCAGAGTCAATTCGTCGCCATCCTCGATAAAGTCACGTGTTTCACCGTTATCTAGCTTGAGCGGTGATTGTCCGTTCCAGGTCAACTCGAGCAAGCTTCCGAATGTCCCAATTTTGTCATCGGGCGATTCAGATTTTGGTCCACTGATAGTCCCGGAACCAAGCAGGTCACCGACACGAGTGTTGCAGCCTGCGGAAGTGTGGTGCACCAGCTGCTGCGCCATCGACCAATACATATACTTGAAGTTGGTCTTGGCGATAGTCGTTGGCGACGTAGCGGACTTCGGCTTCAGCTGTACCTCAAGATGCAGGTCGACTCCAGCGCGCGTAGCTCCGCGGAGGTAAGACAGAGGCTTCGGCACTTGCGGGGGTTGTTCAATTCGGAACGGTTCCAGTGCTTCCATGGTGACCACCCACGGAGAAATGGTTGTCGCGAATCCTTTCGAATTGAACGGTCCAAGCGGTTGGTACTCCCACTGCTGGATGTCGCGCGCGCTCCAGTCGTTAAGAAGGACCATACCGAAGATATGACCGTCGGCGTCGCTTGCACTGATAGTCGAGCCGAGCGCATTGCCCACGCCGACGAAAAAGCCTGTTTCGAGTTCAATGTCGAGCTTACGACAGGGTCCAAAAGTGGGACGTTCAGCGTTCGGCTCCTTGCGTTGGCCGTTCGGTCGACGAATGGGCGTACCACTGACGACCACAGAAGACGCTCGCCCGTTATACCCGATAGGAATCTCGAGCCAGTTCGGCATCAACGCGTTTTTCGGGTCGCGGAACATCGCGCCGACATTCGTCGCATGTTCGCGGGATGAGTAGAAATCCGTGTAACCGGGTATGTCGAAAGGAAGATGCATAGTCGCGTCGCGCTGGCGCACGAAGGCCCGCTCCCGCAATTCAGGATTATCCCGCAGTGTCGATGTGTCTTGGGACAATAGTGCGGATAGCTGAATTCGGGTGCTGGTCCACACTGCCTTTCCTAAGGCTACGAAATCATTGAGGCGCGCCTGTCGAAAGACGCTCTTGGGCTGACCGGCATCGTCGGTGACAACATATGGCACGGCAATCAGTCCTGCGGCCTCGATGACCGACAGGTCGAGAATCAGGTCTCCAATTGAAACGCCGACCCGGCCTGCGCTTGACTTGCCATCCGAGAATACGCCGAAGGGCAGGTTCTGAATGGGGAAGTCTGTGCTGGCGAAATTCGCCGACTCGACCCAGCTTTTGAGGTCTGAGCTAATTGTTCGACGCAGCATCAGGGCATCTTCTGTGTTGGCAGGCATCACTTAACGTCCGGGTTAAAGTTGTTTCCAAGGCCCTGCCAGCACTCAAAATACTGTGCCTGCAACTGCGAGGTTTCCAGAGCGAACTGAGTTGGCTTGATGAGATTGCGCGTCTCAAACATGAAAGCCATGGTCGAATCGACCTTCATTGGCTGCGACGTGTCAGACACCGATGCCTTTTCAAACGTGCCAGCGTCGGGACCATGTCCCGACATACAGTTATGAAGGCTGGCGCCACCCGGCACAAAGCCTTCGGCTTTGGCATCGTACTCGCCATGAATCAGCCCCATGAACTCGCTAGCGAAATTCCGATGGAACCAGGGCGGGCGGAAGGTGTCTTCGGCGGCAAGCCACCGAGGCGGGAAGATGACGAAATCGATAGTGTCAACGCCGGGCGTATCACTCGGTGAGTGCAGCACCAGAAAGATTGACGGGTCCGGATGGTCGAAGCTTATCGAGCCAATGGTGTTGAAACGTCGAAGGTCGTATTTGTACGGCGCGTAGTTGCCATGCCAGGCGACTACGTCCAGAGGCGAGTGACCTATGTCTGCGCGCCAGAGATGGCCGTTAAGTTTTGCCACGAGTTCAAAATCGCCTTCACGAACTTCATACGCCGCGTGTGGTGTCAGGAAGTCGCGCGGGTTGGCAAGACCGTTCGAACCGATAGGTCCGAGGTCAGGAAGGCGGAGCAGGGCCCCAAAGTTTTCGCAGATGTATCCGCGCGCTTCACCGTCTGGCAACTCGACGCGAAAGCGGACGCCACGCGGAATGACAGCGATTTCTTGCGGCTCGATGTCAAGAAGGCCGAGTTCTGTCGCAATGCTGAGTCGACCTTCTTGCGGAACAATCAGCAGTTCTCCGTCCGCGCTGTAGAAGAACCGGTCCGTCATGGAACGGTTCGTTGCGTACATATGGATAGCACATCCCGACATTGCATCCGCCGACCCGTTGCCTGCCATCGTGACGAGACCGTCAACGAAATCTGTCGGCGTGTCCGGCATCGGGAGCGGGTCCCAGCGCAACTGATTGGGAGGAGTCGGTGGTACGCGCGAGAAGTCGCTGACCAGTCTGCTGCTCTCCAGCGGCGTGAATGGCATGTGAACCGCGGCCGGTCGCACGCGATACAACCATGAACGACGGTTGTGGGAGCGAGGGGCAGTGAAGGCCGTGCCCGAGAGCTGTTCTGCATACAGGCCGTAGGGCGCACGCTGGGGCGAATTTCGACCAACGGGAAGCGCATCGGGGAGCGCCTCGGTGGCGAACTCGCTGGCAAATCCCGACTGATAGCCATCCGGATGGGCTGAGAATGCAGACGCGGACGATGCGCGTTGCAATGCAGTGTTGCAGAACGTGCCGCCCTGAACGGGTTCACGGCGGCTTGATGTGTCTCGGGTCGGCTGTTGCACTTTAATGTCTCCAGGTTGGACTGGTCGTTGCAGCCTGCGTGTTCCTGATGCTCGCAGGCTGGCGCGTGAGGGCGGTCAACCCTCGAGGGTTTCCCACATTTCCTTGTCGCGCTGAGCAGTCCAGATACGCGGGTCCGGGTACTGCGTTGCTTCGTCGTGTGCCCGTGTGACGTCGAATGGCATACAGTGGTCGAAGATGACCCAGTCGCCGAACTTCGGCTTCAGCGTGGCGTAGGTTTCTTTGTAAATGGCGTTCAGGTCTTTGCCTTCGCTGGCGCCAGACTTGACCTTACTGTAGAGCTCGCTGACGAAAGCGCGGGTTCCAGCCAGCCCGTCGGCCACTTCCTGCGGCGTCTTGAGAGCAGCGCCGCGGCCGGGGACAAGCTTTTCGGGTTTCAACGCGGCGATAGCATCAAGCGTGGCAGGCCAATCCTGGAAATACGCGTCGCCCGCATACGGCGTTGCGCCGTACTCGACCAAGTCGCCGGAAAGCAATGTCTTTTCCTGCGGCAGCCAGACTACGGTATCGCCCTTGGTATGCCCGCGACCAAGCTGCAGGATTTGGACTTCGAGCTTGCCCATCCAGAGCGTCATTTTTTTCTGGAAAGTAAGGGTCGGCCACGTGAGGCCCGGCACTGATTCAACCGCATTGAAGAGACGTGGGAAGCGCTCAATCTCGCTCTTCATATCCTGCTCGCCGCGTTCGACGATGAGGTCGTAGGTGTCCTGGCTTGCGATTATTTGCTCGGCGTTGTAGGCCGACGCACCGAGCACGCGGACCGCATGATAGTGGGTCAGCAGAACGTACTTGATGGGCTTGTCGGTGACTTCGCGGATGCGGCGAATGACGTCCTGAGCCATCACCGGTGTTGCTTGCGTATCAGCGACAAGCACAGCGTCGTCACCGATGATGATGCCGGTATTGGGGTCGCCCTCAGCGGTGTAGGCGTATGCATGTTCCGAAAGTTGTTCGAACGTAACTTTCTTTTCCTCAACGTCCGCGTGGGAAGCAAACTTCTTTTCTGTCGCCATGGCGAAAGACCTCTAATTCGATGGGTAAAAGGGGACTGAGCAAGCCCGCGACCAACGCCGCTGTGTCCGGGTGTTAGAAATTATACATAAGCAGATGAATTCGCATATAGACAAAATCCCGTAGATGGCTTCGTCAAACGAGAAATCTGCAAGGGAGCAGTTTGCGGGTCGTACAAGATTTTCTCTATGAGAATTTGCTTGCAGATAGCGAATTTTTGGGTGAGCCCAAGGGGCGCGTACGAACGTAACGCAGTGGGCCCGTGAGAGAGGTTGGGGTGTGCGTCGACACGTTGCAGGGCAATCAGGCCCGCTACGTGGACGGTTCCACACTTCAAACACTGCGTTGGCACAGGTTCGAGGCACCCTGGCCGCAGAAGGCCGACCTCGTGCGCGAAGCGGGCGGCAGCGTCAACCCTGAACGGGGCGGCGCATTGTCAGCTACCGTGTGAGCCGGTCGACTTCTTCACGACGCGGCCGGCGGCACGCCTCGACATGGTGCCGTGATTTCCCCCCGCTATTACGCGGAGGAACCTGGAGGTTGAGAAGGCAGACGGTCGATAGTGACCCGTCATTGCGATGGTTGGGCAGTTGAGATGACGTATCGAACCTCGCGCCTGCTTTCCGGAGGTGACGGTATTCGAGGAAGGAGACTGTCCGAGGCATGCAGGGGAGCGGGCGACAACGAATCAGTTCGTCGCCTGCTTGCCCACCGGCGCTCACGTCAGGCTTCGCTGGAATGCATCGTCTTGTACCCCAACCGATATGAGAGGTCGGTGGTCGTCTGACGCAGGGTTCCCGCGAGTTCGCCATCCCAGCGCGTGTCGAAGGTACCGGCCGGACCCACAAGGGTGATTGCGAGCGCAATCGTGCCATTGAACATGAAGACGGGTGCTGCGATTGCGTTCACGCCCGGCAGCGGATGACCCGCTGTCCGGGTCATTCCTTCTTCGCGAATTTGCTCGTATTCCTTGAACAGCCGAATCTTGTCCGCCGACTTGAGGTCTGTGGCGCCACTGAGCCGGATACCTTCATCATCAAGTGCCTTGCGCACAAGCGGTTCGGGCATATACGCACCGAAGAGCCGCCCGGTTGCCGTATTGACAAGCGACATGATTGTGCCGACGCGCAAAGTGAGGTGAAGCGGATAGGAGGGGTCTTCCTGTCGGACGACGACGGGACCGTTGGGTCCCCAGGTTGTCAGAAAGACGCTCTGTCCGGTCCTCGAGGCGAGTGCCAGTACGTCTGCCTCGGCCTCACGAAGCGGGTTCAACCGTTGCAAACCGTAAAGCCCCAGCCGCAAAGCGAGCGGGCCTGGTGCATAGTCGCCGGACGGTTCGACGCGTTGCACCAGTTCTAGCTTGATGAGGCTCACAAGGTACGGAAAGAGCTTGGCCGGAGACATGCCCGTCACCCGGGCAATTTCCTTGAGCGGCATGGGGGCGTCGGAGTAGGTGAGCGCGGACAAAATTTCACTGCCGACTTCGACTGATTGAATACCACGCTGCGCTTTTTCGGTGCTATCGGTGTCCATGCGACTATCTCGGTGGGTTGTGTACCCTTGAAATCAGGCTTCCGTCTCGTTGAACCCGGATGCCGGTAAAATCAAGAAATCACATTCACATTCGTGCGGCAGAGGATTGCATGGTAACGAAGCAACCGGCAAAAGAACAGCCTTCGGAAGGCCAGGAGACGAATGCACGCAAGGAACAGCGGGGCATTCAGAGCATGGAGGTCGGTGGTCGATTCCTTCAGTATCTTGCAGACGCTGGCGAACCCGTGACGCTGGCACAACTGAGCGCCCGAAGTGGCATACCTCCAAACCAGGTTTTTACCTACATGGTCAGCCTGTTGCGTACCGGTCTCGTCAAACGGGACCCCGTTACCTCGCGCTTCGAGCCGGGGCCGCTCTCATTGCGGTTGGGGCTGCACGCACTCCGGATGGTGCCCGATGTGCGCAATGCGATGCAGCCGTCGAGCGACCTCGCGACGCGTGTTGGACAGAGTGTGCTTCTCGCCGCATGGGGCGACCGCGGCCCGACCATTCTCCAAAGTATCGAGCCTGCTGCGTCTTTGCATGCCGGTGTTCACGTGGGCACGGTCATGTCTCTTGCGCATTCCACGACCGGCCGTGTATTTGCCGCGTACAAGAAAACCCCTCTCATCAAGGAATTGGTGAAGGCGGACATTGGCGCACAGACACCTGAGGGCGAGCGCCTCACTCTCGAGCAGTTCGATGGCATTCTGGCCGACATCCGGAAGCGCGGCCTTGCACGTGGCGAGGGAATGCCAATTCCAGGCATCAACAGCATCAGTGCCCCCGTTTTCGACGGCACTGGAGAAATTGTTCTTGTTCTCACGCTCTTCGGTGTGGCTGGAGCTTTTGACGTTGCGTGGAAGGGTGAGCTTGCTACGAATCTGCTTGAAACCACCAAACTATTGACAGAGCAGAACGCCGGCCGCGTCGCTTCAGCCGGATAAGGTCAAACCGACTGCCGGACATCAGGCGCAACTACCTGAAGTGCTCCCCATCTGGTTGAGGCATGCTGTGCCTCGACCTGCCATTCCTGACAAAAGCACGTGACCGGCAGGTCGGTGTTATCCCTCATCCGTCCGTCCGCCGTATTGCATAAATCACCCTTCGTTATGCCCGGTGCGCACCTCGTGGCGCACCTTGGCGCATTTGTCTGACCCGCCACAGGTCGTCTTTTGGGTGTCCGCGTGGCGTAAAGAGGCAATCGAATATGGCGCGCGCGGTCGTGAAAGCACGTCATCCCACTCCTATAGTCGCCACATGTGTGCAGAGACGGCGTTGGTCAATAGGCGACCAACTCTAAAAAGGAGAGGAGACGATGAAAGCGTATTTCAGGTATTCCACGATTCTTGGTGGTTTATTACTGGCGGCCACCAGTTCCGCCGCAATGGCAGCCGAATCCGTATCGGTACAACGCCAAGGCGATATTACGACCATGTGTGGTACCAAACCGATGGTCGTAGGCCTTTCGGATGGCTACGGTGGTAACACTTGGAGAAAGACCGCCATTGCGGAACTGCAGGATGAGGTAGGTCGCTGCAAGAACCTGAAACGTTTCATCTACATGAACGCGAACGGAGACCAGCAGAAAGCGAACTCCGACATCAACAGTATGGTCGCGCAGGGTGTGAATGTTCTCATCGTGTACCCGGACTTCGGAGCCGCGCAGCTTCCAGCGATGCGAGCTGCAACACGGGCTGGCGTCACGGTCATCCCCTACATGGCTCAGGTTCCGGGCACCCCGGGCAAGGATTACGCGGCGAACGTGAGCGCCGACCTCCTGCGCATTGGCGGGGCGTGGGCGGACTGGTTTGGCACGAATCTGAAGAAGGGCAATGTCGTCTTCCTCGGGGGCATCCCGGGAGCGCCGGCATCGCAGACCTTTCTCGAAGGCTTCAAAACACATCTGGCTAAATATCCCGAGCTGAAGCTGGTCCAGAATGACTTTGTTGTGACGAACTGGAACCCTATTGACGCGCCTAAAGCTGTCGAGGGGGTGATTGCCAAGTATCAGCATATCGATGGTGTGGCGGCTGACTATGGGGTGACCGCACTTGCGACCGTCAAGACCTTCCAGCAGGCGCATCTGCCTATTCCAGCCATCGCGACTGGCTCGAGCAACAATGAGCTGAGTTGCAAGTACGTAACGATGAAAGACGCTGGCAAACCTTTCCCTTACTACTCGCTTGATGGCATGACTTCCGTCATCAGGTTTGCCGCGCGGCGAGGCGTAGCGATGTATCAGGGAACGACAGACAACGAGCCTCTCCAGGTCTTCCCATACATATACGCGGATAGCGGCGCCGGCGTTGCGCCAAAGTGCGATGCCTCGGCGCCCCCCGATGCGGACTTCTCGTCGGTGCTGGCCGTCGACAAGCTAAAAGCTGTTTTCAAGCAATAACCACACGTCGTTCACCGTATGAATCGTGTGGTAGGTAATTTGTAGTGCTTATTGAAACGTCGGAAAACTCTCTTGTGTGAGGAAATGATGGGACAGGAATTCAGTCTGGAAGAACGTGTCAAGCGCATCGAAGACATCGAAGCCATTAAACAACTGAAGGCGACGTACGCGCGTCATCTCGACGACGGATACAACCCGGAGGGAATCGCATCGCTCTTTGTTGAGGACGGTCTCTGGGTCATCAAGGGCGTCGGTGGTGAGGCAAAGGGCCGAGACGGTATCAAGCAGCATTGCCGGAATCTCAAGGAAGGCATCGCCTGGGGGCAGCACAACATCTCATCACCGGTTGTCACACTTAGCGCCGACGGCAAGCGTGCAGAAGCGACTTTCTATCTGGTCTGCCTGCTTACGATGGCCGCGTCGCCCACGAAGGCGGAACAGGAAGCCTTTGTGCTCGCAGGCAAGTACAGCGACAAGCTCGTGAAGGTTGGCGACCAGTGGCTCTTCGAGGAGATTACCGGAACGATTGACCAGTCGTCGCCCTGGACGGAAGGGTGGGTCAAGTCGCCTTTCGTCAAGGAATCCTGGTGATTGCACCGTAGAGGCATTTCGACGGTGCGCTGCGCGGTTCGCCATGAGAGACATCATTGCACGTCACTCGCTTGCCGGTTCGCGTAGCGTTTTCTTTACCGCAAAGTATCCGATGAGACAGTGATGAGCAAGCTACTGCAAAGCTACGATTTGAACGGTACCTTACTGGCGAACCGTGTCCTGATGGCACCGATGACGAGGTCGCGCGCACGTGACACTGTTCCAGATGCCAGCACCGCCCTGTACTATCGCCAACGCGCTGGGGCTGGTTTGATAGTTACCGAAGGGTCCCAGATTTCAATTGAAGGAACTGGCTACCTTTTCACGCCCGGCATCCACACCCCCGAGCAAATCAAGGGATGGCAGGAAGTGACCAAGGGTGTGCACGAGGAGGGCGGCAAGATTTTCATCCAGGTCTGGCACGTCGGCCGGATTTCTCACGTGAGTTTGCAGGAAAACGGTACCGCGCCCCTGTCCTCGGTAGGGGTTCCCGCGAAAGGTTACACGTGCTTCGCATACGATGAAGCTGGTCAGCCGGGAGCGGTCCCGGTGAGCACGCCTCGGGCGATGACCAAAGAAGACATTGCGCGTGTCACCTCGGACTTCGTCACGGCGGCGAAGAATTCGATGGAAGCCGGATTCGATGGAATCGAAATTCATGGCGCCAATGGATATATCTTTGAACAGTTTATCAGTGCAAGTTGCAACACCCGTACTGACGACTACGGCGGAAGCACGCTGAATCGCCTGCGCTTCGTCCTTGACGCGGTCGACGCAATGTCTGAGGCTATCGGGAGCAATCGGGTGGGCATAAGGTTAGCGCCGTATGGGCGTCTTCACGGCATGCACAGCTTTGACGATGAGGAGAACACCTGGCTCACCCTGGCAGAGAAGCTCAGCGAGAGAAACCTGGCATATGTCCACCTCAGCGACCAGGAGTCGCTGTGCAACATTGACCCAACTGTGGCTGCGATTCCGCAAGATTTTCTCGGGAGGTTCCGCGACGCTTACAAGGGCACGCTGGTGATAACCGGTTCACTTACCCAAGAAACTGCGGAACAACTTGTAAATTCCGGTATTGCCGACCTGGCAGGGTTTGGTCGTCCGTTTATTTCGAATCCGGACTTGGTCGAACGCTTCAGGAATGCGTGGCCGCTTACGCCGTTCGACTACGCGGTCTTTTATGGTGGAGGCGACGAGGGATACATTGACTACCCCTCCTACCAGGAAAGCATGGACAACGAAATGCAAACCGGCTGAAAAGGCTGCGAGCAGCAATAAAGGTCGGATACTCGCCAGTCGGGTATCCGACCTTTTTTCTTGCGCTGCAGCTAGCGAGTGGGCGCGAGAACCGGGCGGTGGGTCTCCATCGTTCAGCGCGCGCCGATATCAGTGGTTCGGACCAGCCGAGAGCTCTGCCGTGATAACAGCACTGAAAAGGTCAGTGCAAGTATGAGAAGACCGGTTGCCGAGAAAAGAAAAACGGGCTGAGCAGAAAACCGGTCGAGGAACCATGCTGCACAGAGAACTCCAAGCGACTGGCCGAAGAATAGAAAACACGAGAAGAGCGACACTGCTGTTCCGCGGGCACCGGGTGCCATCTGAGTGGCGTGGGTTTGAAGCGTGTTGTGCAGCGCGTAAAAGCCAAAGCCGGCAAGTAGACAGGCGGGGATAGCGAACGGCCAATCGCTTAGCGAGGCGAGCCCGCCATAGGAGACCGTGAGACATGCACCGCCTAGCCGCGCCAGGTTGGCTTCGCCGAGCCGCCGAACGAGCAAGCGGGCACAACGGCTGTAAAGCAGGCCGCCAACTCCATACAGGGCCACTATGCCACCGGCCTTCGACATCGGAATATTGAAAGCCGTATGGAGGTGGCTCGGGATGAACGAAAGGGTACTGAACGCGAGCGCGCCTTCGATGAAGGTTACCAGGAGAATCGTTCGAGCCCACGGAATCGAAAGGACCTCAACGGCGCGATGACCGAACCCTTTTCCGGTACTCGTGCTGTTAGCGGGCCTGCCGCCGTTCTCCCGTAACACCAAGAGGCCTGCCAAGAGGGAAATCGCTGCCAGTGAAGCGAAAGATACGCGCCAGTTGAATGTGTCTGCCACCAATCCACCCAACCACTGGCCGGCAATCATGCCAAATACCGTTGCGCCAAGCAGCCGCGCAAGGACTTCCTGGCGTCGGTCGTACGGCACCATGTCCCCAATCCATGCCATCGTAAGAGGAACGATTCCGGCCGCCGCGGCGCCGGAAAGTACGCGCGCGACAACTAGCTGGTCCAACTGGAGGGAGATTGCTGCCCCAACATTGCCGATAGTGCAGGCCAATGTGGCGAGCGCGATGACGCGGACTTTGCCAAATCGGTCACCCAAAGGGCCAAAGAACAACTGCATAACGCCATAAGCGAGCGCAAATGCCGAAATTGTCTGCGCCGCACCACCCGTCGTTACGTCAAAAGATGACTGAAACGATGGCAGCAAGGAATCGCACACCCTCATTGATGCCATGCTTGTGAAGCAACACGTGCTCAAGAGCCATAAGACTCGCGGTGACAGCCTACTTTCCATGCTCGAACGTCCTGCATTGTGTTCAGAAGTGCGGAAGTCGCGCCGATAGAGCGCACGGGCAAATCGTCGGCGCTTGCCTGGTCAGACATCCTTTTGACCGGTGTCGCTTCCGGTCTATAAATTATACATAAGCGATTCAATGCGCGTATAGCAAATACGACCAATCCCGGAAACCGGAGGCCTTCAGCATATTTGCCGTCGCAGATGCAACGAGGGCTCAGCGCTGCCGCTGGTTCGTGCCCCTTTACTTTCGAATAGCCATATCTTTGGCGCACAGGGGCCATTGATTATGTCGTGGCCAGTCGCGAAGGCCTTCTCCTCCTCTCATATATTGGCTGCAAGTCTGATGAAGATGGCTTCATCGAAGGACTTGTGACTCTAAAAAGATGAGGAGACGATGAAAAATCTCTATCTGTATTCGATGCGCGCGCTTGCCGCTAGCCTGCTTGCAGCATCCGCGTCCATGCCCGCGATGTCTGCCGAATCCGCCTTGGTAACCAAACAGGGAGATATCGGTTCCATGTGCGGCACGAAGCCGATGGTCGTTGGTCTGTCTGATGGCTACGGTGGCGTCACGTGGCGCAAGACAGCGGCCGCCGAACTGAAGGATGAGGTCAGTCGCTGCAAGAATTTCAAGAAGTTCATGTACACGAACGCGAACGGTGACCAACAGAAGGCAAATTCCGACATTAACAGTATGGTCGCGCAGGGCGTAAACGTACTCGTTGTCTTCCCGGATTTCGGCGCGGCGCAGATTCCGGCCATGCGTGCGGCAACCAAGGCTGGTGTGACCGTAGTCCCTTACCTCGCAAAGATTTCAGGTAACGCCGGGAAAGACTACGCAGCAAATGTGACCGAGGACGTCTACCGGATGGGCCAGGTTTGGGCCGATTGGTACGGCCAGAACCTCAAAAAAGGAAATGTCGTGTTTCTCGGTGGAGCGCCGGGAGCCATGTCGTCGCAGATATTCCTGGAAGGATTCAAGACGGAGTTGACGAAGTATCCGGACCTGAAACTGCTGGATAACAACTTTATTGTGACCAACTGGAATCCGGTTGATGCGCAAAAGGCGGTCTCAGGGCTCATCGCAAAGTATCCGCGCATCGATGGTGTCGCCACGGACTACGGTGTAACCGCGCTCGCAACGGTGAAGGCGTTTGAACAGGCACACCTGGCCATTCCGGCTATCGCGACAAATGCGAGCAACAACGAGTTGAACTGCAAATATCTGGATATGAAAAAGTCCGGCAAGGCGTTCCCGTACTTCTCGCTTGACGGAACGACTTCTGTCATCAGGTTCGCTGGTCGTCGCGGCGTTGCAGATTTCCAGGGGACAAAGAATGAGGAGCCTCTTGCGGCATTCCCGGTTCCGTACGCTGACAGCGCCAAGGGTATGGACCCGAAGTGTGACCCTACGGCTCCGCCGGACGCCGATTTCTCTTCAGCACTTTCCGCCGAGAAACTCAAGGCCGTCTTTCAGCAATAAATCTCTCGAGTCGACGACGCAGGATTTCCGCGTGGACGCCCAGGCGTTCGAACGGCTGTCCCTGTCATCGCTCACGTCAGGTCGGTTCCGCAACATACCGGGTACGAAACGTTGCAAGGCATAAACGCAGTGCGTGAAGCATTGGCAAAACGGAAACATGGAGGCAAGTAATGGCTGACTACATCATCATCGGAGCGGGCTCCGCCGGTGCCGTTCTGGCACATCGACTGAGCGCCGACGCCAGCGTCAATGTCACCCTGCTCGAAGCGGGTGGCTGGGACAAGAGCCCATTCATCCACATGCCGGCGGGATACTTCCGGTTGATGCAGACGGGTCAGCTGGACTGGGGATATCACACGGTTGCACAGAAACACATGAACAATCGCGAGATGTTTATTCCTCGTGCACGCAGCATTGGTGGCTGCACAACGGTCAACGGCATGATTTATACGCGTGGCGACCGGACTGACTATGACCGCTGGCGTGACCTTGGAAACGAGGGCTGGGGTTACGAAGACATCCTCCCGTACTTCAAGAAGTCCGAAACGTGGTCGGGCGGAGAGAGTGACGTTCACGGCGGAAGTGGTCCTCTGAAAACCAGTCGGTTCGGCATTCACAATCCGATTGCCCTCGCCTTTATCGAGGCAGGTAAGCAGGCGGGCTACCAATATAACGACGACTTGAACGGCGGCAGTCAGGAAGGTTTCGGCCCCTGTGACAGCACGCTTGCCGACGGCGTTCGCTCGAGCGTGGGGCGGTGCTATATCGCCCCGATTCGCGACCGAAAGAACCTCACTGTCATTACTGATGCGATTGCATCCCGAGTTCTCTTCGATGGTGACCGCGCCGTGGGTGTGGAGTATCTGGCGGGGAAGAAATCGAAGAAAGTCTACGCTTCTCAAGAGGTCATCCTCTGCGGCGGAGCGTTCAACTCGCCACACCTGCTGCAGATTTCTGGGGTCGGTGACCCGGAGCACCTCCAGTCTATCGGCGTTCAAACCGTTCATAAGCTCCCGGGTGTCGGAAAGAACCTCCAGGACCATGTCGGATGCGGCCTGAAACAACGCATTACGCAGCCGCTTTCGCTGCTCAAGCATCTCAACATCCTGAACTCCGCATCGGCGGTTGCAAAGTACATGGCGACCAAGACGGGGCCGGCCGCCTACCACGGCGTCGAGGCGCTCGCCTTTGTGAAGACGCGACCGGACGTGGTGGCGCCGGATATCCAGTTCCATTTGAACATGGTGATGTATGAGGACCATGGCCGGAAGATTTTCTACGAAGAAGGCGTGATGCCTTACTTCAACATCTCGCGTCCTCAAAGCCGCGGAACGGTGCTGGCGCGCTCTGCTGACCCGACGGCACTGCCGGAAATCGACCCGAACTTCTTTGCTGTACCCGACGATATCCGCGTGATGCGGGACGGTCTGCGAATCGCGCGCGAGCTGATGGCGCAGAAGGCGTTTGACCAGTATCGAGGGGAGGAGTTTGGGCCGGGTAAGGAAGTTACGTCGGACGCAGAGTTGGACGAATACCTCAAGAACAAGAGCGAGAGCGTTTACCACCCGGTGGGAACCTGCAAGATGGGCTCGGACGACGACGCGGTAGTCGATGCACGCTTGCGTGTACACGGCGTTCGCGGTTTGCGTGTGGTTGACGCGTCGATTATGCCTACGCTCACGAGCGGAAACACGAATGCTCCGACCATCATGATTGCGGAGAAAGCCGCAGACATGATTCTTTACGATGCGACGGCAGGTAGTGTTGTGAGCCGAACTGACCAACACGTCGAGCAACTCGGAGTCTGAGTCAGCTTCAAGGTGGCGTCGGCGCATTGTCCGGGCCGCCTTGGGTCGTCGCAGTTTTTACCAACGTCACAGGGAAGAGCAATGACTTCTTCAATTGCAGTTTTCGATACGGCATCCACCCTCTCTGAAGCCACGAAGCGATTTCTGGGAAAGAAACATCGCCTCTTTATCGGCGGTGAATGGGTCACTGCTTCGTCGGGTGCGACTCGTGATGTCGTCGACCCGGCCACTGGGGCTACGATTTCGACGATGGCGAACGGCGATGCAAAAGACGTTGAGCTCGCAGTCAAGGCAGCTCGCGAAGCTTTTGAGGGCGGGCCGTGGCGCACGATGCCGACAAGCGAGCGCGCGAAAATCATCTGGAAGATTGGCGCACTAATCGACGAGCATGCAGAGGAACTTGCACAACTGGAAGTTCTCGACGAAGGCTCGCCGTACAACGTGGTGAAAAATTTTTACGTCCGCCTCGGCGCAGAGCATTTCCGCTACTACTCGGGATGGGCCACGAAAATCACCGGCACCACCATTCCGGTGAATATGCCGGGCGAATGGCACGCATATACGGTCCGCGAGCCCATCGGCGTCGTGGGTCAAATCATTCCGTGGAACGTGCCTCTGCTCATGGCGGCATGGAAGTTGGCGCCCGCTCTTGCTGCCGGTTGTACCATTGTGCTCAAGCCCGCTGAGGACACGCCGCTGACGGCACTGCGAATTGCCGAACTCTGTCAAGAGGCCGGGCTGCCCCCGGGCGTGCTCAATGTCGTGACCGGCGATGGTACCGCAGGTGCCGCTTTGGTCGAGCATCCGGACGTTGACAAGGTCGCATTCACCGGGAGCACCGATACGGGCAAGGCTATCGTGCGCGCCTCGGCAGGCAACCTGAAACGCGTCACGCTCGAACTCGGTGGCAAAAGCCCGGTTTTCGTTTTTCCTGATGCCGACCTGAAGCGTGCCATCCCGGGCGTGGCAGAAGCAGTGCTGCTCAATACTGGCCAGGCATGTACGGCTGGTTCCCGCCTCTATATTCACGAAGACATCTACGACAAGGTCGTTGCAGGGGTTTCGGAATATGCAGAGTCGCTCAAACTCGGTCATGGCCTCGACCCAGCCACGAACCTTGGACCTCTCATCTCCGAACGACAACTTTCGCGCGTATCAAAACTGCTGCAAGCGGGTATCGACGAGGGCGCGAAGGTGTATTCGGGCGGCGGGAAGCCGGAAGGCGCAGGCTTTTTCATCAGCCCGACCGTGTTGACAGACGTAAAGCCGGGCATGACTGTGTATCAGCAGGAAATCTTCGGACCGGTCATTTCCGCGATGAGGATGGATAGCGACAACCTCGATGCGCTCGTACGCGAAGCCAATAACACGAACTACGGTCTCGCCGCGAGCGTATGGACTCAGGACGTTAGTTTGGCTCACAAGTTAGCGTCGCGTATCCGAGCAGGCGTGGTTTGGGTCAATAACCACAACCAGACCGACGCGGCGCTTCCTTTCGGTGGCTATAAGCAGTCCGGATGGGGACGAGAGATGGGGCTGAACGGAATTGAGGCATATACCGAGCTCAAGTCCGTCGGCGTCTATCTCGGCTAAGCGCTGACCTGTGCCAACTCTCCCCATGCCTTGCGCATCGTACGCTTACTTGCGCGCGGTAGGGGGAGGGCCACGCTTGATGTAGTCATCTATAAAAGGAGACTCGTAGCATGGAGGGATTGCGCAACAAGACGATTGTTATCACTGGTGGCGCCGGAGGCATCGGCCTTGCCACGGTTCGTTGTTTGGTGGACTCGGGTAGCCGGGTCATTATGGCGGACCTGGTTTCGAGCGATGGCGAACGGTTGGCCGCAGAAGTGGACGCTGGTCGCGGAATGGTCCATTTTCTGCCTATCGACGTCACGAGCGCCGACTCGCTGACGCAGGCCGCGGACGACGTGGTTCGTTGCCATGGCGGTGTCGATGGGGTTGTGGCCAATGCTGGCATCGCGGTTATGTCAGAGGCTTTTGCATACAACGAGGCTTCGTGGCGTCAGACGATGTCCATCAATCTCGACGGCGCATTCTTTACAGCGCAATCGTTCGCTCGTCACATGCGCGAGCGCGGCGGCAGCATCGTCCTGATTTCCTCAATAGCGGCTCGCACGGTTGTCAGACCGGAGAAGTGCGCTGCCTACGGAGCTACAAAGGCGGCCGTCGAGCACCTTGCAGCGTTGCTCGGCGTGGAATGGGCGAGCGATGGAATCCGCGTGAATGCCGTAGGACCGGGTCGCACGGAAACTCCGATGATTGGAAGAATTGCGAATGAGGCGCCGGAGATGGTCGCCACATGGATGCAACAGGTCCCTATCGGACGGCTTATTCGGCCCGAGGAAGTGGCAAATGCGGTCGCATTCTTTCTTTCAGACCTGTCTAGCGGCTGTAACGGTACGACATTGATGGTAGACGGCGGTTACGACAAGACTTAAGTACTGATGTTCGTTCAGTGCCGTACTCCTGCGGCACTTTCATGGCGTCCGCAACCCACGGATGCCATCTTTTTATTTGCGCGCGTCTTGATTGGATGAGCGAACCTATCACTGTGAGATGTCGCAGGGCAAACGTTTCTGCGACATCGCATCAGCTAGTGCCAAGAAGTTCAAGCAGCGCGCTGCTTTACCAATGTATTGGGCGCAACGCCGTAAGTCTTCTTAAATGCTCTGCTGAAGTGTGAGAAATCGCTGAAACCGCATGCCACCGCGACGTCAGCAATGTGCTGGGCACGCCCCTCAGTAAGCGAAGTGTGGCTTGCCTCGAGGCGCTTCTGCCAGAGCCACCGCGCGGCCGTTGTTCCTTGAGCTGCAAATATCCTGTTCAGAGTGCGTCTCGACACGCCGATGGCATTCGAGACCATTTCGACATCAAGTTCTGAATCGCCCAGGTTCGCTTCGATATAGCTCTTTGCACGCTCTAGTACGCCTCCGTGTCTTTCGAGCATGCCTTTCATGCCGTTAAATTCAGTCTCAACGGATGCCGCGAAGATATCGATGACTGAGGCAGCCAACTTGGATGCGGCGCAAGACTCAAGCTCCTTATCCACATTTGCGGCGCCCCTGATGACCGAACCGGCGAGCGCGCCCATCGCCGATTGGCCATCCAGCGCGATTGCGGTAAAGCGCTCGGCGTCAGACAGTCGGCAGAGCATTTGCTTTCGGGGAATCTTCAGCAAAATTATGCGGTAGTCAGAGGAGAAGCTGTATTTGAAGGCCCGCGCCGTATCGTAAAGAACGATATCTCCGACCTTTTGCTTCGTTTGGCGACCACTTTGCTCAAGTGTGCCACTGCCCTGAACGAGCAGGCTCGCAAGAAAGTCGTCACTTGGCGTGCGGCTGAGGTCACTCGTCGTACGCACATACTGCAAGCCAGGCGCAGCAATGTCTCCGACCCCAATGGAAGCTATCGGTTTTTGGACGACGCGTGCTCGGAAAACGTCGCCAGCATCCGAGAACGCAGGCAGGTCTACGTGACAGTAAAGACGGCAGATTACGTCGTGGTAATAGGCCAATCGTTCACGGACCAAAACCGAAGACGTATCGAACTGTTCAATCATGATTTGACGTGCCCGTGGTGGTTATTCGCGACTCATCCCGTGAAACTTGTACAGTTACAAATTACTTCGAAAATATCCAATTTCCAATTCGAACAAACCCGGACAGCGAACGCGTGAAATAGTTGCTTAAAAGGTCGCACCGGACGAGGCATGGGACTCGAAGCAAAGAGAGCCGCAGCGGACCAGCCGACAGTTCGCTAACGGCATGTAGTTAGCCGATTCCTTCAAAGGCCTCATGGGCATCGCGATTTGGCGCGCTCAATCCATCAAATCTGTCGTGCCGAGTCGCGAACAGTCGAGTCAGGTTTCGTACATTCGTTACAAAGCGGACCACCTGCCATTGCAGGTTACGAGTTCGCAGATAAGGAGACGAAATTGAAACCGCTCACGAGCGTTCCGTACTTTCCGCACCATGGGAGTTCGCGCCTCTCTCGGGAGTCTTTGGTTTTCGCTTCTGTCGGCCGCCGTGATCATTTTCTCGGACCTTCCAGCCTCCTGCCGACGCACCTCGTCCAGCTGAACCTCAGTGGACCGGGAATTCTCGTAAAACGCGACATTAGGTGACGACCATGGATATCGAGAAAACATCCTTGCATACGCTTGTTGATAAATGGCTTGGCGCACCGACGACCAGGCCATTGCGGGTCACGGAGTTCGGACGTACTTCCTTCGGTGTGCGTTACGTATGCGTTGAAGTGCTGCGCCTCGCGGGTCCGCTGAGAATCGCCTTCTTTCACCACGAAGACGGCGCCTGGCGAGTGTTTCCCCCGCAAGGGGGCCGGCCGAGATTGACCACAGCTTATTCATGATTGGCGCTTGTGCACGCGCGTCAATTCATTTGTTGCTCGCCATGTTTTGACTTCGCTTTTCTTAATCGACGGCGAAGTTACCGATGCAATTTTTCTCAGACCGCTATTCGCTAAGGGAGATAGTCATGGAAGGGTCCAGATTCAGCACGGAGCAGCGTTTGGCACGACTCGAAGATATCGAGGCTATCAAGTATCTAAAGGCCAGGTATGCCGAACATCTCGATAACGGGTATGACCCGGAAGGCGTCGCATCGCTTTTCGTTGACGATGGCCTTTGGGTCATTAAAGGAGTCGGCGGCGAAGCGAAAGGCAGGGAGGCAATCAAGCAGCACTGTCGCAACCTGTCGGCGAACATCACCTGGGCCTTGCATAACATCGTCTCGCCAGCGGTGGACGTGGACGAAGACGGTTGTCATGCAACAGCTACGTTCTACCTGGTGTGTTTCGTATCCATGGCGCCAAGTGAGCCTTCGCCCCAAGGAGAGGCGGTTTTTATCGCCGGCAAGTACAAAGACAAGCTCATCAAAGTCGATGGAAAGTGGTACTTCGAAGAAATCACTGGCGTTGTTCAACAGTCTGCCCCATGGACGGATGGGTGGGTAAAGAACCCGTTCGTAAAAGAAAGCTGGTGAGCCGTCGCTAGCGTCTCTCTCGAGCTGTTCATCCAGTTGCTGCGGGCAAGCGACCTGTTTTCGTCTTCACTGCGGTTATACGGGATGACGTTCGGAGAGGAAAAGTGTTTAACCGAAACCAATGAAGGAATTGTTATGAGCTCGCTACTTGAAGCCTATGACATGGCTGGTACCAAGCTGGCAAACCGCGTCGTCATGGCGCCGATGACGCGATGCCGCGCAAAAAACACGGTGCCTGACGCCCAGACGGTCCTGTATTACCGTCAACGGGCCGGTGCAGGGTTGATTATCAGCGAGGGTTCGCAGATTTCGGCTGAAGGCGCAGGGTATCTGTACACGCCGGGTATCTACACACACGAGCAGATTGACGGCTGGAAGCAGGTTACGAAGGCAGTGCACGAAGAGGGTGGAAAGATGTTCATCCAGCTTTGGCATGTTGGTCGTATGTCGCATGTCAGTTTGCAGCAGGATGGCGCAGCTCCGGTTTCGTCGGTCGCCGTCGCCGCGCAAAACAGTAACTGCTATGCATACAACGAGAGCGGGGAACCGGGTCCGATTCAGGCCAGCGTGCCTCGCGCACTCGAAACGAGCGAAATTGCACGTATTAGCTCGGACTTTGTAACGGCAGGTGTCGAGTCGATGCGAGCCGGCTTTGACGGCGTGGAGATTCACGGCGCAAACGGGTACATCTTCGACCAGTTCGCCAACGGCTCGCTCAACAAGCGCACTGACGAGTACGGCGGCAGCACAATGAACCGTCTTCGTTTCACGCTGGAAACAGTCGATGCTCTCGCAAAAGGAATCGGCAGCACACGAGTGGGTATTCGCCTGTCGCCTTTCGGTCGACTGTATGACATGCAGCCATTCGACGATGAAGAGAACACCTGGCTGACGCTGGCAAACGAATTGAGCAAGCGAAATCTCGCATATGTACATCTCAGCGACCAGACAGCGTTTATTGGCGTGGGAATTGGTAGGGAATTTCTTGGCAAATTCCGTGATGCCTATACAGGCACCTTGATTCTCACAGGCGCTCTCGACCAGGAAGCGGGCGAAGAACTTGTCGAATTGGGCTTGACGGACCTCGCTGGCTACGGGCGGTCATACGTTTCGAACCCCGACCTCGTAGAGCGCTTCCGTAACGGATGGCCGCTGAGTCCTGTCGACATGCCGACGCTCTATACCGGCGACGAAAAGGGATACGCCGACTATCCCACGTACTCGGAGCTGCTCGAGTCGGCGGATGTAGCTTCGGAGTGACCGGTACGCCTGCAAAGAAGAAATTAAACAGCAGGCGGACCAAAGACCTAGAGGGTCGGCGTAGACGCTCCCGTATGCATCAAGTGCACAGCAGGGCATTCGCATTGCGGGTAAATCAGGAAGGCAGGAGACGAAAATGGAACGAAAGATTGCACTGCAGGTTGACCATGTGACGAAGGTCTTCCCAGGTGTGAAAGCACTGGACGATGTCACGTTCGAAGTCGCGGTTGGTGAAGTACACGGGCTCGTCGGGGAAAACGGCGCCGGAAAATCTACCTTGATGGCGGTTGCGTCGGGCGCCTTGGTCCCCGAAGAAGGACGGGTTGTCATCAACGGCGTCGAGTCCAAGGGCGATACGGAAAAGGCACGCACACTCGGGCTTGCCATCGTTCGCCAAGAGCCAGCCTTGATGCCCGATTTGACAGTCGCCGAGAACCTGTATCTTGGTGTATCGGAAGCGCAGCGCCCAACACTTATGCGCACGACATCATGGGCGCAACGTCTTCTGGAGCAATGGAGCGACGACGTCGCCATTGACGCATCGGCACGAGTGGCCAGTCTGAATCCGGAGCAGCGATTCATTGTTGAAATTGTGAAGGCGCTAGCGACGAAGCCGAAAGTCCTGGTTCTCGATGAGCCCACGGAGCACCTTCTCGCTGAAGACGTCGAGCGCTTGTTTGAGCGAATTCGAAAGGTGACGGCGGGAGGCTGCGCGGTCGTGTACATCTCGCACCGAATTCGCGAGGTGCAGCAAATTGCCGACCGCCTCACTGTACTTCGTGATGGCCAGGGACAAGGTACCTACGACGCTTCGAATCTGAGCGAGCAACAGATTGTCGAACTCATCGTTGGCGGGGCGCTCGACCGCGAGTTTCCTCCGAAGTCAAAGGCTCGCCGGGCCGAGGTTGTCCTTGATGTTGTCGGCTTGAGAGGTTCCGGATTCACGGACGTCTCGTTGCAGGTCAAGAAGGGCGAAATTGTTGGGCTCGCCGGCATTGACGGCAATGGCCAACGCGAATTCATGCGGGCACTTGCGGGGTTGAACAAAAGCAAGGGAAGCGTGACCGTCAACGGCAAGAGCGTATTGCTCAAACACTCCCAAGCTGCAACGCGCAGCGATGTGCGCTATCTGCCAGGTGACCGTCATCGCGAGGGCATCTTTGGCGACCTTTCGGTCCGCGAGAATTTTTCGATTCGTAGCCTGTCTTTTGACACGGTCCGAGGACTTGTGCGTCCAAAGAGCGAAGGGCGTCGTGCAGGGGAGGCTGTGTCAAGCTTCGCTGTCAAGACCCCCACCATTGAGACACCGATCCGCTCGCTCTCAGGGGGCAATCAGCAGAAGCTAGTTCTGTCCAGCGTGCTGGCGAGCAAGCCGAAGGTCCTGCTCGTGGACGAGCCGACGCAAGGAGTAGACATCGGTGCACGGATGGAGATATATAAGGTGCTCCGTGAAGCGGCCGCTGGTGGTACTGCAGTCATTGTGGTTTCGTCAGACTCTCTTGAAGTAGCCGGGCTGTGCGACCGAGTCCTGATTTTCTCGCGCGGACACATCGTGAAGGAACTTCGCGATGACGCCGTGAGCGAAAACAACATAACGTCGGCGGTTTTGACCGCGACCACAGAGCGTGAAAGAGGTTCAGCCAGTATCTCAGGCTTCTGGAAATGGGCGGCAGGGGACTGGGCACCGCTGGTGATGCTCGCGCTCGTGATTTCTGTGCTCGGCATTTATGCGACACATGTCAACGAGACCTATCTTTCGACTCGCAACCTCAGCGGGATGCTTGCGCTCGTCGCCACACTGGCAATCGTCTCATACGGACAGCAGGCTCTGATGCTTGTCGGAGGTATCGACCTGTCGGTCGGCCCCTTGATGGGATTGATGGTTGTCATTCAGTCGTTCTTCCTGAACGATGGTGCAACGTTTGGCCATCAACTAGAAGGCTGGGTGATTGTCTTTGCCGTGGCGGTAGTTGTAGGGGTCGTCAATTGGCTGCTTGTTGACCCATTCCGCCTTCATCCGATGGTCGCGACGCTAGCCACCTATATGGCCCTTCAGGCGGTCTCGCTACTCTTGCGTCCTATCCCGGGCGGTCTCATCGCGGACTCCATCGTTGATGGAATTGGCACGCAGTTGGGATTCGTCCCAGTCATCGCGATTTTCGCCGCCATCATCGCGCTGGCACTTGAGTTTGGGCTCTTCCGGACAAGGCTTGGTCTGGCATTCCGCGGAGTGGGGTCGCGTGCTGAAGCTGCACGGATGGCCGGGGTGCGCCCGCATCTGACGCTGCTTACCGCCTACGTTGGCTGTTCTCTGCTTGCCGGCATCGCAGCAATTCCAATGATGGCGCAAGTCGGCTCGGGCGACCCGAGCGCGGGCATCAACTACACGCTTGCAAGCGTGGCAGCAGTAGTGATTGGCGGTGCGAGTCTGTTCGGCGGTCGTGGCTCGTTTGTAGGCGCACTCCTAGGTGCTTTGCTTATCACACAGGTCAACGTCGTGACCTCATTCCTTGACCTCGGCGATTCGTGGCAATCGTATCTGCTAGGCGGGATGATTCTTGCGTCGGTGGCCCTTTATTCCAAGAGCAGAGAAATGGCGGTGGCAAAATGAGAAACGTTTCGACTCAAAATCGCGCCGATACGGTTCAGCACCTTCCTCGTCCGTCGGCACAGTTGCCGAGTCCGAAGGCGATTCCAGCCATGGGGGAGTTCTCATGGATTTGGATTGGGTTGGTCGTTCTGTTCGCAATCAGCGCCGTTGTAGCGCCGGGCACGATGGCGCGAGGTTCCATCCTGGCAATGTTACCGTTTGCAGGGATTCTGGCCATCGTCGCTACGGGCCAAACGCTTGTTATACAGCAGCGTGGTCTCGACATGTCGGCCACTGGCATGGTGTCCCTCGCAGGCGTTCTGATGGCGAGAACGGGCTTCGGATTCGACTCGATAGTTTTTGCCGCAGTATTTACTGTATGCGTTGGAGCGGTCGTAGGAATGCTCAATGGTGCGCTGGTTTCGCGACTGGCGATAACTCCGCTCGTTGCGACGCTTGCCGTGAACGCGCTGCTCATCGGTGTTGTCCGTTCACTCACCGGCAACGTCCCGGTCAACGTGCCGCCCATCATGCAGACAATCTCGCACGCCCAGGTCTTAGGGTTGCCGGCAAACGTGCTGTTTGCGTTCGCGTTCGTGGTTACAGCTTGGGTTATTACGCGAAAAACCGCCGTTGGCCGGAGATTTGTCGCCGTTGGTGTCAACCCGCGCGCAGCAGATGCTGCCGGGGTTCGCGTGCTCAAGTATCAGATTGGCGCGTACGTCGCCTCAGCCGTTTGCTTCTCGGCGGCCGGAATGCTGCTTGCCGGGTTCATCGGAAGTGCTTCGCAGTCGTCGGGCAACGATTACCTGATGCCTGCAATCGCGGCCGTCGTCGTCGGTGGTACACCGTTCACGGGTGGCAAGGGGAGCGTCATCGCGAGTGCCGTTGCCGCATTGTTCATGGCACAACTGGGCCAGATGGTACTTGCGCTCGGAGCTGGAACCTCGGTGCAGCTTCTGGTACAGGCGTGTGCGATTCTGGTTGCCACCACCGTTCGTTATCTGCCTACGGCACTGCGCACCTTCCGCACTATCAAGAACTGAGAGAAAAGAGCACGCCAGGCTCCTTCCTGAGGCCTGGCTATGTATCGAAGGCGTGCTGTGAGTCTTTGAAGTTGGGTTAGCGAGTTGATTGCACCGGCCCGCTAGAGACCGGGATGCAATTTTTGGAGATTTTTACATTAAGGATAACGAAATGTGTAGAAAGGTGATTTTAGGCATTCTTGTGTCCGCCGGAGTATGCAGTGCTCATGCGCAGAGCAGCGTCACGCTCTATGGCCGAGTTGCATCGGGACTCGATTTCGTCACGAATGTGGCGACGCCGGACGGTCAATCGAAGAACAACTATCGTTTTGGCAGCAACCAGTACGGTATCAGCTGGTGGGGTCTGACTGGCAAGGAAGACCTTGGAGGAGGCTTCCATGCGGAATTCAAACTTGAAAGCATGTTCACTGCGGGAACGGGGCAGTTGCCGGGGCAAAGCCTGTTCAACCGATACGCCTACGTGGGGCTTGGTAAGGACGAGTGGGGCAGCTTGTGGGCAGGTCAGATAATGAGTCTCACCGATGAGACGGGATATTATCTTGACCCGTTCGGAGAGCAGGTGACCGGTATCGCAAACTTTGCCAAGGGTCGCGCGTGGGGTTCGCGTTCAAATACCTTGACCTATAACTCGCCGAAATGGGCAGGCTTCTCTTTCCGACTTCAGAATGGTTTCGGGAACCAGGCAGGGAATTTCCGCGGGAGTCGCCAGTTTAGCGGAAGTGCCACCTACTCACTGGGTGGTTTCAACGCATTCGGGGTCTACGAAGAAATCCGTGATGCAAACGGAAAATTCTCGGACCCGTACGCAGCATCGCGCGAATACATGATTGGTGGCACGTACCAGTTCGGTGGATTGAAGTTCTACACCGGCTACCAGGCACTTGTCTCCTCGGGACACGATACGGTCGTCAGTGCCGACAATCCGACTGGGGTCACCCGAAATGAACAGGAGTGGCTGGGCGCAACCTATCAGGTCAACGCAGCGCTGGCTTTCCAGGCTGGTTGGTATCACGGTAACGCAAATCACGGCGGCGGCAGTGGGAATCTCGGGGTCATTGGTACGACCTACAACCTGTCAAAGCGCACGTTCCTGTACGCAACGTTCGGGGCAATGTTCAACGGGGGGAACGCAAACTTTCCTGTCGAAACTGCGGATTCGCTGCCGCTGCCGGGTCACCACCAGCAGGGCGGCTACTTCGGCATGATGCATTACTTCTAAGGGCTGCGAGACTGCGAGTTTTAGGGCGGAACACTGCCTTCGCAAATTCCTTATCTGCGGGGTGCCTCGGGGCACGACCGGGCGCCTCGCACTAGGTAGAAACGTGAATTATATATATACGAATCACTGCGCTAATATGTAATCAACGAGGGCCGGCGCGTGATGTTGCGGTTGCCTTCTGAGTGTTGCGGCGGCCAGGCAGATGACTTATTGACCTTCATCAGAAGCGGCGCCGTATGGAAAACAACTGCGCTGTGGAGTTTACTGATGACGACGCCGAGTTCGGTTCGCACAAGCCCTATATCGTCTGGCCCCTTTTCCGACGATACCGCGGACAACCGTCTTTTTCGCAAGGTGACGTTGCGAATCATTCCCTTTTTGTTTTTTTGCTACGTCATCGCCATTCTGGACCGCAATAACATCGGCTTTGCGCAGTTACAGATGAAGCACGACCTGTCCCTGACTGATGCGATGTACAGCCTCGGCGCGGTTTTCTTCTTCTGCGGTTACGTGCTCTTTGAAGTGCCGAGTAACATGCTCTTGCATCGATTCGGTGCCAGAAAGACGTTTGCTCGCATCATGCTGTTGTGGGGCGCGGCGTCAGTGTTGATGGTGTTCGTCTCCAGCACGTCGCAGTTTTACGTCCTTCGGTTTCTGCTTGGAGTGTTTGAAGCCGGCTTTTTCCCTGGAATTGTTTTCTACCTGACCTATTGGTTCCCGGCGCGGCGTCGCGCTGGCGCACTATCGATTTTCTATGCGGGCGTCGCTGTAGCTGGTGTGCTGGGTGGTCTGGTATCGGGCGGGATTATGCGAGGCATGGACGGAGTCATGGGTATTCACGGCTGGCAGTGGATGCTTGCGATTGAGGGCGCACCAGCCATACTGCTCGGCGTTATTGCCTTCTATTATCTCAAGGACAACCCGTCGACAGCCTCGTGGCTGTCCGCCAACGAAAAGCGCCATCTGGCAGACGTGCTGGCACGTGAAGACATACCGACTGGACACAGCCATTCGCTAGTCGCCGCGTTGGGTAACCCCTATGTGTATTTGTTCGCCTTCGTGTATTTTTGTCTGACGTCCGCTATCCTGCTGTTGCTGTTCTGGATGCCGACGATGATTAAGGACTTCGGTGTTAGCGATATCGTTCAAATCAGTCTGTATTCAGCGATTCCAAACGCAATCGGTGCGGTAGGTGTCATTGTTATCGCCAAGCATTCGGACCGGCGCAACGAGCGGAAGTGGCACTTCATCTTGTGTGCGGTGGGCGCTGCGCTGGCACTTTCTCTGTTGACATCACACGGTATCGGATTCAGCGTATCGATGGCGTTGCTGACAGTTGCTGCCGTACTGGTATACGCCGCACACCCAATTTTCTGGTCTGTTCCTGCGACGTTCTTCCGCGGTCCGAATGCGGCGGCGAGTATCGCTCTGGTTAGCAGCATCGGTGTCTCGAGCGGAACTATCACTCCGTATCTCATCGGGCTCATCAAGACTTACACCGGCAGCATGAGCAATGCCTTCTATTTCATTGCAATCTTGCTGGCGATTGCCTGCATAACGATGGGATATGCATTGCGGTCCGAAGCATCACGCCGGCTCTAGGAAGCTTGAGCGGGCGGCGAAAAACTAGGCGGGTTCTGAAATTGCCAGAGCCCGCCATTGCTTTTTCAGTAAGGCACTTTCTGGGACGAATCAATCACAGGTGGTGTCGCGCTGTGACCTCCGGTAGTCAGTGGTCGCTTTTCTCCTGAGCGTCGACACGTTGTGCCCGGACTTGCCGTTCTGCAGCCTGGATGTTTTCGGGATAGTGCACCCAGTCTTGGGGGGAGTATCCGGCGCGATGGAGGGCCTCGAGTTCGGAAACGACTTGCGCGCGGGTTACCTGGGTTGATTGCTCACTGGCGAAACTGGTGACGCTGACGGTACAGGCAATCGCAGCCGCAATAATCTGCATTTTCATGTTTGGGGTCCTTTAGCTGTGACGTGGGAGGGCATGTGTGCCCAGCGTGTCGAGACTATAGAACCGATGCGCGTAGGTAAAAACCCTTGTAAAACGAATTCACTGTTTGCTGCGACTGAATAGTACCGGCGAATGCCAGCGGCAGGGCTGTTAATCGGCTACCACCACAGACGTGGCAGGCATGAGCTCCTAAGTGCCACCGCTGCGGGGTCGCCCACCAAGGGCGTCGTCGGCAGCACTCGCTACCGACAACGGGGGATGAGGAAAGTCATTTCATGACTAGCGGGTCGATGAGGTACGCAGCAGCGCGGCTAGATATGCCCCCGATTGCGTGAGTGAGCCCGCCGTCCGCTTCGAAGGCTTTGTGAGCCTGGGCGGTGTTCCGGAACCATATGGATAAGAGCACGCTCGGCGCAACGGGCTCTGACCAAAGTCGTTCCCGTTTCGCTGTACGGACCGTCCAGTTGAATGCCATCTGTGCGTCCATCCCGTCGGCTTCGATTGCAGAAACAAGCGTCTTTCTGAAAGCCTCACGGTCCGCGGCATCTTTCATGACGGCTACGACGATGACTTTGACCCCCATGGGTTTAGGAAATTCATCTTCATGGTCGACAACGCAAAGGCTCCAGCCGCGAAGGAAATTCGGCTCATCCTCGGGAACGTATCTGGTTCCAATCGCTGAGCGTTGCGCGACGCTCATCACTTCATCATTCTCAAAGCAAAGCTCCACTACACCATCAACCTGGAAGCATCCCTGTGCGTCCGCGTGCTGCCATAGGATTTTCTCAACTCTGTTCTGTGTATAACTCGTGATGCCTTCCATGCAGAGCGCGAGGGCCGCGTGGCAGCCGGACCAATAGGCGCGGAAATCACTGGTAGCAGTTCCTTCCTTCCTGGACAACAACGTCATTCGCTTAATCATTTTCGGCTCCTGAGTGTGTGTAAGGCTTGTTGATGCATATCGGCTTGCGGCGAAGTTCTCGCTGAATCGGACCGCCCCAGAAGCAGTCGGCGCAAGGGGGTTCGCCCGAGCCGCGCCCGCGGCAACGGTCGCCCCAGAGGCCCTCCTGGTCACACTTCAGAGGGGGACTTCCATCGTCGTTTGATGTTCTAGGGATTGTACGTACGCAAATAGATGCGCATATATATAATTGTAGCGTATCATTAACTCATGGCCCAAGGAAACGGGAATGACTTGTGAGGAAGCGCCAACTGGTCGCTTTCTCGTTCTGGGAGACGAGTAATGAAGCAGGAAAGCGAATACGTCTGTGACGTACTGGTGATTGGTTCCGGATGCTCGGGGATGTCTGCGGCAATCACAGCCGCCACGAGTGGCCTCAAGGTTCTTGTGATTGAAAAGGAACCGAAATTCGGTGGTTCAACTGCCCGCTCAGGTGGCTGGCTCTGGATTCCCAATACGTCGCTCGCGAAGGTCCAAGGCATCTACGAACCCGAGGGTGCGGCACGTACCTACCTTCAGCACGAGGCGGGCGACAGTTTCGACAGCAACCGCGTCGACGCTTTCATCAAGAATGGTCCTGAAGCAGTCGACTTTTTCACAACGAAGACGGCTGTGCGCTTTGATATGCCGCTGGTGTTTCCTGACTACCACGCTGAAGCGCCAGGTGGTACGCAGGGCGGCCGTTCCATGGTCACGCGGCCGTTCGATGGACGTGAGCTTGGCGCGGCAATTAAGGACTTGGCTCCCGCGCTACCTGAACTAACTGTGTTCGGGATGATGTTGGGCTCGGGCAAGGAAATCGTGCACTTTATGCGTGTGACGAAGTCCATTAAATCGGCATGGTATGTCACCAAGCGTCTCTCACGTCACTTCGCAGACGTTCTGAAGCATGGCCGCGGCATGACATTGACTAACGGCAATGCGCTCGCCGGCCGCCTCGCAAAGTCGCTCAAGGATTTGAATGTTCCGCTGTGGCTTAACACGAAGGCCGTGAACCTGACGACCGAGGCTGGTCGAGTGACTGGTGCGCTGGTCGACCGCGAAGGCTCGAAGGTGAGAGTTGTAGCCAGCCGAGCCGTTGTGCTGGCGAGCGGTGGCTTCCCGTACGACATCGAGCGTCGCAAGCAGCTTTTTCCCCACGCACCCACTGGGACGGAACACTTCTCGCCCTCGCCGACCGGGAATACAGGTGACGGCTTGCGCATGGCAGAAGCGGTCGGTGGCCAAGTCTCGACGACGCTTCCCAATGCTGCTGCGTGGGTTCCTGTCTCCACGTTGACGCGCAAGGACGGTTCAACAGGCATCATGCCGCACTTCATCGACCGTGCGAAGCCTGGCGTTATCTCTGTGTTGCGTGATGGTCGTCGGTTTACGAATGAGGGAAATTCGTACCACGACTTTGTGCAGGCGCTGGTGAAGTCCACCCCGCCGGGCGAAGAGATTTCGGCGCACCTCATATGCGACCACAAGACGCTTCGCACCTATGGACTCGGAAGTGCCGCGCCGTTCCCGATGCCAATCGGTCGATACCTGCGAGTTGGGTACCTGACGCGAGCGTCCTCCGTCGAAGAACTGGCCGAAAAAATCAATGTCAATGCACTGAATCTGAGAGAAACGGTTCGTAGCTTCAATGCGGAAGCACGACTCGGCCGAGACCCCGCATTCGGGAAAGGCAGCAAGGCGTACAACCGCTATCAAGGTGATGCGTTGCACTCGCCGAATCCATGCGTCGCACCCATCGAGAAAGGTCCGTTTTACGCGCTCAAAATCCGAATTGGTGACATTGGAACATTTGCAGGTTTGAAGGCAGATGCATCCTGTCGAGTGCTTGATTCCGCGGGCACGCCAATCCAAGGCCTGTACGCAGTTGGAAACGACGCGTGCAGCATCATGGGTGGTAACTATCCGGGGGCCGGTATCACACTCGGACCTGCCTTGACGTTCGGATATATCGCCGGGAAGGCAATCGCAGGCGCTGACAGGCTGGACGAAGGCGAGATTTCAGTCGGCCTTGCGGCACCCAAGTTTGCAGTGGTCTCACAATAGCCGTTGGAATCGAGGAGAGCCAAGGAGCGGGCGTTTCGCGGTGGCCCTGTGCCACCGCGCCTTTTTCCCGGTTGCTAAACCACGACTGGCCGATGTTCGTAGCATGAGGAAGCGGGTGCCACGGAGGTGCAGCATGGTAGCCAGAGAACCGATTGTAGGACCTGCTGCCAGGGAGGCGAAAGAGCAGCGGGGCATTCATGCCATGGAGGTGGGCGGCACTCTCTTGCGCCACCTTGCGGACGTCGGCGAGCCCGTGACAATGGCGGCTCTAAGCGCCGCGACCAACGTGCCGCTAAATCAGGTCTTTACGTACATGGTGAGTCTTGTTCGCACCGGACTCGTACGACGAGACGCGCTGACACATAGCTACGAGCCTGGACCGCTGTCGCTCAATCTGGGGTTGAGTGCATTGGCACAGCTTCCTTTACTTCAGGAAACAGTTCGACGCGCAACTGACCTGGTGAGCGAGGCAAATCAAGGCCTTCTCGTGGCAATCTGGGCTGACCGCGGTCCCACCGTTGTTCGGTACGTGGGACCAGACATCTATATGCATACGGGCTTGCATGTGGGCGCGGTTATGTCAATTGCGCACAGCAGCACAGGACGCCTCTTCGCAGCGTTCATGCCGAAAGAGGAAGTGGGTCCGCTGCTCGACCGCGAAATATCGAAGCGCAGCAAAGTGGCACGCACGCAGTCGACCGAACTGCTTGACGACATGCTTCTGGATATTCGGCAAAAACGTCTTGCAAGAACAATGGGTTTGCCGATACCCGGAATCGATAGTCTAAGCGCTCCCATCTTCAATCGTGCGGGGAAAGCGGAGCTTGCAGTGACCGTCTTCGGACCATCTGAAGCTATCGATGTTTCGTGGGACGGTAGTGTTGCGCAACGGCTGTCAGTCCTCACATCAGAACTATCAGCGGGGTCGGTTCTTCCGCCATCCACGTGTAAGGTCGCTTAGGCTCGGGTTGCCTCCGACTGACCCCTTGTTTCTACCTGTCAAATCAATCGTCCTTCATTCATGCGCTGAGTCCCAGAACTAGCGCGCGCCTGGCTGCTTCGAGCTACTCAATCTGGCGCGCCGGGTCCAGCAAGCAACGAGTGCTCCTCTTACATTCTCCTTTGCCGGAACCTGTGACGTCTCGCAGGCCGGCAGAGACGGCGTGGTTCGAGCGGAGAAGCGAGCCCGCCTTGTACTCATCAAATTGCCCACGTTCCGGGCTAGACGCGGTCCGCGTTGTTGCGAAGCGCGCGTTTTCAAATAATTTATTTTGGGATGGAGGTTGGAGTGAAAACGAAGATGACCATTGCTTGGGTAGTCGGGGTCCTCATTGCCGGCACGTCAGTCTCGTACGCACAAGGCGGCTCAGGTAGCGATTCGCTGGCGTCGGGCAAATCAGCAAGTCAGACGGCGACGAGCAAGTCGGCGGACCGCGCTTTACAAAAACGCGTGCGTTCGGTTCTCGCCAAGGACAAGCGCGTCACCGTCTCTAATATCACTGTACGAGCTCATGCAGGTGCGGTCACGTTGCAAGGCACTGTGCCTGGCCAGGAGGAAATTGAAAGGGCTGGTGACGTTGCGAAGGGCGTGACTGGCGTCACATCCGTTAAAAACCTGCTTACAGTAAGAACCGCAGGGCAATAAAAGGCAATCGATGCACGACGCCTGAGTAGGCGGGTTTTGCAAGCAGAGAGGCCCCGGTCGCGGGCCTCTCCTGAATCACACGTCAGACTGCGAGGAAGCCCCCGTCGACAGCCAGTGTTACTCCCGTGACGTAACGAGACATGTCGGATGCAAGAAATATTGTCGGGCCAACCAGGTCTTCTGTCTGTCCTACCCGACCCATCGGGATGCGAGTCATAAACGCTTCGAGGCGACTCGGGTCTTCCCGCGTCGCTGCCGTCATGGGGGTCTCGATTACACCAGGCGCAAGAGCATTCACACGGACGCCGAACGGTGCCAACTCGGCTGCGAGCGACTGCGTGAACATTTTGATTGCGCCTTTCGACGGCGAATACCCGAGGCTACCGCCTTGTCCCGCGTAGGCTGCGATAGATGCAATATTGATGACCGCACCCTTCGTATCCTTGATTGCAGGCATGAAAGCGTGCGTCACGTTGAACGTGCCGTGGACATTGACGTCCATAACCTTCTTCCAGTTTCTTGCGGCATCTGGACTGGCGGAGTTTTCGCGAATGATGATGCCGGCGTTGTTCACGAGCAAGTCAATCTTTCCGATTTCCCGTTCGACGGTCGCCGCCAAGGCGTAGCACGCCTTATCGTCGGTGACATCAAGCTCGAAAGCCCATGGTTGGCCCTTTTGCTCTCGAATAAGCGCAGCGGTTTCCTCAACTTGCGCGATATTGATATCGCTGACAACGACCTTCGCGCCGGCCTGCGCAAGGCCTAGGGCAAGCGCTCGACCGTTGCCTTGACCTGCGCCTGTAATAAGCGCAAGCCGCCCCTCCAGCAAGCGCGGGGCGACCGTGTGTGAATACGACATAGCTTCTCCTTGCGTGTTTGATGCGTGATTGGAATCGACGCCGACGCGTCAGACCTCATCTCAGCAAGTATTTCACTACAACATATAAATTCGCATAGGTGTAATTACCGAGTGTTGTATCGAGCGCCACTTTCCTGTCCTTTCTCACGCGGAAATTCTCGCCCTTCCAGAACCTTTTCGTTGTCAGCACCTGCTCGATGACGCCGAACCGGCATAGCTCACCAGTCGGTGCACAACTTTCTAAACGCGATTTGAGGGTGTAGCTAGGTGATTGCACCTATGCAAATGCAATAGCCTATATCTAATTTCGTGACGTAGTATTCGCACATCAAGAGCGGCGTATCCGATGCGTCTGACACGCATTGAGAGCATCAGGAGCCGCGAGCCAAGCGCTCTTAAGACAACGAGAACGGAAGCGACGCGGAATTCCTGCGACCTTCGGAGTGGGGCATTCGCAGATATACGAGTTCCAAGGGATGGGATATGCGTTCAGCCGTTGGCAGCTAACAAAAAGGAACCAGCTCAAGTCTGGGCTCCGACAGAACGAACAAGATTTATTGGGTTTTTCAGGAGACTTTTGATGTTGACGCAACGAGGCACGAAGTACGCATTGACTCTAGGGTTGGGGTTGATAGCTACACCTGTTTTTGCTCAATCGAGCGTTCTGCTCTACGGCATCGTCGATACGTCGATTACCTATCAGAACAGTCAGACGACTCTCGGCTCGACGGTTCCCGGGCACTCGAACGTGAGAATGCAATCGGGTGTGTGGAATGGAGCACGCTTTGGTCTGCGGGGAACGGAAGACCTTGGTGGTGGCACTCGGGCGATTTTCGCGCTGGAATCAGGGTTCAATCTAGCCACTGGCGGACAGCAATTCACGAACGCCATGTTCGGTCGGCAGTCGTGGATAGCGTTGAACAACGACGCGTACGGAACACTGACACTCGGCCGGCAATATTCGGCCTATTACACGATGCTGTCGCCGTGGGTGCCTGCATATTATTTGACGGGATACGGTTCACATCCTGGTGACCTGGATGGTATGGACACCTACTACCGTGCCAACAACGCGGTCACCTATACGACGCCTTCGCTTTACGGCTTCACAGTGAGTGGAGCGTACTCCTTGGCAGGAGTACCGGGACGCCTGAATCAGGGCTCAACCTGGAGCGCTGGTCTTCAGTACAAGAATGGCCCGTTCGGCATGGCCGCTGCATTCTGGCGTATCAACAATTCGACACCCGGCGGCGGTCCGTACGGAACGGATTCGGCCGTGAACTCGTCGGGACAGCAAGGTGTGTCCGCCATCACGAATGGTTACAGCCAGGCACAAGCCCAACAGCGCTTCGCAGTCAACGGCGGATACAAGTTCAACGGTAATCTGGACCTCTCTTTCGCGTACTCGAACGTCCAGTACATCCCCGGCATCAACTCGAAGTTCACAGAGACCGCAGTCTGGAACACGGTCGGAACAACGCTCCACTGGAGAGCTACGCCAGCGGTCGATTTGGCGGCCGGCTACAGCTACACCTGGGCATCCAAAGCGAACAACATTTCTGACGCCGCGAAGTATCACCAGTTCGTATTGTCGCAGTATTACTCCCTCTCAAAGCGCACCGGTCTTTATGCATTGGAGGGCTACCAGCACGCTTCCGGCAAGACGCTCGGCAATCCGGGAACCGGGGCCATCATCAATGCGACTCCCGCAATCGGTGACAGCTTCCAGGGAACACCGGGCGCAAGCCCAACGATGCTGGCAGTGAGCGTGGGCATTGTGAGCAAGTTCTGATTGATTGAAACGACGGCGGGGCCAACTGCCCCGTCGCATGTCGATGCAAAAGGTTGAAGACAACATGAAAGCTATTCGCGTCATCGCAGGAATCGTAGCCTCGCTCAGTTTCGCCGCAGCGGTGCCTGCTGCGTCGGCCGACGAGATAAAAATTGGGTTCAACGGGGACCTTTCGGCGTCGCCCTCCGCGCAGAGTGGGCAGGCTGCCGTCCTTGGTATGCAAGCAGCCATCGCCGATTTAAACGCGGCCGGCGGAGTGTTCGGCAAGAAACTGACGCTAGTCGTACGAGACGACACATCGCAGCCGCCGAAGTCGATTCAGAATATGAGCGACCTTATCGACAACGAGAAGGTCGTCGCTGTGTTCGGTCCAACGAACTCTGGCAACGCAATGGCGTGGAAGCACATCGTCAATCAAAAGAAGATTCCGGTCATCGACAACGTGTCATCGGGTACGGATATCACGAAACCGATGAGCGCCGGCGCTGACAACTACATGTTTCGTGTCTCGATGGTCGACCGCGAGCAAGTTGCTGCGCTCATGGCGTATGTGAAGAAGGGTGGAAGTGACGCCAAGAAGATTGGCTTCATGTCAGAGACGACGGGCTACGGCCAAGGAGGACTCAAGGACATGAAGTCCATCGCAGAGATGCAGGGGATTACACCTGTCGCCATCGAACAGTTCGGGGTCGGCGATACAGACATGACCTCCCAGTTGAACAAGCTGAAGGCAGCAGGCGTTGACACCATCGTTATCTGGGCTCAGGGCACACCCATCGCTCAAGTCATGCGCAGCATGGAGAAAATCAACTACTACCCGCGCGTATTGAGCTCATGGGCTGCAGACAATATCACTTTCTATGACGCTGCTGGCAAGAACCTCGCCGAAAAGCCGCTCTTCCTGCGTACCGTCAGCGAGAACAGAACGCCCGCCCAAGACAAGCTGTTCGCGCGCGTCGGCTCACAGTTGAAGGCACCCAGCTCGTTTTCGTTCGCGCTGCACGGGTATGACTCTGTGATGATTCTCGCGCAGGCAATCAAGCAGGCGAACAGTACGGATGGCTCAGCCATTCGTGTCGCGCTCGAGAATCTGAATACTCCAGTGCAGGGGCTGCTCAAGACCTATAACAGGCCTTTCAGCAAGACCAATCACGAGGCTCTGACCGCGAGAGACTTTGTGTGGGTGCATTGGAAGGATGGGCGCCTGGTGCCTTACACCGATGCTTTTGTGGCGTCCCTGACTCCCGCCGACTACAAGCAGTAACGGTCTCATCGACGGTGGCGGCAATGGTCGGCGCCGCAACAGCGGAGGAAATCCATCATGGAAGCAATCTTTCAGGCGTTGATTAGCGGCTTGGCGGTCGGTGGCGCATACGCACTGGTGGCGCTTGGTTTCAGCATTACCTTCACCACGACGAAGACGCTCAACTTCTCTCACGGAGAATTTGTCTCTTCGGGCGCTTTTATCGGGATGAGCGCGATGCTGCTTCTTCTCGGGAAGCCCATCACTTCAACGACGTTCGGTGGTGCCGTGCCGGGTGTGACGGCGCAGTTCCTTGCCCTCGTCGCCGCGCTCATTGTGATGGGCGCGCTCGGATGGCTCTTATATGTCATCGGAGTTCGACCATTCGCAAAACAGCCTGGGATGGCTTGGGTGATGAGTACGCTGGGGTTTGGCGTCGTGCTCGACAGCATTGGTCTCGCCATATGGGGCCCGAAGCCCGTTGTCGTGCCTTCACCGGTTGGCGACTCTGTCATCCAGATTCTCGGAATTGGAGTGCGACCGCAAGAATTGCTTCTCCTTTCCGTAGCGGTCATCGTGATGATTGTCTTTGACTTCGTCATGCGAAAGACGATGGTCGGCAAAATGATGCGTGCCGTTGCAGCCAACGGCGCCGTTGCAAGCTTGATGGGCATCAACACGAACGCTGTGATGATTGGGGCATTTGTGGTGAGTTCAGCGCTCGCAGGTTTATCTGGGTTTCTGATTGCACCCATCACTCAAGCGTCACTGTTCATGGGGCTCACAATCGGTCTGAAAGGGTTCTCGGGAGCGATGATTGGAGGTCTCAATAATCCGCGCGGTTGCGTTATCGGTGGATTTGCTCTCGGCGTCTTCGAATCGACGGTGAACCTGTGGCAAGCACAGTGGCGTGAGATTGCTGTGTTCGCAGTGGTAATTCTCGTCCTTTCGTTCAAGCCGACGGGTCTGTTCGGCGGCCGCCTCGTGGAGAAGGTATGAGAAAGTACACCCATATCCTGTGCGTCTGTGTCGTCGCTTTCGCACTGAGCGTTGGAGCACTCGCGGTCGGAAACGACTATTACCTGCACATTGCATTCATGATGTGCGTCTACTATCTCTGTGCCGCCGGCATGAACGTGCTCGTCGGGTTCGCGGGGCAGAAATCACTCGGACAGGCGGGACTCTTCGGTGCAGGTGCATACGCGGTCGCGCTTCTTACGTCGCAAACCGGATTGAATCCATGGGCAGCCATGGCAATCGCGACGGCCATATCTGGCGTTTGCGGCGTGCTTATCGCGCTGCCGTCCCTCCGGGTCAAAGGGCCGTATCTGGCCATGGTCACCCTTGCATTCGGTATTGTCATCGAGCGTCTCGTCAGCGATTGGACGGACGTGTTTGGCGGGGCACAGGGCATCTATGGTGTTCGAAGCCCTGAGATTGGCGGTCAGCCTATGTCGCTCGCCCAGTGGGTTTGCGTGGGAGTGGTCTTCTGCGCAATCACCCACCTGCTCCTACGCAACCTTTTGAACGGAAAATTCGGCCGTGCGTTCCTGTCGTTGCAGGCCGATGAGATTGCGTCGTCGTCTGTAGGTGTGCGGGTCTATCGAGCGAAGGTGATTGCATTCGTCATTGCAGCGGTCACCTGTGGTCTCGCGGGCGCGATGGTCGCTCAGCAGAATCAATACATAAACTCCGATTTCGTGTCGTTCCAGTTGTCAATCTTTATTCTTCTTCTGGTGCTGTTCGGCGGAGCAGGAACGAAGTCGGGACCGATGGTCGGAGCCATGATTCTGACGTTGCTTGACGCGCTGCTTGCGCGTTGGCCTTCGGTGCAGCACACGTTGTACGGACTGCTTTTGCTGTTCGCTCTCTACGCGATGCCCGGCGGCGTCGTCGGTACGGTGTCGAAGTGGATTGGTCGTAAGCGTGAGGAATCGACGGGTGGCGATGTGCGGCCGAGTGGACAGGTAACAACGCTTCTGCGTAACGGTCGGTCGAGCGGGGACGAACTTCTGACTGTAACCAATCTATCGAAGGCTTACGGCGGTGTGAAGCCGGCGCAGGACATTTCCTTCTCGCTCAAGCGAGGCCACATCCATGCGCTCATCGGCCCAAACGGCGCCGGTAAGAGCACCATGATTAACATGGTCACAGGCGTCGTGCGGCCTGACGCTGGCTCAATCCGCTTCAACGGCAAGGAAATAGGCGGCAGCGCGGTCCACGCAATCTGCTGCCTGGGCATGGGCCGTACGTTTCAGAATCTGAGGCTCTTTGCTGACCTGTCGGTTCTCGACAACGTGATGCTGGGTCGTCACAGCCGTATGAAGAACGGTCTGCTCGCGTCTCTCTTCGCGATGCCCCGCGCTCGCTATGAAGAAGAGCTGACGCGGCAGCGCGCGCTGGAACTTCTGGACCTCGTTGAGCTTGGTCATCTTGCGAGCCGGCCTGCCGGGAGTCTTTCCTACGGACTGCAACGACGAGTAGAGCTTGCTCGGGCACTTGCGACTGAGCCGCAATTGCTGCTGCTCGATGAGCCTGCCGCAGGATTGAATCCGCATGAGACAGCGGAACTCGGTCAACTGCTGCTTCGCATCAGCAAATACGGCGTCAGCATTCTCATGGTCGAACATCATATGGACCTCGTCATGTCCGTTTCTGACCACGTGATTGTCCTCGACTACGGGGTCAAGATTGCAGAAGGTCAGCCTGCAGACGTTCAATCCAACCCGCGTGTTGTCGAAGCTTACCTGGGCGTCGACGAAGCTGAAGCAGCATGAGAGGAGGAAGTATGCTCAAAGTCGACTCGGTCAAAGTCTCTTATGGTGCCATTCAGGCTGTGAAGGGTGTAAGCCTCGAGGTGAAAGAAGGGGAGGTCGTCACTATTATCGGCGCGAACGGTGCTGGAAAAAGCAGTCTTCTCAAAAGCATCGCGGGGCTGCAGTCGGTCTCTACTGGGCGCATCACTGTCGGCGGTCGCGACTGCACTCGGCTGCCTGCACACATGCGACTCGGCTTGGGCATTGCTTTGTCGCCCGAGGGTCGAGGCGTGTTTCCAGACCAGACCGTTCGTGAGAATCTTCTTCTCGGAGCGTACTCGCGGAAGCAACCAATGTCTGCGACCGAAGCGGCGATGGAGAGAGAGTTTGACCGGTTTCCGCGTTTACGTGAACGCCAAAACCAACTCTCCGGGACGCTTTCCGGTGGTGAGCAGCAAATGCTCGCCATCTCGCGCGCCTTGATGAGTCAGCCACGCATGCTTCTACTCGACGAGCCGTCGTTGGGCCTAGCTCCGCTGGTCATCCGAGACATTTTCCATGCCATCCGTAGTCTGCGGGAGGAGGGCCTTACCATTCTGCTCGTTGAGCAGATGGCGAAGCAGGCGCTCTGTGTTGCGGACAGGGCGTACGTGCTCGAGGTGGGCAACATCACACTTGAGGGCTCAGGACGCGAGTTGCTCAACGACCCGAAAGTGAAAGCGGCATACCTGGGCGCGCATTGACCGCGCCGACTAATCGACTTGAAGTAACGACATTGGAGGATTGATGAGCACAGTACGCATGGGGCTTATTTCGAAAAAGCCCGAATGGGCGAATGACGAGTTCTACAGGCATTGGCTCGGCCACCATGGCCCCTTGGTAAAAAGCGCTCCGGGGCTGGGCCAATATTGGCAAAATCACATCGTCGACCGTGTCCAGCGCGGTATCGACTTCCACCGGGAGCCGTGGGAATTCGACGGATTTTCGCAGCTGTGGATTTCGGACCCGAATATGCCGTTCGGGGAAGGGGAGTTGCCGCAAAGAATCATCGAGGACGAGAACCACTTTCTCGGCCGCCTCCATATTCTCGCCGTCAAACAGACGACGGTCGTAGGCGTGCCACACGACGCGGCGCGCGCAAAGCTCAAGAAACGTATTTCTCTCATTCGCCGTCATCCCGAGCTTTCGGAGCAGGATTTCCTTAACGAATGGAAGGTGCACGCGGACTTCGTTCGGACGATGCCCGGTGTCAAAGGCTATCGGCAGAACGCAGTAGTGCAGCGCGAGCTTCAAAAGGGCACCTCGTGCAGTTACGAAGACTTGCCCATCGATGGGGTCGTTGAGTTCTGGTTTGAAAGCACTGATTCTCTGCAGAAGGCATTTGAATCAGATGTCGGGTTGAAAACGATGGAACACGCGAAGACTTTCCTCGCCGGCATCACCGCGTTCCTGGTCGAAGAACACCGAATCATCTGACATCGTTGGAAGTGAGGTAGGTGCCCGCATCGGACGACTGTAGACCTGCTCATCGTCAACCGGCTTTCACCGGAAATTCGCAGCGAGCGATGTGCACTGTACATCGCCCCGCGAGCGTGAGGATGTGCTCGCTGGGCGTAGCGCATGTACGTGCGGCCAAGTTGTGGCTATGGCCTCCGAGGTATTCAATGACGCACGGGTAGCCTGCTATGCGTTTCGCGGGCGGAGTTAGGCTTAGCCTGCAGTTGGTCGGGGGTCGCAAGAGTAGGCGATAGGTATGTCCTCCACGGCGTAGCGGGGATGGCACCGACAGAATCTACCGTGCCGCGTACGGCGCATAGTCGATGTAACCTTCAGCGCCTCCACCGTAGAACGTGTTCGGGTCCGCGGGACTAAGCGGCCAACCATTGCTGAGACGAGCGACGAGGTCGGGGTTGCTGATGAAGGGGGCACCGAACGCGACAAGGTCGATGATGTTGTCGGCAATCATTTCCTCGGCTCGCTCGCGCGTCATCCCTCCGGCCAGAATCAGGGCCGTCTGCTGAAGAAGGGGTTTCATCTCTCGCAAGAGTCCATTGAAGCCCGACTCGGCTTCTGGTTCCATAGCGTTGTCCAATCGAGAATATCCGGCCTGATTCATGACATGAACGTAGGCGAGCTTTCGTTTTCCAATTTCCCGGCAAAGTTCAGTGTATGTACTGTCAATCTCGGGGTAATGAGGCATATCGAAAAGCTTCCCGTACGGTGAGATACGGATGCCAACACGTTCGGCGCCGATGCGTGCTGTCACTGCATCGATGACTTCAAGGGTGAACCGCAGCCGATTTTCAAGATTCTCGGCGGAGTAGAAATCATCACGGTCGTTAACAAGCGGATTCATGAATTGCTCAAACAGATACCCATTTGCGCCGTGAATTTCGACGCCGTCAAAGCCTGCCTGAATTGCATTCTCTGCGGCTTGCGCAAAGTCTTCCACGATGCGCTTGATTTCGCTTGTCGCGAGAGAGCGGGGCGCGGGGGTGGTGACGAGGCTTGGTCTGCCGCTCTCGTCGTATCCAAAGGCCTTTGCGTTCTCGGCTCGTTTCGACGTTGCACTCACGGGAATCTTGCCATCTTGCTGAATTGACGGATGTGAAACGCGGCCAACGTGCCAAAGCTGGGCAAAGATTCGCCCCCCAACAGAGTGGACGGAGTCGGTGGTTAGTCGCCATCCAGCGATTTGCTCTGCTGAAAAGATGCCAGGGTTGAAGAGGTATCCCTGGCCCTCGCGGGATATTGGCGTACCTTCGCTGACAATCAGGCCTGCGGTAGCACGTTGTGTGTAATAAAGGGCCGTACGTTCATCCGCGATGTCGTACGGTGCACGTGCTCTGGTAAGCGGCGCCATGACAATACGGTTTTTGAGGTCCGTGCCGGCAAGATTAAAATGGTCGAAGAGATTTTTCATAAGTAGATAGGTGACTCAACACTAGGAGGCGGTAGTTGAGTGTGATGCGCACAGGTTCGACGTTGACCAATCAACGCTGATGTGCGAACCGATGCCGCGTTGTGAGTTTTTTGGGGGTGGGCGTGTGCTGATGCGTTTTTCGCTGTGGCGCCGTGGCGGACCCGCCTTGGCGGCAGCGAATCACCAGGATTCCTTTATAAGCTGTGACTGGACCCAGCCCTGAGTCCACGGGGCGGATTGTTGAATGATTCCCGATACCTCTTCAAATAACCACTGGCCGTCAACCTTGACGAACTTGTCGGCATATTTCCCAGAGAGGACCACGGCTTCTTCTTTTGAAGACTCAGGGGAGGTCTTCATGGTTAGGAGGCAGAGGAGGTAGAAGCTTGCGTTGGCGCTGCACCCATCTGCGCTGATGCTGACTATGGGCGAGTAGATGTTATGTTGTGCCCAGGTGATGCTTTGGCTTAAATTGCTGCAGTGACGCTTGATGCCATCTTGGCCTCTGGCTTCGCCGCCGACTCCCTTGATGGTCCAAAGACCGTTCTCAACGAAGAGAGAAGCAAGTCCCTCTGCGTCGAACTGATTGTCCAGTGCTCTCGCGTACTCCGCCTTTAGCTGCTTGATAGCTTCGACATCTTCTAGTCTGGTAATTCGCTGTTCTGACGTAAATCGGGTATGGCTCATATGTTTAACGAAAATAGTTTGGTTTCGCACATCAGACTTGACGTGAATTAAGCGACAATTTCTTGCTCAGAATTATCGGATTCTCGTTTGCTCTGGTCGCCGGTGAGGGCGAGTAAATTGTTGTAGCTAACAGTTTGTTCAGTTTGACGGGAATTGCGGGAGCACTTCTGCCGCGAGTTCGTCCATGATTTCCGAGTAGGGGCGCCGGCTGACTTTTGGATTGAGCGCGATGTGATTTACGCCCGCGGCCTGCGCTTCATGTAGAAAATGGACGAGGCTCTTGCTTCCAGACCGAATGCCGCCTCGCGTACGGCTAAACGGTTCATTCTGGTTGCCGGCGAGGTCAAGAAAGCCGCCGATGCCAAGGGGTTTGAAACGCTCAGGACCGCAGGACGTGCTGACCAGGTCGTGCCATCGCTTGGCGAATGACTGCAGTTGTTGAGGGACGGGCGCGGAGCCGATGAAGCCGTCCATGTTCTCTGCGATATACGCAAGGCTCTGCTGGGCTTGCCCAACTGCGATGGTTGGGAGGGCGCCGAACGATGGCTTCGGAATGAGTTCATGCGTACCCGTCGAACTGCCGAAGCGCGGCGACGAGAAGCTGGGGAAGTTCTCATCGAGGACAGTCTTTAATACGTGATATGCATCCCTGAATCGGTCGCCACGTGTTTCGAAGTCAATTCCGAAGAGTGGGTATTCCGCAGGCCGGTCGCCAGACGATAGGCCGAGCACCATACGGCCGCCAGAGAGTTGGTCAATCGACGCGACCTGCTTGGCGAGAAGCAAGGGCTCCCGCATTGGCAAAACGATGCCCGCCGTTCCCAGCGCAATTCGCTGGGTAAAGGCAGCGAGATACGCCATATACGGAATAGGGTCGAAAACCTGGCCGACATCGCCGTAGTACGGGTCGTAGAAAGGAACGTCGCGCATCCACAGAGCTGCGAAGCCCAGCTCGTCCGCCTTTTGCGCCATGGCGACGTGGTCGCGCATCGTCGGCGCGGGGCTATCGGGATGGGTTTCCAACGGCAGAATCAGGCCGACGGTGAGCTTTTCCGGCGAGAAGAGGCGAGCGTAGGCTGGCTGTTCGCTAAGTGTGTTGCTGATGTCGTGTTCGACGATGGAATTCATGTGATTCTCCAGATACTTAATTTTAATTTTGTTCTTCAACGCCATTAACCACCTAGAATTCCATTGAGTTCATCCTCGGATTCTAAAATCGTGCTTAGAGACAGATTTTCCGGCTTCAACGAGTTCGTCCTATCCGCCCAAGAGGGAAGCTTTACGGCAGCGGGAACCGCATTGGGCTTAACCAGTAGCGCGGTCGGCAAAGCCGTTACCCGACTCGAGACGCGTCTTGGCACCAAGCTGGTCCACCGCACGACTCGTCGGCTGACGCTGACCAGCGAGGGCGAGGCTTATCTGGCAAGTTGCCTTCGAGTGCTCAATGAACTAGAGGAAACCGAGGGGTTTCTGACGACCGGCCGCCAGGAACCGGTTGGAAAGGTGAGGGTGGAATTGCCTGCGACCTTCGGCCGTCGGCATGTGCTGCCAGCGTTGCTGGAACTATCGTGTCGTCATCCTCGACTCGACCTCTCAGCGAATTTCAGTGAGCGTCTGGCGGACCTGATTGCCGACGGAGTCGACGTGGCAGTTCGGATTGGGACGCTCAAGGACGACCTGGATATTGCTGCGCGCAGGCTTGGTGAGCAGCGCCTAGTAATCTGTGCTTCACCCGCGTATCTGAGTCGTCATGGAGTACCGGAGACGAGAGACGACCTACATACCCACGACTGCATAGTAGGGCTGCGTAGAGCCCAGCCGGCAGGCTGGCTATTGAAAAATTCACAGGGCGACTTTGAGCCGGCCGCCGTAAAAGTCAGACACGAATTGGGCGATGGTGAGGCGATGCTCAATACGGCACTTGCTGGATGTGGCCTTGCTCAACTGCCAACCTGGCTGGTTGCCGAGCATGTTCGCAGTGGCGCGCTTGTGCAAGTGCTTGAAGCGTGGACTGGTGGTGGGATGCCAATACATGCAATCTGGCCGAGGACCAAATATATTCAACCTAGAGTACGGGTCGTTATCGACGAACTCGTACGTTTGTCAAACGAGCCGGGTTCGGGGTTCAAGCCATAAACATTTTTGATGATACGCTCCAAGGTGCCTCTTAGCCACGTCTGGAAAGACTCGGGTTTGCCGTCACGAGAGTGCGCGGTACAGGCGTCAAGTATGACGAGGCATCGTTGCAGGGTTGAACGACCGCTGCACACCCCGATTCTCCCAGCCGTTTCTCGAGGCGACTCGCACCTGCACGGCGGAGCTCAACTCAGCACAGCGTTCCGAGGAGCGAATAGGCTCCCGCAGCTGACGGTCACTCTTCTTCGGTTCCTTAGGCAATACTCTCCAGCCTACATGCTTCTTTTAATGAATGCCCCTTGGTGAAGTTGAGCCTCGCCTTATCCGAAGCGAGGCCTTCAGACACGTTCCAAAGCATGAGGAAATGCCCCTCGGAGCCAGCGTCGCCCGTCAGCCGTTCGCCTCAGGGCGCTAACTTCGCCACCCCGTCCGGTATCTCAAGGCAATCCCACAGTACCGGCTGTCCCGCGACTGCTGCCGTTGATGTCCGACCAGTCGCGCGGCTGCACCGCGGAGCGGGCAGCACTACGTATACCGCGATGCACCGATGATGATTTCGCATCGGGAGTCCGCGCTCGGAAATCTGGCCGTGAACCCGGGGAGATACCAGCAAAAAATTTCTTTCCGCGGGAGGCGCGGTCATCGGGGTTTTCCCTCCCGAAATTGCCTTGACACATTCTCCTGCTCGACTGATTATTTGCCCAGCTACAGAGCATTTGTTCATTTTATTGCGGTCGGCGACTGCGTTTGCCAGCCGTGAGAGCGCGCATGGCACTCGATGACGCCGCGAGGTAGGTGCATCGGCTGGACTTCAAATTCGATGTCGAATCACGGCTCAGAACGCGACGAGCTTTCCAGATAGATTGCTTTCGCAACAAGTGCCTGAAGCGCCTAACAGGAGGATGGAGATGGCTGGAGAACTGAAAGGCAAGGTCGCTGTCGTCACTGGCGCTGGTTCAGGCATCGGGCTGGCCAGCACAGAGGCATTATTGACTGCTGGTGCCCGCGTGGTGCTAGTGGACCGCGACGAAGCCGCGCTGGCGACAATTTGTACGAAGCACGGCGATGCCGCGATTCCGCTGATTGTAGATTTGCTGGACCCAACAGCCTGTTCGTCGCTCGTGCCTAGAATCCTGGATGCAGCGGCGCAGATTGACATCTTTCATGCGAACGCGGGCACCTATGTGGGCGGCGAACTGGTGGATGCGGAGACGGCAGCAATCGACCGGATGCTGAATCTCAACGTCAATGTCGTGATGAAAAACGTCCATGACGTGTTGCCGCACATGATAGCCCGGGGAACCGGCGATATTGTGGTGACGAGTTCGCTGGCGGCGCATTTTCCGACGCCGTGGGAGCCGGTCTATGCGTCGTCCAAATGGGCGATTAACTGCTTTGTGCAGACGGTGCGGCGTCAAGTCTTCAAACATGGAATACGAGTCGGCTCCGTCTCGCCCGGACCAGTCGCCAGTGCGCTGCTTGCCGACTGGCCGGAGGAAAAATTGAAAGAGGCCAAGGAATCGGGAAGCCTGCTTGAGGCCAGCGAAGTCGCCGATGTCATCATGTTTATGCTGACGCGGCAACGTGGAATGACCATCCGCGACGTGGTCTTGATGCCAACCAACTTCGACCTCTAAAAATTGTAGACAAGACACACCTTGAATTAAGCAATGTTCCTTGGCATTGACCTCGGCACGACTGAGCTGAAGGCCCTACTTCTGGCCGGCGACGGACATGTCGTGGGCACCGCTCGTTATCCGCTCGAAATATCAAGGCCGAAGGCCCGCTGGTCGGAACAGGACCCGGAGGATTGGTGGCGCGCTACGCAGAGTGCTCTTGCAACGCTTCGTACGCGTTACCCCGGTGCCTTCGGATGCGTTCAGGCCATTGGCCTATCAGGACAGATGCACGGCGCTGTCCTGCTCGACGCCAATGATCGACCGCTGCGCCCCGCGATATTGTGGAACGACATGCGTAGCGTCAGCGAATGTGCTGAACTCGAGGCCCACGCGCCAAGGCTGCATGAAATCGCAGGCAATTGCGCAATGCCGGGGCTCACGGCACCAAAGCTTCTATGGGTCGCTCGACACGAGCCGGCGCACTTTCGAAAGCTGGCGTGCGTCCTGCTGCCCAAGGACTACTTACGTCTGCGTTTGACCGGTACTAAGCTCACGGACCCGTCCGATGCGTCGGGAACCCTTTGGCTCGATGTTGGCCAGCGCGAGTGGTCAGATGAGCTTCTGCAAGCCTGCGACATGACGCGGATGCAGGTTCCGCCGATTCAAGAAGGGAGCCGAGCGGCCGGCGTTATGCGTCGCCGTATTGCTGACGAACTTGGACTGCCCGCAGATGTAATTGTCGCGGCTGGCGGGGGCGACACCGCCACAAGCGCACTGGGCGTCGGTGCAGCGGAATCGGGGGATGGATTTCTGTCGCTCGGTACGTCCGGTGTGCTGTCTGTTGTCACCGAGCAGTTCCAGCCGAGCCCGCACTTAGGAGTGCACGCGCTCTGCCACGCGATTCCGAACCGGTGGCACCGAACGAGCGTCGTGCTGTCTGCGGCTAGCTGCGTGCGGTGGCTATGCAACCTCACTTCGGTTGACGAAGCATGTTTGCTAGGAGAGGTTGATAGTGTCAGCGCGAGCAGCCGCGCCAAGGCGCCATTGTTTCTTCCCTATCTCTCCGGTGAACGAACACCCCACAATGACCCGTACGCTCAAGGTGTGTTTTTTGGGCTTGTTGATTCGACTGACCGCGCCACGCTTGCCTATTCGGTTCTTGAAGGCGTGACGTTCGCTTTATCGGACGGCTTCGATGCTGTGCGGGCGGATGGCACTCGCGAGACCTCGCTGAATGTTATAGGTGGCGGTGCACGCAGTACGCTCTGGACACAGTTGATTGCCGACGCGCTTGGTGTACGGATACGCCGGCCGCCGGACACACAGGGTATCGCTGCGCTCGGGGCCGCACGTTTAGGATGGTTAGCGGCCGACGGCGATTTTTCGGTCGTTGTTCGCACGCCCTCGGCATCGCAAGAATTCTTTCCTGACAATGAGCGGCGTTCAATACTTACGGAGCGTTTAGCGTCGTTCCGAGCTTTGTACAAGCAGATGCAGCCGCTTTTCCCAACGTGACCTTTGCCGATACCGGAGCGGGCCTTTTTGCAGACTGCACAACCTGCGGGTGCGCACGTGGTACGCGGCAGTCGAATTGGCGTTTGGGAAAAGCGAACAGTTGGGACCCAGTTCGAGCGCGACACCGACCTGCGACGTCATCTGTAGTAGAGGAGCAGTTGTAAATATTCCAACGCTCAAAAAGGCGTCACTCGCACCTCAGCTTGTGAAGGCTGCACATGCCTCTAATCTTCGGTAAATCAATTTGTTAGCGAATGCGCCCAGAAAAGCGATTCCTCGCTGAGACAGATTTGTTTGCAAAAAACACGTTGGGACAGGTTTGATTGCAACAGGACAGCTATCGTTTGCCAGCTACCAGCGCCATCAACTCCCGCTGACCGCCATGTGCCGGGTGGTAACATTTGTTGTCATCCTCATCGACCGCTCGCCCGGTACATCCGCATGCCAGACAGTTTCGACCAGCTTGCCGCCCTGATCCGGGCGCGCTTCTCCGAACTGAGTCCGCAGTTCCAGATGGGAGCGGGTTTCCTGCTCGACCATCCCGACGAGGTCGCGGTCTCGTCCATGCGCAAAGTGGCCGAAAGGGCGCAGGTGCAACCGGCCTCACTGGTGCGTCTGTCGCAGCAACTCGGCTTCCCCGGCTGGAACGAACTGCGCAACCTGTTCGTCGCGCGCGTGCGCACGCGGCCCGAACCGCTCACGAGCCGCGCGCGTTCGCTCGTCAAATCGAAAGACGCGCTGGCGGGCGACCTGCTGGTCGCGCAACAACACAACCTCGAAGTCACCGCCGCGCACAATGGCCGCGTGATCGTGGAAGCGGCGCGCCTGCTGCGGCGCGCGCCGCACGTGCATGTGGCCGGTTTCCGCTCGTGCTATGCGGTCGCGTTCGGTCTCGTCTACGGATACCGGCTGTTCCGTTCCTCCGTGTCTTTGCTTAATGGCGAGGCCGGCACGCTGGAAATGCAGTTGCGCACGGTCGAGCGTGATAGCGCGACCATCGTGATCAGTTTCGCGCCTTATTCCGTGGAAGCCGCGCGCGTCGCCGAAGCTGCGATGGAAAAGGGCAGCAAGCTGATTGCCATTACCGATAGCGCGGTGTCGCCGATCGCGCTGAACGCCGACAAGGTGCTGATCTTCTCGCACGAAAGTCCTTCGTTTTTTCCTTCGCTGGTGGCGGCGACCGCGATCGCCGAATCGCTGGTCGCGCATCTGCTCGCGCTCGAGGGAGCCGGCGCGGTCGAGCAACTTGCCATCGCCGAGCAGTCGTTGCACGCGAAAGGCGCGTACGTGCCATGACCATTTCCGTCTGAATCGAGTTGAGATTTTGCGCGCAGCAGAATCGCTCCATTCGGATCGGTGCCGATCTGTTTGACAACAATTGTTGTTTAGAAGTATAAATACGTACCGATTGTTGAATGAATGCGAATGGTGGCGTCGACGCAGGGATTGGATCTTTTTCAGGTGAGCGGCGAGCCGTATGACATCGGCTACCGGCTGGGCGAACTCGCGCGGCCGGTGTTCGCCGACTACATGGATCGGAGTGGCGCATGGCACGCAGTTCGGCGCTGGCGCGGCGCTCCGTTCGTACAGGCACTGCGCGAAGCGGCGCGCGCCCATTTCCCGGCGTTGCTGGCGGAGTTGGAAGGCATGGCGGCCGGGCTCGGTTGGTCGGCGGAAGACGTGTTCCTCTGGAACTGCCGCGGCGAACTGATTCACAACGCGCCAGACGGGTGCACCACGTTGGCGGCGCGCGTTGGCGAGACGCGCTTCATCGCGCACAACGAAGACGGCGATCCGTTTCTGCGCGAGCGTTGCGCGCTGGTCGAGGTTCGTCCAGTCGGCAAGCCGGGCTTCGTGAGTTTCTACTACCCTGGATCGCTGCCGGGACACACCTTCGCCGTGAGCCGTGCAGGGGTCGTGCAGGCGATCAACAATCTTCGCATCCGCGTCCCCGTTGCCGGCGTGCCGCGAATGATTCTTGCGCGAGCGGTGCTCGATTCCACCTCGCTCGACGAAGCGCTCGACCTGCTGCGCTACACGCCGGCCGCGAGCGGCTTTCACCACACGCTCGGCTGCGCGGGAGATGCGCGCCTTGTGAGCGTCGAAGCCAGCGCGCGGCGCTGTTCCGTCCAGATAGTGCCGAGTCTCTATGGCCATGCAAACCACATGATTCATGCGGGTTGCGACGCCGAAGCGCAGATCGTGACGGATTCTTCGCGCGAACGTCAGCTGCGCGTGGATGCGTTGTTGCCTACAATCACACGCCCGTTACAACCGGCCGCATTGCTCGACGTATTGCGCGATCGCGCGCCCTCTGGCCTGCCGATCTATCGTGACGACCCGCACGATCCCGACGGGGAAAACACGCTCGCCACAGCGCTCTTCGAAATCGGCAGCGCGGGTGTGTCGATGAAAGTTTTCCGGCAAGGGCAGTGCGCGCTCGACAGCTTCATCGCCCGCACGACGTGCGGACGGGCCGGTGCTTAACCGGCTGCCGCAACCAATAGGAAACCGAAAACCATGTCCACCGTGTTTCATCGTTCTCCGAAGCAGTCGCTGCCGGTCGCCGTCGCGGGCGAGGGGATCGAAATCATTGATTCCACGGGCAAGCGCTATATCGACGCATCCGGCGGCGCCGCCGTGTCGTGTCTCGGTCACAGCAACCAGCGAGTGATCGATGCGATCAAGCGGCAGTCGCAGCAATTGCCGTATGCGCACACGTCGTTCTTCACCACCGAGCCTGCTGAAGCGCTCGCCGACCGCCTGGTGGCCAGCGCCCCGCAAGGGCTCGAACATGTGTACTTCGTGTCGGGCGGTTCGGAGGCGATCGAGGCTGCGCTGAAACTCGCGCGTCAGTATTTCGTGGAGAGGGGCGAACTGCAGCGGCGCCATTTCATCGCGCGTCGGCAGAGCTATCACGGCAATACGTTGGGCGCACTGGCAATTGGCGGCAATGCGTCGCGCCGTGAGCCGTTCCTGCCGATTCTGATCGAAGCGCATCACGTGAGTCCGTGTTACGCATATCGCGAGCAACGCGCCGACGAAACGGAAGAGGCCTTCGCGCAACGTCTCGCCGACGAACTCGAGCAGAAGATTCTGGCGTTGGGCGCGGATACGGTCGCCGCCTTCGTCGCGGAAACGGTAGTTGGCGCGACGGCCGGCGCCGTGCCGCCGGTGCGCGAATATTTCCGCAAGATTCGCGCGGTATGCGATCGCTACGGCGTGCTGCTGATTCTCGACGAGATCATGTCGGGCATGGGCCGCACCGGTTATCTGTACGCCTGTGAAGAAGACGGCGTGGCGCCGGACATTCTAACCATCGCCAAAGGGCTCGGCGCGGGCTATCAGCCGATCGGCGCGACGCTCGTGAGCGACCGGATTTACCAGACGATCGTCGGCGGCTCGGGATTCTTTCAGCATGGCCATACCTACATCGGTCATGCCACCGCTTGCGCCGCGGCGCTCGAAGTGCAACGTGTGATCGAGGAGGACAAGCTGCTGCCCAACGTGCTGGCGCGCGGCGAGCAACTGCGCGGCCGGCTGCGCGAGCACTACGCGCAGCATCCGCATATCGGCGACGTGCGCGGACGAGGGCTGTTCGTCGGCGTGGAACTGGTCAAGGACCGCGCCAGCAAAACGCCGTTCGACGCCGGCCTCAAGCTGCACGCGGCAATCCGGCGCGAAGCCTTTGCGCGCGGTCTGATGGTGTATCCGATGGGCGGCACGGTGGACGGCAAGATCGGCGATCATGTGCTGCTGGCGCCGCCGTTTATCTGCACCGCGCGTGACATCGACGAAATCGTCAGCCGCCTCACCGATGCCATTAGCGGCGCGCTGGCCGCTGTCTGAGACCTTCGACACCACCACGACTTGCGAGAACGATGATGACCGAGCGTTTGCCTCACTTCGACCCGTCCGATGCCACGCCCGAACAGAAAGCGGTGCTCGACGAAATTCTGTCGGGCCCGCGCGGCAATCTGAACGGACCGTTTCTTGGCTGGATTCATAGCCCGGAGCTGGCCCAGCAGGCTCAGCGTCTGGGCGCGTTCTGCCGCTACCGGACCGGTCTGCCGTTGCGCCTCTCGGAGCTGGCGATTCTGGTGACCGCGGCGCGCTGGCAAGCGCAGGCGGAGTGGTACATCCACTATCCGATCGCGCTGGAGGCGGGCGTGTCCGCAACGGACGCCGAGGCGATTCGCCAAGGCCGGCGCCCGGATTTCGCCCAGTCCGACGACGCGTTGATTCACGACTTCGCGAGCGAACTGTACGACACGAAGCGCGTTTGCGACGCGACCTATGCGAAGGCGGTCGAGCGTTTCGGGCATCAGGTGGTGATCAACCTGGTGGGCCTGCTCGGCTACTACGCATTGGTGGCGATGACGCTCAACGTGTTCGGCATGCGCGCGGTGGGGCAGGAAAGTTTGCCGTTCGCCGAGTAGGCCCGGGAGAGGTCTGCGCAAAGCAAAGCGCCCCGCTTGCAAACTTTGCAACCGGGGCGCTTCTTGACTGCAACCACGCTTATCACCTGCCACGCGCTGGCGCCACCGCCAGCGGCTGCACCGCGCGGCTTACCGCTTACTGGCCGCGATAGGTCGCGAATAGACCTTGCTGCAAGGAATCACGCGTGCCCGCATCCGACGAAACCGCCTTCACGCCGCCGACGTCGTGCGAGCCTGTCGCAACGGCAGCCACGGTCGTACCGCTTTGCGGCACGGTCTTCGGGTAGTCGACGTCGTTCTGATTCAGGAGGCCCGCTTTTTGCGCGGTGACCAGTTCAGCGCGCACTTGTGCGCGGGTCAGACCATCTGCCTGCTGGGCGAAGGAAACAGCCGGAACGAGGAGCGCGGATGCGATGACCACTGCGGAAATAAGCGATTTCATAATGACCTCCAAGATTCGATTGTTGATGAGATCGGTTGAATGCCGTGAGCCGATCCGTTGAAATCAGTCTGATTCTTGCGAGGTTGGTGAAAAAGCGGCTCCCGGAAGAAATATTGTTACGGTTATTGAAATAGTTGGTGGGCGGCTTCTGTTTTGAGCCATTGCCGGCATCGTCACGACACTGGCACACGGAAGCGCCTATGATGAGGTTCGGTCCCGCCCGCGCCTGCAGCGCCGCGCGGCACTCGCGACCGATGCCGAAACCGCAGAACATCCGGGCGGGACCCGTGCGGCAGGCATCAGATTCGGTCGTGGAGCGCGCGAAGCAGGGCACAAACAGGAGAGAGCGATGAAGCGCAAGGCATCAGCAGTCTGGCAAGGCGGCCTGCAAGACGGCAAGGGCTCGATTTCCACCGACAGCGGCGTCCTCAAGGAGACCCAATACTCGTTTTCGACCCGTTTCGCGGACGGCATCGGCACGAATCCGGAAGAGCTGATTGCGGCTGCGCATGCGGGATGTTTCTCGATGGCGCTGTCCGCTGAACTGGGCAAGGCCGGCATCACGCCTGAGCGCATCGGCACCACGGCAACCGTTACGCTAGACAAGGACGGCGGCGGTTTTGCGATCACCGCGGTTCATCTCGACGTGGCCGTGAAAATCCCGGGCGGCGACAAAGCCGCCTTTGAGAAGGCAACGGCCGACGCCAAAGCCGGTTGTCCGGTGTCCAAAGTCCTGAACGCCACGATCACGATGGACGCGAAACTCGAAACCTGAGATCGCGCCTTTCCCCAACCGTTCAAGCGATAAAGCCGGCGCTCGGGTCAAACCCGGCGCCGGCTTTTTGTTTGTACCGGCGCTGGCTCGCACGCACCTACGGAAACTCGTCTTGCTTTCTTGAACGGTTGGTCATAATATCCGTTGCATGAAGCTCACTGGCGATCCGAAAAAATCCGCAAAGCAGTCTGCGAAAAAAGCGGGCGAGGTCTGTCCTCGGGGCCGGCCGCGCGAGTTCGACACGGACACGGTTCTCGCGAGCGCAAGTCAGGTGTTCTGGAATCACGGCTACCACGCCACCTCGATCGACGATCTGTGCAAGGCCACCGGCCTGTTGCGCGGCAGTCTGTACGGCGTGTTCGGCGACAAGCACGGCATCATGCTGGCCGCGCTGGATCACTACGCGGAAGGTTCGGTCGCGCGGCTCGCCGAGCGGCTCAACGCGCCGGTGCCGCCGGAAGAGGCGCTGCGCAACGCTTTGCTGCACTACGCGCGGGTCGCGTGCGCGCTGACCGGCGAGCGCAGCTGCTTCATCACCAATACCACGCTGGAAATGCAGCCGGGCGACGAGGAATTGCGCGTGCGGGTCGCCGCGATTCAGCGCCGCATGGCAACGCTGCTGGCGGCGTCGGTGATTCGCGGTCAGGCGAGCGGCGCATTCAACTCCACGCTGGACGAAAAAGCCGTCGGCGATTTCCTGCTCTGCGTGATGCAAGGTCTGCGCGTGCTCGGGCGGGTCGCTCATCAGGAAGACGCGCTGACAGGCATAGTGGACGTCGCCATGCGTGCGCTCGTCTAAATTTTTTTACCTATTTTTTGAACGTTCAGTCATGAATAGCGAAGCCATCAAGTCCGCTCCCACGGCATTGGCCGGATCCGGCGGCAAGGCAGCCGTTGCGGTGACCTGTCCGGGCACCGTGGCCGCGAGCGTGGCGGCATCGGCCGGCAAGGGGGAGCCGCGTTTCGAACGACAGGGGCTGGCGCTTGCCGTGCTGTTCGTCGGCGCCTTCCTCGCGCCGCTCGATTATTTCATCGTCAATCTCGCGTTGCCCTCGATTCGCACCGGCCTGAACGCGAGCGACGCGCAATTGCAGCTCGTCGTCTCCGCCTACGCGTCGGCGTACGCGGTGCTGTTGATCACGGGCGGGCGGCTCGGCGACCTGTTCGGCCGCCGCCGCATGTTCATGACCGGCATGGCTGCGTTCGTGGTCGCTTCGGCGTTGTGCGGCTTCGCGACCAGCGGGCATATGCTGGTGATTTCGCGGATCGTCCAGGGCGTCGCCGCCGCCGTGATGGCGCCGCAAGTGCTCGCGACCATTCGCGCGGTCGTGCCGCTGCATCAGCAGACCAAGGTAATGAGCCTGTACGGTTTCGTGTTCGGGCTGTCGTCGATCGTCGGCCAGTTGGGTGGCGGCGCGTTGATCACGTATCACCCGTTCGGACTCGACTGGCGCATCATCTTTCTGATCAACATCCCGATCGGCATCGCGGCGTTTATCGGCACCTGGAAGTTCGTGCCGGAGAACCAGCCGGCCACGCGCACCGGCATCGACGTGAAGGGCGTGGCGCTGCTCTCCGCCGTGCTGCTGCTGATCATTTACCCGATGACGCACGGCCGCGAAGCGGGCTGGCCGGCGTGGACCTTCGTGATGTTCGCGCTTGCCGTGCCCGCGTTTGCAGTCTTCGTGCTGACCGAGCGGCGAGTGGAGCGCGGCGGTGGCCATCCGTTGGTGGATCTGCAGTTGTTCCGTAACCGGGCCTTTGCGCTAGGGCTCGTGCTCGCGTTCCTGTTCTACTGCAACAGCGCGTTCTTCCTGACCTACGGGATTTTCCTGCAAACCGGTTTGCACTGGACGCCGCTCGCGTCGGGCATCGCGATCATGCCGTTTGCGATCGGTTTCGTGGTCGGGCCGCTGACTTCGCCGGCCGTGGTCAAACGCATTGGTGGCCACGTGCTGACTCTCGGTTTTTCGATGATGACGCTCGGCTTCACGGTCACGGGATGGTCCGCCACCCAGTCGGCCACGCCGGATCTGCTGTTCTATTGCGGGCTGGTGTGCGCGGGTGTCGGTCATGGCTTGTTGCTGCCGTCGATCATGCGGATCGTGTTGCTGGAAGTCGTGCCGGAGAAAGCCGGACTGGCTTCGGGCGTGGTCTCGTCGACGTTGCAGATCGGCTCGGCGTTCGGGACGGCGGCCATCAGCGGCGCGTTCTTCGGCGCGCTCGGTGGCCGCGCGGCGCCGGGTGCCTATGCGCATGCGTTCCAGATCAGCCTGGCGATCAACGCATTGCTGATGTGTGCGTGCATCGGATTGAGCGTGTTGTTGGTGCGGCATCAGCAGCTCGCACTGCGGCGAGTAGCGTAGCGGATTTGAAAATCCGCCGGCTGAAACCGTTTTCAACAGAGGCTGCCAGAATTTATTAGGTAATTTTTTAATCAACGACGATTTTAAGCATCCCGCATTTACCGGTAACTGAGTCGTTCACAGGTAATTCCGTTTGCGCTGGATCAGAATAAACCCTGAATATTCCTGGCCACTGCATTAGATATGACAAAAGGTCCGGGCATTTTCTGCTGCCCGCGCCGTTACGCCGCAGTAACAGTTGCGATCGTGCAGTGCCGCATCTACGGGCGGCCAGGCGGTGCATTGAAGGGTTTTCCCGGTTTTACCCAAGGGCGAACCGTAGTGGAAGCCATTCCACTCCCGATGAAAACGGTATCAATAAAAAGCGCTTGCGGTGATTAATTTCGATTGTTAATCTTGGCAAACTTTTTAGAGTTTTACTTCAGCAGGCCTAATGTCGAGAAATCCGGCGCAACGATTTAATGTCGCTCAACGGTTCCGTAGGGGGTAAATATGCTAACCGCCACCATTGACGCATTCCAGACACCGCCAGCCGCCCAGTTCAATGTCGGCGACGTCGTCACGTTGAAGGAAGGGGGCTCGCGCATGACGGTGACATACGCAGGGCCAGTAGCGCTCAATCCGGGCAACTGGCTGATCTGCGAGTGGTTCGACGAACACGGCGAACTGCGCCGTGAGATGTTTGCACCCGCGAGCGTGCGCGCAGAGCCGCGCTCCATTCCCGCCGGCTCCGTTTTGTGGAGCCGCGTGGGCCGCGCCGCCTGACGCGCGGGCTGATACGCCGCCTGACGCGTTGGCCAATCACGCGGCCGGGTCGGCCGAAGCTTCGGCCGACCTTTCCCACCTTGCCCAGCCTCGCCTGATCTAGTTCTCAGAGCGGTCCCGCATGCTGCGCCGTTGCACGCGCACCAGCAGCGCGGACGAAAAAGCTCGCATCCTCACGAGTTTGCGCGTCTCCACCACCTCGCCTGCGATGTTCTTCGGCGGGTTCGGTTGCAATGACCAATACAGCGCGAGCAGCCAGCCGAACACAGTCCAGCCGAGGCATGCGTTGAAGAGCGCCAGCGTCAGCACGTCGTGGCGCTTGCGCCGGTCCGCCAGCACGGCAGGCAAAAAATAGAGCGCCAACGCCAGCACCGCGGCGATGGTCTGGACGACGAGATTGCCACTCATGGACAGCCTCCCCACATGCGACGTATGCCCGATTGTCGCGCGATTGCATGGTTCGCGTAAGGCCGCGACAATCGCCTTGCTTCACGCGTAAAAGAGCCGGCGTGAGCGACGCCTGTAGCCGTGCACCAGGCGCGATGCGCGGCGAGGGGTTCAGCCGATCCCGCATCAGGACTATCATGATCGTTTCGACTGAACAGACCTGCCACGGACCGCCATTATGATCTCGGACGACACGACCCAACAAACTCAACGCATCAACCCGGACACGCTACGTGAATTCGTGGACCGCAAGTGGAACGACGAGATCGTGCCCGCATTGACGGACTACATCGCGGTGCCGGCCAAGAGTCCGGCGTTCGATCCCGACTGGGTGAAGCACGGCTATCTGGAGCGCGTGATCACCGACGCCGCGCAATGGGCCGAACAGCAGGCCGTGCGCGGCCTGAAGCTCGAAGTGATCCGCTTGGCCGGCCGCACGCCGGTGATTTTCTTCGAAACGCCGGCCACCCGTTCCGGCAGTGAAGAAACCATCGTGCTGTATGGCCACCTCGACAAGCAGCCCGAGTTCGACGGCTGGCGCAACGACCTCGGACCGTGGACACCCAAACTTGAGAACGACAAGCTCTACGGCCGCGGCGGCGCCGACGACGGCTATGCGATCTATGCGAGCATCACCGCGCTCGCGGCGCTGGACGCGCAAGGCGTTGAGCGTCCGCGCTGCGTCGGTCTGATTGAAACCTGCGAGGAGTCCGGTAGCTACGATCTGCTGCCGTATGTGGACGCGTTGCGCGAGCGGCTCGGCAAGGTCGGGCTCGTGGTGTGTCTGGATTCGGGCGCGGGCAATTACGATCAGCTGTGGCTCACCACGTCGTTGCGCGGACTGGTTGCCGGCGATCTCGAAGTACAGGTGCTCGACGAAGGGATTCACTCGGGCGGTTATGGCGGGATCGCGCCGTCGAGCTTCCGCATCATGCGGCAACTGTTCGACCGTCTGGAAGACTCCGCTAACGGCACGCTGCTGCCGAAGGGCTTTCATGTCGAGATTCCGGCGGACCGTCTGCGTGAGGCGGAAGCCACCGCGCAGATTCTCGGCGACGACGTCTGGAAGAAGCTGCCGTGGGCGTGCGGTCAGGACGGCCGTCAGGTGCTCCCCACCACAACCAATCCGCAAGAGGCCTTGCTCAATTCGACGTGGCGTCCGTCGCTATCCGTGACCGGCGCGGCGGGCCTGCCCGCGCTTGCCGATGCAGGCAACGTGCTGCGTCCGCGCACGGCGTTCAAGCTGTCGCTGCGCCTGCCGCCGCTGATCGAGGCAGAGAAGGCGGTCGCCGAACTGAAGGCGCTCCTCGAACTCGATCCGCCCTACAACGCCAAGGTGACCTTCAAGCCGGACGCAGGCGCGGCGAGCGGCTGGAGCGCACCCGATCTCGCCCCGTGGCTTGCCACGGCGCTCAACGACGCGTCGCGCCAGCACTACGGCGCCGATGTCGCCTACATGGGGCAGGGCGGCACCATTCCGCTCATGAACGTGCTGAAGGCGGGCTTCCCGAAGTCGCAGTTCATGGTGTGCGGCGTGCTCGGACCAAAGTCGAACGCGCACGGACCGAATGAATTCCTGCACGTGCCTTACGGCAAGAAGCTCACGGCCGCGGTCGCCGAGGTCATTGCAGCCGCGCCTTGAGCATTGCCAGGCATCGCGCCTGGGTAAGACCCGCGCCATCATCAACCGGATGAGAGCGCAAGAAGACGGCCGCCGGTCCGCGCATCCACGATAGACTCTTCGTGGATTGCGCGGGGCTCGCGGCCGCATGCGTTTAAATATGCGAAACAGATACTCAGTCTGTTAGCGCACAAACCAAAAAACACGCACTCGCCAGTCATATTTTCGATTGCATTTTCTAATCGAAGACTATTTCTTTCTCTTTCCGCTCCGGCAAGAAATTCAATCCCTGACTGTAGGTAAATTGACAGCCGGGGTGCGCCTATTTGTGGGTCATTTTCGCCCATCTTCGGTGCGCAAGCGTTTGCGTTCCCGGAACCCTCCACCCGACCCTCACCCTCCCGCGGAGCACCGTCTGGCGGGGCTTTGCTCGCGGCTTGCATTCATCTGTTGGTTACCCCGCTCCCATCCGATTCCGGTCTGCTTTAGGCTCGCATTGCAATACCAGTGTTTAACCTTAAAAGGACCGTTCAAAATGAATCTCCATAACCACCACGCCTGCCGTCCCTTCCTCGAGGCCGGCAATCTTTCGCAAATTTCCGCTTACTACGAAGAAGGCCGCAACATCATGTGGATGATGTTGCGGGCGCAGCCGCGTCCCTGTTTCAATCTCGACCTGGTGCATGACATTCTGGAACTCGCGCAAGCAGCCCGGGACTCGGGATTGCCGATCGACTTCTGGGTCACCGGCTCGTTGATTCCGACCATGTACAACGTCGGCGGCGATCTGGACTTCTTCGCGGATGCGATCCGCACGGGTAAGCGTCAGGCACTGATGGCGTATGCGCGGGCGTGTGTCGATTGCGTGCATGCGGCGTCGCGGGGGTTCGACACGGGGGCGATTTCGATCGCGATGGTGGAGGGCACGGCACTCGGTGGGGGCTTCGAGGCCGCGCTCGCGCATCATTTCCTGCTCGCGCAGACCGACGCGCGCATGGGCTTCCCGGAGATCGCGTTCAATCTGTTCCCGGGCATGGGCGGCTACTCGCTGGTGGCGCGCAAAGTCGGCATGCGGCTCGCGGAGGAACTGATCGGCGTCGGAGAATCGCATACGGCCGAATGGCATTACGGCAAAGGTCTGGTCGATCAGGTGTTCGAGCCGGGCGAAGCCTATATGGCGACCCGTACCTTCATCGACACGCTCAAGCCCAAAATGAACGGCATCCGGGCGATGCTGCGGGCTCGCCAGCGCGTGCTGCAACTCTCGCGCGCCGAGCTGATGGAAATCACCGAGGATTGGGTGGAAGCGGCCTTCACGATCGAAGAGAAGGATCTGGCCTTTATGGAACGGCTGGTGATGCTGCAGAACCGGCGGACCTCGAACCTGCGCCAGACGGCGGTCAGTACGGCCAATTTCGCCTGAAAGGGCCTGGGGCCAAACATAAAAAGCCGCAAGGGGGGCGGCTCCCCCAGGGAACTTCCCATGGGGCGCACGGAGGCTCAGGCGATCAGTCGGAGCTTCTGTCTATCCTGCAGCCAGCGTTCGAATTCAGGCGCCGGCATGGCCTGGCCGTACAGGAAGCCCTGCACGTAGTCGACGCCCAGGCCCTTCATGAACAATTCTTCCGACTCGGTCTCGATCCCTTCGGCGACCACCTTGAAATTCAGCTCCTGCGCGACGACCACCATGGAGCGCACCAGCGCTTGCGCCTTGGTGTCTGCGTTGATCGAACGCACGAAGCTGCGGTCGAGCTTGATAACGTCGAGCGGAATACGGCCAAGCTGCGACAGCGACGAATAGCCCGTGCCGAAATCGTCCAGATGAACCTGCGCGCCGAGTTGGCGGAACTGCTTGATCAGGTCGATCGCGGCCGTTTCGTCTTCGATCAGGCAGCTCTCGGTCAGTTCGAGATCGATCAGGCAGGGGTCGAGATTCGCATTCTGCAGCGCCTCGGTGAAATGGCGAACCACCGCCGTATCGACGAGTTGCCGCGCCGACACGTTGATCGCGATACGCAGGTTGTAGCCGTCGGCTTTCCATTTGGCGGCCTGTTTCGCGGCCGTTTCCATGACCCAGCGGCCGAGCACGCCGATCAACCCGGACTCTTCCGCATAACGGATGAACTCGGCCGGCATGATCTGCCCACGCTCGGGCGAATTCCAGCGCACCAGCGCTTCGGCGCCCTGGACCACGCCGGTGGTGAGCGACAGTTTCGGCTGGTAATGCAGAGTCAGTTGGCCCTCTTCGAGACCGCGCCGCAAGTTGGTGTCGAGCCACATATACTCGGCTACCTTGCGGTTCATTTCCGGTGAGAACACGCGGTGCGTGCGTTTGCCTTCGTCTTTGGCGACGTACATGGCGGTGTCGGCGGAACGGATCAGCGATTCGAGACTGTCGCCGTGTTCCGGATACAACGCTATGCCGATCGAGCAGCCCGTGTAGACCTCCACGAGCCCGAGGCTGAACGGCGTGCGCATGCGTTCGAGCACGCGCTGCGCGGTGGCTTCGAGTTCGCGCGCCGTGCCCTTGGCCGCGAGCACGATGAATTCGTCGCCACCCAGGCGCGCGAGCGTATCGCCTTCATTCAGGCAGAGGCCGATGGCGGTCGATACGTCGCGAATCAGGCGGTCGCCGAACACGTGGCCGTAGTGATCGTTGACCTTCTTGAAGTTGTCGAGGTCGAGAAACAGCACGCCGACTTCTTCGCCCGGCGCGGCGTCTTCAATGGCGGTGCGGATTTTGTCCTGGATCGCGTTGCGGTTCGCGAGGCCGGTGAGCGAGTCGGTATTCGCCAGTTCGGTGAGGCGTTCCTGCGCGAGCCGTTCCTCGGTGATGTCGGTGCCCGAGCAGATCAGGAATTGTTCTTCGACGCCGCTGCCGCTGTGAACGAACTTGTTGCGGAACAGGAAGAGCCGTTCGCCATGCACCGTTTTGACGCGCCGCTCGACTTCGTACGACACGCCGCGATTGAAGAAGCCCGCAATGTTCTGACTGGAGGCCGCGCCGTCTTCGGTGGACATGAACAGCGCCCACACGTTGCGGCCAATAATGTTTTCCTCCTTGACGCCCGTGAGCTCCTCCGCGAGCCGGTTGAAGCGTTGTATCCGGCCGTGCCGGTCGACGATCACGACGACCGAATTCACTTCCGACACGACCTGCTCGGCGAACGAGAGGCCGTGGACCAGATCGCGCGCGACGGACTCAGTGTCGTCATAAGCGGAGGCGGTGCCGGCCCAGGAGTTACTGGTGAGCTTCTTGCCGACCAGATGCAGGCGCAACGGCTCGCCGAACAGCCGAACGTCGAGGACGAGATGCGAGGTCACGCCGGTCAGGCAACGGATTTGCGAGGCCTGCTGAGGATTCAGCGGAATGGCGACATTGGCAGGCACATCGCCGGTGACGGGCGTGAGTTCGAGCGCGTTGCTGTCGTTCGACAGACGCCAGCATGGGCTGCTTGTGCCGAACTGGGCATAAAGCACCTGGTCGTGTTGGTCGTCGTTCATGAGATCCCCGGGCGGTGTGTGCCGTTGGCCGTCTTGAAGGCGGAGTCGGCAAACAGTCTTCATCATACTTAAGACTGTCCCCATTGTAGCGAAGCGGCTGGCGTTCGGGCTTAGAAAGATTAACGGTTGGTAAACCTGCTGTCTTTAGGGTTTATTTACGCTGAATTAGCCGTGAAATTTTGACCGCCGACACGCGCGCCAAGCGGTCAAAAACGCCGCGCGAGCCATGCACGAGCCTGTTCCCTCTCTGAGGGAACCGTTTCCAGCAAAGGATCGAACCAGAAAGCCCCTGCCACCAGCGTGGCTACCACGACACCGTCGCGATACAGAATCCGGTTGCCTGCTACCGCGGGGACGCGTTCGCCAACAAGCAAAGTGCCTGCGAGGTTCAACGGGTCCGTGCCTGCGACGCACACAAAAGCACTATCGTTCGCATGCCGTCGCACTTCTCGCAGTATCGGAATCGCTTCAGGCAAGGCAAATTGTTCGCCCGCGAGCCCATTCACAAAACGCCCGCCGCGGATCACGCCACGCGCTTCGAGCCGCTGGAACACGCGCAAAAGATCTCGCCATGGCGGCAGCCAATCCGCCTCGCGTTCGAGCAGTCGCCAGAACACCACGCCGTAACGTCGCAATAGCGTCATTGCGACATGCTCCAGGACTTCCGGCGGAAATTGCCGGCGACGCTGCTCCGGCGCGATGGCGGACGCTACAGCAGCAGTGGGACGGGTAACGAGTGCCCAGCGGCCCGCGTCGTCCATACCGCCGATCAGCGCGCTCGAGCGCGCGCGCCGGTTGCTGGAAAACGCATTGCGTTTGGCCACCGGCTTGAGCAGCGCACGCAGGCCCGCGAAACTGTCGGAATTCACGAGACCCGCGGCCACCAGTTCGCCCAGTGCGCTCTCCAGTTCCATACGCAATACGCGAACCTCCGCCAGCAATTCGTCGAAGAACATCGCGCCGTGTTGCACGAGCGCGTCGTACACGCTTTGCGCGCGGGACGACAACTCCGGTTGCTTCGACGGATCGAGCAACGCGCTCCACACGCGCACTTGCACGCGTGGCAGCAGCACGATCGGCGTACTGCGGACCGGCCCGGCGGCGCCGCGTGCGCGCTCCGTCAGTCGGGTCCAGACTATCTTGCCGGCGCGGCATAGTTCGTCAAGCGAAGTATTCGCATACGCCTTCACGCGTGCGGGCAGAATGTCTTCCTCCCACGCGCCTGCCGCGGCCTGGAAGCCTTCGAGTTGGTCGAGCACCGCAGCGAGGGCGTCGCGTCCTTCGCTGCGCGTGTCCGGCGTCAAGTGTTGCCACTCGAACAGAAAGCGCATGAAGTCGTGCCGTTCCACCGGCTCGATTTCGCGGCGCAAGCGCTTCACCGTGTAACGGTGTATGCGCGCAAGGAGGTGACGTTCGCACCATTCTTCTTCGCCCGCTTGCGGCGTGAAGCGCCCGCGCATCACGTAGCCTTCGGCTTCGAGGCGCATCAGGCTCTGCTCGACCGATGCCGCCGGCAAGTGCAGCGCCCCGGCAATCGCGCCGACCGGCAGCGGCCCGAAGCCCGTCAGACGCGCGCGGAGCACGTCGAGCAGGGCGTCCTCGGCGGTCCAGCTCTCGCTATAGCCTTTCGGCGCGGCGAGCACGGGCGCAAAGCTAGCGGCCGGATAGAGCGACTCGAAACAGGTGAGGCGCTCGACCGGCAGCCACACAGCGTCGCCGTCGGCTATCCACAGCCGGGTGGCGCGGCCGGATTCGGCCAGCGCCGCGAGCCACGCCGGCCAGCCATCGTGACGACGCGCTTCGGCCTCGGTGATGCAGGCGAGGCCCGTCAACGCCTCATGCATCTCGTCGGCATTGCGTGCCTGCGGCCACGCTTCGTCGCGCACGCTTTCGATAGCGCCGGCGTCCAGCGCGCCGAGATCGTCGGCACTTGACGGGTCCGTCCAGCGTCGGCTCAGCACGGCTTGCGTGCGGCGTTCCTCGATGGGCGCGTCGTCGAGGTACGCGTAGGGTTTTGCATTGAGGATTTCGGCCGCGAGCGGCGAGGGCGCCGGCAAGTCGCGCGCAACCAGTTGAATGTCGCCCTGTTCGATACGGCGCAGCAGCGCGAGCCAGCGTTCGCTGTCCATTGCTTCGTGCAGACAGTCGTCGACGGTTTGGTCCACTAACGGATGACTCGGCAGTTCGCGTTCGCCGACTACGTTCTCCAGACACGCCGCCTGCTCGGGGAACACGTTCGCCAGCAAATCCTCGCTGCGCATGCGCTGCAATTGCGGCGCGGTTTTGCGCCCGCCGGTGTAACGCGGCAGGCCGAGCGCGGTGGTCGCGTTCCAGCGCCAGCGCACTCCGAACAGCGGCGCGTCGAGCAGCGCCTGAATCAGCAGATGCTCCGCGCTCTTCGAATGCAGATAGCGCCACACGTCGTCGAGCACGAAGGAATGGCTGCCGGTCAGCGAAAGGACGATCGCGTCTTCGGTGGCGGCGGCTTGCAATTCGAAGTTGAAGGTCCGGCAAAACCGCTTGCGCAGCGCGAGGCCCCACGCGCGGTTCACGCGGCTGCCGAACGGTGCGTGGATCACGAGTTGGGTGCCGCCGGATTCGTCGAAGAAACGCTCCATGACTAGCGTGTTCTGCGTGGGCAGCACGCTGAGCGCGGCGCGCGCGCGGGCGAGATAGTCGACGATCTGGCGTGCGGCGGCTTCGTCGAGACCGAGGTTGTGGATGAGCCAGTCGGTCGCGTGGTCGAGGCGGGCGGGTAGCGTTGCGGCTTCGGCTTCGGATACAACCTCAGCTTCGGCTTCAACGTCGGCTCCGCCCTCATTCACAGAAACGGCCGGCATCACCGAATCCGTCCCTTCGAGAAGACGCCCGATCTGCTCGCGCAAACGTGCGACGCCGAACGACAGTTCGTCGCTGCGCCCCGGCGCTTCGCCGAGCCAGAAAGGAATATTCGGCGGCTGTCCCTGCGCGTCCTCGACCCGCACGCGCCCGCTTTCGATCCGCAGAATCCGGTATGACGCGTTGCCGAGCTGAAACACGTCGCCGGCCAGGCTTTCGACGGCGAAATCCTCGTTCACGGTGCCGATATTGATCGCCTGCGGTTCGAGCACCACGGCATAGTCGGCATTCTCGGGAATCGTGCCGCCCGAAGTGACGGCGACGAGCTTGCCGCCGCGCCGGCCGCGCAGCGTGCCGCTCACCACGTCGCGATGGATGTACGCGCCGCGCGGACCATTGCGGCTCGTATAGCCTTCCACGAGCATGCGCAGCACGGCGTCGTACTGCTCACGCGTCAGATCCGCGTACGGTGCGGCGCGCCGCATCATGTCGAACAGCGCGTCTTCGTTCCATTCGGCACTCGACACTTCCGCGACGATCTGCTGGGCGAGCACGTCGAGCGGCGCGCGCGGAATACGCAGCGCGTCGAGTTCGCCGCGCCGCACGCAATCGAGCAGCGCGGCGCATTCGATCAGATCGTCGCGCGAGGCCGGAAAAAGCCGGCCTTTGGGCATCCCGCCGACATGGTGACCGGAGCGTCCGACGCGTTGCAGGAACGGTGCGATCGCGCGCGGCGAACCCATCTGGCAGACCAGATCGACATCGCCGATATCGATGCCGAGCTCCAGCGAAGCGGTGGCGATCAGCACGCGCAATTCGCCGCGTTTCAGCCGCTGTTCGGCGTCGAACCGATGTTCCCTGGCAAGGCTGCCGTGGTGCGCGGCGACCACGTCCTTGCCGAGCCGCTCGGTCAGATGACGCGCGGCGCGCTCGGCCATGCGCCGCGTGTTGACGAAGATCAGCGTGGTGCGGTGCATCGCCACCAGTTCGGCGAGACGATCGTAGACGCGCTCCCACACCTCGTTGGGCATCACCGCTTCGAGCGGCACCGGGGGGATCTCCAGCGCGAGGTCGCGCGCCCGGACATGACCCACGTCGACGATCGCGCAATCGGCGGGAATGCCGCTGTCGATACTCCCGCCGCCCACCAGAAAGCGCGCGACCGCGCTCACCGGCTTTTGCGTCGCCGACAGCCCGATGCGGGGCAAACGCCGCCGGCATAGCGCGTCCAGGCGCTCCAGGCTGAGCGAAAGATGGCTGCCGCGCTTGCCGCCGGCAAGCGCGTGAATTTCATCGACGATCACCGTGCGCACGGTCGCGAGCATGCGGCGTCCCGAATCCGAACCGAGCAGCACGTAGAGCGATTCAGGCGTGGTGACGAGGATATGCGGCGCGCGTTTTTTCAACGCGTTGCGTTCCTGCTGCGTGGTGTCGCCGGTGCGCACGGCGGTACGAATGTCAAGCGCCGGCAAGCCACGCGCTTCGAGTTCCGCGGCGATGCCTTGCAACGGCAACTGCAGATTGAGGCGGATGTCGTTGGATAGCGCCTTGAGCGGCGAAACGTACACCACCAGCGTTTCGTCGGGAAGTACGCCGCCGTTGGCGAGCCCCTGCTGGACCAGATCGTCGAGCGCGGACAGGAAGGCGGTGAGAGTTTTGCCCGAACCCGTCGGCGCGGCCACCAGCGTGGAGCGGCCACGGCGAATCTGCGGCCACGCAGCGGCCTGGGCTTCGGTCGGGGCGGGAAAGCGCTTGAGGAACCAGCTCGCGACCGCGGGATGGAAATCGGCCAGCGCATCGGCCGTCGAACGCTCCACGGCGGGCGTCGCGATGGAACCCGATGCGGTGCCGGGAGCCGCATCCAGGGCAGCGGCAGGGGTGGGGGTGGCCGAGGTCATGCTGGCATAGATGGGGGCGAGGCGTGCCATATCCAGAGGGCGGCGGGAGCGCGCCGCGTGTGTGGATCAGCAGCCAGTCTGGCAGGTTTGCGCGAGTTTTGCCCAACCCTGTTTGCCGGCGACGCAGGTTGCCGCTAAAGCGCTGGTACGGCGCCAATTTTTGCCGTCCGGGTAAAGCAGCACGCCCGGAGCACAGTCATTCAGATCGTAAGGAGTTTGAAACAAAAGCATGCGCGCTACCTGCCCTCAACGCATGCGTTTCACGCTCTGCCGGATTTTGCTAATTGCAGTACTCTCTACGCCTCACCGATCCACCAATCCATGATGGAGTCTCAACGATGCGATACAACCAGTTAGGCCGTACCGGTGTGTTTGTTTCAGAGCTATGTCTGGGCACGATGACCTTCGGCGGTGGCGAGGGCATGTGGAAGCAGATCGGCGATCTGCAGCAGGGCGACGCGGAGCGGCTGGTTGGCCGGGCGCTCGATGCGGGCATCAATTTCATCGACACAGCCGACGTCTACGCAGAAGGTCTGTCCGAACAAATCACGGGCCAGGCGCTAAAGAACCTCAAGGTGCCGCGCGACAAAGTGGTGGTGGCCACCAAGGTATTTGGCCAGACGGGCGAGTTTCCCAACGCGCGCGGCGCGTCGCGCTACCACATCATCGACGGCGTGAAGGCGAGTTTGAAGCGTTTGCAGCTCGATCACGTCGACCTGTATCAGATCCACGGTTTCGATCCGGCCACGCCGATCGAAGAAACCGTGCGCGCACTCGACACGCTCGTGCAGCACGGCCATGTGCGCTATGTCGGCGTATCGAACTGGGCCGCGTGGCAGATCGTGAAAGCACTCGGCATCTCGGAGCGGCTTGGGCTTGTGCGCTTCGAGACGCTGCAGGCGTATTACACGCTCGCGGGCCGCGATCTCGAACGTGAACTCGTGCCGATGTTGCACAGCGAGGGTCTCGGCCTGATGGTATGGAGTCCGCTTGCGGGCGGCTTGCTGAGCGGCAAATACGGACGCGAGCAGCAGGGCGAAGCGGGCAGCCGTCGCACGACCTTCGATTTTCCGCCGGTCAACCGCGAGCGCGCCTACGACTGTATCGACGTGATGCGTGAGATCGCTGGGACGAAGCAGGTGTCGGTGGCGCAGATCGCGCTCGCGTGGCTGCTGCATCAGCGCGTGGTGACCTCGGTGATCGTCGGCGCGAAAAAGGTCGAGCAACTCGACGACAACATTGCGGCGACCGGCGTTTCGCTCACGGCGGACGAACTCGCCCGGCTCGATCAGGTTAGCTCGCTGCCCGCAGAATACCCGGGCTGGATGCTGGAACGTCAGGGCGAGCCGCGCCGCAAGCAGTTGGAAGAGGCGCGGCATCCGGAGTAGCAGTGGACTGAAGTGGAGCGGGCCGCGCGTGGACCATATGTCGCGTGACAGATCAGGTGGCTCCACGCGCCGCCGCTCAGTTAGTGTGGCGGTCTATGTGGCGGGTACAGCCTGCTCCTCGCATCGGTCCAGGCGGCGGGGTACGGCCTGCTCCTCGCATCAGCCCATGCCCCGAGCGCCGCCTGTTCCTCGCATCGCTCAGGCCGCGTCCGCTGCTTGCGCCGCATAGGCCGCGGCGGCGTCCATCGTGCGAGCCGAATACACCATCGCGGCGCCCGCATTGATGGCGACCGCGACGCCCAGCGCTTCGGCGATTTCGTCGCGTGTCGCGCCAAGCTTGAGCGCTTCGGCGGTGTGCACGGTGATACAACCGTCACAGCGCAGGCTCACCGCCACGGCGAGCGAAATCAGTTCGCGCGTCTTGGCGCCTAGGAGATCTTTCTTCTGGCCGGCGCTAGACATCGCCTGATACGCCCTGACGGTATCCGGCGACAGTTTGGCGATTTCGCCGATGCGGCCGAACAGTTCTTTGCGGTATTCGATCCAGTTCAACATGGCAATGCTCCTTGTCTGCTGCGCGTCGGCGGGTGCCGGCGTCGTGAGACAAGTATTGCGCTGCGCCGCGATATCCTGAATACTCGATTCGCTCAACTTTTAGCGCGATCGTCTCATGGATACGCTTAGCCGACTGATCGACCTGGCGCGGCCCCAAGCCAGTCTCGATCTGCGTTGCCAGCTCTCGGGCGCCTTCGACATTGATCACGATCCGATGGAAGCGGGCATTGCGCCGTTTCACCTCGTGCTGGACGGTGCGTGCATCGTCGAAACCGCCGACGGCGCGCAGCACGCCCTGAGCGCGGGCGACTTCATGCTGTTTCCGCGCGGCGCGGCGCATCGTGTGCGCGACGTGAAGCGGCTGGCGGCCACCGCGCCATTGACGCTCGGCCATGACGGCATGTTGCCCGTGCGGCGCAACGACGGCCGCAACGATGGCAGCAACGATGGCAGCAACGATGGCAGCAATGATGCGCAGGTGCCTGCCGACATCGATCTGCTGTGTGGGCGCTTCGTTTACGCGCCGGGGTCGTCGGCGTTGTTGCTGAACGCATTGCCCGATCCGTTCCACGTCTCGCTAGGCGGCATGCAAACGCTGGGCTCGCTGCAAACGCTGATTGCGCTGATGCGCACCGAGGCCGAACGACGCGAGGCGGGCGCCCTTGCCATCGTCACCGCTTTGAGCCAGGCGCTCTTCGCGATGGCGTTGCGCGCGCACGGCGAGCGCAACGCGTCGACGTCAGGCGTGCTCGCGCTGCTCGCCGACGCGCGTCTCTGTGCTTCCGTACAAGGCATGCTGGGCGCTCCCGAGCGGGCGTGGACCATTGCCGAACTCGGCGAGCTCGCGGCCATGTCGCGCGCGACTTACGCGCGCCATTTCAATGAGCGCGCGGGCATGACCGTGATGGACTTTCTCACGCAGATCCGTATGACCATTGCGTGCGATCTGCTGCGACGCACGCAACGTAGCGCGGCCGAGATCGGCGAGGCGGTGGGCTATCAGTCGGAGGCAGCCTTCGGCAAGGCGTTTCAGCAAAGCGTGGGGGTGACGCCCGGACGTTACCGGCGTGCTCCGCACGACAACGATGTGACGCCGGGCTAGCTAGGCCTTGTTCGGTTTGCCGAACCAGCGCTGCTCGATCCACGTCATGAGAAACGCCACCAGCAACGCGCAGACCGTGCCGAGCGTCACCTCGCCGAGGCGCATCAAGGCTTTGTCCCACGCCGGGCCGATGCCCGGCACCAGCAACATGATCGTGGCGGTAATGCCGCCCAGACGCGCGGCGCTTCCCACGTTCAGGATCCAGCACATGATGATCGCCACGCCGACCGTCGCCGCGTAGGCCGCGAAATAACCGGCGCCGAGCGTCGTGCCCACGAGTCCGCACAAGCCGCCGACCATCGCGCCGATGAATTGATCGCGCGACAGGTTGCGGGTGTCGATATAGCTATGCTGGCTGACCGCAATCGCCGTGATGCACGCCCAGAAGGCCTGCTCGGTATGCAGCGCGCGGCCGATGGCGAACGCGAGGCTCGCGCCCGCGACGGCCTGCACGGCCATGAAGCTGCCTTCCATTAAACGCTCGCGGGGCGGTAATGCCTTGAGAAATGCAAACAGCGAGTTGGCGGCGCTCGCCCGTGCCGTACGTTCTGAATCGTCGCGTGAGGTCATTGAAGGTAAGAGGCCTTGTTGCGGCATGAAGGTCCCGTATTCTAGCGATTCAATTCAGGTTCGAGTGAAGACGGGCGCGCGAGCGCATGCCAATGGAAAGCATCGGCAATTCACGCAGTTCAATGATCGTGGCTAACCTTCACGACTGCGCAGCCGGTGATACCAGTTCATCAACGGTGTCGCCGAGACGCCATGGACGACGACAGATGCCGCGATCACGGCGAGCGTCAGCGGCACGAGCGGCGCGACGTTGGCCGCGCTGCCGTTTTCAAGCGCGTACGCGAGGTAGTAAAACGAGCCGATGCCACGTATGCCGAACCAGCTCATCAGCCGCCGTTGGGTCGGCGTTGCGCTCGAGCCCAGCAGAGACAATTCCACCGACACCGGCCGCACGAGCACGAATAGCGCAACGGTGAGCGACACGGTTTGCCAGGTGAAGAGCGGTGCGGTCATCGTGGCGAGTACGTTGCCGACCATTGCCATGACGGCGACTTCGGCGATGCGTTCGAGTTCGATCGTGAAACCGAGCACCGACTCCGTCATGAACGCATGGGCTTTGCTCGGATTCGCCGCGGTCGCTTCGACGTCTTCCGAATCGACGGTGCCGATCGCCTTGCGAGCCGACATGCCACCGCTCGCGCGGTGTTCGACGCGGCGCATCGCGACGCCGGCCGCGAACACGGCCAGAAAACCATAGGTTTGTGCGAGTTGCGCGACGCCGAAACACAGTTCGATCAGGCCGAGCGCGAAGAAACCTTCGAGCCCGAGCGCTTGCGCGTGGCGCGTGCGCAGCCACGCCACCGCGTGCGTCGTAGCCCAGCCGAGCACGCCGCCAATGGCGAGCGCCCCCGCCACGCCCCACACAACGCTGCCCGCGAGCTTCACGTTCAGCAGGTCACCCGCTTCAGCAGAGGGCGCGGCGCATAGCGCCAGACCGAGCAGCGCGAAGGGCAGTGCGATGCCGTCGTTCAGGCCGCCTTCGCCCGAGAGCGCGAAGCGCAGCAAATCGAGGTCGCCTGGATTGTGCACTTGCACATCGTGGGCGAGCACCGGGTCGGTGGGCGCGAGAATCGCCGCGAGCAGCAAGCCTGGCCCCCAGCCCAGATGCAGCACGTACACGCCGAAGAGCGTCAGCAGCGGAATGGTCGCCAGCATGGCAAGGAAGCCGAGCCGCAGCGGCACGGTCCAGAGCTTTTCCAGCATGCCTAGCCGCAAGCGCAGGCCAATGGCAAACAGCGAGACTAGCAGCGCGACTTCAGTGAAAATACGCAGCAGATGCGCGTCGGCGATCATGTCCAGACGCAATAGCCCGATACCGGGCGGCCCGAGGACGTAGCCGATCGCGAGGTAAAACATGGCGGCGCTGATGGGCAGCCGCCGGAGTGTCGTTGCCGCGAGACCCATGAAAACGAGCACGCCGCCAACGATCAGAAACCACAAAGTTTCGTGCATGAGCATCCGGTAAGGGCTCGCATGCAGGCGCTGCATGCGTGACCGGTTGAAGAAGAAACGCGCGCTGCCGCGTCATTTTCATGGCGCGCGTCCGAATGCTTCGCGCAGCTTGCGCTTGGCCTGTTGCAAGGTATCACGGCGCGCTTTCGGCAGGTTCCTGCCTGCGCGATTGATATAGAAGTTCAGCATCGACATGGCCGACTGGAACGGTGTGCCCTTGCGGCGCCGGCTTCGCGTTGACGACTGCTTGAGCGATTGCGCGATCGACTCCGCGCTGCCGGTTTTGAAAATGTCGTGCTGGATGTCCATTGCGTCACTCGTTTCCATCACATGATGCGACCACTTCTGCGGGCTTTTCGTGCGATGCGCCGCGTGAGCCTGGGCGTGCCGCTGGCGTGGTGGCCGTCCTGACTTGCCGCGCGCGACGGGGCGTTTCGATTTGCTCGTGGTTTTTCGGGTGGCCATGGCAGAGGGTCCTTCTCGGCATGTGCGCGCGCTTTTGCGCGGCTTTGGTGGCTCGTATCGTCCCGCTCAAAGTGAAATGCGCCGACTGCCGCGAGGGCGGCATGCCGGCGCATCGGCGCGGGCGCCGCGACTGGATAGACGCATGCGCCGCCGTGAGCGTGCTTTACAACTTCAGGCCGCCTGCTTCCGGCGCATCGGACGACGCGGGCGGAATGTCGTCGACACCGTAGTTGTCGCGTCGATCGTAACGGTCGCGGCCCCAGTAGGGTTCACTGCCGTAGTACTGATGCACGGACGTGGCCCATGTCTGATCCGCCATCGCCGGCCAGTGGTCCTTGTCGAAGCCAGGTGCGTTTTTCACGCGTTCGGCGGTTATGTTCAGCACGAAGCATTTTTGCTCGGTATCCAGCGTCAATGCATGCCATGGAATGGCGAGCAGCTTGTCGCCAATGCCGAGAAAGCCGCCACTCGAAAGCACCGCATACGCGACGCGCCCCGAATTGACGTCGAGCATGATGTCCTTGATTTTGCCGATATCCTCGCCGTCGCTGCTCAGCACCTTATTGCCATCGAGGGTGGCGGCGGCCATCACGTCCGGGCCGGGACCGTCCGCAGTCGCGCTGCCTTTGCCGACAATGCGGGCGCCTTCGCCCTGACGCAGCCCTGCCTGCGTTTGTGTCTGGTTGATCATGATGTGACTCCTCTACAAGGTGGGTATGTTGAAGCTTGAGCAACGGCCGTTCCTTCGATCTTCGAGAGAAGACCATGCGGCGCAGTAGAGACGTGATGTGTTCGAGAGCGTGTCTGCATTGCGCAAACCCTCTGCGAGGGGCTCGAACACCGCGTAAAGCGTGCTGACGTGTTTGAAATTATTTCGTCTGGATTGGCGAGGCGCACGCACGGATGTGCATTCGAAAGGCGGCGATGAGACCAGACTTCGTCGCAATTGCTCTTCAGGCCGCTTGCACGCCGGCCTTCGCATCGGTCTTCACTGCCGCTGCCTTGCGCACCTTTCGCGACTTTTTCAGCAAACTCGTGAGCGACGTGTCGATGCTCTCCGTCACCACCGACTCCCGTGCCTTGCGGCCTTTCGCGCCCGCCTGACGCGCGAGCCTGGCCGCTCGTTTCTCGGCGTGCGCGAGGAGCGCGGCAAACGCCACCTCGTCGACTTTCAGCCCACGCCGCGTTTGGCCCGGTGCGAGACTCTGCAATTCGTCTGCTTCGAATGCGCTGATCACCGCGGGGTGGATGTAGCAGCGCTTGCACACGGCCGGCGTATTGCGCAGTAGCGTGGCCACGTCCTTGACAGTCGCCACGACGTGCCGGCGCGCTTCCGCCGCGCTGCTGCAGATGAGCCGCCGCAGCGCGGCTAACGCGTAGACGCTGCCGGCCCACGTGCGATAGTCCTTGGCGGTGAAGTCCGCGCCGCTCGCACGGCGTAAATAATCGTTGATGTCTGCGGAGCCGACGGTGCGGCGGGTGCCATCGTCGTCGAGATACTGAAACAGGTCGTGGCCCGGCAATTCGGCGCAACGCCGCACGATGCGCTTGATACGTGGATTGTTGACCGTCACGTCGTGTTCAATGCCGCTCTTGCCCCGGAACTTGAAACGCAACTGGCCGGCCTCGATCTTTACGTGTTTCTTGCGCAGCGTCGTCAATCCGTATGACTGATTGTCCCGCGCATATTCGACACTGCCGATCCGGATCAGCGTCGTGTCGAGCAATTGCACGATCGCGGCGACGACCTTGTCGCAAGGCATGCCCGGCAGTTTCAGATCGCGCGCGACTCGTGCGCGAATCTTCGGCAACGCGCGGCCGAACTCGGCCATACGTTCGTATTTGTCGGCGTCGCGCGTCTCGCGCCAGCGCGGGTGATAGCGGTACTGCTTGCGGCCGCGCGCATCGCGACCGGTTGCCTGAATGTGGCCGCGGGCATCCGGGCAGATCCAGACGTTTTCATAAGCGGGCGGAATCGCAAGCGCGTTGATGCGTTTGATTTCGTCTTCGTCGTCGATGCGTTTGCCCGCCACGTCGAAGTACGCAAATCCGCCGTTCTCGCGCTTGCGCGTGATGCCGGGTTTGGCGTCGTCGGCATGGCGCAAGCCCGGCGGCATGTCGGCAGCAGCGGATGGTTTTGCGCGCTCGTCGTCCATGCGGTCTGTACGTTCAGCGCGGCTTTGAATCGGGGTGGTCGTGGCAGCCATCGTCGCAGGTAGAAGTTTCAAGCAGAAGGCGCGTTTCGCGCCGATGACTGCGTCAAGCAAAGGCAGTGCCTAACGCGTGGCGTGGGCTTTTGCGTGCCGGGTCGCGGTTGCTTCGTGAAACAGCGGAACGGTCCTTGCGCCCACTCGCTACGGGTACCGATTAACCGAACGAAGGAGAGCGCCATGAGCAGCACACTTAATCCTGATGACGAGCCGCAACAGGTCGTCAAACAAACCTCCGGCACGACAGGTGCGCTCGGTCCGAGTGATTCGTCCGATAGCGGCAGCGATGTCGCCGGCGCAAAGCGTCATGAATTCGACGTGGATTCGGAACTGGACAACCACGCACTCGAAACCGGCGACTCGGAACTCGGCAGCGACACGGATCGCGCCGGCACGGGCGAGCGTGCCGCGGCGGACGGCGATTCGACGCTGGTGCCGGATAGCGATATCGAACCCGACCGGATCATCGATCCGCTCGCCAACGACGATGACGGCCTCGACGACGATCCGCACGGTCTTTAACGGCATCGGCAGGCAACTTGGATAGCGCAGGGATTAAACACACAAGGCATTGGAATGAAGGCGCCTGCGGCGGCCCGCCGCACAGGCACGTCTATTGCTAATTAACTACTCATAAGCCGGAACAAGCCGCGCGAGACGCGACCCCGGCACTGAATGAAGGAGAACACGCATGGCTGGCAAGCTGAATGGCTGCAAGGTGGCGGTACTCGCGGTAGATGGTTTCGAACAGGCCGAATTGATCGAGCCGCAACGAGCGCTCGTGGAAGCGGGTGCAACGGTTCAGGTTATTTCCGCCAAGCCCGGCAAGATTCAAGGTTTCAAGCATGTGGACAAGGGTGACGCCGTCGCAGTCGATCTGACTTTCGACAAGGCAAACGCTGACGACTACGACGCCGTGGTGTTACCCGGCGGCGTGGTGAACGGCGATGCAATCCGTTTGTTGCCGCCGGCGCAAGCCTTCGTCAAGGCAGCCGACAGCGCGAAGAAGCCGATCGCGATGATCTGCCATGGTGGGTGGTTGCCGGTGTCGGCGGGAATCATCAAGGGACGTACGCTCACGAGCTGGCCGAGCCTGCAGGACGACATTCGCAACGCGGGCGGTACGTGGCTGGACAAGGAAGTGGTCGAGGACGGCAATCTGATCAGCAGCCGCAAGCCTGATGATCTGCCGGCTTTCAACCGGGCGCTGATTGGGCAGTTGTCCGCGCGCAAGGCGGCATAGGCGGGTGGCGAGCGAGGCGTGCCGATCGAGCGAGTGGCGCGCTTCGTCCCGCCGGGTCCGCTTCGCGGTATCCGTCGAACAGGGAGAAAATGCATGAAATTCCGGTATCCCCTACAAGCAATGACCATCGCGCTGAGTTTGAGCGCTGCGCCCATCGGCGCGGTCTATGCGCAAGCCAGCGACGCGCCTGCCAGTGACGCGCCCGTCAGCGGCACGAAGCTCTCGCCTGCGGACCAGCAATTCGTTCAGGATGCCTCGAAGTCCGACGCCACCGAAATCGCGGCCAGCAGGATCGCCCTGAAAAATTCCAGCGACCCGCACGTGAAGAAGTTCGCCCAGCAGATGATTGCCGATCACACAAAACTCTCGCATGGCATGGCGGCGCTCGTGTCGAAAAAGGGCTTTACTGCGACGCCTTCAGCGGATTCCGCGCTGGTGGGCAAACTGCAGACGCTCAAGGGCAAGGAGTTCGATCAGGCGTACGTCGAGCAGGTTGGCGTAGAAGCGCATCAGCGCGCGGTCGACCTGTTCCAGCAGGAAAGCACGAGCGGCACCGACTCTCAGCTCAAGGCAGCGGCATCGCACGCGTTACCAACCATCAAACATCATCTCGCGATGGCGCAGCAACTCGCCGGCGCAATGAAGGGTTCGTCATGAACGCGATCCTGCCTCGGCCGGCCTATGAGGATTCCCTTATGCAGATCACTTTTTCCGACGACAAGCCGGACTTCGACGGAGCGAATCTGACCGTGCGTTTTCTGGCGCGGGTGGACGGCGAAGCGGTTGTGTGCGCGATTACCGCGGAAGCGCTCGAGGACCATTTCGGCGCCGATTCCGCGCTCGAAGCAACGCTCATGTCGGCCTTCGACAAAGGCCGTCACCGCATCCGTTCGGTCTGCGCGGAAGCGCTCGACCAGAACAACGGAGAAGGCGTAGTGTTGCATAGTGGACTATTCAGAGTGGAAGGCATGGAACCGGATCGCGGCACTGCGGCATAGTGCCCGCGCATGTCGCCGCACGAGCGCGCCGAATGGCGCAGCGAGCCGCGGCGGCTGAGTCCGCAAACGCCATTCAACGATGCAAGGAGGCCTCATGTCACTCATCGTCGCAGCACGTTTCACGACTTTTCCCGCCGCTGAAGATGCGGCGCAAAAGCTCTTCAATGCAGGGTTCGTCGAAGAAGACGTCACGCTGTTTTTCGTGAATCCGCGCGGACAGCATGCGCGTTATCCGATTGGCGGCGATACCAGTACGGACGCCGGCGCGAAAGATGCGCCCAAAGGCGCCGGCCTGGGTGTCACCATCGGCGCGGTAGCCGGCGCCGTGGTGGGGGTGGCGATCTTCGCGGCGTTTTCGGCGCCGGTCATCGTGTCGTTGATCGCGGCGGGTGTCGGCGCTTACGTGGGCTCACTGGTCGGGGCGATGGCACGCACGCGCGAGGGCGGCCAGGCCGGGCATCGATCGCCGTATCACGAGGAAATGCGTGATTCCGGCGTGCTGGTCGCGGTGCATGTGTCGCCGGACAACCAGTTCGACGCCGCGCGCGTGCTGCGCGAAGCAGGCGGCGTTGCAATCGAGCGGGCGAGCGGCCGCTGGCAGCAAGGGCGTTGGGCGGACTTCGATCCGTTGAAGAAACCTGTGCCGCTCAATGAATTTCGGGAGAATCACGCGTAGGTAAAGAGGCGTGAGTTCACGCTTCTCTTCGTCTGGCTCGCCGACGTGAGGTTCGACGCGGCGCTTAGCCAGGGTGTTTAGCGAAACGGTCCGACTCACAGGTCGGACCGTTTTCTTATGGGCGTCGTGTTCACTCCATCAGGCACGTAGACGGCCGGAGCCGTCTCGCGAAGGTCCGCTCAAACCCAGATTTGCGGAGCGCTGCGTGGGCGCCGGGTTGTGCGGTCCGTTTGATGGTCATCGCTCGTCGGCTCGCAAGCGGCCGGCACGGGACCATCGTGCGTCGCCCCACACGAGGGCGACGCGACTTGCGCGCTCGGGGATGCCGCTTCACGCGGTTGCATATGTTCGCGAATCTGCATCACGGTCGCCGAGGTGATGATCGCGACGGCGACCAGACATTCTGTGCTCCTGATCTTCATGGTGGATGCTCCCTGTCGTTGTTGCCTGCCCATTGTTTTCAATTCATCGGCACGTCTTGCAGTGAGTTGTTGCGCTGCACGGCATGCTGGGGGGCGAGCTTACTAAGCAACCACTGTGCCATTGGCCGAAAGCACGCCGGGCGTGGCTTTGCGACGCGCCGCGTGGAAGCGGGGCGGGAAAAATCTACGTGCATTGGGAAGATTGGAAGTGTTGGCTGACGCGTCGCGCGGGCCATTCGCTGTGATGCACGCCGGGCACGCGTCATGCGGATAGATCAACGAACCCCGTAGCTGGATAGCGAGCGCCGGCAATGGCGCGAGGTTTCCCGCGGCGGATTCATGACTAACGAAACCCTTGGAGGTATTGAATGGCTACGAACGTTGTTTCCGTGCTGAACGATCTGGTCGAAACGTCGAAGGATGGCGAGAAGGGCTTTCGCAAGGCAGCAGAAGACGCTCACGATGCTCAACTGAAAACGCTGTTTCTTTCGCGCGCCGAAGACTGCACGCGTGGCGCGCGTGAGTTGCAGGATGCAGTTCAGGCGCTCGGCGGCAAACCCGAGACGGGCGGCAGCATGAGCGGCGCGCTGCATCGCGGCTGGGTCGACGTGAAGTCGGCAGTGACCGATCGTAGCGATCACGAGATTCTGGCCGAATGTGCGAAGGGCGAGGACGTCGCGAAGAAGCGCTATCACGACGCGCTCGAAAAGGAATTGCCGGCGGATGTGCGCGCGCTGGTCGAGCGGCAGTATCAGGGCGTATTGCAGAACCATGATCGCGTGCGTGATCTGCGCGATCAGTACGCGGCTGCACGACGTTAAATTTGGGTGAATGGACTGGCGCTGGAAACGGCGCTTGTTCTTTTGCGGCGGCTCAATAGCTGAGTGCTGAGGTGGTGCCGCCGCTGATCGCGGTAAAAGTTTGCCTTGCAACGAGAACCGAACGCGCACAAAAAAGCCGTCACATCATCGGACGGCTTTTTCTTGCCTTCTGCTCGAGTAACGGGAAGCGCCAACCGAAGCCAGCGCTTCCCGTGCGGATCGTTCGCTCTTACTCAGCGGCGATCTTCAGATGGTTCTTCACGCTCGACACACCCTTCACGGCCTTGACGACTTCCTCGGCTGCTGCCTTGTCGTCAGCCGAAGGCACCGAACCCGTGAGCCACACCACGCTCTTGCGTGTCTTCACGTGAATGTGCGTCGACTTGACGTTCTTCGCGGCCAGCAGGTCAGCCTTGGCCTTGGTGGTGATGGTGCCGTCGTCGACGTGTTCGCCGATGGTTTCGGACGAAGCCGACGGAGCCGACGCGCTGGTTTGCGCCGTAGCGTTCAGTGCGAATGCGATACAAGCAATGCTACCTGCGGTCTTCAGAAATTGGATCGTCTTCATGGTTTCTCCTTCGGGTGTTGATGAAAATTGCGGTCTTGTTGCCTGCGGTCGATCGCGGCCGAAACCGCCGATGACACGCGTGGGGTCGTTGCCGCTACGGTTCCGTCAGGGCCCGTTATCGACACTGGGCGACAGTCTGTGCATGCGAATTCGCTGCTGCGTTTCGCGTGCACAGACCGTCGTCCGTCCACATAGTGCTCATCCGCAAGCGTTGTGCCCGGCAGCGTGAGCGAAGGCGGGCAGTGAAGGAAATCCGTTATGGCACGCGGCTTTAGGCTGAAGAATAGGGCGCAATTAAGGGCTGGAGCGGCCTTGAACGCGGTGCGCAAGCGGGAACCGGAATTTGCCGGGGACTTGTAAAAAAGGCGTCCGGCCGCCTGCGCAATTGGCGGGCCTGAAAATGCAAAGCGTTGAAAAAACAGGGTGTTGCGCGAGCTGGTACGACAGTTGCTCTAAGAAAGGCTACTGACCATTTTCGGCTATTAACGGGACCTCACTACAATGCCTTCAATTGAACTACGCACAAGGCAGTCTCTCGCACTCACGCCGCGTCTTCAGCAATCGGTGCGTCTGTTGCAGTTGTCGTCTCTGGAATTCCAGCAGGAGTTGCGCACGGCGCTCGACACGAACCCGTTCCTCGAATACGACTCGTCGGATACCGAAGACGTTGCGCTCGCCACGACCGCGTCAGGCGAAAACTCGGGCGCGCTGCCTGCCACGGATACCGTAGCCAGCGCCGAGCCGGATTCTTTGCCGTCCGAGTCAGGCGGAAACGACACGCTGGAAAGTGCGGGCCAGGACGACATGCCCGGCGACTTTTCGGGCGATTACAGCAGCCGCAGTTCGACGCGCCAGAACGGCGATTCAGACAGCAGCGATCCGGCGGAGTGGGCCCGGTCCCAGCCGACCTTGCGCGAGCAGTTGCACGACTCGCTGCGCCTCTACCGGCTCGACGACCGTGACCGCGCCGTGGCTCGCTTCATTATCGAGGCGCTCGACGACGACGGCTATCTGCGCCAGGAACTCTCCGATCTCGCCGACAGCGTCGATCTCGAACCTGAATTGACCGAAGACGAGTTGCTGGTAGCGCTGCGTCTCGTGCAATCGCTCGATCGTCCTGGCCTCGGCGCCCGCACCCTGTCGGAATGCCTGTCGCTGCAGGTGAATGCGTTGCCGGCCGATACGCCGGGGCGCGAAGTGGCGCGGCAAATCGTCGAGCATCATCTGGAACGGCTCGCACGCCGCGAGCAGGCTGAACTGCAGAAACAGATCGGCTGCAGCGCGGAAGAACTGCGGATTGCCTGCGCTCTGGTTCGCAAGCTCGATCCGAAGCCGGGCAACTCCTACGGCCGCACCGAAGACAACTACGTGGTGCCGGATGTGATCGTGCGCCAGGTGCGCAACAAGTGGGTTGTGGCAATCAATCCGGCCGTGCAGCCGCGCGCGCGAATCCATCGCATGTATGCGGAGTTGTTCGCGCAATCGGCCGGTGCAAGCCGCTCGCCGCTCGCACAGCAATTGCAGGAAGCGCGCTGGCTGATCCGCAACGCCCAACAACGGTTCGATACGATTCAACGCGTGGCGGAATGCATCGTCGCGCATCAGAAGGCCTTCTTCCAGTACGGCGAAATCGCACTCAAGCCCATGGTTTTGCGCGATGTCGCCGATGAACTCGGACTGCACGAATCCACCATCTCGCGGGCCACGGGCAACAAATATATGGCCACGCCGCGCGGCATTTTCGAGTTCAAGCATTTCTTCCCGCGCGAACTCGGCACCGAAAGCGGTGGTACCTGTTCCGCCGCCGCTGTGCGTGCGTTGCTGAAGGAAATGATTGCGGCGGAAAACACCCGTGATCCGCTTTCGGACGTGACGCTAGCCAAGATGCTCGCGGACCAGGGCGTGCTTGTCGCGCGCCGCACGGTGGCCAAATACCGGCATCTGATGAAGGTGCCTCCGGCGGAATTGCGCCGCCAGGTTTGAGCGCCACGCCCCGCCGTAAGGGCTTGGGTTGAAGCGCCACGCGAGGCCAAGGCTTCGCGTGGCGTTTTTTCGTATCTGGACGTTTCATGCGTGCCCCATTACATTGGCGAGTCCATGAGCAACGGGGCAGGGTCATGAAGTACTCGAATCTGGTCGAGCGTTTGCAAGGCAGGCGCACGTCCGCGTGGGAAATCCATCGGGTCGCACAGCAGGCGGCGGCCAATGGTGAGGACGTTATCGTCCTGAGCGTTGGCGACCCGGATTTCGCGACGCCGGCGCCGATCGTCGAGCGCGCGGTCGAGGCCTTGCGCGGCGGCGATACGCACTACAGCGCTGTCTCCGGCCGTGAACCGGTGCGCGCGGCGATTGCCGAAGAACACGCGCGCATGACCGGCTGCGCCGTGAGCGCCGCCAATGTGATCCTGACCGCGGGTGCGCAGAACGGCGTGTTCGCGGCATCGCTGTGCCTGCTGGAAGCGGGCGACGAAGTGATCGTCCCCGAGCCCATGTATCTGACCTACGAGGCCTGCGTGCGCGCGGCCGGCGCCACGCTCGTCACGGTCCCGGTCGACCGGGCGCGGGCCTTTCATGTCGATTGCGATGCGCTCGAGGCGGCCGTCACGTCGCGCACGAAAGCCATCTTCTTCGCCACGCCGTGCAATCCGACCGGCGTGGTCATGCCGCGCGCCGATCTCGAACGGATCGCGCGGCTCGCGTGCCGGCATGATCTGTGGGTGCTGTCCGACGAGGTCTACGCCGAGCTGACTTTCGAGCGGGAACACGTGAGTATTGCGGCGCTGCCCGGCATGGCCGAGCGCACCGTGACGCTCGGCAGTCTGTCGAAATCGCATGCCATGGCCGGCTGGCGCGTAGGCTGGGCGATCGGTCCGGCGGAGCTGATCGAGCATATGGGGCGGCTCGCCCTCGCCATGCTGTATGGCTTGCCCGGATTCATCCAGCAGGCGGCGTTGACGGCCTTGCAGGACAAAGCGCGGATCGCCGCCGAGATGCGGGAGATTTATCGCCGCCGGCGCGACGTGGTGTTCGAGCGTTTACATCGCGTACCGGGTTTGCGCTGCGTGTTGCCCGAAGCCGGCATGTTCATGATGGTCGACGTGAGCGGCACCGGCCTCGATACGGTCGACTTCACCTGGCAGCTGTTTCGCGCACAAGGCGTGTCGGTGCTCGACGCGAGCGCCTTCGGAGAGACCGCGAATGGTTTCGTGCGGCTGGGTTTCGTTGTCGACGAAGCGTGCCTGATCGATGCCTGCGAGCGGATTGCCGCTTTCGTCCGTGCATTGCCGGTTCGTTGAGCCTTTCTATAACGTGTCGGTTGCTTTTCGAATCACGTAACGAAGCGATGCGTCTTGGGAGCAATGGGTGTCCTCGGCAGTTTTCGATTGACGCCGCCAAAGGCCGCGTCAAAAATCGAGCGCCGACTTCGTCTTAAGCTAGGACATTCCGGACGCCGGCGCATATCGACTCACTGTCGGGAACCCCATGGGCCTTCGCTTCACCCTCTCGTTACGCCGATCCCTCATGGCAGGGTCGATGGCGGCCGCTCTCGTGGCGATGGCGCTCGTGCTCGTCATGCTCGCCGCATTCAGCACGGTGTGTGCGGCGGCTGAGCCGGACGCACCACCGGATGCCGCCGCGAGCGCGGAAACCGCGGCGTCCGCGCGAGGCGCACAGGACTCGCCGGATTCGCCGCGCGTTGTGAGCGGCAAGCCGACTCAACGCGGCGAGGCGAACGCCCCACCGCTCGGCGATCCGCATGCGGGCGCGGTGCGCAGCACTCGCCAGCCACGCGCGCTTGAACCGACTCAGAGCGACGTGTCGGGCAGCACGGCGCAGCGCAATGCGAAAGCGGAGTCGGCGCCGATTCCGGTGCCGCCGGAAACCGCGTCGGTGACGCAGCATTCCATCCGGCTCGACGGCCGCAAGATCGATTACACGGCCACCGCCGGCAATCTGTTGCTGCGCGACAAGACCGGGCAGGCCAATGCGAGCGTGTTCTATGTCGCCTACACCGTCGCCGGCAAAACACCGGCAACGCGGCCGGTCACGTTTCTCTTCAACGGTGGACCGGGCGCCGGCAGCGTATTTCTGATGATCGGCTCGTTCGGGCCGAAGCGCGCGCGTACCGCGAGTCCCGCCATCACGCCACCCGCGCCGTACACGCTCGCCGACAATCCCGACAGCCTGCTCGACACCACCGACCTGGTATTTATCGATGCGGTCGGCGCCGGTCTGTCGAGGGTGGTCGGCCACGGCACGGGCAAAGACTTCTGGGGCGTGGATAAAGACCTGGACGCGTTTTCGCAATTCATCGACCGATACCTGACGGTAAACCAGCGCTGGAATTCGCCGAAATATCTGCTGGGCGAATCGTATGGCACCGCGCGCGCCGCGATGCTGGCGTATCAGTTGGGGCAGGACAATATCGCGCTCAATGGCGTGATCCTGATGTCGTCCGTGCTCGATTCCGCCGCATTCTCGGCGGGCGCCGACTTCAGGAGCGAAAGCTATCTGCCGAGCTTCGCGGCCATTGCGTGGTATCACGACAAGATCGTGCCGAAGCCGGCCAGTCTGCCGGCCTTTCTCGACGAAGCCCGCACGTTCGCGCGTGGGCCGTATGCGCAAGCGCTGGCGCAAGGCGACGCGCTGCCCGACGCCGAGCGCGATGCGATCGCCGCGCGCGTCGCGCAGTTCACGGGGCTCGACGCCGCCTATGTGAAGCGTAGCCGCCTGCGTCTTTATCCGTCGCGTTATCGCACTGAACTGCTGCGCGACGAGGCGCGCAGCGTCGGCCGGTACGACGCGCGCTTCGAAGGAATCGACTTCGACAGCGTGTCCGAGCGTCCCGATTACGACGCTTCGGTGAGCAGCGTGTCGAGTGCCTTCGACGCGGCGCTGCACCAGCATTTCGCTCAGGACCTGCACTTTACGCCGGCCGACCGTTACCGCGTCTTCAATGACGAAGCGCTGACGCAGTGGGACTGGAAGCATCGCGAATGGTGGGGTGAACATTTGCCGGTGCCCTATGCGGCGGGCGATCTGGCCGAAGCGATGCGGCAAAATCCCCAGTTGCGCGTGATGTCGCTGAACGGCTATTTCGATCTGGCCACACCGTTTTACGCAACCGAATACGCGCTCGCGCATCTCGGCGTGGACGGGCCGCTACGCGCCAACGTGCGAATCGCTTACTATCCGACCGGCCACATGATCTACCTCGACGACGCGGCGTTGCATACGCTCAAACGTGATCTGGCGAGTTTCTATGCGGCGGGAGCGCGCTGAGTTTCCCGGCAACCCTCAGGACGCGGCCGGCGCGTCTTTCGCCCGCAATTGGCCCGCGCCGTTGAACGGTATAATCCGTTCGACGCCGCGCGGTGCTTCCATGCTTGCATCGAGTCGCGCCCAGGTGGTTGTCCACTGCCTGAAAATCCGCCTGATCAACCGGCTTCACTCATCGCTGCCCATGCCATTCCTCCCGATCCAGTCCTTCACGCGCAAACGGCTGTCCGACGTGGTGTCCGACCAGATCAAGCAACTGATTTCGGACGGCACGCTAATGCCCGGCGACCGGCTGCCGGCCGAACGCGACCTCGCCACGCAGCTCGGCGTGTCGCGGCCTTCGTTGCGGGAAGCGCTGATCAGGCTGGAAGCGGACGGCTACATCGAAACCTCGGGGCGGGGCGGTTTTACGGTGGTCGACGTGACGGCGCCGATCATCTCCAAGCCGCTTGCCGAGCTGCTGCTGCAAAATCCGCGCACCAGTGCCGACATTCTGGAGTTGCGCCAGGGGCTCGAATCGATTTCGACGGTCTATGCCGCGCAGCGCGCCACGGCCGCCGACCTGAAAAAGATCAGCGCGGCGTTCGAGGCATTGAAGGCCGGCTCGCTGTCGCAGGACCGTGTGAACCTCGCCGAACTCGACGCCGCGTTTCACCTCGCGATTGCCGACTCCACGCACAACATCGCGCTCGCGCATGTGATGCACGGCATCCACACGCTGATTCGCGAGGGCATGCGCCAATACCATCGGCTGATCGATTACGACGACGCGATGGAAAAACAGTTGATGAGCCAGCACCAGGCTATCTACGACGCCGTCATGTCGCGCGACGCGCAGAAGGCCCGCAAGGCGGCTGAGCGCCATCTGGCCTATGTGCGCGAGATGTACAAGGAAGACGCGGCCAAGCCTTCATCGAGTACGGTTGCGTGATTCCCTGAGTGCCTCGCGCGGCGTGGCCGACAGGGCCGCGGCGCGATCCTCCTCTGTCCTGCGATTGACACCCTCGGTCAACTTCCTTATATTCTTGGTCAGACCAACCATACCAGTCTTACAAAAGCGCCGGAATCTCCGCTGACCGGCCTGCTTGCCGCGCAAACTGTCGCGACGACTTACTCGTGCGCCGCCATGATTCCGCAGTAGAGTAGATAACTCGCCGGCTGCCGCTTTTCTTTTCAATGAGCTTATGAAAGTCGCCCTGTTTATCCCGTGCTTCATCGACGCGTTCTATCCCGAAGTGGGGATCGCCACGCTCGAACTGCTCGAACGTTTCGGTATCGAGGTCGACTATCCGCAGGAGCAGACCTGCTGCGGCCAGCCGATGGCCAATAGCGGCGCGCATGCCGAGGCAGCCGGCGCCGAGCGTGTGTTCGCGCGCAACTTCGCCGGCTACGACTTCATCGTCGGGCCGTCGGCGAGTTGCATCCATCACGTGCGCGAGCATCTCACCGCGCTCGAGCAGACCGACGAAGTGAAAAAGGTCCGCGCGAACGCCTACGAACTCGTCGAGTTTCTGCACGACGTGGTCGGCGCGCGTGAATTTCCGTGGGCCGAGTTTCCGCATCGCGTGGGTCTGCACAATAGCTGCAGCGCGTTGCGGCATCTGAAGGAAGCCTCGATTTCGGAAGTGGCGGGCACGCCGTTTTCGAAGCCGCGCACGTTGCTCGAAGGCGTGAAGGGCATCGAGTTCGTCAAACCGGCGCGGCCCGACGAATGCTGCGGTTTCGGCGGCACCTTCTCCGTCACGGAAGAGCCGGTGTCGGTACGCATGGGACAGGACAAGGTGCGCGATCATCTGAACGCGGGCGCCGAGTACATCGTCTCGGGCGACATGTCGTGCCTGATGCACCAGCAAGGCTGCGCGGAACGCATGAAAGCCGACGCGCGCTTCATTCATATCGCGCAGGTCCTCAACGGAGCACGCGCATGAGCAACCGCATCGATCATGCGAAAGCGGCGGGCGCTTTCATCAGCAAGACAGAGCACGTTGCGTTTCACGACAAACGCCTGTGGGATTTGCGCGAGAAGCGCGATGCGCAGGCGCACGGCATTGCCGAGTGGGAGACGATGCGCGAACTGGCATCGGGTATCAAGGAACACACGCTCTCCAATCTGTCCACGTATCTCGAACAGTTCGCGGCAGCGGCCGAGGCGAACGGCGTAACGGTGCATTGGGCCGCTACCGCCGAAGAGCACAACGCGCTCGTACACCGGATCATGTCGGAGCGTGGCATGACCACGCTCGTTAAAAGCAAGTCGATGCTCACCGACGAATGCAAGATGCGCGAGTACCTGGAGCCGCGCGGCATCACGGTGATGGAAACGGATCTGGGCGAACGGATCCAGCAGCTCGATCATCAGGATCCGAGCCATATGGTGGTGCCGGCGGTCCACAAATTGCGCGCCGACGTGGCCGAGCTGTTCGGCCGCACCATCGGCACCGATCCGAAGAACAGTGATATCCACTATCTCGCCGAAAGCCAGCGGATGAACACGCGGCCGTACTTCGTGCGCGAGAAAACGGCCGGCATGACCGGCTGCAATTTCGCGGTGGCGGAGACCGGCACGGTGGTGGTATGTACTAACGAAGGCAATGCGGATCTTTCAGCGAATGTGCCGCCGTTGCATATCGCGTCGATCGGTATCGAAAAGCTGATTCCGAAGGTATCGGACCTCGGCGTGTTTGTCCGCATGCTGTCGCGCAGCGCGCTCGGCTCGCCGATCACGCAGTACACATCGCATTTCCGTGCGCCGCGTCCGGGCACGGAGATGCATTTCATCCTCGTCGATCACGGCCGCTCGGAGCGGCTCGCGATGGAAGACTTCTGGTATTCGCTCAAATGCATTCGCTGCGGCGCCTGCATGAATACGTGTCCCGTCTACCGGCGCAGCGGCGGGCTGTCGTATGGCGGCACGTACTCGGGGCCGATTGGCGCGATCATCAATCCGACTTTCGATCTGAAACGTTACAGCGCATTGCCGTTCGCGTCGACGCTCAATGGCAGTTGCACGAACGTGTGCCCGGTGAAGATCAATATTCACGAGCAGATCTACAAATGGCGCACGGTAATCGCCGAGCATCACGAAGTGCCGTTCGTGAAGCAGGAAGTGTTGAAGATGGCAGGGCGGCTGCTCGCGAGTCCGACCTTGTATCGCGCGACGGTGTCGTCGATGAGCAGCGCGCTGCGGCGCTTGCCGAATTTCGTGTTGTACAACCCGCTCAATATCTGGGGCAAGCAACGCGAGTTGCCGGAGGCGCCGAAGCTGACCTTCCACGCCTGGTACAAGAAGAATCGTGGAGCTGACCATGACAACGCGTGACGCTTTTCTGGCAAAGGTGCGGCAGGCGCAGCCGGCGGCGCGGCCGCGGCCCGACGTGCCGCTGTTCAACCCCGTGGGTGGCGATCTGCGCGCGCGCTTTACGGCGGCGCTGCAGGCCATGGGCGGCGTGTGCGTCGACGGCACGACGGCGAGCGACGTGGGCGGCCTGATTCGCGAGCGGTTCGGTGCCGAGGCATCCATCGCCTCGGCAACCCAGGAAGTGCAGGGCACGCGCACGCTCACCGCCGACACGGAACCTGCTTCGCTGCAGGACATCGACGTCGGCGTGGTGCGGGCTCGCTTCGGCGTCGCCGAAACCGGCTCGGTATGGTTTAGCGAACGCGAGTATGTGGTCAACGCGCTCGGCTACATCGTGCAGCATCTGGTCGTGCTGCTTGACCCGGCGCAATTGCTCGACGGCTTGCAGGACGTATACCGGCGCGATGATTTCCGCGCTGCCCGTTATGCGGCGCTCGTCACCGGACCTTCGGCGACGGCGGATATCGAAGGCGTGCTGATTCGCGGCGCGCAAGGCGTGCGTTCGTTGACGGTGGTGTGGCTGGCGGCGGAGTAAAAACGCCATCGCCGCAGCGTGATCGAATGGCACAATGCCGGCATCCCATTCGATAAGCCACCCCATTCTGCTGACATGGAACTCCGGCATCTCCGATACTTCGTCGCCGTTGCCGAGCACGCGAGCGTGCGCGGCGCATCCGAGCAGCTCCACGTCACCCAACCGGCTATTTCCCGGCAAATCCAGGATCTCGAAGAAACGTTGGGTGTCGCGCTGTTCGAGCGCACGCCGCGCGGCCTGAAGCTGACCCTGGCAGGCGAAGCCTATCTGCGTGAGGCGCGCGGCATTCTGCAGCAGGTCGAGTCGGCGGCGCGTGTTGCGCAACGAATCGCGGCGGGTGTGTCCGGACACGTGCGGATCGGCTTCGTTGAAAACGCGGTTTGGGGCGGGCTTGTGCCGAACGCGCTGCAAGCGTTCCAGCAGGCGGCGCCGCAAGTCGGCATCGAACTCACGCCGATGAACACGCCGGAGCAACTGGACGCCATCACTCAGGGCACGCTCGACGGCGGCTTTGTCTATCACTTCGGCGCGTTGCCCGAGCAGATCACCAGTTTGCCGTTGCTCGAAAACGGCGTGGTGCTGGCGGCGCCGGCCGCGTGGTCGTTCGGCCGCCGCAAGTCGGTGCGCGCGGCGCAACTGGCCGGCAAACCCTTCATCACGTTTCCACGGCATGTCTATCCCGCTTACTACGACCGTTTGATCGGCGCATGCGAGCGTGCCGGTTTGACGCTCGACGTCGTGCAGGAAGTCTCGACGGAAGCCGCGATTCTCTCGCTGGTGTCCGCCGGCGTGGGCGCGGCGATCGTCAACTCGGCCAATCGCGACCGGCCGCCGGCGCTGGTGCAATTCCTCAACCTGGCCGATCTGTCGATCGCGCTGCCGCTGCATTTCGCGTATCACGAGCAGCACCGCAATCCCGCGCTCGCGCAATTCATCGCCTTGCTCAAGGCGCAACGGTAACGTCCGGACTTACCGTGCCCCGATGCCTTTAAAGCATCGGCTTCCCTAAAAATCGGCATTGGCGCTGGTTTTTTGCCTCGACGATATTGATTGCATGGCCTCGCGCCGTCGTCCAACGACGGCATTCCGGCTTACTTTCTTATCGGGAGACAACCATGCCGTCCACACCATCGCTGATTTCCACCGACATCGACTACGAACGCCCCGGCCTGCAGAACGGCACGTTACGCGTGCCGTATTCGCACGACCGCTCCGCATACGGCCACATTCCGGTGCCGATTACCGTGCTCAACGGCGGTGAAGGTCCCACGGTGCTGCTGACCGGCGGCAATCACGGCGATGAATACGAAGGTCCCGTCGCACTGATGAAGCTGGTTCAGCGCATGCCGTCGATGACGGTCCAGGGCCGCCTGATCGTCGTGCCGGCGCTGAATTTCCCGGCGTTCATCAACGGCTCGCGCACCTCGCCGATCGATCGCGGCAATCTGAACCGCGTTTTTCCGGGCGCGCGCAACGGCAACCTCACCGAAATGATCGCGCATTATACGGATACCGAACTATTTCAGCGTGCGGACGTGGTGATCGATCTGCACGCGGGCGGTGCTTCGTTCGATCATCTGCCGGCGTTGCTCGCGGCGCCGCCCGGGGACCCGTCGCGCCGCGCCGAATACCGCCGGCTCGTCCAGGCATTCGCCGCGCCGCACACCATGCTGATGGATCTGCTCGGCGAGGACCGCACGTATGGCGCGGCCGTCGAGCGGCACGGCAAGCTGTTCCTGTGCGGTGAATTCGGTGGCTATGCGGCCTGCAATGCCGATGGCGTAGCGATCGTCGAGGATGGTTTGCGGCGCGTGCTGCACACGCTCGGTGTGACGCCTGACGATAATCCTCCCGCGCCGCGACACGACACGCGCTGGTTGAAAGTGGATGGCGCGCGGCACTATGTGTTCGCCTCGCGGGCGGGCGTGGCCGAACCCGTGTTCGCGCTCGGCGACCGGGTCGAGAAGGGCCAGTTGGCCGCGCGGGTATTCGATCCGTATGCGCCGTGGAGCGCACCACAGGAACTCCGCTTTGCCGGCAACGGCGTGGTGGTGTGCAAGCGTTCGTTTGCGCGCGTCGAAGCGGGCGACTGTCTCGCCGTGCTGGCTGCGGATGCGCATTGGCAGTGACGCGCTTCGTCGAAGGGAAGCAAGCCATTTCTTCGCAGTGCCCAGCCGGAGATTCGCCATGAATGCAGTCACCACCGTGTCCGATTCGAACGACGCCGACACGCGTCGTGGGCACACTTACGTTGTCGTTCTGTTCTTTGTCTGTTTTGCGTTTTCGTATCTCGACCGCCAGATCGTGAGCATTCTCGTGCAACCGATCAAGGAAACGCTGGCGCTCACCGATACGCAAATCGGCTTGCTGCAAGGGTTTTCGTTCACGCTGTGTTACGCGACGGCGGGCGTGTTCATTGCGCGGCTGATCGACCGTTCCAATCGCGTGCGTCTGATCGCGGTTTGCGTGGCGATCTGGGCCGTCTCCACCGCGTTGTGCGGTTTCGCGCACAACTTTGCCGAACTGTTGGCCGCGCGTGCGGGGACGGCGATTGCGGAAGCGGGCTTGAGTCCGGCGGCGCTGTCGATTTTCAGCGATCTGTATCCGCCGCGCAAAGTCACGCGAGCAAGCAGCGTGTTCATGCTGGGACCGTATATCGGCGGAGGCTTGGCCTTGTTCGGCGGCGGCATGCTGCTCGGCGCGCTCGAACATGGCGCGGGCGCCGCGTGGCTCGCGGGTATCGGTTTGAACGGTTGGCAGGCCGTGTTCGTCGCGGTCGGCTTGCCCGGGCTGGCACTGGCGGCAATCGTCGCGTTATCGGTGCGGGAACCACAACGGCGCGGCTTGTTCTCCACGCTCCGTACAACGGCCGAAGGGTCGGCCACGCACGACGTCGTTTCGACTGCAAAGGCTTCGACGCAAGTCTTCGCGGACGAAGCCGCTCACGACAGCACGCCGCCGCTGAAAGACGTGCTGCGCGAATTGTTCGTGAAGAACCGCTTCTGCTTGCCGTACTTCGGCGCGTATGTCGCGCTGATCACGCTGTTCTACTCGCATGCGGCATGGTTTCCGACGCTGCTGATACGTCATTTTCATCTGACGCCGCGTGCCGTCGGACAGATGGCGGCGCCGGCCTACATGTTCGGCGGCATCCTCGGGGTGGTGAGTGCGGGCTTGCTCGCCGGCCGCGTCAGCGATGCCGCCGCGGTGCGCAAAGTGCTGGCGTTGTCCGGGTTGGCGGCTGCGTTGCTGGTGCCGGCCGCTATTGCGATGCCACTCGTTGGCAACGTGCACGTCGCCGTGGTGCTGTATGGCGCGTGCGCGTTCGCGGCGAGTGTGGCGATGGCGTTGGCGCCTGTGCCGATCCAGATCGCGATTCCGAATCGCATGCGCGGACGCTCGATCGCGTTGCTGGTGTTTTTCACCAATGCGATCAGTGGCGGGCTGGGACCGTTCGCGGTCGGCTTCATCAACGAGCGGCTTGGCGGGCACAGCGCGGGTTTGGGTGTGGCGCTGGCTTGCGTGGGCGGCATGGCGGCCGCGTTCAGCGCGCTGCTATACGCCGTGGCGGCACGCCGCACGCCGGCGAGAACGTTCTCGTGACGTTGTTTTCATGGCGATGCCTGCAAAGCATCGCCAAGCGCAGAAAACGGCATTGGCCGGCATGCGCTAGATTTGCGATAGTGAAGCCATTGGCCATGGCGGCGCTACATAAGCGCTCAGGTCGCTGCCGCCGCACTTTCACGGAGTCACACCATGCCGACTGAGGTTCTTACGCACCGCGTAGGGGATGCACGCATTACCCGCGTCAGCGAAACCTGTTTTCCGTTAGCGCCGGCGGTGCTTTATCCAGACTGGGCATCCTTCGCAGCGGAAGAATTAAGCCGGCGTGTGTCGGCGGAGAGTCTCGACCTCGAACGCAACGAGGTGAAACTGAGCGTGCACACCTGGGTCGTGCAGATGGACGGCCTGACCGTGCTGATCGACACCGGTATCGGCAATTTCAAGGAGCGGCCGTTCAGCAAGCTGTTTCATCGACTGAACAACCCGTATCTGGAGCGCCTCGTCGAGGTGGGCGTCTTGCCGGCGCAGGTGGACGAGGTGCTGCTCACGCATTTGCATGCGGACCACGTCGGCTGGAATACGCAGTGGATCGACGGCCGGTGGCAGCCGACCTTCCCGAATGCGACATACGTGTTCCCGCAAGCGGAGCAGGATTTCTTCGCGACTTCGGCGGGGGATAGCCGCCGCATGGTTTTCGAGGACAGCGTCGTGCCGGTGATCGAATCCGGGCAGGCCGCGACGATTCCCGCCGAGGGCGGCGCGTGGCGCGAGGGCATTGTGTTTCATCCGACGCCCGGGCATAGCGCCGGTCATATGTCGATTTCGATCCGCTCGCGCGGCGAGGAAGCGATCTTCACCGGCGATGTGATGCATAACCCCGTCCAGGTCTACCGCCCCGAATGGAACTCGACGTTCTGCCTCGATGCGGCGCCGGCGCGAAACTCGCGGCACTGGCTGCTCAACTATGCGGCCGATCACGGTGCGACGCTCTTCACCGCGCATTTTCCGCAGACATCGGCGGGGCGCGTGAGAAGGGGCGGGGACGGATTCGAATGGCAGTACGTTCACGCCGCATCCTGACGTTGTATTGAGCCAATCTGGACGGCGCCTTCACGGATTTTGCTATCATTACTGTATAAACATACAGGTTTCGTGAAAGTCCCGTGGCAACACCTGCCTCTCCCTACGCTCTCTACTATCTGCTGAACTTCGAGCGCGCCCTCGCCTGGCTCGCGCAGCGCTACGACGACCTGTTCGACGCGCAGGAGCACGCGTTTCTGCGTGAGTTCGCCGCGTTGCCGCAGACTTCGCGCGCGCTTCTGGTTCGCATGCTGATGCGTAAAGGCACGCTGTTCCGCGCGAGCCGCCTGTCTTACGAAGAGATCGGTTGCCCATTGCAGGCAGCGGCGCCGATCGCCGCGCTCGGCTGGGTCGACACCGAGCCGGGCCTGACGCTCGACGATCTGTTCGCGCTCACCACACGTGCCGGGCTAATGGAAGTTTTCGCGGACACCATTGCGTTGATTCCCGGCGCGAGGAGCTTGCGCAAACCGGAATTGCTGGAAACCCTGCGCCCGTTTTACCGTGGCGAGCGCGACGAGGAAAACGCCGCGGCACGCCCGCTCTCCGCATGGCACGCTCAAGCTGCGGATTGCGTGCTTCACGTTGCAATCGCGCCGCTTTGCGAACGTCTGCGTTTGATGTTCTTCGGCAATTTGCAGCAGGAGTGGTCGGAGTTCGTGCTGGCCGACCTCGGTGTGTTCCAGTACGAGAAGGTGGCGTTCGCGCCTTCGTCGCGTGCGTTCCAGCAGCGCGCGGACGTCGACGTCTATCTCGCCTTGCACGCGTGCCGCGAAGCGCTCGAATGCCTGCCGGGCGGCGACGCGGATGCGGCCGTTATCGAAGACCTCGTCGCGGCCGTCGGCGAAATCGAAACCTCGAATCCCTGGCTTGAAACGCGGCGCGCGAAACTGCTGTTCCGAATTGGCCACCTGTGCGAGCGTAGGCAGAACTGGACGGCCGCGCTCGCCGTTTATGAGCGTTGCGGCTGGCCCGGCGCGCGCCATCGGCGCATGCGCGTGCTCGAACGCAGCGAGCGTTTCGACGATGCCTACGCGTTGCTCTCGCAAGCCGCCCAGGCACCCGAGAGCGAAGAGGAAGCGCAACGCATCGCGCGCATGCTGCCGCGTTTGCAGCGCAAGCGCGGCGTGCCGGTTGCGCGCACGAGCGCGGCGCGTCCGGTCGAGCGCGGCACGCTGGTGCTGCCGCAGCCCGCGGCGCCAATGGCGGTCGAATATGTCGTCCGCGATCATTTGACGTGCGAGGCCGCGCCGGTCCACTACGTCGAGAACGCCCTGATCAATTCGCTGTTCGGGTTACTGTGTTGGGAGCCGGTTTTCGCGGCGCTGCCTGGCGCGTTCTTTCATCCGTTCCAGCGCGGACCGGCCGATCTGCACGCGCCGGATTTCCATGCGCGCCGCGCGGAACAGTTCGCCGCGTGTCTCGCGCAACTCGACAGCGGCGTTTATCGCGAAACGATCTGGCGGCATCTGCACAGCAAGGCGGGGCTGCAATCGCCGTTCGTATTCTGGGGGCTGCTCTCGCCGGAACTCGTCGCGCTGGCGCTCGATTGTCTGCCCGCTGCGCATCTGAAACTGTGGTTCGAGCGCTTGCTGGGAGATATTCGCGGCAATCGTTCCGGGTTGCCTGATCTGATCCGCTTCTGGCCGGACGAGCGACGCTACGAGTTGATCGAAGTGAAGGGCCCCGGCGACCGCTTGCAGGACAACCAGATCCGCTGGCTCGCTTACTGCGCGCAGCACGGCATGCCGGTGCGCGTGCTCGACGTGCGCTGGGCCGATGAAGTCGTCGCAGTACAGACTGACGCGGCTGCAGGCACCGCGGGGGTGGCCGCAGAGGTCGCGGCCGAGGTCAATCGCGAGGCCGCCGCGGAGATCGCCACCGGAGTTTCCACTGCGGTCACCGCCGAGATCACCGCCGCAGTGGCCGCCGCGGTCTGCACCGAGGCCACCGCCGAGATCACCGGCAACGCCAGCACCACCGTCAACGCCGAAGCCATCCGCCACACCAAAACCGAGGCCGCCGCATGACGTACATCGTCGCCGTGCGGGCAATGTGCGAGTTCACCGCGAGGCGCGGCGATCTGGACCTGCGCTTTACACCGGCGCCGACCTCGCTCGAAGGAATGGCGGGCCACGTGACGGTTGCCGGGCGGCGCGCAAGCGGCTACGAAACCGAAATCACGCTGACCGCCACGCATCGCGGCCTGACCGTGCGCGGTCGCGCCGACGGCTACGACCCGGCGGCGAACCGGCTGGAAGAGATCAAGACGCATCGCGGCGACCTCGAACGCATGCCCGCCAATCACCGCACCCTGCATTGGGCGCAGGCGCTCGTCTACGGTCATTTGCTATGCCGCGCGCGCGGGCTCGCCGGGCTGACGGTGGCGCTGGTGTACTTCGACATCGGCAGTCAGAAAGAGGTGCTGCTGACGCAAACGCATACCGCGCGCGACCTGGAGATTTTCTTCGTCGAGCAATGCGAGCGTTTTCTCGATTGGGCCGTGCAGGAAGAGGCGCATCGGGCCGCACGTAATACCGCGCTCAATGCGTTGCAGTTTCCGCACGGTCAGTTTCGCAGCGGCCAGCGCGAGCTGGCGGTGTCGGTCTATCGCTCGGCACGCGACGGCAAGCCTTTGATGGCGCAGGCGCCCACCGGCATCGGCAAGACGCTTGCAACGATCTTTCCGCTACTCAAGGCGTGTGCGTCGGACCAGATCGACCGGGTGTTTTTTCTGACCGCCAAGACGCCAGGCCGCGCGCTCGCGCTGGACGCGATCGAAACGCTCCATCGCGGCGCCGGGCACTTGCCGTTGAGAACCCTCGAACTCGTCGCGCGCGACAAGGCCTGCGAGCATCCCGACAAAGCCTGCAACGGCGATTCGTGTCCGCTCGCGCGCGGCTTCTACGACCGGCTCGACGCGGCCCGCAGCACGGCGCTGGCAGGCTTGCGCCTCACGCGCTCGGCGGTGCGCGATGCGGCACTCGCGCACGAAATCTGTCCGTACTATCTGGCGCAGGAACTCGCGCGCTGGGCCGACGTGGTGGTCGGCGACTACAACTACTACTACGACAGCAGCGCCATGCTGTACGCGCTCACGCAGATCAACCAGTGGCGCGTGGGCGTGCTGGTGGACGAGGCGCACAATCTGCTCGACCGTGCCCGCCGCATGTACACCGCGTCGCTCGATCAGGCGGCATTCCGGCTCGCGCGCAAAACCGCGCCGGTTACATTGCGCAAGCCGCTTGAACGGCTGCAGCGCGAATGGAACGCTGTCAAGCGCGCGCAGAGTGCGAGCTATCAGGTCTACACGGAGGTCCCTGGCAAACTGCTCTCCGCCGCGCAAAATCTGATCGGCGCCGTCACGGATCAACTGGCGGAAGCGCCGCTTTCCATCGACGAAGCATCGCTGCGGTTTTTCTTCGACGCCATGCATTTCGTCGCGCTCGCCGAGCAGTTCGGCGAGCATTCGATTTTCGACATCACGCTCGCCACGGATCGTTATGCGCCGCGCGACAAGACCAGTGCCACGCTTTGCGTGCGCAACGTGATCCCGGCGCCGTTTCTCGCGCCGCGCTACGCGGCCGCGCGCAGTACGGTGATGTTCTCCGGCACGCTCAATCCGCATCATTTTTATCGCGACACGCTGGGGCTGCCCGAAGCGACCCAATGGCTCGATGTCGAAGGGCCGTTTCGCGCGGAGCAGTTGCAGGTGCGCGTGGCCGGCAACGTGTCGACGCGCTGGCGCGACCGCGAGCGCTCACTCATCCCGATCGTCGATCTGATTGCGAAGCAATATGCGGCGCAGCCGGGCAATTATCTGGGCTTTCTGAGCAGCTTCGAGTATTTGCAGCGCGTGGTCGAGTTGATGCGCGAGCGGCATCCCGGCTTGCCGGTGTGGGCGCAGGAACCCGGTATGGACGAAGCGGCGCGCGACGCATTTCTGGCGCGCTTTCGGACCATGAACGAAGGCGTGGGCTTTGCGGTGCTTGGCGGCGCGTTTTCGGAAGGCGTCGATCTGGTCGGGGAGCAGTTGATCGGCGCGTTCATCGCCACCCTCGGTTTGCCGCAGATGAACGAGATCAACGAGCAGATGCGCCGCACGATGGAAGCGAAGTTCGGCAACGGATACGACTACATGTATCTGTACCCCGGGTTGCAGAAGGTGGTGCAGGCGGCCGGGCGCGTGATTCGCACGGAGCAGGACCAGGGTGTGGTGCATCTGATCGACGACCGGTATCGGCGGCCTGAAGTGAGGCGGTTGCTGCCGCGCTGGTGGGACGTGCAATAGCGGCCGAGATGGCAGATTTTTTGGTGCGCCATTTTGCCTCCTGGGAGTCGGCCTGCGTAGCGCCGCCTGGCGCCGTGGCGGCACGGCATCACGATTCACGCTTCAGGCCGCAACGACGTGGCATGGAGACTGTGATGCATCTGCGCCGGTCGAACTTAACGGCCGACCCAGCGCAGCGCCGCTCGAACTCGCGGGGCGGCTCACCGCGGCGCTAATACCCGGCGCGTCGCTACATGCCTGCGAAGCCGCCGGCTACGGTCTCCACTTCACTCATGCGGAGAGGTTGAACCAGGATTGGCTGGCGTTCCTGGGCCGCCGGCCGGCTTAGGGTCGACGGGCAACTGGTCCTCCACCGGCGCGTCGGCTTGCCGGGCCGCTGCCGAAGACGGCGCATCGGCGCGCGGTTCGTCCCTGGCGATTTCGCTGCGTGCCGTGTCGAGCGTTTCGTCAGCGTCGATCTTCGCCGGCACGCTTTCCGGATCCCACGTCAACAGATTGCGCTGCGGGTTCGCGATCGCGATGCCGCGTTCGCGGAACTGGTCGAGAATGCGGCGGTTGAATTCGCGCTGCACGCCCCAGCGCGCGCTGTCGCGGCACTGAATCTGGCCGGCCAGCGTAATGGCCGAGCCGTCCAGCGCATCGACGCCCCAGAAGCTGAAGTCCGACAGGATGCCGTCCTTGAAATTGTCGTCCTCGCGCAAGGCGGCGCCGATTTCCTTCAGCGTGCCAATGGCGAGATCCACATCCTGGCCGAACACGATATTGACCTTCACCGCGGCGTTGCCGATACCCCGGTTGGTGTTGTTCACCGTCGACACCGAACTGAAGGGCACGGTGTAGAGCGAGCCGTCGCCGCCGCGCAGGCGCACCGTGCGGATCGACAGATATTCGACGGTGCCCGACACGCCCGCGAGCGTGACCCAGTCGCCGACCTGCATCGCGTTTTCCATCAACAGGAAAATGCCCGTGATGAAATCCTGCACCAGCTTCTGCGAGCCGAATCCGAGCGCCACGCCGAAGATGCTGGCGCCCGCCAGCAGCGGCCCGATATTCACGCCGAGTTCGCTCAGGCCGGTGAGCACCACCACCAGCGCGATGGCGCAGAAGAGCGCGCTGCGCAGCATCGGCAGCAGGGTGCGCAAGCGTGCGGCGCGCACGAGATCGCCGCTCGTGGTCCAGCGATCCAGCCGCTGTTCGACCGACACGTTCACGCTTTCCCACACCAACAGCGCGACGACGGCCGCCACGCCGATCGTGATAATCGCCGACGCGAGCCGGTGCCCGATCGTGCCGGCGCGAAACAGCTCGCCCACGTGCACGCCCCATACCTGCAACAACGCAAGCGCGGTCACGATGCCGATGATCCACGCCACCAGGCGGCGCACCAGCGGGTAATAGCGATACGCATGCTGATGCACGAGCGACCTGGCCGTGTCGTCCTGCACATGGAAGAGCCGGGCCAGCGCGCCGAACAGCACGATCGACACGACCCGCGCGCCCACCAGCACCGCGAGCGAAATGCCGCCGAGATGGAGTAGCGTCTGATAGCCGTTCTGCACGTCGAGCGCCCAGATGAACCACAGCGCCATCACGACGAATACCGCGAACCAGGCCCAGACTTCGGCGAAGACGTTGCCGGCCATCTCCAGCGATTTGCGTGCGGCAACGCCCTTGCGGATCAGTTCGCCGACCGGCGCCGCACATTGCAGGAGCAGGATCGAGACCATGGTGTGGCCGGCGAGCGCGACCACTTTTATCAGCGCGAGATGCGCCGCGTCGTTCAGACCGAGCGACAGGGCAATCTCCGCGATTGCCGAACCGGCGCCCACCACGCTGACGATCCGCACGATCCAGCGCTGCACGAAGTCGGCCCACGCATCGCTCATACGGAGCAGGCGCAGGCGCGGCGCGGCCGGTTGCAGGAAGAACCCGCCGACGATCACGATCACGCGGCACAGCACGTAAATGTCGATCAGCGAATCGAGTGCGCGGTCTTGCGGCGTGTCGCCATCGGCAAAGATCGACATCAGCGCGCTTGCCGCGCTGACGAACACCACGAGCGGCAACAGCCGCAGCGCCAGGCTGAGGAGCGCGCGCGGCAGGCGTTGCAGCAGCGTCCAGTGATGTTTGGCGTTCTGCTGGCCTTTGGCTTCGGTGAGCTTGCCGTTGGCCGAGGTGGCCGCGGATGTGCCGGCCGGCGCGGCGGCCGCTTTCGCTTGCGCCGCCGTCACCGGCGAGGGCGGCGAAACGGGCAGCGGCGGCGCGGCGTTCAGCGCGTCGGCGGGTTGGGGCACGACGTCCACCGGGAGGTCGGTTTGCGGTGCGTCGTCTGCGTCGGCCAGTTCATGGCGGGCTGCCAGCGCCTTGTAAGCGCGGCGCAACAGACGGCGCGCGAGCCATTCGAGTCCGAACGCGGGTATCAGCGCGGCCAGCAGCGACCAGGCGACCTGACCGAGGACGGCGCGTGCGTGCGGGTTGGTCGATTGCCACTGCCACCAGGCGCGCACCGATGCGACATCGAGCAGCGCGCCGACCGAACTGCGTACCGACGCGCCGAAGTGGACGGCCCAATGCGCGCCCTGACGTGCCAGTTGCGAGGCAAGTCCGTTCGACTTGAATGCGGCCGGCACGAGGGCGGCGGGACCGCTTGCTGCAGCGGGTGCCGACGCGGCCGTAGGTGCCGAAGCGGGCGGCGCGCTCAACGCGCCGGCGGCGGCGATCGCCTGCAACGTATCGGCGACCTGCGCGCGGCGCTTGGGGTCATTGAGGACGGCGAGCGCCTGACGAGCCTGTTCGGGCGTCAGCGTCACCCCGGGACTGGAGGCTGTCGAGGCGGGTGCGGCGGAGGCTGCCGCGGCAAAGACCGGTGAAGCGCCGAGCGCGAGAAGAACGAAAAACCAGGCTTGGAGTAGTTTGCGCATAAGGTGAAAGCGGGGGACAGATGCGGATGGCTGTGCCGATTGCGACGAATGGGACGGATTGGATCGGCTGCGTGACCAAGAACCGACATGGGTCCGGTCCCACAAGTTCCTCGGACGGCCGTCGCATAGGGTGCAGGAAATTCCGAAAGGCCGTCGCGATGGCACCTTGGAGTAGCAAAAAACCGGCCTGTCAGGCCGCGCCGACCTCCCGCATCCCGGCCGCGGAGCTCGGGCATTCCCGCCTCGCCGCGAAGCGCTGCGTGATTGCAATCACGCAGCGTCAACCGCCGCCGTGTAGACCGGCGGCACACCCAAGGTGCCCGCCACGACTTCCGTGAAAGTCCGCTCTTCGCGCAGGATAAAGCGCTTCGTCTGGGCCAGCCTGAAATTCTCGCGTGCCTCGGCATCGGCGCGCAATCTCGCCCGATACGCTTCGTAGGTCGCGAGGCTCTCGAATGCGATCAAGCCCCAGGCAATGTCGTTGGTGCCTTCGTGCGGCAGGAAGTAGCCGACCAGATGGCCGCCGCAACGCGGAATAATGCGGCCCCAGTTGCGGGCGTATTCGTCGAAGACATCGCGCTGGAAGGGATCGATCTGATAGCGGATGAAGCAGGTTATCGCCATGTGCAAGCTCCCGGTTGGTCGAGGATCGTGGTTTGAAGCACCATGACCGCAGTATGGCGGCCGCCGTGCGGCGATGTTTCAGCGCGGACTGAACTATGGATGGCTGGACGTGTGTGTGCCGCGTGCGTGCCTTGTATGCGCCGTGGATCAGGCGCGGCACCTCTAAAGCGGTCGTTTCGGGCTGATCGTCAGAGCCGCCAGCGCCGCGCCGGCCAGCGCGCACAAAGCCGACACCAGTGCCACCGCGCGTAATGCCGCGCCGAGCGCTTCGGCCTGGGCACGAGCCAGATCCGGTTGAACTCGTGCCGCTTCCTGCTGGCTTTGGGTCGCATCGCGAGTGGCTTCGGCTTGCTTCTCTGTCCCAGTTGCCCGCGCCCCTTCCGACTTTCCGTCCGGCGTACCGGTCCCAGCGGCCGGCGACGCAGCGTCCGCACCTATCCCCACTCGCGCCAGGCTCGTTGCCGCGCGCACCGCCTGCGGCACATGCAGTGCGTCGAGCCGCGCCTCGAGCGCCGCATCGTGCGACCACACGAACACGATGCCCAGCACCGCGATCGCCAGCAGGCTCGCCACCCGCGCCACCGCGTTATTGATGCCCGACGCCACGCCCGTGCGCGCGGCGGACACCGAGGTCATCACCGTTGTCGTGAGCGGCGCGACGGTGATGGTCATGCCGAGCCCAAGCACGGCCAGCGCGGGAAGAAAGCCGCGCCAGTACTCGCCGTGCACCCACGGCAACGCGAGCATCGCGAAGCCGGTGGCGGCGACGGCCGGTCCAGCGCTCAGCAACGCCCGCGCGCCGAAGCGGCTCGTCAGGCCGCCGGTAAACCGCGACAGCAAGCCAATGGTCACCGGCACTGGCAACAGCGCTGCGCCCGCCTGGGTCGCGCTGTAACCATAGGCGCGGATCAGCGTGAACGGCAGGAAGAACAGCGCGCCGCCCAACCCGAAGTAGACCAGCAGCGTGACGAGATTAGCGCCGACGAAGTCGCGCGAACGAAACACGTCGAGCGGCACCATCGGATTGCGGCTTCTCGCTTCGAGCGCGACGAAAGCGAACAGCACCAGCAGGCCGCCGAGTATCGACGCCAGCACCCAGCGGTCGCCAAAGCCGCGCGCCGAAGCGAGGGTCAGGCCGTAGGTCAAGGCGGCGAGCCCGGCGGTGGCCGTAGCCGCGCCCGGCCAGTCGAGCCGGGCCGATACGTGTTCGGCGCGGCTGGAGGTGGGATGGGGGAGGGAGGCGGCATCGGCGGACCCGCGTACGGGCGGATCTTCATCGTCTTGCCGGCTGTTCGGCACGGCGATGACCGCCAGCACGACGGTCGCGCAGGCAATCGGCACATTCAGGAAGAAAATGGCCCGCCACGAAAACGCATCCACGAGCCAGCCGCCCGCCACCGGTCCGAGCGCCGAGGTGATAGCTCCGACGCCGGCCCAGGTGCCGATCGCCTGGCCGCGCGCCTTGTCGTCGAACACCGCGCCGATGATGGCGAGGCTGCTCGGCACCAGCAGCGCCGCGCCCACGCCCTGTACGCCGCGCGCGACGATCAGGGCGGCGGCGCCCGGCGCGAGGCCGCAACCGATCGACGCCAGCGTGAAGAGGCCGATTCCCGCGATGAACACGGTGCGCCGGCCGAGCTTGTCGCCGAGCGAACCACCTACCAGTACCAGCGCGCCGAGAAACAGCAGATAGGCGTCCACGACCCACTGGATCGCCGCCACGCTGGCGTGCAGTTCGGTCTGGATGGACGGCAACGCGACATTGACCACGGAACCGTCGATGAAGGCCATGCTCGAGCCGAGAATGGTCGCGGCCAGCGCGAGCTTTTTCCGCCGGCAAGGGTGGACGAGACCAGGCGGTTGTGTGCGGATGACGAGCGCATCGCACGGGCTGGCCTGAGCCGGCAGGACGGACGAGGATCGGCGTTCGAGCGCCGGTGCGTGCTGGTCGGCCAAGTTCGCTCCCGGATGGATGAACGGCCTTCAGCGTAGCAATGCCGGCGTCTCGGCGAAAGGAGCGGAGGCTGCCGCGCGATTTCACGCCGATCGGGTCATGGCGCGCGGCGAGGCTCCACTCGGTCCCGCAGAACAGAGCGAAGCACGCCCAGCGCAGAAGCCAGGCGGCTGGATCTCACACGCTCACACCAGCGAAGGCGCCCTCCGCTCCGCCTCGCCGTCGGCATCCGCGCCGCCGCCCGCATTCGCGGCGCGCCCGGTCGCCACGTCCTGGTGCAACCGGTTGGCGTGCATCAGCCGGTACAACGTGGCTCGTGAAATGCCGAGTTCGGCCGCGGCTTCGGACAGCTTGTAGCCATGCCGTTGCAGAGCGTGCTCGATGGCGTCTTTCTCGGCCTTACTGCGGATCTCCGCCAGCGTCACGGCCGGGCCATTTTCGGCTTCCGGCAAGCCCAGATCGCTGGCCGTGATGAAGCGGCCCTCGCTCATCACCACGGCGCGGCGCACGCAATTGATCAGTTCGCGCACATTGCCCGGCCACGGATAGTTCGACATGGCGACGATCGCGTCGCTCGACAGCCCGCGCAGTTTGCGCGCGCCGTCCTGCTTGTACATGCTGAGCGCATAGTTGGCGAGCAGCTTGATGTCGCCGCCGCGCTCGCGCAACGGCGGTTCGACGAGCCGCAGCACGCACAGGCGGTGGTACAGGTCGGAGCGGAAGCGGCCGTCTTCGACTGCCTTATCCAGATCGACGTGGGTCGCCGAAATGACCCGCACATCGACGTTGATCGGGCCATTGCCGCCCAGCCGTTCGATCGTGCCTTCCTGCAGGAAACGCAACAGGACCGCCTGGCATTCATGCGGCATATCGCCGATTTCATCGAGAAAGAGGGTGCCTTCATGAGCGCTCTCGATCCGGCCGATCTTGCGCTGGAGCGCGCCGGTAAAGGCGCCGCGTTCGTGGCCGAACAATTCGGCTTGCAGCAGGCTCGGCGGAATCGCCGCGCAATTGATCGCGACGAAGGTGCGGCCGGCGCGCGGCGAGCGTTCATGAATCGCGCGGGCGGTCAGCTCCTTGCCGGTGCCCGACTCGCCGGCGACGAACACCGGCGCGTCGGTCACGCCGCATTTGTCGATGCGCCGGTACAACTGCTGCATGGCCTCGCATTGTCCGACCATGCCGTGGCGGCCGAGCGACGGCTCCGGCGCGACTTCCACATGCCGCAGGCTCGACAGGCCATGCGCGTGGCCTAGCGCGAACACGAGCCGCTCGTTCAGCCACGGGCGCGTCACGAAATCGAAGCAATAGTCGAGGATGAAACGGCTGACCAGTTCGTTCTCCGCCTGCCCCGGCGCGATCTGGGCGACCCAGTTGGTTTCGACGCGCCGCATGCAGGACGCGAGCGCGGACAGATGTTGGGATGTGCAGTCGCCGGGCAGTTCGACGAGGCCGACTTTGATATTGCCACGTTCGATCATGCGTTCGGCGACGGCCGTGCTCTTGGCATGCACCGCTTGCCAACCGGAAGCCGCCAGGAAAGCGGCGAGTTTCTGGTCCGGCGAATTCGACACGTAAAGAACGGTGCGTTCCGTGTCGACAGGCGTGCAAGTCGTATTCATGTTACCCCCGGTTTGATGCTGCTCTCAGGACTGCTCTGCGACGTACTCGACAGACCGGCAAGATGCCGGCTTCCGGCCAACTGAGCTAACCGGTCCGTTTGCACGGGTCCGGTTAGGGATTGCGCCGCCGCCGAGGGACTCTGCTGTTCGCAGCCGGGCGATGACGGATTCACGGTAGCGGCAATCTCGGGGGCATGGAGCAGGCGGCGCGAGCCGCGAGGTGCTACACATCGGACGGGTGGCGCAACAGTGTTCACCGTTGTAACCGCCAGACGATCTCTTCCCCGAATTACACCAGCTATTTCTTAGCTCGTTGGCCTGGTACAAGCGCTCTAGCGGCGCATGGGCTTAACGATAAGCGAAACCGCTTTCTAGCGCCATACAAACAAGTCTGGATTAAGGAAGGTTTTTTGCATCATGTCACTCGTCCTGACTGTTCAAAAACCGATGGTCAAGGGCTCCTATGCGCGGAGTCCAACACAGCGTTGCAATTCGCTTTGCCACGATGAGGAATCGCACTGTCGTTCGGGATTGGGCGTGTCTCACGCTTGCGACACATCGGGCAACCCATTTTTGCGTACCGGTAGGGTTCCGAAGGAACGGCACTTTTGACCGGAATGCGAGCGCGACCCGCGACCCCACGCGGGATATGGGAGCGCCGCTTAAGCAGGCGGGTCGGTACATCCATACCGGAGCGCGCGGCGGGCGCGACAAACACGTGTCGGATTCGAATCAATGCGCGATGCGAAGGGTGCCCGGCGCGGGTGTGCCGCAGCAAGACTCACGGTGGCATAAGGGTTTGAACGTGCCTGGCATAGCCGTTGCAATAAGCACCTCACAGGGAATGCGTTGCCGCCCGGTCACTCGACGGGAAAGCCACATAAGAAAAGCCGGCGGCAAGCTCAGAGACTTCGTAGGCGCGGCCGGGGAAGCCAATGCGTCTTACGAAGGGCGGCGGGGCCACTAAATAAGCGGATGTCAGAACAAAAGCGGGGCGAATGATCGGTACACCTGACCGGTCATCCGCGAGCGGAGGAAGTAAAACATCGACCTCGCACAAACAACAGATATCGCCGCCGGGAGGTTGAAAAGCGATACACGGAACAGCGCAAACAACAGCGGCTTACACAACCGCGGCGCATACAACAGCGAAAGAGCAGCGACGGGGCAGCGCGCGGTCAAGGACCAACCGGGCGCGACGAGGCGGGGAGGAACGGCCGGAGTCTCCATAGAGAGGCGCAGGTTACGAGGTGGACCGGGCGCCGTGTCCGCGAATTCGCGGACACGGCTCACCTGGACACGGCCTTGAAACAAGACATATTTTTCGGGGGTTGTCATGACCATACATTTCAAGCGCGCTGGCGCTGCACAACCGGCTCATGAAGGTGTCGCGCGTTCGGCCGGCGCCGTTTATCAACGCCACGTGGCCGCGCCGCGCGCCATGTCCGCCGCGCCGCCGGCTGATCTGCTGACGCTGGTCATTGCCGAAGCAATCAAGCGTAAGGCGCAGGCGGAGATCCAGCGCGAGGCGTTGCGCGACGCCATGTATGAGATGCCGGCATCTCCGGACCGATACCACGATCGCGGGGCGGACATTCGCCCCTCCGATTCCGACGAATAATCAGAACATAGACCGTTATCGCGGTGGCCACGGCAACCGGACGGCGGCAGAGCGGCGGAGAGCCGGCATGATCGACATCTTCCTGATTTCATCCAGCATGGAGCGCGCGCCGCAAATCGTCGCGCGTCTCGAGGCAAGCGGCGTGGCTTACCGGCTGCGCACCGCCCGCGGCTCGGCCCGGCAGGTGCGCGCGCACGCCCGTGCGATCCGCAGCGCCGAGCTGCTGATCGTCGACGATGTCGATCTGAGCGCACGCGACCTGGACGGCATCGAGGAGGCGCTTGCCTGTACGCCGGCGCTGCATTGCGTGCTGATGACGCCGGCGCCATCCACGGCATTGCTGGGCGTGGCGATGCGTGTCGGCGTGCGGCACGTCCTGTCGTGGCCGCTCGACGCCGACGAACTCACTACCATCCTGATCCAGGTCGAGGCGCGAAAAAACGCGAGCGGACGCCGCGCCGGACGTGTCGTCTCGCTGGCTTCGAGCAAAGGCGGCAGCGGCACGACGCTGATTGCCGTCAATCTCGCCTATTCGCTCGCCGCGCTGAGCAGCCGGCGTGTGCTGCTGATCGACCTGAGCCAGCAATTCGCCGACGCCAGCCTGCTCATGGCCGACAAACCGCCGCCCACCACGCTTGCCGATCTCTGCTCCCAAGTGGAGCGCCTCGACGCCGCGCTGCTCGAATCATGCGTGATGCATGTCCACGCAAATCTCGATGTGCTGGCGGGCGCAGGCGATCCGCTCAAGGCCGCCGAACTGCTGCCGGCCCAGTTGGCGCGGATTCTCGCACTGGTGCGCGAGCGTTACGACGCGGTGTTGATCGACATTGGCCAGAGCCTCAATCCGCTCACGATCCATGCGCTCGACCACAGCGATGTGATCTGCATGGTGGTGCGCCAGAATCTGCTTTACCTGCACGGCGGGCGCCGCATGCTCGATATTTTCAGGGAACTGGGTTATCCGGCGAGCAAGGTGCGGGTCGTGGTGAATCAATACGACAAGAATGCCCAGATCAACCTGCCGAAGCTCGAACAGACGCTCGGCGCGAAGGTGGCGCATCAGCTTCCGCGCGACGAAAAACAGGCCAACGAGGCGCTCAGCCGCGGCGTGCCGCTGGTGACGTCGGCTAAAGACAGTACGCTCGCGCAAGGCATCAGCCTGCTGGCGGACATGCTCTGGCCGTCCAGCGCCGAGCGCCGCAAAGGCGTGCTCGGCCGGCTGTTCGCGTCGCGGCGGAACACGCCGCCGCAGCTCAAGCCGGGGCATTGAACTCCACGGGTCAAGCGCGATCTGCTACGTGTGAGCAGGGAATTCGCACGCGCGTGGCATGATCCTGAGTGGAAGGACGCACCGGGTGAAAGTCCGGCCCGCCCGATCCGCCCGATCACTCTCGAGAGCGCCACCGTGAGCGCCGCATCGACCATGCAAAACGAGTTCAACGGTCTCAACGATATCGCGTCGATCCTGTCCAATCCGATTCTCAACACGGATTCGTACAAGGCGTCGCATTACCTGCAATATCCGCCCGAAGCGTCGGCGATGTTCTCGTACATCGAATCGCGCGGCGGGCGCTACGACCGCACGCTGTTCTTCGGCCTGCAGATGCTGATCAAGGAGTACTTGTGCCGCCCGGTCACGCCGGCCATGATCGATCAGGCCAAGGCATTCTTCACGACGCACGGCGAGCCGTTCAACGAAGCCGGCTGGCGCCACATCGTCGAACACTACGGCGGCTATCTGCCGGTGCGCATTCGCGCGGTGCCGGAAGGCTCGGTCGTGCCGACGCACAACGTGCTCGTCACGGTCGAGTGCGACGATCCGCAAGTGTTCTGGCTGGCTTCGTATCTGGAAACCATGCTGCTGCGCGTGTGGTATCCGATTACGGTGGCGACGCAAAGCTGGCATCTACGTAAAACGATCCGCGACTATCTGCTCAAGAGCAGTGACGACCTCACGCAATTGCCGTTCAAGCTGCACGACTTCGGCGCGCGCGGGGTGTCGAGCGCGGAGTCGGCGGCGATTGGCGGCGCGGCGCACCTCGTCAGTTTCATGGGCTCGGATACCGTGCTCGGCGTGGTCGCGGCGAACCACTACTACAACGAGGCGATGGCGGCGTTTTCCGTGCCGGCGGCGGAGCACAGCACGATCACCTCATGGGGACGCGAACGGGAGACCGATGCGTTTCGCAACATGATCGCGCAGTTCGGCAAGCCAGGCGCGATCGTTTCGGTGGTGTCCGATTCCTACGATCTGTTCGCCGCGTTGCATGCCTGGGGTACGGAATTGAAGCAGACGGTGCTCGACTCTGGTGGCATGCTGGTGATCCGGCCCGACTCCGGCGATCCGCGCACGATCGTCCTGCAAACCATGCAGGCCCTGGAGGCGTCGTTCGGTTCGTCGGTGAACGGCAAAGGCCGGCGCGTGCTCGACAACGTGCGCGTGATTCAAGGCGACGGCGTGAATCCCGACTCGATCGAAGCGATCCTCGCCGCCATCGACGAAGCCGGTTTCGCGGCGGACAACATCGTGTTCGGCATGGGCGGCGCGCTGTTGCAGCAGATCAACCGCGACACGCAGCGCTTCGCGATGAAATGCTCCGCGATCCGTTTAGGCGATGAGTGGCACGACGTGCTCAAGGACCCGGTCACGGACGCTGGAAAGCGTTCGATGAAAGGGCGGCTCACCCTGCTGGTGAATCGCCATACCGGCGAGTATCGAACCGCGACGCTACCCATTGAGTGGAACGAAGGCACGGTCGAGGGCGATTGGGAAGAGGCGCTGGTGACGGTCTTCGATTCCGGCAAGTTGCTGATCGACATGTCGCTGGCCGAGATCAGGAGCCGGGCTCACGCGCACGAAGCCTGACGCGAGCCGCTCGCTTGCCAGACCGCAACGCCTGAAGCGCGGAAGTCCACCCTGCATGGCGCGCCTTCGCGCAGGCGGGTATCTTCATTGGCCATGTCGAACCGGACGCCGGCAATATTCACGCGGACATAACGCTCACCGCGCCGCAATTCGACCGCGTCGATCACGCCGGCATGCATGCCGGCGTCCGTCACGTGAATGGCGTGCGACGACACGCGCCACATGACCCGCTCGCCGGCGTCGAGCGCGAGCCCGCTGTCACCCGTGCCGATCACGAAGCCCGGAGCGATCTCCACGTGGGCCGATGCGCTCATCACCCCTTCGCCGACGTTGTGCAAGCCGAGCAGGGCGGCCACCCGCATCGACGCCGGCCGCTCGAACACGGCGTCGATCGGACCCGCTTGTAACACGCGGCCCTGTTCGACGACCAGCACTTCGTCAGCCAGCAAAGCGGCTTCATCCGGATCGTGCGTGACGATGATCGTCACCGCCGCGATCTCGCGCTGCAAGGCGCGCAACGACTGCTGCAAGCGGCGCCGCCGAGGCGTATCCAGCGCGGCGAACGGCTCGTCGAACAGCAGCAGTTCGCTATGCCGGGTCAGCGCGCGCGCAAGCGCGACCCGCTGCCGCTGGCCGAACGACAATTGATGCGGCAGGCGCGCGACTAGTTGCGCGAGACCCAGATGATCGAGCCAGTAACGCGCGCTGGCGGGATCGGCATCGACGGGGAAGGCCAGTTGCCGCGCTACCGTCATATGCGGAAACAGGCCGTAGTCTTGCGGCATATAACCGATCTGCCGACGCTCGGGCGGCAGCGTGTCCAATTGCGTCGTGCCGAGCATCACATTGCTCGACGCGTTGGACTCGAGCCCCGCAATCAGCCGCAGCGCCAATGACTTGCCAGAGCCGGACGGCCCGATGATCGCGAGACGCCGCGTGAGCGGCGTCCATGCAATGTCGAGATCGAACGCGCCGAGGCGGCGCCGCAAATGGAAGGCGAGGCGCAGGTCCGTGGTGTCGCCGCGGCTCGCGGTCAGGTCCGTGCCGGGTTCGAGCGCGTCGTCGCCATTTTCGGTCTGTGGGAGTGCGCGCTTCTGCCGAAGGCTGTAAATCGACAATGCCGCGCAGACGATCGCGATGCCAAGCGTGGGCAGCAGCAAGGGCATCATCGCCGGAAGGCCCTGGCCGCCGAATACGACATATGTATAGACCGGCAACGAATACGGGTGATAGGCGACCATCACGGTCGCGCCGAATTCGCCGAACGCGCGCAGCCACGCGAGCGCGAGTCCCGCGCGAATCGCCGGCCAGGCCACCGGCAACATGACCCGGAAAAAGCGGCTGGCGGCGTGATGGCCAAGTGTCGCGGCCACGTCGTCGAGTACCGGATCGACGGCGGCGAACGCGGATTTGGCGGCGATGATCAGGAACGGCGCGGCGACGAAAACTTCCGCGAGCACGATGCCTGCGAACGAATCCGTCAGCATGCCGTGAGTCAATTGACCGACCCAGCTATATGGGCCGAGCAGAAACAGCAGCAGCACGCCGCTGGTGAGCGGCGGCAACGCTAGCGGCAACTGCACGAAAAAACCGAGCAGCGCCACCTTCCGCGAATTCGAGCGCGCCAGAAAATAGCCGAGCGGCACGCCGCCCAGCAAAATCGCGAGCGAGGCCACGCTGGCGCTCGCCGCCGAAACACCGACTGCGGACCACGTGGCGCGCCAGTCGACGTTTGCCCAATCCGCTGCGCCGAGCTGCGGCACACTCGCGATAAACGGCGCGCACAGATAGACGGCCAGCAGCGCAGCTAACCACAGCAGCGGACGCGCAGCGGTGCGTTTCACCGCGCTTACCGCGTGGCGGCGTCGATCACGGCTTGCAGCGAGGGCGGCATGGCCTGCAGGTTACCGCTCACGGTCGGTTTGATGACGTCCACGCCATGTTGCTTCAGCAACTCGCGTCCTGTTGCGCTCAACAGGAAGTCGGCGAAGCTGCTCGCGCCTTCACGGTTCGGCGCGTCGCTGAGAATCGTCAGCGTATAGCTGGCCTTGGCCTGCAATTCGGGCGCCGGTCGGAGCGCCGGAATCTTCAGGTCGGATGTTTCGGTGGAATAGAAAAAACCGGCGTCGAGCTGGCCGGATTGCAGGCGGCCAACCAGCGTTTCCTCAGGCAAGACCTGCTCCGGGTTCTCCGCTGCGCCAAGCGTCTTTTGCACGAGGTCCGGCTGATGGTAGAGCTCGGCCGCCCTGTTCATCATCTCGACGGTGAATGCGCCTTTGGGGTCGAGCTTCGGATCGGTCCGGCCGATGCGGATGCCCGGCTCCTGCAGCACCTCGTCCCAGCGTTTGGTCTTGAACTGCGCGGCGAACCGGCTCTGCGGGTTATAGCCGATCATCAACGGCGATTCGGCGAAGTTCACATACCACGTAACGTGATCGCCGTTCGCCGCGCCCATCAGACTGTCATTCACCTTGGGGCTCGCGCTGATAAACACGTCGCCGCGACGCAGCTTGCCCTTGATCTCGTTGGCGATCTTGTTCGAGCCCGCTGCGTAGCCGCGGAAATGCTGGCCGGTGGCCTTCTCGAATGCCGGGCCGATGCTGCGCTCCATCAGATTGACGAGCGAGCCGGCGTACAGCACGTTGACCGTGTTGTCCTGCGCCAACGCGGGCGTCGCGGCCACGATGCCGGTGACAGCCACGAGTGGAGCAACGAGAGAAGCGAGCAGCTTGCGAATCATGCGACGACCCCGAAACGTTATTAAGAGCGCTATATTACGACGTCGGCGCGTTGCACGCCTTGCAGCCCCCACTGATTGCCTCGTTTGAGCAGCATCGTCGCGTAATATTTGCACGGACATAGCGCCCGGACCGGCCGCTCAGCCTTCAATGCTGGAGATAATTGCGTATGGACAGGATAAATGTGGAAGCGGCGCCCGCCGTGAAAGGCGCGCTCGTGCTGAGTGGACGATTCCAGCGGCCGCTTTCGCTCGACCTCGATCAACTCAGACGCCACGAAAGCGTGGTGGCCACGCCGTTCGATCTGCGGTGCTACACGACGAACCGCTTCATTCGCAGTGTCGAGCCGTATCGCGGCGTGCGTCTGACCACGCTCATCACGGAAGCGGGGCTGCCCGATAGCGTGCCGGGCGAATTCAAGCGCACGGTATTCGTCGCGGTGGGGCATGACGGCTACGTCGTGACGTTTTCATGGCATGAGCTCTTCAATACGCCCGTGGGCGAGAACGTGCTGGTCGCCTATGAATGCGGCGGCCGTGCGCTCGACGCTGACGACGGCGCGCCGATTCTGTTTTCCGGATCGGACATCCTGCCTGCGCCGCGCCATGTCAAACGGCTCGCGCGAATCGAGGCGCATGTTTTGGCACCTTTGGCGTAGCTGATGCGGCCTCTGCCTGGGCAGGCGTAACATGGTCAGCTGGCCTTTACCCGTTCGCAGCCATGCCTGACGATCCACTTGTATGCTTTGACGATGCTGCCGCGTCCGACCAGGAGCGGCGGCCGTTGATGTTGTCGTTGCCAGAGGATGCGCAGGTCGCCGCAAGCATGGCCGTTTGGCTGGGCGCCGCCACGAACGCTGCGTCGCCCGACACACAACTCTTTGCGAAACTGATCGCCACGCGCGACGTGCGCAACGAACTCGCCCTGCTCGGGCTCAAGGCGCCCTCCTGGCGCGCGCTGCTAGCACGGCATTTCGCGCGCGCCGCCGCGCCTGCTGCGCCCGCCGCCATGCCGCTGGTAGTCGACTCCGGCGGCCACGTCGAATTCGTCCATACGCTCCACGCGCTGTTGCTCACGCACGCCAGCGCCGCCGTTAATGCCGACGACGCACACTGCCTCGCCTCGATCATTGCCCATGCCTGTTTGCGCCCGGATCACCTGTGGCGCGACCTCGGCCTTGCCGGCCGCGACGAAGTCACCTGGATGCTCACGCGCTATTTCCCCACGCTCGTGGCGCTGAATGTCGCCAACTTGCGGTGGAAGAAATTCCTCGCCGAACAACGGGCGCTGTCGCTGGGTCTCGTGCCCGGCCCGTCGCCGGGTTGTCCGGGTTGTGAAGACTACGGGCACTGTTTCCCCAGCCTTCGCTGATGGCTATTCGCCCAGGGTGGCAGTACGGGGCCGTTCGTGTATGCTTTCGCGCATGGCCGACACCCCCAAAACCAAATCCGCACCCGCGGCAAAAAAAGCCGCGAAGGCGCGCCCCGAAGTGCGCTTCAGAATGCGCATTCGCAGCGCAGACGCGGTCGCTCTCGGGCCGGGCAAAGTCGACTTGCTCGAAGCGGTGCGCGAATTCGGCTCGATCTCGGCGGCGGCGCGCAGTCTCGGTATGTCGTACCGGCGCGCGTGGCTCCTGATCGACGAGCTGAACCGTTCGCTCAAGTCGCCTGCCACGCATTCGGAGCAGGGCGGGCAGAGCGGCGGCGGCTGCACGCTGACTTCCGTTGGCGAAACCATCATTCGCCTGTATCGCGACGTCGAAGTCGAGGCGCAGCGAAGTTGCGCGAAACAGATTGCCGAGCTGACCCGGTTGATCCGCTCCTGAACGGTTGAGTCCTTCAGGCCGTTGTTAGCCGTGTCGCAGGCAAAAAGCCGAAGACGGCGGATTGGCGAGTCGCGCGAGATTCTCGGGGTTCAGGCGGCCCATCAATTCGACAAAGCTCGCCACGCTAGCCGTACGTAGCGGGCGATAGTCGATCTGATGGCGCTCGCACACGCGCTTGAGCGTATTCATCGAATCATGATCGACGCAGTCAACCGGGAACACCACGAGATCCGCTCCCGGCAGAGCCGCGGCAAGCATGCCTTTGCGGTCTTCCACGCCGCCGTCGTGCACGACCAGATCGCCGCCGGCCGCTTCCACTAGCCGCTTGAGCATGTTGTTGGAGCCGGGCCTTCCGCCTACATACACGATCCGTTTGCCGCGTACGCTGCCGAGGCTCGCCGCGCGCGCGCCCGGTCCGCTCGCTGCGTCGGCGGTTGCGTGCTCGAGGGCGTCGCATTCGCTCTGGACCAGCTTGAGCAGCGTCAGCGTTTGATCGTAGCGCTTGCGCAGCGCGAGCGCCGCGTCCTGTTCCTGGAGCACCCGTTGTTCCGCGGCCTCGCGACGGTTCGTATGCAGCGCGACACGCTGATCGGCATCGGCCAGTTTGTCGCGTAGCCGGCGTATCTCGGCTTCGAGACCGGCGGTGTCGGCTGGTATCTGACGGGGTGTCCGTGCTGTGAGCCGGGCGATCTGCTCATCGAGCGCGGCACGCGACGCGTCGTGTTGCAGGGTGAGTTCCTGCATGCGGCGCTGCTGCTGTTCGACTTTGTCTCTCAAGGCGGCGTTTTCCTCTTCGAGCGCGACCAGCCTGCGAATGTCCGCGCGGTTGGCGGCGCCCACCAGATGCGACAGCATGTGCAAGTCGCCGAACGCCTTCTGGCGCACGGGCATGGTTGCACAGGGATGCGTCATCAACGCCCAATAGGCCGGTGGGATGTCGCCGCTTTTCAGCGCCTCATCCCAGCGATCGAGCAGGTCCGCGTCATTGGTGGCTTTGTCGAAGCGGCGGATCGCGCCGGCATAGTGGTCGTCGAGCAGCTTATGCAGCGCTTTGGCGGCCGCACCGCCTTCGATCGCGAGTTCGACCGCCGCGTGATGAATCTCCAGATCGCTCGCGTCGTGGCGATCGAGTCCCGTGAATTTCGGCACCAGCTTGCGCAATTCGTGCGTGCCGAGACACGTGCCGATGATCGAGCAATGCAGATGGCTGTCGAGTTCGCCGAGGCGCGCGCGCCGTTTGGTATTCGGGAGCGACACCTTGCCGGGCGTGCAGCACGGATCGGTGCCGCGCATGCCGGTCACGGCAAGCTCGTCGCCGGAGAGTTTCAGACGCGTGGGCTGGGCGAGGCGGAACGGGGGCGTGTGCATTGGAATCTCGAATCCGGTTTGGTCAGGCGGATTGAATGTGCGTGCAGAGCGCGTCGCGCACTTTCGCTGCGCGAGCGTGGTTACCGATATATTCGGAAAGATATAGCGGTGGGCGAGAGAAAGCGTTCATCTGTGGCAGTCGCGATTCAGTCGTTCGAGCGGGCGAGGGCGGGTTCGGCGGCGCGCAACTTGCGTCGGTCCACCGTGGCGTCTGTCGTGCCTGGGGCTGCGGCGCGTTTGCCGGCTGCCGGAGCCAGTTCGCCCGCCGCCCATGCGTGCTGGTCGAGCACATGCGCGACGCACAGGCCCACGAAGGCCGCATCGAGCCGTTCGAGTTCGGCGACCACCTTGCGTAGCGCCGCGAGGTCGTTGCTGAACGTGTCGGAAAAGATCGCGTCGCGCAACTGTTCGGCGCAGCGTGCTTCTTCGATCGTCGCTTTCAGATCGCGCAGACGCACGAACGCCGCGGCTTTCGCCTGCTCGGCGAGGACCGATAGCAACTGGTTCAACGAGTGCGAGCCGGACGTGCCGACCGAGGCGAAATTCCACTGCTCGTCGGTCAGCATGAGCACGAAGCGCTGCACGCTGCCGTAGAGGCGCCGGTAAGCGTCGACGACATCGCGGATCGACTCGGCGCGACCGCGCTCGGACGCCGACTTCACCGCGACGATGGTCGACGAAAGCTCGTTCGGCAAGCGACCGAGGCGTCCTGCTGGGGCGGATGAAATGGATCGGCTGCGCACCGCTACTGGCTCCTGCTTGCTTGTTTTGCTTCGTCGCGCGCGGCGGGGAGGCGCGATGAAAGACACGCCGCCACGCACTACGAAGCCTACCGTGATATTCGGCAGGATATAACGAAAAGCAAAAGGTGTGTTGAATAGACGCCGTTTCCCGATGCATTACGCCAGATTTGAATCGCGATCGGCGAATCGCGCGATCCCAACTCCGGTCCGCTTTCTCTCGCCAGCCGCCCTCTGTTCGGCACCGCGCTCTGCCGCGCAGCGTGGCGTCGAACGGATAGGCGTGCCGGGCCGCCCACGTGGGTCCGGTTTTCCGATATCGTGTGCTGCGTGTCCGTCGCCGAGTTTTCGCCGGGCCGCTTTCCGGATCGCATTCACGACCGGGCAACGCAAAACATCAAAACAATGAGCCATCCCAACACCGAACTGATCCAGCGTTTCTACACGGCGTTCCAGCAACGCGACGCCGAAACCATGGTGGCCTGTTATGCCGACGACGTCGTCTTCAGCGACCCGGCGTTCGGCGAGTTGCACGGCGACGAAGCGCGCGACATGTGGCGCATGCTGGTGGCGCGCGCGCAAGACTTCTCGCTGACGTTCGAAGGCGTCGAAGCGGACGACCGTCACGGCCGCGCGCACTGGGTGGCCAGTTACCTCTTCAGTCAGACGGGCCGTGCGGTGGTCAACCGCATCGACGCGCGGTTCGTGTTCCGCGACGGCCGTATCGTCGAACATCGCGACAGCTTCGATTTGTGGAGCTGGACCCGTCAGGCATTGGGCCTTAAGGGAACGCTGCTAGGCTGGTCGCCGCTCGTGCAGCGTGCCATCCGCGCCCAGGCGAGAAAGGGGCTCGACCTTTACCGGCGGCGGCAACGGCGCGCGTGAGACGCGCGTCGCCTTCAGGTCGAGGGCGGCGCGCTTGCTATCATTCAGCCACGTGATGCTGTATTTCTTCAAGCGGACGAACGAGGAACGTTATGCCAGTAGTGGATGCCGCATGGGAAGAGTGGCTGAGCAGCAACGTGGCGCGCGGCTGCAGTCCGGATTCGATGATCGACGCCATGGTGCAGGCCGGTTTCGCCACCGAGGCCGCGCGCTTCGCCGTGCACCAGACCTTCGGCCTGAACCCGGCCAATCCCGCCTTTGCCGCAGCCGCCGCGACCGAGGCGGCGCTAGCCAGGGCCGCGCCGCAAACGTACCGGTACGACGATCCTCCCGTTGCGCGCGGCAACGTGATCCGGGCGTACGATCGTGACGTGCGCGTGCTGATGCGCTGCGAGCGGCCACAGGTGATCGTGTTCGGCGACGTGCTGTCGCCGGATGAGTGCGCCGAGATGATCGAACGCTCGCGGCATCGGCTGAAACGGTCCACGACTGTGAATCCGGACACCGGCAAGGAAGACGTGATCCGCAACCGCACTAGCGAAGGCATCTGGTATCAGCGCGGCGAAGATTCGTTTATTGAGCGGATGGACCGGCGCATATCGAGTCTGATGAACTGGCCTGTCGAAAACGGCGAAGGGCTGCAGATTCTGCATTACGGCACGACCGGCGAATACCGCCCGCATTTCGACTACTTTCCGCCGGATCAACCCGGCAGCGCGGTGCATACCGCGCAAGGCGGGCAGCGCGTGGCCACGCTGGTGATCTATCTGAACGACGTACCCGACGGCGGCGAAACGATCTTCCCGGAAGCGGGCATGTCGGTCGCGGCACAGCAGGGCGGCGCGGTGTATTTCCGCTATATGAACGGCCAGCGTCAACTCGATCCGTTGACCTTGCACGGCGGCGCGCCGGTGCTCGCCGGCGACAAATGGATCATGACGAAGTGGATGCGCGAACGTGCTTACGGCTGACGCACGCGCACTCCATGCAGCCACCTGAGCGGCGCCAGCGGATTTGCTCGCCGGCCTGATTCGTTGTGGTGTGGTTCGCCCGCGCCGTGTTCAAGCTGTCTTGTAGACGTCGGGGTTGTGCAACTCTATATAACGCTCCGGATTCGCCGGTGCCCGGAAGCCATGCGGCTCGTAGACGTGATGCGCGTCCGTCGTCACCAGCATGATTCTCCGCAAAGCCTGGAGCGAGGGGCTCGCGAATACGTGCTTCATCAATGCGGACGCATATCCCTTGCCGCGATAGGCCGGCAGCACGAAGACATCGCACAGATACGCGAAGGTCGCTTCGTCCGTAATCAGGCGCGCGAACGCGATCTGCCGGCCTTCGATATAGCCGCCGAAACATAGCGAGCCCGCGACAGCCCGCTCGAACGTCTCGCGCGGCATGCCCTTGGCCCACGTGGTTTCCTGCGACAGGAACGCGTAGACCGTTTCCATCTCGAGATCGGCCTTGTTGCTCGAAATCGTCAACTCGTGTGTGTGCACTGTGTCTCTCCGCCTGTTTTGTCGAAGCGTGCCGCCGTCAACCTTTCGCCGGATCCTCGCTGCCGCGCGACCCGCCGCCTATGCTCTGGCCGGCATTTCGTGCGAGACCCATGTAACCGGTCACGGATACCAGTGTCACCACGCCCGCGAACAGGAACGCGAGGCGAAAATCGTCGAGTGTGAACAGGCGGCCCGTGGTCTCGCCGTTGAAGAAGGCCGCCGCGCGCAACGACACGGCGCCGAATGCGATGCCGAGGCCGATCGTCATCTGCGCCGCCGCGCTCCATAGCGTGCTGGCCGCGCTCATCTGCGGTTGGGCGACGTCAGCGTAGGCCAGCGTGGCGAGTGTCGAGAACTGCATCGAACGCGCCACGCCGTAGACGAATACGACGAACAGCACCAGCACGAGCGGCACGTTCGGCGTCAGCAACCCGCACGCGATGATGAACACACCGGCCACCGTCACGTCGACGATCGACACCATGCGGAAACCGTAACGCTGCAGGATGCGCGTGGTCAGCGCCTTCATGCCGAGATTGCCGAGCGCGCTCGCGAGCAGCAACAGCCCCGACTTGAACGCCGACAAGCCAAAGCCGACCTGGAAGAGCAGCGGCATCAGATAAGGCACCGCGCCGATGCCGATGCGCGTGAACGACCCCGTCACGACGGTCACGGAGAAGGTCGGGATCTTCAGCGTCGAGACATCGACGAGCGGATGGGGATGACGCTTCGCGTGCTGGAACGCCACCACGCCCATCAGCAGGCCGCCGAGGATGATCGCGCCGGCGACCCACGGATTCTCGCCGGGCTGGCTCGCCAGTTCCGCGCCATAGAGAATCGCCGTCAGCGTTGCGCCGCTCAGGAGCAGGCCGACCACGTCGAGCGGCTTGCGTTCGGTGCCGCGCAGGTTCGGCACCAGCACGAGCGCGATCGCCATGGCCGCGAGGCCGAATGGCACGTTGAGCAGGAAGATCCAGCGCCACGACGCGTAGGTGGTGATGAAACCGCCGATCGGCGGCCCGACCACGGGAGCTGCAATTGCCGGCCATGTAATGGTGGAAATCGCCTGCATCATGCGGCTTTTTTCGGTGCTGCGGACCACGATCAGGCGGCCCACCGGCACCATCATCGCGCCGCCCATGCCTTGCAGCAGACGCGCGGCGGTGAACTCCACGACGTTCTGCGAGAGACCGCACAACACGGAGGCCACGGTGAATATGCCGATCGCGCTGAAGAACACCGTGCGTGAGCCGCAGCGGTCGGCGACCCAGCCGCTTGCCGGAATGAAGATCGCCAGCGCCAGCATGTAGGCCGTCATGCCGAGGCTGAGACTGTTGGGACCCACGCCGAACGAGTGCGCCATCTGCGGCAGCGCAGTGGCGATCACGGTGGTGTCGAGGTACTCCATGAAGAAGGTGGCGGCGACGATATAGGGCAGCCAGCCGACATGCGCGTTGCGCGTATCCGTGCCGCTCATTGCGCTGTCTCCGCCGCGCTGCGTGCCGTGTCGTGTGAACGCCGGTGGGCGTCGATGCGGTGAGCGCGCCGGTGCGTTGGGCGCGATGGTTTGGCCTTCATGTTCTTGCGACTACCTTTCGAAAACGTGTTTCCGGGATCCGCGCGAGGCGGACGAGCGACGCGAACGCAGCCGCGTTTGACGCCCCCGCGCAGCCATCCTGGATGACACGCGAGCGCCAGCCCTGAATCCTAACGCAATAAATGGCGCCACACCGAAGGCGAGGACGGTCGCCGCGCATCACGCAGGCGGCGCACGCGGCATGCCTGCAAGCCGGCGTGCGCCCCTTTACCGGAAACCCTGCTTTCTATAAACCGCTCAGTCTTTCGCGGCGTACTCGCGGTCCAGCTTGTCGTACAGCGGCTTGTTGACGAGCCGCTGACGTTCGCTAAACGGCGCGACGAGCGTGGCGTCCTCGTCGAGACGGCCATTGCTCTTCAGCGTGCCGAGCGCGCGCTGCATGCCGAGCACCGCGCCTTGCAGCGCCGCATTCGCGTACAGCACGATGCCGTAGCCGAGCTTGGCGAGCGCCTCGCGCGATTGCACCGGCGTCTTGCCGCCGATCACGATATTGATCAGTTGCGGCTTGTCGAACAGACCCGGCAGACGCTCGATGTCGGCGAGCGATTCGGTCGCCTCGATAAACAGAATGTCGGCGCCGGCTTCGATGAAACGATGGCCGCGCTCGATTGCGTCTTCGATACCGTGGACCGCGGCCGCGTCCGTGCGCGCCATGATCTGCAGGTTGCCGTCTTCGCGGGCATCCACGGCTGCGCGAATCTTGCCGACCATCTCGCTCGCGCTCACCACTTCCTTGCCGGCGAAGTGGCCGCATTTCTTCGGCATGATCTGGTCTTCGAACTGGATCACGTCGGCGCCGCTACGCTCGAGCACGCGCACCGTCTGGCGCACGTTCAGCGCGTTGCCGAAGCCGGTGTCGGCGTCGACGATCAGCGGCAGCGCAACCGCGTCGCGAATTCGCGCCGTGTGTTCGGCCACTTCGGCAAGGCCGATGAAACCGAGGTCGGGCAGGCCGAGCGACATATTGGTGACCCCCGCGCCCGTAATGTAGATCGCCTCGAAACCGGCGTCCTCGATCACGCGCGCGCTCATCGCGTTGAAGGCGCCAGGCACGAGCAGGCCCTGGCGTTGGTTGACTTTGGCGCGGAAGGCGGCGCGGCGGGTAGCGGAAGTGCTCATGACAGTGTGTCTCCAGAAGGAAAAGGCAGGGCGTTGTTTCGCAGGAAGCGTGCCATTTGGTGGTTTCGGTGATTTGGTTCGAATAATCATCAGGTTAGCTGGAAAGCTGAGGCGTAACGGTTCGTGGCACAATGGAGCTCGTGTTCCGTGGAACGTTTCATGGAACGTTCCAAAAAAGAACGGAGCGCTGCTGTGTCCACTTTCCCGTCGTCCCTCGCGAATGCCGATCCGGGCCGCCCAGGCGTTGCATTGGTGAGTATCAGTCGGTTGCAGTCGCTTTGCGAGACCGTCGCGCCGCGCTATGCCGGGCGCGCGAAATTCTTTTCAGTTCGGGAAGGCTACGGCGCCGCGGTCACCGCCTTGCAGGCGTACGTGGACGCGGGTTCGGTGGACGTCGTGCTGGCCGCCGGCTCGAACGGCGCGTACCTGCGCGATAACCTGAATGTGCCGGTGGTGATGGTCAAGGTGAACGGCTTCGACGTGCTGAGCGCGATTACCCGCGCCACGACCAGCTGGCCCAACGCGCAGATCGGCCTCGTCCTGCACGAAACGATCTCGCATGAACTGGCCGACCTGAGCGCGTGGTTGAAAGTCGGCCTGAAACAGCGCGCCTACCGTTCGATCGACGAAGTGCGGCTCGCGGTCGACAACCTCGCCGCCGAAGGCTGCAGCGTCATCATCGGACCCGGCATGGCCTGCGATTTAGCCCAGCAGGCCGGCCTCGCGAGCGTGTTCCTGTATTCGCTGGGCGCGGTCGAGGAAGCGTTCGAGCGATCCGTGGAACTGGCGCGCGTGAGCCGTCAGAAGGAATCGAAACGCGTGCGCCTGAATACGATCGTCGCGCATCTGCGCGACGGCGTCGCCGCTTTCGACGACGCCGGCCAGGTCGAGGCCGTCAACCCGGCCATGCTCGATCTGCTCGGCATCGACCGCGAGCGGGACGTGTCCGCGCAAGTGGAGCGCGCCGTCGGGCCGCTGTTGCGCGAGACGCTCGACCATGACCTTCCCATCGAGGAGCGTATCGAGCAGATCGGCGCTCGCGCGCTGATCGTCAATTGCGTGCCGATCGTCGAACAGGGCGTGCGCTCCGGCTCCGTGGTGACGCTGCAGGACGCGCTGGTCGCGCAGCGGATCGACCGCTCGCTGCGCACCAGCCAGCGGCCGAAACATCTGGTGGCGCGGCATCAACTGGACGATCTGATCGGCGATTCGGCGGCGCTCGGCCGCGTGCGGCGGCTCGCGCGCGCAGGCGCGGCGCACGACGCGACCGTGCTCCTTACCGGCGAAAGCGGAACCGGCAAGGAGCTGGTCGCGCAGGGCATCCACAATGCGAGCCGGCGGCGCGGCAATCCGTTCGTCGCGTTCAATTGCGCGGCGCTGCCCGAAGGGCTGATCGAGAGCGAACTGTTTGGCCATGAGGAAGGCGCATTTACCGGCGCGCGGCGCGGCGGCAAGCCGGGCCTGTTCGAAATCGCCCATACCGGGACGATTTTCCTCGACGAAATCGGCGAGATGCCGGCGGCGCTGCAAAGCCGTCTGCTGCGGGTTCTGCAGGAGCGCGAGGTGATGAAGCTCGGTTCGGGACGCGCCACGCCGGTCGACGTTCGAGTGATCGCCGCCACGCACCGCGACCTGCACGCGCTGGTCGAGCAGGGCGGCTTTCGCGCGGATTTGTATTTTCGTCTGAATCTGCTTCAGATAGAATTGCCGCCGCTGCGCGAATGGCGTGAAGACGTCCCGCAACTGGCGCGGCACTTGTTAAGCCGCAGCGCGCTCCAATATGGGTTGTCGGAGGCCGCGGTGGAGCGGGTGCTGGCGTTTCTTGCGCCCCTGTTCGCCCGTTACGCGTGGCCCGGCAACGTCCGGGAGCTGGAAAATCTGTTGACGCGCGCCGCGATCTATCCTGGCGGCGCTGCCGGCGAAGCCGGTGAGGATTGGCAGGCGGTGTTTCCGGAATTCGAACGCATGGAGCAGGCGACGGCCGGCAAAGCGAGCATCAGCGGCTCAGGCATAAGCGGCCCGAATGGCTCGAACACCACCGCCGAAGCCGTCCCGGCCCGCTCGAGCCCGACCCGGAAGGACGTTCTGGACGCTCTCGAAAAGGCTGGCGGCAACCGCGCAGCGGCCAGCCGGGCGTTAGGAATCGGCCGCACGACCCTCTGGCGGCTCCTGAAGGACCAATCCACGGCGTGATAGCCCGCGAGGGATGGTAAATAGTGTCAGACTATCGCCATCATTAAAACAATCCGCTTTACCTATTAAGCGCCGTCTGACATACTGACTCCACTTTCCAACCACTCAGAAAGAGGACTCAGCAAAATGCCGATCATCAATAGTCAAGTCAAACCGTTCAAGGCACAGGCTTATCACAACGGCGATTTCGTGACCGTCACTGAAGAAAGCCTGAAGGGCAAGTGGTCGGTTTTCGTTTTCTACCCGGCCGACTTCACGTTTGTTTGCCCGACCGAACTGGGTGACCTGGCCGATCGCTACGCCGAATTCCAGAAGCTCGGCGTGGAAATCTACAGCGTGTCGACCGATACGCACTTCACGCACAAGGCATGGCACGACACGTCGGACACGATCCAGAAGATCAAGTACCCGATGCTGGCTGACCCGACGCTCGCAATCTCGCGCGCATTCGACGTGCTGATCGAAGAAGAAGGCCTGGCACTGCGCGGCACGTTCGTGATCAACCCGGAAGGCGAGATCAAGCTGAGCGAAGTGCACGACAACGGCATTGGCCGTGACGCCGGCGAACTGCTGCGTAAGGTGCAAGCCGCGCAATACGTCGCGGCTCACCCGGGTGAAGTGTGCCCCGCCAAGTGGACGCCGGGCGCAGAAACGCTGACCCCGTCGCTCGACCTGATCGGCAAGATCTAAGGTCTCAGGACCAGTGTTACCGGGCGCCTCGCGGCGCCTCATCGTGCGGACCGCTTCTTACAGTGGTTCGCGCGTCCCCGGACCGCACCTGTCCTATCCGGATGCGTGCGGCGCCGGGAACCCAACACCCATCGTCACGGAATCGAATAGCCATGCTTGATGCCAATCTCAAGACTCAGTTGAAAACGTACCTCGAAAAGGTTAGCAGGCCTATCGAGATCGTCGCATCGGTCGACGACAGCGCAAAATCGCAAGAGCTGCTGGCATTGCTGAACGATATCGCGACGTTGTCGGAACGCGTCACGGTGATCGAACGTCGTGGCGACACCGAGCGCAAGCCGTCGTTTTCGATCGGCGAGCCGGGCAAGGAAACGGGCATCCGTTTCGCCGGTATTCCCATGGGGCATGAATTCACGTCGCTCGTCCTCGCGCTGTTGCAGGTCGGCGGCCATCCGGTCAAACTCGAAGACGCCGTGATCGAACAGATCCGCAATCTCGAGGGCGACTATCAATTCGAAACGTATTTTTCGCTGTCATGCCAGAACTGCCCGGAAGTCGTCCAGGCACTGAACGTGATGGCGCTGATCAACCCGCGCATCCGCCACGTGGCGATCGACGGCGCCCTGTTCCAGAACGAAGTCGAAGCGCGCCAGATCATGGCGGTACCGACCATGTTCATGAACGGCGAAGTGTTCGGCCAGGGCCGCAGCGGCGTGAAGGAAATTCTCGCGAAGCTCGACACCAACGCTGGTGCGCGTGCCGCGAAGGAACTGGAACAGAAGCCGGTGTTCGACACGCTGATCGTCGGCGGCGGGCCTGCGGGCGCGGCTGCGGCTATCTACTCGGCGCGCAAGGGTATCGCGACGGGCGTGGTGGCGGAGCGCTTCGGCGGCCAGGTGCTGGATACGCTGGCGATCGAGAACTTCGTCTCCGTGACGGAAACTGAAGGGCCGAAGTTCGCCACGGCGCTCGAACAGCACGTGAAGAGCTACGAAGTCGACATCATGGACGTGCAGCGCGCTGAAGCGCTGATCCCGGGCCGCATCAACGAGGTGCGTCTCGCGAACGGCGCGGTGCTGAAGGCGAAGACGATCATTCTGGCAACCGGCGCGCGTTGGCGCGAAATCAACGTGCCGGGCGAGCGCGAGTACCGCAATCATGGCGTGGCGTATTGCCCGCACTGCGATGGTCCGCTGTTCAAGGGCAAGCGTGTTGCGGTGATCGGTGGCGGTAATTCGGGCGTCGAAGCGGCAATCGACCTCGCGGGTATCGTGCGTGAAGTGACGTTGTTCGAGTTCGGCGCCACGTTGCGTGCTGACGAAGTGCTGCAACGCAAGTTGCGCAGTCTCGCGAACGTGACCATTGTCACACAGGCACAGACCACGGAAATCACCGGCGACGGCAAGAAGGTCAACGGTCTGGTCTATAAGGATCTGCGTTCGGGCGAAGTGAAGCAGGTCGAACTGGAAGGCGTGTTCGTACAGATCGGTCTCGTGCCGAATACCGAATGGCTCAAAGGCACGGTGGAGTTGTCGAAGCACGGCGAGATCGTTGTCGATGCACGCGGCGCAACCTCAGTGCCGGGCGTGTTCGCCGCGGGCGACGTGACCACGGTGCCGTTCAAGCAGATCGTGATCGCCGTGGGCGAGGGCGCAAAGGCATCGCTCTCGGCATTCGATTACCTGATCCGCAATAGCGAAGAAGTGGAAGTGGCTAATGAGGCTGAGGCCGAAGTAGCGGCTTGAGGTGGTGGTAGGGAAAGTGGACGGCGGCCTTCGGGCCGCCGTTTTTGTTTGAGGTTGCCGTGCAGGGCTGTTGCGCGCCTAAAAAGACCAACGGCCGCCTTATATGGATTCGCCCAGCAAGGGTCAAGCCGCCTTGCGCGAGGCGAGCCGCTTCCCAAACACCCGTTTCATTCCCCCGCTCGATCCACACTCCACAAGCCTCTTCAGCGCCCCCTATGTTTGGAGACTCCCGCCTGGCGCAATTCCTTGGCTATCCCGCTCGCCAGGCCATATAAATCTGGGAGTCGGGAAAAGTCCCGCCGACCCGTGCGTGCGCCTTGCCGCCACGCGTGGACACCGGGCGACATAAAACAAGGAGGGAGACAATGGCAACATCGCAAGCGGCGCCCGCGCGGTGGGTCGACGGCAAGCGCTATTGGTGGCTGCTCGGCGCGCTCACGATCACCTTGCCGCTGCACGCCGCAAGTCTGGCGCTGCACACCGGTTGGCACATCTTCTGGTGGTTCGGGCCGATTTTCGTGTTCGGCATCATTCCGGTACTCGACTATCTGATCGGCGACGATCCCAGTAATCCGCCCGAGGAGATTGTCCTCACACTCGAAAAAGAGCGTTATTACCGCCGTGTCGTTTATCTCGCCACGTTCATCGAGTACGTGTCGTTTTTCGGCGCGCTATGGATCGTGGGTACACATGCGCTGAAATGGTACGACTACCTGGGCTTCGCGCTCTCGCTCGGCGCGGCGACCGGCGTGTCGATCAACACGGCGCACGAACTCGGCCACAAGACCGATCGCTTCGAGCGATGGCTCGCCAAAATCACGCTGGCGCCGGTCGCTTACGGACACTTTTTCGTCGAACACAATCGTGGACATCATGTGCGGGTGGCCACGCCGCCCGATCCCGCCAGCGCGCGCTACGGCGAATCGTTCTGGGCCTTTCTGCCGCGCACGGTGTCGGGCAGCATCGCGTCCGCGTGGCGGCTCGAAAAACAGCGCCTCGCGCGTCTTGGCAAGTCGCCGTGGACGTGGCGCAACGAGGTCCTGCATTCATGGGCCATGACCGTGGTGCTGTGGGGGGCGATGCTCGCGCTATTTGGCAAAACGGTGCTTCCGTTCCTGCTGATTCAGGCGGTGTATGGTGCGTCGCTGCTCGAAGTGGTCAATTATCTGGAGCACTACGGACTCGGCCGCAAGCAGCTTGCGAACGGCCGTTACGAGCGTTGCCAGCCGCAGCACTCGTGGAACAGCAATCGCATCGTGACCAATCTGTTTCTGTATCAATTGCAACGTCACGCCGATCATCATGCGAATCCGACGCGCTCGTTTCAGGCGTTGCGTCATTTCGACGGGGCGCCGCAATTGCCTTCCGGCTACGCCACAATGATCATGCTCGCCTACGTGCCGCCACTCTGGTTTCGCGTCATGAATCCGCGTGTGGTCGCGCACTATCGAGGCGACATGGCACAGTCGAATATCCGCCCGGCCATTCGCGAGCGCGTCCTCGCGCAGTTTGCGGGCTAGCGCTGACGGGTTGATACAAATAAAAAGCCGCCCGGGGTCAACCGGGCGGCTTTTTTGTCAGTGTGCTGTGCAGCGGCGTGCGGATTCAACGGCGGTCGATCGAATACTTCCCTGCGCCTGTCACGCACAACAACAACAGCCCGCCGATAATGCTGATGTTCTTGTAGAAGTGAATCATATTGTCGTACTGCATCGCACCAGTCATATTCCAGTAATGGTGGCCGATGATCGCGGTGCCGAGCGTATACACCGCCAGCAACAGGGCAAGCGGCCTGGTGAAGAAACCGACCAGCAGCGCAATGCCCACCACCAACTCCATCACCACGGCAATCACTGCCGACAACTCGGGCACCGGTGCGCCGCTCGAAGTCATATAAGCCACGGTGCCGGCAAAGCCGGTCAGCTTCGACCAGCCGAACATGATGAACAGCACCATCAACAGAATGCGGGCGACGAGAATGACCGCGTCTTTCTGATTTTCCAATAGCGTATAGCGCATGATTTTCTCTCACAGGATAGGAAGAGTGGGGCTCGCCAGTGCTTTCCGGCGAGTCCCGCCCAGATTCTGGACACTCGGGCGTTCAGGCCTTTAGGCCGCGAGGCCAGTCAAGTCACGCAAGCCGCTTAGGCCCACAACTCCGACATCTCGATGTCGCGCAGGTCGAACACCAACACTTCCGCGTCATGCCCTTTCGTGAAGGTTAGCGCTTCTTCGCCGCGCACACGCGCACCGTCGCCTTCCTTGAACTCGACGCCGTTCACGCTCACGCTGCCACGCGCCACGTGAACATACGCATAACGATTGCTGGCCAGTTCGAGCCGTGCGGTTTCGTCGCCGTCGAAGAGACCGGCATAGACCCGGGCGTCCTGTTGCAGCACCAGCGAGTCGTTCGCGCCATCCGGCGAGAGCACGAGGCGCAAGACACCGCGCTTCTGGTCGGCGCCGAAGTGGCGCTGTTGATAACGCGGCGCCGTACCCTTTTGCCCCGGCGCGATCCAGATTTGCAGGAAGTGCACCGGCTCGCTCTTCGAATGGTTGTACTCGCTGTGCGCGACGCCGGTTCCTGCGCTCATCAACTGGATGTCGCCAGGCACGATCACCGAGCCGGTGCCCATCGTGTCCTTGTGCTCCAAGGCGCCTTCCAGCACGTACGAGAAGATTTCCATGTCGCGGTGCGGATGCTTGCCGAAACCTTGTGCCGGCGCGACACGGTCGTCGTTGATGACGAGCAGGTCGGAGAAGCCATTCTGCTTCGGATCATGATAATTCGCGAAGGAAAATGTGTGACGCGAACTAAGCCAGCCGTGCTCCGCGCGGCCGCGTTGATTGGCCTGTCTGATTTCAAGCATCTTTTTTCTCCTGGGTTGTGCGATCCGGCCAGATGTTTGTCCGCGATCCATGAACGACAGTGTAGGTCAATCCGGATGGCTATAATCGAGCTTAAAACGGAAACACTGTCACTATGGAGTGGACAAAACAATGCAGCTCGACGACATGCGGATTTTCGTCGCCACGGTCGACGCCCGAAGCTTCACGGCGGCCGCGAACCGGCTATCGCTGTCAAAGCAGTTCGTCAGCCGGCGGGTAATGGGGTTGGAAGAGACGCTGGGCGTGCAATTGCTGATCCGCAATACGCGCAAGCTGGCGGTGACCGATCTGGGACAGGAGTTTTACGAACGCGCCAAACGCATTCTCGGCGAGGTCGAAGACGCGGAGCAGGCCATGTCGCTGCGGCGCGCCGGACCGCGCGGGCTGTTACGCGTGAGCGCGCCGATGTCGTTCGGCATGGCGCATCTGTCGCCGCTCGTCGCGACCTTCCTGCGGGAACACGGCGACGTGCACATCGAGATGGACTTGAGCGACCGTACCGTCGACGTCGTGGGCGAGGGCTTCGACATGGCGATCCGGATCGGCACCTTGCCCGATTCCACGCTGATCGCGCAGAAGCTCGTGGACATCAGGGTGGTGGCGTGCTGCAGTCCCGGCTACGTGCGGCGCCGGGGTGCGCCTGTGGTGCCAGGCGATCTGACGCGTCATTCGTGCCTGTTGTATGGCCACGGCGGGGCGGTGAGTTGGGAGTTCGTCGTCGATGGCGTGACGAAGGGCGTCGAAGTGCACGGTCCGTTGCGCGCCAACAATGGCGAGCTGGTGCGCGATGCGGCCGTTGCGGGTTTGGGGATTGTTCGGCTTCCTGACTTTATCGTCGCAGACGCGCTAAGGAGTGGTCAGCTCGTGCCGGTGCTCGAAGATTTTCTGCCCACCGCGACGAGCGTCTACGCCGTTTATCCGCAGCACAGACAAAGCTCCCTCACGATCCGGGCGTTCGCGGAATTCTTGAGGGAGCATCTGAAGGCGCGTTTGATGGCGTGAAGCCGTGGGTGCCGCGCGAAGATTCCATGCGGGCGGCAATCCGGTTCAGCCGGACGATTGACGCGGCGACCCGCTTGACGGGAGCCTGCCGCAGCGCGTCATTGCCGCCGCCCGTCCCGGCGTTTAACCGTCGCGGAAAATAAAGCTATAGCCGTTCAACGCCGGCACGCCGCCCAGGTGAGCGTACAGCACGCGCGACCCTTCCGGAAATTCGCCGTTACGCACCATCTCGATCATGCCGTGCATCGATTTGCCTTCGTAGACGGGATCGGTCAGCATGCCTTCCGTGCGTGCACACAGGCGGATCGCTTCCAGCGTGCCTTCATTCGGCAGCCCGTATTCCGGACCCGCGAATCGCTCGTCGAGCACCACGTCCGCGCTCGTGATATCGCGCTCCAAACCGACTTTTTCCGCGGTCTGTCTGGCGATTCTTGTGATCTGCTCGCGCGTTTGCGCGGGCTTTGCCGAAGCGTCGATGCCGATCACGCGAGCGGCGCGCTCGTCAGCGGCGAAGCCCACGACCATGCCGGCCTGCGTGCTGCCGGTCACGGAACACACTACGATGTAGTCGAACTTGAAGCCCAATTCGGCTTCCTGCTCGCGCACCTCCTCCGCGAAGCCGACGAAGCCGAGGCCACCGAGCGGATGGTCCGAACAGCCGGCCGGAATCGCATACGGTTTGCCGCCGGCGGCCCGCACGCTTTCTAGTGCATCCTCCCAGCTCTTGCGAAAACCGATGTCGAAGCCGTCGGGCACGAGCCGCACATCGGCGCCGAGAATGCGCGACATCTGGATGTTGCCGACCCGGTCGTAGACCGCGTCCGAATAGTTGACCCAGTTCTCCTGGACCAGCACGCACTTCATGCCCAGGTGCGCCGCCACGGCCGCGACCTGGCGCGTCTGGTTCGACTGAATTCCGCCGATCGACACGAGCGTGTCGCAACCCTGAGCAAGCGCTTCAGGGATCAGATATTCGAGCTTGCGCGTCTTGTTGCCACCAAATGCCAGGCCGCTGTTGCAGTCTTCACGTTTCGCATACAGATGCACTTTGCCGCCGAGGTGCTTGCTCAGACGCGCCAGCGGTTGGATCGGCGTCGGCCCGAAAGTAAGCGGGTAACGAGGGAAACGTTGCAGGTTCATGGCCTCTCCTTGGCGGGTAAGTTTCACGCGAACAGCATCTCGTCGCGTTGGAGAGATAGTAGGTAAAACCGTTGGAAATGTGCTTGCAAAAAAATTGTCCACAGCATACTTTTTAGACGAGAATGACTTAAAGTAATTAACAAAATCGGTATTAAATGACATATGAGCGCAACAAAATTTCGTAAGACCCACGGCGGCACCATTGCTGCTGCTGCCGCCGTTCAGGCCGATCCGCTGCAATCGCTCGACCGCATCGATCGCGCGATCGTGCGGCAACTGCAAATCGACGCGTCGATTTCAAACGTGGCGCTGGCGGCCAAGGTCAAGCTGAGCGCGCCGGCGTGCTTGCGGCGTGTCGAGCGACTCAAGGAATCCGGATTGATCCGCGCGGTCGTCGCGCTGATCGACCCGAAGGCGGCGGGGGCGGGAATGCTGGTGATCATCGGCGTGGTGCTGGATCGCTCCACGCCGGATTCGTTTGCCGAGTTCGAGAAGGCGGCGCAGAAGGTGACCGGATGCATGGAGTGCCACGTCGTGACCGGCGAGTTCGACTATTTCATGACTATCCGCACGCGCGACAGCGACAGCTTCAACCGCCTGCACGCGGAGCAGTTGCTCTATCTGCCGGGAGTCCGGCAAATCCGCTCATTCATGGTGCTCAAGGAAATTCTCTCGACCACGAAATTTCCGTTGTGATCGTGCTTCCATCCGCCGGCGCGCGCCTGCCCGCGCGCATCCGATCTTCGTCACCCCTGATCCGAACCCGCCTTCTAAGGGCTAGGCCCGCATTTTGCAATGGTGCGTCCATCGGCAAATCTTTCGGACCGGTCTGCTTAGACAAATGCCTGATTGACGGTGTGTCGGCCGCGTGCGAGTCGTGTGTTTTGCCGGGTAGCGGGTGACGTTCGCTGAAAAAGTTACATGCCGTACGTAGTTAGGCGGCGGCCGCCCTCGGCTTTTTTATCCATTGCGGACCGAGGGCGAAAACATAACCATCCTCGCGATTCGCGAGATCGGAGAACTCTGGTGTTCAAGAACCATAAGAAGCGGGGCGGCAGGCTCCGCAATAAACAGGCAGGCATTGCAGCAACGTCACTCGTCGCCGTGACCATTGGCGGTGTCGCCGCGCTACCGGGTTCGGTCTCGGCGCAGACACCTTCGCCGCTCGGCGAATGGCAATATTCGGTCGGCATTCCGCTACAGAAGATGTGGCAGCCGAATATTCCAGACTGGCAGGTGCGGGTCGGCATGGCAACGTCGTTCCAGCCGCGCTACGAGGGCTCCGACCGGTATCACTTGATGGCCGGTCCAAGTGTCGACGTGCGCTACAAGGATCTGTTCTTCCTATCGAGCGGCGAGGGTTTCGGCGTGAACTTCGCGCAGGGCCCGAACTGGCGCGCCAGTCTTGCGGCCGTCTACGATCTCGGACGGCGCGGCCATGACGACCCGCAGGAACTGAACGGCCTCGGTAACATCAATCCCGCTCCAGGTATCAAACTGGCCGGCGAATATGTGGTTTCGAAGGATTTCCCGCTGGTGCTGCGTGCCGACGTCAGACGCTATTTCGGCGGCTCGAATGGCTGGACTGGCGATTTCGGCGCTTATATGCCGATGCCGGGCAGCACCAAGCAGTTCTTCTGGTTCGCAGGTCCAAATGTGACCCTTGCGGATTCGACCTACATGAATAGCTGGTTCGGCGTGAATCAGAGTCAGGCGGCGCATTCGCAGTATTCGCAATATCACGCGAGCGCGGGTTTCAAATCGGTGGGCTTCGGCATTAGCGCGGTGTGGCTGTTCGACAAGCACTGGTTCGCCACTGCGGACGGCGCATTCGAACAACTGGTGGGCAGTGCGGGCAATAGTCCGGTGACGCATCGCAAAGCCAACGGCGTAGCCGATATTTCCATCAACTACCGCTTCTGATAGTGGGCGTTCAGGGCTGAGCTGCGGCGCCCAAATGCGGCGCGCTGCAGCGCTAACTATTGGCAATCGGCAATCGCCACGGCAATCGGTGATTGCGAGGGCATAGGCAATTTCAGCGGCATAGGCCATTGCGTGGGATAGGCAATTGCCACGACATCAGCAATCTCTACAGCAACCGGCATTAACAATAATCGCGCCGCTCGCGGGGCTACCCGCGGGTACACCGCTTGCTGCCTCACTCCAATGCGTCAGACCGGATTCCCCCCGCCGGCACGCCCCGAACGCAAGGAGCAGATTCTCATGGCAGGAAAAACGAACGCACAGAAGCCCGCAGCGAAGAGCGCGCAGGCGAATGGTCCGCAATCGGATGCGAAATCGAAGGATCTCGAACAGTTTCGAGTCAGTCCGGAAGGCGAAGCGCTGAGAACCAACCAGGGCGTCAAAATCTCCGACAACCAGAACACCCTGCGCGCGGGACCGCGCGGCCCTTCGCTGCTGGAAGATTTCATCATGCGTGAGAAAATCACGCACTTCGACCATGAGCGTATTCCCGAGCGTATCGTGCACGCGCGCGGCTCGGCGGCGCACGGTGTATTTCAGGTCTATGAGTCGATGCGGGAATACACCAAGGCGGCGTTCCTGCAGGACCCTGCTGCACAAACGCCGGTTTATGTGCGCTTTTCCACGGTACAGGGCCCGCGCGGCTCCGCCGATACGGTGCGCGACGTACGCGGCTTCGCTGTGAAATTCTACACCCAGGAAGGCAATTACGATCTCGTCGGCAACAACATGCCGGTGTTCTTTATTCAGGACGCCATCAAGTTTCCCGACTTCGTGCACGCGGTGAAACCGGAAGCGCCGAACGAAATGCCCACCGGCGGTTCCGCACACGACACCTTCTGGGACTTCGTCTCGCTGGTGCCCGAATCCGCGCATATGGTGCTGTGGACCATGTCGGACCGCGCGATCCCGCGCAGCCTGCGCACCATGGAGGGCTTCGGGATTCACACGTTCCGCTTCGTGAATGCGCAAGGCAAGGGCCGCTTCGTCAAATTTCACTGGCGTCCGGTGCTGGGCTCGTACTCGCTGCTGTGGGACGAAGCGCAGAAGCTGGCGGGCAAGGACCCGGATTTCCATCGACGTGATCTGTGGGAGTCGATCGAACGAGGCGACTACCCGGAGTTCGAACTCGGCGTGCAGATTATCGAAGACGCGGACGAACACAAATTCGATTTCGACCTGCTCGATCCGACCAAGCTGATTCCCGAAGAGCTGGTGCCGGTCAAGATCATCGGCAAGATGACGCTCAACCGCAATCCCGACAACTTCTTTGCCGAGACCGAACAGGTGGCGTTTCATCCGGGTCATGTCGTGCCGGGTATCGACTTTTCGAACGATCCGCTTTTGCAAGGGCGTTTGTTTTCGTACACGGATACGCAGATCAGCCGTCTGGGTGGCCCGAACTTCCATGAGATTCCGATCAACCGTCCTGTGTGCCCGTTCAACAACAATCAGCGTGACGCCATGCACCGCCAGACGATCAATGTCGGTCAGGCCTCGTATGAGCCGAATTCGCTGAGCGGCGGTTGGCCGAAGGAAACCGATCCGGCGCCGTCGGACGGCGGCTTCGAAAGTTATCAGGAGCGCGTGGAAGGCACCAAGATTCGCGTGCGCAGCGAATCGTTCGCCGATCATTTTTCGCAGGCGGCGCTGTTCTACAACAGCATGTCCCAGCCGGAGAAAGACCATATCGCCGCGGCTTATCAATTCGAACTCGGCAAGGTGACGAAGCCTGAGATTCGCGCGCGCGTGGTCAACGAAATTCTCGCCAACTTCGACGCGGGACTCGCAGCGCAGGTGGCCGCCGGGTTGGGTTTGCCGGCGCCGAAAAAGGGCACGGCGAAGCTGTCCGGTCCCAAGGATTCACCGGCGCTGAGCCTGCTCAACCGGGTGAAGCCGGGCATCAAGACCCGCAAGATTGCGTTGCTGGCCGCGCCCGGCTCCGACGGCGCCGCCATCAGGAAGCTTCAGCAGGCGCTGCAAGGCGAGGGCGCGGCGCCCATGTTGATCGCGCCCACGCTTGCCGCGATCGACGGTATGGCCCCGGACGCCACGATTGCCGGATTGCCGTCGATCATGTTCGACGCGGTCATCGTGGTAGGTGGCGACCAGGGTGCGAAGACGCTCGCGCAATCGGGCGATGCGCGGCATTTCGTGCTTGAGGCGTTCAAGCATCTGAAGGCGATTGCGGCGATCGGCGCGGGGCGCGATGTGCTCGCCGCCGCGCACCTGCCGGACAATGCCGACGGCGTCGCCACCGGCGATGACAAACAGGCCGCCGACGTGCTGAAGGCCTTCATCGAGGCGGCCGGACAGCATCGTGTGTGGTCGCGTGCGCAGCAGGCTGAAACCGTGCCGGCGTGAGCGTCTCGCAAGTCGTGCGAAGCCTTGGCCAGTGCGAACCGGCCAGGGCTTTTTTCATGCTATGGCGCGACTCGCGCGCCATTCAGCCGGTGCGTATTCTTCGGCGCGGCAGCGGCAGCAGAGGCGGCCGCCGACACGCCCGCCGGCCCTTCGGGAATATCGCCGGGACGCGAGGCCTGCACCGCTTGCGGATACAGCACGAGCAGCGCGCGCAGCACGCCGTTGGTCCAGCCGAACCCGTCCTGCAGCGGATACTCGCCGCCGCCCGCGGAGACGCCGGGTGTGGCCGCATCGATATCGTATTTCTCGACGAGCTTGCCCGTGTGCTGGTAGTACGACACATTGGTTCTGATCCAGCGCGTCGCAATGGTTTGCGCGAGCGCCGGTTCGCTGTAGCGCCGCAAGCCGATCACGGCCAGATATTGCAGCGGCGCCCAGCCGTTCGGCGCATCCCATTGCTGCCCGCTCGCCACCTGTGTAGTGGCGAGACCGCCGGGGCGCAGCAATTCGCGCTGCAACGTGGCGGCGACGGTCTTCGCCTGCTGACGGCTGGCTATTCCCGTATATAACGGATACACCGTCGCGGCGGTGAGCCTGTGCGTGAGCGTGTGATGCACGAAGTCGTAGTCGCCGAATGCCTGCAACTGCGGGTCCCACAACACGCGGCGAATCGCGTCGGCGCGGGTGGCGGCGCGCTGCTCCATATTTTCCGCATGCGTGACGTCGCCGCGCAGACGGTAGGCCTTCGCCAGCGTGCGTTCCAGATCGGCCAGCAGGCAATTCAGATCGACGGGCACGAGAGAGGTCACGTCCACGGTGGCGAGCATCTTGCCGTCGGCGAACCAGCGCGAGCTGAAATCCCAGCCGGTTTCGCCGCCCGCGCGCAGATTGCGCCACAGATCGGCGGCATCGCGTTGCGGAGTCTGCTGCGCGGTCAGGACGTCTTCGCGATACGACTCGTCGCGCGGCGTCGCGCGTTCGTCCCAATACCGGTTGAGCAGCGTGCCGTTGGGCAGGCGTACCACATGCCGGTTTGCGTGACCGGCGGCGAGGCCTTCGCTGCCGTCCATCCAGTACGCGTATTCGCGCTGCAATTCGGGCAGGTATTGCGCGTAGACGGCGTCGCCGTCTTTTTCGGCCACGAGGCGCACCATCTGCGCGAAAAACGGCGGTTGCGAGCGGCTCAGATAGTAGGTGCGATTGCCGTTCGGAATATGGCCGTAGCGGTCGATCAAGGTCGCGAAGTTCTTCAGTTCGTCGACCACCAGCGCATGCTGGCCGCTCTGTTCGAGACCGAGCATGATGAAGTACGAGTCCCAGTAGTAGATCTCATCGAAGCGGTCGCCCGGCACGATATACGCATACGGCAGCGGCAGCAGCGAGGACCACGGGCTCGCGGTCGCATCGGGCTCGCGGCGCAGCACATTCCAGAGCGTATCGATATGGCCGACCACGTCCTGATCGGGATCGGAGACATACGCTTTCGCCGTGCGCGTGGGCAACGTGAAGTTGTGCTTCACGAAGTCGGCGAGACTGAAATTGCGCTGGTGCTTCGCGGTGGCATATGCGGCGGCGATCTCAGCAGGCGATGCAAGCGGCACCATGTCCGCGAAAGTTTTGCTGTCGGGAAACAGATGCGCGAGCTGCACATCGCGATAGAGCGTGGGGTATTGCTCCGACGGTGGAATCGGTACGACGGGCGACGGCTGCGTGGGCGGCTCGACGTGCACGGCGGCGGCCATGATGCCGTCTTGTACAGCGGGCGCAGTGGCCACCAGCGCCGCGCCGCTCGCCGACGCATGCCATACGAGCGCGGCGGCGACGAGGGTGCGCAACGGAGCGCGGGAGAGTGCGATGAAGGCGTGAGAAGGCATCGGCTACCAGATCGAAGTGGGCGGCGATCGAATGATCGAACGGGGCGAAATCGCATTCCTCGCATGATTGACCCGCGTGTGTCGCGCAAAGTTGCGTCGGCCGGCAACAGCCCCGCCCAGTAAGCCTAAAACCGCGTTTGGGCACCTCAAAACAAACACCCATCCTGTATGATTACGCCCGTCGTAGCGCGACAAAATGAATCACCCGAAATACCCGAAAAATATTCCGAATCGACACGATTCGCCCAGCCGAAGACAGAAAAAATGACCGCATCTCAGGCCGTCGACCAGAATCGTTTTCGCAGCATCATTCGCCGCAATATTGCGTTGCCCCTGGGTGTCGGCCTGGTGACCATGGCTGTCTTCGTCGGACTGATCGCGTATCTGGTTTCGACCATGAACTGGGCCGAGCACTCCGAGCGCGTGATTGGCCAGGCCAATGAAATGCTGCGCCTCGCGGTCGATCGCGAATCCTCCATGCGCGGCTTCCTGATCACGGGTGACGAGAGTTTCCTCACGCCGTATGAAGAAGGCGGCCCGCGATTCAAGACTCAGATCGAGGCCCTGCAGGAACTGGTCTCCGACAACTCGCCCCAAGTCGAAAAACTCAAGCAGATCGCTGCGATTCAGCAACGCTGGAGTAACTTCGCCGAACAGATGATCGACGCGCGCCGGCGTAATCAGGATTTCGAAAGTGCGGTGGCGAGCGGCCGTGGCAAGATCGAATTCGATGAGACGCGCCGTGAATTCGGCGATTTTCTCGATGTCGAATTGCGCCTGCGCCAGGAACGCGCGGAAGCGACGCGCCGCGTCACCACCACGCTGGTGAGCGTGTTTCTGCTCTTCAGCCTGAGCGTGAGCGGTCTGCTCGCGTGGATCGGGCGGCGCGAACTGATGAGCCTGTCGTCCACCTATGACAGCGCGCTGCGGCAGCAGGCCGACCAGACGGAGATGTTGCAGGAGCAGGTGTGGTTGCGCTCGGGGCAGCGTCTGCTCGCCGAAAGGGTCGTCGGTCAGACTACCTCGCCGCTGGTGGGCCGCGCGATGCTCGACTTCCTCGCGCAGTATCTCGACGCCGTCGTCGCCGCGCTCTACGTGCGCGACAAACGGCATGGCACGCTGCGCCGCATCGCGACCTATGGGTTTAGCCGTGAAAGCGAGCAGGCCGCGGCGCGCAATTTCGAAGAAGGCGAGACGCTGATCGGGCAGGCGGCCTCGGCGCGCCGTACGCTGGTGTTGCGCGATGTGCCGGCCAATTACGTGCAAGTGGTGTCGGCCACCGGCAAGAGCGTGCCGAAGAATCTGCTGATCATGCCGATCGAAAACGACGGCGAGGTCAACGGCGTCGTCGAACTGGGCTTTGTGCGCGAGCTGACTGTGCGCGACCAGGAGTTCATGGAACTGATCGCGAACAGCATGGGCGACTTCGTCGAAGCGGCGCTGTATCGCGAGCGGTTGCAGGACGCGCTGGCCGAAACGCAGCAGCTGAATGAAGAGTTGCAGGTGCAGCAGGAAGAGTTGCGCGTCTCCAATGAAGGGCTCGAAGAACGCGGCCGCGCGCTGATGGAGTCGCAAACGCGGCTGGAAGCGCAGCAGGCCGAACTCGAACAGACCAACGTGCAACTGGAAGAATACGCGCAGCGTCTCGAGCGGCAAAAGTCCGATCTGCTGCGCGCGCAGGACGACCTCGCGGCCAACGCGGCGCGCCTCGAACAGTCGAGCCGCTACAAGTCCGAATTCCTCGCCAATATGTCGCACGAACTGCGTACGCCGCTGAACAGTTCGCTGATTCTCGCCAAGCTGCTGCAGCAGAACCGCACCGGCAATCTGACCGAAGAACAAGTGCGCTACGCGGAGACGATTCACGCTTCCAACAGCGACCTGCTGGTGCTGATCAACGACATTCTGGATCTTTCAAAGGTCGAAGCCGGCCAGGTCACGGTCGAACTCGAAACGGTATCGATCGACGCGACCCTGCAGGCGCTCGAGGAAATGTTCAAGCCAATGGCCGGCGCGAAGCATTTGCAGCTCAGCTTCGACCGCTTGCCGGGCACGCCGGATACGTTCATCACGGACGGCCAGCGTGTCACGCAGATTCTGCGCAACCTGCTCTCGAACGCGGTGAAGTTCACCGAACACGGCGAGGTGGCGCTCTCGGTTGCACCCGCTGAAGGCGGCATGCTGCGGGTCGACGTGCGCGACTCCGGCATCGGCATCGCGCCCGACAAGCTGGACATGATCTTCGAAGCGTTCCAGCAGGCGGACGGTTCGACCAGTCGTCAATATGGTGGCAGCGGTCTGGGTCTGTCGATTTCGCGTGAGTTTTCGCGCTTGCTGGGCGGCCGCATTACTGTTGCCAGCGAGATCGGCAAGGGCAGCGTGTTCACGCTGTGGCTGCCGGTCGATGCGGAAGCCGCCTTGAACACGAACTCAGGCGCGTACAATCCGGCGCCGGTGTTCGCACCGGCCGTGGCGCCAGCCGGTCCGCAGGCCGCGGGCGGATCGGCGGTAGAACCGCTACTGGCGCGGACGTCTTCGGTCGGCAGTCCGCCCACGGTGATCACGCCCGCCAATGGCCTCATGAACGTCCACACTGGCGGTCACGGCACGGGCACTACGCTCGAAACGCCGATTCGCCCGATTGCCGACGACCGTGACAACCGCACCCGTGCGGGCCGTCTGATCGTGGCCGTGGAAGATGATCTCGCGTTCGCCGAAATCCTGCGCGAGCTGACGCATGAACTCGACTTCGATTTCGTCCACGCGAGCGACGCCGCGAGCGGCCTCTCACTGGTGCGCGACATGCGCCCTGCGGCCGTGCTGCTCGATGTCGGCTTGCCGGACCGCTCCGGCCTGACCGTGCTGGAGTGGCTGAAGAACGACCCGCTCACGCGGCACATTCCGATCCATATCGTCTCCGCCACCGATCACGCCGACAAGGCGCTGCACCTCGGCGCTATTGGCTATACGCTGAAGCCGACCGCGCGCAGCACGATGGAAGCCGCGATCCGCCGCCTCGAAGCGCGCTTGCAGCAGCGCCTCAAACGCGTGCTCGTGATCGAGGACGACGCGCCGATGCGCGAAAGCATCCGCGCGCTCCTGCAAAGCGAGAACACCGAGATCGTTGCGGTCGCAACCTTGGCCGAAGCGCTCGAATATCTGGCGAAGGTCACGTTCGACTGCGTGGTGACCGATCTCGCGCTGCCCGACGGCACCGGCTACGACCTGCTCGAACGGCTCGCAACGAACACCGCGCATGTCTCGCTGCCCGTCATCGTTTATACCGGCCGGATGCTCTCCGACGAAGAAGAGCACCGCCTGCGCCGCTATTCGAAATCGATCATCATCAAGGGGGCGAAGTCGCCCGAACGGCTGCTCGACGAAGTCACGCTGTTCCTGCACAGCGTCGAGTCGTCGCTCGCGCCCGAGCAGCAGCGCATGCTGCGCACGGTACGTCAGCGCGATAATGCGTTCGAGGGCCGCACGATCCTGCTGGCCGAAGACGACGTGCGCAATATCTTTGCGCTCTCGCATGTGCTGGAGCCGCTCGGTGCGAAACTGCAGATTGCGCGCAACGGCCGCGAAGCGCTCGAAGCGCTGGAAAACGGTCCCGAAGTACATCTGATCCTGATGGATATCATGATGCCGGAGATGGACGGTTTGACTGCGATGGGCGAGATTCGCCGCCATCCGCGTTTCGCTCATCTGCCGATCATCGCGCTGACCGCGAAGGCGATGGCGAACGACCGCACGCGCTGCCTCGAAGCCGGCGCGGACGACTACGTTTCCAAGCCGATCGACGTGGACAAGCTGGTCGCGCTGTGCCGCGTGTGGCTGCGGCAACGCTAGCAGGAGAAGGGAACACGTGAGCGAGTGCCAATGAGTCAGTCCGAATTTGACGCGCCGCAACGCATCAGCGATTTCGACATCGAGTTGAAACTGCTGCTGGAGGCGATTTATCTCAAGTATCAGCACGACTTTCGCCACTATGCGATGTCGTCGCTGCGGCGCCGCCTGTCCCAGGCGCTCGACGAGTTCGGGCTCAAGACGCTGTCGCAGTTGCAGGACCGCATCATGCGCAACGGCGACGAGTTCTCGCGGCTGTTCCAGTACCTCACGGTACAGGTGAGCGACATGTTTCGCGATCCGGCGTATTTCCTCGCGTTGCGCGAACATGTTCTGCCGCGTCTGCGCACCTATCCGTCGATCAAGGTGTGGGTAGCGGGATGCAGCACGGGCGAGGAACTCTGGTCGCTGAAAATCCTCTTCGACGAGGAGGGTCTGACCGAGCGCACACTGTTCTACGCGACCGACATCAGTCCGGACGCGCTGGCGCGCGCCGAGTCCGGCATCTACGCGCTCGACCGGATTCAGGGCTTCACGCAGAACTATCTGGCGGCGGGCGGCAAGCGTTCGCTGTCCGACTACTATCACGCCGCGTATGGCGGCGCGCGCTTTGCCGGTTCGCTGAAAGAGCGCGTGGTGTTCGCCGACCACAGCCTTTCCACCGACGAAGTTTTCCTCGAAGCGCATCTGGTATCGTGCCGCAACGTGTTGATCTATTTCGATCGTGGTTTGCAGGATCGCGCGCTGGGTCTGTTCGAGAACGCGCTCGTGCGGCGTGGTTTTCTGGGTTTGGGCAGCAAGGAAAGCCTGCGTTTTTCCCGTCATTACGAAGCGTTCGACGAGTTCCGCCCGAGCGAACGCATTTATCAGAAGCGCTAGCACGCTCACCATGCCAAGCTCATCTGTTCAACCTGCTGCCGACCCTCAACCGCGTGCCGAAGCGGCACGCGGCTACGAGCTCGTCGTGATCGGCGCCTCGGCGGGCGGCATCGAAGTGCTGAACGTGCTGCTCGGCGCGCTGCCCGTGGACTTTGCCGCGGCCGTCATGATCGTCACGCACCTGCCGCCTGATTCACCCAGCTATCTGGTGGGCGCGTTCGCGCACCGCTGTGCTTTGCCGGTGCTCGAGCCCGATGCGGGCGAACGCATCATGGCGGGCCGCGTGCATATTGCACCGCCTGGCTATCACATGCTGGTGGAAGTGGACCGCACTGTCGCGCTCTCCACCGACGCCGCCGTGCGCTTTTCGCGCCCCTCGATCGACGTGCTGTTCGAGTCGGCCGCCGCCGTGTATGGCGAGCGCCTGCTGGCGATCCTGCTGTCCGGCGCCAACGACGACGGCGCGCAAGGCCTGAAGCGGGTGCGTGCGCTGGGCGGCGCCACCTGGGTGCAGGCGCCGGACACCGCCGGCTCCCCCGAAATGCCGCGTGCCGCGATTGAGCGCGGCGCGGCGCAATTTATTTACACTCCTGAAACCATGGCCCGGCGGCTTGCCGCATTGCCGGCCTCTCTTGACCCGATGCCATGACGAATTCACCCGTGAACATTCTCATCGTCGACGACATCGTCCACAACATCACGGCGCTCGAGGCCTTGCTGGCGCGGCCGGATCTGGCCGTGCTGGTGGCCGATTCGGGCACGGCGGCGCTCGACCTGCTGCTCAAGCACGAAGTCGCGCTGGCGATTCTCGACGTCAACATGCCCGGCATGAACGGCTTCGAACTGGCCGCGCTGATGCGCGGCAGCCCGCGAACCTCGCACGTGCCGATCATCTTTCTGACGGCGACCGCCCAGGATGCTTCGCGCACCTTCCGCGGTTACGAGGCCGGCGCGGTCGATTTCCTGTACAAGCCGTTCGATCCGCGCATTCTGCAATCGAAGGTCGACGTGTTCGTGCAACTCGAACAGCAGAAACGGCAACTGGCCGCGCAGCTCGTCACCACGCGACAAATGCTGGAAGCCAACGAGATGCTGATGGCGGTGCTGAGTCACGATTTGCGCACGCCGCTCGGTGCCGTGCTGGCGTCGGCGGAATACCTGATGCGCACGGCCGCCGACGAACAATCGGCAACTGTCGCCGCGCGCGTGAAGAACAGTTCGCTGCGCATGGCGCGCATGGTCGACCAGTTGCTCAATCTGGCCCGTTTGCAGGGCGGGCGCCTGCCGTTGCAGCCGCGCTCGATCGAATTGGCGACGCTGTGCCGCTCGGTGATCGACGAGTTCGCGTCGCGGGAAAACGGCAAGCGGATCGTGTTCGCGAGCCGCGGCAATACCGCGGGCGCGTGGGACACCGACCTCGTCTGGCAGGCCGTGTCGAATCTGGTGAGCAATGCGCTGCATCACGGCGTGCCGGGCGGCGATATCGGTGTCGAAGTGGATGGCGAAGCGGTCGATTCAGTGCGCCTGAAGGTCGCCAATCGCGGGACTATTCCGCCCGAGGTGTTTCCGCACCTGTTCAAGGCGTTCGGGCCGAACAATAGCGGCGCACGCTCGCGTGAAGGGCTGGGGCTCGGCCTTCATATCGTGCAGGAGATCGCCCGCATGCACGGCGGCAACGTCAGTGTGCATTCAGACGAAGCCACGGGCACGGTCTTCACGATCGAGTTGCCGAGAATGGTCACGTTCCAGCGCGGGTCGTTTACGCGCAAGTGAGCGCGCCCATCCGGGGTGCTGAACCGGCAGTGAAAGACGGCTCGCGCGTGGCGCTGTGCTACGCTTGCCGGATCGAACCCGGCACGGCGACCCGAATCCCATCATGCGTTCCTGGCGCATTTCTCCACCGCACCGCAGCGAACAGATCAGCACCTCGCGTGCGACTGAACTCGTCATGTCGATTTCGCATGCGGATGCCGATGCGCTGGCCGCCAGCATACTGAAAACGGTCGGCGATACGCTGCCGGTTTCGCAGTGCACCATCTTCGCGTACGAATTCGACGCGCGGCCGCGCACGGTTTCCGCGGCCGATCATCGCGGAGGCCGTTTTCTGCGCGACATCGCGGATCGCTATGCCACGCATTTCTATGCACTCGACGGCAACCGCGCGATCATCGGCCGGTCGCATGAAAAACCGGCTCGCGACGCGCTGGTGCTGCACCAGCAGCATAGCGACGAGATCGAAAACGAGGCCTATCGCGCCGCCTGCTACGCGCAGCCGAATGTGTCCGACCGGTTATCGTTGCTCGTGCAGCCCATGGAAAGCGTCTGGCTGTCGATCAACCTGTACCGCGACCGTGCCTATGGCGTGTTTCAGCCAGGTGAACTGGAGCGCGTGGAGAGTCTCGCGCCTCTGTTCGCGCACGCGGCCAAGGGCCATTACGCGTTGAATGGGCAGCATCAGCAGGGTTCGGCCGCGGCGATGCTGGCGCGTGTCAGGCGCGCTTGCCCCGCACTCACGCCGCGCGAACTCGACGTGCTGCGCGGCACGCTCGAAGGCGCGAGCGCCGTTGAAATCGCACAGCGTATGGGCGTCAAGCCTGCCAGTGTGATCACCTACCAGAAGCGCGCTTACGCGCGCCTCGGGATATCGAGCCAACGCCAGCTGTTCGCGTTGTGCATGGTGCCCGAGCGGGCCTGAGCCGACGGGCTGTCGCTGCTGCCGCTGCTGCTGCGCGTCATACGCGCCTTGATCGCGCGTCGGCCTGTGTCTCGCGATCCCAGCGTTTCAACCACGGCATGATGAAATCCGCGAAGCCGTCGGCGGGCGGCGACAGCGCTCGCTCGGTGGAACGATACACGCACACTTCGCGGATCGTTTCCGGATCGACAATGCGCTTCATGACCAGCCCGAAGCTGCGCGCCAATGGCGCAACGTAGGCGGGCGCGAGCGTGACGGCCAGCCCCTGCGCGGCAAGGCCGAACGCCGTGGTCACATTGTCTACGACATCTACGGGAATGATGCGCGCCTCCACCGGCAGGTTAGCCAGCATCTGCCCGACTGCGCGTTCGTGGTCGCGGCCGGTGGCGATGATCGGCACGCCGCGCAAATGCGGCCACTGCACGCGGCGGCGCGCGCTCAACGGATGGCTCGGCGCGCACCACATCACCCAGGGGCTGGCGAACGCCGGATCGCAACGCACGCGCGCGCCGCTTTGACGGTCGGGGCCGATTGCGAGGTCCACGTCGCCGCTTTCCACGCGCTCCACCAGTTGCTCGACCACGGTGTCGCAAATGCGGACCACGACCTTCGGTTTGTCGCGTGCGTAGTCGGCGATGGCGGCGGGCAGCGCGGTCGCCGCCAGTACCAGGGGCGCACCGATCCGCACGATGCCGGCGGCGCGGTTGCGGATATCGTCGGCGGATTGCGCGGCGGCGCGCACATGGCGCAACACCGATTCCGCCGACGACAGAAAATCCTGGCCCGCGCTCGACAGATTCACGCGCCGTGTGGTCCGGTCGAAGAGCCGGAAGCCGAGTTCCGTTTCGAGGTCGCCCAGCAGCTGGCTGACCGCCGAAGAAGTCAGCCCGAGCCGTTCCGCCGCCGCGCCGATGCTATGCAAATCGACGATGGCGAGAAAGGCTTCGAACTGGCGGATGGTGACGCGCGTGAGTGGCATCTGGCGATTCTAAAGAAAAACTAACGAATCGTGAAAAATCGATTGATTGTGTACCGCGTGCGGTTCGCGGAGACTTGTCCCAATCGACGCACTCAGCCAAACCCGCTTAGACTTCCGTCTCGCCGTGTCGTGAGCAAAGCCGCCGCGCACGCCGCTGCACAAGTCGGGACGCAAGCCGCTGCACAAACCGGGATGCGCCGTGCAGTGCAGTGCGGTACGCCACTGCGCCAAACCGAGGCCGCCACGAGGCCCTATTCAAGGAATCACCATGTTCGACCATATTCCCGCTTATCCAGGCGATCCGATCCTGAGCCTGAACGAAGACTTTCAACTCGACCCCCGGTCGAACAAGGTCAATCTGAGCATCGGCATCTATTTCGACGACGCTGGCAAGCTGCCGGTCATGGACGCCGTGCGCCGGGCCGAAACCGCGCTGCTCGACTCGATCGGCCCGCGCTCGTATCTGCCGATGGCCGGCCTGCCGCTCTATCGCGATGCGGCACAGGCGCTGGTATTCGGTGCGAACAGCGAGGCGCGCGCGGCGGGGCGGATCGCCACGTTGCAAACCATCGGCGGATCGGGCGCATTGAAGGTCGGCGCCGATTTCCTGAAGCGCTATTTCCCGGGTTCGCAGATCTGGATCAGCGACCCGAGCTGGGAAAACCATCGCGTGGTATTCGAAGGCGCGGGGCTGACGGTCAACACCTATCCGTACTACGACGAACTCACCGGCGGATTGCGTTTCGCCGACATGATCGACACGATCAGCCGCTTGCCGGAACAGAGCGTGGTGCTGCTGCACGCCTGCTGCCATAACCCGACCGGCGTCGATCTGAGTCCGGCGCAATGGGCGGAACTGGTGCCGGTTCTGCAGCGCCGCAAGCTGATCGCCTTCGTGGATATGGCTTACCAGGGTTTCGGCGCGGGTCTGGAAGAAGACGCCGCCTGCGTGCGCCTGTTGGCCGACGCGGGCGTTCCGCTGATCGCCGCGAATTCGTTCTCGAAGAATTTTTCGCTGTATGGCGAGCGCGTCGGCGCGTTGAGCGTAGTCTGCAAGAGCGCGGAAGAGGCTGGCCGCGTGCTCGGTCAATTGATGTCGACGGTGCGCGCGAACTACAGCAATCCGCCCACGCACGGCGCGCGGCTCGTCGCCAACGTGCTGGCCGATGCGTCGTTGCGTGCTTCATGGGAAGCGGAACTCGCCGCCATGCGCGAGCGGATTCTCGCCATGCGCGGCACGATCCACGCCGGCCTCGAAGGCCGTGTGGACGAAGTCATGCGCGCGCGCTACCTCGCGCAGCGCGGCATGTTCACCTACACCGGCTTGAGCGAAAGCCAGGTGGAGCGCCTGCGCAGCGAATACGCGGTGTACGTGCTGCGCTCCGGGCGCATGTGCGTGGCCGGACTGAACGCACGCAACGTGGATTATGTGGCGTCGTCGATCGCGGCCGTGGTGTCGGGCGCATAAGCGCGATACTTTCGATCAATAGAACGATAACAATGGAGCTGCACATGACCACTCTCGACATCCAGGCGCCGAGCGCGCCGAAGGCCCACGCGATGCATCCGGACGAATGGCAGGCGCGCGTGCAGCTCGCCGCGTGCTATCGCATTTTCGACCTGCTCGGCTGGACCGAAATGATCTACAACCACATCACGCTGCGCGTTCCCGCCAGTGTGAGCGGTGGCGAACGCCAGTTCCTGATCAATCCGTTCGGGCTGCACTATAGCGAAGTGACGGCAAGCAACCTCGTGAAGATCGATGCACGCGGACGCGTGCTCGACCACTCGCCATATCCGGTGAATCCGGCCGGGTTCGTCGTGCATGCGGCGATTCACGAAGGCTTGCCGGATGCGCACTGCGTCATGCATACGCACACCACGGCGGGCGTCGCCGTGGCCTGTCTGGAAGACGGTTTGCAGCAAACCAATTTCTACAGCGCGCAATTGCACGACCGCATTGCGTATCACGACTTCGAGGGCATCACCGTGCATGCGGAAGAAGGTCCGCGGCTGCTCGAACATATCGGCAACCGGCAGGCGGTGATCCTGCGCAATCATGGCCTGCTTGCGTGGGGCCACACGTTGCCGCAGACTTTCGCGATTCTGTGGACGCTGAACCGCGCCTGCGAAATCCAGATGGCGACGTTTGCGATGGGCCGGGCGCGGCCGGTGCCGGAAGAGGTCGCGATTCGCTGTTCGCGCGACGCGCTGCAGTTCGATCCGCGTCACGGCGCGGGGCAGGATGTGTTCGATGCGCTGGTGCGGCGAGTGGACCGCATCGACGCCAGTTACAAGGATTGAAACGATGAAAGTAGCTATCTACGGCGCAGGCGCGATCGGCGGCTGGATGGGAGTGAAGCTCGCGCAGGCCGGCCATGACGTGAGCGTGGTGGCACGCGGCGAGACGCTGGCCGCGCTGCGCGAGCACGGCCTGCGTCTGATCGAAGGCGGCGTGACGCATGCTGTGAAGGTGAAGGCGAGCGACAATCCCGCGGATCTCGGTGTGCAGGACCTCGTCGTGGTCGCCGTCAAGGGGCCGGCCATGGCATCTGTGGCCGGGCAGATCGCGCCGCTGCTCGGCGCGCAGACCATCGTGCTGACCGCGATGAACGGGATGCCGTGGTGGTTCTGCGACGGGCTCGGGCGCGACTTCGCCGGCAAGCGCCTGAAGTCGATCGATCCCGACGGTGCAATCGCCGCCGCGATTCCGACCGCGCAAACGGTGGGCTGCGTGGTGCATGCCAGTTGCCTCGTCGAAGCGCCGGGCGTGATCCGTCATCATCAGGGCAACGGGTTGATTATTGGCGAGGCGTCGGGGCAGGCGAGCGAGCGCGTCGCGTCGCTCACGGGCACGCTCGCGGCCGCCGGCTTCAAGGCGACAATGTCGGCGCAGATTCAGCGCGACGTCTGGTACAAGCTGTGGGGCAACATGACGATGAATCCGATCAGCGCCATCACCGGCGCGACCACCGACCGGATTCTCAGCGACGAACTGGCGCGCAACTTCGTGACGAGCATCATGCTGGAGGCCAAGGAGATCGGCGCGCGCTTCGGTATTCCGATCGAACAGGAGCCGGCGGACCGGCACGAGGTCACGCTCAAACTCGGCGCGATGAAAACCTCGATGCTGCAGGACGTGCAGGCGGGTAAAGCGGTCGAACTCGACGCGCTGGTGGCGGCGGTGCGTGAACTGGGGCAACTGACAGGCGTTGCCACGCCGAACACGGATGCGTTGCTCGGCCTCGCGCGTCTGCATGCGAGCACGCTGGGGTTGTATCCGAAGCAGTGACACCTGCATGAAGGATGAGCCGCACGCGCTGTGCCGCACGGTGATATCTGCCTGACGGAAAGGCAGAAGGAAAGCCGCCGCGCCCATACCGGGCGCGGCGGCTTTTTTCGCTTTATGCGGTCACCGCGGTCGAAGCCGGCAGCCGTGCCGCTTCGATCAACGACAACGCCCGCTGCGGGTCGTCGAGTTCGGTGAGGCACAGCATCGCGAGGCGCGCCAGATATAACGGCGCTTGAGCTTCGCCTTCGTTAGTGAGGGTCTTGCACAGCGTCGTGTAGACCAGGTCGAGGTCGCTGTCCGTCATGATGTGAGTCTCCGTGAATCAGATCGTCAGCGCTGCGCTGATGGCGCGCTGCGTGGCCGCCGCGCTGCCGTTGCGCCAGCGGGCGAGTACATGGCCGTCGGGCCGGATTAGATAGACCGTGCCGGGCGTGGCGTCGAGCATGTCGTGCAGGCGGCCGGTGTGATCGAGCATCGTCGGGTTGGCGGCCTGTGCGGTTTCGTCCTTAGCCAGCGTGATGGCTTTGAACGGAATCCCTTTTTCGGCCAGCGTGCCTTGCAATTCCTGCCACGCATGCTCTTGCACAGAATCGGCATTCGCGCCGAAGCGCAGCGCCGTGAAGCAAGGCTCGAGCAGATCCGTGAGATGGATATCGACGCTCGCGCCGCCGTCCAGTCGTTTGAGCCGGCATTCCGGCAACACGGCGCCGGGCGCCGGGCCTCGGCTGAACGAGCCGGCGGCGTCCGCGGCGGCCTCGTTCAGCGGCGACTGTGTATAAGCGATGGCATGCGTCTGCCGCGGATTGATCAGCGGACGCACGGCGGCGTGCCGCTCGGCGAGTCCGAGCACGGCCTCGCGCATCAGATTGAAGGCGAATGACGGCGGCGCCATGAACTCCGTACTCTTCATGCCGTAGCTGAGGTTTTCACGCGCCGCGAAGACGCGCTCCACGCTGTAGCTGTCGAGGAGCCGCGGCGAAGCCACGCCGTTCACCACGCAGGCCAGCTTCCAGCCGAGGTTGTCCGCGTCGTCGATACCGGAATTGGCGCCGCGCACGCCGAAAATCGGCACGAGATGCGCGGCATCGCCCGCGAACAGCACCGAGCCGTGCCGGTAGCGTTCGAGCGTCAACGCGTTCGCTTTGTAGACGGTGATCCAGATCGGCGACCACTCGCCCGTCTCGCCCATCGCGTCGAGCACGCTCTGCACGCGCGGCAAGACGTTCTCGGGCAGAACGGCGGCTTCCGGGTCTTCGTCGTCGCGAAGCTGGTAATCGATACGCCAGACGTTGTCAGGCTGCTTATGGACCAGCACCGTCGAACCGGGGTTGGACGGCGGATCGAAATAGGCGAGGCGCTCGGTAGCGCGCTTGCTGTTCAGCTCGATATCCACGATCACATAGCGGCCTTCGTACGTGGTGCCGGTGAGCTTGAGGCCGAGTGCCTCGCGAATCGTGCTGCGGCCGCCGTCGCAGGCGGCCACCCAGTCGGCGTGCATCTGCCACGCGGTGTCGCCGGTGCGCAGCGTGAGCGTCGCGCCCGCCGTACGGTCCGGCTCGCCGCGGCCGTCTTGCGCCGGTTCCTGCTCGATGCCGGTCACGCGAGTCTGCCAACGCAGATCGATCAGGTCGGCATGCCGCTCCACCTCGTCGAGCAACAACTGTTCGATCTGGTATTGCGCGATATTGATCATGGGCGGCAGCGATTGTTCGTCGTCGTGATGCATGGCGAAGCGAAACACTTCGGTGTCGCGATAGAAGCTGCGGCCGCCGGCCCACGGCAAGCCTTTTTGCAGGAAGCCTTGCACCACACCGAGGCGCTTGAAAATTTCCAGACTGCGCCGCGAAATGCAGATCGCGCGGCTGCCGGTGCACACGCTGTCGTCGGCTTCGATCAGTACCGAGCGCACGCCCTGGCGAGCCAGCGCGAGCGCCAGCGTCATGCCGACCGGGCCGCCGCCGACGATTGCCACGGGCCGCCTGAGCGGGTCGCGCCCGTCGACCAGCGGCGGCACCATGCCCTCGTGACGACGGGGCGAAAACGGATAGGGTTTGAAGGGGCGGTTCATGCGCGTCTCCTGAATCTTCGCTGCCGGGATTGCCCGCCGGGGCCGGTTGGCTCTTCACAGGCGGTGCGAATCGATAACGAAGTATGAAGGAGGGCGCATGCGGCGCTGTCCTCATTTTGGGTACGGACATGGATGGCGCGGCCGCGCCGCCTGCTCGGAAAGGCCGGACGAAGGGCGGCGCGCCGCACTACTTGGTAGCGGGCGGCATGGAGGTCAAACGGTCCGCGTTGGTACGAAACCACTCGACCGAAAAGTCGACGAATGAGCGGGTTTTTGCGGAAATGTGACGGCGATCCGCATACACCAGCGCTAACTCCTTGTCGGCATTCGTGATACGGAAGTCTGTCAGCACCTGCATGAGTGTGCCGTTGCGCAAATCGGTCAGCACATGGTTCTCAGGCAAGACCGCGATCCCCATGCCCGCAAGCGCGGCTTGCCGCAGCATCAAGGCGTTGTTCACCACGAGCGCGGCGTCGAGCGTGACGCGTTTCTCGCGCCGATCCGGCGAAACGAAGATCCAGTCGCCGTCATGCGAGGCGGCGCTGAGGGCGAGAAACGTGTGGGGGATCAGATCCGCCGGCCGCGACGGCACGCCTTTCACGGCAAGATAGCTGGGGGACGCGACCGCAATGGGACGGACACTCAGCAACGAGCGTTTGATCAACGTGGTGCCGCTGATCTGCTTGGGCAGCACGATGCCGACGTCGAAGCCCTCCTTCACAAAATCGACGTGCTGATGCAGCAGCGTGACCGAGAGTCTGACGTTCGGATACTGCAATAGATACTCCTGTAGCAGGGGTGTCAGGCTGGACAGTGAGAACGACGCGCCGGCAGCGATTCGCAAGGTGCCGGACGGCTCGATCGTGCCGCGTATCGCAACCGTTTCGATCTCCTCGATTTCATCGAGAACGTTGCGGCAGCCCTTCGAATAGATCTCTCCCTCTTCGGTCAGGGAGAGGCTGCGGGTATTGCGATTGACGAGTCGTGTGTTGAGGTGAGCTTCGAGTTGCTCGAGGTAACGCGTGGCCATGGCATTCGAAATGCCGAGATTGGCCGCGGCCTGTCCGAATGACATGGTTTCTGCGATGTTGATAAATACGCGCATTGCCTGAAGCTGATTCATGATATCACCAACGCTGTAACGGATAGGTGCGGAAAAATTGAGATATTAGTTTTTAACAGATAATCAATGGTCTCCCGGCCTGCGATTTATAGGCGGGTTAAATGTGAATTAATTTTGATTTACGGTATCGGTATTTCGTTCTCAAAAAAAGACGGGGTTTTGTTTTGTTGGTCTTCAGCAACGGTCAATCCTGGCATCGTATCGAGTGGCAATGGGTGTGGGCGATGCGCATCCTGCGCTGCGTGGGCCTCGCCCGTCCTTCACAAGAATATCTCAAATATAAGTTGAAAATACTTTTGCATAGTTTTGCGCGGTTACGTCAAAGGCGGGCGTCTAAAATCCAAATCGCACGCAGAATCTGTCTTCAATGCGAATTTAAATGAATTGGAGATGGGTGCATCCTGGTTGCGGCAAGTTTGTTCTTATGTCGGCAACTTAGTTTTAAGATAAAACGCCAAGGTATTCCAAATGAAAAAAATCATTACTGCGACCGCCGTATCCGCCACTTTTGCGTGCGCGGCGCACGCCCAGAGCAGCGTTACGCTTTACGGCATTGTCGATGCCGGTCTGACGTACGTGAGCAACGAAGTCAGCAAGGATTCCACCGTCACGTCCGACGGGCGTGTCACGAATGGCAAGGCCATGTTCGGCATGACCGGCGGCAACATCCAGCCGAGCCGCTGGGGTCTGCGCGGTGTCGAAGATCTGGGTGGCGGATTGAAAACGGTCTTCAACCTGGAAAGCGGTTTCAACATTGCCAACGGCAACCAGGCGGTGTCCAACAAGCTGTTCAACCGTCAGGCGTACGTCGGCCTGTCTAACGATTACGGCACGGTTTCGTTCGGCCGCCAGTACGACTCCGTAGTCGACTATCTTGCACCGCTCACGGCGGCCGGCAGCTGGGGCGGCACGTATTTCGCGCATCCGGGCGACAACGACAACGCCAACTCCTCGATTAGCGTCAACAACTCGGTCAAGTTCCAGAGCGCGAACTACGGCGGCTTCTCAATGAGTGGCCTGTACGGCTTCTCGAACAATGCGGGCTTCGCCGACAACCGGGCGTACAGCGTGGGCGCGGGTTACCGCAACGGTGGCTTGCAACTGGGTGCGGCCTATCTCCAGTACCAGGGCATGGACCTGAACCAGAGCAATGGCGCGGTCAGTGGCGGCACCTTTGCGGCGTCCGCCATCAGCGGCGTTCAGAATCAACGCACCTGGGGTCTCGGCGGAAGCTATGCGTTCGGTCCGGTCATTCTTGGCACCGTATTTACGCAAAGCCGCTTCCAGGACAAGTTTTCGGATATCTCGGTTCGCTATAACAACTACGAGGTCAATGCACGCTACAACCTGACGCCGGAACTGGGTCTGGGCGCGGCCTACACCTACACGCAGGCATTGCGCGCGGCGCCGGGCACTAGCGACACGAATACCGGCGCGGCCCACTGGAATCAGTTCGGACTGCAGGCTGACTACTCGCTGTCCAAGCGTACTGACGTCTATGCGGAAGCGGTCACGCAGCTTGGCGCGAACAACGGTCGCGGCCTGAACACCGTGCAGATCAACGGCACCTCGGCGCCGTCCACGGCGAGCAATCAGTTCCTCGTGACCACGGGCATCCGTCACCGGTTCTGATCTGACTGCTGTTTCCGTTTGCAGGGCTGATGCGACCGACCATGTCTTTCGGGGTGTGAGCGGTTTCCAGCCAGCGCAATTGATTCGCGCACAACTAACGGCCGCGCCTTGCGGCGCGGTCACACGCAATCAATTGCTTTGGCGCGCATGCCCGGCTGTTGAACTATTTTTCACGGACCGTTCATGCCAGTTTTGCTGTTGCGATGCCTGATTCGCTCGTTGAACGCACCGAAACGCCCGCTCGGTGAGACGCGGGGACGGCCGGCGCTTATGTTGGGTCTGTTCGCTTTACTCACCGCCTGCGGCAAGCCCGCCGCTCCCGAAGCCTCCCAGCCGGTCGACGTAACGGTCACGACCGTGACGCCACGCGATACGCCCGTGGACTTCGAGTTTGTTGCCCAGACCCAAAGCTCGCGCGCCGTGGAAATTCGCGCCCGCGTGGATGGTTTTCTCGACAAGCGAGCCTACACCGAAGGCGAGATGGTCCGTCAGGGGCAGACGCTCTTTCTGATGGATCCCAAGCCATTCGAGGCCGCGCTGCAATCGGCACAGGGCGCGTTGGCCCAGCAGCAGGCACGGCTCGGTGTCGCGAAGGCGAATCTCGCGCGCGTCATGCCTCTCGCCGCGCAGAACGCCTTGAGCAAGAAGGATCTCGATGATGCGACCGGCAGCGAGCGCGAGGCCGCGGCCGCGGTCATCGCCGCGAAAGGGCAGGTTGAGGCCGCGCGATTGAACCTCGGCTACACCACAATCAAGTCGCCGCTCGCCGGCTTGTCGAGTTATGCAAGACAGCAGGAAGGCAGTTATGTGACGCCCGCCCAGTCTGGCCTGTTGACGTACGTGTACCAGATGGATCCGATGTGGGTCGAATTCAGCATCTCGGAGAACGAGATGCTGCGGTATCGCGACCAGATTTCAAAAGGCCAGTTGCGCTTTCCCGCTAACGACCAGTTCGAGATCACGCTGTTGCTGGCTGACGGTTCGACGTTTCCCGCGCGCGGGCGTATCGACTTTGCCAATCCCGTGTTCAGTGCGCAAACAGGCACGTTCCTCGTACGAGCCGTATTCGCCAATGAAAAAGGTGCGTTGCGTCCCGGCCAGTTCGTGCGCGCGAGGGTGTCCGGCGCCGTGCGGCCGAATGCCGTTCTGCTTCCCCAGCGGACCGTGCAGCAGGGCGTAAAAAGCCATTTCGTATGGACGGTCGACAAAGACAACAAACCCCGCCAACGGGTCGTCGAGATGGGCGAATGGCAGGGCGATGACTGCTTTATCAACGACGGCTTGCGCGCTGGCGACAGAGTCGTTGTGGACGGGGCGCTACGGTTGTCACCCAATGCGGCGATCAGCATAACGGGGAATGCTTCTTCCGCGGAGCATCGCGCCAAAGTCATGCCGCCCGTTGCGCAACAGCAATCCGAACAAAACTCCGCGCGTTAACTCCGCGTTAACTCTGCGGACTAACTCCGCGCTCCAGGCGGCAAACCGGATGAAGCTCTCCCATTACTGTATCGACAGGCCGATCTTTGCGTCGGTCATCTCCATCGTCATCGCGCTTGGCGGCCTGTTGGCCATGTTTGCCTTGTCCGTCGCCCAGTACCCGGACATCACGCCGCCGCAAATCACGATTACCGCCAGCTACCCGGGCGCCAGTGCCGACGTGGTAGCGAACAACGTGGCCGCGCCTATCGAGCAGCAGGTCAACGGTGCGGACAACATGATCTACATGACCTCGTCGAGTTCGTCGACCGGCAGTTTGACGATCAACGCGTTCTTCCGCAACGGCACCAATCCGGATCTGGCTCAGGTGGACGTGCAGAACCGCGTCAACCTCGCGTTGCCGCAACTGCCGCAGTCCGTGCAATCGCAGGGCGTGCAGGTGCAGAAGAAATCGTCCGCGTTCATGATGGTCGTCGCGGTGTACTCGCCCGATAACCGCTTCGATTCGACTTACGTCGCCAACTACGCGAACGTGTACGTGCTCGATGCGCTCAAGCGCATTCCGGGCGCGAACCAGGCCAGCATCTTCGGCACACCCGACTACGCGATGCGTATCTGGTTGCGCCCGGATCGCATGGCGCAGCTCGGTATTACGGCTACCGACGTGCAAAACGCGGTGGCGAACCAGAATCAGCAGTTCGCAGTCGGGCGTCTCGGCCAGGCGCCGACGGGCCTGCCAGTTGAACAGTCGTTCGCGGTGACGACGAGCGGGCGCCTCGCCAATCCCGCCGAATTCGACAACATCATTATTCGTGCGTCGAGCGACGGCGCGGCGATCGTCCGTTTGAAAGACGTCGGCCGCACCGAACTCGGGCAGAAAGACTATTCCATACGAAGCCGGTTCCAGGGCAAGCCCGCTACGGTGATCGCGATCTATCAACAGCCCGGCGCCAATGCGCTGGATGTATCGAAGCAGGTGCGCGCAACGCTGGCTGAGATGAAACGGTCGTTCCCGGAGGGTATCGACTACAACATCGCAATGGATACCACCGATTTCACGCGAGCCTCGATTGCGGACGTGGTAAAGACTTTCTTCGAAGCCGTCGTGCTGGTGGTGATCGTCGTATTCATGTTCTTGCAGAGCTTTCGCGCCACGCTGATTCCGGTGCTGGCGGTGCCGGTCTCGATCCTTGGGACGTTCATGGGCATGGCCGCTCTGGGTTTCTCGATCAACATGCTGACCATGTTCGGCATGGTTCTGGCAATCGGCATCGTGGTGGACGATGCGATCGTCGTGATCGAGAACGTCGAGCGCAACATGCGTGAGTTCGGCCTCTCGCCGAACGCGGCGGCCAAGCGAGCCATGGACGAAGTATCGGGCCCGGTCGTCACGATCGTGCTGGTCATGTGCGCGGTATTTGTGCCGGTTGCATTTCTGGGCGGCATTACCGGGCAGATGTACAAGCAGTTTGCCATCACCATTGCGATTTCCGTGGTCCTTTCCGGCGTCGTGGCCCTGACATTGTCGCCAGCGCTCGCTGCGGTGCTGCTGAAACCGCAAGCGCATGCAAAACATCGTTTTTTCAGGTGGTTCGATAACGCATTCGCTCAGGTCACGGCGGGCTATGGCCGCGCCGTGTCGCTCACCATCAGACGCTTTGGCGTTGCGCTGCTGCTATTCGCCGGCATGCTCCTGCTCGCCGTCACGATGATGCGCTCCATTCCGCACGCTTTCCTGCCGCCTGAAGATCAGGGCTACCTGCTCGGCGCGGTCATCATGCCCGATTCGGCGAGTCTCGATCGCACCGGGCGGGTGTCGTCGCGCGTGACCGACTACTTTGCGAAGCAACCCGGGGTGGGCAGCGTCACCGTGGTCGACGGTTACAGCCTGCTCGACAATCAGACAATGAATAACGCATCGACATTCTTTGTCGGCCTGAAGGATTTCGACGAACGGTATGCATGGGCGAATATTCGCACGCAGAATGCGCGTGCGTTGCTGCTCGGCGCTTACCGGGCGCTGTCGCGCGTGAAGGAAGGTATCGTCGTGCCGGTCAACCCGCCGTCGATTCCCGGGCTCGGCACGACGGGCGGCACCGAAATGTGGATTCAGAGCAAAGGCGACGGGACTACGGCGCAGCTCGCGCAGGTCGTGCAGGATTTTGTCGCGAAGGCGAAGGCGCGCCCCGAACTGGCGGGCGTCACGTCGACCTTCAACGCAACTTCGCAGCAGTTGCGTGTCGATGTGGACCGCGACAGGGCGGCCACACTGGGCGTGCCGATCGACGAGGTGTACAGCACGATGCAGACCCTGTTCGGCTCGCTGTACGTTTCGCAGTTCAATCAGTCGAGCCGTCTTTGGCAGGTCATTCTCCAGGCAGAGCCCTCATACCGGGTGAAGCCCGCGGATCTCGAGCAGGTATTCGTGCGCAGCGCCACGGGCACGATGGTCCCGCTCAAATCGGTCGTGACGTATCGGTACGTGACCGGACCGTCCCTGATGACGCGCTTCAACGATTTCCCCGCCGTGCTGATCACCGCCAATGCGGCACCGGGCCACAGTTCCGGCGAGGTGATCGCCGTGCTGGAGGAGCTTGCGCGAACCATGCCGGCGGGATATGGCGTGGGGTGGAGCGGCGAAGCCTATGAGGCCCGCCAGTCAGGCAGCACGTCGGGCCTCGTTTTCTTGTTCGGTCTGGTAATGGTGTTCCTGATTCTGGCCGCGCAATACGAACGCTGGAGCTTGCCCGTCGGCGTTCTGATGGCGGTGCCGTTCGCCCTGTTCGGCGCTTTGCTGGCCATCCTGATAAGAGGCTTGAACAACGACGTCTATTTCCAGATCGGTCTCACCATGCTCGTCGCACTCGCGGCGAAAAACGCGATCCTCATTTTCGAGTTTGCAGTGCTGAATCGCGCCCAAGGCGCATCGGCGTTCGATGCGGCGGTGACCGCCGCCCGCGATCGGCTGCGGCCGATCGTCATGACGTCGTTCGCCTTCATTCTTGGCTGCGTTCCGCTTGCTATCGCGACCGGCGCGTCGCAAAACAGCCGGCATTCCATCGGCACCGGGGTGATCGGCGGCATGTTGGGGGCGACCGGCGTCGCCGTGTTCTTTATTCCAATGTTCTTCTTCCTGCTCGAATCGGTGAACGAGCGGCGCGCCGGCAAAAAGAACGCAGGCGCGGTGCCGGAGAGGCAAGGTGAAGGGAGCCTGGCCGATTCGCCCTCATTGGCTAACAGATCGACCGGTATGGACCCCGGCACGAAGCGGGGTCATTGACATGCGTCCAGCCGGTTCAAATGTTTCCTGGGTGTCGGCACTCGGGCTTTGCCTGTGTCTGAGCGGGTGCGTGATGGGCCCCGACTACGCGCGGCCGTCAATCGCCACGCCGGCCACCTTCCGCTTTTCGGATGGCGCGCAGGCGCAAATCGTCGATACGGCGTGGTGGGCGCAGTTCGGCGATCCAGTGCTGAACGAACTCATTGCCACGGCGCTCGCGCAGAACAGGGACCTGAAAATCGCAGCCGCCCGCGTCGACGAATTTCGCGGTCAATTCGTCACCACGCGCTCGCAAATGTTTCCGCAAGTCAGCGCCGGTTTCAACGCCGGTCGCCAGCATGTCTCGCCGCTTGCGCAAGCCTCGTTGCCGGCGGGCCTTGGCTCGGCCTACAACTCGTTCAATGCCACGTTGCCCATCTCATGGGAGATCGACGTTTTCGGCCGTGTGCGGCGTCAGACCGAAGCCGCGCGCGCGAATCTGCTCGCTAGTGAGGAAGGTCAACGGGCCACCATGCTCACGCTGGTGGCGTCGGTTGCCACGTCCTACATCAATCTGCGCAGCCTGGATCGGCAACTCGAGATTGCAAAGGCAACCGCGGCGAGCCGCGAGAGTTCGGTGAAAGTGTTCGAACTACGCTTCAAGGGCGGGCAGATTTCGCAGGTCGAACTGGCCCAGAGTCAGTCGGAATACGAGGCGTCGCTGGCGGACATTCCCGCCATCGAGGCGCAGGTCGGGCAACAGGAAGACGCGCTTTCGGTATTGCTCGGCCGCAACCCCGGTCCGATTCTTCGCGGCCGTACGCTCGATGAACTCCAGTCTCCCAACGTGCCGGCAGGCTTGCCATCCGCGCTGCTCGAGCGCCGTCCGGACGTGCTGCAGGCCGAGCAGAACCTGATTTCCGCCAACGCGTTGATCGGCGCCGCGCGCGCGCTTTATTTTCCGCAGATTTCGCTCACGGGGCTGCTGGGCTCGTCGAGTACGCAGTTGAGCAGGCTCTTTAGCGGACCGGCGAACACATGGGCGTTTGCAGGCGCACTGACCCAGCCGATTTTCTCCGCCGGCAGCATTGCCGGGCGGGTCGAGCAGGCCAACGCGCGTCAGCAACAGGCGCTGTATGCGTACCAGAAGGCTGTTCAGTCCGCATTCCAGGAGGTCAGCGACGCGCTTCTCGGCGTCGAGAAGTCACGTGAAAGGCTGAGCGCGCAATCTCGCCAGGTGGACGCGCTGAGCGCCTATGCAAGACTCGCGCGACAACGCTATGAAGGCGGTTATACGAGCTATATGGAAGTTCTCGATGCCGAGCGAAGTTTGTTCAGCGCGCAACTGGCTTATGCGCAGACCCGCAGCAATGAGTACACCTCTCTTGTCACGCTTTACAAGGCGCTTGGCGGCGGTTGGGGCGCTGACATGCTTGCCGGATTGGAGCGGGACCGAGCGGCTCTACAAGGCGACACAAGATAGTCGTCGAGCGATTAGAGTTTGTGGCCAGCAGGTGGCGGGGTACAACGCGCAGACTGGCCGGGCAGGTCCGCGGTCGGTTCACGAGCTAAGGCTTGCGCGCACGCGTACCCGCCTGGACTCTCTGGTCGCGCGCGTGGTTGCCGGCGTGCGATCAATCCGCTCCGCCCACATGCAAAGGGTGGCGCGCATGCTGCAAGGTGGACGCCGCGAGGCATTCCTCGATCATCGCGCGGAAGGTGGGCGCCGCGTGAGAAGCGCCGGTCGCGCCCGACTCGGGGCCGCCCTCCGCCGCGCCGCCCACGCCGACCACGAGCGTCGCGCGGGGGCGCCATTCGCGCGTGCGTCGCAGCATGTTGCGCAGGTACGGCGGCGATTCCGGCGCGTCGAGCGAGACGATGCAGATGACCGACGCATCCTTGAAACTCGGCTCGTCGGCGCGCGCGCTCCGGTAGCCTGAGTGAGTGGCCATCATCGGCGCGAGATTCTGGCGGCCGAGCAATTGCACGGCGATCGCGGTCGTGACTTCGTCGAATGAACCGCGACCGGGCACGCATAGCACGGACGTTTTTTCGACTGCGCGCGGCATCGGCGGATGGGCCGAAACAGGGCTGCCGTGCCGCTCGGAAAGATCGGCCGAAGCCGAGGCCGACGCGTGCAGCGCGCTCGCGGCGTCGGCGGCTTCGGTGCGCGCGAGGCGCTCCGGCAAGCCGTCCGCGATCTCCAGGTTTTCGACGATGTCCACCAGCGCGTCGTTGACGCGCTGCAACTGGTCCGGCATCAGCACGCCGCGCATTGCATCATTGCGGGCGAGCTTGAGGCCTTCGAGCACGACTGTGTCGTAGTAGTCGATCAGCGACATCTCGCGCAGCAACCGCTCCGCCTGCACGATGGCCTCGTGCGGATCGTCCGCGAGCAGTCGCTGATAGAAGTTCTGCGCGGGTGTGAGCGCGGGCTGATCGCCGAGCAGCACCGTGAGGAAGTTCAGCCGGTCCGCGTAGCGCCCCATCGTGACCACGCACAACGTGAGCGGGGTCGACAGGACGAGGCCGATCGGCCCCCACAGCCAGCTCCAGAAAATCGCCGCGACCACCACCGCGAGCGGCGACAGCCCGGAGCGGTGGCCGTACAGCAGAGGCTCGGCGATCTGCCCGGCCACCAGGTCGACCACGATGAACAGAATCAGCGTATAGACCGCCATGGTCCATTGCGGCTGAATCGCGGCAGCAAGGAAGACCGCGAGAATCGCGGCGATCCAGATGCCGATATACGGCACGAAGCGCAGCAAGGCTGCGATCACACCGAACAGGAGCGCACCCGGCACGCCGATAATCGCGAGCCCAATGGCGATCACCCCGCCCGCGCTGAGGTTCACGCCCAGTTGCGCGACGAAGTAGCGGCTTAGGCGCACGGCGGCGTCGTTGATCGCGGTCGTGGTGCGGTGAAGATCGCGCGAACCGAACAGGCTGATCAAACGGTCGCGCAGATCCTCGCGTTGCAGCAGGATAAATATCGTCACGACCAGCACGATAAAGGTCGTCTCGATCGGCGCGATGGCCGGCGACAACGCGCGTTGCGCGAGCTGCATCGGCGTGGGCGCGGGCTCATGCACTTCCACCGGCTGCGGCACGGCGGGCGCGTTGCGCGCCGCGCGTCCGGTGGGGCGCGGCGGGTTCGGTTTGGAAGGGGCCACACGCTGCAGTGCGACGGCGGCGCGGCTCATCAGCGAATCGGCGCGGCCGACGGTCTTTTCCTGAACCGTTTCAATCTTCTGCTCGATCGCCACCTGATACTGCGGCAGGTCGCCCGCGAGTTGCACCAGCTGCGCGCCGATCAGCGCGCCGACCGCGAGCAGGCTCGCCAATGCGAACAGCACGGCAATGAAAATGGAGGGCAACTGCCCCATGTGCAGACGCCGCAACATTTGCACGAGCGGCGCGAGCAGGAAGCTGAGCAGCACAGACAGCGTAATCGGGATCAACACCGCGCGGCCGAAGTACAGCCCGCACACCACCACCACGCCGGTGATCACCGAAGCGAGGCCATGCAGGCTGGGCGTGCCCGGCGGGTAAACGCGGTTCGGCCGCCCATTTGGCGGTAACGAGATTTTCATGAGCACACGTTCCGATTCAGAAGCGCTGTTGTTCTTATGCTGATCGCTCGCGGACAAACTGATGGCGTCCGGGCAATGCGCTGGAGCAAGTCATATGCCTGGATTGTAGGCGCTTTGACGCCTCACGGGTCTATCGCCTATCGCAAGTGCAGGCGCAGCAACTCGAACAGTTGCGAGCTCCCATACAGCAGCAGGCCGATAAAGCCGCCGACAATCGTCCCGTTGATCCGTATGTATTGCAGATCCTTCCCGATGTTCAGTTCGATCTGCCGTGACATGTCGCGCGAGTGCCAGTTCTTGACGGTATCGCTGATATGCCGCGTAAGGAATTGCGCAAAGTCCGGCGCCATGGTGCGCGCCGCTTCTTCGAGGTGGTCGTTGAGCGACTGGCGCAACGCCGGATCGTGCGCGAGTTCGCGTCCGACCCATTGACCCATCGCCATCACGCGCGCATGCAAGGCCGAGTCGCTGCTTTGCAGATCGCGCTTGAGCCACGCGCGCAATTCGCCCCACATGTCTTTTACATACGAACTGAGCGCGTCGCCTTCCACCAGATAGCGCTTCAGTTCCTCGCCTTTTTGCAGGAAGGCGGGATCGGTCTTGAGCTTGTCGATCAGTTTGTGCGCGGCGTCATCGAACTTCTCGCGAAGCTGATGCGTCGGGTTTTCGCTGATCTGTTCGAGCATGCGGTTCACCGCGTTGGCAAGCGCTTCCGCGCCTTTCTCGCCGAGCCATACCGAAGGCAGGATCATCTCCATCTTCGGGTATTCGCTCTTCACCCAATCGACGATGCGCTCGGCGATGAACTCGCGCGCCTGCGGCTCGCGCAGCAGCGCGATGACCTGTTCGATGCCGGCGTCGAGCAGTTCCTGATGGCGGCCGTCCTTGGTGAGCGTGTCGAGAATGGCGCCCATCGACTGCGACAGGTCCACCTTGGCCAGCACGTCGCGCAGCGCGTCCTTGATGAAGACATGAATGCGCACGTCGTCGGTCAATTCCAGAATGCCGCTGGTCAGTTTGACGACGTAGTCGCCCAACCGCGCGGTGTTGGCCGGCTGCGTGAGCCAGCCGGTAATGCTTTGCGCCGGGTCGTGTTTCTGGATCAGGCCGACCAGCGAAGGCACATCCAGAAACTTGTCCTTCACGAAGACCGCGAGGTTGTCGGCGATCTTGTGCTTGTTCCTCGGAATGATCGCGGTGTGGGCGGAGACGAGCGGGATCGGCACGCGGCGAAACAGGGCGGCCACGGCGAACCAGTCGGCGAGCGCGCCGACCATCGCGGCCTCGGCGACCGCCTTGATGCCGTCCACCCAGACGCCGCGCGGCATGAACGCGGTGACCACGAAAACGCAGGCGGCCGCGAGCAACAGGAGTAAGGGTGTGCGCTTGGCTTTTTTCAGTTCGATGGCTTTGTTCATCGGCGGCAGGGCAGCGGGTTCGGGGCGATTGAAATCATGCGGCGCGCTTCACGCGCGTCCAGAACCGCGAGTGTAGCGCCGCCCGCCAGCCCATGTACCAACCGGCTGGGACTATCTTTAGCGCGCCGGCACGGTAACATCTACGGCCAGGCTGCGCGGGCTCGCCCGGCGAGGCAGATTGCAATTGAATGGAATGGAGGCACAGTGATCAGGTTTCTGCACACCGCGGACTGGCAGATAGGCACGCAATTCGGCCAGTTCGAGCCGGACGAGGCGGCGCACCTTGCCGAAGCGCGCTTCGAGACCGTGCGCAGGATCGCCGCCGAAGCCGCCGCGCGCAAAGTCGACGCCGTGCTCGTGGCCGGCGACGTATTCGATCTGCAAACGGTCTCGGACACGGTGATTCGCCGTCTGTTCGGCGCGCTGCAAGGCTTCAGCGGACCGTGGATCATGTTGCCGGGCAATCACGACGCCGCGCTCGTCGAGAGCGTATGGACGCGTGCCCAGCGCCTGAACTGCATTGCGCCGAATGTGCGCGTGGTGCTCGAACCGGGCGTGGTGTTGCTGGACGACTGCCGGTGCGCGTTGCTGTGCGCGCCGCTGACGCAACGCATCACCTACGACGACACCACCGGTTTCTTCGATACCACGCAGACGCCACCCGGCTATCACCGCGTCGGGCTCGCGCACGGCAGCGTGAGCGGGATTCTGCAGGAGGGCATCGACTCGTCCAATCCGATCGCGCCGACGCGTGCCGCGAGCGCCCGTCTGGACTATCTGGCGCTCGGCGACTGGCACGGCCATCTGCGCGTCGACGAGCGCACGTGGTATGCCGGCACACACGAGCAGGACCGCTTCCGCGCCAATGATCCGGGCTTCATGCTCGGCGTCACGCTGGCTGAGCCGGGCGCGTCGCCGGTGGTCGAGCCGGTGCGGGTCGGACAATATCAATGGCATCGCTGGGACGAAACCATCGCCGTGCCGACCGATGTGGATGCGCTAAAGGCACGCCTCGCCACCCTGGGCAGTCACGACGTGCTGCGCGTTGCAGTCGGCGGCACGGCCGCGCTCGCCGATGCCGAAGCGCTTCACGTCGCGGTGGAAGAAGCGCGCGCCCGCGTGCGGGCCTTGCGCGTCGATCTGAGCGGCCTGCAAGTGCTGCCCACCGCCGACGACCTCGCCGAACTCGGCGCGCAAAGCGGCTATCTCGCCAAGGTGGTGGCGCGTCTGCGTGGCTTGCAGGAAGACCCGCAGTCCGACCCGCAAGAGGTCAAGCGCGCGGCGGAAGCATTGCTGCTTCTGGCGCGTTTCCAACGTGAACTGCCGCGCGAAGCGAGGTCCGCATGAAGCTGCAAAGTATCGCGATCCAGGAATTCAAGCAGTTCACCGGGCGGCTCGTCATCGACGATCTGCAGCCTGGTCTCAATCTTTTTGTCGGCCCGAACGAGGCCGGTAAGAGCACGATTGCCGAAGCCGTACGCGCCGTGTTTCTGGAGCGCTACAAGGCCTCGCATCTGAAAGACCTGTTGCCGTGGGGCAAGGCGAGCGGACAGCCGTCGGTCGAAGTGAGTTTCGAGCTTGACGGCGCGGCATGCCGGCTGTCGAAGCAGTTCGTCACGCGGCAGCGCTGCGAACTCAAGATCGGCCAGAGCGTGTTCGGCGAGGATGAAGCTGAAGACAAGCTCGCGGCCTTGCTGGGTTTTTCGCGCGCCGCGCGTGGACCGCTGAAGGCAGAGAATGCGGGCGTTCCTGGTTTATTGTGGGTGCAGCAAGGCGGCACGCAGGAAGTGCGCGATTCCACCGGTCACGCCGCTCAGTATTTGCGCGATGCGCTGTCGCAACTCTCGGGCGGCAGCGAATCCGCCGGTGAGGACGCGCTGATCGCCGCCGTGCAGCGCGAGCTTCGGCAACTGCTTACCGCGCGCACGCAGAAGTCCACCGGGCCGCTCGCCGAAGCCGAACAGACCCTCGCCCGGGTGATCGAAGAGCGCGATGAGCTGGAGCAGCAGCGTCAACAGTTCGAGGAGAACATCGCGCGGCTTGCCGCGCAGCAGGAAGCCTTCGACGACACGCAGCGCAAGCGCCCCTGGGAGCTTCACGAGCAGAAAGCCTTGCAGGCGCAGCAGCGCGCCGATGCCGCGGCTGAACTCGAACGCAGCCTGCAAGGGCTCGCGCAAGCGCTGAAGGCGAGTGAGGCCGAACTGGCGCTGCCGTTGCAACAGGAGCAGAACGCACTCGAACTGGAAGCCGCCGTCGCGCGCGAGCGGCAGCAACTCGACGCGCTGCGGGCGAGCGTGGCGGCGGTGCAAGCCGAGCACGCACAAGCCGCGGCCAGCGTGGCGCAATTCGAGCAGGCTTTCGCCGATGCGAACCGCGCGCTGGAGTTGGCCAATGCGGCAGTGACGGTGGCCGATCTGCGCAGCCAGATTGAGCTCTATCGGGCCGAGAGCGAGCGGCTCGAAGCGTCGATCGCCGCTGCCGCCAAAGCTAACGACGCAATGCTGGAGGCTGCGCGCGTCGCGGCCACGCTCGAAATCGACGAGGCGAAACTGAAACGGCTCGCTGCGCTCGGCAGCGAGTTGAGCGTGCTGCGCGCGCGCACCGAAGCCGCGATGACGCGCATCGAATACCGCCTGCACGGCGCGATGACCGTTGACGATAAACCGGTGAGCGGTGAAGGCGTGCTACGTCTGGACGGGGAGAAGCGGATCGGCCTCGGCTCGCTCGGCGAATTGCGGGTAGTGCCGGGTGTCTCCGATCTGCCTGCGCGATTGTCCGAACTCGCGTCGCTCGAAGCGCAACATGCGCAGTTGTTGCAGGCGCTCGGTGTGGCGTCGCTCGGCGCGGGCGAATCGCGGCATGAACAGTGGAAGGCGCTGGTCGCCCAGCAGAAAAGCCAGGCGAAGATTCTTGAGGTGCACGCGCCGCAGGGCATCGAGACACTGCGCGCGGCGGCGGCAACGGCCGCGGCGCGCATGCAGGCGGCCAATGAGCGGCTGGCGAGTCTGCCCGACGTCTCGACCGCGGCGCCGCTCGACGAGGCTCGCCGCAACGCCGAAATCGCACGCGACGCGTTGGAGGCTGCGCGAAAAGTGTTGACGCAGGCGGCCGAAAAAAGATCGACCGGCATGGCCAATGCGGAATCACTTGCGGCTCAGTTGCAGCGGAAGGATGCGCAATTGAGCGACGAAACTTTCCGTCGGAGCCGCGAACAGTGGCAGACGAAAATCGTCGAACAGCGCGTGCAGCTCGAGTCGTTGCGCAAGCAGCGCGAAGGGCGTGAGCGCGAGCTGGAAGCCGCGCGCCTCGATGATCCGGCGGCGGAGGCGAAGCGCTATCGCGCGTCGGCGGAACTTGCGCGCAGCGAGCAGAACGAGCGGCAAGTGCGGATCGCGGGCTTGCGCAGTCAACTGGAGACCGTGGGCGCGTCGGGGCTTGGAGAGCGTCTGGCGGTGCTCAAGGCCAAAGTCGAACAGGCCACGCGGCGCCGGGACGAACTCAGCTTGCGCGCGAGCGCGTTGAGTCTGCTCGACGAAGTGCTGGTGGACGAACGCGACGCCGCAGTCGCGCAATTGCGCGCGCCGTTGACCGAACGGCTCGGGCATTATCTGAAGCGGATTTTCCCGCAGTCGACGATCGCGCTCGGCGACGATTTGAGTCCCGCCACGCTGGATCGCTTTGGCCGTGCGGACACGCTCGATGCGCTGAGCTTCGGCACGCGCGAACAGCTCGGCATTCTGACGCGGCTTGCCTATGCGGATTTGCTGAAGGCATCGGGCCGGCCGACCTTGTTGATGCTCGACGACGCGGCCGTGCATACCGACGCCGCGCGACGCGACGCCATCAAGCGCGCGCTGATCGACGCGGCCACGCGGCATCAGATTCTGGTGTTCACTTGTCATCCTGAGCTGTGGGACGATCTCGGCGTGAGGCAGCGGGCGATTGATGATCTGAAGGTGGCGGCCTAGCTGCCGCGCCACGCAAGCACGGTGTCAGCGATCACCGCGCAAAGCCGCATGAATTGCCACATGCGGCCGATGAATACTCACGCAGATTTGCAGAAAGATCCGATCTCCATCGATAGACATTTCCCCTGAAACTATTGCTTCGAGTCTTCGCTGCGGTCTGAGCCTTCCGCCAGGATTGGTTACCCCTGCTTGTGCCGAATGCGTGCGCATGTCCGCGTGACGACCGTCTGAACAGTCGCACGGATCACGGGGATCGCTCATGGCGCAGGATACCTTCATCAAGATTGACGGCATCGACGGCGAATCGCAGGACGCGTCGCATCTGAACGAAATCGACGTTATTGGTTGGCGTTGGAAGGTTTCGCAGACCTCGACCATGATGTCGGGTTCCGGCGGCGGCGCGGGAAAGGCTACCGTTTCAGACCTGGAGTTCACTCACAAGCTCGACCGCGCGAGTCCGAATCTGACCAGGTTCTGTTTCACGGGCAAGCATATTAATCAGGTGCGGTTGACCGTGCGCAAGGCCGGGGGACTGCCATTCGAATACCTGAAGATCACGATGCACGACGTGGTCATTACACAGGTCGAACCGATCGGCGGTGGCGACGAATGCCACGAAGAGGTTCATCTTTCTTTTTCGACAATGAAGCATGAGTACTTCGTGCAGAACGCGCTGGGGGGAAGCGGCGGTGCGGTGACCGCGACGCTTTATATCAAGAACAACACTGCAAATTGACAGGGCAGGGGCGGAGGAAATGCCGGTCAAGTGTACTTTTGTTCTTAACCGGGAGGTCACTTCCTGGTTCATTTGCGACGGAACCGTGTCGGTAGCCGCGTTTTCTGGAAACGGTCGGGGCCGGGACAATCCTGACGATGTTGCCGTGCCGAATGTCGGCCCTTTACCCAAGGGTGTCTATTACCTGGTCGATCGACAATCAGGCGGATTCATCGGGCCGATGCGTGACTTATTCAATCAGTATGGCGTGTCCACCGACAGGCGGAGCTGGTTTATGTTATGGAATCCTGTCTCTGGAGACACGACTAACATTGATGGCATTAAACGCGGCAATTTCAGGTTGCACCCAATGGGGTCACTCCGATTGAGCGAAGGATGTATCACCGTCAAGGATCCGAACGATTTTGACCGCCTACAAAAGTACATTCGTTCGCGCGGTCGCACACTGCCCGTCCCTCGAACGACAATGAAGGCCTATGGAACGGTCGAAGTGAAATGATAAGAAAATACGCGCTGACAGCATTTTGCATCGTTGCGTGTCTTTTCGGCTCCGTGGTTGGCGGATGGTATATCACGTGTCTTTTCACGTTGTTGCCTATGGAAATGCCGCTTTCTGTCGAAAGATCCATTCGGTTTGCACTGGCAATTACCGGTAGTGATGATCTGGCAAATCCTGACGATATGGAAATGCTGGCGTTGCTTCTCTACTGGGCGATTGCCACGTTACTGACCGCTGTAGTACTGATCGGGTTCAAACGATGGGGCTCCCGTTACAGCATGGCGAGGAAGAGCGCTGAAGCGATTCCCAGACTGCCTTTGCCTGTAACACTTGCAGCGTCTCTACTCGTGCTTGTCGTTATTAGCTTTCTGGGTTGGCAACTGTCGAGTCCACTTACGAGATACCCCCTTCATATACCCGCTCCAGTCAAGGCAGTAGTCAAATTCTACCTATCAGCCACAGGCCAAGGCGCCGGGTCAGATCTCGACGAGAACCTGATTTTGTACGTCATGGACCTTTATTGGGCAATAGCTACCCTGTGCATCGGCGTACCGGTCGTTCTTTGCTGTCTGGCGATACGTCGGTTCATGCGCAGAAAAACCTCATAGCGCACACGTTCACTCATACCAGCGCGGCGTATAAACCCACTCGCCGCCTTCGTCCGCGTTGCCGAACCTGCGCGTCGTGGACGACCCCACGATTACCATCGTGCGCATATCCACATCAGACGAACGCAGTTCGCCCAGCGTGATCGTCCTCAGCGTGCTACCAGGCCGACCAATGTCCCGGCCCAGCACTACCTGCGTTTGCGCACCCCGATATTCCCGCACGATGTCCAGGGCTTTATCCAGTTGCCAGGGCCGTGCGCGCGAGATCGGGTTGTAGAACGCCATCACCAGGTCCGCTTCGGCCGCGTGCCTAAGGCGCTTTTCGATGATCGCCCAGGGCTTCAGGTTGTCGGACAGCGACAGCATGCAGAAGTCGTGGCCCAACGGCGCACCGGCTTGCGCCGCCGTTGCCATCGCCGCCGATACGCCCGGCACGATCGATAGCTCGACCGCCGCCCAGTCGGTGTTCTGCGAGGCCTCCAACACTTCTAGCACCGCCGCGGCCATCGCGAATACGCCGGGGTCGCCCGAGGACACCATCACCACTGCGCGTCCGTCGCTCGCCAACTCGAAGGCATGTCGCGCGCGCTGCAGTTCCTCGCGGTTGTCCGTGCCATGCACGCGTTGGTCGGCGCGCAACGGGCCGGCCATTTTCACGTAGGTGTCGTAGCCGAGGATATCGGTGGCTTCATTGAGCGCCGTGCGCGCGGCGGGCACCATCAGGTCGGCGCTGCCAGGGCCGAGGCCGATTACGGTCAGGCGGCCGCGCGCGCGGCCGATCGTGTCCGGATCGATGGCGAGCGGCGCCAACGCAAGCGCCACGCCCGCCGTCGAGTCGTTGTGCAGCGTTTCGTAGGGAATGCGCAGCGCGGCATGCAGCAGGTTGCCCGGCGGTTCGCCATCTTCGGGACGCGTCAGCGCGAAGCGCAACGGCACATTCAGGTTCGCCGCGGCCTCGGCCAGCGCCGGATCGCCCATGCGCTCGGACGAGGCTAGTAACGTCGCAAGGGACAGCGGCGCGAGACCGTGCGTATCGAGTGCCTCCTGCACGCGGGCCACAATCCCGGCACTGGCAGTTGGCACCGCACCCGCGCCCATGACCGCCGCGACCACACTTCGCGGATGAATCACCAACTCATCCTCGCGCCCGTCCCACGCACGCGGCGTCACGCGAATCGCGAGGCGCGCCGAGTCGGAGCGGGGCAGTTGCGCGTCATCGAGCCACGGCGCTTCGCCTTCGATACGCGTGCTTGCACCAGCCAGCAGATCCGACACGAAGCGTTTGCCTTGCCCGACGTCGGCGAGCGTATAACCATCAGGCGGATTGAGCACGCAGGTGCCAAAACGCAACTCGCCGCTCGTCGTGATGGCAGGCGGCACGGCCAACATCGCGGCCATCTCGCGCGCCATCACGTTGACGCCGGCGAGACCGCCGAGCAGCGGGACGACCGCGCTGCCGTCTTCGGCAACGGCCAGCACCGGCGGCTCGACGCCCTTGTTCGCCAACAACGGCGCGACGCAGCGAATCACGATACCCGCCGCGCACAACGCGACGATCGGCGTGCCGCGCGCATACAATTCCCGCAAATGCGCGCCGAGTTCGCTGTAAGCCACGTCCGCCTCGACGCGTCCGCGCAAGCCGTGCACCCGGCTATCCGCATACAGCGCCTGAATGCGTCGCGCTGTCGCCAACGCGCCTGCGCCGAGAATCACGATCGCGGGCGCGTTCATCCTTGCCATTTTTCCCCCGGCACCACGAGCAGCGAAAAATACGGCGACGCCATCGGATCCACGTCGGCGAGCGCAACGATGCGTTGATTGCCCATCGTCGCGCGTTCGACGTAGAGCGCGCGGTCCGCGAGGCCGAGTTCGCCCAGCACGCGCCGCACCTTGTCGAAGTTGCGGCCGAGTTTCATCACGACGGCGGCGTCGGCATCGGCCAGACGCCGGCGCAATTCGTCTTCGGGCAGCACGCCCGAGAGCACCGACAAACTCTGATTGCGGTACACGAGCGGCGAACCGAGCACCGCCGCGCCGCCGAGCATCGAGCACACGCCGGGCACGACTTCGCTCTCGTAGCGCGCCGCGAGCCGGTCGTGCAAATACATGTACGAGCCGTAGAAGAACGGATCGCCTTCGCAGATCACGGCGACGTCACGACCCGCGTCGAGATGCGCGGCGACGATTTCGGCGGCGGTGTCGTAGAAATCGGCAATGATTGCTTCGTAGGAAAGCGGCGGTTCGAGCGCTTCCGTGGTGACGGGATAAACCAGCGGCAGATGCTGCTGCGCGTCGTGTAAATGCGCTTCGATAATGCTGAACGCGTTGCCTTTCTTCCCCTTCGCGACGAAGTACGCGACCACCGGCGCCGCCTTCAGCAAACGCAGTGCTTTCAGCGTGATGAGTTCCGGGTCGCCGGGGCCGACGCCAAGTCCGAACAAACGTCCTTGCACGGTCATTTATTCGACCTCCGTTGCCAGCGCGTTCACGGCGGCCGCCGCCATGGCGCTGCCGCCGCGACGGCCGTGCACGACCACATAGGGCACACCGCGGCTGTTTTCCGCGAGCATGGCTTTCGATTCGGCCGCGCCGACAAAGCCCACCGGGAAGCCGAGGATCAGGGCAGGCCGGGGCGCGCCCGCGTCGAGCATATCGAGCAGATGAAACAGCGCGGTCGGCGCATTGCCGATCACGACGACGCTACCCGCCAGATGCGGCCGCCACAATTCGAGCGCGGCCGCGGAGCGCGTATTGCCGAGTTCGCGTGCGAGCGACGGCACGTCCGAGTGCGTGAGCGTGCAGATGACTTCGTTGTTCGCCGGCAACCGCGCGCGCGTGATGCCTTGCGCGACCATGCCGGCATCGCACAGGATCGGCGCGCCTTGCGCGAGCGCCGCACGGCCCGCCGTGCCCGCGCCTGCGGAAAACTCCAGATCGTCGATCACATCGACCATGCCGCACGCGTGGATCACACGCACCGCGAGTTTTTCGAGGTCGGCGGGAATGCGCGACAAGTCGGCCTCCGCGCGGATCGTCGCGAAGGATTGGCGATAGATCTCCTGACCGTCGCGAATGTAATCAAGCATCGGTGTTACTCCGGGCCAGGCGTTCGAACATGTCGGCGGCCTGGTCGATCGTCAGTTGGCGCGCGACGCACTGGCCGAAACCGGGCCGTCCGTCGCGTCGATAAAGGTCGTAGAGGCCGGGCGCCGCCGCTAGCAGGGTATATGGCGCGCAATGCGCGGCGGCGCACGAGCGGGAACAGCCGCTCAGATGCACGTCGACGCCGTCAGGCAGGCGGGCGGCGAGGCGCAGCGCGTCGGCCTTGGTGTCGGCGAGGCTCTTCGCACAGCCGCTCGATCCGGCGCAGGCAATCAGGCGCGTGATGGCTTGCGCGGGATCGGTGGCGAGGCCGAGCGTGGTCAAGCCGGATAGCACAGCGGGAACCGCGTGCGTTGCGATGTCGGGCAGCAGCACGCTTTGCCAGGGTGTGAAACGCAGTGTGCCGTTACCGTGCTGCTGGGACAGCGCGGCGAGGGCGCGCAGGGTGCCGGCGTCGAGGCGTCCGAGCGTTGGCTGGCCGCCTACGTGCGAGGCTCCGGGCCCCCGTTGAGGGTGGACGCCGAGGCGCAGGCTCGCATCGGCGGGCGCGGCTCGACGCCAGTGGGCCAGCGACGCGTCTCGCGTCAGCGGAAAATGGACGTACCGTTGAGCGTGATGCAAGAGCGCGTCGGCGCAATGGCCGGCTAGCAGGTGACGCATGCGCGTGGCGTCGGCGGGGGCGAGCTCGAGGAAGGTGAGCAGCAGCGCGCGCACCAGAGCGGGGACCTGTGAAGGCAGAACCGCGGCCAGTGCAGCCGTGCTGTGCGCACCGGGTTTTGCAGCAAGATCCGGCGAACCGGTATCGTCGTGCTGCGTTGGCGAGCCCGCGCACGCACTCGCGGGCGGACAACCCGCCAGCCCGAATACGAATCGCACGCCGTCAGACTCCTGCGACGCCGCCAGCCAGACATCGTGCGGATGATCCACTCTCGCGAGCCGTTCACCGCCGTCCAGCAGCAGCGCGAATTTCGGCGACAGCGCCGCGAAACGGGTTTCGCTTTGCAGCATCGAAAGCAAATCGGCGCACAGCGGGCGCGTGTCGAACAGGGCTGACGGATCGCGTCCGGCAGCGGGGCTGATCATCACGTTGCGCACGTCGTCGGCGGCGATTGCCGCTGCTGTGTCCGGTGCCTTCGCCGCGCCGCTCGACGGCCTCGGCCCGAGCCCGGCAGCCACGAGCGCCGCAATCAACGCCGCTTCGTCACCCGGCTTGACCCCACGCACCTGCAGATTTGCCCGATTGGTCAGCTCGATTGCCCCGGCAGCGTGACGTGCGCAGGCATCCGCGAGCGCGCGCGCCTGCGCCGCGCTCAACTCGCCGCCAGGCAGTTTGATGCGGCAAAGCCCGCCGTCGCGGGCGGCCACGATGCGCAGCAGCCCCGGACACGCCGAGGGCCGCGGCGTCGCGGCCGCGTCGGAGACAATGGTGGAAGGCGAAGCATGATTCAAGACGGACACCGGTTTAGCGTCGCGCGACGGCCCGAGCATGCCGTGAAGCGGCATGGCTGCGGCATCGGTACACCCCGCCCGATGTTGGCTGGCACGAACAGTCTCGCCGGCAGGTCTCCTGGCTGGCAGGTCATGGGCCGCCGCTGCCTTCCCGGTAGAGCCAGTGGCGTGGAGCGCAGGCGGACTCGCTGCATACAGTTGCGGGGGCAGCCACAGTGGCACTGTGTTCCCTCTTCGGCCCCGAAGGGCACCGGCGGCTGTATTATGCCTTTTTTCGAACAGCACAACGAGGCTGGGCGCTTTGATCGGCGCGGTACAGCGGACTATTTGAAGACACAGAATGAGGATGGGTGCATGCCGGCGTGGCTGACGGTGGTGGGCATAGGCGACGACGGTTTCGCCGGTTTGGGAAGGCCCGCGCGGCGTGCTTTGCTGGAAGCGTCGGTGGTCTACGGCGGCGAACGTCATCTGGCGATGCTGCCCGCGCGGCTCGCCGCGCGCCGTGCCGCGTGGCCGCGTCCGTTCGATCTCGCGCCTTTGCTGGCTGAGCGTGGCGGCGCAGTGTGCGTGCTGGCGAGCGGCGATCCGATGCTGTTCGGCGTGGGCGCGACGCTCGCGCGACAGTTGCCGGCAGGAGAGTTGCGCGTGCTGCCCGCGCCGTCATCGTTGTCGCTGGCCGCTGCGCGCCTCGGCTGGCCGTTGCAGGACGTCGCGACGGTGTCGCTGGTGGGCCGGCCGTTGGCGACGTTGAACGCGCATCTGCACGACGGCGCGCGCGTGTTCGTGCTGAGCGCGGACGGTCGCACGCCCGCCGCGCTCGCGGAGTTGCTCAACGCGCGCGGTTTCGGTGCGACCCGTATGAGCGTGCTGGAACACCTGGGCGGCGAGTTGGAGCGGCGCATCGACGGCCGTGCGGATCAATGGCCGGCGGGTGAGGTGGCCGCGCTGAATCTGATCGCACTCGACTGCCGTGCCACCGAGGGCGCGCCGCGTTTGCCGCTGACCTGCGGTTTGCCCGACGACGCCTTTCGCCACGACGGCCAGTTGACCAAACGCGATGTGCGCGCGATCACGCTCGCGCGTCTCGCGCCGGCGCCGGGCGAATTGCTGTGGGACGTGGGCGCGGGCAGCGGCTCGATCGGCATTGAATGGATGCGCGCGCATCCGACGTGCCGGGCGATCGCAATTGAAGGGCATGCGGAGCGTCAGCGCTTCATCGAACATAATCGCGATGCGTTGGGCGTGCCAACCCTGCAACTCGTCGCGGGCCGCGCGCCTGCCGCGTTGCAAGGGCTGCCGGGGCCGGATGCCGTGTTCATCGGCGGCGGTGCGACGGTGCCGGGTGTGCTCGAAGCGTGCTGGGTCAGTCTGCGTGAGGGCGGCCGGCTGGTCGCCAACGCGGTCACGTTGCAAGGCGAAGCGGCGCTGGCGGCATGGCGCGAGCGGCACGGCGGCACGTTGACGCGGATCGCGCTCGCGGACGCGCAACCGCTCGGCGGGTTCGATACGTGGCGGCAGGCGCTGCCAATCACGCTGCTGGATGTGACCAAGCCGGCCGGAGGTGCTGTGAGGAACCCCGACTCACCCCAAGAACCCTGATGCGCGAAGAAACGCCCGAACAACCCGCGCCGCTGCGTAGCGGCTACACGACCGGCAGTTGCGCCACCGCGACGTCGCTGGCGGCGGCGCGTCTGCTGCTCGCGGGCGTGGCCAGCGACGTCGCGGAGATCGTATTGCCCAAGGGCCAGCATGTGCCGATGCCGCTGGTGTTCTGCCGCCTGATCGACGATGGCGCCGGCGGCGCCGAAGCCGGCACCATCAAGGACGCCGGCGACGATCCCGACGTCACGCATGGCGCGCTCGTATTCGCGCGCGTGCGCCTCGTCGCCACGCCGGGCGTGACGTTTCGCGCGGGGCCGGGCGTCGGCACGGTGACGCGTGCGGGACTGACGCTGCCGGTTGGCGAACCGGCGATCAACCCCGTGCCGCGCAGAATGATGACCGAGCATCTGGCCGAACTCGCGGCGGAGCATGCCTATGGCGGCGGCTTCGAGGTCACGATCGGCGTGGAAGGCGGCGAAGCGCTCGCGCTGAAAACGATGAACCCGCGTCTCGGCATTCTCGGCGGTCTGTCGATCCTCGGCACCACCGGCATCGTGCGGCCGTTTTCGTGCTCGGCGTATATCGCGTCGATCCATCAGGGCATCGACGTCGCGCGCGCCAACGGCTACACGCATCTCGCCGCCTGCACCGGCAACGCCAGTGAGGACGCGATGCGAGCGCACTACGGTCTGCCGGATATCGCGCTGATCGAAATGGGCGACTTCGTCGGTGCGGTGCTCAAGCATATGAAGCGCGCGCCGGTCGAGCGTCTGAGCGTGTGCGGCGGCTTCGGCAAACTCAGCAAGCTGGCGGCGGGGCATCTCGATCTGCATAGCCGTCATTCGAGCATCGATCTTGAACGGCTCGCGCAGTGGGCGGCCGCACACGGCGCCGACGCCGCGCTTCAGGCGGCGATTCGCGCGGCCAATACGAGCCAGCAGGCGGTTGCATTGGCGCGTGAGCAGCAGGTGCCGCTCGGCGATATCGTCTGCCGGCATGCGCTGGCCGTGGCGCGCGATATCGTGCCGCCGCAGGTCCAGGTGGAAATGTTCGCGATCGACCGCCAGGGCAACCTGATCGGAGCCGCGCAATGAAGCGGATTCTGCTGCTCGGCGGCACCGGCGACGCATTGCGGATCGCTCGCGAACTCAATGATCCCGTCCACGTGTACAGTCTCGCCGGCCTCGGCAAGGTGCCGGGCGATCTCTCGTGCTCGGTGCGCGTGGGCGGTTTCGGCGGCAGCGAGGGCCTGGCGCGTTACATCGACAGTGAGGGCATTGGCCTCGTGCTCGACGCGACGCATCCGTATGCCGCGCAAATCAGCGCGAATGCGGCACAGGCGAGCCGCGTTGCGCGTGTGCCGTATTGGGCGCTGCGCCGTCCCGCCTGGCAGCCGCAAGCCGGCGACGATTGGCGCATGGTCGGTGACTGGGCCGCGCTCGCGGATGCGCTTGCGCCGTTCAGGAAGCCGCTCTTCACGCTCGGCCGCGAACCGCTTGCGCATCTCGACGAGATTCCCCCGCAGCAGTTCTGGACCGTGCGTTGCCTCGATTCGCACGAGGACACGGCGCGTGCGCGCATTATCGCGGCGCGCGGCCCATTCACGCTTGAAGGCGAACGCGCGCTGTTCGCCCTGCAAGCCTTCGACGTGGTGGTGAGTAAAAACAGCGGCGGCAATGCGACCGAGGCAAAACTCGAAGTCGCGCGTGAGCGGGGACTGCCGGTCGTGATGTTGCGCCGTCCCGAGTTGCCGGCGGCGGATCGGGAGTTCGAGCGCATAGCCGACCTGCTCGAAGCGCTGCAAGCGGCGCATTGAGCTTCCGCCTGAATCGCGCATGCCTGCCATGCCGCGCTAACGAATCATGGAGTAGTGAATGACGGTGTTTTTTATCGGCGCGGGTCCGGGCGACCCGGAACTGATTACGGTGAAAGGGCAGCGGCTCGTGCGCAGTTGCCCGGTGATCCTGTACGCGGGTTCCCTCGTGCCGGCCGCGGTGCTCGAAGGTCATGCGGCCGCGCAGGTCGTCAACACCGCCGAACTCGATCTCGATCAGATCGTCGCGCTGCTCGCGGCGGCGCACGCCAAAGGCCAGGACGTGGCGCGCGTGCATTCGGGCGATCCGTCGTTGTACGGCGCGATCGGCGAACAGATTCGCCGCCTGCGTGAATTGCATATCCCCTATGAGATCGTGCCGGGCGTGACCGCCACGGCCGCCTGCGCGGCGGCGCTGGGCTGCGAACTCACGCTGCCCGATGTTTCGCAGACGCTGATTCTCACGCGCTTCGCGAACAAAACCAGCATGCCGGAAGGCGAACAGCTCGCTGACCTTGCGCGGCACCGCGCGACGATGGCGATTCATCTCGGCGTGCGGCATCTTGCGCGCATCGTCGATGAATTGCGGCCGCATTACGGCGGCGCGTGTCCGGTCGCGGTGATCTATCGCGCGAGCTGGCCGGACGAGGAGAAGATCACCGGCACGCTCGACGATATCGTCAACAAAGTGCAGTCGAGTTCCATCGAGCGGACCGCGCTGATTCTGGTCGGCCAGGTGCTCGCCGCCGAAGGTTTCGCGGATTCGACGCTGTACGCGAAAGACTGAACCGCCGAACGTGGAAACGCCCATTCGCGCGGCACGATACCGCGCGCGAATGGGCGTTCGACGCTGGTTCAACGACCGATCACATCACGCAGGCAATTCTTCCGGCTGCTTCGCCGCGAGCTTCGCGCGCAACGCCCTGGCGGCCCGCACCATATTTGCGAGCGCGGCTTCCGTTTCCGGCCAGCCGCGCGTCTTCAACCCGCAATCGGGATTGACCCACAGGCGCTCGGCCGGAATCACTTCGCATGCACGTTCCAGCAGACGTTGCATCGCGTCCGCACCCGGCACGCGCGGCGAGTGGATGTCGTAGACACCCGGGCCGATTTCGTTCGGATACGAGAAGGCGCCGAAGCCGTCGAGCAGTTCCATCGCCGAGCGCGAGGTCTCGATGGTGATCACGTCGGCGTCCATTGCGGCGATCGAGGGCAGAATGTCGTTGAACTCCGAATAGCACATGTGCGTATGAATCTGCGTCTGATCGGCGACGCCCGCCGCCGAAATGCGGAACACACGCGTGGCCCAGTCCAGATAAGCGGCCCAGTCGGCACGACGCAGCGGCAAGCCTTCGCGAAAAGCCGGTTCGTCGATCTGGATGATGCGAATGCCGGCCTTTTCCAGATCCACGACCTCGTCGCGGATCGCGAGCGCGAGTTGCAGCGCGGTGGTCGAGCGTGGCTGGTCGTCGCGCACGAACGACCATTGCAGCATCGTCACAGGGCCGGTCAGCATGCCTTTCATCAGACGCTGCGTGAGTGATTGCGCGTAACGGGTGGTCTCGACCGTCATCGGTTCGGGACGGTAGACGTCGCCGTAGATGATCGGCGGCTTCACGCAGCGCGAGCCATAGCTCTGCACCCAACCGTTTTCCGTGAACGCATACCCCCACAACTGTTCGCCGAAATATTCGACCATGTCGTTGCGCTCGGCTTCGCCGTGCACCAGCACGTCGAGGCCCAGTTCTTCCTGTTTGCGCACGGCGATCTCGATCTCGGCGCGCATGCGCTGCAGATAGTCGAGCGCGCGCAGTTCGCCGCGTTTGTAGGCGGCACGGGCCTGGCGGATCGTCGGCGTTTGCGGGAACGAGCCGATCGTGGTGGTCGGCAGGAGCGGCAGGCCGAGCGCTTCGCGCTGCACGCGGTTGCGTTCGGCAAACGGGCTTTGCCGTTGCGCCATCGCGCTGCTCACCGCGGCCACGCGTTTTTGCACGAGTGCGTTGACCACCGCGCTGGAGTGGCGGCGTGCTTCGAGCGCGCGGTCTGCGGCGGCAAGCATTGCTTCGGCCGCGGCAGGATCGCGCAAGGCGAGGGCGAGCGTGGCGACTTCAGCGAGTTTTTCGGTGGCGAAGGCGAGCCACGATTTCAGATCGGCGTCGAGTTTTTTCTCTGCGTCGAGCGAAACCGGCACATGCAGCAGCGAGCACGATGGCGCGATCCACAAGCGTTCGCCGATTTCCGCATGCAGGCTTTGCAACGATTCGACGATCTCGCCGAGATCCGCGCGCCAGATATTGCGGCCGTCGATCACGCCGGCCGACAGCACCGCATGCGCGGGCAATGCCGCACGCCACGCGTCGAGCTGTTGCGGGGCGCGCACCAGGTCCAGATGCACGCCGCCAATAGGCAGCGCGGCCACGCGCGGCGCGTGTTCCGCAGCGCTTTCGAAGTACGTGGCGAGCAGCAGCTTCACGCCCGACGCGCCGAGCACGTCATACGCGGCGGAAAACGCTTCGAGCCATTGTGCGGGCAGATCGACGCACAGCGCCGGCTCGTCGATCTGCACCCACTCGATACCGAGCTGCTTGAGCTTGTCCAGCAGGCGGCTGTAGCGGATCACGAGCTTCGGCAGCAACGACAAACGGTCGAAGCCGCCGACATGGCTCTTGGACAGCCACAGGTAAGTGATCGGCCCGATCAGCACCGGCTTGACCGGCAGATTCAGCGCGAGCGCTTCGTCGATCTCCTCGAACAGCCATTCGACGCCGCCGTCGAAGCGCGTCTGCGGCCCGAGTTCGGGGACGAGGTAGTGGTAGTTCGTATCGAACCATTTGGTCATTTCCATTGCCGGTTGCGCGGCGTTGCCACGCGCTAGCTCGTAGTACTGGGCGAGCGACAGCGCCTTCGGCTCGAAGCCGAAGCGCTGCGGCAAGGCGCCGAGCAACGAGCTCATGGTGAGCATCTGGTCGTAGTAGGCAAAATCGCCGACGGTGACGAAATCGAGTCCGGCGTCCCGCTGCAATTGCCAATGACGGGCGCGCAATTCGCGCGCGACGCCGCGCAGATGCTGGTCGTCGGATTCGCCGCGCCAGAACGATTCCTGCGCGAATTTCAGTTCGCGTTGTGCGCCGATGCGAGGAAAACCGGGAATGTGCGTGCGGGCCATGTGAAGTCCTGTTGTGCGTTGTATGAATTGGCGTCCAGTGTGAAAGTCGCGCTATGATTCATCAAGCGACATGTTTTCACCAATGTATGAGCCAAATTCATATCCACACTGATTCGTTCTACGCGGAGCCAGTCCATGCTTGAGCTTCGCCACCTGCGTTCGCTGATCGCCATTGCCGATTCTGGCAAGCTGGTGGCAGCCGCCGAGCGTGTCCATCTGAGCCAGTCCGCGCTGTCTCATCAGATTCGCGATATCGAGACGCATTACGAGGTGTCGCTCTTCGAGCGCACCAAGCAGGGTCTGCGTTTTACCGCCGCCGGCGAGCGGCTGCTGGCGCTCGGCCGCGAGACCATCGCGGCGGTGAGCGCGGCGGAACGCGATCTCGTGCGCCTGAAGGGCGACACGCGCGGCGAGTTGCGCATCGTGCTGGAATGCCACACCTGCTTCGACTGGCTGATGCCGGTGATGGACGAATTCCGCCGGCGTTGGCCGGAAGTCGAAGTGGATCTCGTCGCCGGTTTTCATGCGGACCCGCTGCGTCTGCTGAGCGACGGCAAAGCCGACGTGGTGATCGGCTCGAAACCGGCCACGCGGCGCAGCCTGCATATCGCGCCGCTGTTCCGCTTCGAGATTCTGGTGGTGATGGCCAACGAGCACCGGCTACGCAACAAGCGTCGCGTGGTGGCGGACGACCTGCGCGACGAAACGCTGATTACCTATCCGGTGCCCGAGGCGCGCATCGACCTGATCCGTGAAGTGCTGGAGCCGGCCGGCATCAAACTCGAACGGCGCACGGCGGAACTGACTATCGCCGTCATGCAACTGGTGGCGAGCCGCCGCGGCATCGCGGCGCTGCCGAACTGGGGCGTGAAGAACTACGTCGACCACGATTACGTGCTGGCCAAACGGGTCGGCGCGCAGGGGCTGTGGAGCGAGTTGTACGCGGTGGCCGCGAAAGGCTTCGCGAACCGGCCTTATTTCGATGATTTCGTCAGAATCGTGCGCGATACCTGCGCGGCGCAACTCGATGGTATCGAGTTGCTGACGGTGGAGGGGCAGGCGGGCTGATGGGTGCCGCCGTGTCCAGCGCAGCGTCATGAGCCCGATCCGAACGCACATGCATGTCAGTCCTCCAGCGGCGAGAACGCCTCGAGCGGCACCTTCTTTTCCGTCCCGATGCTGATGGCGGGCACGAATGCGAGCAGCACGACCACGAAGATCCCGATCACGAAGATCGAGAGAAAGGTCAGGTGCAGCGACTGATGCAGCACCATGCGGATCATCTCGCTGTTGCCGAGACTGGCGGCCTGATTTTGCAGCAGCGCTTTCAACTGATCCGACGTGACCACGGCGACTCCTTTCGCGTGGCTCAATCCGAAGTTGAGCACCGCGCCGAACAGCGTCGCGCCCAACGTACTGCCGAGATTGCGCGAGAACAGATTCGACGCGGTGGCGCTGCCGCGTTCTTCCATTCTGACGATCTCCTGAATCAGCACCAGCGAACTGACGCTCGAGGTGCCCATGCCGAAGCCCATGATGAGCGAGGCGAACGCGGCAACGAGCGGCGAGCCGCCGGGCGACAGAAACAGCAGCAATACCGCCCCGAGCGGAATGGACGCGCTGCCGCCGATCAGAATGCGCCGCAAGCCGAGGCGCTGAAACGACTTTGCCGCGAACGTGGCGCCGGCGGGCCAGCCCACCATCATCATCGTCAGCGCGAGGCCGGCGATCACCGGCGAGCGATGCAGCACGCCCTGCACGTACATCGGCAGAAACGTGGTGGCGCCCATCAGGATCATGCCGGACAGCAAGGTTGCGCCGTTGCAGGCGGCAATCGGCCGGCGGCTCCACAGCGCGAAGGAGATCATCGGCTCGGCCGCGCGGCGTTCCTGCCACACGAACAGCAGCACGCACAGCACGAAGACGCCGCCCGCCAGCGCGGCGCGCGACACCATGTCGTCGCCGGCGTAGGTCAGCGCCATCATGAGCGCGGCGATCGCCGCCATGAACAGCGCCGCGCCGCCGAAGTCGATCGACGGGCGCGCATGCCGTTCCGATTCGCGCAGGAACGCGATGAAGCCCGCCGCGGAGGCGAGGCCGATCGGCACGTTCATCCAGAAGATCCATGCCCACGACATGTTGTGAATGATGAAGCCGCCCACCATCGGACCCACCACCGCCGAAATGGCCCAGACGCTCGCGAGGTAGCCCTGCACCTTGCCGCGTTCGCGCGCGGGATAGAGGTCGGCGACGATGGTCAGCGTGACCGGCTGGATCGCCCCCGCGCCGACGCCCTGAATCAGGCGGAACGCGATCATGGCCGGCATCGACCAGGCGAAGCCGGCCAGCACCGAACCGATCAGAAAGATCGCGATGCCGGCCAGTACGACCGGCTTGCGGCCGTACAGATCGGCGAGTTTGCCGAACACCACGGTCATCGCCGTCTGCGTGAGCAGGAACGACGAGAAGACCCAGCTATACAGATGCAGATCGCCGAGTTGCGCGACGATCTGCGGCATGGCGGTGGAAACGATGGTGGCTTCGATGGCGACCATCGCCATGGACGCCATGACGGCGGCAATGACGAGTGCACGCGACGATTGAGGGTTGCGGGACATGGGCCGGAAGTTAGTATTAGGATGTTAGACACGTCGGGTAGCGTGGCCATGAATCGGCCACACAGGTTGGCACACGCCGCGACGCTTCAGCGCGGCCGCACGAGGACGGCAGGTGTCGAGTATGCACCCTGGCGGGAATATGCGCTTGAGCCTGGCGGCCCGGTAATACCACGCCGCCTTGGCACAGCGTTTGCGCGATTGATGGTTTCTTTCGACACATGGAGGGTCATTATGAGGATCGAATTCACCGGACGCCGCGAAGTGGTGGCAGCGGCGCGCGTCGCCTTCGAAGCCAATGTCGACGGGGCAGACGTCTGGTGCAGCGTGTCGCTGGATGCGCTGAACGACCATTTCGGCAACGATGGTCCGTCGGCCCACAACCTCGTCAATACTTTCGAGGCGAATCGCGCGCGGATTGAAAACGCTACACGGCGCGTGCTGGAGAAAAACGGCGGACAGTCCGTGGAACTCGAAACCGGCGACTTCAACTGAGGCCTTGCCGGCCAGGTGTCTGATTGACGGCGAGTCCGGCGCACACGCCGGGCTCGCCAGCCAGATTGGCGGTGGCTGTCTGGTCTCTGATCCTCCTCGCCACGGTTCCGCCAGCCGCGCACGGCTGTTGTTACCTTGCAACCCTTTCATTGCGCGCAACCCCAAACTGCGCCCGTCTTGACCGTTCAAATACCCGTCCGGGCGCGGCGCGTCTCGATTGCTGCGTTTAGATGACGGATTCTTAGAGATTTCGTAAAGGTCTGCTCCAGAGCGTGAACGTTCGTTTTGACCGCCCGCGTTTCTATACTCGCGTCGCTGTTCAACATGACATTCCAGCTACGCAGGAGCATTGACGTGAAAAAGATTTCCGCCGCAGTCGCGGCATTCGTAGGCCTCGCCGCCACCGCGGCGCATGCGCAAAGTTCGGTTACGCTGTATGGCCTCATCGACGCCGGCGTGATGTACACCAATAACGTGAAGAAGAGCGGCTCGCAAGGCGCGCTGGTGCAGGCGACGAGCGGCAATATCAACGGCAGCCGCTTTGGCTTGCGCGGCGCCGAGGATCTCGGCGGCGGCCTGCAGGCAATCTTCGTGCTCGAAAACGGCTACAACGTGCAGAACGGCAAGCTCGGCCAGAACGGCCGCATGTTTGGTCGTCAGGCGTATGTCGGCCTGAGCAACAAGGAGTACGGCGCGGTCACGCTCGGCCGGCAGTACGACTCGCTGGTCGACTTCGTCGCGCCGCTCTCGGGCACGGCGGGCACCTTCGGCGATACCGGTTTCGCCCACCCGTTCGACAACGACAATCTGAACCACTCGGTGCGGATGAGCAATGCCGTGAAGTACATGAGCGCCAACTATGCCGGCCTGAAGTTCGGCGGCCTGTACGCGTTTTCGAACAACACCGATTTCGCGATCAATCGTGCCTACAGCGCGGGCGTGAGTTATGCCAATGGCCCGTTCAAGGCGGCCGCGGGTTACTTGCAGATCAATGGTTCGAACTCGACCACCAACACGGGTGGCGCGGTCGATCTCGGCGAGTCCACGGCCAACGGCACGGGCGGCTTCCGGCTCGGCGCCGATGTGCAGCGTACGGCCGGCGCCGCGTTGAGCTACGGCTTTGGCCCGGTGACGGCCGGCTTTGTCTACACGCATAGCCAGTTCCAGAACACGGCGTCGTTCGGCGCGACGCACGGCTCGATGCGCTTCGACAACTACGAAGTGAACGGCAAGTACGCCGTCACCCCGGCGGTGACGCTCGGTGCGGCTTACACCTACACGGACGCGCACGTGGGCGGCACGTCGACCTACGGCTCCGATCCGAAATGGAATCAGGTGAACCTGCAGGCCGTCTATGCGCTGTCGACGCGCACCGACGTGTACGCCGAAGCGATGTACCAGCACGTCAGCGGCACGGGCTACACCGCGTTCATCAACACGGCCGGCGGCGCGTCTTCGACGGGCAACCAGGTCGTGGGCACCGTGGGCCTGCGCGCACGCTTCTGAGCGTGACGATCGTCCGGCCGCGTACCGCGTGATATCGCTCGATATCGCGTGCCGCGCGGCCGGCGATTTCTCCAGATTCAACAACAATCCCTTCGGTGGGCGGCCGTTATTCTACGAGGATACGGCTCCTATATTGAATTCAGCGCTTGCGCGGAGAGTGATTCGAAGCGCCGCTCATCATCAATTATCGGAGGTAGTTTCATCATGAAGTCCCTGATCAAGGCCGTCGTTATCGTTGCCTCGCTGGCCGCTTCGGCCACGGTTTTTGCCCAATCGAATTCCGGCCTCACACGCGCACAGGTGCGCGCCGAACTGGTTCAGCTCGAACAGGTCGGCTATCACGTCGGCGACGGCGACGAAGCCCATTACCCCGACGCGATTCAGGCCGCGGAAGCCCGCGTCGCCGCGCGTAGTGGTGGCAACAGCGGTTACGGCGGCAGCGTGGCGGGTGCGTCGCAAAGCGGCCGTCCGGCGGTATCCGCAACCGACTGGAACGCCATGTACAGCCGTTGATGCGACCGGCTCGCTCCGATCGTGCAGTGAGGCGCAACGAGGTTCGATGTCACGGGCTGCGTTGCGCTGATGCGTTGTGCGGGTGTGTGACGATGCGCACGAGTCCGCCCGCCGATAGACGCATGAGCGCAACGCTGCGCGCGCCGGGTAGGGTTGGAAAGGACTCTTCCAGCGTGGCGTATATATCCGCTTCGGCGGCGCCGGTAAAGTAGTCATGCACGCACGGTTCCCGGTGTGCGAGCGAGAGAGTTTGCCCCGGCTGGAGACAGCTGGGGCTTTTTTATTTGGCGAGGCGGATGAAGGCAGGATGGCGGCGGCACATCGTTGCCGTTCGTGCATGGGTGGTCGACCAGTACCCGGCTGCGGTATAGTCGCGCGAATAGGCCGCCTGCAGTGATCTCGCCGCTCGTCGAGGGCACTGCAGGCTTATTCTTCGATCTTGGAGAACACCGTGCAGGAAATCATCGAGGGTTTGATCCGCTTTCAACGCGAAGTCTTTCCGCAGCAGAGCGCCTTGTTCAAACGTCTGTCGGCGGCGCAAAGTCCCAGCGTGCTTTTCGTGACGTGCTCGGACAGCCGCGTCGTACCGGAACTGCTCACGCAGACCGAGCCCGGATCGCTTTTTGTGATCCGCAATGCGGGCAACATCGTGCCGTCTTATGGTCCGGAGCCGGGCGGCGTTTCGGCCACCGTCGAGTACGCGGTGGCCGTGCTTGGCGTTCGCGATATCGTGATTTGCGGCCACTCCAATTGCGGCGCGATGACGGCGATCTCCACCTGCACGAATCTGGACCATCTGCCGGCCGTGGCGAGCTGGCTGCGTCACGCGGATGCGGCCAAAGCCATCAACGCATCGCGCACCTATCATTCGGATGCGGAGTGCCTGGAGGCGTTGGTCAAAGACAACGTGATCGCACAGCTCGCGAACATTCGTACGCATCCTTCGGTGGCCGTCGGACTCGCGAACAAGAAGCTGAATCTGCACGGGTGGATCTTCGATATCAAAAGCGGTGTGATGCTCGCGCTCGACGGGCGCACCGGCGAGTTCTTGCCGCTGGTGGACAACCCGGACATCTACGCCGTGTAACTTGAAGTTTGAACCTGTGAGGCGCACGATGAGGCGTTGCCCGTGCGCCACCAGGCTTTCACGATTCAGACCCATTCGGATGGTGCCGCGGCATTGCGCGTGACATAGGAGGCGAGCCATGTGCGAGCGTCATCTGTCTTCTCCTGCGCGGCGGAACTTGCTGCTGGCCGGTGCGTCTTCGCTCACGTTGGCAGGCTTGTCGCGACGCGATGCGAGGGCGGCGCAGCCGGCCGTCGGCAATGCACCGAATTCGATTCCACCTGCGCAGGCGCTCGACCGGCTCATGCAGGGCAACGCCCGCTACGCCGCGAATACCTCTTCAAACAAGGACTATTCCGCTGGCCGCGCGGCACGCGTCTCGGCGCAATATCCGATTGCCGCTATCGTCGGATGCGCGGACTCGCGTGTCGCGCCGGAGCTGGCTTTCGATCAGGGCCCGGGAGATCTGTTCGTGGTGCGCGTAGCGGGCAACTTCGTCAACGACGATATTCTCGCGAGCCTCGAGTACGGCGTCGAATTCCTCGGCGTGCCGCTCATCATGGTGCTTGGACACACGCAGTGTGGCGCGGTGGGCGCCACGGTCAAGGTGCTTCAGGAGGGCGCCCGACTGCCCGGCCACCTTCCGGAACTGGTCCGCGCAATCAGGCCGGCCGTGCGGATCGCGCAGGCGGAGCACGGCGCCGATCTCGTTGCGCAAACCACGATCGAGAACGTGAGGTTGAACACCAACCGGCTGACTGTGTCCAAACCGCTCATCGGGCCGTATGTGAAGAGCGGGAAGGTCAAGGTGGTCGGCGGCATTTACGATCTGGCAACAGGCAAGATCGCGCTGGTCTGACGCGCCGCGGTCCGCATCTTGCTGTCACTGCTCGCTCCGCTTGGCGATTTGCCTTCGTCTGGTTAGCCAATTGCGGCGCCAGATATTCCAAAGCCCGACGGGAAAGCCCGGCAAGAGTGCCAGGCGGCCTTGCCATGTTTTGCCTCTACTTTCAGGGAGTGCCATGTCGACTGATTCCGCGCGTATCGATAGTTACCTGTTCGAACCCGTCAAGCTGGGACCGCTGCAATTGCCCAATCGCATCGTGATGGCGCCGCTCACGCGCAGTCGCGCGAAAGAGGGCGATGTGCCGAGCGAACTCGCCCTCGAGTACTACGCGCAACGCGCGTCGGCGGGGCTGATCATTGCGGAGGCGACGCAGATTTCGCCGCAAGGCAAAGGCTATGTGTTCACGCCCGGCATCTATACCGACGCCCAGGTGCAGGCATGGAAGCGCATTACCGACGCGGTGCATGAGAAAGGCGGGCATATCTTCCTGCAACTGTGGCACGTGGGCCGCGTTTCGCATCCGTCCTTGCAGCCGGGCAACGCGTTGCCGGTAGCGCCCTCGGCGATCAAGCCGGAAGGCCAGGCTTATACCGACGAAGGCTTCGTGCCGCTCGTCACCCCTCGTGCGCTCGAAACGTCGGAAATAGCGGGCATCGTCGAGCAATATCGGGTCGCTGCGCAAAACGCGAAGGCCGCCGGTTTCGACGGCGTGGAAATTCACGCGGCAAACGGCTACCTGCTCGACCAGTTCCTGCGCGACAAGACCAACCGGCGTACTGACCAATACGGCGGCTCAATCGCAAATCGAGCGCGTTTCCTGCTCGAAGTGGCCGATGCAGTGACGGGCGTGTGGGGCGGCGAGCGGGTGGGCGTGCGGATTTCACCGCTCAGCAGTTTCGGCGATATTGCCGACAGCAATCCCGAGCCGCTTTTCAAACATGTCGTGCAGCATCTCAATGCGCGCAAGCTGGTGTATCTGCACGTGATCGAGGGCGACACCGGTGGCTCGCGCGAAGTGCCCGGCGGCTTCGATCTGCAGGTTCTGCGCGAGGCGTTCGACGGCCTCTTCATGGCCAACAACGGCTACGACATGGAACTCGCGCAACGAACGCTCAAGGCGAAGCGGGCGGACCTGATCGCCTTCGGGCGGCCGTTCATCTCCAATCCGGACCTGGTGGCCCGTCTCAAGAGCGGCGCACCGTTGAACGAGCCCGATCAAGGCACGCTGTATGGCGGCGGCGCCGAAGGGTATATCGACTACCCGACGATCGAGCAGGAGGCGCAGCGCTGAGTGGATGAGCCGCGCTCGCCCTGCGCTCCCCCTGCGCTCCCCGTTAGCCGGCGAAGCAGCGAAACGCGAGGCTGATGCGCGGGCCGGTCACGTCCGCGAGCTTGGGAATACCATGCTCATGTGTGAATTGCGACGCATAGCTCATGACGAGGCAACTGCCGGGCTCCAGTTCGATATGTACGATCCGGCCGGAACCTGCCTTCGGGCGGATCGTCATGCGGCGGCTCGCGCCTAGCGAGACGATGGCGATCGGCTGGGCGGCCACGAGCTTGTCTGTCTTGTCGCTATGAAGCGCGACGCTGTCGCTGCCGTCGCGATAGAGGTTGAGTCCGACGCGATTGAACGGCGCACCCACGAGCGCGCGAACGGCCTCGAAGGCTTCGCCCAGCGGCGCGGGCAGATCACCGGCTTCGCGCGCGAAGGTGGCGAGCAGGCGGGGTACGGCGACTTCGCGGTCGTACATCATGCGCTGCTGGCTGAGCCAGCCGATGTTCTCCAGTGCCTCGTGGAACCACTGCTGCGCCGTGGCGGCGGGAATCGACTCGGGCAAATAGCGAATTCCGCCTTCCTCGTCATGAACGAGGGAGACAGGCGCGGGCGCGAACAGGGCTTGCTGGGACACCATGGTTCCGGGATTGGCGGGCAACCACCGCACGATCAGGAAGAGACGGGCGGTCAGGGCAAGTCATTATACTGTGTTTTTATACAGTATTTTGGTCTGCCTCGGCCGCCCGGCTGAAACATGGCGGACTGCACCCGTTTTGCTGTCTTCAGCGCGCCAACCGGACACGCCGCTGCGCTGCACCGGCCGACCGGCGGTGTTTCATCCGCTGCCCGCCGGCTGACTCAGGACCTCTTTCAGTTCGACGTCACGAGCGAATCGGACGGCACGATCCGCAGTGCGCCAGGATTGCTCGCCGCCGGATTCGACCACAGCAGATGCATGCTCGCCGCTCCCGTGCCGTGCACGTACTCGACCTTGATCGACGCGCGCTGCTTCGCGGCGAGCCAGGTCTTGCCGCTCACGGTCGATTGCGTCGCGGTCTTCTTGTCGATGATCTTCACGCCGTTGATCCACAGGCGCGCCACGTTGTCGCTGTCGATCGAGAATGTGTAGAGCCCGTCCTGCGCCGCCTGGATTGCCCCGGTCCAACGCACCCCGTAGTTCGTGGCATTGATGCCCGCGGAAGCGTCAGGCGAATCGGTGCCGCGCTCGGTGTTCAGGTCGAAGTCGATCAATGGCGTGATCGAGGTTTTGACGGGCGCGCTCGCGAAGGTCGGGTCGTTGTAGTAGCCGACCTGCAGCACCGGCAGCTTCACGTTGAAACCACCTGTCAACGCCTGAGTCTCCGAGGTCTGCCACGGATGGCCGTCCGGATAGATCGTTCCCTGGAAGGGCGTCGCCGGTTCGACCGTGGCGGGCGCGCCCGGCACCTGGCCCCAGTGGAAGCGCGTGTTGGTGCGGCCGATCATCAACTCCCACACGATAAAGCCCGTGCTGCCGCCGTAGTTCGAGATGATGCCGGGCATGGTTTGACCGGTGGTGCCAGCAAAGCCCCGTTGCAGCGTTTCGGAATTCAAGGCGCTGACATTGCTGCCGTTCACCGGACCCGTGTACGGGTTGCCGTACGGATGGAACGCGTAGAAGTCGGAGAAGTACGTGCCTTCGTCCTCCTGGACCTGTGGTGCGTTGATCGGCTGAGTAGCGCCTGCGTTCAGGATGGCGATGCGCGCGTCGTTCATCAGCACCGCGCGCGTTTCCTGCAATGCACCATTGCCGCTGCAACCCGGCTCGTTCATCGTTTCCCAGAAGATGATGCGTGGGTCATTGCGATGCGGCGCGACGAAGTCGGTGATGTAGCTCGCCAGACTCGCCTTGTACGTGATGGCGGAGTTGGCCGCCATCGGCTGGAAATACGCCTGTTCCACCGGCGTGCCGGGCGACTGAACCCATTGGCTGTTGTGCACGCCCCAGACCGGCGCCGGTTGCGGGCCGTATTGCGGCGTGGGGTTCCAGCAGTCGTCGTAGAAGATCGGCGAGACCTTGATGCCGTGGCGCGCGGCGATTTTCAGCAGATTCTCGAACTTGCTCAGGAACGCCACACGATCGTTCGCCCACACGAGATAGTGCAGGTAGACCGCAATCGTGTTCATGCCGTAGGTCTGCGCGTACGTCAATTCGCGGTTGACGATCTCCGGATCGTAGTTCTGCCAGAAGTCGATGGCGTTCACCGCATTGGACGGCGTGTAGACCGCGCCGACCACCTTGGAGAAGTCGTAGCTCGGCGACTTCACGCTCGGGTACGTGCGGATCGTCATGTTGCTGAACGTCGCGCCGACGCCGAAACGTCGCAGCCCGAAGCTGCCCGACTGGAACACGGCGGGCAGGGCGTTGGTGGCGTCGTTCACGCTGATCACGCGCTGCTGGTCGAGGTCGACGGTGATGGCCGTGCCGCTCGTCGTGACCTTCAGATGGTGCGTGCTGCCGCCCACGATCGTACTGAGCGGATACGCGATGAAGTTGGTCCAGTTGTTGTTCTGACGGCCAACCACCAACGAATGTGTGCCCGTGTCGAGGCCGATGTAGTAGCCGGTCAGGCTGTCGGGACCGCCGGCTGTCGGATTCGTGGTGCGCACGATAAAGCCCGCGTTCGCGGCGCCGCTGCCGACCGGCGCGCTGACCGTCACGTCCGCTTCGTAAGACGCGGTGGCATAGGTGCTGGCGAGCGCCACTGTTTTGTCGCCCGCGCCAGTGCCGTTGGTGGGCGGCGCGGGGATGGTGATGGTGGAGTTGTTGGCGCCGGGGCCCCAGCCTTGCGTCGATCCCGGTGCGAGGTAGTTCGTGAAGTCGCCGAACGAGAGCGTGGTGGTCGAAACCGGCGCGGGCGGCGCCGGCGGCGTGTAGGGCGGAAGGTTGAGCGTGGGGTCGGCGATCACGAGCGGCGGGGTCGTTGTCTTCATGCCGACCGGAATGGCCTTCGCGGCCCTGAATTCGCTTTCGACGTTGGCCGTGTCGGGCAGCGCCGCGGCCGAAGCGCCCGACGCGGCTGAGGCCGCGGTGGCCGCTGTGGCATCGATCGCCGTTGCCTGCTTGTCCGCCGAGGCCGTCGCGTTCGGCGAACCGTCATTGCCACCGCAAGCGCCCAGCATGGCGAGCGCCGCAAGCACAAGGTAATTGCGCACCTGTATCTCCTGAAGTCCCCGCTTAATTGATGGTCATAATTATTATTAAATCTCAATAGGGCCAACAGCAGAGAAGTTGTTGGCCTCGTCGTCGCCTACCTCTGCTGAAATCGATATGAATAATATTATTAATGACGCCGACCTGTATCAGTACTTCCCCCGGATTGTTCGGCGGCGAAGATCGCGCTAAGCGAAGTCGGGAAGGGGGCTGGATATGCGGATCGGGTCAATGTCATGCTCGGCGTCGATGCTGCGCCGGGCCGCAGGCATAATCCGTTTTCTAACGACGCGGGCCGCGCAGCCGGCACGCTCGCCGTACAAACACGCGAGCACGGGACCGGCGGCCGGGTTCGGCTATATGGAGGTAGGGCGAGACGGTCGGCACGAAGCCGATGTTCGACATCACGCGGATTATCGGCAGCTCGATTGACGACGCGACGCGCGGCACGCAGGGAGAGGGGCCGCGCATATAGCGGGTCTTTCGCTAGGCGTCTGCAAACGCCACGATTCCAGATCGTTTCGCAGTTCCAACAATCCTCGGAAGAAAGCCGGGCGAACAGGCTTTTTCGGCCAGCAAGACAGGCGTCATCAGACAATTCGACGTCCGAAGCATATAAATGGAAAATGAACGCATCCAGTTCGCGCGCGCTTTCGTAGGTGCCTCATTCGGCCGGACCTTGCGGCCGCGATTCGCGGTCGTCTCGGCGGCACTGCGCGCTCGATCGCCGCTTACCCTCTGATGATTTCGGGCGCATTTGCAAAACTCGCAACCGCGCACGCTCCACGACTGGAAAGGGGGCATCTCATGCATAGCGAACCCAGGAAGATCGTTCTTACAGGGCTCGTCGTCAGCGCTGTTGCAATCGCGGCATATGTCTCGCATGCGGCCAAACCGTGGCTGTCGACGGACGAATTCGACACGGCGCGCAATGATGCGCCAGTTCATCAAACGCGCGGCGACACCACCAGCGGCGCCGTGATATCCGGACCGGCTGCCGCTCGCAGCGATGCAAAGAGCACGACGGGCACGACGGGCACCACCGCCACGAGCCTGCAGGCGGCGCGCGACAGTCTGCAACGCAACGATCTTGCCGGCGCGCAGGCGCAACTGGACGCGGCTCGTTCCGCACATCAGGACGATGCTCAGGTGCGCGCACTGCAAAGAGAAGTGCAGGCGCGTGCGGATAATGTGCAGCACGCATTGACGGTAGACCGTGTCGAGAAGACGCTGCAACCTGCATCGAAGGCGGCACGAACGTCGTCGTCATCGATAAGACACGGCCGGTCGCGCGATAGCCGAGTTGCCTCCCGCGAAGCAACCCATGACGCGTCGAATCATGTCAGGAGTCAGGCGGCGCTGGACAAACTGGTGGCGAGCCTCGACAGCCGTAGCGCGCCGAACTCGAGGACGATGGTCAACGGTGGACCGCCTGCAGTCGGTCAACCGACGACTTCCGCTGCGGCGCTGAATGCGCCGCCGAGCGCGATCAGCGCGCCCGTTGCCGCGCCGGCACTATCTATCCAACCAGCGCCGCAAGCGCCGCTGGAGGTACCCACAGCACCCGCGCGCCCGCAAGCCGAACTGACGGCGCAAACCACGGTGCTGTCAGCGCCGGTGCTCCAGTCCACGCCCGCGGGCAACGCAGTGCTGAAAACAGACGGCGGCCCGAAAACGCGTGCACAGGTGCGCGCGGAGATCGAGCGTGCCCGTGAGAACGGCAGCCTTCCCGCGTTCGGCAATCCCGATCCCGCGGGGCCAGGTGGCGCGCCGAGCATCACCGGCGCGCCACGTCCCTAAGGCCAGGGAGACGGACGATTGCCGATGTGCTGACCGGCTGACGCGCTGAATATCTGCGATATTGAAGGGCTAACTCAACGAAGCCGCGAGCCGCGCGAAGATGGGCTCGTCGGTGCGGTCGAAGGCGAGCGGCGTGACCGACACGCGCCCTGACGCCACCACAGCCGTTTCGCTGTCGGGGTCGTTCGCGCGTGCGCCCCGTTGAAAGCGCAACCAGTGATAGGCCATGCCGCGTGGATCGACTTGCGGCAACACGTCGATATCTTCGACGAGCCCGACGCCCTGGCGGGTCGGCGTGAGTGGGCCGGCGTGGGCCGCGTCGACATCGGGGAAGTTGATGTTCAGGCAGGTGGGCGCGGCATGCTCGATAGCGAGCAACTGGCGGATCACGCCGGGCGCGAGCGCGCGAGCCGTGTCCCAGCGCACGTTGTCGCGGTTGCTGAAGGTCTGGCTCAGTGCGAACGACGGCAACCCCAGCAGCAGCCCCGTCATGGCGGCGCCGACAGTGCCCGAGAACATCGTTTCCACGCCAAGATTGCCGCCGCGATTGATGCCGGAAAGAATCAGCGTGGGCGGCGCGTCGCGCATCAGGTGGCGGACGCCCATCACGACGCAATCGCCGGGCGTGCCCACCACGCCGAAACGCCGCTCGCCCTGGCGGCTCACCCGCAGCGGTGAATGCAGGCTGATCGAATGCGACGTGCCGCTCTGATCGTGCTCGGGCGCGACCACCCAGACTTCGTGCGCGAGCTCGGCAGCGACCGCTTCGAGTACGGCGAGGCCGGGCGCGTCGATACCGTCGTCGTTCGTCAACAGCACGCGCGGCACTTTGGATTCATAGGCAGACATCGCAGCAAACTCCGTTCAGTCGGTGAGGGAATCCGTCATTATCCAGCCAACGGCAGGTGCATGCCAGGAGGCGGCCGGCGAGCCTTGCAGCCAGTCGGCGGTTTCAGCATCATTTAACCGGCCAGGCAGCATTTAGTCGCTCAGCGACTCACCCAATCACCCACCGCGCCGCGAGCGGCATCAACACCGGCACCACGAACGCGGTGAACACGCCGTTGAGCCCCATGCCCAGGCCGGCGAACGCGCCCATTTCCTCGCTCACCTGAAAAGCGCGCGCCGTGCCGATGCCATGCGACGCGATACCCAGCGCGAAACCACGCACCTCGGGTTCCGCGATACGCAGGGCGTTGAGAATGGCGCGCGCGAACACGGCGCCGAATACGCCCGTCGAAATGACGAGCACGGCCGTCAACGAGGGAATGCCGCCGATCTCGGAAGCGACCGCCATCGCGATCGGCGTGGTCGCCGATTTCGGCGCAAGCGACGCGATCGTTTGATGCGACGCGCCGAACAGCGCGGCCACGCCGACCGCCGAAACGATGGCCGTCAATGACCCGGCGACGAGCCCGCCGATCAGCGGCAATGCGGAGCGGCGCAGTTTCGGCCACTGCCGGTAGAGTGGCAGCGCGAGCGCCACCGTCGCGGGACCGAGCAGGAAGTGGACGAATTGCGCGCCTTCAAAGTAGGTCGCGTAGGGCGTGCGCGTCACTTCGAGCAGCGCGACCAGCAGCGCCACCGCGATCAGCACGGGATTGGCAAGCGGATTGAAGCGCGCCTTCGCATAGATGGCCTGGGCGATGAGGTAGGCGATCAGCGTGATCGTCAGCCCGAGCAAGGGAGTCGCGGCGAGATAGACCCAGATGGCGCCGAGCTTCGGAATGGCGGTCATTACACGGCCTCCGTAACGGATGGATCGCGGCGCTGGCGGCGCATCAGCGCGCGCGTGACGAGTGCCGCCACGGCAATGGCGAGAGACGTGCTGATGGCAATGGAGACGATCACCGCGACGGCGTCGCCACGAATCCGGCTCGCCGACACCATGATGCCGACGCCCGCCGGAACGAACAGTAAGGACAGATGGCGCAGTAATTCGAGCGCGGTCGGCTCGATCGCATCGGCGGATTGCGGGCGCAGCATGAGGAAGCCGAATAACAGCAGCATGCCGATCACGGGCCCGGGCACCGGTAGGTGGAACACATACGAAACACCTTCGCCGAGGCACTGGAAGGTGAGCAGAACAGCGAGCGCTCCAAGCATGGCAGTCTCCAGGACGCAAAACAGAAAATGCGCCATTGTGTACCATGCAGTTTGCCCTGTGCTCGCTCGATGACTCAATGCCGTGACTCAGCCGGCTAACTCAGCCTCCTCATTGAACGGCGTGTGCGAAGTTCGTTGTCGAGTCAGGCGAGCACGCTAACCTTCCCGCTGCGCCGGACGACTTGCCATGCAGATAGAACCGTTTCAGATTGCCATTGCGGATCATGACGTCGACGATCTTCGTCAGCGTATTCGCGCGACCCGCTGGGCGCCGGCAACGGCTTCGCCAGCCTGGCAGCAGGGCATCGACGCGACGTCGCTGCGCGAACTGGCCGCGTATTGGGCCGGGCATTTCGATTGGCGCGCGGCCGAGCGCGGCTTGAATCGGCAGCCCCAGTTTTTCGCCAATGTACAGGGTCAGCGCGTGCATTTCGTGCACCGGCGCGGCGTGGGTCCCGCGCCTTATCCGCTGGTGATCACGCATGGCTGGCCCGGATCATTCATGGAGTTCCATGCGCTGCTCGACCGCTTGTGCGACCCGGCCGAGTTCGGTGGCGATTCCGCCGATGCTTTCGATGTCGTCGTGCCTTCGCTGCCCGGCTTCACGTTCTCGCAGGCGCCCGCTCGACCTGGCATGTCCGCGTTTCAGGTGGCGGACATGTGGGCGTCGCTGATGCACGGCCTCGGTTACGAGCGCTTCGGCGCGCAAGGCGGCGATCTGGGCGCCGGGGTGTCGATCGCGCTTGCCGCGCGGCATCCGCGAATCGTGGACGGCATTCATCTCAACTTCCTGCCGAGTTCGTATGAGCCGGCCATCGGCGCGGCGCAGATGCCGCTCACGGCGGCAGAGGAAAGATTCTTGCGGGAGAAGAACGAATGGGCCGCGCTCGAAGGCGGTTATGCCCACATGCACACCACCAAACCACAGACGCTGGCAGCCTCGCTCAATGATTCGCCCGTGGGACTGGCGGCATGGATCGCCGAGAAGTTTCGCGCATGGAGCGATTGCGAGGGCGACGTCGAGAGTATCTTTTCGAAGGACGAACTGCTCACTAACATCTCGCTCTACTGGCACACCCAATGTATCGGCACGGCGATTCAGATGTACTGGGAAAACCGTCTGCAGCCGATGCGCTTCGCCGAAGGACAACGTGTCGTGCCGCCTGTCGGCTTTGCGCACTTTCCGAAGGAAATCAATCATCCGCCGCGCAGTTGGCTCGAAAGAACTTTCAATGTCGTGCAATGGACCGACATGCAGGCGGGCGGACACTTCGCAGCGATGGAAAAACCGGATTTGCTTGCCGCCGACATTCGCCAGTTCTTCAGGCCGATGCGGCAGCCACATCATTGCTAGGTTGATTGCGACTGCGCTGGCGCCGCAAAGCGGTGTTTGTCTAGACAACACATTGCTGCCGAGCTATTGAGGCGCCTGTTTTCTTTTTCGATGAAACGCGAAGCGGAGGCGGGCACGCCGGAATCAGGCAATCATCGGACTTTAGCGTCGCAAGCGGCCCGCGGCGGCAATCCGAAAAAACGCGTGTGCAGGTAGCTAACAAGTAAGTTATTCGCGGACGCTCAGTCATGCATCTGCAATTATTGCGAGAAGCGCACGGTCCATGTGGACCTCGGCGGCTCACGCGTCGCGTCTCTCTGCTTTTTGGCGGAAAGGCAATGCAAGGACGTGAAACGATAGATCAAACGTGATATCTGCGCCCCGGCTCATCCGACTCCATCGCCGCAGATCAACGTACCCGGTTCGAATATGACGCCGAGATGGCACGAATCGCGGTTTCCAATACTGCGCACCTTGCGGGGCTGTTACGCCTCAAGGCAAGAACATGTAGATCAACTTCGGCCAGCAACGGCGGCGCGCCAGAAGGCGATCTGTCGCTAGCGCATGGTGAGGAACAACGTGAATCTTTTTCCTTGCACTCTCGTTTATGTGGATGTCGATGCGGAGCCGGGGCCCAACTCGACGAATCGCGATCCGCTCTCGTACGTAAGCCAGGCGATCTGCCTGAATAACAGCTTACGGCGCGTGGGCATGCCGACCCTGACCATCATGACGAACGCGCCGGCGCTCGTCGCGCGCCGTCTGGAAAGTATGCCGGCGGCGAACCGGCCGGCAGTAGTGACACTTACGGCGACGATCGATCTGCCGAAGAACACGCCGTTCTACGCCGCGCATTTCAAACTCGATCTGATGGATCAGGTCGCGGCGACTCTACCCGCCGACACGATGATGCTATTGCTCGACGCCGACATGGTGGCCCTGCTGCCGCTCGCGCCCGACCTGATCGAGCGATGCGCGCAAGCCGGCCTCGGCGTATTCGACATTTCGGATCAGGTCTTTCCGGCCTACGGCAGCGAGCGTGTGGTCGCGGATCTGGAAATCGTCGCTGACCGGCGGCTCAAAAATCCTCGCTGGTATGGCGGCGAGTTCATGCTTGCGACGCCGGCTTCGCTGCGCCGGCTCGTGCCGCGCGCGCGAGCCAGTTACGCGCGCTACCTAAGCGAAAGCGCGCGCCTGAGGCATCACGGCGACGAAGCGTTCATCTCGGCCGCGCTCAATGCGCTGGGCGACGAAGGGCAGGTGCTGATCGAGGTCGGCGCATATCAGGCGGTAGGTCGTCATTGGCCAGGCAACAACTATCGAGACGTCCGGTGGTTTCGCTGCTGCTCGTTCGTCCATTTGCCGGGTGGCAAGGCGTTGCTCGAAAAGGAAGGGCGTTTCGACGATTTCGTGCCGGACCGTTTCTGGCGCCACATGCGCGTCGCGCATGTGCGTGGCCGCGTGCGCCACGCCCTGAAGCGGATCGCGAGGATGCTGAGCGTAGGGCGGCTCGCGTCGTTGTCCGCGTATGCGTTGCGCAGCGTGAAGAGCTAGCCGCGTCGCTTACCTATGCGCCGCGGCAAGCGCTCCCGCGCGCCGCTGGTCACATTTTCACGTCGATGCGTCCATAGACGCCGTTCGCTTCGTCATTCGGACCGGCCGCGAAAAACAGCGTATTGACCGGCTGATTGCTGAGCCCGTTACCGAATGCGATACCCCACAGGCCGTGCTGGACGAACGCGCTTCCGTCAGGCAGATTGATCGCGCCAAGCGATTGACCGCTGACCGGATCGAAGGCGTTGATCGTGCCGTCGCCGAAGTTCCCAACCAGCACGTCGCCGCTAAACCGTCCGAAATTGGCCGGCGCCTGCGTGATTCCCCACGGCGCATTCAGCGCGCCCGCCGAAGCGAACCGCTGCAGCAGGTTGCCTGCCGTATCGAAGATATCGACGAAACCGAGGCCGGCGCCGTCGAGGTTGTCGTGCGCCTCTGCGTCCTGCTTGGCGTAGGTCACGAAGAGCTTCGTGCCGATTGCCTGAATACCGAACGGCGCAAAGCCTGCCGGTATCGACGCATCCTGAAACTTGCCCGGCGTTGCAAGCTTCGTGAAGCTTCTGTCGAATACGTCGATTCTGTTGTTGTGAAAGTCGGTGGCGTAGAGAAAGTTGGCGCCGCCGTTGCTGGCCAGCGCCAGACCTTTGTAGACCGCGCCGCTGCTGCCGCTGTCGAACACGACGAATGCGGTGGTCGGGGCGACCGTCGGAGCCCACGCCGTAATCGTGCCGCCTTCGCCGGCAAAGATGAATGCGCCCACGCCGGACTTGCCGCCTTGCGTCACGACGAAGTCCGTCGTGCCGTTGAAGACAATGCCGGTCGGATTCGCCGGACCGTTCGTTCCATTCGGAATGCTGACGACTAGAGACTGTGGCGTGCCGTTGCCATCGTAAAGCGTCGCGCGCGAGGTGGCGTTGTCCGCGACCCAGACGAAACCCTTCGGATTAAACGCAACGCCCCACGCGTTTTTCAGGTTAGGGTCGGTATGCGCTGCCGCGACTGCGCCGTCCGATACGAGCGCCGTCGATGTATACGACTGCATACTGACCGAGTTGGAACCGCCGCATGCCGCGACGAAACTCACCAACGCCGCGCCGCCCACGGCGACGCCCAATGCCTTAAGCACAGATTTCATGGCCACACCTCTCTGTTCTGACCGATGGTCATTGCGCTTATTGAACGCGCGGTGTTGCAGCTTTATTCCTGTGGCGGAAAAGAATTTTTCGGTTTGTCCCGGTAAGGGTTCGTTGCAGGCATTGGCGGTTTTGTCGAGGCACAATGGAAAGCGGCGACCGTTCGGCGTCATCGCGCCAGGTCGTCTCTCCGTTCCTGAAACGTTTCGACGTGAGGCCGATAGCATGACCGCATCCATCACGCTGGTTCTGTTCGACATGGAAGGTGTTCTGTCCCATTACGACCGCGACGCGCGGGCTGAACATCTGGCGGCGTGCGTGGGGTGTACGCCGCAAGCCGTGCGTCAGGCGATCTGGGGTTCTGGTCTCGAAGCGCGTGCGGACGCTGGCGAGATCAGCGATGACGAGTATTTGCGCGAGCTAGGCATTCTGTTGAATCACCCGATCAGCCGCGACGACTGGCTTGCTGCCCGTCACGCGTCGATTACGCCGAACGAGGACGCGCTCGCGCTGGCCGCGAAAGTCGCCGAACGCAGTCGCATCGCGGTGCTGACGAACAATTGCCGGTTGTTGACCGATAACATTGGGTATCTGAATCCGCCGGTGGCGCGGCTGTTCGGCTCGCATGTCTATTCATCGGCGCTGTACGGTGCCGCGAAACCCGCACCGCAGACCTATTTGCGTTGCGTCGATCAGCTTGGCGTACCACCGGCCGAAACGCTGTTCGTCGATGACACGGACGCCAACGTGAACGGCGCGATCGATGCGGGACTGCAGGGTCACAGGTTTGTCGGTGTCGACGCTCTGTCGCACGAGTTGCAAGCTCGTGGATTGATCTAGCCAAAACGACCTTGACTCCGCGCGTTCAGCGTCTATAGTTCACCATATGGTGAAGTCTCCAGTCAGTCAACTTGATCGTACGTTTTCCGCCCTCGTGGACCCCACGCGGCGGGCCATCCTCACGCGTCTCGAGCGCGAGCCCGGTCTGTCGGTCACGGAAATCGCGCGTCCGTTGCCGCTCAAACTGCCCGCCGTCATGAAGCACCTCGACGTGCTGAGCGACGCGGGTCTGGTGGCGCGCACGAAGCATGGCCGAACCGTCACGGTGGAACTGGTCCCCGGACCGATGGAAGAGGCCATGGCGTGGTTGCGGCGCTATGAACGCTTCTGGTCCGCGAGCCTCGACCGGCTTGCCGATTTTGTGGAGGGTAACGAAGAATGATCGAGGAAAAGCCCAGCCTGACCCTCGTGCGGCGCATTAAAGCGCCACCCGAAAAAGTCTACGCGGCATGGACGCGGCCGGAGTTGATGGCGCGTTGGTGGGGGCCCGACGCCGGACCGGTGTTGAGTGCCGAAGCGGACCCTCGCGTGGGCGGTCGCTTTCGCGTGGTGTTCCAGACGCTGGATGGCGAAACGCACGACTGTCGCGGTGAGTACCGGGAAGTCGAAGCAGACCGCAAGCTCGTCTTCACATGGGAGTGGGTGACGCTGCCCGAACGCAGGTCGCTGGTCACGATCAGGTTTCGGCCGATTGAAGAAGGCACGGAACTGAATTTCACGCACGCGCAGTTCCTCGACGAAGCCGCGCGCGACGGTCATCGCACCGGCTGGAGCGGTGCGTTCGAGAAGCTGGAAGCACTGTTCGCCGAGCTGGAAAACGCGGGCGAATAAAGCACATTCCGGGCAAGTCAACGCATATCGAGGTCCACCATGAAGCTCTACTATGCCGAAACGCTGTCTCCCAGAAAAGCCTGCGCAATGGCTGGGTACTTAGGTTTGCCAATCGAATACGTCTTTGTCGATCTACGCAAGGGTGAGCATACTAGGCCCGCCTATCTGGCGATCAATCCGAACGGCAAGGTGCCATGTCTCGTCGACGGCGATAAGAGCATTTGGGAATCCGATGCGGTTATCTGCCACCTTGCGCAGCGCGCCGAATCCAGACTGTGGCCGCGCGACGCACAGCAGCAGATCGAAATCACGCGCTGGTTCAGCTGGAATAATCAGCACCTATACCGGCACGCGGGTTCGCTTTATTTCGAGTATCTGATCAAGCCGTGGGTCGGACTAGGCGAGCCCGAGCCTTCGAAGGTTGCAGAAGCTCAAGGGTTTTTCCGCAAACATGCCGCCGTGCTGAACCAGCATCTGAAGGGGCGTAAGTGGCTGCTGGGTGATGACATGTCGGTCGCGGATTTCTCCGTGGGCGTCACGCTGCCGTACGCAAAAAGCGCCGCGATGCCGCTTGACGAGTTTCCGGAAGTGCAGCGCTGGCACGATCAGTTGAACGCGATCGATGCATGGCGCAATCCTTTTCCGGCGCGGCCGGAGCGCGCCACGGCGAATGCTTAAGGAGGCGCCATGTGCTGCGCGATAGTTGCCCTCACAATGACCTTGCTGTCCAGTTGGCAGAGCGTGTCGGGTTCGCTCGCCGGTCGAGGCGGGCGGCTGCGCCGGATCGCGATCGTGGTCATCGCGATCGGCGCCGCAGCGGGCTCCGCCATGGCGGCGGATCAGTTCGCGACGGCAGGTCGTGGCGAGTCGTCTTTTATGGCGTGGCTTGGCAGCATGCCGATCTGCGGTCGCTTCATCCGCTAGCGGGGTGTTGCGCACGATCGCGCAAGTAGAACACATTGCGGCTGCGCCGCATTAGCCGGCGCTCAACGTGCCATGCCGATTTGCCGTATCGTACAGAGTCACTGTATTGCGCGCGAATGGAGGGCACGTCATGGCACTTTCTTCGAAAGACGCAGCAAGGCTTTCCGGCAGACGCCGTTTTCTGCACACAGCGAGTAGCACGGCAATCGGCCTGTCGGCTTCGCTTGCTTTGCCGAGGCTGGCCCCGGCGCAAACGCCAGATCAATCTCAAACCGAATCCACGACGCCGTTGCCGCGCATGGCGCAACGCGTGATTCCCGCGACAGGCGAGCGACTGCCTGTGGTCGGCTGCGGCACATGGCGTACCTTCGATGTCGGCAACGATCCCGCCGCTCGCGCACAACTTGCCGGCGTTCTGCGCATTCTGTTCGAGGCCGGCGGTTCGACGATCGATTCTTCGCCGATGTACGGTTCTTCGGAAGCGGTCGCCGGTGCGTTGCTCACGCAACTCGACGCGCACAATAAAGCTTTCGTCGCCACCAAAGTCTGGACCGAAGGACGCGAAGCGGGCATCGCGCAAATGGAAGAATCATTGCGTCGCTTTCAGCAACCGCGCATCGACCTGATGCAGGTGCATAACCTGCTGGACTGGCGCACGCAACTCGCCACATTGCGCGACTGGAAAGCGCGCGGCCGGATTCGCTATATCGGCATTACGCACTACACGTCTAGCGCATTCGATGAAGTGGCGGCCGTCATGCGCAACGAAAAGCCCGACTTCGTACAGGTCAACTACGCGGCGGACGACCGCGCCGCAGAGACGCGCATCTTGCCGCTTGCGGCGGAGTTGGGCATTGGCGTGGTGATCAATCAGCCCTTCGGCGGTGGCGGCCTGCTTGCACGCGTCAGCAAAACGCCGCTGCCTGGGTGGGCTGCGGAAATTGGCTGCACGAGTTGGGCGCAGATTCTGCTGAAGTTCGTGCTCGCGCAGCCGGCGGTGACGGTGGTGATTCCGGGCACCGGGCGTCCGCAATACATGGCGGACAATGTGCGGGCCGGTTCGGGCCCATTACCCGACAAGGCCATGTGCGCGCGAATCGTAGCGGCGGTGAACGGATAGCGCATTATTCGCGCCGATTCCTTTTCTGAACTCTCCAGCTAGTTCAAATTAAAACCTCGCCGTAGGTTATTCAGCTGCATGGTCGCGCCATAACATAATCCGAACAAAAGAAAAATAAGCTTTCCCGTAGTTGCAGGCGATATTGCGAGTCTTAGAGGATTAACTCGATCTCATTACCGAAGCCATTCGGTTCGCATACGCATTGCCCGGCTGAAAGAAAGTTTGTGAAAGGAAGTTGACACGGGAACGTTTGCCAAACTAGGCTACGCACTGTCGTCAAAAACTGATCTCGGATTTCGCTATCTGCCCGGAGACGCAGGTAAGCCGCCGCTTTGCCGGTCAGTTAAACGATTGAATGAAAGCCGACAAAAACGGCCGAAGCTGTCTTTGTGAAAGCATTGTAATAAACGCGTAGCGCGATTTGAAAATCAGCCACAAGTGCTGAGGCGCCAACACGTCCAAATATTCTCGCTAGCAATTCGGTGCTAGTGCGGGAGACCTTTTTCTCTGAAAGACAGAGAAAACAAGCTGAACCACTCAACGCACTTTCTTTATACCGATATTGTCAGTCGAGGATTAATAATGCGTATAAATTTCCGATTGCAGATGCAGTGCCTCGCACTCGCCGGAATTGCGGTTCTGGCGGGATGCGGCGGCAGCGACGGCTCGTCGTCGTTGGCGAGCAAATCCGGGCAGACACCCGCGACCGCGCCGGCTGCCTCCGAGGTGGCGCTGACCCCGCCCGCCGCGCCGGTCGTTGCGGACACATCGATCAACAAGTCGGTGCCACCGGTCGAATTGCCCGACACGGTTACGCCGATCAACTACAAGCTCTGGTTCCGGCCGAATCCCGCGCTGTCTTCGTTCGATGGCCGGGCCGACGTACAGATCAAGGTGCAGAAGGCGGTCAACGCGATCACCATCGCCGGGCACCGGGTCAAGTTCACGAATGGCACGATCACGCTTCAGCCGGGCAACATTGCGTTGATCGCCACGCCGCAGGACGACGGCGATTTCTACCAGCTTCGCCCCGTGAGCGGGCAGATCGCCGCCGGCAACTACTCGCTGCATATGGAGTGGAGCGGCATCATCAACTTCAAGACTTATGACGATCCGGTCGCGAAGACCGGCGGCAGTTGCGGCGATGATCCCTATCCGGGTTGCTCCGCGGCGGAAGGCGTGTTCCGCGTCGATCTGAAGTCAACGGATGGCACCACGAGCGGCGCGATTCTCACACAAGGCGAATCGAACCTGGCGCGCCAATGGTTCCCCGGCTGGGACGAGCCGGCCTTCCGGCCGACCTACGAGGTGAGCGCGGAAGTGCCGCAAAACTGGAACGTGGTCTCGAATGCGGCGGAGAAGCCCGCGGTCAACGTGGATGCAGGCTACAAGCTGGTGTCGTTCGAAAAGACGCCGCCCATGCCGTCGTATCTGCTGTTTTTCGGCGGCGGCCAGTTCGACATTCTCGAGGACGACTTCACAAGCCCGCTGCCCGACGGCAAAGGTCTGCATCTGCGCATCTTCACACCGCCCGGCATGCGCGATTGGGCCAAACCGGCCATGCAGCAAACCAAGCAGGCACTCGATTACTACTATCGCTACACCGGCATTCCGTTGCCGCTCACCAAGTTCGACACGATCGCGGCCAACGACGCGTTCAAGGAGCAGAAGGACCTGAACTTCGGCGGCATGGAGAACTGGGGCGCGATTCTCGAATTCGCCGACGATATCCTGCCGGCGCCCGGCACCACCATGTCCGATTACGGCGTGACGGTGCTCACGCACGAAGCCGCGCACCAATGGTTCGGCGACCTCGTCACGCTCGACTGGTGGGACGACGTCTGGCTCAACGAATCGTTCGCGACCTTCTTCGAGAACAAGACCAAGGTGCGCTTCTTCCCGGAGCGCTTCAGCTGGGTCGACGACGTGAAGAATAAATACGCCGTGATGAATGCGGATCTGAAGTCCACCGCGTTCCCGGTGCAGCCGAACTTCAACGGCTGGGCCTCGAACGACTTCGTGCTGAGCGCGAGCGCCTTCACGTACGACAAGGGTGGTCACGTGCTGAAGATGCTGGAGAACTATCTCGGCGAAGAAGTCATGCGCAAGGGCCTGCAGTCGTACCTCGCCGACTATTCGCTCGGCAACGTCACGCCGAAGCGTCTGTGGGACGAACTGGCGAAGGTTAGCGGTCAGCCGATGGTGGCGATCGGCGACAGCTTCGTGCGGCAGACCGGCGTGCCTCTGATTTCGCTCGATACGCAATGCGATCTGACGACCAATCAGACCGTGGTCACGCTGAAACAGGCGCCGTTCCCGAACCAGAATCAGTATCCGGGTACGCAGTGGACCATTCCGTTGACGCTCGCGTACGGTGACGGGCTGACTTCACGCAAGACGCTGGCAATGAAGGACACGCAAACCCAGGTGCGTCTGAACGGCTGTTCCGCGGTGCTCGCCGATCCGAGCGGTCTCGACTACTACGTGACCAACTACAGCAACAGCGCATGGAGCCAGCTGCTGGCGCAGGGCAATGCGCTGAAGGATCCGGTGCTGCTGACCAGTCTGCAACTCGAGGCGAAGCTGCTCGTGAAAAACGGTCTGGCAGATCCGTCGCGTGAAACCAGTATCGGCTCGCTGAGTCCGGCGGCCGCACCGCTTGCCCATCAGTTGATGATGGCAACGCCGACGACGCAGTCGCTGCGTCCGACGATCCGCTATCAAGGCAAGTTGCGGCAGAAGCCACAGGCGCAGCAAGCTCAGTAAGCAGAAGGTCAGAGTAGCGCAGCGGCCCGCCTCGCCATGCAGCGAGGCGGGCCGCTTTTTCGTTGCAGCTGTGCCGACTGACAAAAAAGACCTGCGCGATGGATTACCCCGGGAATAAAACCGGGGCCGGTCCAGTCATGCCTGACGAACCGATCCGCAAGGGCCGCCGGATAATCCGCGGCCCGTCTGCGACTCTTTATCGTGAGGTCAACATGTCGTCAGATCATTCGTTCGACGCGTCGCGTCGCGGCGCGCTGAAGTGTCTTGCATTCGGTGGCCTGGGCACCGTATTCGTTTTGTCCGGCGGGATACTGACGCCGGTGGAACTGGCGCTCGCCGCGGACCAGAAATCGTCCGCGGCTAGCTCCGGCGTGCCGCTTTTCCTGCAGATCAGCGACTCGCACATCGGCTTTAACAAGGAAGCCAACCCGGACGTGGCGGGCACGCTGAAGCAGACCATCGAGTACGTCAACGCGATGCCGGTCAAGCCCGCGCTGACTATTCATACCGGCGATATCACGCACCTTTCCAAACCTGCGGAGTTCGATCTCGCGGCTCAGTTGATGTCCGGTCTGAAGATCACCGAGCTGCATACCGTGCCCGGCGAGCACGACGTGACGGACGGCCCCGGAACGGAATACTTCAGCCGGTTCGGCAAGCCCTCGGACAACAAGGGCTATTACAGCTTCGACCACCAGGGCGTGCACTTCGTCGGCCTCGTCAACGTCATGCATTTCAAGCCGAACGGGCTGGGCGGTCTGGGCGACGAACAACTCGAGTGGCTCGAAAACGATCTGAAGGGGCGTTCGTCCAGCACGCCGATCGTCGTGTTCGCGCATATGCCGATGTGGACGATCTACGAGCCGTGGGGTTGGGGCACCGGCGATGCCGGACAGGCGATGAGCTATCTGAAGCGCTTCGGCTCGGTGACGGTGCTGAACGGCCACATTCATCAGATCGTGTCGAAAGTGGAGGGCAACATCACCTTCCATACGGCGCGCTCGACGGCCTATCCGCAGCCGACCGCCGGCAACGGCACCGGCCCCGGACCGTTGACGGTGGCTAGCGACCAGCTTCCGAAAATGCTTGGGGTCACCAGCATCAAAGTCACGCGGCATCCGCTGAAGGCGACGCTGAACGACACGACACTGGTTTGATCATCACTTTCTTCTTGCAGGAGATCAGTTATGCAAACTAAAAATATTCGCCGCGTTTTTCTCGTAATGGCCGCCAGTTCGGCATTGTTTGCGGAATTTTCCGGGTTCTCGGTGGCTCGGGCGGAGACGTCGAACGCGGTCGTCATCAAGAACTTCATGTTCTCGCCGATGGAACTGACGGTCAAAGCCGGCTCGACTGTGACCTGGAAAAATCTCGACGGCGAACCGCATACCGTCGTGAACGACGCGGGCATGTTTCGCTCCGCCGCGCTCGATCAGAACGACACTTACCAGTTCAAGTTTGACAAGCCGGGCGTGTACAAGGTGTTTTGCGGCATCCACCCGAATATGAAGGAAACGATTACCGTGCAGTAAGCGCCGAAATGGGAGAGATGCCGGCGCGGCGTTCGCCGTGGCGAACGGCGGGATGCGACGACCCGGGTCTCCACACGCAGTCTCCACACTCAAAATAACAGTAGCCGCCTCGCGCCTAAACCGAGCTTCCATACGCCAGCGCGAGCGCCGCCGGCCGCGGCGATACGACATGCTCGCCTGGTGGTCGTGGAGGCGGAACGCGGCGTTCGCCGTGCCGATCAAGGCGAGCCACGCGCGCCGCGATTCCATCTGATCCCGCGCGAGTCCGGCCCGCGCCTGTCATCGATTGCAGCCAACAAGCGGCTATCAGGAATGGCACTTGCGTTTAAGACGCGAGACGTCAAGCGCGAGCGAGCGATTGTGACTGAGCGCGGCTGTCGCCTCACCTCACAGCCGTCCGCTCGCCGCCCGCCGCGTGCGGCTTGCACGGCCTGCAGACGCACCTTGCGAAGGCTGCCGACATTGCGCGCGACTACCAGCGTCGTAGAAGTTTTACCTGTTTCTCCAACGCAACCCTGCCTCGCCAAGACGCCGTTTAAAGCGCAGCATGGCCGTGTTGTTCTCGTGCGTTGAGGAGGCTAAATTCGTCGAACGGCTTTGCGCGGATCACCAGGATCGTGTGAACAAAGCCTGCCGACAGATCAGACATAAGGATTTTGTGGAGAGTACTGCGATGTTCAATGATCCCAACTTGCCCCACTCTCTGGCCGCCGGTCCGGATGCCGGCGGCCGGGTGAACGGTCTGCCACGTTCCGCTGCGCCGCCGCGGTTCGGACGCTTCGCCATGTGCGTGGCTGTGGCCAGCGCGCTCGCGATCGGCGTGATGGGTACGGTGGCGTACGGTGTCTGGTTCAATCACGATCAGAAGGCCTACACCGAAGCAATGGCCGGCGCACGGCAAGCGCTCGGCAGCGGCGCATCGGGGAGTGCGGCGGTGGTTGCACGAACCAGCGGCGCGACATCGTTGCCGTCAGCGTCGGCGGAACGCAGCCCGACGGTGACGGCAGCACCCACCGTCGACGATCCGGAAGCGGGCGGGCAGTTAGCCACCTGGTCTGGTGAGGTCAAACGGCATTCGCCACCGGCGCTCCAGACAAACTTCGTGACAGATGCGGCGCCCGACGCGCCTGCTTCCTCTGCCAGCGCGGCCCGACGTTCGGCAAGCGTCGGCGCGCCTGCCGTGCAGCAAGCGGTCCCGTCGCGAGCGGGTAAAGATGGCCGTGCAACTCCGCAGGAGCGCCGTACGACCTTGGCGAACGCGAAGCATAAAGACAACGCGTTCACCCGCATCGGGCTCTTTTTTCGTCGAGTGAACTATCGGCAGCATGGCAACGCAAATCGGCAAGACATCTATTCCCATCCCTGAGCGACGACGTGGCGCTCGCGTTGGTGCGGCAGGCGCCTTCATAACCCGGTTCAGGCGGGCGCCCGCCATGTTGGCCGGCGCCTCGCTGGTCTGTCTGCTGGCTGGTCTTCTGTATCTCGCCTCGCAGATCAGAACGATCTTTTCCGATCAGTTGAAACAGGAATACGCCGGGCTCGTGCTCGAAGCGGCAGGCCGCGCGGACAGTGCGCGTGCCATGGTGGACGTATGGCGGCAACGCCCCGGTGATCGCGAGGCGCAAGCGCAGGGTTACCGGCAGGCACGTGCCGAACTCGCCGATCGCCTCGGGGCGCTCGCGGCATTGGTGAACGCCAGCCCGTCTGCTGCGCCGCACATGCCCGGCTCGGCGTTGATGGCTGACGCCAGTCTGAGCGAGACCGAGGCGCTGCTGGCCACGGTCTCCGCGCATTGGCGGGCACAGCGCGATGCCGATGGCGCGGACATACGCCTGCGCGTCGCCCACGTCGCGAACGTGCTGATCGCGCTGGCTGCGCTGCTGTTCTGTTTGTTGCTCACCGCGCTCGGCATGTACGCCAAACGCAATCGTCAACTGGTGGGCCAGTCGTACGAATTCGAGTACGCCGCGTTGCACGATCCGCTCACCACGCTGCCGAACCGGCGCCAGCTGTTCGCCGTGCTCGACGATGCAGCGGCGAACCCGCAGCCAGGGCCGGCGCCTCGCAAAATCGCCGTGCTGTATGTGGATCTGGATGGTTTCAAGCAGGTCAACGACTCGCATGGCCACCGTGCCGGCGACGAATTCCTGATCGCGGTATCGCGGCGTTTTCGCGAGTCGGTGCGCAAACGCGATGTTGTCGCGCGCATTGGCGGCGACGAATTCGCGGTACTGATACACGAATTCTCAACGGCCGACGAACTGGCCGAAGTCGCACGTCGGCTGATTGCGTGCGTGGTGGCGACCGATGAGCAGATGGGACTCGGGCTGGTGCGCGCGAGTATCGGCATTGCCAGCTTTCCCGACCTCGTCGGCGATTACCAGCGTCTCGTGGCCGCGGCGGACGAGGCGATGTACCGCGTCAAGCGCAGCGGCAAAAACGGTTACGCATTCACAGCGAAAGCTGACTGAGCGCACACTCGGCGCGTGTGTGCATGTTTGCGTGTGCGCATCCTCGGTGCGGAGCAGGGTTGTGCCTCTTCGGCTTCACTTTCCGCCCCGGCATTCGAATACCCCTACGCGATGACCTCGCGCACGCTCAGCTTTGTTTCGTGTTACAAAAACGAGGCTCGACGACGTATGCATGATTCATGCGCCGGCGCGATCGTGGTCGATGCGAATTCGGTCCCAGCGGAAAGATCCATGTCCAGATATTCGATGATGCGCGCCGTAAGGCGCTTGAAGCAGCCGGAGTGGGGCGTCGCCATTCTGGTCGCGGCCTTGGCTGCCTGCGCGCCGGTGCCTCCCGCGCCTGTTCAACCCGTCGCTCAATCCGTCGCCCAACCGGCTGTCATTCAACCGGCCGCACAGCCCGGCAATCAGGCCGGCGCTCAGGCCGGCGCTCAGGCTACAGCCCGCACCACCGCAGGGTCGCTGCCGGTCCCGCCAAACCTCGTTGTGCTGGCGCAGCCGGCCGGTCAGAAACGATTGACGGGTGCAGCGTCCAACCAGTCATACTGGCCGCTCTCGCAGTATTTCGAAACCCAGCGTAACGAAGCCTATTGCTCCGTGGCCACGTCGGTCATGGCGCTCAACGCATTGGGCATCCGCCGGCCCGAGACGACGCAATACCCGGATTTTCCGTTCTTCTCGCAGGACGATTTTTTCCGCGCAATCGATCCGCAGGTCGCCAACGCCGCGCAGGTGTCGAGAGAGGGCATGACGCTCGACCAGCTCGGCACGGCCCTCACTGCATTTCCGGTGGCGGTCAGGAAATATCACGCCGCGGACCTGTCGCTCGGCCAGTTCCGCGATATCGTGCGCGCGACCACGGCGCACAACGACCGCTTCGTGCTGTTGAATTTCCGGCGCATGGAAATCGGCGAAGCGGGTGGCGGACACTGGTCGCCGCTCGGCGCTTACGACTCGGCGAGCGACAGCGCGTTGCTGCTCGATGTGGCGCGTTACAAATATCCGGCCGTCTGGGTGCCGGTCGCGCAGTTGTACGCAGCGGCGCTGGCGGTGGATAGCGTGAGCGGACTGTCGCGCGGCATCGTGATTATCGGCAAGCGGCAGAATTAGAAGCGGGTTGCCGATGCATCGAGAAGACTTCGACGTGACGCGTTCAGTGCGAGCCATTCATGGCTCGCACCAGGCAACTGGCACCGGCATTAGACAGCAAGCAGCACGCAGCACGCATTACACACGCGCCAAACCTATTTCACCCGCTTCACCACCGGTGTCTTCCACTTGCCGTCCAGCAGCGCCGGTTTGGGCCAGTAGAAGCGCATGGTGATCATGAACGGCCCATCCGGCGCCGGCAGCCAGTTGGCCTCTTTGCCCTTGCCCGGCGACTTCGCCTGAATATAGATCGTCAGGCCGCCATCGCGATCCTTCCTGAGTTGCGGCAGCATGGGCGAATTGATCAGATAGCGATCGATCGGATTCTTCACGAGCAACTGACTGGGCAGCGCGTACATGGTCACCGACCAGAACGCATTCACTGGCGGCAATTGTCCCTTCGGAAACCGCAGCACGTAGCGACGCTGACTGCCGTCGAGGGGCTGGCCGGCCGAATCCTTGTCGAGCACCGGATACAACGCCTCCTCGCGCGAGTTCGCGCCGATGCCGACCTGGGTGCCGGTGGCGCGCGCCACGTAGTCGTTCTTCAGATACTCGCGCGAGCCGAATAGCGTGTCGGTCTTGCCGCCGAGTGAAGCGCGCTTGTCGTCGATCGCCTTCTGACCATCCTGCATGCCGGCCTGAAAGGCCGCTTTCTGCTCGGGGGAGAGCGCGTTGACATCGAACCGTTTGCCGGGCACGACGCCGATCTGTGCAAAGCGGCTGCGCAGCCCCGCTTCGTCCGGATTGACCGGCGCGAACTGCAGCACGAAGGCAAGTTCATTGAAGAACTCGAGCGATGTCCGCGCGGTGGCCGGTGCGATCGGCTTGATCCACTGCACTGGCGGCGCGGTGGGTGCGGGTTTGCTGCCGGTGAACGCCGACAGCGTTTGCACCTTGTAGCCCGCCTGAATCTGCTTGACGTTGTCGAGGTCGTCCGGATTGAACAATTGCGTGCGCCCGACCACGTTCACGAGATCGGTCTCGGAACGGATGACCTGCGTGATGCCATTGGGCGTCTGCCCGTTCCAGCGTGGTCCCGCGATCAGGAACGTGCCGCCGTTGTTGCCCGTCGTGCGGCTGCCGATATACGCGAAGTTGAAGGTGTAGAGGTCCATCAACTGGAACACGAAGTAGCGCTTCGGGTCCATCGGCGGGATGGTGATCACCACCGGTTCCGCGCGCAGGTCGAGGCCGGCGAACGAGTAGGGTGTATCGGAGTTGGGCGTGACGAAGGCGGTGTCGTCCGGCGTGAAAACGCGCGAGATGTTCAGGATGGAATTGAACGGGCCTTTGTATTGCGGGTTGGTGGAGTCCACCGAGAACGCATACATGATGCCGTATGAATCGACCATTGGCGTGCCGTAGAGATAGGCGTCTTTGGCGATCGAGCGGATGTCGGTACTACTGGCGGTGACCGGGGCGACAGGGGCTCTGGCGAAGTCGTTGGTAGGCGCCGTCTGGCAGGCGGCGAGGGCGATGGCCAATAGCGCGGCAGCGATAGTTCGTGTTCTGTACATTGCGACCCTTGCGAATGCGCCGTGCAAGACGGCAGCGTGATCATTCGGACAGCGCGGGACAACAGAGGCAACAGTAAACCGGACTCGCAGTGCAGACGTTCTGCACGCCGCAGCTTGCCTAATGCCGGGGCAAGCTGTCAAGCGGCTTTCGGCAGGCGGGGTGGACAAAGTGTGGGAGCGCGAAAGGCCCGCGCGTCATGACGTCATGCGTGGCGAATCGTCCGTATGCGCAGAAGAAGCCGGTGACGTGTCGATCCATGAACTGTTCTGTAAAACGATCCGATAGCCATCCGGATCTTCGAAAGTTTTGCCTTGACGGTCCCAATAGGGATTCTCAGATTCGCAGGCCATTGCGCCGAGCGCTTCGAGCCGTTCGACGGCCGCACACCATGCATCGCGCTCAGGCAGATAGAGCACGAGAAGGTGCTCGGTGGTCGGCGCCCGGTCCACGGTCACGCCGTGTTGATGCGTGAACTCGATGTGCCAGGGGCAGCCTCGCCGTCCCACGATGACGCCATCGAAGCCCGCGTGATTCTCGAAGCGCGCGAGGACTTCGAAGCCCAGCCCGCGGGTGTAGAAATCGGTGACCTTATGCAGATCGTTGGTGGGGCGGGCGACCCGGAGAACGGGCGAATGCATCGGCGACTCCACGAAACATGGGCGGGCCGCATAGCATAACGTGTCAGTTGCGGCGCGTAGCCGATAACCTTAGCCGGGTGCCTCAAACCGATTACGAAACTTGATTACGAATCCCCCATCACGCCACTACGCGCTGCGCGCCATCTCGCCGAGGCCCGCATTGAAGTCTTCCCTGCGGCCACCCGCAGCGGCGGCCGCCCGAGCCCGAACCGCAGTCTTGCGAATCCGAGTATCGCGCAGCGCCGGACGTGCATCCACCAGATCCGCGTACAGCGCGAGATAGTTCGAAGTCGACGTGTCCCAACCGAAGTCGCGGCTCATCGCGTTACGCTGCAACACGTGCCACGACGATGGCTCAACGAACGCGGACAGCGCGCGGCCCAGTGCATGCATGACGTCGTCCGGGCCTTCGCCGTCGAACAGGAAGCCGGTTGCCTTGCTGTCGCCGCGGGGATCGTACGGCAGATAATCGACGATGGTATCGGCCAGGCCGCCGACACGCGACGCCACCGGAATCGTGCCATAGCGCATCGCGTAGAGTTGCGTGAGTCCGCAGGGTTCGAAGCGGCTGCCATGCAGCAGAATGTCCGCGCCCGCATGCAGCATGTGCGCGCGCCGCTCGTCATAGCCGATCTGCACGCCGACGCGCCCCGGCCATGCCGCCGCGATGTCCTGCAGTGCCTGTTCAATACCATGCTCGCCCTGACCGAGAATCGCGAACTGCAAGCGCGGATGCCGTTCGAGCAGCGCCGGCAGCGTATGCACGACGACATCGGCGAGCTTCTGTTCGGTAAGCCGGCTGCCGATCGCGACCAGCGGCGCGAACGGATCGCGCGTGAGACCGAAGGCCTGCTGCAGTTCACGCTTGCAGGCCTGCTTGCCGGCGGTGTCGTCGACGGAATAGGGGCGGGCGATGAGCTTGTCGGTGGCGGGATTCCAGACCGTGGTGTCGATGCCGTTGACGATGCCCGACAGCTTGCCGGCCTGCGCCTGCAATACGCCTTCCATGCCGTGGCCGAAACGCGGCGTCAGGATTTCGCGTGCATAGCGGCGGCTCACGGTGGTGACGCGATCGGCATGCACAATGCCGGCTTTCATCATGCTGAGCGAGCCGTAGAACTCGATGCTGCGTTCGTCCGACAGCGCGGGCGCCAGCAATTCGGGCGGCACGCCGATCCAGCCGCCCATGGCGAGCGGATGGTTGCCCTGGAACGCGAGGTTGTGAATCGTGAACACGCTTTTCGCGGCAACGCCCGCGAGCCGCAGGTAGAGCGGCGTGAGTCCTGCATGCCAATCGTGCGCGTGCACGATGTCGGGGCGCTTCACGTTGCGCACGCCGCGCGCCACCCGCGCGGCCGCTGCCGCGAGCGAGGCGAAGCGGGTCAGGTTGTCCAGGTAGTCGCGCCCCTGCGGATCGCGGTACAGGCCTTCGCGCGCGAACAGGTGATCCATCTGCAGAAGCAGCACCGGTATGCCGGTGTCGGGCATCTGGCCGCGCAGGAGCCGTGCGTCGCCGCCGGGCAGGCCTATCATGCGCGCGACCGGCGCGACCTCGACGGCGCGTTCGAGCGCGGCCGGATAGGCGGGCATCAGGATCGAGACATCGACGCCGGCATCGCGCAGGGCGGCGGCGTATGCGCTGACCATGTCGCCGAGTCCGCCGGACTTGGCGAGCGGCAGGGCTTCGGAAGCGACGAGAAGAACGTTGAGCGGCAAAGCGGCCCCCAAGGACGGGATTTGTGCACTTGCACAGTGCGGTGAGATGCGTTGAGCTGTCCTTTCAGCAAGGGGTGTGCCTGATGTTTGGGTCGTTATTGTGGCGGCGCGCAAGGTTTGTGTTGCAGTGCGGACAAGCGGCTTTTTGGCTGCGGGCGCCTATTTAAATGTCTTGACCGTGCGCCGCACGGCGATGCGTTTTCTTCATTCGTGTGTAGATTTGACTTTCTGTTTCTCGACGCAGGCGCGGGGCTTGAAATGAAAAGGGGCTGTCGCCGAAGCGACAGCCCCTTTCGACAACTGCCGGAAAAAGTCTTAATGCACCGGCGCGTGGGTCTGCTCGACCGGCCGCGGCTGCGTCATCGCGCTCACCGCCGCGAACACGATGATATTCACCGCCAGCGCGAGGAACCCGATATTGACGTCCTTCAACGCGTCGGGCAGGAACGGCATCAACTGACCGACGCTCAGGTGCATGGTCGTCGTCACGGCCACCACCGCCACGCCCGCCAGAATCCCGCAAAACGCGCCCTGTTTGGTCGCGCGGTTATGCGGACGCAGGCTGCAGATCACCGCAGGGAAGAGCTGGGTCACGAAGCTGTAACCCATGAGCAGCAACGCCACGATGGTTTCGCCGCCTTGCAGCGTGAAGCCGACCGCCACCAGCGCCACGACCGGCACGAGCACACGCGCGAGCGTCGCCACCGTGGCGTCCGACGCGTTGCGGTTCACCATGCCGCGATACACGTCGTTGGCGAGCAGCGTGGACGCGGAGGTGAGGATCATCGAGCCGGGCACCAGCGCGGTCAGAATCCCGGCTGCGCCGATCACGCCGACGAACCACGGGTCGAAGGTCTGCAACGACAGGCGGAACAACGACAGGTCGATGTCCCCGCCCTTCAGACCCGGCACCTTCAGCGTCGCCGCAAAGCCCACGAAGAACACGAACAGCAGAATCAGCTGGTACAGCGGCAGGACCATCGCGTTACGGCGGAAGATGCGTTCGTCCTTCGCGGTGAAGATCGAACCGAACGTATGCGGCCACATGAAGAAGCCGAGCGCTGTGAGCAGCACCGTCGACTGGAACCACGTCACGCTCGAACCCTTGGCCGGGAAGGTCAGGAAGCCGGGGCGCGCGGCGTCGATCGCGTGGAACATCTCGCCGAAGCCGCCGTAATAGTGCAGCGGCAAATAGATGCCGAGGAACAGCACGATCGCCAGAATCAGCAGATCCTTCACCACCGAATTCCACGCCGAACCGCGCACGCCCGAAACGATCACATAAGCGGTCACGACGCACGCGCCGATCCACACGGCCGCCGTCGACGAAATCGCGCCGTACGAGGCCGTTGCAACGATAATGCCGAGCCCCTTCAGTTGCAGCACGAGGTAGGGAATCAGCGCAGCGACGCCGACCAATGCGACCAGCGTGCCGAGCGCCGGGCTTTCGTATTTGCGCGTGAAGAAGTGCGGTTGCGAGACGAGCCGGTGTTTTTTCGCATAACGCCAGATGGGCGGCAGCATCCAGTACGAAAGGATGTACGCGAGCGTGCCGTAGGCCAGAATGTAATAGACCGGCGCGCCCTTGCCATAAGCAAAGCCACTGCCGCCGAGGAAGGTGAAGGTCGTATAGATTTCCCCTGCCATCAGCAGGAACACGAAGGCGGTGCCGAAGCTGCGGCCGCCCACGGTCCATTGTTCGAGACTCATGTCGTGGCCGCGCTTGGCGCGCACGCCCAGGTAAAGCGCAAACAGCGTAATCGCCGCAATGATGATGAGTGCGCTCATGAGCTAGCCTCCTCGCCATCCACGGCGAGCTGACGGTTGGAGGGGTCCAGACGGTAGACGATCGCCATGATGATCGAACTGAGCACCACCCACATGACGATCCAGGCCAGCACGAATGGCATGCCGAGCATCAGCGGCTCGACACGATTCACAAACGGGACGCCGAGCAGAATGCCGATGAACGGCAGCGCGGCGAGTACACGAAGCAACATGGGGGCAACTCCTCGAACTGGTAAGTACGTCTCGTTGAAAGTGCGGCTTCGCTGGGGACTGTATGCCGGATGCTTTGGTCGCGTAAAGCAGGTCAAAAAAGTGTAGGCTTTCTGAAAGTTGCGGGCGCACCTTCATGGGTTCCGGTTGCTGCGTTGCAAGGCGGCAGGCGCGGCGCGGCGCGGCACACGCTCAGGCGCCAGGCTTTTTTACGATTCTGGTTGGCGCGCCGCGATATGATCTCGCCACGCAACGCAAGCGTCATCGGAATCGCCGGAGAGACTCCGGTTTCATCAACATGGCGCGGCGCGCCGGGTACACAGTCGAGCTACCCGAGCCGCCGCTCGACACGGAAACGCATATGGTCGAAAGTCTGATCCCGGACATTCTGTTTGGCTTTACCGGGCTGATCAGCATCATCAATCCGATCGGCATTGCTTTCGTCTTCCTCGACCGGACTGCTTCGTTGAGCACGGAAGAGCGCACGTTGCTGGCCCGCAAGATCGCCATCAACGTGGTGTGTGTGCTGCTGGTGGCGTTCTTCATCGGAACGCCGATCCTGCATTTCTTCGGCATCTCCATGCAGGCGCTGCGCATTGGTGGCGGCCTCGCCGTCGCCGTGGGCGGCTGGCAGATGCTCAACGCGCCCGACACGCAACCAGGCGAGCAGCCGGCAGTCAAACGGGTGGACGCGGACAACGCAATGTCGAAGGCGTTTTTCCCCTTTACCATTCCGTTGACCACCGGGCCGGGCTCGATCGCCACCGCCATTGCGCTAACCGCGAACCGCACGCATAAGCTCTCGGAGTTCGTGATTTCGAGCATTGCGTCGGTCGTGATCTCGCTCGCGGTGGCCGTCACGGTGTATCTGGTCTATAGCCGCGCGGTGATTTTCGCCAAGTATCTCGGCGTGGAAGGCACCAAGGTCGCCATGCGTGTATCTTCCTTTTTGCTGCTGTGCATCGGCGTGCAGATCATGCTGACCGGCTTCTCCGAATTCCTGATTCCGATTGCGACCCTGCAGCCGGTGGTCAAATAGACGCATCCCCGGCGGCCTGCTGTTCCATCCGGCACCGGGGGCGCTCACGCACCCGACAGGAGAACACTCCATGTGCCGTTGGCTCGCCTATACGGGCAACCCGCTTCAACTGGAAACGGTGCTGTTCAACGCCAAACATTCCTTGATCGACCAGAGCCTGCATTCGCGGCTTGGCTACACCACGACCAATGGCGACGGCTTCGGCATCGGCTGGTACGGCGATCCGACGGATATTCCGTTTCGCTACCGCTGCATCCAGCCGGCGTGGAGCGATCGCAATCTGCGCGAAGCCGCGCGGGCGATCCGCGCACCGCTGTTCGTCGCGCATGTGCGTTCGGCAACCGATACGCCTTCGCAGGAAACCAACTGTCATCCATTCCGACACGGCCGGTGGCTCTTCGCACACAATGGCCTGATCCGCAACTATCCGGCCGTGCGCCGCGATCTGATGGTGAAGATCGACCCCGATCTGTTTCCGTCAATCGAAGGTTCGACCGATTCCGAGGTGATGTTTTTCCTCGCGCTGACCTTCGGTCTGGAACTGGCGCCGGTCACCGCGCTAGAGCGGATGGTGGCCTTCGTCGAGCAAACCGGCCGCGAGCACGGCGTGGATGAACCGCTGAACATGACGGTGTGCGTCACCGACGGCGAGCAGATCGTAGCGGTGCGCTATTCGAGCGAAAGGCAGTCACGCTCGCTTTTTCACAGCACCTCGTTCCGTCATCTGCACGAGCTGTATCCGGACGATCCGCGCATTGCGGCGGTCGGCGCGAATGCGTTTCTGGTGTTGTCCGAACCGCTCGCGGACTTGCCGGGCTGGTGGGAAGAGATTCCCGAAAGCACGGTGGTGGTGGCGCGCGGCGGCCAGATCGAACAGTATCCGTTCAAGCCGCAAGCGGCGTGAGCGTCGAGGAGCCGACCATGACACCTCAGATAGAAGCGTTTTACGATGCCACCACCGGCACTTTCACCTATGTCGTCTACGCGTCCGAAGGCTCGGCGTGCGCGGTGATCGATCCGGTGCTCGACTACGATCCGAAGTCGGGCGGCACGTCGACGGAGTCGGCGGAGCGCGTCGTCGCATTCGTCAACGCGCATGGGCTGCGTGTGCAGTGGCTGCTCGAAACGCACGCGCATGCCGATCACCTGTCGGCCGCGCAGTATCTGAAGGAAGCTCTGGGCGGCAAGATTGCCATTGGCGAGAGCATTCGGATCGTGCAGAGCACATTCCGGCGCATCTTCAATCTCGGCGAGGACGTGCCTGCCGACGGCCGCCAGTTCGACCATCTGTTCCAGCCGGGCGAGACGTTCAACATCGGCGAGTTGAGCGGGGAGGCGTTGCATGTGCCGGGCCATACGCCGGCGGACATGGCGTACCGGATCGGCGATGCCGTGTTCGTGGGCGACACGCTGTTCATGCCGGACGTCGGCTCGGCGCGCTGCGACTTTCCCGGCGGCGATGCCCATACACTGTACGAGTCCGTGCGCAGGCTGCTCGCGCTGCCGCCTGACACGCGGCTGTGCATGTGTCACGACTATCCGCCGCCGTCACGCGGGCCGCAATGGCAGACCACGGTGGCTGCACAGCGGCACGGCAATATTCATTTGCACGACGGCGTGAGCGCGGCGGAGTTCGTGGCGATGCGCACCGCACGCGATCGCACGCTCGGCATGCCGACGCTCATTCTGCCGGCCATCCAGGTCAATATCCGCGCGGGCAGGTTGCCGGAGCCGGAAGACAACGGCGTGCGCTACCTGAAGATTCCACTGAACGCGTTTTGAGCCGCGTGGGCGCCGGCGTTACCGCGTGAGCAGCATCGCACTGAGTACGGAGAACACCGTCGCGGGCAGTTCGGCAAGGCGGCTCACCACCACGTTGTGCGGATAGAAGTCCTCGACCGCGTCGGTCAGCACGCCGATTCCGACCAGTTCGATACCGCGCTTGCCGATGGCCGCGACGCGCTCGCGCAAATCGCTGCGCAACACCCGCGGATCGCCGTCGCCGGTGGACGGGTAGCCATCGGAAAACACCATCAGAATGCGCCGTTCGGCCTGGTGATCGGCAAGCCGTGTCGCGGCCCAGGCCAGCGCCTCGCCGTCCGGATTCTCGTGCCCGCAGTCGATGGCGGCGATCCCGCTCATATCGGTCGCGCCGAAGCGTTTATAGACTTTCAGATCGAGCCGTTCGACGAAACGGTTATAGCGCCGTAGGTCCGCGCCGGTTGCACGCTGCCGCTCATAGAGCTGCTTCATCGGCGCGGATTCGACCGAACAATAGCCGAGTACTTCGCAGTCGAACGATAACTGCGTCAGTGCATCGCACAAGGCGGCCGCGCACTGGCGCGCGAGTTCGATCTTGCGCCCGGCCATCGAACCGCTGCGGTCGATCAGCAGCGTCACGGCCACGTCGCGTCCTTTGGCGGGCCGCTGCGTGCGAAACGGCGTGCGGTAGCCGGGCGAGGTCGCGAGCTTCGCCAATGCGGTGCGATCGATCTCGCCGCGCTCCTGCTCGCGGCGCCAGCGCGTGCGTTCGTCGGCGCTCAGCGCGCGTTCGAGCTTTTCCTTGAGCGGCGCGGTGTCCGCGCGCGCTTGCGTGCGTAGTTCGCGCCACGCGGCGCTGTCGCCCTGGCCCGTGAGATCGCGGATATCGTCGAATTCGGTGGCGAGCGGAATCGACAGCCGGGCTCGTGACGCGTCCGCTATCGAGCCGGCTGCTTCGCCTTCGGAACGCTCGGAGGGCTGCTGCGCGTCCGCGAGCGATTGACCCATGCCGACCGCGTTGTCCGCCTGCGCGCCACTGCTTCTATCGGACGGCGGCGAGGTCGCGCTGTTCTGATCGGGCCGCGTGGTTTCGTCATCGTCGCGCGGTGCGGACGACGACGCGGCCGTTTCCGTATCGATGTCTTCGAGCGGATCCGCGGTGAACGCCATGCTGTTCGCCTCGCCTGCCGACAGCGCGCGCACGCGCGCCACGAGCGCCTGCGCCGCAGCGATGCTCTGCGCGGTCGAACGGCTCGCGCGCGCCTCATCGAGCAAGTCCTGCGCGGCATGCAAGGCGGCGAGCAGCGACTGGCTCGCTTCGTTCCGCGTGGGCGGCTCGTCCCACAACGCACGCTCCACCAGCCAGACCAGCCGGTCGCGCCAATGCAGCTTTGGCCAGCGTTGCCGCACGCGCTCGGCGGCATGCAGGCGCAACTTGCCGATGAACCAGCGCGCGCCCGGATATTCGTCGAGCAATTGCCCGCACACGCGGCGGTATTCGACAACTTGCGCGAGAGTCGCGGCGATGCCCGCGGGCAGCGCGTCGAGTTGCGCGAGCGACGCATGCTTGGCGCGCGCGACCAGCAGGTCGAGATAGCCGATCAGCACATCGCGCTCGACCTCGCCATTCAACTCGTAGTCGGGAATCACGATCCGGCCGGGCTCGACGCGCGGACCGTCCGGACTGAACGCGACCGTCACGCCGTACTGCCCGGTCAGCACGCGGGCGACCTTGCTGAGTGTGGATTCGAATGCGAAGCCGCGCGTGTCGCGCGGATTGCGCGTGGCGTGCATGGTGTTCAAGCGTCGGTGGCCGGCGCGATGTGATGACGGATGATGCCGCGAATCAACGCGGCGTCTTCCGGGCTCACCTTCGCATAAATTGCCGGGCCGGCTGCGCGTTCGGGGTCGCCCGTGCGCAGCATCAGTTCGGCCCAGTCGAGCAGTCGCCGGGTGGAGAACGCACTCGACAGGTCTTCGCGGGCGAACGCCGCGCGGCAGTCGGCGGCGATCGCGGCAAGCGTGGTGGCGAGCGCGCGCGTCATGTGCGGGGCGAGCGTGGCCATCAGCACATCGGCTTCTTCCGCGGGTGACAGATAGTCGAGTAGATAGACGCGCCAGCGATCCAGAAACGCCTCGTTCATCAGATTGGCGCCCTGATACAGATGCCGGAACTGACTCATTGCGCCGACCGCATTCGCCGTGGCGAACAGCCGGAAGCCCGGATGTGGCGCGACGATCTCGTTGCCTTTCTCCTTCAGCACGAGGCGGCCGTGCGGTTCGAGCACGGCGGTGAGGGCGGCGAGAATGGACGGCTCGGCAAAATCGATTTCGTCGACGATCAGCCAGAGCCCTTCGCGCATGGCCGTGGGCAGCACGCCGTCCACCCAGATCGTCTCACCGCCCTTGACCGTCCAGAAACCGACAAAGTCGCCGACGGTGGTCTGCCCGTTCATATTGGAGCGCAACACGCCATGATGCGAACGCGCCGCGACCTGTTCGATCAGGCTGGTCTTGCCCGCGCCGGTATGGCCGATCAGCATCACGCGCCGGTTCTCGACGATGTCCTCGACAATGTCGTTAAAGCGCTCGGAGAACAGATAGGCCGGGTTCAGGCGCGGCACGAGCGGATTGCCCACGCCGCAGCGCACATCCACATGACCGATGCGCACGGTCTCGCCGTTACCTTCCACCTGCCGATGTTTTGCCGCCGCGGTCTGTGCCGCGGCGCGCTGCAATTCCGGCATAAAGGCGACGCGCCCGGCCGCGGATTGCTCGCTTGCGGCATTGTCCGTGTCGATCGCGAAGCCTTCGCGGCGCCATTTCTTGAGCTTCGCGCGCAGATTTTCCGCATCGACAACGAGATCGATATCGACCGCGCCAGGCTCGCCGCCGTTGTCCACGCCATGTTCGAGGCGATAGGTTTCCGGCCGGTCTGCCACACTGACGCGCCACCATTCCGCGCCGTCTTCCGTTGCGCGTTGGTAGAGGCCAAGATTTTCGTCTTCGGTCAGTTCGGGCGCGTTCATGGCAAAGGTTGAATAGTCAATGACGAATAGTGCGTTGCGATTTGGCTGACGCCGAATGACCGACTATCTTATCTTGAGCGGCTTTCGAACTGCCAATTGCATTCCGGGCTGGCCGGCAGTTTCGAAACATTCGCAGTCCGCTTTGCCCCACATCGCGAAAGAACAAATCGAAGGCAGAACAATGAGACTACATACAAAACTCATGGCTGCGCTGGCCGTGGCAAGTCCGCTGGCATATGGCCAAACGAGTGTGACGCTATATGGCCGCCTCGACGCGGGCCTCGAATATCTGAATCACATCAACAACGGCGCGGGCGGCAGTTCAAGCCGCTGGAGCGCGGAAGGAGGCGATTGGGGCACCAGTATGCTCGGCCTCAAAGGCAATGAAGGCCTGGGCGGCGGCCTGAATGCGATCTTCAACCTCGAAACCGGCTTGCAGGTCATGAACGGTACGACAAGCGGCGGGCGGCTCTGGTCACGGCGCGCGTTCGCGGGTTTGAAGAGCGAACAGTGGGGCACGTTGCAGGCCGGCCGTAATCTGTTTATCGACAGCGACGGCGTGTGGGAATTCGACCCGTTCGTGCAGCAGGCGTTTTCGTCGGCCTCGCTCGTGCGCGGGCGCAACTGGCAGCAGACGAGCAACAACGTCGAGTATCACAGCCCGGTGTTCTGGGGTTTCGACGTGCAGGCGCAATATGCGTTCGGCAACCAGCCAGGCGCGTTCAATAGCGGCGCGGTGGGCGAGTTCGGCCGCTCGGACGGCATCATGCTGACGTACCACTCGCCGCTCTTCGACGTGCGCGGCATCTACGACGAACTGCGTGACGTCAACGGCCACTTCAGCAACATCTTCCAGGCGTCGCGCGAATATTTCGTGGGCGCGAACGTGCGCCTCGACTCGCTGAAACTGCAGGGCGCCTACACGCATTACTCAGCGCCCGATTCGCCGGCCGGCGTGGCGGACACCGCGGACCACTACTGGCTCGGCGCCACTTACACCTTCCAGCCGCGCTGGGCCGTGACGGCGGGGGGATTCTACGTGAAGGTCGGCGACGGATCGGGCGACGCCGCGCACGATCCGTCCGGCCACGCGATGATGTACGTGCTCGGCACCACCTACAACCTGTCGAAGCGCACCTTCCTGTACGGAACGGTGGGTTACGTGCATAACGGCAGCAACTCGAATTTTTCGCTCGAAGCTTCGCCTCGCGATGCGGTTGGCAACACGAGTCCGCTCGTCGGCGAATCGCAAACCGGCGCTTATGTCGGGATGCTGCATCAGTTCTGAGGTCTGTCTGCTTGCGCCGCGTCAGGCGGCGGCTTCGGTCACGAGGGTGGATTTGCGCAGCCGCACCGGGATCGACTTGGAAGCCGGCACCTGACTCGTTTTCGCATGATGCGAGAGCGGAATCAAGCGGTTGCATTCCGGGTAATAGCCCATGATGCAGCCACGCGGAATGTCGAAAGCATGGACGTACATGCCGTCGATCTCGCGCGAGATGCCGTCGTTCGAGTCGGTGGAGATACATACCGATTCCCCTTCCGCAAAGCCGAGCCGTGTCATGTCGTCCTGATGCATGAGCAACACCTCACGGCTGCCTTGCACGCCGCGGAAGCGGTCGTCGAGACCGTACACGGTCGTGTTGAACTGGCTGTCGCCGCGGGTCGTCATCAGGCGCAGCACGTCGGGGCCGCGCGACGGCATATCCGCGTCTTCGTCGAGCGTATCGGGCACGATGAAGTTGGCCTTGCCGTTTTCCGTGTTCCATTTGCGCTCGCACGCCGCAAGAGGCCGATGAAACCCGCCTGGCTGCCTGAAGCGCTGATTGAAGCCCTTGAACTGATCCGGATAGGTACGCTCGATCGCCTCGCGCACCAGTGCATAGTCATCTACCCACGCATCCCAGTCGAGCTTCGGATTGCGCGGCAACAGCGCCTTGGCGAGGCCCGCGACAATCGCCGGCTCGGACAGCAACATGTCGCCGGCCGGCTCGGCCATTCCATGCGAACCGTGTACGCAGGCCGTGCTGTCTTCCACGCTGACCCATTGCTCGCCGCTCGCCTGGCGGTCGATCTCGATGCGCCCGAGACACGGCAGCAGATAGGCGACCTCGCCATGCAACAGATGGCTGCGATTCAGTTTGGTGGCGATCTGCACCGTGAGCCGCAGCCGTTGCCAGGCGGGGTCCATGACATGATGATCGGGAATCGCGACCTGGAAATTGCCCCCTAAGCCGAGAAAGGCTTTGACCTTGCCGTCGAGCACGCCGCGACAGGCTTCGACGGTGCTCATGCCTTTGTCGCGCGGCGGCTCGAAGCCATACAGGTCCTTCAGTGTGTCGAGCGGCGCGAGTTCAGGCTTCTCCGTGATGCCGACCGTGCGCTGTCCCTGCACGTTCGAGTGGCCGCGAATCGGACAGATGCCGGCGCCGGGCCGGCCGATATTGCCGCGTAAAAGCAGCAAGTTCGACAACATCTGCACGTTATGCACGCCGTTGCGGTGTTGCGTGATGCCCATGCCGTATAAGACCATCGACGCATTCGCCTGCGCGTAAACACGCGCCACGCTTTCGAGCGCGGCGCGGCTGAGTTGCGAGCGCTGCTCGATCTCTTCCCATGAGGTCGCGCGCATGGCGTCGGCGAAGGCTTCGAAACCGAGTGTGTGTTCGGCAATGAACGCCGCGTCGAGAACGCGTGGCGCCGCGTTGCGTTGCGCGTCGTCGTCCCATTCGATCAGCAGCTTGCACAGTCCGGCAATTGCCGCCGCGTCGCCGCCGATCTTGACCTGATGGTATTGCGTGCTGATCTGCGTGTCGGCCGGGGTCAGCATGTCGAGCGGCGACTGCGGGTTCGCAAAACTAACCAGCCCGCGCTCCTTCAGTGGATTGAAGGTGATGATCTCCACGCCGCGTTTGCGCGCGTCCTGCAGTTGATGCAACATGCGCGGTGCGTTGGTGCCGGTGTTGTGGCCGAAGAACAGCATGCAGTCGGTGTGGGTGAAGTCTTCGAGCTGCACGGTCCCGACCGGCACGCCGATCGTTTTCGGCAAGCCGACCGAGGTGCTTTCGTGACACATGTTCGAGCTGTCGGGCAAGTTGTTGGTGCCGTAGAGCCGGGCAAGCAACGCATACATGTAGGACGTTTCCAGCGATGCGCGGCCGGATGCATAAAACACGGCCTCGTTCGGATGAATGGCTTGCAGTTCCCTCGCGATCTCGGCGAACGCGTGTTCCCAGGTGGTCTGCACGTAGCGGTCGCTTGCGGCATCCCAACGCATCGGCGCGGTCAACCGCCCGCGCGATTCGAGTTCGAGACTGCTCCATGCGCGCAGTTCGTTCAATGTATGCGTGGCGAAAAAGTCGGCTTCGACGCGTTTGCTGGTAATTTCCCACGCGGTCGCCTTCGCGCCGTTTTCGCAGAACTCGAACAGGTGCGGGTCCGCCGGCTTGGCCCATGAGCAGCTCACGCACGCGAATCCGTCGGCCTTGTTTTGTTGCGCCAGGATGCGACTCCCGTTCAGCGTGACATGTTCCTGAACGAGAATCGACGCGACCGCTTTCACCGAGCCCCAGCCGCCCGCCGCGTTGCGGTATTCCTTGATCGGCGCGCTGTCGGGCGTGGAATCCGCTGCCGTGTTGTCGGGTGCTGTTCCGGCGATCTCATCCGTACTCATGCTGGGCCTCCTCGGCGTAGGTGGCCGCTCCTCGACGACCGGCTCGCAGGAGGAGGTCCGCAATTACCGGACCAGTGAATTAACTTGTGCTTACAACGATCTTCCGAGGCTGGAAGAAGGTGGTGGCGACCGGCGGCGGTTTGACTGGCGGATCGCCTTCGGGCGCACGTGTCGGATCGTTCGGCGGCACATCGTCGGGCGGCGGCGACGGGTCGGGATCGCTGGTGGGGAGCGGGACATCGGGATCCACCGCGGGTGGCGTCGGCGTATGCAGATGCAAGGTCGGTCTGCGTCGTGTGCTGAACAGAATCATTGTTATCTCCATGATGGTGCGCCTGATTTTCGCAAACCGCCGTTTGCAATCCGCATGCCACTCGCCCGGGTTCCCGAAATTTACGGCGCTGATCGTGTGGAACGGCTATTGCTCGGTCAAGGCATGCGCGCGGTGCTCAGCGGCGACTCGCGCCGACATATCACAGCGAACACGACGCACTGAAGTGCAGGGATAAGGGAAAGACAAATGGCGCGACATAAGGCCGACGTGGCTGACGACGACTTCGAGATTTACGCCAGCTATCACGGAACAGGCGATGGCCGTTACGTAGGTGGACTGAAGGTCGTCAGAAAGGCGGACAGAAAAATCCTGTTTCCATTCGACGGCGCGCCGGAGATCGGGCCATACGCGACCGCCGACGAGGCGCGGCGCGCCGCGATCGACTATGGCCGGGAGATTGTCGCCGCGGATCGCGCGGCTCCTGAAAAGTGACGGGGGCGGCGTGAGCGCGCCGTCTGCAGGCCGCAACGGCTCAGGGCATGCCGCCGAGTGACGGAGAAATCGTGCTGCCCCGACCGGAGTCGTCGGGAGATTCGTCGGGCACCGTCGGTCGGGCGGATAACGGCGGATGGGTGCGATAGCAACTATCGATCGAAGTATCGGCAAGGCAGCGCTGGAATGCGTCCGCGTCATTCTTTTGGCCGAATGTGTAAAGGGTTCGCTCGACTTGCACTTCCGTTTCGGACAGGCGAATGGTCGTCATCGTCATGAGGATCTCCTTTTTACAAATGGTGGTCCGGACCTCCACTTGAAACGCCGCAACCGGCGTGCCCACCGTGGTTCGAGTGCGCTTTCCGCTCACTCGGCCAAGAGGGACCGGATGTTGCTGCAATGAGGACATACCCGACATTAACAGGAGGGCGTCATGCAGGACAGCAAACCCCAGGAGAGCTCCGCCGAACACAGCGCCGAGGCGGTGAAACAGCGTAACAAGCCGAGCGGCACGCACTATGTCGAGCCCAGCCCGCTGGGCATCGAGCCCGTCGAGCAGACCGGCGTGGACAAGCAGACCAATCCGCCGCGCTCCAGCGACAGCCCCGCGCAAACCGCCGAGGTGCCCTTGGGCACAGGCTCCCATGCCGAGCCGCCGGGAGGGGGCGGACGCGAGTCGCAGCGCAAGAACTGACGCGCCACGTGCTGCTTCGGCACGCGGTGGTGTCGTACATGCAAATCCCACCACGGGAGGATTCACTTCATATGTTTGAAAAATTCGTTCACCGACACGGTCACGCGCGCAAAGCGGCTCAAAGACTCGCCCGCGCGCAGGCGGGCGCGCTTTATGCGGCCCTGAAAAGATCGCCGGGGCCACCGCGCGCGCCCGACTCCGGGCAATATCGTGAGCATCGGGGCGCAGAGGAGCATGCCATGCACAACGATTCGCTGCATGGATTCGATGCGGCTCAAACGGAGTACGAAGCCTTCATGCTGAAGCCGCATGATTGGGTGCCGAATAACCGCAAGCTGCCGGTCGTGATCTACCGGCGTGCGCTCATGCCGGACAGCGGCGACCTCGGTGCCGCATTCGAAATCCTGTTCGAACGCAACGCATGGCCGACGCAATGGCGCGATGGCATCTTCGACTACCATCATTTCCACGATTCCGCGCACGAAATTCTGGGCGTGACGGACGGGTCCGCGCGGGTGATCGTAGGCGGACCGGGTGGCACGGTAGTGACGCTATCCGCCGGCGACGCGATCCTGCTGCCGGCCGGCACCGGCCATTGCCTGCAATCGTTCGCGCGGCACTTCCGGGTGGTGGCCGGTTATCCCGAGGGCCAGCAATGGGATATCCGCCGCGAGGCGCTCACGCCGGACGAACTGGCGGCCATGGAGGCGTTGCCTTTTCCGTCGCTGGATCCGATTGACGGCAAACACGGTCCGCTGGTGGAGCATTGGCTGCATGCAGCCTGAGGCGGTCGCTTCTTTTTTGACTCGTAGCCGCGACGATCCGAACGATTCTATAGCGCAAGCCCTCTGAAAGATAATCCGCTGCTTCCTTCCAACAGCAACCCTGTACATGCGGCACGTCACGCTCCGTGCAGGTTTGCGCGCATTGGCGCATCATCGTCGAGTCTCGCAGCGGTTCCTCATGCGTTCTGCCACATCAACACGGTTCGCCGGGTTCGCCGACGCAAGCAGTGCGTCCCGGTCGTCTCTTTCACGCCGAACAAGGAGTGTCCCATGCAAAACGATCCCGCCCTCGATCAGCTGTGTATCAACACGATTCGCACGCTGTCGATGGACGCTGTGCAAAAGGCCAATTCCGGTCACCCCGGCACGCCCATGGCATTGGCACCCGTTGCCTATCACCTGTGGCAAAACCATCTGCGTTACGACCCGGACGAGCCGCTGTGGCCGAATCGCGATCGCTTCGTGCTCTCGGTCGGGCATGCATCGATGCTGCTGTATTCGCTGTTGCACCTCGCGAACGTCAAGGCCGTGGATGACGACGGCAAGCCTGCTAACGGACCCGCTGTGTCGCTCGACGATATCGAGCATTTCCGTCAATTGGGCAGCAAGACGCCGGGCCACCCGGAATACCGGATGACGACCGGCGTCGAGACCACCACCGGCCCGCTCGGGCAAGGGCTCGGCAACAGCGTCGGCATGGCGATGGCGGCACGCTGGTACGAGAGCCACTTCAACCAACCGGATGCGCCGCTGTTCGACTATCGGGTCTACGCGCTGTGTGGCGACGGCGACATGATGGAAGGCATCTCGCACGAGGCGGCTTCGCTCGCGGGACATCTCAAGCTGTCCAATCTGATCTGGATCTATGACAGCAACCGCGTCACGATCGAGGGCCATACGGACCTCGCCTATAGCGACGACGTGGAGAGCCGCTTTCGCGGCTACAACTGGCACACGCTGCATGTGAACGACGCGAACGACGCCGCCGCGCTCGATGCAGCGTTCGTCGAGGCGAAAAGCATCACCGACAGGCCGACCCTGATCGTGGTGCACAGCATGATCGGCTGGGGCGCGCCGCATAAGCAGGACACTTCGGCGGCGCACGGCGAACCGCTCGGCGTCGAGGAAGTGGCGCTCGCCAAAAAGGCGTACGGCTGGCCCGAGGATAAATTTTTCTACGTGCCGGACGGTGTGCACGAACGCTTCACTGCGGGCTTCGGCGCGCGTGGCAAGGCGGCGCGCGAGGACTGGCAGGCAAAGTACGACGCTTACAACAAGAAGCACCCGGAACTGGCGCGTGAATTCGCGCAGATCGAAGCGCACGAATTGCCGGCAGGTTGGGACAGCGACATTCCCACGTTCGACGCGGACCCGAAGGGTATCGCTTCACGCGATTCGTCGGGCAAGGTGCTCAACGCGATTGCCGCGCGCGTTCCATGGATGATCGGCGGCGCGGCCGACCTCGCGCCTTCCACCAAAACCAATCTGAAGTTCGAGGGCGCGGGCAGCTTCGAACACGACAATTACGGCGGCTGCAACCTGCATTTCGGCATTCGCGAACACGCGATGGGCGCGGCGGTGAACGGCCTCGCGCTGTCGAATCTGCGGCCGTTCGGTTCGACCTTCCTGATTTTCAGCGACTATATGAAGCCGCCAATCCGCCTCTCGGCGATCATGGAAGTGCCGGCCATCTACGTGTTCACGCACGATTCGATCGGCGTGGGCGAAGATGGTCCGACGCATCAGCCGATCGAGCAGCTAGCGTCGCTGCGCGGCGTGCCGGGGCTGACCGTGCTGCGTCCGGGCGACGCCAACGAAGTGGCCGAGGCGTGGCGTGCAGCACTTGCGGATCCGCGGCGGCCTTCGTGCATCGTCGTGTCGCGTCAGCCGCTGCCCACGCTGGACCGCAGCCGCTATGCGGCTGCGAGCGGCACGCAGAGGGGCGCCTACGTGCTGGCCGATGCCGCCGACGGACAGAAGCCGCAAGTGATCCTGATGGCGACCGGCAGCGAACTCTCGGTTTGCGTCGACGTGTACGAGAAACTCAAGAGCGAGGGCATCACGGCGCGTGTCGTGTCGATGCCGTCGTGGGATATCTTCGAGCGTCAGGACGAGGCGTATCAGGATTCGGTGTTGCCACCGGACGTAGACGCGCGCGTGGCGGTCGAACAGGCGGCCTCGCTGGGCTGGGATCGCTATGTGGGGCGTCTCGGCGCGCAGGTGGTGATGCATACGTTCGGCGCTTCCGCGCCGCTTGCCGAGCTGAAGAAGAAGTTCGGCTTCACGCCGGAGCATGTGTACGAAGCGGCGAAGCAGCAGATCGAGCGGGTGAAGTCCAAGCGCAGCCAGGAGTAGCGCGCGTGCGGCGTGCGCGACAGACACCGGCGGAGTGAGCCAGCTCACACCCGCCGGTTTTTCATTTGCAGCCTGGCTTCGCGCGCTGCCATCGCCGCGGCATCAAGTGCGACACCAATCGCGACATGAATCGCGACATGAATCGCGACACGAACCCGCACACCAGGCGCGGAATCAATTCGCCGGAATCGTCACCACCGGCGCTTTGCTGCTCGTGTCGGCTTCCGCCAGCGCCATCAGATTTTGCACCACCGTGAAGGCGTATTTCGAATCGAAGTCGTTGCGATCGACCCAATACGTGGACGGGCCATACGCGATCATCACATACGCGTTGTCAGGCGGCGTCTTACCCGAATGCACGATGATGGTCGGCCGCGTCTCGCCGCCGATCAGCCCCACGGTCGGTTTGGTCGAGCCGTCGCTGATGCGTTCGACGGGCACCTGCACCTGGGCGCCGAGATCGGTCAGGATGCCGAGCACGGAGCGCGTCACCATCGGAATCTTGTCGCCCTTCTGCGAGGCCGACGAGGGGCCGTAGACGATTTCATACGTGCGTGTATTCGACGACAGATGCAGCAGCTTGCGCACGCGCGCCAGATCGGCCGCCGTGGCCGGCGACTCGCCGCTGGTGGTCGCGCCCATGACCAGATATACGCCCATCGCGCCGTTCTTGCCGTCCGCCTGGCGTGACTCGACGTTCAACTCGCCCGCCAGTTGCAGGCGCCGCAGCGCTTGCAGCAATTCGAAGAACCCCGGCGCGCCCGCGCTGTTCTCGCCGCCGAGCGCATTGCCGTTCTGCAAGCCGCCCACCGACTGCGCGGTGATGCGCAACAGCAGATCGATCGGAATGCCGCCTTCGGCGAGCGGCAATACCAGCGACGGCGCGAGCGGCCGGATATACGCGGAGGCAAATGCTTCGCCGGTGGTCGGCGTGAAGGTGAAGGTCGGATGATTCGAGTAGGACACGCTGCCCGTAGCAAGCGCGTAGTTCGGCTGGCTGCCCGAGCCGACGTTGGCGGTGGCGCCGCCCGTCGCGTCGAACGTATAGGCCGCGATGATGCTGCTGACAGTTAGGAACGCGGGTGCGTCGCCGTAGCGGAGACCGACCACGGCGGCGAGAATCTCGCGTTTCTTTGCGTCGCCGAGGGCGCGCGCATAGTCGACCTGGTCGGCTTTCAGGCGGGACGGTCCGATGTGTACGCAGGCTGAAGTGAGGCAGGCCGCGCACAATGCCGCGGCGACAGAAGCGGTTCTGATCATAACGGCGAGGAGGGCGGAACACTATCCGCTGAAGAATGGGCCCGCAACGGCGGTAGCAGGACCTATTCCCGTATGGCGGCGGAAGGCCGCCGATCGCCATTTCGTCTTATGAATCAGCGGTGTATTCGCCCGGATAGAGCGAAAGCGGCGGTGCGCAGGAATTGCTATTGCGTTGCAATATTTGCAGAAGCCCGTGCCTGATTACGCACGGTTCAAACCACCTGACGGGCGCATTACACGGAATCGTCTACTGTGTTCTCGGTCAGGTCCGCCGACCTTTCGCCGGCAATGTCCAGCGTGCTGCGATAAGCGCGCGATTGCATTTCGGCAAGACGGCTCAACGTGCGTGACAGATCATGTGCCCCTTCCAGGCCGTTGAGCGCCGCCACGATCGGCTCATCGGATGCGATGAACAGGGCGCGCTTGCGGTCGTAGAAGATATCGACCAGCCAGACCAGCCGTTGCAGCGTGTGGGGGTGAGTCAGCGATTCGGTGCGCAGATTGTCGAGAATCAGACCGTGCCATTGCTCGGCAAGCTCCAGGTAGTCGAGATGCGAACGGTTCGCCACGCACAGATTCTCGAAGTCTGCCCATAGCAAAGCCGCGCCCGCTGCGCGCGCGGCGAGCGGCCTGCCGGCCGCGCTCAACGTGACCGGACTCGACGCCGCGCTGCCTTCGTAGTGCACGAAAATGCGGCGCAGCGCTTCGTGGGTGGCGGGATCGAGCGGTGCAAAGAAACGCGGAACGTCCGCTTCTTCTCCACCGAAACGATAGTCGCGCGCGCCGTCGAAATGAATCACGGTGAAGCAGCGTTTGATCTGCTCGATGGTCGGCAGAAAACGCTCGTGAAACTCCGGGTCGGCGAGCAGGGCGTCCGGCGCGTAGTTCGAGGTGAGTACGATGCGGGTGCCGAGGCCGATTGCGGTATCGAGAAAGCGGCCCATCAGAAACGCGTCGGCGATATCGTGCACGTGGAATTCGTCGAAACACAGCAGCTCGCTACCATCGAGCCATTGTCGCGAGACCGAGCCGAGCCGGTCGTCGCCGCGTGGCTCGTTCACGAGCCGCCGGTTCATCTCACGCAGAAATTCGTGGAAATGCAGACGCCGCTTTCGGCCGTTCGCCAGTTCAAACACGGTATCGACCACCAGACTCTTGCCGCGCCCCGGCAATCCGTAGCAGTACACGCCTTGATGGTTCGGTGCGGCGCCAGATGATCTCGCGGCCCGGCCGTTAGCGCCGAGCAGGGAGGCGAGCGCTGCGATCGCTTGACGCTGGCTCGTATCGGGCACGATGCCGTGCGCGGCCAGCGTGCGCGTGACCTGAGCTTCGTCAAACATGGGCAAGCGTGCCGGTGTGCAGCGAGTGGCTGCAAAAGCGTACAGCGGCGAATGGCGGAGCGAGGTGCGCGAGCATAAAGGGGCGGGTGGCGGAAATCGCGTCAGTTTAACAAGCCGCGCGTACCGCTCATACCCGCTGCCGGCTCAGTACCCGTTGCAATTCCCGTGGATCGACCGGTTTGGTGAAGTGATGGTCGAAGCCCGCCTCCACGGCGGTTTGCTTGTCTTGCTGCTGCCCCCAACCCGTGACGGCGATCAGCAGAATGCCGGCGTCCTCATGATCGCGGCGAATCCGCCGCGCCACTTCATAGCCGTTCAGTCGCGGCAAGCCGATATCCAGAATCACCGCCTGCGGGTCAAAGGCGTCGATCAGTTCGAGACCGGCAATGCCGTCGCCGGCGGTGCGCACTTCGTGACCTTCAAGTTGGAGCACCATTGCGAGGCTCTCGGCGGCGTCCGCGTTGTCGTCGACGACCAGCACGCGCAGGCCGGCCGTATGCGGCGCCTCGGGCGGCGCGCTGTCGGCGGGCAGCGCGGCGGCTTTCGTCAGCGGCAGCCGGATCACGAACTCGCTGCCGGTGCCGGGGCCGTCGCTGAAGGCCGCGACCGTGCCGCCATGCAGTTCCGCGAGGCCGCGCACCAGCGCGAGTCCAATGCCGAGCCCGCCTTGCGAGCGGTCCAAAGCCGGCGCGAGTTGCGAGAACATTTCGAACACGCTGTCCAGATGCTCGCGTGGAATGCCGATACCGGAATCGCGCACGACGATCACCGCTTCGTCGCCTTCACGCTCCGCCGCGAGCGAGATGCTGCCGCCAGGCGGCGTGTACTTGGCCGCGTTGTTCAGCAGATTCAGGATCATCTGCGAGAGGCGGGTGGGATCGGCGATCAGATAAAGCGGCTCGCGGGGCAGCGTCACGCTCAAATGATGGGATGAGGCCTGCACGGTCGGCCGCGCCGCTTCCATGGCCGATTGCATCGCGCGCGCCAGTTCGAGCCGTTGCTTGCGCAACTCGAGCTTGCCTTGGGTGATGCGCGAGACTTCCAGCAGGTCGTCGACCAGATGCGTCATGTGTTGCAGTTGCCGGTCGAAAACGTCGCGCGACCAGTTCAATTGCGGATCGGCGAACTCCTTCAAACGCAAAATCTCAAGCACGTTGCGCATGGGCGCAAGCGGATTGCGCAGTTCATGCGCGAGCGTGGCGAGGAATTCATCCTTGCGGCGATCGGCTTTGGAGAGTTCGAGATTCAGCCGCGTGAGCTGATGTTCCGCGCGCCGGCGCTCGGTAATGTCGCGATTGATGCTGACCGCGCCGTAGATGTCGCCACGCGCGTTCGCGAGCGGCTTGACCACGGTTTCGCAGACGCCGCGCGAACCGTCGCGCCGCACGAAGGGCAACTCGCCGCGCCACGTGCCTTCGGCGGCCAGCGCCGCTAGCGTTTCCCGGCGAATGTTCAAGGCATCTTCCGGCGGCAGAAAGAGCGCGACCGGCTTGCCGAGAATCTCGCGCATGCGATAACCGAGCATGCGCTCGCCGCCCACGTTAAAGTCGGTGATATTGCCGCGCAGATCGGTGATCACGATCGCGTCGCTCAGGTGCTCGAAGATCGCGGCCTGGCGCAGCAACACGGTCTGCGCTTCCTTGCGTTCGGTAATGTCGATGCCGAGGCCGTAGATCATCAGCGGCTCGCCGTGCCGGTCGTAGGCGGCGCGCCCGCGCCCTTCCATCCAGCACCAGTCGCCGCTCGCATGCAGGAAGCGGAATTCGGCGACGTAATCGTCGCCGGCTTCCACCGCATGGTCCACCGCCTCGTTCAGCGCGAGCAGATCGCCTGGATGAATCAGTTCGAAAAAGCCGCCGGGCGTGTTGGCAAAACGTCCTTCGGCGTAGCCCGCGAGCGCTTCCAGTTCGCGGCTCCACCAGAACTTGCCGGACTTCGGCTCGTGCGACCACGCGCCCATGCGCGCGCCGCGCATGGCGAGACTCAGCACGTCGCGGCTTTCCTGCAACTCTTTTTGCGCGAGCTGATGCGCGGCCACGGAGGCCTCGGCATTGCGCCGTGCGAGCAGCAACTCCTGCTCGTACTTATGGCGATCGGCGACGATCAGCACGGCCACTTCGAGGTAAGTCAGCTCGCCATGACGGCGGCGCACCGCGTTGAGCAGCATCGGCAGCATGTGGCCGTCGCGATGCATCATGTTCAGCTTGACCTCGGCCACCGAACCCTGCATTTGCAGGAGCGGCGCCCAATGCGTCTGATAGAACACCTTGCCGCCCGTGCTCAACAGATCCTGGATCTGTCGCGCGCCGGCAAGCTCGTGGGCCTCGTAGCCGAGCCAGCCGCAGAAGGTCGCGTTGACGCGCAGGATGCGGCCATTGTGGTCGGTGACGAGCAGGCCGCAGGCGGCGTGCTCGAACAACGCATCGCCGGAGGGCAGCGGGTAGTCCGTGCTTTGCATCGCGTTACAGGCTCATCGGCCCGAGAAAGGCGCGCATGGCAGCCGCGCTCGCCTGAGGCGAACTCAGGTGCGGACAATGGCCGATGTTTTCGATCAGCTGCAGCGAACTGCCGGGCAGCATGCGGTGCATGTATTCGCCGACCTCGCGCGGCGCGATGATGTCGTCGCTACATTGCAGAATCAGCGTGGGCGTGACGGCGCGCGGCAGGATGTCGCGATGGTCGGAGAGAAAGGTCACGCGCGCGAATTGCCGCGCTATCTCGGGATCCGCGCGGCAGAAGCTGTTGGTCAGTTCGACGCCGAGTTCCGGCTGCTCCGGCGCGCCCATGATGGCCGGCGCCACGGTACTCGACCAGCCGAGGTAGTTGCTCTCCAGCGTGCGCAGCAGGTCCTCGATATCTTCGCGAGAGAAGCCGCCCACGTAGTCGCCGTCGTTCACATAGCAGGGCGACGGGCTGACCATGATATGCGCGCGGAAGAGTTGCGGCGCCTGCAGGCTCGCGATGAGGCCGATCATTGCGCTCACGGAGTGGCCGACGAACACCACCGGAGCCTCGGCGACTTCGCGGATGATCTCGATCAGGTCGCTCGCGTATCCGTGCAGTGAGTCGTATTTGTCGATGTCGTACGCGGCGAGGTCGGACGAGCCACTGCCGACGTGGTCGAACAGCACGATCCGGTACTCGTCATGAAACGACGGCGCGAGATAGCGCCACATGCTCTGATCGCACCCGAAGCCGTGCGCCATCACCATGGTTCGTGTGCCGCGGCCGGAAATCTGTATGTTGTTGCGCTGGGTGATGCTCATGGTCTGTTCCCGAAGCCTGCCGGATGAAAGCGGCGATCACGCCAGGCGCGCCTCAGCCGGTATTCAGCAGAATGTTACCCGAGTCTTGCCCGAGCGTTGCCCGAGTGTTGCCGCGAAGCCGTGTATCGGTGTTGTCAGGCGTGGGCGGCATGTGGGACTCGGAGCGGGAGGTCTTGCGTCTGACGCTGCGACCAACGTTTGGTTCCGGCGCGCATGTGATCCGCGAGCGGTCAATCCCGTATGATGCAATTGGCATTGGCATTGGCATTGGCATCGGCATCGGCATCGGCATCGGCACGACAAAAAGTGGCGGGCAGACGCACGCCGCAGGCTTTCCATTCGCGTGTCCGTCAACCGGTCTCGATTTTCGGCTGCGGCGCCTCAGGTGACTCGGTTCCGAATCGTTCGTATTGCGAAATCACCTGTGCGCCGAATAGCAATAGTGTTGCGAGCCACTCCAGGCTGAACAGGATCACGATCGCCATGGTCAGCGATCCATATACCACGCTGACTTGCGAGAGCGTGGCGAAATACCAGACCAGCACATGCCGGGTGATCTCCCACAGCGCGGCGGCCACTATGCCGCCGAACAGCGCGTGTTTGAGCGAAGGGCGTCCGACAGGCATCACCATATAGATCGAAGTCAGCACGAAAATCTCGCCCGCGAGGCCGAGCAGATACAGCACGACGCGAGAGAGTCCTTGCAATGAAACGTGCAACCCGAACAAATCGATGCCTTCGGCGCCGATCGCCTCGAGACCGCTCGACACGAAGGTGACGATCAGCAAGCCCACGCCGAGAAACAGGATGTAGCAATACGGCAGCATGGCCGAGAGCAGGAAGTGCCGTCGCCGTACCACCACGCGGTGAACGAAAATCAGCGACATGGCGTTCTCCAGAACGGTGAAGGCGAGCGAGCTGAAGAAGATCATGGTGAGCAGCAGCACCCAGCCGATCACCGCCCGATGCGCGAGAAAATTGGCCAGTTCGCGCACCAGCGCATTCGACTGGCCCGGCACCAGCCATTGCAACAGATGCGCGAGCGCCGCCAGCAAAACATGTTGCGGCACGACGCGCGACAGGGCGATCACGATCAGGATCATCAATGGCACGATCGACAGCAACGCGTAATACGCGACTGCGCCGGCGAGCAGCAAACCCTGGTTTGCACGAAACGCTTTCAAGGTTTGCAGCAGGAAAGTACCGGGATGTTTTGCCACATACAACGCGTGATCGTCGATGATGGTTTGCATGGGACCTCTCAGCGCGCGTTGCGAACTCTGCGGGCATGCAGACTTTGTCGACGCGCTTGCCTTGTCACTTAAGCAAGTATGCGGCCATACTGGATAACGCTGTCGTTCGGATGCGCCGGCCCGGCAAAGTGCGCCGGGAATGCAGTTTGCTTGGCGGCTGTGGCGACGTTGCATTAACCTGCTTCAGGATCCCACTTGAACCTAGCCTCTGACCACGCGGACAGCGCCGACCTGGTGGTTGCGCGGCCCGAGGGACTGTACTGTCCACCCGGCGATTTTTATATCGACCCGTGGCGCCCTGTCGAACGCGCCGTGATCACGCATGCGCATTCCGATCACGCGCGCTTCGGGCATCGCCAATATCTTGCTTCGCGAGCCGGGGCGAACGTGCTGATGTCGCGTTTGCCCGGCATTTCGCTGCAAACCCTGGCTTATGGCGAGCGTCTCGATCTCAACGGCACAACCGTCTCGCTGCATCCCGCCGGGCACGTGCTGGGCTCGGCGCAAGTGCGGATCGAATACCGAGGGCGCGTTTGGGTCGCATCGGGCGACTACAAGCTCGACCCCGACCCGACCTGCGACGCTTTTGAACCGGTACGGTGCGACACCTTCATTACCGAGTCGACCTTCGGGCTGCCGATCTATCGATGGGACGCGCCGCAAACCGTATTCGATGGCATCGATTCGTGGTGGCGTCACAACGCTGCCGAAGGACGCGCGTCGGTCCTGTTCTGCTATTCGTTCGGCAAGGCGCAGCGCGTGCTGGCGAGCGTCGACGCGGGCATTGGTCCGATCTTCTGTCACGGCGCGGTCGAGCCGCTCAATCGCGCGTATCGGCAAGCCGGGGTCAGCTTGCCGCCGGTGCGTCTAGTCAGTGAGATACCGGTCAAGGACAAGGCCGTGTTCCGGCAAGCGTTGATCGTTGCGCCGCCGTCCGCGCAGGGCAGCGCGTGGCTCAAGCGCTTCGGCGACTACAGCGACGCGTTCGCTTCGGGATGGATGCGGTTGCGAGGCGCGCGCCGCAGGCGTGGTGTCGACCGCGGTTTCGTACTGTCGGACCACGCGGATTGGCCCAGCCTGCAAACGGCTATTCAGGCGACTGGCGCCGCACGCGTAATCGTGACCCACGGGTCCGTCGAGCCGATGGTGCGCTGGTTGCGCGAACAAGGCCTCGAAGCGGGCGCGTTTGAAACGCAATACGGCGACGACACGGTCGAAGCTGACGCCGCGGGTGCGGATGAAACAGCCGCTACGGGCAACATAAAACTTCCACTCGATCAGTCGGGCGAGCAGGACGAATCCGCCGATAACGCCGCCACGCTGGCTGATCCCGTCAACCCGGCGAGTAGCGCATGAAACGCTTCGCGGCCCTCTTTACCGCGCTCGACGCGACCACCTCGACGCACGACAAACTCGAGGCGCTTACCAGTTACTTTGCCGTGGCCGAGCCGGAAGATGCGGCGTGGGCATCGTATTTCCTCGCTGGCGGTAAGCCGCGCCAATCGGTGCCCACGCGTCTTCTGAGCGAGATCGCCCGCGAGCGCGCCGGTCTGCCGGCATGGTTATTCGAGGAGTCGTATCACGCCGTGGGCGATCTGGCGGAGACCATCGCGCATATTCTGCCGCCCGCGCAGCGCACCTCCGAACTGGGTCTCACGCAATGGATCGAGCAGCGCATTCTGACGTTGCGTGGGGCGGCGCCGGAAGAGTTGCGCACGCGTTTGCTCAGCTATTGGGACGAACTCGATTGGGGTGGCCGCTTTCTGCTGACGAAACTGATTGGCGGCGGGTTTCGCGTCGGCGTGGCGCGGCAACTGGTGGTGAGGGCGCTTGCGGAAGTGGCGGGCGTCGATCATAAGCGGATTGCGCAACGTATGGTCGGTTGGACCGACTCGCAACAGAAGCCCGACGCCGCGCGCTATCTGCGTTTGATCGCACCCGAAGCAACGGGTGACGATGCACAAGCCAGCGAGCCCCAGCATGACAGCGATCTCGGGCTGCCGTATCCGTTCTTCCTGGCCCATCCGTTGCAGGCTGAGCCGGCCACGCTTGGCGATCCCTCGCAATGGCAGATCGAATGGAAATGGGACGGGATTCGCGCGCAGCTCGTCAAACGCGGCGGACGCGTCTGGCTGTGGTCACGCGGCGAAGATCTGATCACGGACCGGTTCCCCGAAGTCGCGGCGCTAGGTGAGGCCTTGCCAGACGGCTTCGTGATCGACGGGGAGATCCTCGCGTGGGAACCGGGCGCAAGCGCGCCATTGCCATTCGCGCGCTTGCAACCCCGTATTGCCCGCAAAACGCTGACGAAAAAAATCCTCGCCGATTCGCCCGCCACGCTTCTTGCTTACGATCTGCTCGAAGCGCACGGCAGGGATTTGCGCATGACGCCGCTTGCCGCGCGGCGAGTCCAACTGGATGCGCTCTCAACCGCCGTGGAAGGCACGCTCGCGCGCGATCTGCTGCGCGTGTCGCCACTCGTACGCGCGCCTGATTGGCATGAACTCGCGGCGTTGCGTGACGAGAGCCGTGCGCGTGGCGTGGAAGGTCTGATGGTCAAGGAGCGCGAGTCGATGTACGGAGTGGGCCGGACCAAGGCGTCCGGCACATGGTGGAAATGGAAAATCGATCCTTATGCAGTAGATGCCGTGCTGGTTTACGCACAGCGCGGACATGGCCGCCGGGCCAGTCTCTACACCGATTTCACATTCGCGATATGGGACGAAGCGGACGGTGTACGCACGCTCGTACCGTTCGCCAAGGCGTATTCCGGACTGACTGACGAAGAAATGCGCCAGGTGGATGCGGTTGTGCGCAAGACCACGATCGAGAAATTCGGTCCTGTGCGCAGCGTGACGCCCACGCTTGTATTCGAAATTGGCTTCGAGGGCATTCAGGCGAGCCCGCGTCATAAATCCGGTGTGGCAGTGCGGTTTCCGCGCATGCTGCGCTGGCGCACCGACAAACATATCGACGACGCCGATACGCTCGCCATGCTTAAAGGCTTCATCGACGATCCCTCGGGATAAACCCGCTGAGTAGAAATCCCTAAAGCGTGCAAGTAGCCGCCGCCTCGTGCACGCGGCATGCGCGGCCCGCACAGCCGTCGTGCGTCTGATCGACGCACAGGCGTCATCTACCATGAAATTCGCGCTGTCTCCTGGTATTAAATCCATGAGCGGTGATTTATGGCGTGAGCTATGGTGGTGAAGTAAAGCGTATGCGGCGGCCGCCTGAGCGCCTCGCTACGCACACCGAAGCCTTCGTCGGGCGCACGATGGATTTTGTCCGTGCGTCGGGAGCGAATCTTGCGCGCGTGTTCCGAAGTGCCTGCGAGTAGCGCATGGAAGAATGCCAGGGAGAAGAGGGTGACGTTCGACGACCAGATGGATGAAAACGACGACGTGGTCGTGTGGACGCCGATCCAGTACGCGATGGCTTCGCACCGGCGTGTGCTCGTGGTGGACGATTACCGTGAAGCGGCAGAGGCATTGCAGATGTTGCTCACCGCCGACGGCTTCGAGTGCCGCGCGCTCGAAGACCCGCTTGCGGTCTGCGAGATGGCGCGCGAATGGCAGCCATTCGCGGTGGTGCTCGACATCAAGATGCCGGGGCTCGACGGACTTGAACTGGCTCGCCGCCTGCGCGCCCATGCTTCGACTTCCCATATGCTGCTGGTGGCATGTACCGCGTTTGCCTCGCGTGACGACCGGGCCCGCGCCAAAGCGGCTGGTTTCGACGCACATTGCGCCAAGCCGCTGACGCCAGAGCGTTTGTTGCGCGTGCTCGAATCGGCCGCCGCTCTGCATGAGGCCGGACGACCGTAAAGGCTGCGTGCGCTTTGAAATAAATCCCATGCCGTCGATCCTGCTATTGCTGGACGATTGAAACAGGAGCGGGGGATGCAGATCGAATTCTCCTTCCAGCATCACGAAGCTGTCGAACCCACGATAGAACACGGGTCCACGGGTTGCTGATTGCGTTGCCATGCGGTGTGTATTCACACATTGCGCAATCTCATCGCAACCGGAGGTCCGTCATGAGCGACACGCAACGTCCTGCACCACCTTTCCCCAACCAGCAACAGAACCACACGCCAGGCCTCACCGCGCCGATGCAACCGCAACCCGACCACGGCGAGCGGTCCTATCGAGGCTCGGGACGTCTCGCGGGCAAAGCGGCGATAGTCACCGGCGGCGACAGCGGGATCGGCCGCGCCGTTGCCATCGCATTCGCGCGTGAAGGCGCCGACGTACTCATTTCGTATCTGAACGAGGACGACGACGCGCGCGAGACCGCGCGCTGGGTCGAGGAGGCGGGGCGCAAAGCCGTCTTGCTGCCAGGCGACATCACGAACCCGGCGCATTGCAATACGATCGTCGATCGGGCTATCGAGGTTTTTGGCCGGCTGGACATTCTTGTCAATAACGCCGCCTACCAGATGAGCTATCCATCGCTCGATGCGATCAGCGACGAAGAGTGGGACAAGACCTTCGATACCAACATAGGCGCGATGTTCAGGATCACGCGGGCCGCGGTCAAGCATATGAAACCCGGTGCCGCGATCATCAATACTACGTCGATCAACGCGGATCATCCTAATCCGGGTTTGATCGCGTATGCGACGACCAAGGGCGCGATTCAGAACTTCACGGGTGGCCTTGCGCAATTGCTGGCGGAGAAGGGCATCCGTGCCAACTGCGTGGCGCCTGGGCCGATCTGGACACCGCTGATTCCTTCCACCATGCCGCCGGAGAAGGTCGAGAAATTCGGCGAACAGGTGCCGATGAAGCGGCCCGGTCAGCCCGCCGAACTGGCGGCGGCCTACGTGATGCTCGCCTCCGATGAAGCCAGCTATATCTCCGGCGCAACTATCGCGGTCACCGGCGGATCGCCGATCATTTAGGTTGATTGAATTAATCCGGCAGCACTGCGTTTCCTTTGTTCGACGATAGCTTCGTTCGCCAGCACGACGCCGACGCGGCGCGAGCGCGGGCCGACGTGCCGCGGTGGCACGTCGCTTGCGCAACCCCGCTGTATCGCTTAGCGACCTATCGTCAGGAGAAGGAGAAACCCATGGATACCCCAATCGCGGACTCGGCGCTCGATCTCGCGCCGAGCGAAGTCGAGCGCGTGCCCGTCACGTTCGAAATCAACGGCAAAACCCAGCATTTCGAAGTGGAAGCATGGACCACGCTGCTCGATCTGCTGCGCGAACACTGTCATCTGAGCGGCACAAAAAAAGGCTGCGATCATGGCCAGTGCGGCGCCTGCACGGCAATCGTCGACGGCCAGCGGATCAATACCTGTCTTGCGCTCGCGGCCGTGCGCGACGGCGCCTCGATCACGACGATCGAAGGCCTCGCCGATGGCGACACGCTGCATGTCATGCAGCAGGCGTTCATCGACCACGATGCGTTTCAATGCGGCTACTGCACGCCGGGGCAGATCTGCTCGGCCGTCGCCATGCTCGACGAGGGCCACGTGAAGTGTGCCGACGACGTGCGCGAATTGATGAGCGGCAACCTGTGCCGCTGCGGTGCTTACACGAATATCGTGGCGGCGATTCTCGACGCCGCTGATTTGCCGCACGAGCAGCGCGTCGACGAGGGAGCGCACTCATGAACCGCTTCTCTTATACCCGCGCGAGCGCGGTGCCTCAGGCGATCGATCAGCATCGCTCCAATGCGACGGCAGCGTTCATTGCGGGCGGCACGAACCTGGTCGACTTGCTGCGCGAAGACGTGACGCATCCTGCGGTGCTGGTCGATATCAACCGTTTGCCGCTCAGGCGGATCGAGACGACGGAATCAGGTGGCCTCAAGATTGGAGCATTGGTAACCAATAGCGCGGTTGCGTACGACCGCGCGGTGGCCGCGCGCTATCCGCTGCTGGCCAAAGCCATTCTGGCCGGTGCGTCCGCGCAGATCCGCAATGTGGCGACAGTCGGCGGCAATCTGCTGCAACGCACGCGCTGCCATTATTTCTACGACGCCGGCACACCCTGCAACAAACGCGAACCGGGAACGGGCTGCCCGGCGCTGGAAGGCGTGAACCGTATTCATGCCATTCTCGGTGCAAGCGATCAGTGCATCGCCGTGCATCCGTCGGACATGTGTGTCGCGCTTGCAGCGCTCGATGCCAGCGTGCATCTCGCCGGTAAGGACGGTACGCGTACGCTGCCATTTGCAGACTTTCATCGCCTTCCCGGCGACACGCCGAACATCGACTCGAATCTGCGCGACGACGAATTGATCACGGCGATCGAGTTGCCGAAGCAGGGCTTCGTCACCCATCACGCTTACGTGAAAGTGCGCGACCGGGCCTCGTATGCATTCGCGTTGGTGTCGGCCGCAGTGGGCGTGGAACTCGACGGCGACACGATCGTGAACGCGCATTGCGCGCTCGGCGGCGTGGCGCACAAACCGTGGCGCGATACCGTTGCGGAAGATGGCTTGCGCGGCAAGCGCCTCGATGCCGCCACCATGCGCGATTTCGCCGCCATGCTATTACGCGGCGCCCACGGCTATCGGGATAACGCCTTCAAGATCGAACTGGCGGCACGCGTCATCGCGCGCGCGTTCGAATTGGCGACGCAACGTTCGATTGAGGAGACCGCACCATGAACCGCGTCGAATCATTGCCGGCCACACGGGCGACCGGCGTGCCGCACAACCGCGTGGACGGGAAGCTGAAAGTTACCGGCGCGGCGCACTATGCCGCTGATTTCACGGCTGAAGGTCTCACTTATGGTTTCGTCGTGTCGAGCACTATTGCGACAGGCCGTATTGTGTCGATCGATTCATCCGCCGCGTTGGCGTTGCCGGGCGTGCTGCTGGTGCTGACTCATCAGAATCGCCCGGCATTGCCGCTCGAAGACAAAGCGTACAAGGATATGGTCGCGCCAGGCGGCAGTCCGTTCAGGCCGCTATGGGACGATCGCGTCTGGTACAGCGGACAACCTGTCGCCCTGGTCATTGCCGAGTCGCTGGAACTGGCGCGCTATGCGGCGTCGCTCGTGAAAGTCCGTTATGAAGCCACGCCGCATCAAACCGACTTGAGCGAAGCAGTGATGAGCGCTGTGCCGCCCTCGACTGAAAAAGGCGGCTTCGAACCACCGCCGCCGGCTCGCGGCGACGCTGACACGGCGCTGGCGAGCGCCGTCGCGCGCGTGGATACTTTCTACAGCACGCCCGCGGAATATCACAATCCGATGGAAATGCATGGGTGCACCGTGGTGCCCGACGCGCAAGGGCGCCTGACCGTGTATGAAAAGACTCAAGGCGTCGGCAATACCAAGTCATATCTCACCAACGTGTTTGGTCTGAAAGACGACGAGGTGCAGGTGATCGCGCCGTTCGTCGGCGGTGCGTTCGGCTCGGGCCTCAGGCCGCACTATCACCTTGCGCTCGCGGTCATGGCCGCGCGCGAACTGAAGCGGCCTGTCCGGCTCACGTTGACACGGCAGCAGATGTTCACGTTTGCCCACCGTCCCCAATCCATCCAGCGTGTCGCACTCGGTGCGGGCGCCGACGGCAGATTGCAGTCGGTGATTCACGAAGCGGTGTCGGAGACCTCGCAATACGAAGACTACTGCGACGTAGTCGTCAATTGGGCGGGGCAACTGTATCAGTGCGACAACGTCACGATGGGCTACAAGGTGGCGCGAATCGATGTGCCGACGCCAGCGGACACGCGTGCGCCAGGCGCGGCACAAGGGCTTTTCCCACTGGAAATGGCCATGGACGAACTGGCCGAAGCCTTGCAGATGGATCCACTCGATCTGCGTTTGCTCAATTACGCCGAGCGTGACGCCAACAAGAACTTGCCTTTTTCCAGTAAAGCATTGCGCGAGTGCTTTCGCGAAGGCGCGGCGCGCTTCGGCTGGGACAAACGGCCGCTTGCGCCGCGAGCCCGGCGCGAAGGTCATGAACTGATCGGCTGGGGCATGGCGACTGGGGTGTGGGACGCCATGCAGAACGAGGCGTCCGCGCGCGCGGTGATGACGTGCGACGGCCAGGTGAAAGTCTCGAGTTCGACCGCGGATATCGGCACCGGCACCTATACGGTGATGTGCCAGATCGCCGCGGATGCGCTCGGCGTTTCGATTCACGACGTCAAATTCGAACTCGGTGACACACGCTTGCCGAAGGCGCCAATTGAAGGCGGCTCGTGGACGGTATCGTCAGTGGGCAGCGCGGTGGATGTCGCCTGCAAGCGGCTGCACAACCGCCTCGTCGAACTCGTGCGGCAACATGGCGGCGCGCGTTTCTCGAGCGTTGCACGCGAAGACATCCGCCGCGTGGGTGAGCGTCTCGTTTGCGGAAGCGGTGCAGACGAGGCGATCACTATCGACGCGCTCTTCAGTCGCGCGGGCATCGACGAACTCGACGAGCAGGCCAGCGTGCAACCGCATGAAAAGCAACAGGCGTATTCGATGGGCACGCATTCCGCCGTATTTGCCGAAGTGCGCGTGGACGAAACGCTCGGCACGGTGCGAGTGTCGCGCGTGGTCAGCGCGATCGCCGCGGGGCGAATCATGAATCCGAAGACGGCGGCCAACCAGATTGCCGGTGGCGTGGTGTGGGGCATCAGCATGGCGCTGCACGAGCATGGTCAGTTCGACCATACTCTCGGGCGGCAAATGAATCACAACTTCTCCGAATACCATGTGCCGGTCAATGCCGACATCCACGACATTGACGTGTTGTTCGTTGAAGAACACGACGATATCGTCAATCCGTTGGGGGCGAAAGGCGTGGGAGAAATCGGCGTCGTGGGTGTGGCCGCCGCGGTGAGCAATGCGGTCTGGCACGCAACCGGCAAGCGGGTGAGGGCGCTGCCGATAACGCTGGATAAGCTGTTAGGTTAATGCACGCGAGGCGCAGAAGTTTTCTCCAGCCGGCTCGCGCCTTCGCGTGGGCTCCGGCGAGGGGCGGCAACCTTCACCGTCCCCCGCCGGGCGCGCCGACTCGTCAATAGCCGCGACGCTTTGGCAAATGCCTGAAGCCTCAATCCGGCGCGTACTTGAATTCAGGCAGCGTTTCAAGCGACTTTTTCGTGGCTTCCGGCAGGACTACACGACGGTTGTTGATCTGCAAATCGTTGAACGGAACGGCGACGAGATGTTTGCCCATGCCCAGAAAGCCGCCTACCGACAGGATTGCGTATGTGCCGCGATCTCCGCTCGGCGACACGATCAGGTCGTCCAGGGTGCCGATCGTGTCCTTGTTCTTGTTATAGACATCGGCGCCGCTTAGCTTGGAGGCACGATAGCCGCTGGCAAGCTGGACCACGTCCGTGCGCTTTTCCGTGATCGCTTGCGGCGCGCCTTGAGCGTAAGCGTTGCCATACGACGCGAATGTGGCGAGCAGCAATGCTGTGGCGGCGAGCGGTTTGAGTAGTGTTTTCTTCATGACGAACTTCTCCCTGATATGGATCTGGCGCTTTGCGGTACGCGCCATGTCGGCTTCGGTTGAGCGAGCTTGCCCTGATAGCTGCAAAATTTGTGCCGCACAGGCTCGCTGCCGTTCCGATCATGTCAGGTCCGTAATTTGCTATTTCATTGGGCTTGCTGTTCACTGCTTAAAACACGCGCGTCAGCGCCTCTTGCTTCCACAGGAACCCCTATGTCATCCCAAGCCAACTACTCGACGCGTATCGCGGAAGGCACGCCTTTTCCGCTCGGCGCGACATGGAACGGAAGCGGCGTCAACTTTGCGCTGTTCTCGGCGCACGCCACCAAGGTCGAACTTTGTCTGTTCGATGAAACCGGCGAAAACGAAATCGAACGCATCGAATTGCCGGAATACACCGACGAGGTCTGGCATGTGTTCGTGCCGAATCTCAAACCGGGCGCCGTCTATGGCTATCGCGTGCATGGTCCTTATGAACCCGAGAAGGGACATCGTTTCAATCCGAACAAACTTCTGCTTGATCCGTATGCGAAAGCACACATTGGCGAGCTGAAATGGGCGCCGGAAATCTTCGGCTATACGCTGGATTCCGAAGAAGGCGATCTCTCTTTCGATGAGCGCGACAGCGCGCCCTTCGTGCCGAAGTGCAAGGTGGTCGACGCCAACTTCTCGTGGAGTCATCCCGAGCGCAATGCGTTGCCGTGGGAACGCGTGATTTTTTACGAAGCCCATGTGCGCGGATTTACCAAACGGCATCCCGAAGTACCCGAAAATCTGCGCGGCACATTCGCCGGACTCGGCCAACAGGTCGTGCTGGACTACATCCGGAGTCTCGGCGTGACATCGGTCGAATTGATGCCGGTGCAGACTTTTGTCAACGACAGTTATCTGCTCGACAAGGGCCTGACCAACTACTGGGGCTACAACACCATCGGCTTCTTCGCGGCCGATCCGCGCTTCTTTGCGTCGTCGATCGATTCGGTGGGCGAGTTCAAGGAAATGGTGGACCGCTTTCACAACAACAATCTCGAAGTCATTCTCGACGTGGTGTACAACCACACGGCCGAAGGCAACGAGCGTGGGCCGACGATCTCTTTCAAGGGAATCGACAACGCGTCGTACTATCGGTTGATGCCCGATGAGCCGCGCTATTACATCAACGACACCGGCACCGGCAACACGCTGAACCTGTCGCATCCGCGCGTGCTGCAAATGGTGACCGACAGCCTGCGCTACTGGGTGACGGAAATGAAGGTGGACGGTTTCCGTTTTGACCTCGCCACGATTCTCGGCCGCGAACTGCACGGCTTCGACGAGGGCGGCGGTTTCCTCGACAGTTGCCGGCAGGACCCGGTGCTATCGAGCGTGCGACTCGTGGCCGAGCCGTGGGATTGCGGCCCTGGCGGCTATCAGGTCGGCGGCTTTCCGCCCGGCTGGGCCGAGTGGAACGACCGCTTTCGTGACACCGTGCGCGAATACTGGAAAGGCGACGAAGGCAAGGTCGCCGATCTCGCCACGCGTCTCACCGGTTCGGGCGACAAGTTCAACCATCGCGGCCGACGCCCCTGGGCGAGCGTAAACTTCATTGCCGCGCACGACGGCTTCACGCTCAACGATCTCGTCTCATACAACGACAAACACAACGAGGCCAACGGCGAGGACAACAAGGACGGCCACTCGGATAACAAGTCCTGGAACATGGGCGTGGAAGGGCCGACCGACGACGCGGAGATTCGTCAGCAACGCGAGCGCCAGAAACGCAACCTGCTGGCTACGCTGCTGCTCTCGCAAGGCACGCCGATGATTCTTGCCGGCGATGAATTCGGCCGCACGCAGAAGGGCAACAATAACGCCTACTGCCAGGACAACGAGATCAGCTGGGTGGATTGGGAAGCGATCGACGACGACGGCCGCGCGCTGACGGAGTTCGTCAAGAATCTGACCACGCTGCGGCATCGTCTGCCGGTTTTGCGGCGCGGCCGCTTTCTCACCGGCGAGTACAACGAGGCGCTGGAGGTCACGGACGCGCGCTGGCTTTCGCCCGACGGCACCGATCTTTCGCAGGAGCAGTGGGACGATCCGTCCATGCGCTGTTTTGGCCTTGTAATCGATGGCCGCGCGCAGGCGAGCGGGATTCGCCGGCCGGCGTCGGACGCGACTTTGCTACTGGTGCTGAACGCGCATCACGATGTCGTCAATTTCACGCTGCCGGACATTCCCGAGGGCGATCGGTGGACTTGCCTGCTCGACACCAACATGCCGGTGCGTGCTGAATTGCCTCACTTCGCCGCCGGCGACGCGTATCAGGTGACCGGCCGCTCGCTGCTGCTGCTTGCGCTCGAAGCGCCGAGCCGCGCCACACAGCGTGTATTCGATCGCCTGGAAGAACAACTCACCACCGACGAAACCGAACCCCCTGCACAGGATTGACGAACCGTCACGAAGACCGCCAACGGGCTGGCGACGGCGGGTATAGCGCTTGCTCGTTTCCCGATGACTGCGCGCCCGCTGCCTTTAGCGGCGGGCGCGCAAGTCAGCCGATACCGGCATTCGTCAGGTCTAACTGAGGGTGATCAAATGGAACAGGAACAAACCTCTCAAGAGGAACAGATTCGCACGCGCGCTTATTACCTGTGGGAACAGTCAGGTGATCAGAAGGGCACGCCTGACGAGTATTGGGAGCAGGCACGCGCTGAAATAGAAAAAGAGGCGCCGCCGACGGAAAGTGGTCCCGTGGGTGAGAAGGCTGCGAAATAGATGCGCTGTTCGGGCAGATATCGAGCGCGCGCAGCATTGAAGAAAAGGTGGCCAGACGGTTGGCCGAAAAGTGAAGTACAGCTGTACAGCTTCGAGTTGCATCGTCGACGCCCGCGCGGCCCGCTGCCGCGATGCCGTCGGCGTGCGCAACCTGTATGACACGTGTATGACCTGCCACGCCTGACGAGAACGGGAACCCAACGGAGCCGAACAGAGCATTCGCAAATGAAGGACATTCCCGACCCGCGTGGCGTGAGGCCTGCCGCCCGCATTCAGGCGCCACCCGCTGCCTTCGGGCTTGACAGCCTGATTGCGCTTGCCGTGGGCGTGACGGTGGTCGCGTGCCTGTACTTTGCGAGTGCGGTACTGATTCCGATCACGCTCGCTATCCTGCTCAGCTTCCTCGTTGCTCCGCTGGCCGACGCGCTGACGCGATTGCGGCTCGGCCACGTGGCGTCCGTATTCGCCGCGGTGGTGATTTCAGTGTCGGTGATCGGTTTGCTCGGCGCGGTGATCGCCACCCAACTCACCGATCTCGCAGCCGGCATGCCGCGCTATCAGGCGACTGTCGAACACAAGATGGAAACTGCGCACAACCTGACCATCGGCAAGCTGAACCGTTTTGCCAGTGCGGCGGGTCAGGCTCTGCAGCGCGCGACGATCGAACCGCCGCAACCGGCGCCGCAGCGCAATGCCGCCTCCACCGGCGCTGCGCAATCGACTGCCAATGTTCCCGCCGCCGTCCCGGTCGAGGTGCGCGAACCGGTGCCGACACCGTTCGAACTCGCGCGGCGCGTGCTGTCGCCGGCCATCAGCCCGCTCGAAACGGCGTTTATCGTGTTCGTCGTGATGGTGGTGATCCTCCTGCAACGCGATGACCTGCGCGACCGTGCGATTCGCCTGTTTGGCTCGCGCGATCTGCACCGCACCACCACGGTAATGGACGAAGCCGCGCGGCGGCTGAGCCGTTATTTCGTTTCGCAACTCGGGCTGAATGCAGGAGTCGGCGTCGTCATCGGCGCGGGGCTGTTTCTGATCGGCGTACCAAGTCCGATTCTGTGGGGCATTCTCGCGGCCTTGCTGCGGCTCGTGCCCTATGTCGGCATCTGGATTTCAGCGACGCTCGCCACCGCGCTCGCCGCCGCCGTCAGTCCGGGTTGGGCGATGGCGATCTGGTCGCTGGCCCTGTTCGTCACTGTGGAATTGCTGGTGGGGCAGGTCGTCGAACCGCTGCTGTACGGACGCAGTACGGGGCTTTCGCCGTTTTCGGTGGTGGTCGCCGCGATTTTCTGGAGCTGGATCTGGGGGCCGATAGGGCTGATTCTGTCGACACCGTTGACGCTGTGTCTGCTCGTGCTCGGCCGGCATGTCCGCAGGCTGGAGTTTCTCGACGTGTTGCTCGGCGACCAGCCGGCGCTGACGCCCATCGAAAACTTCTACCAGCGAGCGCTCGCGGGTGATCCCGACGAGGCGATCGAGCAAGCCGAGGCCTTGTTGCGCGAACGTTCATTGTCGGCGTACTACGACGAGGTCGCGATCAAAGGTTTGCAGCTCGCGGCGAACGACGTGGTGCGCGGCAGCGTGACGGCCGCGCAGCTCGCGCGAATCGAGGCGACCACGAACGATCTCGTGGATGGCCTCGACGGCTATGAGGATCGCGAGCCGGCGACAACGCCGGTCGCGGAAGAAAACTGGAGCGCGGCGGGGCCGATCGCGCCTTCGGATTCGGACGCTGCACAAGCTGAAGCTGCAAGCAAGCGCATCGCTTCTTCCGCGCATGTAGACGCCGGCACGCCGAACCAGCCGCCGCTAGCCGCCAGCAATCGTGTGCTGTGCATTCCCGGACGCGGCCCGCTCGACCCGTTGGCGACGACGATCCTGTTGCAGTTGCTGGCCAAGCACGGGTTCACGTCACGGGCGCTGCCGCACGATGCCGCGTCGCGAGCATCGATCGATAGTCTCGATGCGGACGATGTCGGCATTGTCTGCATTCTCTATCTGCAGATCGACGGTATTCCGTCACATTTGCGCTACCTGGTCAGACGCATTCGTGCGCGTCTGCCGAACGTGTCGATTGTCGTCGGACTGTGGGCGCCGCAGGATACGGAGAAGTGGAGCGCGGATCTGCAAACCGCGATGGGCGCGGAGTGTTACGCCACTTCACTGCAGGAAGTTTTGGCGGCTTGCAAGCGCGTCGAGATGGACCGGTCCCATGTCGAAGAAACATTGCCTGTGGTGGTCAACGGTTAGTACGGGGGCGATTGGTCAGCGCAGCATTGCGTTGAGTTAACCGTCCCCATCGTCCGCCAGGATTGCAGTTGCGTAGGGCGAAAAAAATCGCCCGTCCGCAGTGCGTCCGGGCAATTCGTATCCGGCCAACAACGTTTAATGCCCAGCGGGTTTCTTCGCTGCCGACTTGTCTTTCGAAGTAGCCTCCTTGTCCGGGACGATCTTCGTGGTGCCGCCCGTGGAGGGCGGGTCGCTCGCGGGGAAGCTGTCTTCGACCTCGCGGTCGATCTGCTTTTCGCTCTTGTCCGAGTGCGGGTGCTTTTCCTTCTGTTCTGTCATGGCGTTTCTCCTTCAGGTCATTGAGTCATCATCGAGTCGGCGAGGCCAGCCACGCGGGCCGATCCGGGTGTTGCCTTACGTCGCGCTATCGTTCTGCGCGGGTCGTTAGTGTTTGAATTGTTCATTGCGCGACGCACGATGCGTCTCTGATCATCGCCAGCGCATCCGCGCGCGACACGCCTCGCGCCATGGCATCGATCAGGCGAGCGGTCTGCGCTTCGCGTTCGCATGCCAGCGCCGCGATCACCCTGGCGTCCTTCACGTACAGCGCGACGAATTGCTGCTGATCCAGGTCGCCGTCAATCACGATCTCGTCCCACTCGTTCGCATGGCCGAGATATTCGAAACGTTTGCCGAAGTGATAGGTCCAGAAATACGGCACGCCGGCGTAGCGATGGCGCGCTCCGCACATGTTTTCCGCGGCAATGCGCGCATGCTGCTGTGCGACGCGCCAGTGTTCGATGCGCAACGGTTCCTCGTCATCATGCAACGGAAACGCTGCGATATCCCCCGCCGCATACAGGCCGGGCGCGGCTTGCATGCCGGCGTTGACGATCACGCCGCCGTCTTTCTGCAGCGGCAGTCCTTCGACAAAACCGGTGGCCGGCGCGACGCCCGTGCCCAACAAGACGAGATCGGCCGAGATGGCGTCGCCATTCTCGAGCATGACCTCGTGGACGTCGCCTTCCTCGCCTTCGAGCGAGGCGACCTTCGCCTCAAGACGAAACACCACGCCATGTCTCTCGTGAAGTTCACGGAACATGACGCCGGCGCGCTCGCCGAACTGCTTCGCGAACGGCACTTTCTCCGGCGAGATAACGGTGACCGGTGTGCCGCGTTTGCGCAGCGCGGAAGCCGTTTCGAGTCCGATGAAACTGCTGCCGAGAATCGCCACGTGAGTTTGCCCGGCATCGTCGCCGATTGCGTCGACGAGTGCGGCGGCGTCGTCGAGACTGCGCAGCACATGCACGCCGCCGAGTTCGACGCCCGGAATCGCCGGCAACTTCGGTACGCTGCCGGTGGCGAGCAAGGCGGTGTCGTAAGACAGCTTGCCGCCGGTTTCGAAATGAATCGTGCGGCCGGGCACATCGAGCCGTGCGACGTTGCCGACGATCCGCTCCACGTCATGCCGCTCGAACCAGTCTTGCGGTAGAAGCGGCGGCACGTCGGCCGCCGGCATTTCACCGGACGGCACGAATTTGCTCAACGCCGTGCGGTCGTAGGGCAGATGCGGCTCTGCTCCGATCAGCGTCAGATGACCGCTAAACCCGCATTCGCGCAGGGCTGCGCAAGCCGCGGCACCTGCCGCGCCCGCGCCGAATACAACGTAGTGCGGTTTGAGCTCACTTGCGTTGCGCACCGGTTGCGGTAGTTTTTCCGGCGTCACCATCACATCGTCGCCGGCGACGACCACGGGATAGCGGTCGAGCGCGACCAGCGCGGGCGGTTCGAGCACGTTGCCCGTGGCGACGTCGAACGTTGCCTTGTGCCACGGGCAGATAATCCGGCCGTGGCATAGCGCGCCTTCTTCCAGCGGTGCGCCGGCGTGCGGGCAATCGGCGGAATAGGCGTGCACGGTATCGCCGTCGCGCACCAGCAGGATCGGTTTGCCATCCACGACGAAGCGTTCGGCGCGGTCCGATCGCAATTGCGATAGCTGGGCGACGCGTCGGGCAATCGTGGGCATGGCGAACTCCTCACGGGCGATGAAACGTGATGGCGCAGACGGCGCGCAATGCACAATGGCGCGCGTATTGCAGCGCGCCTTTCATCCTGCTGTATTCCCGTGGTGCAGCAATCCACGTGCCCAACGATTTGCAACTGTCCAAGCGCCTGTTCCACGGCTATCACGCTATGGAGAACGCCTGAAGTGCGGTAAATTCCGGGGAAGGGAAATAGCGCACGACCCAGCGTACGACCGAGCGCACGACCGCGCGCGGCACATCGCGTGGCGTACTTTCCTTCAACTATCTTGTCCTTTCACGGAGAGCTTGACCGTGCAGCGTGCGGAACGTGTCGCAGTCGATGTCCCGATGCCCTCGCGCAATTTCGCCGCGACGCGGCGCATGCTTCTGATCGTGCTGGCGGTGTCGATTGTGTTTCCTCTGATCTGCCTCGCGGGCTACGGCTACTTCGACTACCAGCGCCGGATTGCCGATTCCGACGACATGATCGAGCGGCTCGCACGCGTTGCCGAGGAACAGGCGGTGAAGGTGCTCGACCTCAATCAGCAGATGTCCTCACGCATCGTGGAGTTGCTCGGCAACGAGGACGAAACGCAAATTCGCGCACGCGAACCCATGCTGCATGATCGTCTGCGTGAAATCGGCGGCGACTTTCCGCAAGTGTCGTCCATTTACCTGCTCGGCGCGAAAGGCGATCTGCTCGTGTCGAGCCGCGTATTTCCCGCGCCCGCCATCTCGATCGGTCAGCGTGAAGACTTCCTGTCCGCCAAGGCAATGCGTCCGCAGCAGTATTTTTCGCTGCCAATGTTCGGACCACTGTCGCAAACCAACGTGTTCACCACCGCGACAGGGCGCTCGGACGCCGATGGCCGCTTCCTCGGCGTAGTATCGGTCGCGCTGCGCAACGAGTACTTTTCGCGCTTCTATCGTGAGCTGACGAATGGTGATTCGTCGCTGGCGATGGGCCTGTATCGGCAGGACGGCAATCTACTGGTCCGCTATCCGCCCTGGCCGGCTGGCGCGAAGCCCACTCCGCAAAGCAAATTCACGCAGGCGTTGCGCGACAAACAACTGTTCGGCCACGTCCGTTTGAACTCAACCGTGGACGGCGTCGAGCGCCTGTTGGCATTCCGCCGCGTGGGCGACTATCCGCTCTATGTGATGAGCGCGTACGCGACCTCGTCGATCGGTGCGGCATGGCGGCAGCATTTCATTCTGATCGCTGCGCTGACGGCTGTGCCCTGTCTCGCCATCTGGCTGCTGGTGCTTTACTCGCTGCGTCAACTGGAAGGCGAGCGCCGCGCGTGGGAACGCTGGCAGGGTGAAGTGGCGATGCGTCTTTCAGCCGAAGCGTCGAGCCGGCAACTGCAACGCATGGGCGCGCTCGGCAATCTCGTGGCGAATGTCGCGCACGATTTCAACAATCTGCTGATGGTGGTCGCCGCCAACACGGAGCTCGCACGGCTCAAACGCTTCAACCACGTGGAGAAAGAAGTGCTCGCGGTGGAGCGCGCCACCGCCACGGCCGAATCGCTCACACGCCGCCTTCTGAGCGTGGCGCGCAAGCAGCCGCTCAAACAGGAGCCGCTCGATCTCGCCACATGGTTGCCCGCCGCCGCGCCGCTGATCGACGCGGCGCTCGGCGACAATGTGGAACTGGCGCTGAACATGGTCGACAGCGTCTGGCAGGTGCTGGCCGATCCGACCGACCTCGAATACGCGATCATGAACCTGGCCGTCAACGCGCGCGACGCGATGCCGCGCGGTGGACGCTTCGTGATTCGTTGTCAGAACAACCGGCTGGTCGGCAGCGACACCTTGCTGCCCGACGGCGAGTACGTTCTGATTGCCTGTTCCGACGACGGCGAAGGCATGCCCGAAGCCGTCGCGCGGCGCGCGTTCGAACCGCTCTTTACCACCAAGCTGCGCGGCTCGGGCACCGGTCTCGGGCTCGCGCAGGTGCTTTCCATGTGCGAACAGGCCGGCGGCACGGCAAAGATCGAAAGCGTGCCGGGCAGCGGCACGACGGTCAGGTTATATCTGCCGCGATATCGCGAACGTCAGAAGGCGACGGCGACGCAAATCGAAACGGCGCAGGCGGCGGTGCCCGCGCCGAGCGGCGTGGTGCTTCTGGTGGAGGACAACGAGGACGTCGCGGCGGGTGTGGCGGCGGTGCTGGAAACCTTCGGCTGCGAGGTACGCCATGAACCGACCGCCGATCAGGCGCTCGACCTGCTCACGGGCGGCGCGCGCTTCGAGCTCGTGCTCTCCGATATCCAGATGCCCGGCAAGCTCAACGGCATCGACCTCGCGGAGAAAGTGCGCAGCGCGTGGCCGTCGCAGAAGATCGCCTTGATGACCGGCTACGCCGACGAACTCGAACGCGCGCGGCGGCTAGGCGTGGCGATTCTCGCCAAGCCATTCAATATCGACGAATTGCACGCGCTCGTAGTTTGCGAACCGTAAGCTCGCAGGCCGTAACGTGTGGCGTTGCGTGTTGGAAGCATTTCATGACTCGCGGCACAGCCCTTGCTGAAAAGAGGACGAGGTATGCGTGTCGGGCTGGATCAGCCGGCGCAACCCGCTTCTTTTTCGAACCGGAGAATGTCATGAACATCGGAAACAAAACCCGCAGCGTGTTGCTCATCTCGACCTTGCTCGCCGCATCTTCGCTCGCCATGGCGCAAGGCGCGGGTGGCGGCGGTGGTGGCCCGGCTGGCAACGATCCGAATGCCGGCACGACGGCCGGCGCGACACGTGAAGGCGGCGACATGCAGGCATCGGGCGCGATGGCGCATTCCAAGTCGACCAAAAAGCATCACACGAAGTCGTCGAAGGCGAGCAAGCCTGCAACCGACTCCACCAATATGCCGGGTGCGGATGCCAGCAGCGATACAAAGGGGCAGTGACGAAAAGGCCTGACGCGGCGAACAACGCTGAGTCAGGCTTTACGCTTTCTTCTTCGGTACGTAGGGGACAATCCGCTCACAGTTCACTCGGTAATCCTCATGAAAGTTAACCTTCCATAACGATTTCAGTTATGTGGATGTGCCCCGCCGACACGCCCCCCTGAGTAGTTGACGATTATTTCCCCGCAACGCTGATTGAACGCTTTCCAGTGCCGGGTAAAAATGCGGCAGTCGCTGATTGGACGTACATCGGGATTCGCATGCGGACAGACGTTTCGCGCGACGCACGTGCCGTGTCAGCGAGTCCGCCACAAGAACAACACCAAATCGCCGATGGATCCTCGACTGCTGGATTACTACAATCAGGAGCTGATTGACATGCGCGAGCTTGCTCCCGCGTTCGCGCAGGCTCATCCCCGGCTCGCTCAACGCCTCGGCATGAAAGCGGGCGATATGGCCGACCCGTACGTCGAACGTCTGATCGAGTCGTTCTGCTTGATGGCAGCGCGCATGCGGATCAAGCTCGACGCGGAGTTTCCTCGTTTCACCGGGCATCTGCTCGATGTGCTGTATCCCAACTACGTCGCGCCCACGCCTTCCATGGCCGTTGCGCGTTTCTTTCCGGGGCGCAAGTACGTCAACGCGGCCGAAGGTTTTCGGGTGCCGCGCGGTTCGACACTCAGATCGCGTATGCCTCCCGGCGAAAATACGGTTTGCCGCTTCCAGAGTAGTCAGGACGTCATGCTCTATCCGCTCGAAATCGTCGAGGCGCGCTTAACCGGCGTTCCGCCGGACATGCCCGCGCTCGAACGTTATCTGCTGGCCAATACCGACGTGCGCGGCGCGCTGCGACTGCGATTGCGCACGCTCAACGGAATGGACATTGCCGGTCTGCGGGACCTGGACAGGCTGCCCATTTATCTGACGGGCGACGAGCAGATTGCATCGCATCTCTTCGAATTGCTGCACACGGCGAGCGTAGCGTCGATTACGGGCGCGCCTCGCGAATTCGGCGTGGCGGGTGGGCTGCTTTCAGTGGTCTCGGGCGACGCCGTGGTGCATGAAAGCCTTGGTCCCGATCAGGGGCTGTTGCCGCTTTCCTGGTCGAAATTTCACGGCCACAACCTGTTGCAGGAGTATTTCGCGTGTCCGGCCCGCTTCTACTTTTTCACGCTGACAGGACTCGAGGCGGGTTTTCGCAGAACAAAGGGCGACGAGGTCGAGATTGTCGTGCTACTCGACCGAGCGCCCGAGCGGCTCTTGAATCTGGTCGATGCGTCACGTTTCGCGCTCTTCTGCACACCGGTGATCAATCTGTTTCCAATGCGCATGGACAATATCGCGTTGAATGGCACGGACACCGAGTTCAGGGTGATTCCGGCTCGCGCTGCTCCATTGGACTACGAAGTGTTCTCCATCCAATCCCTCACAGCGCAGGCAACGACGGAATCCGCCGAGTTCGAGTTCCGCCCGCTATATCAGTCACTCAATAACGACGAAGGTAATTACGGGCGCTACTTTTCAACGCGCCGCGAACGCCGTTTGATTTCCGATTCGGCGCGTCGCTATGGTAGCCGCACGCAGTACATCGGCACGGAGGTGTACGTGTCGCTCGTGGATCAGCACGAGGCGCCGTATCGCGAAGAGATTCGCTACCTCTCGGTGGCCGCGCTCGCCTCCAACCGGGATTTGGCGAGCCTCGTCCCACGTGACGGCGTGAATGATCTCGAACTGGATGACAGCGGGCCGGTAGACAGCATCGGCCTGATTCGCCGGCCCACGGCGCCCAAAGCGCCTTATGCCGGGCGCGAACTGGCATGGCGATTGATTCGCCAACTCAACTTCAATTATTTGCCGCTCGACGATCTCGATCACCGCGCCGACGCCCAGGGTTTGCGCGATCTGTTGCGGCTATTCGTGACGGATGAGACGACGGACCAGCGCCGCCAGGTGGAGAGTCTCGTCGGCGTAAAAACGCGTGCTGTCACACGCAAGCTGACTGGCAACGGCATGCTGGTATTCGGTCGCGGCGTGGCGTGCGAACTGACGGTCGACGAAACGGGATTTTCGGGGACCAGCCCGTATCTGTTCGGGCTGATTCTCGAACACTATCTCGCGCGCCGCGCGTCCATCAATTCGTTCACGCAGACTGAACTGCATTCGATGCAACGCGGTCGCGTCGCGCGCTGGCCGGTGCGTATGGACACGCGCGGAGTGCTCTGATGGAGCGCGTTTCTTTCGGGGCCATCACGCATCGCACGTTGCTCTCGCCGGCGCTGATCGGGCATTTGCAGGCCGAACCGTGGCGCTTCGGATTTCTCGCGCTGCTGCGTCGCATCGGCGCCGACAAGTGGATCGATCCGGTCGGAACGGCGTCACGCCCGCAGGCTGAGCCGTTTCGTCTCGGGCAGCAACCCAGCCTGTGTTTCGCGCCGCGCGAGATCGCGAGCGTAGACGAAGCCGACGGACGGTTGAAGGTGCGCCTGTTCGGTCTCGGTATGCTCGGGCCGAACGGACCGTTGCCGATTCACGTGACCGAAATCGCGCGTGACCGCGACCAGAGCCGCAACGACGCCACGCTCGTCAATTTTCTCGATATCTTCCATCACCGCTATCTGACGCTGCTTTATCGGGCCTGGGCATCCGCGCAAGCTACCGCGGGACTCGATCGCGCTGACAATGAGCGCTTTTCGTTCTATGTGGCGAGCCTGACGGGCCAGGACATCCGCGAGATCGGTCACGGCCCGTTGCCCGCGCATGCACGGCTCGCGGCTTCGGCGCACCTCGTGCGGGAGGCGCGCAATTCCGACGGGCTGCGCATGACGCTAGAGCGCTACTTCGGCGTTCCGGTCGCGATCGAGGAATCCGTGTTCAGCTGGATCGATGTCGATGCAGAAGATCACAGCTATCTGGGCAAGCCGGGCGCCGCTTCGACCATGACGGTGGGCGCGTTGCTGGGCGAACAGGTGCCCGACTGTCAGCACACCTTTCGCATTGTCGTCGGTCCGCTCGATATCGCCGCGTACCTGCGCTTCACGCCGCGAGGCGCTGATTTGCCGAAGCTCGTCGAATGGGTCAGGACGTTTGTCGGCTTTGAGTTCGAGTGGGAGCTCGAGTTGCGTCTCGAACCGCAGAGCGCGCCGCCGGCCATTTTAGGCGGCCCGCAGCAACTCGGCTGGTCGGGCTGGCTCGGCCATGCACCACACGACGACCGCCTCGCCTGCGTACGCTTCAAACCGGAGCGCTATGCGGCGCAATTCTTTAGCCGTTTCGCGCCGCCATGCGCCAATCTGCGACAGGAATAGCGCTTGCTCGAATCTCACGGCATGCACGGGGGTCGAGCGCGGTGTTCACAGCTTCGATGGATCCGTGAAATCTTCCATCAGGAGCATCGCCATGACACTCGGTGACACCATTAAAGGCATGGTCGGCATGGATCCCACGGGTCACGCCGATCCCGAGATGAAAGCCGTACTCGACGCGCTCAAGAGTTTGAACCCCAAGCCAATCGAGGATTGCACCGTAGCCGAAGCTCGCCAGCAACCCACGCCCACCGATGCCGTGAAAAAGCTGCTGAGCGACCCTGCGTTCAGCGCGCGCCCCGCGCTGGAGCTGGAGGCCGTGCGCACCGAGGACATCATGATTCCCGGCGCGGCGGGCAGCAATCCCGCGCGCGTGTACACCCCGCAAGGCGAGGGGCCATTCCCGCTGATTCTGTATTTTCATGGCGGCGGCTGGGTGATCGCCGATCTCGATACCTACGACGCTACGCCGCGTTCCATGGCCGCGCAAAGCCGGGCGATCGTGGTTTCCGCGCACTACCGTCAGGCGCCGGAGCACTGGCTGCCGGCCGCCCACGAAGACGCGTTTGCCGCGTGGCGCTGGCTCGTGGGCAATGCGGCGAGCCTCGGCGGGGACCCCGGCAAGATTGCGGTAATGGGTGAGAGCGCCGGCGCCAATCTCGCGATCAACGTTTCGATTCGCGCACGCGACACGGGCACGCGCATGCCGATGCACCAGTCGCTGATCTATCCGGTGGCGAGCAACAATATCGTGTCGATCTCTTATGAAGAGAATCGCAACGCCCGGCCCTTGAACAAGCCGATGATGCTCTGGTTCCTGCATAACGTGATCAATAGCGAGAGCGATCTCACCAGTCCGTTGATCGACGTGGTGAGCGCCGATCTGTCACGCTTGCCGCCGGCTGTCGTTGTCACGGCGGGCATCGATCCGCTGCGCTCGGACGGTGAGAAACTCGTGCAGAAGCTGCACGGCGCGGGCGTGCCCGTCGAGCATCGCAATTACCGTGGCGCGACTCACGAGTTCTTCGGCATGGCGGCCGTGGTGCAGGCGGCGCGCGACGCGCAGGCCTTCGTGTCGCTCGCGCAGCGCCAGGCATTCGGCGGGGCGCCGCTTTGACGCGTTGGCGCGGTCCGCTGTTCTCGACCGATCTCGGCACGCAACGGACCGTGCGGCGTTCAGGCTAGCTCTTTTCCTGCGCGGCCTCGTACTTGCCCAGCGCGGCAGCGCTGTTCAGACGCGCGCGTTTGAGCAGCGCCTGCTGTGCCTGCTCGACGTGGCTCGCCTCGCCCCTCCAGGCTTGCAGCGGCGGTTCCTGCAACGCGCGGCCATAGGAAAAGCTCAAATTCCACGGCAGCGCGCCGAGACGATTCATGGCGTCGAGATTCGCGGTCGCTTCTTCCGGCGACTGGCCGCCGGACAGAAATACGATACCCGGCACCGCCGACGGCACGGTGCGCTTGAGCACCCGCACGGTATGAGCGGCAATATCGGCGCTCGACGACTGTTGCGCGTGTTCCGAGCCGGCGATCACCATGCTCGGCTTGAGCAGAATATGTTCGAGGACCACGCGATGCCGGTGCAACGCATGGAATACCTCGTGCAGCACGGCCTCGGTGACCTCGGCGCTGCGCTCGATGGTGTGCTCGCCGTCCATCAGCACTTCGGGCTCGACGATCGGCACGATGCCCGCTTCCTGCGAGATCGCCGCGTAGCGTGCCAGCGAATCCGCATTCGCCTCGATGGCCAGCCGGCTCGGCAGGCTCGCCGTGATGTTGTAGACCGCGCGCCACTTGGCGAAACGCGCGCCTTGCCGTTTGTAGTCGGCGAAACGGCGGGCGAGTCCGTCAAGCCCTTCGGTGATTTCGTCGCCCGGGGCGAGCGCGAGCGGAATCTTGCCGAGATCCACCTTGATGCCGGGCACCATGCCATTTTTTGCGGCGAGTTGCGGGAACGGCGTGCCGTCGTCCGCTTTCTGGCCCAGCGTTTCTTCGTAGAGAATCACGCCGCTCACGAATTCGCCGAGTCCGGGCGTGGTGAGCAACAGGTTGCGATAGGCGCGGCGATTTTCCTCGCTCGATTCGAGGCCGATCGTCTTGAAGCGTTTGGCGATGGTCGGGCCGCTTTCGTCGGCGGCGAGAAGGCCTTTGCCGGGTTGAACCATCGCCTTGATGGTGGCTTGCAATTCGCTACGGGTGTCCATGAGGTGTGCTCCCTTTAATCCGGTTCGCGGATGAAATGTTGCAACGAATCTCTGTCAACAATGCACCTTGAAACATACACGGCCGCGACTCGCGCCGTCATTCACCGAGCAGATGCAGCACGATGTCCCGATGCTGCGTATGACGGCGATGTTCGAACAGATACAAGCCTTGCCAGGTGCCGAGCACCATCTGCCCATGTTCGACCGGCACCGACAATTGCACTTGCGTGAGCGCCGTGCGCAAATGCGCCGGCATGTCGTCGGGGCCTTCGGCGTCGTGTTCGTAACGCTCGGTGTCTTCGGGCGCGAGGCTCGCGAAGTAGCGCTCCAGATCGCGCTGCACCGAAGGGTCGGCGTTTTCCTGAATCAGTAACGAAGCGGACGTATGACGGCAAAAGAGCGTCAGCAGGCCGGTCTCGATGGCTTGCCCGGCGACGAAGCGCCGCGCTTCATCGGTGAACTCGACGAGCCCGCGGCTGCGGGCTTTGACGCTCAGGTGATGGATGGCTTGGCGCATGATAGCTGTGGGTCGGGTCTTGCGTATTCGTGTCTGCGTGGCGTGGGCCAATGCGGCGGCGCATCAGTGGCTGTGCGTACAGCACGACGCGGTTCGACGTAACTCGACATTAAAGAGACATTAAAGAGACATTTAGAGCGATGTGAACGCCTCAGCGATTTGCGTTGCGTTCGCCGGTCGCACCACGCGCGCGACTTCGGCGCCATTGCGCATGAGGATCAGCGTGGGCCACAGCTTGACCTTGAACGAGCGGCCCAGCGGCCGGCCCGGGCCGTCTTCGATCTTCAGGTGCCGGACGTCCGCATGCGGTTCGAGCGCTTGGGCAATCGATGCTTGCGCACCCTGGCAATAGCCGCACCAGTCCGTGCCGAATTCGACGATGGTGGTGCCCGGCAGGGCATCGAGCTCGGCCCGCGAGGGGGCTTTGGAAGAATAGGCGGTCTGCGTGGCCATGCGTGCTCCGAAGCGGTTTAACCTGTGCTGGCGGGGTTGCGCTGTGATGGCGCGCCCTGCGTGTGAATCTGGTAAGAGTAGCAGCTATGCCCGCGATCGTCAGGCAACGCCGCGCCGACCAACGTGCGGCGAAGCACGCGGCAGCGTGAATTTCACGCGGACTCGCACAGTTGCCGGCATGACGTGGTAAACATCGTCGAGGCCGCGAGGCGGCGGCGAATCATCGTGGTCAGGAAAGGATATGGGCGAAAGGATTTATCTGCGGTACCCGGGCAAGGACGAAACCGTCGCGGTCGCCACGGGCTTCAGTTGGGGCGCGTGTCTGCTCGGTTTCATCTGGGCGTTGTCGAAGAAAATGTGGTTTGCCGCGTTCGTCATGCTGGCAGTCAATCTTCTGCTGTTCTGCTCGGGCTTGTGGGGCGAAACCGCCGACCTGATCGGATTGGCGCTGTCGGTGGTGTTCGGCATGGCCTGCGGCTTCTATGGCAATCAGTGGCACCGCTGGACGCTGGAAAAGCGCGGCTACGTCGTGCTGTAACCGGCGCCGCATCCTGCGGCCTGCGACCGGCGAATGTGCTTCGCAATTTTGGGACGCGGTGACGCGGGTTTACGCGCCCGCAAGCTAAGCCGATAATGCCCCGGTCGTTCCGGCCACGAAGTTTGCGGCGCGCATAGCGCGTGGCAGGCTCGCTTTCCCTGATCCTCCGCCCCCGTGTTGAAAACCTCACGTTTTTTCGACCTGCTACGCATCCCCGGCTTCAAGCCGCTCGCCGCCGCGACTCTGATGCTCGGTGTGGCGATGTCGTTCACCGCTCCCTATCTTTCCCTGTTCGGCGTCGAGCGCGCGGGCATGACGCCGTTCAGGCTCGGCGTCTTCATGACGCTGATCGCGGCGAGCGGGGTGCTCGCCAGCACCTTCGCGGGCCGCTGGAGCGACGCGAGCGGACGGCACCGACCCTTGCTGCTGGCGGCGCTGGTGGCGGCGGCGCTGGGTTATCTGTGTTTATGCGTCGTGCGTGACTACCGGTTGCTGCTGGTGGTCGGGATCGTCTTTATCGGCGCGGGCGGCTCGGCTATTTCCATGGTCTTTTCGTTCAGCCGCGCGGCCTTGCCGGTAGCCGATCCGGCGGAGCGCGTGTTCGCCAGCGCGACCTTGCGGACGATTCTCTCGGCGGCGTGGGTGTTCGGGCCGTCGGTGGGCGCGCTGGTGCTCGCCGCCAGCAGCTTCTACGGGCTGTTTCTGTTCGCCGCCGCCAGTTTCGGTGCCTGCGCGGCCATTGTCTGGCGCATGCGGGAGCCGCAGGGTCATCTGGGCGATCACACGGTGGAAGACACGGCGTCCGAACCTTCCGCTTCGATTACCGTGCCGCCGCTCACCGCACCCGGCGAGGACGCGCACGAGGACCTGCCCGGCGTCGCCTCGGCCAACGACATCCGCCGCGCGGTTGCCGCGCTCACGTTGCTCGGCCTTGCCGCGAACGCCACCATGATCGTGCTGCCGCTCTATATCGTGCACGGTCTGAGCGGCACGCATCTGGACGTGTCGATCATGCTCGGCCTCGGGGCTCTGATGGAGATTCCGATGATGCTCGCGCTCGGCGCGAAGTCGTCGGCGTTGCACAAGCCGAACTGGCTCGGCGCGTGTGCTGCGGTGCACGCGGTGTATTTCGCCGGGATGGCACTGGCGGGCAATGTCCATGTGCTGATTCCCATGCAGATGCTCAACGCGTTCGTCGTCGCGGTGACGTCGTGTCTGGGCATGACGTACGTGCAGGATCTGATGCCCCACGCGCCCGGCCGCGCCACCGCGCTCTTCTTCAACGCGGCGCGGGTCGGCTCGATTCTCTCGGGCGTGTTGTCCGGTTTGCTGGTGCAGGCGTTCGGCTATCGCGGCACGTTTATGTTCTGCGGCTTGCTGGCGTTATGCGCGCTCGTGCTCTTCGCCGTGCCGGGCGATCGCTATCCGGTGATGTGGCAGGCCGTGAAGCGTTTTGTGCGTTCGCAATACGGCAAACTTCAGGCAAGGCGGCAATAGACGCTCGAGCCCGTTCGAGTCCCCGCCCGCGAGGCCGAAGTGTAAGAGGTCCGTCAGCCGAATCGAAGCCTGCACGAGCGGGATGCCGCGCAGCCACTCATGTCAGGAACTTTACGCCGCGCAAAGCCTCTGCAAAGAAGCGTATCGTCTTTCGATACATACGGTGGCGCAGCTTCGCAGCACGAGACAAACGCGTGGCCGCCGCGCGTTTGGCGCACGCAGGAAAACACCACTAAAGTAAGCGTAGTCGCGCGCGATCGTTCGCGCCGCCACTGGAACACGCAGCGAAATCACAAACATTGCCGCAGTACAACGAAGCAAATCGAGCAGCGCAACGAGGCACTTTCCGGAGCGAGATATGCAGCTAGGCATGATTGGATTGGGACGCATGGGCGCCGACATGGTGCGGCGTCTGACGAAGGGCGGTCAGCAATGCATCGCTTACGACGTGCAGCCCGCGGCGGTGGAGAAGCTGAAACAGGACGGCGTGGCGGGCGCGGCGTCGCTGGAGGATCTGATCGCGCAACTCGAGAAGCCCCGCGCCGTATGGCTGATGGTGCCGGCCGCGGTGGTCGATATGACGCTGGAGAAACTCGTGCCTTTGCTGGAGCCCGGCGACATCGTGATCGACGGCGGTAATTCCTACTATCACGACGACATTCGCCGCAGCGCTGAGTTGGCCAAACGCCAGCTTCACTATGTGGACGTCGGCACGAGTGGCGGCGTGGCGGGCCGCGAGCGCGGCTACTGTCTGATGATCGGCGGCGAACCGGAGGTCGTGAAGCGGCTCGAACCGATTTTCTCCACCCTCGCGCCGGGCGCGGGCGCCGCGCCGGCTACACCCGGCCGAGTCAGCGGCGCGAGCACCGCGGAGCAGGGCTTTCTGCACTGCGGGCCGCACGGCGCGGGGCACTTCGTCAAGATGGTTCACAACGGCATCGAGTACGGCTTGATGGCCGCCTACGCCGAGGGGCTGAACATTCTGCGCCACGCGGACGCCGGCAAGCACGCGCGCGAGGCCGACGCCGAAACGTCGCCGCTGCGGCGTCCCGAGTTGTATCAGTACGATCTGAATCTCGCCGACGTCACCGAGGTCTGGCGGCGCGGCAGCGTGATCGGTTCATGGCTGCTCGATCTGATTGCCGGCTCGCTGGTCAGCGACGCCGATCTGCAGAACTACGCAGGGCGCGTATCCGATTCGGGCGAGGGGCGCTGGACGGTGGCGGCCGCCATCGACGAAGGCGTGCCCACGCCGGTGCTGAGCGCCGCGCTGTTCGCGCGCTTCAGTTCGCGCGGCGAAGCGGATTTTGCGAACCGGGTGCTTTCGGCGATGCGGCATGATTTCGGCGGCCACGTCGAGAAAGCGGCCACGCCGTCCGATGGGCCGAAAGGCTGATTCCAGGGAGCCGCGATGCAAGCCACTACTGCTACGCCGCACGACGTCGTGTTTCTGTTCGATTGCGATAACACCCTGCTGGACAACGACCTTGTGCTGGCCGATCTGCGCGCGCACATGATGCGGGAGTTCGGCGCGCAGAACGCCGCGCGATACTGGGAAATCTTCGAGACGCTGCGCACGGAACTCGGTTACGCCGACTACCTGGGCGCGCTGCAGCGCTATCGCCTTGAGCGGCCGCGCGACACGCGGCTCCTGCTCATGTCCTCGTTCCTGATCGACTATCCGTTTGCGAGCCGTCTGTATCCGGGCGCGCTGAATGTGCTGCGGCACCTGAGCGCACACGGTCCCACGGTTATCCTCTCCGACGGAGATGTGGTGTTCCAGCCGCGCAAGATCGAACGCTCCGGGCTATGGGATGAGGTCGAAGGGCGGGTGCTGATCTACATCCACAAAGAGTTGATGCTCGATCAGGTGATGGAGTGTTATCCCGCCCGCCACTATGTGATGGTCGACGACAAGCTGCGGATTCTGGCAGCCATGAAAAGGGCGTGGGGGGCGAAACTGACGACGGTGTTTCCCCGCCAGGGGCACTATGCGTTCGACCCGAAAGAGATCGCCAGCAATCCGCCGGCGGATGTGACCGTCGAGCGAATCGGAGAGCTGGTGGATATCGACGTGGAGTGGCTGTTGGCGGAGAAAGGCTAGGTCTTTCGCGGCGCTTGCGAGTCTGCGTGGATCATTCCCGCTCACAGAGATGTAACAAGCGCCGCAAGCCAACGCCGCTCCAGCGCAAGAACCGAGTTTCTTCAAGCCTCACCGCGGTTCAAGAGCCAGGTTCCTGCAAACGCGCTGCGTCTCAGGAACCAAGCTCCTTCAAACGCGCTTGCGCTTCGCCGGCGCCCATACGGCCGGCTGCGTCCATGGCCGTTACGCCATTCGCATCGCGCGCTTTCGGATCAGCGCCGTGCGCAATCAGCAATTCCATGATCGCCGTGCGATTGAACATCGCGGCGATCATCAACGCGGTGCGTCCGTCCGGCGACGCGCCTTCCACATCCGCACCATGCGCGAGCAAGGTTTCGATCACCGTGTCGAAGCCCTTGAAAGCCGCGCCCGCTATCGGCGTCTGCCCGTTGTCGTTGCGCAGGTTCGGATCGGCGCCGCGTTCGAGCAGCGTGCGCACGGCTTCGACGTGACCGTGGTAACTGGCCAGCATGACGAGGCTGTCGCCCTTGTCGTTACGCAAATTCGGCGGTACGCCTTTTTCGATCACCGCCGCGAGCATCGCGGCATCGCCGCGCCGCGCGAGGTCGAAGACCTGCTGCGCCAGTTCGAGCAATTCCGGGTCGATCGGCTGGCCGGCGGGCGGGGAAGTATCAGCGTGGTCCGTCAATGGCATCTCCTTGCAGTAAGCCGGGCGCCGCAAGTCTCGCGAACGCATGAATACGCACGAGTATGCATGAGATGGCGCCGGCAAGATTCTCTCAGGATACACATCTTGGGCCGGCCACGCCCGCGTCAGCGCCGCAGCGCTCAGCCGTGCCCGAACAGCTTGACCAGCAAGCCGAACACACCGATCAGAACAGCGACACCCGCGAACAGCAGCACGAATGTGATAACGAGGATCAACGGTGCTTTCCAGCGGCTGGGTGTCGGCATGATCGAGTGGTCAGGTGAGGAGGGTAGACAAAGCGGGATGCGCGGATGCGCTCCGCCGCCGTGCGTACAGCTTCACGAGCATAAACGCATTCCCTTAATATGCGCTTAAGTCTGGCGCAAGCGGCGCGATGCCGAGCATCTGCGTTTCTGCGCAGACGGTGTTGGCTCAAACCGGAGGCGATTGCATCGAACCATGCCGCGCGCTTCCTGTCACACTGCGTGACGTGAACGGGCTCGCCGCCTGAAAAGCGGCATGGATTCCCGCTGCAATGAGGTTTGGCCTCTACGCTTTCGTTATGTCATCTGCGTGACAGGATGGCCGGGTGCGCTGATTTCTGCGCGCCCGCCGCATCACGAACCATCACCGCCGCCGCACCCGCTAACCCGCCTGACCGTCCTTTTCAAGGAGTGAAGCCGTGGCTGAAGCAACTTCCCGTCCTACACCGCCGCAAGTTCTAGACGCCGATACGTTGCGCAACATGGATCGCTACTGGCGCGCCTGCAACTACCTCTCGGCCGGCATGATCTATCTGCGCGACAATCCGCTGCTGCGCGAACCGCTGAAGCCCGAACACATCAAGAACCGCTTGCTGGGCCATTGGGGTTCGGACCCGGGGCAGAGTTTCCTGTTGGTGCATCTGAACCGGCTGATCAGGAAGCTCGATCTGAATGTCATCTACGTGGCGGGTCCCGGTCACGGTGCGCCGGCCACGCTCGCGCATTGCTATCTGGAAGGGCATTACTCGGAAATCTATCCGGACCGCAGCGAAGACGAAGCCGGCATGCAGCGCTTTTTCCGGCAGTTCTCGTTTCCCGGCGGCATCGGTTCGCATTGCACGCCCGAGACGCCCGGCTCGATTCACGAAGGCGGCGAACTCGGCTATAGCCTCTCGCACGGCTACGGCGCGGCGTTCGACAACCCCGATCTGATCGTCACCGTCATGATCGGCGACGGCGAAGCGGAAACCGGGCCGCTTGCCACCTCGTGGCACTCGAACAAATTCCTCAATCCGATCCGTGATGGCGCGGTGTTGCCGGTACTGCATCTGAACGGCTATAAGATCGCCAATCCGACCATTCTCGCGCGCATTCCCCGCGAAGAGCTGGAAGCCTTGCTGTCCGGCTACGGCCACAAGCCGTATTTCGTCGAAGGCGACGATCCCGCCGTCATGCATCAACAGATGGCGGCTACGCTCGAACAGTGCATCGGAGAAATCCGCGCGATCCAGCAGCATGCGCGCGAGCGCAACGACGCGTCGCGGCCACGCTGGCCGATGATCGTGCTGCGTTCGCCCAAAGGCTGGACCGGCCCGAAGGAAGTCGACGGCCACAAGGTAGAAGGCTCGTGGCGCGCGCATCAGGTGCCGGTGCTCGATCCGGTGACCAATGGCAAGAGTCTGAAGCTGGTGGAAAGCTGGTTGCGCAGTTACGAGCCCGAGTCGCTGTTCGACGAAGCGGGGCGCCTCGTGCCGGAGTTGCGCGAGCTCGCCCCGAAGGGGGCGCGCCGGATCAGCGCGAATCCGCATGCGAACGGCGGCCTGTTATGCAAGACGCTCGACATGCCGGCGTTTCGCGATTTCGCGGCCGCGGTGAAGAAACCGGGTGGCTCGTATCTATCGCCGACCGAAGTGCTCGGCAAGTTCCTGTGCGAAGTGATGCGCCGGAACATGACGAACTTTCGTGTGTTCGGCCCCGACGAAACCGCGAGCAACAAGCTGACCGCGATCTATGAAGCGTCCGGGAAAACCTGGCTCGCGCAGACCGTCCCGAGCGACGCGGACGGCGGCGAACTATCGGTGGACGGCCGCGTGATGGAAATGCTCAGTGAACACACGCTCGAAGGCTGGTTCGAAGGCTATGTGCTGACCGGCCGGCACGGCCTGTTCGCCACTTACGAAGCGTTCGTGCACGTGATCGATTCCATGTTCAATCAGCACGCCAAGTGGCTGGAGAAGGCGAAACGTGATCTCGGCTGGCGCCAGCCGGTGCCGTCGATCAACCTGCTGATCACCTCGCTCGTGTGGCGGCAGGATCACAACGGCTTTACGCACCAGGACCCCGGTTTTCTCGATGTCGTTACGAACAAGAGCCCGGACGTGGTGCGTATCTATCTGCCACCGGACGCGAATTGCCTGTTAAGCGTCGCCGATCATTGCTTGCGTTCGCGCGATTACGTCAACGTGATCGTCGCCGACAAGCAGCCGCATTTGCAGTATCTCGACATGGACGCGGCGGTCACGCATTGCACCAAAGGTATCGGCATCTGGGACTGGGCGTCGACGGATCAGGGCGTCGAGCCCGATGTGGTGATGGCCTGCGCGGGCGACATCGCGACCATGGAGGCGCTCGCCGCCGTGCAGATTCTGAAGGAGCAGTTCACCGACCTGAAGATCCGCTTTGTCAACGTGGTCGATCTGTTCCGGTTGATGCCGGAGCACGCGCATCCGCACGGTTTGTCCGACCGCGATTTCGATTCGTTGTTTACCGCCACCAAACCGGTGATTTTCAATTTCCACTCGTATGCGTCGCTGGTTCACAAGCTGACTTATAACCGCACGAACCACGACAACCTGCATGTGCATGGCTATCACGAGAAGGGCAACATCAACACGCCGCTCGAACTGGCGATCATCAACCAGGTCGACCGCTTTTCGCTCGCGATCGACGTGATCGATCGCGTGCCGAAACTGCGCGGGGTCGGCGACCATGCGAAGGAATGGTTGCGTGGCCAGATCATCGAACATCTGGCGTATGCGCATGCCGAGGGCATCGACCGGGAAGAGATCCGCAACTGGACGTGGAAAGGCTGAGCGGGTCATGACCATACGCACTCCAGACGGTGCTGACGATCAAACGATTCTGGTGTTGAACAGCGGTTCGTCGTCGCTGAAGTTCGGCTTGTTCCGGTACGCCAGTGGCGACGAATCGCTCCTGCTGGAAGGCAGCGCGCAAGGCATTGGACGCAGCGACGGCAGTTTGCGGATCAAGGCGCCCGACGGCCGCGTGCTGCTGCAGCAGGAGCACGAACTGGAATCGCAGACCGACGCGCTGCAAAAGCTCGCGCAGGTGCTCGCGCAACAGCATCATGCGCGGCCTTCGGCGGTAGGGCATCGGGTGGTGCATGGCGGGCCGCATTTGCGCATGCATCAGCGGATTAGCGCCGACGTGCGGCGTCAATTGCAGGACGCCGTGCACTTTGCGCCGCTGCACATTCCCCCGGCACTTGCGTTGATCGACGAGGCCGAGAAAATTTTCTACGATGCACCGCATTTCGCCTGTTTCGATACGGCGTTTCACGCCACGCTGCCGCCGCGCGCGGCACAACTCGCGTTGCCGCGCCGTTATGTGGAGGCCGGCGTGATGCGCTACGGTTTTCACGGGCTGTCTTATGAATCACTGGTGACGCGGCTCGGCGCCGACTTGCCGGCGCGCGCGGTGTTCGCGCATCTCGGCAACGGTTCGAGCGTGTGCGCGTTGCGCGACGGCCAGTCGATCGATACGTCGATGGGCCTGACGCCGACCGGCGGCGTGCCGATGGGCACACGCAGCGGCGATCTCGACCCGGGTGTGCTGCTGTATCTGATGCGCGTGGAGAGGCTCGATGCCGGCGCGTTGGAGACGCTGCTCAATCGCGAGAGCGGTCTTGCCGGCTACGCGGATGGCGAGAGCGATATGCAGGCGTTGGAAAAACGCGCTGCGGCGGGCAATGCGAATGCGTCGCTCGCGATCGATGCCTTTGCCACTGCGGTGCGTAAGACGATCGGCGGCTATGCGGCGTTGCTGGGCGGAATCGATTTGCTGGTGTTTACCGGCGGCATTGGCGAGCACAGCGAGGCGATTCGCACGCGCGTCTGCGACGGACTGGCTTTCATGGGACTAACCGAAGGCGATCCGGCGGGCAAGGTGAAGGCGATTCACACCGAGGAGGAAAAGCAGATCGCGCGGCATTGCCGCGCGCTTGTACGTCAGGCAACCAAGGGCTGACTTCATTCGGGCTTGATGACAGTGTGATCCAGAACGCCCGTTACGCCGAACAGGCGCGTCACGTCTTCGAGTGCAGCGGTGCGTTGCTGGTCGCGCTGCAACTCGCCATGCAGCGTGATACGGCCGCGCGAGACTTGGACCTTCACGGCATGCTCGGGAACCGCGGCGTCCCAGGCGAGACGCCGCGTCGCTTCCATGGCGATCTGTGCGTCGCTCAGGCGTGTGTTGTGTGCCTTGGTTTTTGCGGTGCGGGCGTGCGGCATGGGTTCTCCACCGAAGTAACACGGATGGAAGAACACTAGCAGAAATGGAGCATCTGCCATTGGCTGACGGCGGCGATTTCACGCCACAGCCGCCGCCCAAACTCCCGCAGCACGGGGAGTTCAAGTCGGGCGACGACTGTGATGTCGAGCCAACGCCCTCAGCGAAACCCCCGCATCACGCCTACTGAATCGCGCCCGCGAGTGCCTGCGCGGTTGCGGCCGACAAGGTCCAGCCCAAATGTCCGTGCCCGGTGTTGTAGAACACGCCACGCCGTTTTCCACGGCCCACCTTGGGCAGCATGCTCGGCAGCATCGGCCGCAAGCCCGCCCACGGAATCACGCGCGAGGTCGATACCTCAGGGAAATACCGCCGCGTCCAGTCCACTAGCGGTGCAATCCGGTCCGAACGGATATCCCGGTTGAAGCCGTTGATCTCCGCCGTGCCGGCCACGCGAAAGCGATCCACGCCCAGGCGGCTCGTCACGATCTTCGCGCTGTCGTCGAGCAGGCTCACCCAGGGGGCGCGCTGCTGGCTGATTTCGTCATCGAGACAAACAGTGATCGAATAGCCCTTCACCGGATAGATATTCACGTGGTCGCCGAGCATGGCTGCAAAATCGCGGCTCTTCACCCCGGCGCAGACGACGATCCGTTCGAACGCAAAGCGCTGCGATTCGCCTTCGAGATTGACCGCCAGTGTAAAACGGCCCTCGGCAGGCTGCTCGATCGAGGTGATCTCGGCATCGTAATGAAATTCGACGCCGTGCCGCACGCACGCCTGAGCAAGGCCGCGCGTGAACTTGTGAATATCGCCGGTCGAATCGGACGGCGTGAAGAATCCGCCGTAAAAATCGCCGTGCAACGTGGGTTCGATGCCATGCAGCTCGCTCGCCGTCACCGGGCTGCGCTCGAGGCCGCCTTCGCGCAGCAATGCGTTCACCTTGCTGGCGGCATCGAATTCCTTGCGCGTCTTGTAGATATGCAGAATGCCGCGCCGTTCGAGATCGAAGTCGATGCCTTCGGTTTCGGCAATCGAAAACAGATGCTCGCGCGCGGCGATCGCGAGCCGCACGGTTTCGACGGTGTTCGCCCGATAGTGCGGAATCTGCCGCAGGAATTCGCCCATCCACGAGTACTTGTGCCAGGTGGGTGTGGGATTGAGCAACAGTGGGGCGTCGCGCGTGAGCATCCAGCGCAGGCCTTTCATGACGGTGGCCGCGCTGTTCCAGACTTCGGCATTGCTGGCGGACAACTGCCCGCCGTTGGCGAACGAGGTCTCCATCGCCGCATAGCGGTGGCGTTCGAAAACGGTGACGTGGTGGCCGCGCTGGGCGAGGGCGTGAGCGGTCGTGACGCCGGTAATGCCGGCGCCGATAATGGCGATTCGTGACATGTCATGGTCCAGAGTAGTTGAGCATCACCGGTGTCGATTTCATGTCGAAACCGGCGTCGATGCCCCATCTGTCCATGTACCTGAGAGTTTCTTCCCCGCGGCGGCCGGCCCGTCATGAGTGATGAGCCGTGCGCGGAGAATCCCCTTCGGTGGGCGCACGCGGTATGCCGGTGCGCCGCTCTCCAGATGTTCCTGCTGCGCGGTCCTTTTGCCTGAGAGTTTCCGGGGCGGTTGCTCCGTCGGCGTCGTCCGAATTTCTGACGATCTCTCCCGCGCTGCATTGCAGAACGGCTCGACGATACCGTTCAAAATAATTCGCCGCAAGTGTTTCGTGCGAGTCACCGCGCAAGAAGTGGCCAGAAGCGCCGCAATTGAACATGAATGCGGCTCATACGCCAATGCGAATTTCTCAAGCCGGCCGCGACGCTGAAATCGGCGGCATCGGCTATATTTGGCGGCACTGTCCGACTTTCATTCGCCAAGGAGAATGCCGTGCCCGCCCTCACAACGCTGCTCGCCTTCGGTCTGGTCTCGCTCGGCATGGTGCTCACGCCCGGGCCGAACATGATCTACCTGATCTCGCGATCGCTCTGTCAGGGGCGTCGCGCGGGCCTCGTTTCTCTTGGCGGCGTCGCGCTCGGCTACGTGTTCTACATGTTCTGCGCGGCGTTCGGCATTACCGCGCTGCTGCTGACGGTGCCCTACGCGTACGACGCATTGCGTTTCGGCGGCGCGCTCTATCTGTTGTATCTGGCCTGGCAAGCGGTCAAACCGGGCGGCCGTTCGCCGTTCCAGGTGCGCGACCTGCCGCACGACAGCCGCAGCAAGCTCTTCACCATGGGGCTCGTCACCAACCTCGCGAATCCGAAGATCGCGGTGATGTACCTGTCGCTGCTGCCGCAGTTCATTTCGCCGGGGCACGGCAGCGTGCTCGCGCAGTCGATCGCGTTCGGCTGCGTGCAGATCGTCATCAGCGTGACGGTCAATGCGCTGATCGCGAGCATGGCGGGCTCGATTGCCGTGTTTCTCGCCGGGCGGCCGGTGTGGTTGCTGGTGCAGCGCTGGTTGATGGGCACCGTGCTTGCCGGACTTGCGGTCCGCATTGCGCTCGATTCGCGCCGTTGAGCGCATCTTGCATCTCTCATCTCGAACACAAAGGCATGCTCATGTCCGACTTTCCCATCGACAACCCGTTTCTCGAATCGCTCGGCGTTCGCCTGACGCAATGGCGCGACGGTTACGCGGAACTGGTCATGCCGATCGATGCCAGCAAGCTCAATCGCCAGGGCGTGCTGCAAGGCGGCGCGATCGCGACGCTGCTCGATGCGTCGGCGGGTTATGCGGGCATCTTCGCGCCGAGCGGCGACCCGGCCCGGCATGCGTTCACGCTGTCGCTGACCACCAACTATCTCGATAAGGGACTCGGTGAACTGGTCACCGCCAAGGGTTTTCTGGAGCGCGCGGGCCGCTCGATTTTTTTCTCGCGGAGCGAGGCGTGGGTGGACGGCAAGCTGCTGATCGCCAGCGCGCAGGGCACGTTCAAATATTCGAAGACCGCGTGAGGCGCACAGGCCGGCCCCGCGCTTCGCTCATAGCGCCTTGTACATGATGGTGGTCGAGTCGAACTCATGGGTGTGCGTGCCACGCGCGTATCCCGGGATCACACCTGCTGTCCGATAACCCAGTGCGGTATAGAGCGGCTCGGCGTGGTCGCCGGTGCGGGTGTCGAGCGTGAGCAGGCTGCGCTGCAATTCATGCGCACGGCGTTCGAGTTCCGTCATCAGCGCCCGCGCAATGCCCTGACGGCGGAACGCCGGATGGACCAGCAGTTTGCGCACCTCGGCGCGATGCCGCTGATTCGGCATCGTGTCGTAATCCAGTTGCACGGTGCCCGCAATCGCTTCGCCCTGACGCGCGACTAGCAACATCAGGCCGCCGGCACGCAACGAAGGCAGCACTTTGATGCGCCAGAACGCTTCGCACTCGTCGGCGCCACACGGCATCACGAAACCGACGCTGGCCCCGTCATGCACGCAGGCGCCCAGCAGCGCGCCGAGTTCAGGGAGATGACGCACGAGGTCGTCGGCGGAGAAAGGGGTGAGGGTGGTCGCGCTCATGCTGGCTCACACGATGAACAGAATATAGCGCGCCGCGCTGTGCGCGGGCGTCACGAAAGCGCTGGGGCCGAACAGTTGGTAGCGCAGGCAGTCGCCGGGTTGCAGGTCGTGGCGCTGGCCGTCCACGGTGATCTGCAACTGCCCTTCCAGCAGGATCAGATGATGTTCGAGCCCGGGCCGCGGCGACGCGTTGTAGGTAATGCGCACGCCGGCGTCGAGTTCGCATTCCAGCGCCTCGCCGCTCAACGCCTGCGCGGGTGGCGACACGGAACGCCGCCGGAAGCCGATGCTGGCGTCGGTCCAGAGCGGCTGGGCGTCGCGCGGCACGAGCGGCGCGAAGTCCTCCTCGACCATGTGCATGAGGCGCGACATGGGCAGGCCGTAAGCCACGCAGAGTTTGCCGAGCACGCTCGCCGTGGGGCTGACGGCGGCGTTTTCGAGGCGCGAGAGGGTTGCGCGGCTCACGCCGCTCAGTTTCGCAAGATCGTCGAGCGACCAGTTGCGCTCGGCGCGCAGCGCCCGCAGCCGCTGGGCGATACGGCGGTCGATGGCGTTGTCGTCGGAGAGTGGGGTTTCCATATTAGAGAAAATATCCCGAATATGGAAAACGGTCAATGATGACAAAAATCGGGTCGGTCCGGCTGACGCGGACCAACCGTCGGTTAGCCGGTCAGGAGCGCGACTTACTCGTGCCTTGTCATACGCAGCATCGACGTGTCGTAACCCAGCGCGCGAACCCGCTCGATCAGCGCGTCTTTCACGCTCGCAGCGGGCATGGCCTCACGCGTCAGGATCCACAGATAACGTCCGCTCGGCTCGCCGACGATCGACCAGCTATAGTCGTCCGCGTGATCCAGCACCCAGTAGTCGCCGAAGAAGAACGGGCCGAAGAACGACACTTTCAGTTTGGCATTGCCCGAGTCGGCGACCACCTTCGCGCGCCCCTTCGCGACGTCCAGCGGACCGTTCACCGCGCCTTGGTGGCAGCTGTTGATCACGTCGATCAGGCCGTCGTCGCGCGTGGCGTACTCGGCGGTGACGGCTTCGCAATCGCGCTCAAAGCGGTTTTCATAGCGCGCCAGTTCATACCATCGGCCGAGATAGCGGCTCAGGTCCACGGGCTTCGCGGGCTCGGGCACGTGCGCGTTGCCGCTCTTGCCGGCCGGGCTGAGCGCGCACGCGCCAAGCAGGCAGACTGCGCCGACCACGAGTGAAATGGGGGTCGCTTGCGAAAACGGAAAATAAAGCACGTTAGCGGCGGACGAACGTTGCCAGACGACCCCTTGGAGTCATTCAAAATCGAATCTCGAACGGCCGCTTCCGCCCTTGCATGAGCCGA
>NZ_JCAQOY010000035.1:0-163638 GCF_059567925.1 Paraburkholderia sp. BGA-UO-ETr-F21 | reverse complement strand
GATAGTGCGGATTCCCGTGTGAAAGTAGGTAATCGTCAGGCTCCCCAGCAGCATCAGAAACCCCACCCCATAAAGGTGGGGTTTCTGCGTTTACGGCCGTCGCCGGCAAACGGCAGACGCCTGGCAGATGCGGATAAACACGGACGAACACGAACAGGCGCGCGGAAAACGCACGGAATACCCACGCGGACCCGGGCCTTCACTCCTTGCCCGGCTGCACCGCCTTCGCATAGCCCGTCAGTTCCAGATACGCCCGTCCCACCTCCACGCCTGCACGGCTCACACGCACTGCACCTTCCCAGTACATCGTGCCCGTCGATTGTCGTGAATCGAGTTCCTGATCGTCCATCAGCGGATCAAGTCGCCACCTCAGCGCGCCGGTTTTGACGGTCATCGACACCGGATAGGATGTGTTCGTGCGCGGCGAGCGCCATGTGCGCAGCGGGGCAAAGTCCACCTCGCGGGCGCCGAACGTCGTCACCTCGCCATCGGGTTTGCGCAATACGGCGTGCGTCCACACCGCGTGTCCATCGCGACCACGAACCTTGAATGCCATCAGCGCAGAGCCGTCGTCGAGGTTGGCGCCCAGCCAATCCCATCCCACTGCATCTGCGTCGAGCAGGGTGCTCGACCATTCGTGATCGAGCCACGCCATGCCCGTTACGGCAGTCTCTCCATGCGACACATTACCCGCCACAACCGGCCGAACCACGCTGCCAGTCACACGCAATTGCGGCTCACTGTAGTAATAGCTCGCCTGCTCAGGCCGCGGACCTTTGCGTGAATAGCCGCGTTCGCCCTGAACCAAAGGGGCTTGAGTCGGCGTCAACGCGAGATGCAACGAGAAGCCGTTTGCATCGACACTGACGTCGTAATGACCGTCTGCGGCGCGAATCATTTTCCATGCGTCGAGTTTGACATCGGTATTGGCTGGCTTCGCGTAAGCGAGGCCGAAGCCCTGACGTGCAATGCGCTGATCATGGGCAAGATGGCCGAGCGCCGGATCGCTCACCGCGGCATGGGCGATGATCAATTGCGCCGGCGCGAAAGCGCTCGGGTCGGCGTCGTCATGGCCGGTTGCCGAGCGGAAGAAGGTGATCTGAAAACCCAGCGGCCGATTATCCGGCGTAGTGAGCCAACCCGTCGCGTACCACCACTCGGTGCGAAAACTCGCATGCGCGCCGCTGTCCTGTGGGAGGGCGATTGCATGGTCAGGTGTTACCGCGGCGAATTCAGGCACGGCGGCGAACGAGCTCGACACGGCCAGCGTCCCGACGGACAGCCATCCGAGAACCCACTTGCCTTTGCGCCGACGGGCCAGCCAGGAGGACTCAAGGGACGGTTCGCATGACATCTCGCGTGCGATCACGCTGTTGTTGGACATGGCTTCACCGAAAGCTGGAAGTGCGACTCGCGTCGCACGCATCCGCAAGAGCAAGCAAGACGCTCCGCTGACGAGATCGAGGCGCGCTGCCGCTACCCGCCTGATCCGCCGCGCCAATTTGCGCGAGAGAACTTGCATCACCAATCCTCCTTCACGGCGCGCACGGCATCCACCGACACGGCGCCGCGTCCCGCTATCACCGCCGTCGAACACGACGAGGCCAGCATGACCAACGCGACGATCCCCAACACCGTCCACGGCACATGCAGCGACATGCTCCAATGAAACGACTGCGGATTGACGACGAACACCAGGATCAGACTGATCGCGAAGCCCAGAACGAAGCCCATAGCAATGCCGCACGCGGTGAGCATGCCGCCTTCGAGCGCAAGGATGCCGAGCACCTGCGTGCGCGTCACGCCGACATGCCGCAGCATGCCGAACTCGCGGGCCCGTGCGAGCGTTTGCGCGGAAAACGTCGCCGCCACGCCGAACAACCCGATCACGATAGCGACTGCTTCGAGAAGATAAGTGACCGCAAAGCTGCGGTCGAAGATCACCAGCGTGCGCGCACGAATCTCGCCCGGCAGCGAGAGGTCCAGCGAAGCGCCGAAGGGCAGTGCTCGCAGCCCCGCGACAACCCGCTCGACGCTCGTCCCCGGTTGAACGGTGACGGCCACATCGGTTGCGTTCGTGTCGCCGGTCAAGCGCCGGTAATCGGCGAGACGTATCTGGATCGCGCCGGTCTGCCGCGCATAATCACGCCATACGCCGGCCACTACGAATACATGCCCACGCTCGCCAAGTGGCAATTGCACACGCTGGCCTGACTTATAGCCATACAGATCGACCATTGCTTCGGATACCCAAACAGGTGTTTCTTCCGCGTGAATTTCAGAAGGTGGCAGCGCGGCGCCGGTCATCTGCAGATTCGTGCCGGGATCGGCGGCGTCGATCTCACGTGCGAGCAAGGCGACGTCGGGTCGCGCAGGGTCGAGCGCGAGATGCGAGATACGGGCAAAGGCGGCGGTCTTGATGCCGGGCACGGCTGCCAGCAGGGATTGTTCATCGGGCCGCAGACCGCCGGTATCGCCGTTTGGTGCTACGCGGACATAGAGATCGGCGGCGAGCAGATGGACCAGCCAGTCTTCGACGGAAACGCGGAAACTGGCCACCATGATGGCCATTGCGACGATCAGTGCAAAGCTCGACAGCACGCCACCCATGGCGATCGAAGCGTGCCCCGGCGCATTCGCAAGACGCGCCAAAGCCAGCGTGCTGACCGCGCCAGTGCGGCGCCGCCTGGCAACGGTACGGCTCGCCGCGCCGAAGATGAGTGCGGTCACTCGCGGCATCAGTGCAATCCCGCCGACCAGCAGCAATGCGACGGCCACGTAGCCGCCAATCGGCGCATCGAACAACGGCGGCACCTGCGTGAGCGCGGCGGCGGCCAGCAGGCACAGCAAGGCGGGCCATGGTGTGGCGAGCCGCGCCAGCGCGCCTTCTTCCGCACCAGCCTTGAGGGCCGCGGCGGGCCGCGCACGCACCGCTTCCAGAGCGGGGGCAAGACTGCCCAATACCGACACGGCGAGTCCAAGGGCGAGAAACAATGCGCTCGCCAGCGGCTCGAAGCCGACTCGCGGCTGGACGCCGGGAAAATAGCCTCCGCCCAGGTCGCTGCCGAAAAAATGCAACGCGCCGCTCGCCATTGCGTAGCCGAGCGCGAGTCCCGCGAGTGAACCGAGCAGGCCGAGGAGTGCGCCTTCCATCAGAATCTGGCGCAGCAGTTGACCGCGCGTCAGTCCGAGCACACGCAACATGGCGAACTGCGCGCGGCGTCGCACGACGCTCAGTGCCTGCGTCGAAAACACGAGAAACGCGCCGGTGAACAACGCCACCAGCGCGAGAACGTTCATATTGATTCGATACGCGCGGGACAGGCGATCCGTGCGGCTTTCAGCGTCACGGGTTTCGGATACGACCCACTGGCTGCCAAGGCGCGCTTGCAGATCGCGCCTGAAGCGTTCCCTGTCGACGCCGCGTTCGAGTTGCACATCGACGCGCGACAGCTTGCCGATTCTGCCGAACTTCCACTGCGCGGCGGCGATATCCATGACCGCAAGCCGCTGACCGGGCCGTGTTCTGACAATGCCGCCCGCCACGCGCAAATGCACGATCGCCGTGCCGCTTCGCAGCGCCACTGTGTCGCCGATTTTCACGTTGAGCCACTGCTGGGCTGCCGACGAGAGAAACACGGTATCGGCCGCGAGCGTGTCGAATGGCCGATCCGGCGACGGCACAGCGGTCAGATCGGGCGCAATCCGGCTTGCCTTGAACACGTCAATACCGAGCACCGGTAGTGCCGCGCTCCGCTCGGGCACGGTGACATCGAGCGCGAGCACGGGGCTGGCCAGCGCGACACCGGGCGCGTTGGCGAGATGCGGATAGATGGCTTCGTCGACCAGAGGTTGTGCGCCGCGCACCTGGAGATCGGCCTCGCCCGACAGGCTGCGGGCTGCCGCGGAGAATTCGTTGAAGGCCGCGCTGTTGATCAACTGCACGGCGTAACCGAGTGCGACGCCGAGCGCTATCGTTGCAATTGCAACCAGTGCGCGTGCGCGGTGACTGCGCCACTCTGCGCCCAGCAGCCAGCGCGCGAGGACACGGTGTCCTTGTCCGCGCAGCCGGGGACGCGGCGGTGAATCAGCGGACATCATCGGCGGAAGGCGCCGGGGAGCGGGAAGCGAAGGGCGCGGCTGACCGGGGCGAAGCGTGCAAGCCGCCGTCGCTCAGAATCAGGATGCGGTCCGCAACGGCCGCGGCGGCTTCCGAATGCGTCACCATGATCGTGGCCGCGCCGGTCGCCTTGCTCTGCGCGCGAAACAGGCCGAGCACGTCGTGCGCGGTGTCGGGGTCGAGGTTGCCCGTGGGCTCGTCGGCGAGAATCAGCTTCGGACGATGCACGAGCGCTCGCGCGATCGCGACACGCTGCAATTCTCCGCCCGAGAGTTGGCGCGGGAAGTCATCACCGCGTCCAGTCAGGCCGACAGCCGCGAGCATATCGCGTGCGGCGGCAGCGGGCAGATCGTTGAGCAGGAGGGGCAGCGCCACGTTTTGCGCGAGCGTGAGGTGCGGCAACACGTGAAACGCCTGGAAGACAAAGCCGAGTTTTTGCCGGCGCAGGCGCGTTGCCGCGTTGTCGTCCAGACGTGAAACGGCGCTGCCGTCGATGATCACATCGCCGCTATCCGCGCTGTCGAGACCTGCCACGAGATTGAGCAGCGTCGATTTGCCGACGCCGGAATCGCCCATGATCGCAACGAACTCACCGGGCGCGAGCGTGAAATCCAGATGCGCCAGCACGATGCGCCCGGCGCCATATGTCTTGCAGAGTCCGCGGCACTCGAGCGCGGGAACGACGCCTTCGTCACGAAGCAGCATGCGTTTTCCGAAAAGTGAGGCCGGCGAGGACGGCTTTCAGGCAGGCGGCCGACGCGCCGCACTCATGCACGATGATGGGCGTCTGAGCCGCCGAAGTATATTCGGCTTCTGTAAGCCACGCAGAAGCTTGCGGGTCGTGTCGCGACCGGCCCGGAAAGCAGGCGACCGGTCGGTGCGTCGATATTGTTCTGCGCGGCATGCCGGATTATTTAGAGTGACGGATCAAAAAATTTTTTGTCCACCGGTGGACAAAATTTTTTCCGGATGCGGGAAATTCACGTCCTCCGCACCCCGAGCGTGCGCATCTTCTATTCCATCCTCAAATGCGTGCTGGAGCGCCGCCGCAAAATTCAATAACGGGTTCCTATTTGCACGCTTTTTCGCGTAAATTCGCCGGCCGACAGGCGCGCCGAAGGGTTTGTGCGTCTGCACATTTTTATCCATTTCGCAAGGGCGTGCGGGGCAACAAGGCATTACCAACGCCGTTTCGGCGTTGTTGCGCTGCAAAAGTATTCTTATCTTGGTAATCTCCCACCCTCGGTCATTCGACTGCGGGTAAACGTGTAGCGGGCACCACCGCTTCGACGTCAATTTCAGCGAAACCAAGCCTACATTTCCATTTCAATGTCTTGCATTTTGAAGGCGTTGATACGGCGTTTTGTACTTCAAGTTTTTGACAGAGCACATGCCATTGCCTCTTCTTAGCCTTCTTATCTGGATCCCTATTGTCGCTGGGCTGGTCGTTTTGCGCGCCGGATCCGACGCGACACGTGGTCGCACCCGGTGGCTCGCGCTGACCGGCGCGGTTGCGGGTTTCCTGCCGGTGATTCCGCTGGTGTCGAATTTCCGCAACGACGTCACGTCGATGCAGTTCGTCGAGAACGTCAGGTGGTCGCCCACGTTCGATATCGCCTGGCACCTGGGCGTGGATGGGATTTCGCTGTGGCTCGTCGCGCTGACCGCGCTCACCACGATCATCATCGTGGTCGCCTCGTGGGAGTCGATCACCGAGCGGACCGCCCAGTACTTCGGCGCGTTCCTGATGCTGTCGGGTTTCATGCAAGGCGTTTTCGCGTCGCTCGACGGCATGCTGTTCTTCATCTCGTTCGAAGCCACGCTGATCCCGCTCTATCTGTTGATCGGCACCTGGGGACAATCGAACCGCTCGTATGCCGCGGTGAAATTCTTCTTCGTCTCGTTCCTCGGCTCGCTGATGATGCTGATGTCGATGCTGTATCTGTATAGCCAGACGCACAGCTTCGATCTCGCGCTGTGGCGTGAGACGCACTTGGGCACCTGGCCGCAGGTCCTGATCTTCCTCGGCTTTCTCGCCGCGTTCGGTGTGAAGGTGCCGATGTGGCCGCTGCACACGTGGCTGCCGGACGTCCACCTCGACGGTCCGACCGGCGCTGCCGTGATGATCGGCATGCTGAAGCTGGGCGGCTACGGTCTGCTGCGTTTCGCGCTGCCTATCGCACCGCAGGCCAGCCACTTCTTCGCACCGATGATGATCACGCTCTCGCTGGTCGCCGTGATCTACGCGAGCCTGCTGGCACTCGTGCAAACCGACATGCGCCGTCTGCTCGCGTATTCGACGGTTGCGCACATGGGCCTCGTCACGCTCGGCCTGTTCGTATTCAACCGTATCGGCCAGGCCGGCGCGATCGTGCAGATGCTGTCGTACGGCGTGGTGTCCGGCGCCATGCTGCTGTGCACGGGCATGCTCTACGACCGCACGAAGACCGCGTCGATCGCCGAGTACGGCGGCGTCGCCAACACCATGCCGCGCTTCGCTGCTTTCGTGATGCTGTTCTCCATGGCCAACATCGGCCTGCCCGGCACGTCGGGCTTCGTCGGCGAGTTCATGGTGCTGATGGGCGCGATTCGCTTCAATTTCTGGATCGGCGCAATGGCCGCTTCGACCTTGATTCTGAGCGCGGCCTACACGCTGTGGATGTACAAGCGCGTGATCTTCGGTGCGATCGCCAACGCGCGCGTAGCGAACCTCAAGGATCTCGGCACGCGCGAATTCGTGCTGCTCGGCGCGATGGCGTTGCTGGTGCTTGCGATCGGCATTAATCCGAAGCCGTTCACCGACGCGATCGATCCGTCGGTCGGCACGCTGCTGGCTCAATCGGAGCGCTCGGTTCATCCGTCGGAGTCTGCGCCTGCTGAAGGCGATGAACATCTGCAGGCGGCGGCGCCGGCACTCGTGGCTTCGAAGACGCGCTCACCGGGCTGATCGACGGGCGACTGCGCAGTTGCAGCATTCGCCCGGCGAATGTTTGCTTGGCCGTTGCGTGTTTGTCCTTTCTGCATCAAGTTTCTATGTGTATCATGCGCGGCGCGGCCATTCAGGCCGCGTCGCTTTTTGTTCGTTTTAGTGCTCGTTTAAAGGGCTGTTTTGATTCGCGGATTTCCCGATGCTCTGCAACGGAGCATCGCAAACGTTCAGCTGCGCACAGGTGTGCGGCAACGTGTCGCACGGTATTGCGGCGCAATAGATCGTTGCAAAAATGAGGGTTTATCGCGGCAAATCGTCACTCTATTATGCGAGCGCTTACTATTGGGAGAGCGGTCGAATGACGTTCGTTGATGCCGTAAAGAAGAGGCCATGCTTATGAAAGGAAAGACTCTGCGAGGGTCGTTAAGTTTCCTTTCCGCCGGCCTCGTGTTGTTGCTCTCGGGTTGCAGCAACCTCGATATTCTGAATCCGAAGGGGAGTGTGGGTCTGGCGGAACGTGAGCTGATTGCCACGTCCACCTGGGCCATGCTGATCGTGGTCGTTCCAGTGATTGCGTTGACGCTGCTGTTCGCGTGGCGTTACCGCGCGTCGAACAAGAACGCGGAATACCGTCCGGGTTGGGTGCATTCCACGGGTATCGAAATCGCCATCTGGACGATTCCGACGCTGATCATTCTGTTCCTCGCCGTGTTGACGTGGAAAACCACGCACGAACTCGATCCGTATAAGCCGCTCGAGTCGAACGTGAAGCCGATCAACGTCGAAGTCGTCGCGCTCGACTGGAAGTGGCTGTTCATCTATCCGGACCTCGGTATCGCGTCGGTGAACCAGCTGGCGTTCCCGGTCGGCACGCCGGTGAACTTCGTGATCACGTCGGACACGGTAATGAACTCGTTCTTCATTCCGCAACTCGGCGGCCAGATCTACGCAATGGCGGGTATGCAAACGCGTCTGCATCTGATCGCGGACGAAGCCGGCGACTACGCGGGCACCGCGGCGAACTTCAGCGGCAAGGGCTTCTCGGACATGAAATTCCGTGCGCTCGCCACGACGCCTGAAGGATTCAACGCGTGGGTTGCGAAAGTGCGCGCTTCGTCGGACAACCTCAGCATGGACCGTTACCAGACGGTATCCGCGCCGACCGAGAAGGAGCCTGTGCGCTATTTCTCCACGGTCGATCCGAAGCTCTTTCACAACATCATTGCCCGATACAACAACGGTAACGTCCTCGACAACATGAAGGACGCCAACTGTGCGCCAAAGGGTAAGGGGTAACGCATGTTCGGCAAACTCTCACTAGACTCGATTCCGTACCACGAGCCGATCATCATGGTGACGGCCGTGATGATCGCCCTCGGCGGTGCGACGGTCCTGGGTCTGATCACCTATTTCGGCAAGTGGCGCTATCTGTGGACCGAGTGGCTCACGTCGGTGGACCACAAGAAGCTTGGCGTGATGTACATCGTGGTCGCGCTGATCATGCTCTTCCGCGGCTTTGCTGACGCGATCATGATGCGTCTGCAACAGGCGCTCGCTTATGCGAACCCGGGCTACCTGCCGCCGCATCACTACGACCAGGTGTTCACGGCGCACGGCGTCATCATGATTTTCTTCATGGCGATGGCCTTCATGATCGGCCTGATGAACATCATCGTGCCGTTGCAGATCGGCGCACGCGACGTCGCGTTCCCGTTCATCAACTCGCTCTCGTTCTGGATGACCGCGGTCAGCGCGATCCTGATCAACATCTCGCTCGTGATCGGTGAATTCGCGCAAACCGGCTGGCTGGCTTATCCGCCGCTCTCCGAATTGCAGTTCAGTCCGGGTGTCGGGGTCGACTATTACCTGTGGAGCTTGCAGCTCTCCGGTATCGGCACCTTGCTGACCGGCGTGAACTTCTTCGCGACTATCGTGAAGATGCGCGCACCGGGCATGACGTTCATGAAGATGCCGGTGTTCACGTGGACCGCGCTTTGCACCAACGTGCTGATCATGGCGTCGTTCCCGATTCTGACCGTGACGCTCGCGTTGCTGGGTCTGGACCGCTACCTCGGCATGCACTTCTTCACGAACGACGGTGGCGGCAACGCCATGATGTACCTGAACCTGATCTGGGCGTGGGGTCACCCCGAGGTGTACATCCTGATCCTGCCGGCGTTCGGTATCTTCTCGGAAGTCGTGGCGACCTTCGCCAAGAAGCCGCTGTTCGGCTACAAGACGATGGTGTGGGCGACTTGCGCGATCATGGTGCTGTCGTTCCTCGTGTGGCTGCATCACTTCTTCACGATGGGCTCGGGCGCGGACGTCAATGCGTTCTTCGGTATCGCCACCATGGTGATTGCGATTCCGACCGGCGTGAAAGTGTTCAACTGGCTGTTTACGATCTACAAGGGCCGTCTGACGTTTACGCCGCCGATCCTGTGGACCATCGGTTTCATGATTACCTTCACGATCGGCGGTATGACCGGCGTGATGATGGCAATCCCGGGCGCGGACTTCGTGCTGCACAACAGCCTGTTCCTGATTGCTCACTTCCACAACGTGATCATTGGTGGCGTGCTGTTCGGTTATCTGGCCGGTTTCAACTACTGGTTCCCGAAGGCGTTCGGTTTCAAGCTGAACGAAAAGCTGGGCAAGGCATCGTTCTGGTTCTGGCAGATCGGCTTCTGGGTGGCGTTCACGCCGCTGTACGTGCTCGGCTTCATGGGCATGACGCGCCGTATCAACCACTATGACAACCCGCTGTGGCACCCGTGGCTGATTCTGGCCGCTGGTGGTGCTGCGCTGATCGCTATCGGTATCGCGTTGCAGGTGTTGCAGATCGTCGTCAGCATTCGCGACCGCAATCTGCCGCAGAATCGCGACGTCACGGGCGATCCGTGGGACGGCCACACGCTGGAATGGGCAATGAGCTCGCCGCCGCCGGTCTATAACTTCGCGATCATTCCGACGGTGCACAAGCTCGACGCGTTCACCGACATGAAGTCGCGCAAGGGTAAGGAAGCGAAGCCGGTGTACCGCGACATTCATATGCCGTCGAATACGTCGGCGGGTGTGATTGCCGGTCTGTTCTCGCTGGTGCTCGGTTTCGCCGCTGTCTGGCACATCTGGTGGCTCGCGATCGTCGGCCTGGTCGGCGCGGTCGGCACCGTGATCGTCTACAGCTTCCAGAAGAACGAAGGCTATTACATCCCGGCCGCTACGGTCGCGGAGATCGAAGAGAAACGCTCTGGCGCTGGTGCGCGGGTCGCGTTGGAGGTGGAGTGATGTTAACCAAGACTATTGATGCCGGCTCGCATCACGACGCGGACCACGTGCCGTCGCAATCGGTGTTCGGTTTCTGGCTGTACCTGATGACCGACTGCATCATCTTCGCGGCGCTGTTCGCCGTGTTCGCGGTGATGAGCCACCAGTTCGCGGGCGGCCCGAGCGGCAAGGATCTGTTCGAGATTCCAGGCGTCGCGCTCGAAACGACGATGCTGCTCCTGAGCAGCATTACGTACGGCTTCGCGATGCTCGGCGCGCACAAGAAGCGCAAGGGCGTGTTGCTGTTCTGGCTCGCCGTGACCTTCCTGCTCGGTCTCACGTTTCTCGTGCTGGAACTGCGCGAGTTCTCGCACCTGATCGCCGAAGGCGCCGGCCCGAGCCGCAGCGCGTTCCTGTCGTCGTTCTTCACGCTGGTCGGCACGCACGGTTTGCACGTCACGTGCGGCCTGATCTGGATGGTAGTGCTCGCCATTCAGGTGATCAGCCATCGCGACCTGACCGAACGCGACATGATTCGCCTGACGTGCCTGAGCCTTTTCTGGCACTTTCTGGACGTCGTGTGGATCGGCGTCTTCACCTTTGTCTATCTTGCGAGCGTGATCTAAATGGACCATAGCCATAACGCACACGCAGGCGAAAGTCACGGCAGCCTCGGCAGCTATACGACGGGTTTCATTCTCTCCGTCATTCTGACGGTCGCGGCTTTCGGCCTCGTCATGACGGGGACGTTGACGGGCGAGCATGCGTTGCTCGCGATTGCGGGCCTCGCGTTCGTGCAGATCGTCGTGCACCTGATCTTCTTCCTGCACATGAATACGTCGTCCGAGCAGCGCTGGAATGTGATGGCGTTTGCCTTCACGGTGCTCACCGCGATCATCGTGATCGGCGGCACGTTGTGGGTCATGCACAACGTCAGCATGCACATGATGTCCCGCTAAACCGATAGTTGGATCGATCGGAAAGAAACCCCGCAAGGCGAAAGTCTTGCGGGGTTTTTTGTCGTGGCGGGCGCAAGCGCGATATCCGTTCGGGCGGCCCGGACGATTGACCGGACCCGTCAACCCGCGTTAGCATCGTTTCCATGAACGCTACTGTCCTTTCCCGTCCGCATTCTTTGCGCGCATGCTGTTACGGCCTGCCGAGGGGAGCTTGCGTCTAGCGAGTCGATCTGCACACGTCCGTATCCCTGAGGCCACCCGTCACACGACCGGTGGCCTTTTTGCTTTTGAACACGCTTGACCACCCAGTGCCGGGAGGAATCTCATGCCGCTTCGTCTGTACGACACCTGGTCGCGCGCCGTGCGCGAATTCACGCCGATTCATCCGGATCATGTCGGCTTGTATGGTTGCGGGCCGACCGTGTACGACCACGCGCATATCGGCAATCTCCGGACCTACGTGTTCGAAGACGTGCTACGGCGCGCGTTGATGCTCGACGGCTATACCGTGAGACATGTGGTCAACATCACCGACGTCGGCCATCTGGTTTCCGATGCGGATGAAGGCGAAGACAAGATGGAGAAGGGCAGCCGCCGCACCGGCGAGTCGGCCTGGGCGATCGCCGCGCGGTATACGGCGGCGTTCATGAACGACTGGCGCGCACTCAACCTTCTGGAGCCTGCCGTCTGGTGCCGTGCGACCGATCACATCCCCGAACAGATCGACTTTATCGCGGATCTCGAACGCAACGGGTACACGTATTGCACTGTCGACGGCATCTATTTCGACACGAGCCGGCAGGATGATTACGGCTATCTGGCGCGTCTGAACGTGGCGGGCTTGCAGGCGGGAAAACGTGTTGCCTCCGGCGAAAAACGGCACGCGACCGACTTCGCGCTATGGAAGTTCAGCCCGCCCGGCGCCGCCCGGCAAATGGAGTGGGAAAGCTCGTGGGGGCGCGGTTTTCCCGGCTGGCATATCGAGTGCTCGGCGATGTCCGCGAAATATCTGGGGCCGTGGTTCGACATTCATTGCGGCGGAGAAGATCACATTCCCGTGCATCACAGCAACGAGATCGCGCAGACCCAGGCACGCCACGGCACGCGCCTTGCCAACTTCTGGATGCACGGCCATTTCCTTTTGCTGGACGCGGGCAGGATGTCGAAGTCGAGCGGCGACTTCGTGCGCTTGCAGACGTTGATCGAGCGCGGCAACGATCCGCTCGCGTATCGCTATCTATGCCTCGGGGCGCACTACCGAAGCAGCCTGCGTTTCAATGAAGCCGCGCTGGACGCCGCGCAAGCCGCATTGGACCGTTTGCGCAGAACCTATGTGCAATGGCCGCAAGGCGGCACACCGGACGCCCAAAGCGTCGCGCGCTTCAAGGCCGAGGTCGATTGCGACCTGAACCTGCCGCGCGCGCTCGCGGTGTTATGGGATGTGGTCCGAAGCGATCTGCCCGCGGCGACGCGAAGGGCGACCGTCGATCGCTTCGATGCCGTGCTCGGCTTGGGTCTCGCCGACTGGCGAGACAATGATGCTTCGGAGATTCCCGCGGATATGGCGGCCTTGGCGGACGAACGCGCAAAAGCACGCGCGGCGAAGCAATGGGCCGAAGCAGACCGTTTGCGTGAGGTGTTGATGGCAAGCGGCTGGCTGGTGGAAGACAGTGCAAGCGGCCAGACACTGAGGCAGCGAGACAGGAGCAGATAGCGCAACAGGCGGCGTGACGGAGGCGCTCAGACTCGCGCATCCGCCACGCCACGCCACGGCGCAGGCCTTCCACGCCGCTTCCATCGGGCCGTGCCGGCGCATTACAGCGGCACGATGGTTGGTTCCGAGTGCGACGGCAGCTTGCCAAACGGGAAGTAGACCGGTCCGCAGCCGGGATGAACCGGCGGACACGGATTCCAACCGCGTCGAACGAACACCGGCTGCAATTCGCCGGGGCACACGGACGGCGCTTCACGGGTCAGGCAAGCCATGCCGCCGCGAATGGATAGCGACGCCGCACGGTCGAGTTCTTCGGTACGGGCCAGGTCTTTGAAGACGAGCGTTTTCATGGTGGATCTCCAACGGAGTGAGTGGATCGAAGAGAGCGGTGAGTGCCGCACTCAAGCCAATCGATTGCACACACCGTGCCATCGGCGGCAAAGCAGCGTGCCGCGTACGTCTGCGCGATCTTTCGAGGCATGTGTGATGGAAGCCCGCCAACTGGCTGCACGCCGGTGTCGGCGGTTCGCCGACTTCTGTTGGCGGGGGGTACAGGCATGAAGTCCGCGGAAAATCACGGCACAATAGACCGCCACCATGAACCGTGCGCATGGCGCGCGCAGTTCGCCGATTTTCGTCAGCAAGGTAGGGAGAACCCATGAGCCAGCTCAGAGCCGTCGAGTATTCCGCGGCGTCGCCGGAAGTCAAAGCCGTCTACGACGATATCAAACAGACCCGTCAGGTCGAGGACGTCAATAATTTCTGGAAGTACATCGCCCAGCATCCGCCTACGCTCGCGCGCACGTGGGAGAGTCTGAAGGATGTGATGGCGCCCGGAGCACTCGATCCGCTGATCAAGGAACTGCTCTACGTCGCGGTGAGCGTGACGAACAACTGCGGCTACTGCGTGGCGAGCCACACGGCGGCCGCGCGCCGCGCCGGCATGACCGACGAGATGTTCGGCGAATTGCTTGCGGTAGTGGGCATGGCCAACGAAACAAACCGGCTCGCGGTAGGCTACCGCGTGCCGATCGATCCGGCTTTCGAGTAGCGGCCGCAGTCAGCGCGAGACGCTGCGCCATCCCGCGAGCAAGGCGGGAAGCTCGGCCATGTCCCTGAACACGTGCACGGCACCAGCGCCGTGCAACGCGGTCGCGCTGCTGTGGCCGAGTTCGACCGGGCAATAGCCGAACACCGTGGCGCCCGCTGCAACACCCGCTGTCGCGCCCGTCACGGTATCTTCGACCACGGCACAGCGGGCGGGGTCCACGCCAAGACCCGCGGCCGCGGCGAGGTACACATCGGGATAGGGCTTGCTGCGGGGCATTTCGTGGCCGCTGAAAATGCGTCCTTCGAAGCAATCGAGTATCCCGGCCTTCACGAGTTGCAGTTCGACCTTGATCCGGTCCGCGCCGGATGCGACCGCGATGCGTCCATCGAGCGACGCATGCAGCTCGCGCACAGCCAGAGGCGCGCCGGAAATCGCGCTCAGTTCGAGATCCAGCGCCGCATTGCGGCGCGCGCGAAACTGCATGAGCCAGTCAGTCGTGATCGCAAAGCCGGTGCGCGCTTCGATCAGCGCGGCTTCGTCCCTGACGGCTTTGCCGACGAAAATACGCATCGTCTCTTCGACGCTCAATGGCCAACCGAGCTCGCCGAGCATCTCGGTGAGCACACGGTTGGTGATGGGTTCGGAATCGACGAGCACGCCGTCGCAGTCGAAGAGTACGGCGTCGAAAGGGAAATCGGCCATCGGGCAGGGGAGGTGCAGAGGTTGCGGAACCGGCAAGGATACCTCACCGGCTCGCGCGCCGCAGCGCAACGGCTGGATTGGCAGCCCTTGCGCCGACGCCGCAAAACTCAGTCCTTGTAGCCGTCGCTCAGCGTCTTCATGAACGCAATGATGTCCGTAATGTCCTGATCGGTCATGGCCGGCCGATCGCCGAACTTACGGTCGAACGGTGCATCGGCCACGTCCACGTTGGCATGGTACTGAGCCGGCAGGTCGTTGAACTTCTGCACCTTGCCCGACGCATCGCGCGGATAGATCTTCTCGGGCGACGTGTTGCGCAGGTTGTAGAAGTCCATCACCTGCTTCAGATCGTGATACACGCCGTTGTGGAAAAACACCTTGCGTTCGGCCACGTTGCGCAGTGTCGGCGTCAGGAACATGCCGCAGTACTGCGTCTGTTTGGCGAGGTCGTCGCGAAACGGTCCGCACACGCCCATGTCGAAGAACTTCGGATCCTTGTTGGCGGGAATCGCCGGGTTGCGTGGTACGCCGAGCGCCTCGTACTGTGTGTCGGTGAAAACCGGCGGCAAGTTATCCTTGCCTGGCTGGCTCAAATGGCAGCCGGCGCAGTTCGCCTTGTCCTTGTCGTTGAACAACTGCAAACCGTGCAGCTCGGCATGTGTCAGACGCGCCTTGCCTTCGAGCCAGTAGTCGTACTTGCTCGTGAACGAATGAAACGACGGATCCTCGATCTGATAGCGCCCGACGGCGAACATCGCCTCGGAAATCAACAGGCTCGGATTGCTGACAATGCCGGGTCCGAAGATCTGCTTGAACTGGTCCAGATACTTCGTTGCCAGCAGCTTGCGGGCGACATCTTCCGGCGTAGCGTTGGCCATTTCCACCGGATTGGTCAACGGGCCGATTGCCTGGTCCTGCAAAGTATCGGCGCGACCGTCCCAGAACAAACCGCCTTGCGGCACCATGGCCGGTGCGGCGGGCGCGGCCAGTGCCGTCTTCTGCGCGCGTTGCACGCCGGCGGCTTGGGTGGCCAGTTGCGTCATGTCCACCGGCACGTCGGTGTCGCCCTGGTCCGGGCCGATGCTGAACGGCGCCTGACGGTACAGATAGGTCAGCGACGGCGGCGGACGATACCCGGCCTGATTCATATGCGCGCCGCCGAGCTGCACCGGGAACGCGTTATCCGGCCCATACGAGTGCTGCGGCGAGTGGCACGACGCACACGACTGCGCGCCGGACGCCGACAGGCTCTGGTCGAAGAAAATCTGTTTGCCGAGCAGCGCCACGGCGCTCAGCGGCGCGTTTTGCGGACGCATCAATTGCACCGGATGCGGATTTGCCCCGGTGATCTCTTCCACGATCGCGCCGACCGCGGGCGGCATGCGCTCCGGGTACACGAGCGCATATGCGCAATAGACGATGAACGCGAGCACGATGCCGGCCACGCTCCACGCGAGCAGCTTGAGCCAGGAGCGGCGGTGAATCACGGGGCCGGGCTCGCCGCCGGCGGGCACAGGCGAACGCAGGACGGCGTCTGAAGGATGGTTCATGGCGGTGATGACAGGTAATTCGTTCGGATGCGATAAAAGCAAAGTCGAGCCAGCACATTTGCACTGGCTCGACGCGCAACTACGACTCGTCGTGTGTCACGCTCTCCACCCGGCGTTGCCACGCGGCGTGAAGCACGCCTCTTGCGCGTGTATCAGGCGACGGCAAGCGAGAGGAGAGCGCTCGGCACGTCCGCGCATCAGCTCGCCGGCGCGGCTGCCAGCTTCGTACCCAGGTTCTGATCCAGGAACAGCGTCGGATTGTTGCCGGAGCCCGCGAAGTTGAACATGTTCATGATGCTGCCGGCTGTCGCGTCGAACGAACCGCCGCCCAGGCGTTGACCGCCCAGCCAGTTGTCTTCGATGAAGCGCACCACGGAGGCCTGGGTGATCGGCGTATCGTCGACGAAGTTGACCTTCGCCCACGGCGACACCACGATAAACGGCGTGCGCGTACCCGGACCGCAACGGCCATTCACCGCGCCGCCGTTCACGCCTTGCGGCTGCACCGCGCCCGCTGCCGTGCACTGACCCACGCCACTCAGGTTGTCGCTGCCCGCCACCGTCTTGCCGCCCGCGGACTGCGCCGTGGTCGAATCGAACGATGCGCTAGTCGGCGCCTTGAAGCGGTGGTCGTACCAGCCGTCCGAATCGTCGTAAGCGATGATCACGGCGGTGTTCTTCCAGTCAGGCTGCTGCTGCAGGAAGTTGATCACCTTCGTAACGAACGCCTGTTCGTCGATCGGATCCGAATTGCCCGGGTGGCCGTCGCCCACGGCCGGCGCCTTCAGGAAGCTCACCGACGGATAGTTGCCGGCCTTCACCGCGGCAAAGAAGTCGTCGGTGTCGTACTGGTGATGCACCGGCGTCGCGGAGTTGTCGAGCGGATCCGTGTAGCCGATCACAGCGGCCGACGACGGACGCGTGTGCGCGAGGTTGGCCGTGCTCGCGTAATACTGGAACCACGCGTGATGCTGCACGTAGTCAGTCTTGGTCGCGTTCAGCACCTGCGAGAAGGTCGAGCGCGCGCAGCCGGTGGTGCCGTTGGCGTTGACGGTCTGCAGGTTGAAGCCGCCCATGAAGCCGCCCCACGTGAGACCCTTCGCGTTGAGCAGGTCGCCGATGTTCTTGTTCTTCGACGACATCGTGCCGGTCACCGTGCTGCCCGCGGCGGTCGTGCAGACGTCGCCGGTCGGGTCGAGGTCGCCGACCATCGTGAAGCCGCCGGCCGAATCGGGAATCGCGTTGGCCGAATTGCCGCCGGACACGATCACGCCGTTGTTCTGGCCGGACACCACTTCGAGCGCACCCGGCGTGGACGGACCAAAGGTGTCCGTGTACGCGTTCTGGTTCATCGCGAAGTTCTGCGCGTAGTTCCACAGAGCCGTGACCGTGTTGCCGTCGAAGTAGCCGAGCACCTGGCCCTTCGTCGCGAACGCGCCCGTGCTGCCGGCGATAGTCGAACCCGCTGCCGTGAAGAGCGGGAACGAGTCCATGGCGCCGTTGTTATACGCGAGCTGTTCCGCTGCGTACGCATGGTTCTGGCTCGACGTGTTTGCTTGCGAGCGGTCCAGCCGGAACGGCAGCAGATCGGCAGCCGGCAGGCCTAGACCGGCGATCGTCACGCTGCCGACCGTGCGGCCCGCCGTGTTCGGCGACGTGGCAAGCGCGTTCGGATTGGACGTGATCAGGTTGTTGCTGCTGAGATTGTTGACCGTCGGCGTGCCCGAGGCAGCCGCGAATTGCGGCTCGCCGACCGGGTTGCTCGCTTGCGGGTACGTCGCGAAGTAGTGATCGAACGAAACGTTTTCGCCGAAAATCACCACCACGTGCTTGATCGGCGTGGCCGTGGCCACCGAGTCCTGGGCCGATACCGTGGCGGCCGGGGTCGAGGCCGACGCCGGCGAGTTCACACTGTTGTTGCCGCAAGCCGCGAGCGTCAGCAACGCGGCAAACGGGATGGGTAAGAGGGTTCTACGGAACATTAGACAGGCTCCAGTTCGACTTCGCCGTTCAGCGTATCCACGGAGGTACAGGTGGAGATTCGCTGGGGATATTGTTAGAAATGCTGCTAGTGCTTGTGGTCTTGCCGCGACAAACTGCGCGCATTTGACCACTCGATAATTAAGATTTCGGGGCGCGCACCTTACCGAAGTCATCGTTTTTTATTCATTTGCATAACGCTTGCTGTCGTTCTGCTGACACCGCAAGGCGATGCACGAACGGCTGCGACTCTGCGTCTCGCGTCTCAGCGCAAGTTTTCGCGCATCCTTCTTCCCTTTTGAATTTTTCAAGCGACGCGCAGCGACGGGTTTTTCTCGCCGCTGCGTTCAAGAAGAAACGAAGCCGCTTGCGGCCTCGGCTTTCATGGGAGAAACCAGCATGACATCCAGCAAACCCGTTCGTCTTCTCACCTCCGTGCTGACGGCCGCGCTGACGTGCGCCGCCACACTCACGGCCGCGCCGGCCTTCGCGCAGGCGGTGATCGTCGCGCCGATGGCGCCGCCGCCGCCTCGCGTGGAAGTGGTACCGGCACCGCGCGCCGGTTATGTATGGGATCAAGGCCGCTGGCGTTGGGATCAGGGGCGGTATGTCTGGGTGCCCGGCCACTGGCAGGCGGTGCGCGTCGGTTATCACTGGGTGCCTGGGCATTGGGTGCAGCGCGGGCCCAACTGGCGCTGGATCGAAGGCCACTGGGCATGACGGGCGGGCGTTTCTGCGCTCGACGTTCCGTGACGTGCTGCATTCTTCACTCAGGCGAATCACTATGAAAACGCTCCTGATAATGCTGCTGGCGGCCACGCTTGCCGGCTGTGTGGTGTATCCCGCGCGGCCGGCCTACTATCGGCCGGCGGTCGTCGTATATTGACCATGGACGGGTACGGCAAGACGCCTCTCCGCGATCCGCGCGCGCTGTTCGATCAGGTGCGCGCACAACGATCTGAATGAAGGGAAGCCAGCATGAGATGCATCGAAAGGAGCGGCGCCAGGTGACCGAGGTTCGTCTTGCGACGCGGTCCATGTGGCACGATGAACTCGTGGCGGGGAGCGGCTTGCCTTGAGCGAACGCGATCCCGACGCGGAACTGCTCGAAAGGATCAGCCGGCAAGATCCGGCCGCCGTCCGTTCGCTCGTCTCGCGCAAGCTGCCGCGTCTGCTGGCGCTCGCCACGCGCATGCTGGGCGATCGCATGGAAGCGGAAGACGTGGCGCAGGAGGTGTTCGTGCGGATCTGGAAACAGGCGTCGCGCTGGCGGGAAGGCGAGGCGAAATTCGACACATGGGTTCATCGCGTCGCGCTCAATCTCTGCTATGACCGGCTGCGCGGCCGGCGTGAAGATCCGCACGACGAGATGCCGGAAGAAATCGATCCCGCCGCGCTTCCCGAGGCCGGTCTCGAAGCACGTGCGCAGGACCAGCGGGTTCGTGACGCACTCGCCGCGTTGCCGCCACGGCAACGCGAGGCGCTCGTGCTCAACTACTACCAGGAAATGTCGAACATCGACGCCGCGGCCCTGATGGGCATCACCGTCGATGCGTTGGAAAGTCTGCTGGCCCGCGCGCGCCGCAATCTGCGCGCTCAACTGGCCGGCAGCGGCCTTAGCAAGGACAAGTCATGACGCCCGAAAGATTCCATCAGATCGTCGAGGCCTACGGCGCCGAGCCGCGCCGCTGGCCGCAACAGGACCGCGCGGCGGCACAGGCGTGGGCCGAGACGCATCGCGAGCAAGCCGATGCGTTGCTCGCGCAGGCGGCCGGCGTCGATGCATGGCTTGCCGCCGACAAGGTCGCGCCGCCCGGCGCGGCCTTGTTCGAGCGCGTGCTGGACGCTGCGCCGGGTCGCCGGACTGCGCCACGGCGGCGCTTGTGGTGGTCGGGCGCGGCGATAGCGGGCGTTGGACTGATGGGCGGCGTGGCCGGCGCGTTTGCGGTCTCGTTCTTCATTCTGACGGGCGCGGCGCAGCAGCTGCCGCCAGTCCATGAGTCGTCTTATTTAACTTCGAGCTTTGGTGGTTCGTCCGCCGATTGGAGCGACGAATGAACGGCCGGACCTGGAAAATCGTGCTGGTCGCCTCGCTGGTGCTGAACGTGTTTCTGGTGGGCGCGATCGTCGGTGGTGCTTATCAATGGTTTGCCGCGCGCGGAGCGGCGACACCGGTGCTTGCGCAACAGCGCGCGCTGCGCTTCGCTGCGCAAACGCTGTCCGCCGACCGCCAGAAGGCTTTCGTCGACAGCCTGAAGGACGCCCGCCGCGAAGGCCGGCAATATGCTCGCGACGGTCGTGAAGGGCGTCGCGACGTGCTACGTCTGCTGGCGGCTCCACAGTTCGATCGCGCGGCGCTCGATGCCGCGCTCGCCCGCACGCGCGACGCGGACAGCCGCCTGCGCGCGCAAGTGGAAGGCAGTGTGGCGGATTTCGCGGCGACGTTGTCGCCCGAGGAGCGCGTCCGGTTCGCCGACAGCCTGAAGCTGCGCGGGCAGTGGCGCGAACCCCAGCCGGCGGCGAGTGCGAACAAGCCGGCAAATCGGGCATCGAGCGAAGCTTCTGGCGATTAAGAGGCAACAGAAAAAAACAGCAACACAGCGCGGGCGTTCGCGACGGATTTGCCCGAGGCAGCCGTTTAAAGACTATCCAAAGCCGAAGAGGATGGTATGGCCAACTCACCGAACCTGAACGCGGCAGCGATCGCGCTGAATCGCTTCGGCCTGGGCGCGCGCGCCGACGATACGCCGCCCGCCGACCCGAAAGCCTGGCTGCTCGCCCAGTTCGAACAATACCAGGCGCGGCCGGCCGCGTGGGCGGGTCAGCCGGACTCGGTGGCGCTTTCAACCGAGTTGCTGCAGCAGCGCAAGCAGTTCCCCCAGCAGGCTCGCCAGAATGCGGGCGAGGGCGCGGCGAGCCAATCCGCAATCGGGCGCAATTCTGCGCAGCCTGAGGCGAAAACTAACGCTCAAAGCGACGCGCAATCCAACACCCAAGCCAGCTCGCAATTCAGCGCCCAAGCCAACGCCCAAGCCGTGATCCAGGCAAACGCTCAAACTGCGAGACAAGCCGAACGAAAAGCCATGCGTGGTGAAATACTGGAGATGTACCGCTCATCCGTGAATGCCCGAGTGACGAGTGCATTGACCACGCCGACGCCGTTCGTCGAACGGCTCGTGCATTTCTGGGCCAACCACTTCGCGATATCCACCGAGAAGCCGGGCGTCGCCGCATTGGCGGGCGCATTCGAGGCCGAAGCGATTCGTCCGCATGTGCTGGGTCGCTTTGAAGACATGCTGGTGGCTGTGGAACGGCATCCGGCCATGCAACTGTTTCTCGACCAGACGCGCTCGGTAGGGCCGGACAGCACGGCGGCCCTGCGTGCCGCACAGCGTGATCCGGATCGCAAACGCGGCCTGAACGAAAACCTGGCGCGCGAGATCATGGAACTGCACACGCTCGGCGTGCGCAGCGGCTACACCCAGGACGATGTCACCGAATTTGCCCGCGCGCTAACGGGCTGGAGCGTCGCGGGCAATCCGGCCAATGTCGGCAACGCGGGCCGGATAGCGATGCGGCAGAACGCGGCGCCGGGCACCTTCGTGTTTCGCGCCGCACTGCATGAGCCTGGCTCGCGGACCCTCATGGGCCGCCGCTACGACCAGCCCGGAGAAGAGCAGGCGCTCGCTATCCTGCATGACCTCGCAAGTGCGCCGGCGACCGCGCGGCATATCGGCGGCAAACTGGCCCGTCATTTTGTCGCTGACAATCCGCCGCCCGGCGTGAGCGAGCAGCTCGCCAGTGCGTTCGAGCGCAGCGGCGGCGATCTGCCGGCCGTGTACCGGGCGTTGATCGAAATGCCGCAAGCGTGGTCGCCCACTGCCGTGAAGTTCAAGACGCCATGGGAATGGACCATTTCGTCGATGCGCGGACTCGGCTGGCGCGACCTCGGCAGCCAGCAGGCGGCCCCGATTCTTACCCAGCTCGGCCAGCCGGTGTGGCGGCCGGGGTCGCCGGCCGGCTACGACGACATTGCCGCAAGTTGGGCCGCGCCCGACGCGCTCGTGCGCCGGGTCGAAGTGGCGCAGCGTTTCGCCGCGCGTGTCGGCGACCGGCTCGACGCCCGCTCGCTCGGCCAGACCTGGTTCGCCGGTTCGCTCAGTGCGCCGACGGCGACTGCGGTGTCTCGCGCTGAAAGTGCGTCCACGGCGATCGCGCTGTTACTGGTCTCGCCGGATTTCCAACGGAGATGAATGCCATGCTGTCACGCCGCAAGTTTCTGAGCGTCGCCGCTGCCGGCGCGGGCGCGATGCTCGTGTCGCCACGGATTGTGCTTGCAAGCGTCGCCACCGAGCGCCGCTTCGTGTTCGTGATCCAGCGCGGCGCCGCCGACGGTCTGAACATCGTCGTCCCCTACGCCGAACCCGCCTACGCCACACTGCGTGGCGCGCTCGCCATCGACACCTCGAACGCGCCGCGTCTGAACGGCACCTTCGCTTTGCATCCAGCGATGCCGCAGATCGCCGCGATGTACGCGGACCAGCAGGCGCTGTTCGTACACGCGGTGGCGTCGCCGTATCGGGACCGCTCGCACTTCGACGGACAGAACGTGCTCGAGACCGGCGGTACGTCGCCGTATCAGATGAAAGACGGCTGGCTGAACCGGCTCGTCACGCAGTTGCCCGCCACGCGCGAGAATGCGATTGCATTCGCGCCGACCGTGCCGATGGCGTTGCGCGGCGCGGCGGGTGTGACGTCGTATGCGCCCTCGGCGTTGCCGCAAGCGCCCGATGATCTGCTCGCGCGCGTTTCGCAACTCTACGACCAGGACGCGCAGTTGCACCCGTTGTGGGAGTCGGCGATGACCGCGCGCGGCCTTGCCGGCGACGCCGGGGCGCGCCAGGATCCGGCGAGCCTCGGCAAGCTCGCTGCCGGCTTCCTGGCGCGCGAGAACGGCCCACGCATCGCGATGATCGAAACCGGCGGCTGGGACACACATAGCGCGCAGAACGCACGCCTCGCCAATCAGTTGAAGGCGCTCGATACGATGCTCGCCGCGTTGCGCGACGGCATGGGTCCGTTGTGGAGCAAGACCACCGTGCTGGTGGCGACGGAGTTCGGCAGAACCGCCGCGGCGAACGGCACGGGCGGCACCGATCATGGCACGGGCTCGGTGGCGATGGTGCTGGGCGGCTCGGTGCGGGGCGGACGCGTGATCGCCGACTGGCCGGGTCTCGCGCCACACAACCTTTACGAAGCGCGCGATCTCAAACCGACCACTTCGCTCGACGCGCTGATCGCCGGCACCGCGAGTGAAAGCTTCGGGCTCGATCCGCAGCACACGGCTACTGTGCTGTTCGGCCAGGCGGCAGCGGGGCGGCCGTTGGCAGGCATCGTGCGCGCTTAGTGTGGCGAGCGGACTTCGGGCAGATACGCCGTGCGATCAGGTTGGCTGCAAGCTCGCGTGACGCAAGTCCCACTGCGACGCTGAGTTTCAAATACCAGGACGACAGGCGGCGCCTCACGCTCTCATTGAGCGACGAGCGGCGCCGCCTGTGCTCACCTGGCAACTCACCGGGTGACAGAAGAGGCGCTTAACCTCCGCCGCCCTGGGTGCCGATAGTCAGCTTGTTATTCACCGACTTCACACCCGCCACATTCTTTGCCACTTCCTCCGCCTGCGGAATCTGCGCGCCGTCGGGCACCGATCCCGTCAGCGTGACTACGCCACCGCGCGCCCGGACAAACACGTTCGACACGTCAAAACCCTGCGCTTTCGACAGAGCCTTGCGCACCTGCAGACCAAGCGAGCGGTCCGCCTTCTTGACCGTTTTGGCGCTGGGCGCCGACGCGTCGGCGGACGGCGCCGCATCGCTCGACTGGGCATAGGCGCTGGACGCAGTTGCCACACACAATGCGATGCCCAGCGCCTTCAAAAGATTGACTGTTTTCACGTTTTCTCCATCCTCGAAAAGTTGATGTCGCTTTGTTGCATGCAAAAAACCACGCGCTTGCGAGCACTTTGCCGCCCACGAGGAGCACTCTGTCTTGTAGAAGAGTCATGCCGCGTCGCTCCCGGCGCGCTTAAACAATACTCCAGCGCACGCGCTCATGCTGGAAAAACTGGCTGGAGCGCCGCATGGGGAGCTGTTCAGGCCAACATTGCGCTGGCTGTTGCTGATGGCATCGCGCAAGTCTGCTTACGCGATTCGGGCTGCAAATTCGCCGGCGCCGCAGCGCCTAAAACCAGTTCGGCGCCATGCTGAGCGTGGCGTCATCCAAGGCCCGCAGCGTCTTTAGCATCAACGCGACGCGCGGCAGTTCCCAGCGGAAGAACCACTGGCACGCATGCAGCTTGCCGCGATAGAAGTCCGCGTCTGCCTCGGTATGCGATGCGCTCAGTCCGGCGCTGGCGACGATCGCTTGCCGCAGCCACGTCCACGCGATCACGATATGGCCGAAGGCTTCGAGAAACGCATTGGCGTTGGCGAGTGCGCGTTCGCTGTTATGAGCCAGCGCGGGTAGCAGCGCTTCGATCGTGGCAGTCAGGTCGGTCCATGCTTCACCCAACGCAGGGGCGTGCGCATGCAGTGGTGCATGCTCGCGCGCCGCATCGATCGTGCGCTGGATCTCACGTGCCAGGTGGCCGAGCGCGGCGCCCTGTTTCATCGTCACCTTGCGGCCGAGCAGATCGATGGCCTGGATGCCGTGGGTGCCTTCGTGAATCATGTTCAGGCGATTGTCGCGATAGAACTGCTCGACCGGGTATTCACGCGTATAGCCATAGCCGCCGTGAATCTGGATCGCCAGGCTGTTCGCTTCGAGGCACCATTGGGACGGCCAGGATTTCACCACCGGCGTCAGCAGGTCGAGCAGCAGGCCCGCTTCGGCGCGTGCCGTGTCGCTCTCGCCGGTGTTCTGTTCATCGACGAGACGCGCCGCGTAAAGGCACAATGCGTAAGCTCCTTCCACATAGGCTTTTTGTGCGAGCAGCATGCGACGCACGTCGGCGTGTTCGATCAGCGGCACTTGCGGATCGAGTGGGTTCTTGTTGTCGGGACGACGCCCTTGCGGCCGTTCGCGTGCGTAATCGAGCGAGGCCAGATAGCCGCGGTAGCCGAGCATGACCGCGCCTAGACCGACGCCGATGCGCGCCTCGTTCATCATGTGGAACATGGCGGCGAGACCCTGGTGCGCTTCGCCCACCAGTTCGCCGATGCATTGACCGTGTTCGCCGAACGACAGCATGGTCGACGTCGTGCCGCGCCAGCCCATCTTGTGAATCAGTCCGGCGAGCGCGACGTCGTTGCGCTCGCCGAGCGTGCCGTCTTCGTTGACGTGGAATTTGGGCACGGTGAAGAGCGAAATGCCTTTGACGCCCGGCGGCGCGCCGGGAATACGCGCCAACACCAGATGCACGATGTTCTCGCTCAGCTCGTGGTCACCGCCTGAAATGAAAATCTTGTTGCCGCGAATCGAATAGGTGCCATCCGCATTCGGCGTGGCGCTCGTGACGAGATCGGAGAGACTCGAGCCCGCCTGCGGTTCCGTCAACGCCATGGTGCCGAACGCGCGGCCTTCGAAGAGCGCTTGCAAATATTTTCGCTTCTGCGCCGCGCTGCCGAAGCGTTCGATCACGTTCGCGTTCGCCGTGGTCAACATGGCGTATGACGCGGTGGCAATGTTCGCACTCTTGAAGAGTGACAGGCACGCAAACGAAATCACCGAGGGCAGCTGCATGCCACCCCATTCGTAGTCTTTACCCGCAGCGAGAAAGCCGGTGGCGCGCAGTGCGTCGAGGGCCTGCTTGACCTCGGCGGGCAGGCTAACGCGCTCACCGTCGAACTGCGGTTCGTGTTCGTCGGAGAGACGGTTGTGCGTCGCGAACTTTTCCACGGCAACCGCGTGCGCGGTTTCGAGCGCGGCGTTGAAGGTCTCGCGGCTGTGATCGGCATGGCGCGCGCGCTGCGTGAGTGTCTCCGCTTCGAGCACTTCGAACAACTGGAACTCGAGATCACGCGGGTTGATGATCAGCGCATCTTGCATGACAGAAGACCCGTAGAAAAAGTAAACCGTTATGCGGAACAGGTGTGCAGCGCATAAAGAAAAACGCAGCCGAATGCCTCAGCACGCAAGGGCTGAAAAGCGCCTTATCCGGGTAATTCCCAATGCTCCGTCTGGCGGCGTTGCATGTCAGTTTATAACGAAAGTGAATGAGCGTGCTTTTATTTACAGGCTGAATTCCGGCACGTATGATGGACGAACAATGTGGTCAACCACTCTGCACAGCAGAACAATCTGGAGGAGCGACGCAATGTCTGTGAAGGACCTGTTTCGACTGGACGGCAAGGTGGCACTGATCACCGGAGGCTCTCGCGGACTGGGTCTGCAAATGGCCGAGGCACTCGGCGAAATGGGGTGCCGCGTCGCCATTACCGCGCGTAAGGCCGACGAACTCGCTGAAGCGAAAACGCATCTGCAACAGCGCGGTATCGAAGTGCACACGGTGGTCAACGACCTGCAGCGCTTCGAGGGCATTCCCGGCCTCGTGGATGAAGTGCTGGGCGTGCATGAGCGAATCGATATTCTGGTCAACAACGCCGGCGCGACATGGGGCGCACCAGCCGAAGACTATCCCGACGAAGCGTGGCACAAGGTGATGAACCTGAACGTCAATGCACCGTTCTTTCTCGCTCGCGAAGTCGGCAAGCGCAGCATGATTCCGCGGCGCGCGGGCAAGATCGTCAATATCGCATCGGTAGCGGGGCTGAAGGGATCGCCGCCCGGCATGAACACGATTGCGTACAACACGTCGAAGGCCGCCGCGATCAATTTCACACGCGCGCTGGCTGCGGAATGGGGCAAGTACAACATCAATGTCAACGCGATCTGCCCGGGCTTTTTCCCTTCGAAAATGTCGGCGGGTCTACTCGGCAAACTGGAAGACTCGATCGTTTCGCGCACGCCGTTGCAGCGCCAGGGTGGCGACGAAGATCTCAAAGGCCCGATCGTGTTTCTTGCGAGTGAAGCGTCGCGCCATATTACCGGTCAGGATTTCGCGGTGGACGGCGGCGCGATCATCGTCTAGGTACGACGCAGGTCAGGCGTGACGATGTGAACGAAACGCGCGGCTCGGGCAAACCGCGCAAACCGGGCGAACCGCGCGCGGACACTAAAAAATCAGGAGACGCTGATGAACGAACGCCATCATGCGCATTGGCCGCCGCAAGTGCCTCTGCATTTGACGCTACCCGAGACCAGTCTTTTCTATAACGCCGAAGTCTCGGCGGCGCGCTTTCCCGACAAGCCGTTCATCATCTTCTACGACACGGCGATCACGTTTGCGGAATTCAAGGACGAAGCCGAGCGGGTGGCGGGCTTTCTGCAGCAGGAGTGCCAGGTCAAGGCGGGCGACCGTGTTCTGCTCTATATGCAGAACAGTCCACAATGGATCGTCGCTTATTACGGCATTCTTCGGGCGAACGCAGTGGTGGTGCCGGTCAATCCGATGAACATGACCGCGGAGTTGGCGCATTACGTCGAAGACAGCGGCGCGACTACGATCATCGCGCCGCAATGTTTGTTCGCGAACGTCGAGCCGTTGATCGGCAACGGGGCCGGCAAGGGCATCGAGCACGCGATCGTCGCGACGTATAGCGATTATCTGAAACGGCCGTCGCCGATTCCCGTGCCTGAATTCGTCGCGGCGCCGCGCAAAACCTTCGACATTGCCGGCGTCACGCCGTGGCGAGACGTGATCGAGCGGCACATCGCGCCGGGGCCGCTCACCACCGGTCCCGACGATCTGTGTGTGATGCCTTATACGTCCGGCACCACCGGCAAGCCGAAGGGCTGCATGCACACGCACCGCAGCGTGATGAGCACGCTGCTCGGCGGCTGTGTGTGGTTCTCGGCGCCGTCTGACGGTGTTTATCTATCGGTCTTGCCGCTCTTTCATGTGACGGGCATGCAAGGCGGCATGAACAGTGCGGTCTTCTCAAGCGCAACGATCGTCCTGTTGCCGCGCTGGGATCGCGAAGCGGCAGCGCTATGCATGCAGAAATATCGCGTCACCGCATGGCAATCCATCTCGACGATGATGGTCGACTTTCTGTCGAACCCGAAGCTCGGCGAATACGATCTGTCGAGCCTCACCGGCACGCGCGGCGGCGGCGCGGCGATGCCGGACGCAATTGCGAGAAAGCTCAAGGCGCTGACAGGACTCGATTATGTGGAAGGCTACGGTATGACGGAAACGATTGCCGGCACGCATATCAATCCGCCGCACCGGCCAAAGGCGCAATGCCTGGGCATTCCCGTGTTCGACGTGGACTCGCGCGTGATCGATCCGGTCTCGCTCGAGGAGTTGCCGCAAGGCGAAACGGGCGAGATCGTCACGAACGCGCCGCAGGTCATGCAGGGTTACTGGGGCAATCCGAAAGCGACGGCGGAGGCGTTCATCGAACTCGACGGCAAACGGTTTCTGCGCACGGGCGATCTGGGCCATATCGACGAAGACGGCTATTTCTTCATGACTGATCGCCTGAAACGCATGATCAACGCATCTGGTTACAAGGTATGGCCGGCCGAAGTCGAGGCGCTGATGTACCGGCATCCGGCGATTCACGAAGTGTGCGTGATCGGCGTGAAGGACGAGAAACGCGGCGAGACCGTGAAAGCGCTGGTCGTGGCGGACGCGGCGCATGCAGGCACGATTACTGCGCAGGAGATCATCGACTGGGCGCATGAGCAGATGGCCTCGTATAAGGCGCCGCGCATCGTCGAGTTCGTCGAGTCGCTGCCGAAATCGGGCAGCGGCAAGATTTTGTGGCGGAAATTGCAGGAAGAGGACGCGGCGCGCACGGCCGGCTCGTGAGGTTCGTCCGCCTGACGAAAAACCCGCTCGCGGCGCTGAGAATACTCTTCGGATGGTTTGCCTGTAAGCTCTTATCACGAGTCCGCAGTGTTTGCGGTGCGCGGCTCGTGTTGCTGGACAAAGGCTTGCAGACAGGCTTCGAGGCTATTGCCAACTTTCGAGAGGGGATTTTGAAGATGAAGAGCTTTGCCGTTAAACAGATCATGCTCGGACTTGCCGTCACCGCCCTGGTGGCAGGCAGCATTCCGCTGGCCGCGGCTCAAGATGCCAGCGGCGCTGCTGCTACTGCGGCGCCTGCCGCTGCAAGCAGTGCGAAACCCACCAAGGCCGAGCGCAAGGAGGCACGCAAGCAGGCGCGTGCCAAGAAGAATGCCGAGTTGAAGAAGCTCGAAGACGCAGGCTACCAGCCGGCCCAGAATGATCCGACCTATCCGGACAAGCTGCAGAAGGCTGAGAAGAAGGCCGGCGTCGGAGCAGGCGCGAGCCAGTAAGCGTGACTCCAGCCGCGCGACCTGATTGAATTTCGCGCGGCTGCCGCCGGTGCGCGCCACCGTGTCGCAGCGTGCGCAGTAGGGCGAAGGGATGCGGGCCAACGCAATGCAACCCGATCCAACCCACTCAGCGCGCGCCGAGCGTCTCGATCAGCATGTCGACGAACGCTTTCACACGCGCAGTCTTTTGTAACTGCTCATTCCCGCTCGAGTCACACGTCAACGCATTGATGCTTTCCGTACCTGAATCGATTACGCTTTCGCCAGCGACTCAAAATTCAGGCACACCACCATGGCATCCCGGCAGGAAATCAAGCGATATAAAGCGAATCTTTCCGACGAACTGCACAGCGCAGCGCTGTACGAAACACTCGCCGAGGCCGAGAAGGACGACACGCGCAAACAGGTGTATGGCGACCTCGCAAAGTCGGAGCGCGAGCATGCACGCGTGTGGGCCGACAAGTTGAGGGCGAACGGGCTCGAGCCGAAGGGCGCGGGCCACGCCATCAAAACGCGCCTGATGAAAGGCCTGGTTCGCCTGTTCGGCGCGGGTTTCGTGCTGCCCACACTCGCGGCGGCGGAATATGCCGATCGCAATAAATACGAGGGGCAACCGGACGCGGGCCGCATGTCGGCGGACGAGCAGCATCACGCCGCCATCGTCCGCACGCTGGCGCATGGCGGTGGCGACGCGAATCTGTCGCCGGGCGCGCGGATCGCCGCCGCGGAGCAGTGGCACAAGGGCGCGGGGGCCGGCAACGATTTGCGCGCCGCCGTGCTCGGCGCCAACGACGGCCTCGTTTCGAACTTCTGCCTGATCATGGGCGTGGCGGGCGCGGGAACCGGCAACAAGGCGATTCTGTTGACGGGGCTGGCGGGGCTGATCGCCGGTGCATGTTCGATGGCACTGGGCGAATGGCTTTCGGTCACCAACGCCCGCGAACTGGCCAGCACGCAGATCGCCAAAGAGGCGCAGGAAATCGAGGAAACGCCGGAAGCCGAAGAGCACGAACTCGCGCTGATCTATCGCGCCAAGGGGCTCGAAGCGGACGAGGCCAAACGGGTCGCCTCGCAAATGATGCGTGACAAGAGCAAGGCGCTCGATACCCTGACTCGCGAAGAGCTCGGTCTCGATCCCGCGGAGTTGGGCGGCAATCCCTGGTCGGCCGCGGGTGTGTCGTTCTGCCTTTTCTCGCTGGGTGCGATCTTTCCGGTGATGCCGTTTCTGTGGACTCGCGACTACAACGCGATCATGCAATGCGTGGTGCTGAGCATGCTGGCGCTTGCGTCGATCGGCGTGTTCACGTCGCTTTTCAACGGACGCAGTGCCGGATTTTCGGCGTTGCGGCAGATTGTGATCGGGCTGATCGCGGCTGCGTTCACGTTCGGGGTCGGGCGGCTTTTGGGCGTGTCGGTTTCGTGAGGGCCGTACGCTCGTTCGCGGGCTCGATATGACCGCTTCGCGATCTATCCCGATTCCTTACCGGTAACGGTAAGGGGTCGTTTGTTCCTGCGCGCCCGAATCTGGCGTTCCGACTTGGCGCCGGCACCTGATTGCTCCCACTCGCGCATCAGAAATTTCCCCGCTCACAAATAGACCAATCCCAATCCCATCCGTTGGTCGGGCGAATAGCATTCTTCCACGAGCGCTCACGGAGACTCGAACACCCTGATATTACGACTCAGCCTACCGGGCTTGCCTGGCCCAGGAGACACACACGATGTTTTCCAGAATGCGCGCGGACTTTTCCGCGTCCGCCGCCATCGCAGGCGTCATCGCGCTTGTCGCCACCTATAGCGGACCGGTGCTGATCGTCGTGCAAGCGGCGCAGGCCGGGCATCTTTCGCACAATCTGCTGTCAACGTGGATCTGGGCCGTCTCCATCGGTGCCGGCTTGTTAGGTCTCTGGCTTAGCCTGCGGCACAGAATGCCGGTGATCGGCGCGTGGTCGACTCCCGGAGTGGCACTGCTGCTTACCGCACTTGCGCGCTATCCGTTCAGCGACGTGATCGGGTGTTACCTTGTAGTGGCAGTCATCATCGCAATGCTTGGGCTGTCGGGGCTGTTCGGCAGACTGATCCAGCATCTGCCTGCCCATCTGCTTTCCGCCATGATTGCCGGCGTGCTCTTCGAGTTTTGCGCGGGCATCTTCCGGTCACTCCAATCCACCCCTGCTGTTGTGCTGCCGGTTGTGGTTGCGTATGTCTTGTGTCGGCGCCTGATCCCGCGTTATGCCGTCGCACTTGCGCTTCTGACTGGCGTGATCGTGGCTCTGCCTGGCGCGAATTTCACGGCGCAAGGACTCGACCTGAGCCTCGTAAAGCCGGAATTCACGCTCCCAACTTTTTCTATCGAGGCGCTCGTTGGACTCGGGCTGCCTTTGCTCCTGCTCGCGCTGACCCAATACGCAACCTCGATCCATATTCTTCGTAACGCGGGCTACGACATATCGCCTAAATCGGTGGTTGGCGCCAGCGGTCTCATGTCCATTCCTCTCGCATTGTTCGGCAACTCCGGCATTAACCCCGCGGCGATTGTCGGGGCCATGTGCGCGAGCCCGGAATGTCACGTGAATCCACGGCGCAGATACATCTCGGGAGTGGTCTGTGGCGTCGGTTACCTCTGCATCGGCACGTTTGGCGCATCGGTCATCGCGCTCTTTGCTCGACTGCCCGAAGGGCTGACGAGTACGTTGGCAGGCCTTGCGCTGCTCGGAACACTCGTCACAAGTCTCTCATCTTCCGTCGCCGCGGAGGGCCAACGCGAATCCTCCGTCATTACGTTCGTAGTCACCGTTTCCGGTATGTCATTTTTTGGCTTGGGACCGGCCCTGTGGGGACTCGTTGCCGGCATCATATTTTCGCTTGCATTGTCGAAAAAGGCTGTCTGGAGCTCAGTAAAGCAAGTCGACGGCAACGAGCCGAGAACCAGTTGACCTGTTCGGGGACTAGCTGCCGGTAGCGTCTCGCAAGGTACTGACAGGAGGCGAACTTACGTAAATAACCAGTGCATCACAGATGCAGGTGCACCACCGAAAAACTGTGTTGGAACTTACGAAAGGAGACTGTAGACGTGGTGACAAAAACCAGCCTTGTAGGTCGGATCAAGTTCAACAATGCTTTACTCAGGAAGGACCTGAAAATACTGTCTGAGTTGCCGGTTATCAAGGAGCAGTACGACGAATTCAGTTCGGGCACGTGGATCAACCATTCGCTTTGGAATAGAACAGGCGAATGGACCGACACCCAATATTCGGACTACGACCATCCGGCCGTCCGAACGCAGGTGGGAGCCGCGACCTCGTATCTCAGCCAGATCATCGAAAGGTATTTCGATGTGGAACATATGCGAATGGCGCGCGTACGCAATCTCGTCAATGGTCTTGTCATCCCGCATACCGATTTTCTGGAGTTGTCAGAAGAAAAAGACCGCTATGTCCGCATTTTGATTCCGCTTGAAACCTGTATCGATTCTTACCACACCGAGGAAAATTTCGGAGTCTTCCGCATGCGAAAAGGCGATATCTGGATATTGGAGTCGACGGTTCCCCACGCGGCGTTAAATCTGACTTCGAACAATCGCCGGATTCTAAGTCTTGATTTTCAGTACGCCGACATTTCAAACCCACATTACTCGTTAATCTTCAAGGATCCTTCGGTCCGCGACGAAGCGATTGCACCCGCACTGGTTGCCCGCACCAAGCTTGAGTCAGAGGACTTGCAGGATCACCTCGAATTTCTGTCCGAGCGATTCCATCATAAGGACGACGCGGAGCAAATTCTGGTCGCCCTTTCAGAGGTTCAGTTGCGCTTCGAGTCGCCGGTCAGTGATATCTACAAAAATTTAACCGCGGTCGCCCGACTGACTCGCCGACAGGAACTCGTCGAGCATTGTGAAGAGATGCAAAGATTCTATATTGGCTCGCGCGCGATGAACGAGCGCTTCCCGCTTCGCAAGGGAATTTTCTAACCATTCTCGACTGTGCCGCCGCCGCTCGATGGGTTCGCCCGTTTTCGGAATTGTGTCGGCTGCTGATTCAGCAATTCCACACTTTGGACGAATCTTCCTTCCGAGCGTTCGCATCGATAATCCCGTGCGCCAATCCGCGTTGTCTGGTCGAGTCGTGTATGTTTGACCTCGCCGGTCAATGCGGGGCAGGGCGCGCTGACCTGACGAACGCGGATCTGCTTGAAGGTCTTCACAATGCCAGCCTTCATGATATGGACATGCCGCTCGAGCCGGCGGTATTTTCCGAGTTGCTACGTCGTGAGTTCATTAAATGTGACGTTGCGCGCCAAGCTGGTCGCAAACCAGATGTTCGCTGCGTCGAAGGAACAAGGCTAACCGCGTCCATGACGGAACGCGGCCATGGGGCGCTCGACTGGCTACGTAGCATCGCGCGTTCGTCGCAGTGGGACCGCCTCCGGTCAGCGTCGTACGGCGAGTAGATCTGCATAGGCGGTGCTCGCCTTGAGCCTTTCAGGAAAAGAGGCCGAACATCCCGCGGAACATTGTCCGCATACGCGTTTACACTAACCCTCGGGAGCCCCCCGGTCTGCTGCATCACCGCAACTCACCCGGCAACCGCTTCGAAACACGTTTTTTTAACCCCTCGCCGCCTCCACTTGCTCAGGCGCGACACGCGTCGCCGCTCGGCCAAACACCCTCCAAACCCTTATCCAGCAAGGCTCCGGCAGCCGCCGTCCGGCGCGCGCCAGATAGGGGTGTCGCATTTCCTCATGTGCTTGTCGCAAATAGTCGGCTAGGCGTACTTTTTTCTGGCAACTATGTATGCACAGCGCGGACGGACGTCCGCCACTGCAGCAACTATCGGTGCATGGGACCGGAGGCAATGCTAAAGCGCAAACTCCGGTCGAAGCGGTGCGTGGGACCGGAGTAAGCGCTAAAGCGCTAACTCCGGTCGACATAGGAGAGCATTCAATGAATTCCCCGAAGGTCGTGGTCGAAGGGCTGTGCAAGGTGTTCGGCACCAACCCGAAACAGGCGATCGGCATGCTGGCAGGCGGCGCAACGAAAGAAGAGGTATTCGCGCGCACCGGTCAGATTGTCGGCGTTCACAACGTATCGTTCGAAGTCAAGGAAGGCGAGATCTTCGTGCTGATGGGCCTGTCCGGCTCCGGCAAGTCGACGCTGATCCGTCTGATCAACCGGCTGGTCGAGCCGAGCGCCGGCAAGGTGCTGATCGACGGCCGCGATGTCGCCAGCGTGCCGCGCTCCGAATTGACGGCGCTGCGCCGCAAGGACATGAGCATGGTGTTCCAGTCCTTCGCGCTGATGCCGCAGCGAACCGTGCTGTCCAATGCGGCGTTCGGCCTCGAAGTGGCGGGCGTGGGCCGCAAGGAACGCGAGAAGCGCGCGATGGCCGTGCTCGAACAGGTCGGCCTCGCGCCGTTCGCGGAAAAGCTGCCCGCGCAGCTCTCCGGCGGCATGCAGCAGCGCGTGGGTCTCGCGCGGGCGCTGGCGGTCAACCCGTCGCTGATGATCATGGACGAGGCGTTCTCCGCACTCGATCCGCTCAAGCGCAAGGAAATGCAGAACGTACTGCTCGATCTGCAACGCGAGCAGCAGCGCACCATCCTGTTCGTGTCGCACGATCTGGAAGAAGCGATGCGCATCGGCACCCGCATCGCGATCATGGAAGGCGGCCGGGTCGTGCAGGTCGGCACGCCGCAGCAGATCATCACCAATCCTGCCGACGATTACGTCCGCGCGTTCTTCGAAGGCATCGACACGAGCCGCTATCTGACCGCCGGCGATCTGATGCAGACCGACGCCGTGCCGCTCATGCAGCACTCGCCGCAGATCGATGCGTCGAGCGTGGCCGCCACGCTCAACGGCAGCGCCGACTACGCGTTCGTGCTCGACAGCGAGCGCAAGATTCGCGGCTTCGTCTGCCGCGACGCGATGGGCAGCGCTTCGCCGCAGCTCAATCAGATCGAATGCATCCGCCGCACTACACCGCTGGATGACGTCGTCGAACGCGTGGTGGCGAGCCGCGCGCCGCTGCCGGTTGTCGAAGCCGACGGCTCCTACTGTGGTTCGGTCAACAAGACGAACGTGCTGAACGTTCTCACCCGCCATCGGAGTTCCCATGTCTGAAGTCATTCCACTTGGCGCCTGGGTCGATCACGGCGTTCACTATCTGCTCGACCACGACGCAAAAACTTTCGATTCCATCGGCAAGGTGATCGAGAGCTTTGCCGCGGTGATCGAACACGGCTTGCAAGCCGTGCCGATGTGGGCGCTGATGGCGTTCTTCGTCGGCATCGGGCTGTGGCGGGTGGGCTGGCGCTTCGCGCTGTTCACGCTGCTCGCCATGCTGTTGATCTACGGCACCGGGTTCTGGGATCAGATGGTGATCACGCTCGGCCTGACCTTGTCGTCCACGTTGATCAGCTTGCTGCTCGGTGTGCCGCTCGGCATCTGGACCGCGAAGAGCCGCACCGTCGAGATGATCGTGCGCCCCGTGCTCGATCTGATGCAGACCATGCCGGCGTTCGTGTACCTGATTCCGGCTGCGATGCTGTTCGGTCTGGGCCGTGTGCCGGGGATTCTCTCCACCGTGATTTTCGCCATGCCGCCGGCGGTGCGTCTCACGTCGCTCGGTATCAAGCACGTGAACCGGGAAATCGTCGAAGCAGGGCAGGCCTTTGGCTGCACGCCGTGGCAATTGCTTTACAAGGTGCAGTTTCCGAACGCGCTGCCGTCCATCATGACCGGCGTGAATCAGACCATCATGATGGCGCTCTCCATGGTGATCATCGCTTCGATGGTGGGCGCGGGCGGTCTCGGCAACGACGTGCTGGCCAGTATTCAACGGCTCGATATCGGGCTCGGCTTCGAAAGTGGACTTTCGGTGGTGATGCTCGCGATCATTCTGGACCGCATCACGGAGAGCTTTGGCCGCTCGCCGGGCATGGCGCGCGCGCCGCTGCTGTCGGGCTTGCGCAGTGTCATGAAAGTGCGCCGCGAGCCGGCGGCGCAACACGGCTGAGCCGCCTATGAAGCGCGACGCGATCACGCCGGTCGAGCCCCAAGCCGATTCGCCGCTGTCCGGGCTCGCGCACGTCGGCTTTCTGACGCTGCCGAACTTTTCGATGATCGCGTTCACGAGCGCGGTCGAGGTACTGCGCATGGCCAACTACGTAGGTCGCGCGCAGCACTACAGGTGGTCGGTGATCACGCCCGACGGCGAACCGGCGCGAGCGAGCAACGGCATCACGGTGAAACCCACCACCACGCTCGCCGAGGCAGGCATGCCGGACGTGCTGATCGTCTGCGCCGGCTGGCATGTGCGCGATTACGTGAACGACACGGTGATTGCGTTGCTACGCGACGTCGCCGAAAAAGGCATTCCGCTCGGCGGCATCTGCACGGGACCGTATGCGCTGCTGGCTGCCGGATTGCTCGACGGTTATCGCTGCACCGTGCATTGGGAAGACATGTCGCCGTTGCACAAGACCTACCCGGATGTGCGTTTCGCCGACGAGCTGTTCGTGATCGACCGCGATCGCATGACATGCACGGGCGGCACCGCGCCGCTCGATCTGATGCTGAACCTGGTCGGCATGCGGCTGGGGCATGCGCTCGCCGCGCAGGTGTCCGAGCAGTTCATTGTCGAGCGGATTCGCAGTTCGACCGATTACCAGCACATTCCCGTCGACGCGCGGGTCGGTTTCTCGCGCGCGGAACTGATCGAGGTGGTGCGGCTGATGGAAGCGAATATCGAGGAGCCGTTATCGCTCGACGAACTCGCGCGGCTCGTGCATCTGTCGCAGCGTCATTTGCAACGCATGTTCAAGATGTTCCTGAGCGTGTCGCCGACGCACTATTACCTGACGCTGCGTTTGCGTCGCGCGCGCGAGCTGCTGCGCAATACGGATGCGTCGATTGCGCGGGTGACGGCGGTGTGCGGTTTTCATTCGCCGTGTCATTTCAGCAAAGCCTATCGCGCGCAGTTCGGTCATGCGCCGAGCGTCGAGCGGCGGTTGTCTTCGTAGTGAGCCGCACCATGAATTGCATGCAGCGCCGCCTGAACCGGGCGGCGTAAAAAATCCGCTTCGTCCGTCAAACCAGTCAAGCATCAATCACCCTGAGGGAACGCCATGAAACGTTTGTGGGCTGCGTCGTTGTGCGCGCTGTCTGTGTCGTCTGTCTTTGCTGCGGAACCCGCCACGTGCCGCGATGTCCGGTTCGCCGACGTCGGCTGGACCGATATCGCGGCGACCACCGGGCTTGCATCGACCGTGCTCGAGGGGCTTGGCTACAAGCCGACCAAGACGATCGCCTCGGTGCCGATCACCTTTGCCGGTGTGAAGAGCAAGCAGATCGACGTGTTCCTCGGCTACTGGTCGCCGACCATGGACCCGATGATCGATCCGTTCAAAAAGTCCGGACAGCTCACCGTCTTGCCCACGCCGAATCTGACGGGCGCGAAATACACGCTGGCTGTGCCGGATTATGCGTATCAGTCCGGCATCAAGACGTTCGCCGATATCGCGAAGAACTACGACAAGCTCGACGGCAAGATCTACGGGATCGAGCCGGGCAACGACGGCAATGCGTTGATCAAGAAGATGATCGACAGCAATCAGTACCGGCTCGGCAAATTCAAGCTGGTGGAGTCGAGCGAGGCGGGCATGCTGGTCGAGGTGAACCGTGCGATCCGCGCGAACAAACCAATCGTGTTTCTGGGCTGGGAACCGCATCCGATGAACGTGCAGATGAAGATAGATTATCTGTCCGGTGGTGACGATGTGTTCGGGCCGAATTATGGCGAAGCCAAAGTGTTGACGGTTACGCCGAGCGATTATTCGGCGCGTTGCCCGAATGTGGCGAAGCTGGTGTCGAATCTGCAGTTCACGACCGACATCGAGAATCACGTCATGCTGCCGATCATGAACAAGACCGACCCGAACAAGGCCGCGCGCGAATGGCTGAAGGCGAATCCGGCGGTGCTCGACAAATGGCTCGCAGGAGTGAAGACGTATGACGGGAAGGATGGGTTGCCGGCTGTGAAGGCTTATGTAGCGGGGAAGTGAGGTTGGGTTTGAGAATGGGGCGACGGATGGGGCAATCTTTTGGGGTGCCTTATACGTCGCTTTGTCAAAGTCTTGATAGGCCGGTCACCCCCCTCAAATCGCCCGCGCCCGCCCCGGAAACGTCTCCTCATAATCCCCACTATCCACCGCCTCCGCCGCGGTGCCGCGTTGCTCGCGATACATCATCGGCGGCAAGCCAAACTGCTTGCGAAACTCCCGCCCCAGATGCGACGCATCGGAAAACCCGCAACTCGACGCAATATCGGCCACCGTCTTGTCCGAACTCGTGAGCAGCCACGCGGCGGTGCGCAAACGCACCTGCTTCGCATAAGCCTGCGGCGCCTTACCCGTTTGCGCCTTGAAAAGCCGCTCCAACTGACGCGGCGACAGATCGAGCTTGCCCGCAAGTTCGTCGAGCGACAACGACCGGCCCACGTGCTGTTCCATCAGCAGAATCGCGCGCTTCACTTTCGGATGCGCGGCCGGCGCGAGTCCCGGTGGATGCGGCTGCGGCGCGTTACCTTTCTGCATGTCGTCCACAAGCAGAATACGCAGCGCCTTCTGCACCGTGGCGGTTTCGAAATGCCGCAGCAGAATCGCGGCGGCGACGTCGATCGACGCGCGTCCGCCTGAACACGTAATGCGCCGGCGGTCGATCACGAACAGCCGGTCGGCGACCAGCGCCTCCTCGTTCACCGACGGAAAACGTTCGATGAAATCCCAGTAGTGAAACCAGCTCACGCAGATGCGGTGTCCCTCCAGCACGCCCGCGCGCATCAACGAAAACACGCCCGTGCACATGCCGACGAGCGTCGCATTCGTGGCGGCGGCGCGGCGAATGAAGGCGAGGGTCGCTTCGTTCGTGGCAGGCCCGGAATGCAGCAGGCCGCCCACCACCACCACGTAATCGAACGGCTCGGCGGTGTCGAAAGTCTCCCACGGGGTGATCTGAATGCCACAACTCGCGCGCACCGGAGCAAGGGTTTCCCCTATCACGCTCCACGAACAGCGCACGGGCTTGCTGAAATCGCCTTCATCCGCGGACAGGCGCAGCAGGTCGACGAAACCCGAAAACGCCGTCAGCGTGAAGTTCGGCAGCAGGATGATGCCGAAGCGGATGCGCTGCTTCGAGGTGCCGTCGATCGATTGAGGGGGAAGCGGTTCAGCGGAATTCATGCATGCAGCCAGCAAGGAAAAGGGTGGGAACAAGCATATCACCGGGGATGGCGGCGATCGCCAGCCGCAAGCGCGGCGCCCTTCGCAAATGCGTCAAAAGTCTTCGCAAATACGTCGCCGCCCTTTGCCGGCGGCCGGCTTGACGCCACTATCCCACTGTCATGCCGTTTTTATTCTATCGATTCAAATTGACGTGCGGTGCAATAGCAGCAAATCCACCCAAGGCATCGCAACGCACAAGGCACGCCATGAACGTCAGCGTCTTCGATCTGTTCAAGATCGGTATCGGTCCCTCAAGCTCGCACACGGTCGGGCCGATGATCGCTGCATGCCGCTTCGCCTCGCATATCGAAGACGCCAATCTGCTCGGCTTCGTACGCAGCGTGAAGGCCGAACTGTTCGGCTCGCTCGGCGCGACCGGCAAAGGGCACGGCACGGACAAGGCGGTGCTGCTGGGACTCGAAGGCAATCTGCCCGATTCCATCGACCCGGACGTGATCGAGCCGCGCCTGCAGGCCATTCGCGCGACGAAGCAGCTCGTGCTGCTCGGCAAGCATCCGGTGAAATTCGACGAACGCGAGCATCTCGGCTTTTTCCGCAAGCTGATGCCGGGCGCGCCGGGCTCGGGCATCGTGCATCCGAACGGCATGCGTTTTCAGGCTTTCGACGAAAACGGCCAGCTACTGGTGGAGAAGGAGTATTTCTCGATCGGCGGCGGCTTCGTGGTGAATCGCGAAGGCGATCGCGTGAACGGCGTGCGCGCCGGCGCCCAGGTGCCGTATCCGTTTCGGACCGGCGACGATCTGATGCGCGTCTGCCGCGAAACCGGTCTGTCGATCGCGCAGATCACGCTGCGCAACGAATGCGCGTCGCGTCCTGAACAGGAAGTGCGCGACGGCCTGCTGACAATCTGGCGCGCCATGGCGGCCTGCGTCGAACGCGGCTGCAAGGTGCGCGGCGAATTGCCCGGCCCGATGCATGTCAAGCGCCGCGCCGCCGATCTGTGCGCGCAACTGCGTTCGCGTTCGGAAGAGTCGTTGCGCGATCCGCTCTCCATGCTCGACTGGGTCAACCTGTACGCGATGGCCGTCAACGAAGAAAACGCGGCGGGCGGGCGTGTCGTCACGGCACCGACCAATGGCGCAGCCGGTGTGATTCCCGCCGTGCTGCACTACTACGTGAAGTTCATGCATGCATCGAACGACGAAGGCATTGTCAACTTCCTGCTGACGGCCGCGGCGATCGGCATCATCTACAAGGAAACCGCGTCGATCTCCGGCGCGGAAGTGGGCTGCCAGGGCGAAGTGGGCGTGGCCTGCTCGATGGCCGCCGCGGCGCTCGCCGCCGTGATGGGCGGCACGCCGACACAAGTCGAAAACGCCGCCGAAATCGGCATGGAACACAACCTGGGCATGACCTGCGACCCGGTCGGCGGACTCGTGCAGATTCCGTGTATCGAACGCAATGCGATGGGCGCGATCAAGGCGTTGAACGCCGCGCGCATGGCGATGAAGGGCGACGGCCAGCATTACGTGTCGCTCGACAACGTGATCAAGACGATGCGCGAAACCGGCGCGGACATGAAGACGAAATACAAGGAGACGTCGCGCGGCGGGTTGGCCGTGAACGTCATCGAGTGTTGAACAGCAACGAAGCATCAAGCACGAGTACCCACCAAGGACAGACGATGAGCCGCTATTCGATATTCAGCCTGTTGCGCAACGGGATGTCGTATCACGAGAACTGGGAGCGACAGTGGAAGAGCCCCGAGCCCAAACGTGAATACGACGTCGTGATCGTCGGCGGCGGCGGGCATGGTCTCGCCACCGCGTATTACCTGGCGAAGGAACATGGCGTGCGCAACGTCGCCGTGCTGGAGAAAGGCTGGATCGGCGGCGGCAATACGGCGCGCAATACGACCATCGTGCGCTCGAACTACCTGTGGGACGAGTCGGCCGCGCTCTACGAAAAAGCGATGAAGCTGTGGGAAGGGCTCTCGCAGGACCTGAACTACAACGTCATGTTCAGCCAGCGCGGCGTGATGAACCTTGCGCACACGTTGCAGGACGTGCGCGACACCGAGCGCCGCGTGAATGCTAACCGGCTGAACGGCGTGGACGCCGAATTCCTCACGCCCGAGCAGATCAAGGAAATCGAGCCGACCATCAATCTCAACAGCCGCTATCCGGTGCTCGGCGCTTCGATCCAGCGCCGCGGCGGCGTGGCGCGTCACGATGCGGTGGCCTGGGGTTTCGCGCGCGGCGCGGATCAGGCCGGTGTGGATATCGTGCAGAACTGCCAGGTCACGGGCATTCGCCGCAACGGCAGTCAGGTGGTCGGCGTGGACACCACGAAGGGTTTCATCAAGGCGAAGAAAGTCGCGGTGGTGGCGGCGGGCAATACCTCCACGCTCGCCGACATGGCCGGCGTGCGGCTGCCGCTGGAGAGCCACCCGTTGCAGGCGCTGGTGTCGGAGCCGATCAAGCCGGTGGTCAATACGGTCGTGATGTCGAACGCGGTGCATGCGTATATCAGCCAGTCCGACAAGGGCGACCTGGTGATCGGCGCGGGCGTGGACCAGTACACGGGTTTCGGTCAGCGCGGCAGTTTCCAGATTATCGAAGGCACGCTCGAAGCGATCGTCGAAATGTTCCCGGTGTTCTCGCGGGTGCGGATGAACCGGCAGTGGGGCGGCATTGTGGATGTCTCGCCGGATGCGTGCCCGATCATCAGCAAGACCGACGTGAAAGGGCTGTATTTCAATTGCGGCTGGGGCACGGGTGGCTTCAAGGCGACGCCGGGCTCGGGATGGGCTTACGCGCACACCATCGCGAAGGATGAACCGCATCCGTTGAATGCGCCATTCTCGCTGGACCGTTTCTATACCGGCCACCTGATCGACGAGCACGGCGCCGCCGCCGTCGCCCACTAACGCCACGCACTGCGACGAGGAACCAAGAAATGCTATTGATCGAATGCCCGTGGTGCGGGCCACGCGCCGAAACCGAATTTTCCTGCGGCGGCGAAGCGGATATTGCCCGTCCGCTCGACACCGACAAACTCACCGACAAGGAATGGGGCGACTACCTGTTCATGCGCAAGAACCCGCGCGGCGTGCATCGCGAGCAATGGCTGCACACGCAAGGCTGCCGCCGCTGGTTCAAGGCGCAGCGCGACACGGTGAGCTACGAGATCCAGGGCTACGAGACGTTCGAGCGACCGCTGCTCGCCATGGACAGCAACGAGGCTAAACCACAAGACAAGGCACCGAACCAGGCACAAGAGGGCAAGGCATCATGAGCCAGAAAGACCGACTCCCCAACGGCGGCCGCATCAATCGCGCCATGCCGCTGACGTTCACGTTCAATGGCCGCCAGTACCAGGGCTATCAAGGCGATACGCTGGCCTCGGCGCTGCTCGCGAACGGCGAGCATTTCGTCGCGCGTAGCTGGAAGTATCACCGGCCGCGCGGCATCGTCACGGCGGGTGTGGAAGAGCCGAACGCCGTGGTGCAACTGGAAACCGGCGCGTACACGGTGCCGAATGCCCGTGCGACCGAAGTCGAGTTGTACCAGGGACTCGTCGCCACTAGCGTGAACGCGAAGCCGAGCATCGAGAAAGACCGCATGGCGGTCAACCAGAAAATCGCGCGCTTCATTCCGGCGGGCTTCTATTACAAGACCTTCATGTGGCCGCGCAAATTCTGGCCGAAGTACGAAGAAGTGATCCGCGACGCGGCCGGTCTCGGCAAGGCGCCGGAACACACCGACGCGGACCGCTACGACAAGTGCTTTGCGCATTGCGACGTGCTGGTGGTGGGCGGTGGCCCGACCGGGCTCGCGGCGGCGCACGCCGCGGCATTGTCCGGCGCGCGCGTGACGCTGGTCGACGATCAGCCGGAACTCGGCGGCTCGCTGCTGTCGTGCCGTGCGGAGATCGACGGCAAGCCCGCGCTGCACTGGGCGCAGAAGATCGAAGACGAACTGCGCCAGATGCCCGACGTGAAAATCCTGTGCCGCAGCACGGCGTTCGGTTATCAGGACCACAATCTCGTGACGGTGACACAGCGGCTCACCGAGCATCTGCCGGTATCGCAGCGCAAGGGCACGCGCGAACTGATGTGGAAGATCCGCGCGAAACGCGTGATTCTCGCGACCGGCGCGCATGAACGGCCCATCGTGTTCGGCAACAACGATCTGCCGGGCGTGATGCTGGCCTCGGCCGTGTCGACCTACCTGCATCGCTACGCGGTTCTGCCGGGCCGCAACGCAGTGGTCTTCACGAACAACGACGACGGCTACCAATGCGCGCTCGATCTGAAAGCGGCCGGCGCCCAGGTGACGGTGGTCGATCCGCGTGCGAGCGAATCGAAGGGCACGCTGCCCGCGCTGGCACGGCGCTACGGCGTCAAGGTGATGAACGGCGTGGTAATCACGGCCGCGCACGGCAAACTGCGCGTGGCGTCGGTTGACCTGGCGTCGTATTCGAACGGACAGGTCGGTGCGAAGCAGGGCGCACTCTCGTGCGATCTGCTCGCCATGTCCGGCGGCTGGAGCCCGGTGCTGCATCTGTTCGCGCAATCGGGCGGCAAGGCGCATTGGCATGACGAGAAGGCCTGCTTCGTGCCGGGCAAGGCGATGCAGGCGGAAACGAGCGTCGGCGCCTGTGCGGGCGACTTCACGCTGGGCCAGGGCATCCGCTTTGCGGTGGATGCCGGTATCGAGGCGGCGCGCGCGGCGGGCTTTATTGTCGCGCGGCCGAATCCGGTGCAGGTGGCGGAGATCACGGAAGCGAAGATGCAGCCGCTGTGGCTGGTCGGCGGCCGCGAACTGGCCACGCGCGGGCCGAAGCAGTTCATCGACTTCCAGAACGACGTGTCGGCCGCGGATATTTTCCTCGCGGCGCGCGAAGGCTTCGAATCGGTCGAACACGTCAAACGCTATACCGCGATGGGATTCGGCACCGATCAGGGCAAGCTCGGCAACATCAACGGCATGGCGATTCTCGCGCAGGCGCTCGGCAAGACGATTCCCGAGACCGGCACGACCACGTTCCGGCCGAACTACACGCCCGTCACGTTCGGCACGTTTGCCGGCCGCGAGCTGGGCGAGTTTCTCGATCCTGTGCGCAAGACGGCGGTACACGAATGGCACGTGGAAAACGGCGCGGCGTTCGAGGACGTGGGCAACTGGAAGCGTCCGTGGTACTACCCGAAAGCTGGCGAAGATCTGCACTCGGCAGTGGCGCGCGAGTCTCTCGCGGTGCGTACGAGCGTCGGCATTCTCGACGCCTCGACGCTCGGCAAGATCGACATTCAGGGCCCCGATTCGGCGAAGCTGCTGAACTGGGTCTATACGAATCCGTGGAGCAAGCTGGAAGTCGGCAAGTGCCGCTATGGCCTGATGCTCGACGAAAACGGCATGATCTTCGACGACGGCGTGACCGTGCGCCTCGCCGACCAGCACTACATGATGACGACCACCACCGGCGGCGCGGCACGTGTGCTGACATGGCTCGAACGCTGGCTGCAGACAGAATGGCCGGACATGCGCGTGCGGCTCGCGTCGGTGACGGACCATTGGGCCACCTTCGCCGTGGTCGGTCCGAACAGCCGCAAGGTGCTGCAGAAGGTTTGCCACGACATCGACTTCGCGAACGCGGCATTCCCGTTCATGAGCTATCGCGAAGGCACGGTGGCTGGCGCGGCCTCGCGCGTGATGCGCATCAGCTTCTCGGGCGAGCTCGCCTATGAAGTGAACGTGCCGGCCAACGTCGGGCGCGCGGTGTGGGAGGCGCTGATGGCCGCGGGCGCGGAATTCGACATCACGCCGTACGGCACCGAAACCATGCACGTGCTGCGCGCGGAGAAGGGCTACATCATCGTCGGCCAGGATACGGACGGTTCGATGACGCCGTATGACCTCGGCATGGGCGGACTCGTCGCGAAGTCGAAGGACTTTCTCGGCAAGCGTTCGCTGACCCGCTCGGATACGGCGAAGGCGGGGCGCAAGCAACTGGTCGGCTTGCTCTCGGACGACCCGTCGTTCGTGATACCCGAAGGTTCGCAGATCGTCGCCGGTCCGTTCCAGGGCGAGACGGCGGCGATGCTCGGCCACGTCACGTCGAGTTACTACAGCCCGATCCTGAAGCGCTCGATCGCGATGGCAGTGGTGAAGGGCGGTCTCGACAAGATCGGCGAGACGGTCACGATTCCGCTTTCTAGCGGCAAACAGATTGCAGCGAAGGTCACCAGTTCGGTGTTCTACGACAGCGAAGGAGCACGTCAACATGTGGAATGAAACGAGAGGGACGGCGTCGGTCGTGGATCGCGCTGTCGGCAAGCAGACCGGCGTGTGGCAGGAGTCGCCGCTGGTGGGCGCGGATGCGCTGCTGAAGAAACATCAGGCGACGGCATCGGCTGCGTTCAGGTTGAACGAGCGGCCATTTCTGGAACTCGTGAATGTGCGCGGCGATACGCGTGACGCGGCGTTCGTGCGCGCTTTCGAAAGCGTGGTCGGCTGCCGTCCGCCTGAAAAGGCCAACACGGTGGCGCGCGGCAACGGCTACGACGTGATGTGGCTCGGCCCGGACGAATGGCTGGTGCGCTCGGCCGCCGCCCACGACGCGACGCGTACCGCGCCGTTGCAGGCCAAGCTCGGTGCCGCGTTCGCAGGCGTGTTCGCGTCGGCGGTGGATATCGGCAGCGGCTATACGGTGCTCGAAATCAGCGGCACGCGCACGCGTGAAGTGCTGTCGCGCGGTTGTCCGCTCGATCTGCATCCCAAACTATTCGCCGAGGGACAGTGCGCGCAGAGTCACTTCTTCAAGGCATCGATGACATTGCTGCCCACCGGCGCGAACAGTTTTGACCTGGTCGTGCGCCGCAGTTTTGCGGACTACTTCGTCAAGATCATGCTCGACGCGGCCGAGCCGCTGATGTCGTAAGGCGCGGCGAGCGGTCGATGCCGAACCGCTCGCGCCTTTTTCGCGCTGATTGACCGACATGACGTCGACACGTCTAGCCACCGCGCGCCTCACCGAGCGCGCGTGCCACGAGGGCGATGCGCACGCCGCGCTCGCGCTGCTCGATCAGAGCATCGTGCTGCGGCACCGGCGCATCGCGCTGATCCGTTATCTGCTTGCCCAGCAACTCGGCGCGCCGCTGCAGGCGCGTCATCACGAATACGTCGAAAAGATCGCCGCGCGGTTGAGTGCGGACACGCTTGCGCGCATTGCCGGTGCCGCGCGCTCGCGTATGCGGACGTAGCGTTCGAGACGCACGTGGATGGAACGACGCCCCCGTTCCATCCCGATGACGTATTTCTTCTATGTGGCCGATTTATGTCGGCGTCTACTGAAATCTCCTCGCAGCACCCACGCGGCAGCCGCCGCATCAACCAGGGGATGACATGTCTACCGCTTATCAGCCGCGCGCGAGCGCAGCCGCCCGACTCGAACGACTGCCGTTCTCCGGTTATCACCGGACCATTTTCATCATCATCGCCATTGCGTTCTTTTTCGATTCCGTCGATCTCGGCACGATGACTTTCGTGCTCGGCTCGATCAGGACGGAATTCGGCTTATCGAGCGCGACGGCGGGGCTGGTGGCCAGCGCAAGCTTCTTCGGCATGGTGATCGGCGCGGCGATTGCGGGATTGCTGGCGGATCGCTTCGGACGCCGGCCGGTGTTTCAATGGAGCATGGTGCTATGGGGGCTCGCCTCGTATCTGTGTTCCACGGCGCAAAGCGTCGAAGCCCTGATCTTTTATCGCGTGCTGCTCGGCTTCGGCATGGGGATGGAGTTTCCCATTGCGCAGACGTTGCTGTCGGAGTTCGTGCCGGCTGCGTCGCGCGGCCGCCTGATTGCGCTGATGGACGGGTTCTGGCCGCTTGGCTTCATTACCGCGGGCGTAGTGTCGTACTTCGTGCTGCCGACGTTCGGCTGGCGCACCGAGTTCGCGCTGCTCGCCATTCCTGCGGTATTCGTGTTGATCGTGCGCCGCGTGGTGCCGGAATCGCCGCGTTGGCTGGAGCATCGCGGCCGCCTCGGCGAAGCGGACAAGATACTCGCCGAAGTCGAAGTGAAGGTGATGAAAGCGGCCGGCCTGAGCCAGTTGCGCGCACCGGCCATGCTCGCCGAGCCGCCTGCCGCGAAGAGCACGGGTGCGTTTCGTGAGATCTGGAGCATTGCATACCGGCGTCGCACGATCATGGTGTGGACGCTGTGGTTCTTCGCGTTGCTCGGTTTTTATGGGCTGACGTCGTGGCTCGGCGCGTTGATGCAGCAGGCCGGCTTCGCGGTGACGAAGTCGGTGCTGTACACGGTGCTGATTTCGCTCGGCGGCATTCCAGGCTTTATTTGCGCGGCGTGGCTGGTGGAACGCTGGGGGCGCAAACCGACCTGCATTGCATCGCTCGCGGGCAGCGCGGTGATGGCTTACGTATATGGGCAAACCGCGCTGCACGCGCAGACGCCGACCTTGCTGATCTGTGCGGGGCTGGCGATGCAGTTCTTCCTGTTCGCGATGTGGGCGGTGTTGTACACCTATACGCCCGAGCTTTACGGAACCGGTGCGCGTGCGACGGGTTCGGGCTTCGCGTCGGCGATCGGCCGTGTGGGTTCGTTGATCGGACCTTACGTGGTGGGCGTGGTGCTGCCGATGTTCGGCCAGGGCGGTGTCTTCTCGCTCGGCGCGATGTGCTTCGTGATCGCGGCGGCGGCGGTCTGGATTCTCGGCATCGAAACGCGTGGGTTGGCGCTGGAGACGCTGGTGTCGGAGGCGGTTGAGACGGATGCGCGTGGGGTGTTGAGTCCAGTGCGGGATTGAAGGTTCACTGCTTGCGGACGGCGCGCGCACCATGACGCCGTTCCATCCGAACGCGACACGGTCATGTAAAGAGGATGAATGCCACGGCGGTGCTCATCCGCATTTTGTCCTTGTCGCCCGCCATGTCCACTTCGTTATTCAACGCGCCCCAGCAAGCGCCGTCAGAATTTTATAAGCCACGGCCACCCGGTCCTCCATCGGAAAGTTTTTGTTGGCGAGCATGACAATGCCTAACTGCTTCTCCGGAACGAAAGCCACATACGCGCCGAACCCATTGGTCGAACCGGTCTTGTTGATCCAGACATCCTGTCGCGGCGCGAGCGGCGGCTTGATTTCGACGGCGGGTGTCGCCTTTAAGGCCATCGTCGACGAATTGCCCGCCAGCAACGTCTTCAACGCGACCGGATACGCGTATTGCTCCCAGATCAGATCCTGAGTCATCACACCTGCCTTGAAGTAGCCGGTGTGCGTCTGCGTGATCGCGCGCTGCAACTTCGGATCGAGTTGGAGCTGATTCATATTCGCTTGCAGAAAGCGCGTGATATCAGCGGCGCTGGATTTCACTCCGTACGCTTGCGCGGATAGCACGCCGGGCGCCATGCGGATCGGCGCGCCATCCTTCTTATAGCCCTGCGCGTAATCCGGCATTCGCGCTTGCGGAACTTCGATATAACTGTTCTTCAACCCCAGTGCGGGAAACAGTCGCTGTTCCATCAGCGACGTGAAATCCTGGCCCATGCTCTTCGCCGTGATCAGGCCGAGCGTGCCGATGCCGGGATTGGTGTAAGTCCGGCATGTGCCCGGCACGCAGCTCGGCTGCCATGCCTTGAAATACTGCATGAGTTCATCGTCGTTATGGATCTCGTCCGGCACCTGCAACGGCAGACCGCCCGGCGTATGCGTGCCCAGATTGACAAGCTTCACGTTGCCGAACGGACTGCCCTGGAGAATGGGCAGATATTTGCTCGTCGCATCCGAGAGCGAAAGATCGCCACTGACCTGCGCATACGAAGCCAGCGTCGCCGTGAAGGCCTTGCTGATCGAGCCGAGCTCGAACAGCGTGTCGCGCGTCACGGGCTTGCCGGTTTCCGTCGACGCCACGCCGTAGTTGTACACATAAGGCTTGCCCCCGACAACGATGCCGACCGCCATGCCATGAATGCCATCCTTCGCCATGAGCGGGCGGATCGCTGCGTCGACTGTCTGTTGAATGCTGTCTTGCGTATCGCCGGCTGCGCGACTCGCCGGAGCGGTCGCGCACAGGGTAAAGAAAAGGGCCGCCGTGAGGCTGAGGGCTTTGAACTTCATCGCTCGCGTTTCCTTGATTGTCTGTCTGCGGATGAAGCCGCACTATCCGGCTTTTGCGCCGCGCTGACAATCGAGTATAAGTTGGGCGAGGGTAAAGAAAATCTTGCAGGCGGGCTTCGGCGTCAAACCGTCGCGCTCTCTCGTTTGCGGGACGCTACGCCGTTTGCCACGAAATAGGGCGTATCCACCCGCGCCAACGCCTCGCGTTTGCGAATCCGGTCGGCGATCTTTTCCGCCAGCATGATGGTCGGCGCATTCAGATTGCCGGTGGTGATGCGCGGCATGATCGACGCATCCACCACGCGCAGTCCCTGCATGCCGTGCACGCGGCCCTCGTTGTCGACCACGGCCATGTCGTCGTAGCCCATCTTGCATGAACACGACGGATGAAACGCCGTCTCGGCCCGCATCCGCACGAAAGTGTCGAGCTGTTCGTCGGTAGTCAGCTCGGCACCGGGATTCAGCTCGCGGCCCCGATAACGATCGAGAGCCGGTTGCCGCATGATCTCGCGCGTGATGCGAATGCCGTCGCGGAATTCGCGCCAGTCGAGCGGATCGGCCATGTAGTTGAACAGGATGCTCGGATGCGCGTTCGGATCACGCGAAGTGAGCTTCACGCGGCCACGGCTTGGCGAACGCATCGAACCGACGTGCGCCTGGAAGCCGTGCATCTTGATCGCGTTCGAGCCGTTGTAGTTGATCGCAACGGGTAGAAAGTGATACTGGATGTTCGGCCACAGATCGTCGTCGCGCGTGCGGATGAAACCGCCTGCTTCGAACTGGTTGCTCGCGCCGATACCCGTGCCGTTCAGCATCCATTCAAGTCCGATAGCCGGTTGATTCCACCACTGCAAAGCCGGGTACAGCGAGACCGGCTCCTTGCACTCGTACTGGATATACATCTCCAGATGATCCTGCAGGTTCTCGCCCACACCCGGCAGATCGTGAACGAGCGGCACATCGAGTTCGCGCAGCCACGTGGAGCGGCCCACGCCCGAGCGCTGCAGCAATTGCGGCGAAGCAATCGCGCCGCTGCATACCAGCACCTCGCGGCGCGCGTGCGCATTCACCGCGTTGCCATGCTGCAGATACGCGACGCCGAGCGCGCGCTTGCCGGCGAACAGCACGCGATCCGTCACGGCATGCGTAACGATGGTCAGATTCGGCCGCTCCTTCGCGCGATCCAGATAGCCGCGCGCCGTGCTGGCGCGCCGGCCATTCGCCGTGACCGTGCGATCCATCGGGCCGAAGCCTTCCTGCTGATAGCCGTTCAGATCGTCGGTGCGCGGAAAGCCTGCCTGCACACCGGCTTCGACCATCGCGGCGAAGAGCGGGTTGTTGCCGGGCTTGCTCGTGGTCACATGCACCGGGCCGTCGCCGCCGTGGTACGCGTTGGCGCCCACATCGCGCGTCTCGGCCTTGCGGAAATACGGCAGGCAATCCAGATAGGTCCAGTTTTCCAGGCCGGCCTGCGCAGCCCAGCCGTCGTAATCGAGCGCGTTGCCGCGGATATAGCACATGCCGTTGATCAGCGACGATCCACCGAGCCCCTTGCCGCGCCCGCATTCCATGCGGCGGTTGTTCATATGCGGCTCGGGGTCGGTTTCGTACGCCCAGTTGTAGCGGCGCCCTTGCAGCGGATAGGCGAGCGCGGCCGGCATCTGCGTGCGGAAGTCGAAGCGGTAGTCGGGGCCGCCCGCTTCGAGCAGGAGCACGGTCACGTCCGCGTCTTCGGTGAGGCGCGAGGCGAGCACGTTGCCCGCCGAACCCGCGCCCACGATGATGTAGTCGTATTCGTTCACAGCCATCGCCATGCCTCCTTAGAACACCGGTTGATACGGGCCGAGTTCGACCTGCACGGACTTGATGCGCGTGTAGTGCTCGAGCGTGGTGATGCCGTTTTCGCGGCCCACACCCGATTGCTTGTAGCCGCCCACCGGCATTTCCGCAGGCGACTCGCCCCAGGTGTTGATCCAGCAGATCCCCGCTTCCAGACGATGAATCACGCGATGCGCGCGCGCCAGGTTCTCGGTCACGACGCCCGCCGCGAGGCCATACGCGGTGTGGTTCGCGCGCGCGATCGCCTCGTCTTCGTCGTCGAAAACGAGAATGCTCATGACTGGGCCGAAGATTTCCTCGCGCACGATGCGCATGTCGTCATGGCAGCCGGTGAATACGGTCGGTTCGACATACTGGCCATTGCCGAAATGCCCTTCGGTGAGGCGCTTGCCGCCCGCCACGAGCCGCGCGCCTTCCTGCTTGCCGCTTTCGATATAGTCCAGCACTTTCTGCAATTGCGCGGCGCTCACGAGCGGGCCGAAGTTGGTGTCGGCGTCGGTGGGCGCGCCCACGCGAATGCGTTCGACGCGTTCCAGAACCAGCTTCTCGAACCGTTCCAGCACGCCACGTTGCACGAACACGCGTGTGCCGTTGGTGCAGACCTGGCCGGAGCTGAAGAAGTTGGCGCTCATCGCGATGTCGGCGGCGCGTTCGAGGTTGGCGTCGTCGAATACGAGCAGCGGAGATTTGCCGCCGAGTTCCATTGTCACTTCTTTCAGCGACGAGGCGCCGGCGAGCGACATCACCTTCTTGCCCGTTTCAACGCCGCCGGTGAACGAAATTTTCTCGATGTCCGGATGCGCAGCGAGCATCGCGCCGACCCGTCCGTCGCCTTGCACGACGTTGAACACGCCCGCGGGCACGCCGGCTTCCGTATAGATCTCGGCGAGCTTCAGCGCCGACAACGGTGTGATCTCGCTCGGCTTGAAGATCATCGCATTGCCGGCCGCGAGCGCGGGCGCCGACTTCCAGCAGGCGATCTGGATCGGGTAGTTCCATGCGCCGATGCCGGCGCAAACGCCAAGCGGCTCGCGCCGCGTATAAACAAACGAGGTGGGCCGTAACGGAATCTGCTGACCCTCTATGGCAGTGGCGAGCCCCGCGTAATACTCGATCACGTCCGCGCCGGTGACGATATCCACCGCACGGGTTTCGGCAATCGGCTTGCCCGTATCGCGCGTTTCGAGCGCGGCGAGTTCGTCGTTGCGCTCGCGCAGAATCTCGACCGCGCGGCGCAGAATGCGCGAACGCTGCATGGCCGTGAGCGCGGCCCATTCGCGTTGGCCGTCCCGCGCGGATTGCACCGCGCGATCGACGTCGGCCGCCGAGGCCTGCTGCACGCTCGCGAGCATCTCGCCGGTGGCGGGATCGAGCGTCTCGAAGGTTTCGCCGCTGGTTGCGTCGACGTAAGCGCCGCCGATATAGAGGCGTTGCGTTGCGAATACCGCCATGACTTGCTCCTTTCTGAAGGTGTCGCCGATCTGCCTGCGTCCTTACTCGCGCGATGCGAGGACCAGATCGATATAGTCGTTGGCCACGCGCAGCGCCGCGCGGGTGTCGAACGGCTCGCCCGAGAGCGCGCCGCGCAGCCACAGTCCGTCGATCAGGGCGGCGAGACCGCTCGCCGCGCGCCGCGCCGCCGCGCGCGGCATGGCCTTGGAAAAATCCGCGCACAGGTTCGAATTCAGGCGGCGCGTGTTCACGTATTGCAGACGGCGCAATTGCGGCTTGTGCATGCTCTCGGTCCAGAACGCCAGCCAGGTTTTCATGACCGGGCCGCTGGTCTGCTCGGCGTCGAAATTCGCGGCGACCACGGCGCGTAATTTAGAACGCGGATCCGCCTTGGCCGCCCGGCGCCGGCGCGAGGTGGCTTGCCACAAATCGCGCAGCACGTGCCGCATGGTGGCTTCGAGCAAACCGTCCTTGTCGCCGAAATAGTGGCTGACGATGCCGGTGGAAATGCTCGCGCGCTGCGCGACCGAAGCCAGCGTCGTTCCCGCGAGACCGGTCTGGTCGATGGTGAGGAGCGTGGCGTCGATCAGTTGCGCGCGGCGGATTTCGCGCATTCCAAGTTTGGGCATGGTGCGGGCGCTATTGCTGGCATGAGCTTCGGGCGGACTGCGCAAGACGAAACACGATCCGCCTGAGTGGATTCGAGTGGCTATGGTAGGTTTTTTATATTGAACGGTCAATCAATAAAAAACGGGTTGCATCAACATGGATACGGGTTGCGCCGGTCGTGTCGGTTCCGGCCAAACCCATGTCGCGTTCGGCACATGCGCTTCGTTCAGCGGGCGCTACGCTCGTTGAACGGCGTGCCGCACTGAACCGGGCACGCCGCTCACAAGACATGGAGACAGACAATGAGCAGCAATCGTGGCGTCGTGTATCTAGGGCAGGGCAAGGTGGAAGTGCAGTCGATCGACTATCCGAAGATGGTCGATCCGCGTGGCCGTTCGATCGGCCACGGCGTGATCCTGAAGGTAGTGAGCACCAATATTTGCGGCTCCGATCAGCATATGGTGCGCGGCCGCACGACCGCCGAGGTCGGCCTCGTGCTCGGCCACGAGATTACCGGCGAGGTGATCGAGATTGGCCGCGACGTGGAAACGCTGAAGATCGGCGATCTCGTTTCGGTGCCGTTCAACGTGGCTTGCGGGCGCTGTCCGACCTGTAAGGCGCAGCATACCGGCGTGTGCCTGAACGTGAATCCTTCGCGTGCCGGCGGTGCTTATGGTTATGTGGACATGGGCGGCTGGATCGGCGGCCAGGCCGAATATGTGATGGTGCCGTACGCCGACTTCAATCTGCTGAAATTCCCCGATCGCGCGCAGGCGCTGTCGAAAATCCGCGATCTCACGTGCCTCTCCGACATTCTGCCGACCGGCTATCACGGCGCGGTGATGGCCGGCGTGAAGCCCGGCGCGACCGTCTATATCGCGGGCGCGGGGCCGGTGGGGATGGCGGCGGCCGCTTCGGCGCGCTTGCTGGGCGCGGCCTGCACGATCGTCGGCGATATGAACGAGGAGCGTCTCGCGCATGCGCGCAAGATGGGTTTCCAGACCGTGGATCTGTCGAAGGACGCCACGCTGGGCGAGCAGATCGAACAGATTCTCGGCCGGCCCGAAGTGGATTGCGCAGTGGACTGCGTCGGCTTCGAAGCACACGGCCACGGCAGCAGCGGCTCGCATGAGGAAGCGCCGGCCACCGTGCTCAATTCGCTGATGGAAATCACGCGGGCTGCGGGCGCGATCGGCATTCCGGGCCTTTACGTGACCGACGACCCCGGCGCCGCCGATGCCGCCGCGCGCAAAGGCAGCCTGAGCATCCGTTTCGGTCTGGGCTGGGCCAAGTCGCACTCGTTCCATACCGGACAGACGCCTGTGATGAAGTACAACCAGAACCTGATGCAGGCGATCTTGTGGGACCGCTTGCCGATTGCGGATATCGTCAACGTGACGGTGGTGTCGCTCGACCAGGCGCCCGATGGTTATCGCCAATTCGATGGCGGTGCACCGAAGAAGTTCGTGATCGACCCGCATGGGTTGTTGAAGGCGGCGTAGGCGAGCCTTCGTCAGCGACATCGTGTCATCCTTCGGTTTGCGTGAACTTTGTATAGGATCACGCTATTCGCGACGAGGCGTGCTCGGTCGTCGGGCAACTGCGAGCAACGGTCGCAGTTGAAAGCTTTGGTACGAAGCGGCCCGATGACTGGCGCGAGTCGTAGCGTGAGGGTTGCGCCCATTCAGCTTTGCTGAGGGAAACCCTTTGCGCATTGCGCAGACCGATAAAGCACCGATTGGCCGAATAGTCCTGATGAGCAGTAACGCTTCCCCCCTGAATCTGCGCAATGTGACGCTCTGTGCGGCGGATTCGATCAATCCCGTATTCGCCGCGCGCGCGCTCGAGATCTCAGCGGCCCGGTGCAACTTTGCCGACGCGATCCTCTTCACTCACGAGACCGTACCCACCTCTGTACGTACCGTGCTGATTCCCCGCCTGCAGTCCAAAGAAGACTATTCGGCTTTCATGGTCAAGCATCTGCTCGGCCATGTGACCACACCGTGGGTACTCGTCGTTCAATGGGACGGTTATGTGCTGGACCCCGCGGCGTGGAGTGATACATTTTTCGACTACGACTACATCGGTGCGAAATGGCCGTTCCACCGCGATGGCATGAACGTGGGCAACGGCGGGTTCTCGCTGCGTTCGACAAAGCTGTTGCAGGCGCTGGCGGACGAGCGGTTCGAATTCCTTCCCGGCGTCAATGAGGACGACCTGATCTGCCGCGTATATCGGCCCTTGCTCGAAAGCGGATACGGCATCCGGTTTGCGCCCGAGGAAGTCGCGACCCGCTTTGCTTATGAGCATGTGCTGTCGGACAGGCCGACCTTCGGTTTTCACGCCGTGTTCAACATGTGGCGGCACGTCGGCGACGAGATGCTGATGGATATGGTGCGTAAGCTGGACATCGGGACCTACAGCTCCAACGAGGTCCTGATGCTATTGAAGATCTACTGCGATCAGCGCAAATTCGACTGCGTAAAGGTGATGTACGAGCGTTACCGGCGTCTATGGAGCAACCAGGAGTTCGTGCGGAACATGATGGTGATAGGGCTGACCGCGGAGGCCGCGCGGCAATACGTCGGCCTGTGCGAAAGCGTGGTGAAGAATGCTTGCGATGGATTGTGCGAGTGACGGCGACCAACGATCTGGAGCGGCAACTGCGATCCGCATGCGTGCGTCATGAGCACGAGCCTCACAACCTGGCGATTCTGCGCGAGATATGTGATGTGCTGATCGCGCTCGAGCGCGAGGACGAACTCATTGACTGGGCTGACCGGGCGCTGGCACTCGGTACTCAGGACCACCATTTTTTTGCCATGCGCGCGTTCGCGCTCGATCTGCTGGGACGGCATGCCGAGGCGGTGGAGACTAGAACGCGTGCCCCGTCGATGGCGGATAATCCCGCGCTCGCCCAACTGCGACTCGGCTACAGCCTGATGATGTCCAGCCATTTCGCTCACGCGATCCAGTTGCTGGATGAGGCGCGACGGCCGGTGGCAACGAGCACGCCCAATGTCCTGGCAACCGCCGAACAGCTTCTCGGCGAAGCGATGCTCAAGGCAGGCGACCCGCGTGGCTTTAAGCACTGGACCCGGCGCAACGATTCTGGCGATGCCGGCAGTTATCGTCCGGCCGGCGTCCCGGCGTGGGACGGGGAATCCGATCTGCGCGGCCGGCGGGTGCTCGTCGTGCACCAACTCGGTTTCGGCGACAACTTTCTGCTGGGCGCTTGCGTGGCGGACTGGCGCGCTGCCGGTGCGCAGGTGATGATGACCTGTGACCCGCAGATCCATGCGCTCATGCAGGCGTCCTTGCCCGACTGCGAAGTCGTCAGCGCGGCGCGTCCGTTGCAGACCCATGGCCCACTGCCCGACGCGGTGTGCGCTCGAGTGGAAGCATTCGCGCCGCACTTATACGCGACGCTATTGCATTTGCCGGTGTTGCGCGCCGCGCAGACGACATGTCCATACCGGTTTGAGGCGTATCTACGGGCTCCGCCGGCGAAGCGGCAGATTGCGGCAGCGTGGGCGCGACAGTTGCGCGCGCAACATCGCGGAAAGAAGCTCGTCGGGTTGTTCTGGGACTGTGGCCAGCGCCACCTGTCCAATGTCGGCAGCTCAATGCGGTGCTGGGCCGCGCGACGCAGCCTGCCGCTCGATGCGCTCAATCGGCTCGTGACGGATCCCGCGCTGACCGGGCGAATCCGTTTCGTGAATCTGCATCATCCGCTTGCCGAGGCGGCAGCAGGCATGCCGCCCGCCACGGTCGAGCGCTATCTGCCCGGCATCCACCTTTTCGATGACACCGCCGCATGCATCGGCGAACTGGACGCTGTGTTCGCGGTTGATTCGGCCGTGGCCAATCTCGCCGCGATGATGGGCAAACTGACTTGCGTGCCGGTCAACACTTCCGGCGACTGGCGTTGGGGCCATTCGGGAAGCACGTCCAACTGGATCGAAAGCGCGACTGTCTTGCGGCAAACGCAGGAGGGCGACTGGAATCCCGTGGTGCGGGATGCAGTGGCGTGGCTGGCCGCGCTATGACAATTGCGGCCTGCGTTCCGTCATCCGCTGAATGGACGGTGCGCTGATGTACTGAGTGCGCACCGCTGATGGAAACGCCGCCGCCTCAAGCCGCCAGCACCGGCGCCACCGCCAGCGACGGCGCCTGCTTGCGTCGTTCTCGCGTCGGCGCCGTGCCGAACGCATCGCGGTAGCTCTTCGAAAAGTGGCAGGCCGACTGGAAGCCGCATGCCATCGTGATGTGCATGATCGACATGTCGGTTTGCAACAGCAACTCGCGCGCGCGCCGCAAACGCAGCGTCAGATAGTAATGCGTCGGCGTCATCCCCAGATGTTCGCGGAACAGCCGCTGCAATTGCCGCTGCGACATACCGGCGAGTCGCGCGAGTTCTTCGCGTGAGAGCGGCTCTTCGATGTTGTTCTCCATCAGCGCGATCACTTCGAAAAGCGACTTGTTGGCCGAGCCGAGCCGCGCCACCAGCGGCATTTTCTGTTGCGCGCTGGTGTCGCGCACATGTTCGACAATGAACTGCTCGGCGATCTGTGTGACGCGCGCAGTGCCAACGCGCGGCGCGATCAGGTTCAGCATCATATCGAGCGGCGCGACGCCGCCGGTGCATGTGACGCGATCGCGATCGATCACGAACAGTTCTTTCAGAAAACGCGTGTCGGGAAACTCTTCCTTGAGCGCCGACATGTTCTCCCAGTGAATCGCGCACGCATACCCGGCCAGCAGACCGGCGCGCGCCAACGCGTACGTGCCGGTGCACAGGCTGCCGAGCACGCTGCCCATACGGGCAAAGCGGCGCAGTGCGGAAAGATGGGCGGGCGTGGTCGCATGCTGCACGTCGATGCCGCCGACCACGAACACGATATCGGGCTGACCGACGCATTCCACCGGTCCCGTATCGACCGACAAGCCATTGCTCGCCATGACCGGACCGCCTTCCGGACTCACGATCGACCAGCGGTAAAGCGTTTGGCCGGTCAGATAGTTCGCCATGCGCAGGACTTCGATCGCGTTAGTGAACGCAATCATGGTGAAGTTGGGAACCGGCATGAATGCGAAATGCGACAACGATGCCGTGCGATCGGTGGACATGGGAGGAATGATTCCTTCGAATCTGTAATGTCGCGTCGCCGTGGGGAGCAGCGACTTCTGTAATTCTGAGGACTAGGGCAACTACCGTGCCATCAGGCTAAACCCCTGGTTACCCATCATTCCAGTCGGATAGCTAACCAAACGGCACCAGAACGGCGCTGACAGGGTTCATTGGCGCACCCGAATTGCGCACGGCGTTCAGGTGCAGTGCAGCATGATCCGCCGCAAAGCACGCTCGTGCGGCAATCGGTAGAACGCGGGCAAGGGCCGACTTGTGAAAAAAGGACGCTTATGGCGGAAAAGGCAAAGAACGCGTCTGAATTCATAAATTGACGCGCGGGGCGAGCGTCAAGAATAGACGCAATGCACACCGGTAGCAGCAGGGGCGAAGCGAGTCCCAGGCGCGGCTTCCGGCCTTCCGTCAACGACTCCACGGACTTCCATGTCGAACCCGAATCCTTTCTTCGAAGAATCGCTGGCCACGCGCGATCCGGCGGTGCGCGGCGCTATTTTGAAAGAACTCGAGCGCCAGCAGTCGCAAGTCGAACTGATCGCGTCGGAAAACATCGTGTCGCGCGCGGTGCTCGAAGCACAGGGCTCGGTGCTGACCAACAAATATGCGGAAGGCTATCCGGGCAAGCGTTACTACGGCGGTTGCGAATACGCCGACGTGATCGAAACGCTCGCGCTCGATCGCATCAAGCAGTTGTTCAACGCGAAGTTCGCCAACGTGCAGCCGCATTCCGGCGCGCAGGCCAACGGCGCGGTGATGCTCGCGCTGGTGAAGCCGGGCGACACGGTGCTCGGCATGTCGCTCGACGCGGGCGGCCACCTCACGCACGGCGCCAAGCCGGCCATGTCGGGCAAATGGTTCAACGCGGTGCAGTACGGTGTCAATCGCGACACGATGCTGATCGATTACGAGCAGATCGAGGAACTCGCGCAGCAGCACAAACCCGCGTTGCTGATCGCCGGCTTCTCGGCTTATCCGCGGGCGCTGGACTTTGCACGGCTGCGCGCGATCGCCGACGGCGTGGGCGCCAAATTGATGGTGGATATGGCGCATATCGCCGGCGTGATCGCGGCGGGGCGTCATCAGAATCCGGTCGAACATGCGCATGTGGTCACCTCAACCACGCACAAGACACTGCGCGGCCCGCGCGGCGGCTTTGTGCTGACGAATGACGAAGACATTGCCAGGAAAATCAACTCGGCCGTGTTCCCTGGCTTGCAGGGCGGCCCGCTGATGCACGTGATCGCCGGCAAGGCGGTTGCATTCGGCGAAGCACTGCAACCCGGTTTTAAAACCTATATCGACAGCGTGCTCGCCAACGCGCAGACGCTCGGCGAGGTGCTGAAGGCCGGCGGCGTGGATCTGGTGACGGGCGGCACCGACAACCATCTGTTGCTGGTCGATCTGCGGCCGAAGGGCCTCAAGGGCAATCAGGTCGAGCAGGCGCTGGAGCGCGCGGGCATTACCTGCAACAAGAACGGCATTCCCTTCGATACCGAGAAGCCCACGATCACCTCCGGCATTCGCCTCGGCACGCCCGCGGGCACCACGCGCGGCTTCGGCGTGAGCGAATTCCGCGAAGTCGGGCGTCTGATCGTCGAGGTGCTCGATGCGCTGCGCGATCACCCGGAAGGCCATGCCGCAACTGAACAACGCGTACGCCGCGAGATTTTCGCGCTGTGCGAACGCTTTCCCATCTACTAAGCACGCCTGGAGCAAACGATGAGCACTTTGCACGACAACAGCATCATCATCGACGGTCTGAACATTTCGAAGTTCGAACGCTCCGTGTTCGAGGATATGCGCAAGGGCGGCGTGACCGCGGTGAACTGCACGGTTTCGGTCTGGGAAAGCTTCCAGAAGACCGTCGATAACATTGCCGAGATGAAGCAGCAGATCCGCGAATACGGCGAGATCCTGACGCTCGTGCGCACGACCGACGACATCTTGCGCGCGAAGAAAGAGAACAAGACGGGCATCATTTTCGGCTTCCAGAATGCGCATGCTTTCGAGGACAACCTCGGCTATATCGAGGCGTTCAAGGACCTCGGCGTGAACGTGGTGCAGCTTTGCTACAACACGCAGAACCTGGTGGGCACCGGTTGCTATGAGCGCGATGGCGGTCTGTCGGGCTATGGCCGCGAGGTAATCCAGGAGATGAACCGCGTCGGGATCATGGTCGATCTCTCGCACGTGGGCGGCAAGACTTCTTCCGAAGCGATCGCGGCTTCGAACAAGCCCGTGTGCTATTCGCATTGCTGCCCGTCGGGCCTGAAAGAACATCCGCGCAACAAGAGCGACGAGCAACTGAAAGAGATCGCGGACGCGGGCGGTTTCGTCGGCGTGACGATGTTCGCGCCGTTCCTCAAGCGCGGTCCGGACGCCACCGTTGAAGACTATATCGAAGCGATCGAGTACGTGGTGAACCTGATCGGCGAAGACCAGGTCGGCATCGGCACGGACTTCACGCAAGGCTACAGCACGGAATTCTTCGACTGGATCACGCACGACAAGGGCCGCTATCGCCAGTTGACGAACTTCGGCAAGGTCGTGAATCCGGAAGGCATTCGCACGATCGGCGAGTTTCCGAACCTGACGGCCGCGATGGAACGCGCCGGCTGGAGCGAAACGCGCATCAAGAAGATCATGGGCGAAAACTGGGTACGGGTATTCGGCGAAGTCTGGAAGGTTTGACCGCTGCCTGAATCGACACCTATCCCACAGATAAAAACGGAGTCTCCACATGCAACCCCAACTGCCTATCGACGTCGATGCGAATACCGGCGTCTGGACCACCGACGCGCTGCCGATGCTGTACGTACCGCGTCACTTCTTCACGAACAACCACACCGCCGTGGAAGAAGCCCTCGGACTCGATACGTATGCCGAGATTCTCTACAAGGCCGGCTACAAGTCCGCGTATTTCTGGTGCGACAAGGAAGCGAAGCAGCACGGCATTGCGGGCATGGCGGTGTTCGAGCATTACCTGAAGCGTTTGTCGCAACGCGGCTGGGGCATCTTCACGATCACCGAAGCCGATCCGTCGAGCTCGCGTGCGCGCATCGAGTTGCATCACTCGTCGTTCGTGCTGGCGCAGCCGGGCAAGGTGGGCAAGCTTTGCTACATGTTCGCCGGCTGGTTCGCGGGGGCGATGGACTGGGTCAACGATACCGCGCCCGACGCCTCGCGCAAGGGCCCGCCATCGCATTCCAGAGAAGCGCAATGCGCCGCTGAAGGCCACGAACACTGTGTGTTCGAAGTGTCGCCGCTCGCATCGTAAGCGCAACCGTAAGCACACACATAAACGGCTTCCACCACGGCGCACGGCACAGCGCAACAAGCAATTCATTCCGAGGTCGATCGCGATGCGTTACCCGAACCTTTTCAAGCCTCTCACGCTGAACAAGCTGACTTTGCGCAACCGTATCGTCAGCACCGCGCACGCGGAGGTCTATGCGGAACCGGGCGGACTGCCTGGCGACCGTTATATCCGTTACTACGAGGAGAAGGCCAAGGGCGGCGTCGGCCTTGCTGTGTGCGGCGGTTCGAGCCCGGTGTCGATCGACAGCCCGCAAGGCTGGTGGAAGTCGGTGAATCTGTCGACCGACAAGATCATCGACCCGCTTGCCCGGCTTGCCGAAGCGATGCACACGCATGGCGCGAAGATCATGATCCAGGCCACGCATATGGGACGCCGCTCGGCGTTTCATGGCGAGCATTGGCCGCATCTGATGTCGCCCTCCGGCGTGCGGGAGCCGGTGCACCGCGGCAACGCGAAGATCATCGAGGTCGAGGAAATTCGCCGCATCATCAGCGATTTCGCGGCCGCGGCGAAGCGCGTGAAAGATGCGGGCATGGACGGGGTCGAAATCTCGGCCGCGCACCAGCATCTGATCGACCAGTTCTGGAGCCCGCGCACCAACTTCCGTACCGACGAATGGGGCGGTTCGCTGGAAAACCGCCTGCGTTTCGGCACTGAAGTATTGAAGGCCGTGCGTGAAGCGGTAGGCGCGGACTTCTGCGTCGGCTTGCGCATGTGCGGCGACGAGTTCCATGAAGACGGGCTCGATCACGAGCAACTGAAGGAGATCGCTCAGGCCATGAGCGAAACTGGCCTGATCGACTACCTCGGCGTGATCGGTTCGGGTGCGGACACGCACAACACGCTTGCCAACTGCATGCCGCCCATGGCGCTGCCGCCCGAGCCGTTCGTGCATCTCGCGGCCGGTATCAAATCGGTGGTCAAGCTGCCCGTCATGCACGCGCAAAGCATTCGCGACGCGGGCCAGGCCGAGCGCCTGCTCGCCAGCGGCATGGTCGATCTGGTTGGCATGACGCGCGCGCAGATTGCCGATCCGCATATGGTCATCAAGATCCGCGATGGCCGCGAGGACGAAATCAAGCAGTGCGTCGGCGCGAATTATTGCATCGACCGTCAATACAACGGGCTCGACGTGCTGTGCGTGCAGAACGCCGCGACTTCGCGCGAAGAAACGATGCCGCACGTGATCGCCAAAACGCGTGGGCCGAAGCGCAAGGTGGTCGTGGTCGGCGCGGGCCCGGCTGGACTCGAAGCGGCACGCGTGGCGAAGTCGCGCGGTCACGACGTGGTGCTGTTCGAGAAGAACGACTACGTGGGCGGCCAGATCATGCTGGCCGCGAAAGCGCCGCAGCGCGAACAGATGGCGGGCATCGTGCGCTGGTTCGACATGGAGACCAAGCGCCTTGGCGTGGACCGGCGTCTCGGTGTCGCCGCCAGTGAGCAAACCATCATGGCCGAGAAGCCGGACATCGTCGTGCTCGCCACGGGCGGTTCGTCGTTCACGTCGCAAGTCGCGGCGTGGGGCGTCGACGAAGGTCTCGCCGTCAGTTCGTGGGACGTGCTGTCGGGCAAGGTGGAGCCGGGCAAGAACGTGCTGGTGTACGACGGCGTCAGCACGCATGCCGGCGCGGGCGTGGCCGATTTCATGTCGAGCCGCGGCTCGAACGTCGAGATCGTGACGCCGGACGTGAAAGTGGCCGACGACGTGGGCGGCACCACGTTCCCGATTTTTTACCGGCGTCTGTACGCCCAAGGTGTGATCCATACGCCGAACTACTGGCTCGATAAGGTCTACGAGGAAGACGGCAAGAAGATCGCCGTGATCCGCAACGAGTACACCGAGGAGCAGGAAGAGCGGGCGGTCGATCAGGTGGTGATCGAAAACGGCAGCACGCCGAACGACGAGCTGTACTGGAAGCTCAAGCCGGAGTCGGTGAATCGCGGCCAGGTCGACGTGCATAAGCTGTTCGCCTCCGAGCCGCAACCGTCTTTGAGCGAAGAACTCGGCAATGGCCGCTTCCTGCTGTTCCGCGTCGGCGACTGCATTTCCATGCACAACATTCACGGCGCGATTTACGACGCGCTGCGCCTTTGCAAGGATTTCTGACGATGAGCCCCGTGTTTGTCATCACCGTCCTGTTGTGGTTGTCGGTGGCTGGTCTGGCGTTCGCGCTCGTCAAGCGCGCCGCGTATTGGCGCGAAGGCCGCGCCACGGCGGCGGGCGCTTACGGCTGGACCAATCTGCTGGCGATTCCCAAGCGCTACTTCGTCGACCTGCATCATGTGGTGGCGCGCGATCCGTACATCGCCAAAACGCACGTGGCGACCGCGGGCGGCGCGATTCTCGCGATGGCGCTGGTGTTCGTCAACTACGGGCTGGCTATTTACTCGCCGTGGCTCGACAAGCTGATCTTTCTGGCCGCGCTCGTCATGCTGGTCGGCGCGGTGTTCGTCTGGCGCCGCCGCCACGGCGCGAAAGCGGTGCCGGCGCGGCTCTCGCGCGGGCCATGGGATCATCTGCCGCTGTTGCTCGGCTCGTTCGCGCTCGGTCTCGTACTGTTCATCGCGCTGCCGGCTTCCGCGATGTCCGGTGCGCTCGCCGTGATTGTCGCGCTGCTGATCGCGGCGGGCGCGTTTGCGATGACGTTCGGCGCGGCGCGCGGCGGCCCAATGAAGCATGCGCTCGCCGGGTTGCTGCATCTCGCGTTTCATCCGCGTCAGGAGCGTTTTGCCGAGCGCAATGACACGGACGTGGTGCCGCCTACCGCATTGAAAGCACCGCTGCTCGACGCGAAGGAATACGGCGTCGGCAAACCGGTTGAGTTTCGCTGGAACCAGTTGCTCAGTTTCGACGCGTGCGTGCAGTGCGGCAAGTGCGAAGCGGCCTGTCCCGCGTTCGCCGCGGGTCAGCCGCTCAATCCGAAGAAGCTGATTCAAGACCTCGTCACGGGCATGGTGGGCGGCACGGACGCCGAATACGCGGGCAGTCCCACGCCGGGCATTCCGGTCGGCAAGCATGCCGGTGCGCCGGGCAAGCCGCTGATTTCCAGCCTGATCGAAGCGGACACGCTGTGGTCCTGCACGACCTGCCGCGCTTGCGTGCAGGAGTGCCCGATGCTGATCGAGCATGTGGACGCGATCGTGGATATGCGCCGCAATCAGACGCTGGTTGAAGGCAGCGTGCCGGGCAAGGGGCCGATCACGCTCGCGAATCTGCGCGAGACGGGCAGCTCGAACGGTTACGACATCGGCGCGCGTTACGACTGGGCCGTCGATCTGCAAGTGCAGGTCGCGCAGCCGGGCCGTCCGGTGGACGTGCTGCTGATCGCCGGCGAAGGCGCGTTCGACATGCGCTATCAGCGCACGCTGCGTGCGCTCGTCAAGGTGCTGAATCGTGCGGGCATCGACTATGCGGTGCTCGGCGGCGTGGAAACCGATACGGGCGACACTGCCCGCCGTCTCGGCGACGAAGCGACTTTCCAGCAGCTCGCGCACAAGCTGATCGGCACGCTCTCGCAGTACTCGTTCCGCAAGATCGTCACCGCGGACCCGCACGTGCTGCACAGCCTGCGCAACGAGTATCGCGCGCTGGGCGGTTTCTACGAGGTCCAGCATCACACGGCGCTGATCGAGCAACTGGTCGCGAGCGGGAAGCTCACGCCGCGTGCGGTGGCCGCGTTTGCGGATCGCAAGATCACGTATCACGACCCGTGCTATCTGGGCCGCTATAACGGTGAAACGGAGGCGCCGCGCCGCTTGCTGAAGACCATTGGCATCAAGGTCGTGGAAATGGAGCGCAACGGCATGCGCGGACGCTGCTGCGGCGGTGGCGGCGGAGCGCCCCTCACCGATATTCCGGGCAAGCGGCGCATTCCCGACATTCGTATCGACGACGCGAAAACCGTCGGCGCGGAGATCGTCGCGGTCGGCTGCCCGAATTGCACGGCGATGCTCGAAGGCGTTGTGGGGCCGCGTCCGGAAGTGCTGGACGTCGCCGAACTGGTTGCTGCGGCGCTGGAGTAACGCGATGAACTCTCTCAAACGAATCGACCCGCGCCGTCCGTTCACGATCACGGCAGACGGACTCAGGCGTATCACCCTCGGTGTGACGGGTGTGGCGGGCTCACTGGAATTCACGGCGCACGGCGCCTCGCATCGCGAACAGGCCAAACCGCGCCGCACCACGGCGGCGCCGCAGCGTGTGATGCTGGTGGCCGCCCACGCGGACCGTGGCGCGCTGGACGATCACGCGCGCCAGGTATTGGCCGGCGCCGCGCTGATTGCGGACGCAACGACCGAGGTGGTGTTGCTGGTCTTCGGCGAGTTCAGCGGCGACGCCGCAGCGCTCGGCGCCGACAAGCTGATCGAATTGCCGATGTTCGACCGCCGCACCTTCGCGCCGCTGGACGAATTGAATGCGCTGGCCGCGTGCGTCGCGGCTTACGCACCGGTGCATGTTTTTCTTCCCGATAACGCAACCGGCGACGGCGACCTTGGCCGCCGTTATGCAGCCGCGGCGAATGCAAGCGTCGCCACGCATGTCGTCGAAATCGACGCCGCGCATGTGGCGGCCTATGTTCAGGCGAATACAGCGTATGCCGCGCGCACGTTGCCCGAGGTAGTGCTGCTCGCGCACAACGCGGTCGATCCGAAGCTGCCGTTCGTCGGCGCGGGCGAGCGGGTCATGTGGCGCTTCGACGGCGACGCCGCAGCAGCGCAAGGCGCGGTGCGCGATCTCGGCATCGAGGAAATCGACGCCGCGCAACTGGCGCTCGAAGAAGCGGATTTCATCGTTTCGGCGGGCAACGGCGTGCGCGACGTGCCGGCGTTCGAGCGTCTGGCGGCCACGCTGGGCGCGGCCATCGGCGCGAGCCGTGTGGCCGTGGACGACGGCAAGTTCACCCGCGACAAACAGATCGGCGCGACCGGCAAGACCGTCGAGGCGAGTGTGTATATCGCCTTCGGTATTTCCGGCGCGGTCCAGCATCTGCAAGGGATCAAGGACTGCCGGCATGTGATCGCGGTGAATCTCGACGCGAGTGCGCCGATCGCCAAGCGCGCGAACCTGACAGTGATCGCGGACGCGCAGGAAACCATCGCGGCGCTCAACGAAGCAGCGGCCGCGGCGCGCACTGCGCGCGGAACCGGTGCGGCGCTGCTGAATTCAACGGCTGTCACCGAAGGAGCGCTCGCATGAAGATTGCCGTCCTCGTTTCCGTGGGCCGTCATCCGGTGAGCGGCACGGCGCGCTACAGCCGCAACGATGCCGCCGCGCTGACCATGGCGCTCTCGCTCGCCAGAACACACAACGCGACGCTCGACGTGCTGCATGCGGGCGATCCGTCGAACCCTGCGTTGAAGGAGTATCTGGCACTCGGCGCACGTTCGGTCGAAGTGCTTGAAATAGCCACGACACCTGAAACCCAGGCGGACGCAGCCGCTCCGCTAGCCGCGCGGCTGCGTGGCTACGACCTCGTTCTGACCGGCACGCGCGCTGAAGGCGCGTTCGACAGCGGCATGCTGCCGTATCGCGTCGCCAATGCGCTTGAGATCGCGCTGGTCGGCGCGGCTGTCGACGTGACGTTGCGCGACGGCTGCGCGGAGGTGCGCCAGTTCATGCCGAAGGGTTTGCGCCGCCGCGTAGAGGTGCGGTTGCCCGCGCTGATCGCCGTGCATCCGCTGGCCAACGCCGCTCCCACGTACGCCTACTCACGGTTGCGCGAAGGCACGATCCGCCCGGTCGCCGCGCAAGCCGCCGGCAGCGCCGACGAACTTGCCTGGACTATCCGCCCGGCAGCCGCCAAACCGGTGCGGCTTGCCGCCGCCGAAAAGCGTTCCGGCCACGCCCGCATGCTGTCTGCCACGACGACCGAGAGCCGAGGCGGCAGCGTCGTAATTGAAGGGAGTTCCGTCGAAAAAGCACAAGTCATTCTCGCGTATTTGCGCGAGCATCAACTCGTGGATTACTGATTTCCGGTTCGGGCCAGCATGCGACCAGGAGGGCCTGGCGCGGCGCCAGACGTGACATGCAACGGAGCACACAATGAAAGTTTCGGCAGACGTTCGCGCAATGATCGAACGCCGTAAGAAGAATCACACCCTGGAAGCGCCTTTCTACACGAGCGAGAGTATTTTCGCGCTCGACATGGATGCGATCTTCCGGCAACACTGGATTCAGGTCGCGGTGGAACCGGACGTGCCGGAGCCGGGCGACTACATCACCGTGGAGATCGGCAACGATTCGATCCTGATCGTGCGCGACGACGATATGCAGGTGAGGGCGTTTCACAATGTCTGCCGCCATCGCGGCGCGCGCCTGTGCAATACCGACAAAGGCTCGCTCGGCAATATCGTCTGCCCGTATCACAGCTGGACGTATAACCTGAACGGCGATCTGATGTTCGCCGAACACATGGGCGACCAGTTCGACCGCTGCAAACATAGCCTGAAGTCCGTGCATCTCGAGAATCTGGCCGGCCTGATTTTCATTTGCCTCGCGGACAACCCGCCGGCGGACTTCGCCGTGGTGCGGGCGGCAATGGAACCGTATCTGTTGCCGCACGATCTGGCCAACTGCAAGATCGCGGCCTCGATCGACATTGTCGAAGAGGGCAACTGGAAACTCACGATGGAAAACAATCGTGAGTGCTATCACTGCGTCGCGAACCATCCCGAGTTGACCATTTCGCTGTACGAATACGGTTTCGGTTATCAGCGCACGCCGGCCAATGAAGAGGGCATGGCCGCGTTCGAAGAGACCGTGGCTCGCCGTACCGCGCAATGGGAAGCGATGCAGTTGCCTTCCGCGGAAATCGAACGGCTTGCCGATCTGGTCACCGGTTTTCGCACGCAACGCCTGCCGCTCGATCGCGACGGCGAATCGCAGACGCTCGACGCGAAAGTGGCCTCGAAGAAACTGCTCGGCGGCTTCGAGCAGGCCGATCTCGGTGGCCTGTCGTTCTGGACGCAGCCCAATTCGTGGCATCACTTCATGAGCGATCACATTGTCAGCTTCTCGGTAATTCCGCTCTCGGCGGGCAAGACGCTGGTGCGCACCAAGTGGCTCGTTCACAAGGACGCGCGCGAAGGCATCGATTACGACGTGAACAACCTCACAGCTGTGTGGCGCGCGACGAACGATCAGGATCGCGCACTCGTCGAATACTCGCAACGCGGCGCGACGAGCAGCGCTTATGAGCCGGGTCCGTATTCGCCGTTCACGGAAGGCCTCGTGGAGAAGTTCTGCGAGTGGTACATCGGCCGCCTGGCGGATTACAGCAATGCGCCCCAAACCCATGAAGCAGGCGAAATCACGCCGGCTTCGCACGGCGAAAAAGTCGTGTCTTTCATGCGCTGAGCGCGGCACCGCAACCAGGAGTCGGAGAAAACAATGATGCGCGATCAGGCGACGTTTCAGCTCAGCACCCAGCGGGCCGCGGACCACGCTGCCAGCCGGGTCACGCAGCCGCGTTTCTGGGAAGCGTTGCCGGCGCGCTGGAACAGCGACACCGACGACACACTGGTGTGCTGCCAGGTTCGCCAGGAAACGCACGACGTAAAGAGCTTTTTCTTTCGCGCACCGTCCGGCCGGGCGTTCGTATTCGAGCCGGGGCAGTTCATTACGCTGGAACTGGAGATAGACGGCGAGTCGATCAATCGCTGCTATACGATCTCTTCGCCGCCCACGCGTCCGCATACGATCTCGATCACGGTCAAGCGCGTGCCGGGCGGCAAGGTGTCGAACTGGCTGCATGACAATCTGCATGCGGGCGCCGAGGTTCGCGTGCTCGGGCCGGCGGGCGAATTCACCTGCGCGCGGCACCCGGCGCGTAAATTCCTGTTTTTATCGGCGGGCTCGGGTATTACGCCGCTGATGTCGATGAGCCGCGCGCATCATGAACTCGGTGAAGATAGCGACATCGTGTTCGTCCATAGCGCCCGCACACCGGACGACATTATCTTCGCGCGCGAACTCGATCTGATTGCGTCAAATCAGGCGCATTTCCGCACCGCATTTGTTTGCGAACGGCTCGGCGCACGCACGAACTGGCCAGGTGTGACCGGTTTTCTGACATTGCCGCTGCTCAAGCTCATCGCGCCGGACTTTCTGGAACGTGAGATCTTTACCTGCGGACCCGCGCCGTACATGCAGGCGGTGCGCAATCTGCTGGACGAGGGCGGTTTCGATCGCAGTCACTACCACGAGGAAAGTTTCTCGTTCGAGACCGTGGGCGAAGTGGCCGCGCAGTTGACCACCGCTCACGTGGCGGACGCGTTGCTGAACGCGAGCGCGCCGGTCACGGCCGAGAGCTTTATCGAGGCGCGCGAACAGGCGCCGGGCTTCACGCCCGCGCTCGCACCGGCGCCCGCTTCCATAGAAACGGACACCCGCTTCAAGGTGAGCTTCGCCAAAAGCAATCGCGAGATCGAATGCGGCAGTGGCCAGCACGTGCTCGACGCCGCGAAAAAAGCGGGCGTGCGGCTGCCCGCATCGTGTACTCAGGGTATGTGCGGCACCTGCAAGGTCAAGCTGGTGTCGGGGGAAGTCGCGATGAAACACGCAGGCGGCATTCGCCAGCGTGAGATCGATCAGGGCATGGTGCTGTTGTGCTGCAGCAAGCCGTTGACCGATCTGGTCGTGGATAAGTAAGACGAGAAGGACGGCCCCCAGTGGCCGAAGTCGCGTGCGGACAACTGGATGTCGGAAAACAACGCTACCTGGCAATTCTGGCTGGCGATTCTAAATGCTCATTGGGTTGTTGTGACGGCAAACGGGAGAACGGCGATGAGACTGATCAAAAAGATATTCGTGTTGAGCGCATTGAGCGCGGCGCTGGCGGCAAGCAGCGTGAGTGTGTCGGCCGATACCAAGCCGACTATCAAGATCGGTTACGTGGAAGGCTGGGACGACAGCGTCGCGACCTCGAACGTGGCCGCGCGCGTGATCGAAAAGCGTCTGGGCTACCAGGTGCAACTCGTGCCGGTCGCAGCCGGCGTAATGTGGCAAGGCGTGGCGCGCGGCGACCTCGATGCGACGCTGTCCGCGTGGCTGCCGGTCACGCACGGCGCGTACTGGAACAACTTCAAGGACAAGGTGGTCGACCTCGGTCCGAACTTCAACGATGCGAAGATCGGCCTGATCGTGCCGGATAACGCCGACGTGAAGAGCGTGGGCGATCTGGAGGCGAAGAAGACGGAGTTCGGCTCCCGCATTGTCGGGATCGACGCCGGCGCGGGCGTGATGCAGAAAACCAGCGAGGCGATCAAGGCCTACGGACTCGACTACACGTTGATGCCGAGTTCGGGCAGCGCGATGACCGCCGAACTGGCGCGCTCGGAAGCGGCGAGCAAGCCGATTATCGTGACGGGCTGGAAGCCGCACTGGATGTTCGCGAAGTACAAGCTCAAATTCCTCGAAGATCCGAAGAAGGTGTTCGGCGAAGCGGAGCACGTGGATAGCGTCGTGAATCCTGACCTCGAGAAGAAGGCGCCGCCGGTTGTCGCGTTCCTCAAGAAATTCCAATGGAAGCCGGGTGAGATCGACAGCGTGATGCTGGCCACGCAAAACGGCGAGAAGCCGACTGCTGCAGCGGATGCGTGGATCAGCGCACACGGCGATCGCGTGGATAGCTGGGTGAAGTGATTACGCGCTTAGTGTGAACGTGTTGCCGCTTCGGTGAAGCGGCAGCTTCCAGAGAACGCCGCTTCTTTTAGCGGCGTTTTCGTTTATTGCAGTACAACGGTCCGATCGCCGTTGATAAACACCCGCCGCTCGATAAACGCCTTGACGGCCCGCGCCAGCGTGATGCATTCGACGTCGCGCCCGGTGGCAAGCAGGCGCTCCGGGCTATACGAATGATCGACGCGCTCCACCACCTGTTCGATGATCGGACCTTCGTCGAGATCGTCAGTGACGAAGTGCGCGGTGGCGCCGATCAGCTTGACGCCGCGCGCATGCGCCTGGTGATACGGTTTCGCACCCTTGAAGCCGGGCAGGAACGAATGGTGGATATTGATCGCGCGTGCCGCGAGTGCACGGCTCGTTTCCCCGGACAGAATCTGCATATAGCGCGCGAGAATCATCAACTCCGCGCCCGATGTCTCGAACAGATCGAGCAGCCGCGCTTCCTGTTGCGGCTTCGTATCGGCGGTGATCGGCAGATGGTGGAACGGCAAGCCATGCTGCTGCGCCAAGGGTTCGAGATCGCGATGATTCGAACCGATGCCGACAATGTCCATTTTCAGCTCGCCCATGCGCCAGCGGAACAGCAGATCGGCGAGACAGTGTTCGAGTTTCGACACCATGATCAGGACTTTCGGCCGCGTGCCGACGTCGTGCATGGCCCATGTCATGCGAAAGCGCTCGGCGATCGGCTCGAATTCCCGCTTGAGGCCCGCGGCATGCAGCGTCTCGCTGCTGTCCACGCCGTGGAACACGCAGCGCACGAAAAAGCGTTCACTCAGGTCGTCGTCGAAAACGGTCAGTTCGTCGATATAGCAATGATGCCGGTCGAGAAAGCCGACAACGGCGGCGACCTGGCCCGCCGCGCTCGGACACGCAACGGTGAGAACCAGTTGATCGGGACGGGAATCGGCGGACATGCGCTCTCCACTTGGATGATAGGGCGATGCCACGGGGCGCGGCATGCATCATCGCAGTAGATCAAATCAGGCGCATGCGCGGATAGAAGCTAAACGCCGTCGCGCTGGAACGGGAGCGCCAGAGTCGGGGGCGGTGCTCAGTCGGCGTCGAGTCCGCATTCGCCGAGCAGCCATTGGCGAAAGGCGCTGACAGCGGGCGTCGCCGCGCGCTGCGTGACGAGCAGATAACCACGCTCGGTGACGACCGGCGGCTCGAACAGTTCGACCAGTTGCCCGGTTGCAAGCAGTTCGTCGACGAGCGGCGCCCAGCCGAGCGCGACGCCCTGACCCATGATCGCCGCATGGGCCACCAGCGTAAAACTGTTGAACGTGATGCCGCGATGCGCGGGCGGCGCATCCAGCGCGTGCGCGGCGAACCAGTCCGTCCAGGACAGCCAGCGCGCCGGCTGGGTCGGTTCGAGATGCAGTAGCGGGAGGTGCAGCAGGTCGGACGGCGTACGCAACGACGGGTGTGCCGCGGCAAAGGCGGGGCTGCACACCGGCGTGACGCGCTCCGGAAACAGTTTGACCGCGCCGCGCGCGCTCCAGTCGGCGTGTTCGTCGCCGAATGCAATGGCAATGTCCGCCTGATCGTGCGAAGGATCGAACACGCTCTGCGACGTGATGATCTTCACGTCGACGTCCGGCATCAGCGCCTTGAACTGCGATAAACGCGGCATCAGCCAATAGGTGGCGAAGCCGAAATCGGTGGAGAGCGTGAGGGTTTGCGGCATGCGCCGCGCGCGGATTTCGCTGGTGGCGAGGCGAATCGTGTCGAGCGCGTGGCGCACCGCTTCGAACAACCGCACGCCGTCTTCCGTGAGCGTAACGCCACGATGGCCGCGCTCGAAGAGCGGGGTGCCCAGCGCTTCTTCAAGCTGCACGACGCGCTGGCTGACAGCCGGCTGTGTCGAACCCATCTCGCGCGCGGCAGCCGTGAAGCTGGCCAGACGCGCCGCGGATTCGAACATGGCCAGCGCCTGCATTGGCGGCAAGCGATCCTGCCTCGGCATAACGACCCCTTATAGGCACATAACGATTTGCCGTCTTCACAGTCGCGAATTGGACGGCAATAGTGGTGCGCATGGCGGGCCCGGCATCGGGCCGCCCGTTTGCCGTTGCAACAACGGCGACATTTGCACCGACACTTGTGATTCTATTCGAGGCACGCCCCCATGCTTGAGAGCAAAAAGAATATCCTCATTCTGATGGCTGACCAGATGACGCCGTTCGCGTTGGCCGCATACGGACACCGTCTGACCAGGACCCCCAATCTCGACCGGCTCGCCAAGCAAGGCGTGGTATTCGAATCCGCCTATTGCGCGAGTCCACTGTGTGCGCCATCGCGGTTTTCCTTCCTGTCGGGCAAGCTGCCGTCGGCAATCGGCGCCTATGACAACGCAGCGGAATTTCCGTCGCAAACGCTGACGTTCGCACACTATCTTCGCGCCGAAGGATATCGCACCATTCTGTCCGGCAAGATGCATTTCTGCGGCGCCGATCAGTTGCATGGCTTCGAAGAGCGGCTCACCACCGACATCTATCCTGCCGACTTTGGCTGGACGCCCGACTGGGCGCATTTCGAAGCGCGCCCCACGTGGTATCACAACATGAGCTCCGTGATCGATGCGGGCCCGTGCGTGCGCACCAACCAACTCGATTTCGATGACGAAGTCACGTTCACCACGCGCCAGAAACTCTTCGACATCGCACGCGAACGTCATGCCGGAAAAGATGCAAGACCATTCTGCATGGTCGCCTCGCTAACCCATCCGCACGACCCGTATGCGATTCCAAAAAAGTACTGGGACCTGTATCGCGACGAAGACATCGACATGCCCGCGTTTCGCGATTCATTCGAAGACGCCGATCCGCATTCCAAGCGCCTGCGCCATGTATGCGAAACCGACCGCACGCCGCCCACCGATCAGCAGATCCGCAATGCGCGCCGTGCCTACTACGGCGCAATCTCCTACGTCGACGACCAGTTCGGCGCGATCCTCGAAGCGCTCGAACAGTCGGGACTCGCGAAAGACACGGTGATCGTCGTGACCTCCGACCACGGTGAGATGCTCGGCGAGCGCGGCCTCTGGTACAAGATGACCTTCTTCGAAGGTGGCTGCCGCGTTCCGCTGATCGTGCACGCGCCGCAGCAATTCGACGCGCATCGCGTGCGGGCATCCGTTTCGCATCTCGATCTGCTGCCCACGCTGGTCGAACTGGCGCGCGGCGAATCGCCGGCCATGTGGCCCGATTCGCTCGATGGACAGAGCCTCGTGCCGCATCTACAGGGCCGCCAAGATGGTCACGATGAAGCCATTGGCGAATATCTGGCGGAAGGTGCGATTGCGCCGATCGTGATGGTGCGGCGCGGCCGCTTCAAATTCATTCATACGCCGGCGGATCCCGATCAACTTTACGACGTCGCAGCGGACCCGCTGGAGCGGGAGAATCTTGCCGCGCGCAGCGAATACGCGGCACAGGTCGCGGCTTTGCGCGAGGAGATCGCGCAACGCTGGGATCTCGCCGCGCTGCACAACGAAGTGTTGAAAAGCCAGCGGCGGCGTCATTTTCATTTCGCATCCACGACACAGGGCACGGTCGCGTCGTGGGACTGGCAGCCGCATGTCGATGCGAGCCAGCGCTATATGCGCAATCACATCGATCTGGATACGCTCGAAGCGATGGCGCGTTTTCCCGCCGTCGTGCGTTGATTCCCACTCTGCTAACGATCCACCCCACCTCACGAACAGGAAGCCGACACAATGAAAAAGCTCTTCAAACAGGCGGTAACCGGCGTTGCGCTGCTTTGCGCGTCGGCCACATTCGCGTTGGCCGCCGAGCCGCAGTCGTGCACGCAAGTCAACATGGCGGGGCCCGGATGGACCGACATCGACGCCACCAATGCGATGACCGGCGTATTGTTGAAGGCGCTGGGCTATAAGCAGAGCGTGGCGAACCTGTCGGTGCCGATCACATATCAAGGCTTGAAGAAACGGCAGATCGACGTGTTTCTCGGCAACTGGATGCCCGCGCAGGCGCCGGTCGTCAAACCGTTCGAAGAAGAAAAGTCGATCGAGGTCGTGCATCCGAATCTGAGCAACGCCAAGTTCACGCTGGCCGTACCCGACTATGTGGCGGCGGCCGGCATCCATTCTTTCGCGGATCTGGCAAAGAACGCCGACAAGTTCGACAGCAAGATCTATGGCATCGAACCTGGCGCACCGGCCAATCAGAACATCAAGAAGATGGTCGACGACAAGGCGTTCGGCCTCGGCGACTGGAAGCTCGTCGAGTCGAGCGAGACCGGCATGCTCACGCAGGTGGAGCGGGCGGTGCGCGAGAAGAAATGGATTGTCTTTCTCGCGTGGGAACCGCACTTGATGAACACCAGGTTCAAGCTCACTTACCTTGATGGCGGCGACAGGTACTTCGGGCCCAACTACGGCGGCGCCACGGTCAATACGGTGGCGCGCAGCGGCTATGCCGAGCAGTGTCCGAACGTCGGCAAACTGTTCAGGCAACTCACCTTCAATGTCGATCTGGAAAACGGCGTGATCACCGAAGTACTGGAAAAGAAGACCCCTGTGAACGCCGCCGCGACCGAAGCGCTCAAGCGCCACCCCGAATTGTTGAAGTCGTGGCTCGACGGCGTGAACACGGCGAGCGGCGCCAATGGTTTGCAAGCCGTGCAAACGGCGCTCGGCATGAAATAACCGCGCATTCCTAACCATGAAGTCGCCAGGCGACAGATTTATGTCGCTTCCGGTCGAATCCTCCTAAATCTGGACCCGTATTCTTGATCCGGCGATGTGAATGTGACTGGTCATTACATGCATCGCGGATAGCTTCAATCCGTTTTACTCGGTCTCAGCCGGTTTCGAACTGCCCGTCATGCGAGAAGCGCCGCGCCTGGTCAACAGCGCGCAGCAGGGATCGCTTTATCCAACGAAATACGCAGGCAAAGAGCAGGGGAGAATTAGATGAAGAAGAGCAATGCCGTCAGCCTTTCGGGACTCGCTATCGCAGCAAGCGCTATCTGTGCGCCGATGGCTGCCCATGCGCAAAGCAGCGTCACACTGTACGGCATTCTGGATGCCGGCATCACCTACGTGAACAATGCCGGTGGCGCCAACCAGTTCAAATTCGACGACGGTATTTCGTACGGTAACCGGATCGGTTTCAAGGGCGTCGAAGATCTCGGCGGCGGCTTGCAGGCCGTGTTCGTACTGGAGTCGGGTTTTCACGTGGGCAACGGGCAACTCGGATTCGGCGGCGCGTTGTTCGGCCGCCAGGCATATGTCGGCCTGAAGAGCAACTGGGGTACGCTCTCGCTCGGTAATCAGCTCGACATGACCGAGGAGTTTGTCTACCTCTATAACATCTCGTCGTGGGCGAGCGGTTATGCGATCCATCAGGGCGACTTCGACCGGATGAACGGCGACCGGCTGCCGAATTCAGTCAAGTTTCTCTCTAACGACTACGCAGGCTTCTCGTTCGGCGGCATGTATTCGTTCGGCAATACCGCGGGCGACTTTCACAACAAGAGCGCGTGGAGCGTGGGGGCGCGTTACGAGCACAGCGACTTCAACATGGGCGCGGCCTACACGCAGTTGAACAATCCGTACGGCATCTACGCATTCGACCCGTACGCGATGATCGGCACGCGCACGTTCCTCGGCAAGCCGACCGTGTCCGTCGATCCCGCGACCGGCGCGGTGACGGACCTGTACAGCTCGTCGGCGTTTCCGGTCGACAAGCAAGGGGCGTTTGCCGTGGGTGCGGCCTATACGATCGGCAAGGTCATGCTGAGCGGCGACTTCACTTACACCACGATCAAGGGGCTCGGCGAGACCTCGCATATGCAGGTCTATGAGGTTGGCGCTTCTTATACGTTCACCCCGGCGTTGATGCTGTACGGCGGATATCAACACACACGGTTCGAAGGCAACCACTGGAACCAGGGCTCGCTCGGCCTGCATTACCTGTTGTCCAAGCGCACGGACGTCTATATTTCCGGCGACTATCTGCGCGCGTCGGATGGCGTGAACGCGGTGATCGGCTATAGCTTCACGCCGTCTTCGTCGAACACGCAGAGCGACGTGCGGATCGGCATGCGTCATTCGTTCTGACCGACGGCAAAGGGCGGCTTTCCGTGTGTGTGACGGGAACCGCCCGCGCCGTTACGATGGCCGTTCGAGCTGTTTCTTGAACGTTTCGATCAGCGCCCGCACTTTGGCCGGCGGATGGCTGGTGGGCGGGAACACCGCCTGAATGCTAGCAGGCTCGGTCGCCCATTCAGGCAACAGGCGGATCAATCGGCCCGCGGCGACGTCGGCGTCGATCGAGAAATCGGTCAACAGGCCGAATCCACCGCCGGCGAGCGTCGCCGAGCGGCACGCGTTGGCCGTGTTCACAAGAAACGCGTTTTCGCAGCGCACGCTTTCGGCGTCACCGTCGTCTGTGCTCTTGCCATTGCTGCGCCGCAGCTCGAGCGTCAATGGATGCGGCAAGACCGTCATTGCGCAGTAGGGCATCGCCGACAGTTCGGCGGGCGTTTGCGGCTCTCCCCATATTTCGACGAACTCCGGACTCGCGACGATCCACTTGACGAAGCTGCCGAGCTTCACCGCCCGGTAATTGGAGTCGGCCAGCCGGCCGAGGCGGATTGCCACGTCGATGCCGTCCGCGATGAGATCCACATATTGGTCGGTGCACAGCAATTCGACATTGAGCTGCGGATTCGCGCGGCGCAGTTCGACGAGTGCCGGCGCGACGGCGAGCGAGCCGTAGTCGATCGGTGAGCTCACGCGCAAGGTGCCGCGCACAGGCGCCGATTCTCCGCCGATCGCCGTCAGTGCTTCTTCCGTGGCGCGCAGGATCTTCACGCTGGCGTCGTAAAACGCGCGGCCCGCTTCCGTCAAGCCTAGTCGCCGCGTCGTGCGGACCAGCAGGCTCGCGCCCACTTCGGCCTCGAGCCGCTGCATGTGCGTGCTGACCATGGTTTTGGCGAGGCCCAGACGCGCTGCCGCGGCGGTCAGCGAGCCGGCCTCGACAACCGCGACGAAAATCGCCAGGCGGTTCAGGTTTACGTCGCGTACGTCGGCCATGGTGGATTGTCCATCTTCGATTGACTGTGTTTCCCGGATTATCGGGCTTCTGCAAAGGCGCTCGTGCGCATTATGCTCGTTCCATCCCTTCCTGCTCGATGGAGCCTCTTATGCCCGCTGCGCGACCCGCCCAACCGATCCGCCTGTATACAACGCTTCTTTCCGGCCACGGCCATCGGGTGAAGCTTTTTCTGACGCTGCTCGACCTGCCATTCGAAGTGGTCGAACTGGACATGAAAGCCGGTGATAACCGCAAGCCGGCGTATCTGGCGCTCAACCCGTTCGGGCAGGTGCCGACGATCCAGGACGGCGAGCTCACGCTGTTCGATTCGAACGCGATTCTCGTGTATCTGGCAAAGCGTTACGGCGACGCCTCCTGGCTGCCGGAAGACCCGCTCGGCGCGGCCACCGTACAGCGCTGGCTGTCGCTCGCCGCCGGGCAAATCGCTTACGGGCCTTGTGCCGCGCGGCTCGTTACCGTGTTCGGCGCGCCGCTCGATCACGAGAGCGCGAAGAAAATTGCCGTGAAGCTATTCGACGTGCTCGAACGCGAACTCGCGGACAAGGCGTTCGCCGCGGGCAATCAGGTGACGATTGCCGACATTGCCGCGCACACTTATATCGCACATGCACCGGAAGGCGGCGTGTCGCTCGAACCGTACCCGAACATTCGTGCGTGGTTGCGCCGCGTCGAAGCGTTGCCGCGGTTTGTCGCCATGCCGTCGACGAAGGCCGGACTGCTCGCCGGATGAGCGGCTGATTTTTGACGTCAACGGAGTCCGATGATGTCCACGTTTATTCCCCTGAATAGTTGGGGCGCCGACGCCTCGCCGTTTCACGCAGCCGAACTCGCCGCCCAGCAGCGCGCGGGGGTGAGAAGCCAGGCGGATTCGTCGGGCCGCCGCGGCATTCGCCGCTCCATGCCGGACCAGCACCGCCAGTTCTTCGCCGAACAGCCCTTCATGGTGTTCGGCGGTGTCGACGCTCACGGCCAGCCATGGGCGACGGTGCGCGCGGGCGCGCCGGGTTTCGTGAGCTCGCCGGATGCGCGGACGCTGCGGATCGAAGGCGGCGTGCTGGCCGGTGATCCGCTGGCGGACCGCTGGCAGAAGGGTGCCATGATTGGCGGCCTTGGACTGCAGCCAAAGACCCGGCGCCGCAACCGGATCAACGGCGTGGTGACATCGGTGGACGCAGCCGCGCTGACCGTCGAGGTTCGCCAGAGCTTCGGCAACTGCGCGAAGTACATTCAGAGCCGTGTGCCGAGCTGGGTGGAGCAGGGCGTGTCCGGGCCTTCAGTGCCGCCGGAAATAGCAACGCAACTCAGCGACGCCGACCGCGAACTGCTGGCGGGAGCGGACACGTTTTTCATCGCGAGCGCGAATCTCGAAGAGAACGCGGGCCTCGCTCGCGGCGTCGACGTGTCGCATCGCGGCGGGCCGCCGGGGTTCGTCCGTATCAAGGATGAGCACACGCTGACCACGCCCGACTACAGCGGCAACAACTTCTTCAATACGATCGGCAACCTGATCCACGATCCACGCGCGGGGTTGCTGTTCATCGACTTCGCGACCGGCGATCTGGTGTATGTCGCCGCAGTTGCGGAAATCGTCTGGGACGGCGCGGAGCTGGCGGCGTTCGAAGGCGCGCAACGGCTCGTGCGTTTTCACGTGCGGGAAGTGCGGCGCAGCCGGGGCGCATTGCCGTTTCGCTGGTCCGATGTGGAGTTTGCGCCGCAGTTTGCGGCGGCAGTGCGTAAGCCGGTTGCTGCGTCGCCCTGGCACAAGCTGACGGTTGCGGCAGTGGCCGACGAGACACCGTCGATTCGTTCCTTCTACTTCGAATCGATCGACGGCACACCGCTGCCGCCGTACAAAGCGGGGCAGTTTTTGCCGATCCGCCTGCCTGTGCCGGGTCTCGACACACCGCTGCTGCGAACCTACACGCTTTCCGATGCGCACAATCCGTTGCGGTATCGAATCAGCGTGAAGCGCGAAGGGGTTGCCTCGAACTGGTTGCACGAGCATCTGGTTGCCGGCATGCGGATCGAAGCGATGAAGCCGCGCGGCACCTTCACCTATGCAGAAGAGAGCCCGCGGCCCGCCGTTTTTATCTCGGCGGGTATCGGCATCACACCGATGATGACCATGCTTCGGCATGCGTCGGCCGCGTCGCGCGACGACGGCGCGAAAGCGAGGCGACTCTTCTTCTTTCACGGTGCGCGCAGTGATCGTGAACGACCTTTCAGTGCCGATCTGAAGGAGATCGCGGCGCGTAATCCGGCAGTTTCCCTGCATCTTTTCGATAGCGCCGCATCTGTGCCGACTGACGGCGTATCGCCCGGACGGATTGGCATCGACGCGCTGAAACGCGCGCTGCCCTTCGACGACTACGACTTCTATCTATGCGGGCCCGAGCAGTTCATGCAAGACCTGTATGAAGGGCTGCGTGGACTGAACGTCGCGGATGAACGGATTCGCTTCGAAGCGTTCGGCCCGGCGACCGTGAAGCGCACGCGCGCCAGCGACGGGACGAAGGCACAGGAAGCGCCGGCGCAAGGCACTGACGGTGTGCAGGTGAGCTTTGCGCGTTCGGCGCGTACGATTCAATGGCTGCCGCGCGACGGCAGCTTGCTGGAGCTTGCCGAGGCGCACGGCATCAACGCGCCGTCGAGTTGCCGCTCGGGTATGTGCGGCACATGTTCGACGCGTGTGTTGGCGGGAAAGGTTGAGTACGACGGCGAAGTAGAGGCGCAGATCGAACGCGGTGCTGCGCTGATTTGCATGGCGCATCCGGTTGCCGGCGATCCCGGTGCGCAAGCTGGTGTAACGCTGGACTTGTGATCAGTGAACGATAGCGCCGGCCGATGTCACGCGGGCGGCGTCGTCAATGGGTCGACTCGTGAACGTCGGCGCCTGACAGGCAGCGCAGTGCCCGATCGCCATCGCTGCGCGCTGCTTCCTCAATCGGAAAGGTTTCCTTGCTGAACGCCACCACCTTGAATCCGGATCCGGCCGCACGCGGCGTGGTGATGCCCCAATGCCAGCCGCCGTCCTGCTCGAAGACATGCAGAACAGCCGTGTTTGGTACGTGTAAAGCCTCATAAGTCGTCATGGCACATTCCTCCGTCGCAACATGACCGTGAGTGCGAATTGCATACTTCTACGCTGAGTTTAGTGCATTTTGCTGCACCGCAATATCTAGTTTGTTGTAGAAATGCTGAATTAGTATGTGGACTTGCAACCAGCGCGGGATGCGTGCACCAAAACATTCCAGCGCGAGCCGCATGCAGGATTGCGATGACGTAGCGATGGGCATGGTTCGGCGTCTGCCATACATGTGCGAGGAAAGTGGAAAACAGATCGGGCCGGCTCGCTGGAAAGCGAGTACCGGCCCGTGTTTACCGCGCTAATTGCCTGGTGCCAGGCGCAAGCGGTGAGTCGTCAGAAATCGAGTCCCGGTGCGCCCGCGCCAGGACCGCCTGGCTGACCTGCGGCCGGCGTATCCTTCGGTGCCTCGTGAACGGTGGCGTCGGTGGTCAGCAGCAGTCCGGCTACCGAAGCCGCGTTCTGCAGCGCGGTGCGTGTGACCTTGGTCGGATCCAGCACGCCCGATTCGACCAGATCGCCATATTCGCCGGTCTGTGCGTTGTAACCGAAATTGCCCGTGCCTTCAGCGACCTTCGCGACCACCACGCTCGCTTCCTCGCCCGCATTCGTGACAATCTGGCGCAACGGTTCTTCGAGCGCGCGCAACACGATCTTGATGCCTGCATCCTGATCGGCATTCACGCCCCTGAGGCCGCTGATCGCCTGCTTCACGCGAATCAGCGCGACGCCGCCGCCCGGCACGATACCTTCTTCAACGGCTGCGCGCGTTGCATGCAGTGCGTCGTCGACACGGTCTTTCTTTTCCTTGACCTCGATTTCGGTTGCGCCGCCCACCTTGATCACCGCCACGCCACCCGCCAGCTTCGCGACGCGTTCCTGAAGTTTTTCGCGGTCGTAGTCGGAAGTCGCTTCCTCGATCTGCACGCGAATCTGCTTCACGCGCGCTTCGATATTCTTGCTGTCGCCCGCGCCGTCGATGACCGTGGTGTTCTCCTTGCCGACTTCGATGCGCTTGGCCTGACCCAGTTCGGCGAGCGTCGCTTTATCGAGCGTCAGGCCAGTTTCTTCAGCGATCACTTGCCCGCCGGTGAGGATCGCAATGTCTTCGAGCAGCGCCTTGCGACGATCGCCGAAGCCGGGCGCCTTTACCGCGACGGTCTTCAGAATGCCGCGAATGTTGTTGACCACCAGCGTGGCGAGCGCCTCGCCTTCCACGTCTTCCGCAATGATCAGCAGCGGGCGGCCGGCTTTCGCGACCTGTTCCAGGATCGGCAACAGATCACGAATGTTCGACACCTTCTTGTCGTGCAGCAGCACGAACGGGTTGTCGAGTATCGCAACCTGTTTATCCTGATCGTTGATGAAATACGGCGACAGGTAGCCACGGTCGAATTGCAGACCTTCCACCACGTCGAGTTCGTCGTCGAGCGACTTGCCGTCTTCCACGGTGATGACGCCTTCCTTGCCGACGCGGTCGATTGCTTCCGCGATACGCTGACCGATCGACTCTTCGCCGTTGGCCGAAATCGTCGCGACCTGCGCGATTTCCTTGCTGGTCGTGGTCGGTTTGCTGATCTTCTTCAGTTCATCGATTGCGGCGACCACGGCCTTGTCGATACCGCGCTTCAGATCCAGCGGGTTGAGGCCCGCCGCCACGTATTTCTGACCTTCGCGCACGATGGCTTGCGCGAGCACAGTCGCCGTCGTGGTGCCGTCGCCCGCCGCGTCACTGGTGCGCGAAGCGACTTCTTTGACAAGCTGCGCGCCGATATTCTGCACGCGGTCCGACAATTCGATTTCCTTCGCGACCGACACACCGTCCTTGGTGACGATCGGTGCGCCGAAGCTGCGTTCGAGCACCACGTTGCGGCCTTTCGGACCCAGTGTGACCTTGACCGCATTGGCGAGAATATTGACGCCTTCGACCAGCCTCGAGCGGGCGACGTCGCTGAAAATGATTTCTTTTGCTGCCATGGTTAGACGCTCCCTTCGTTATTGAGTGACGACTGCGACGACATCTTCTTCGCGCAGCACGAGCAGTTCATTACCGTCGACCTTGACCGACTGCCCGGCATATTTGCCGAACAGCACGCGCTCGCCGACTTTCAGATCGGGTTCGATGCGTTTGCCGTCGCTATCGCGCTTGCCCGGTCCGATGGCGATCACTTCGCCCTGATCGGGTTTTTCCGCGGCGCTTTCCGGAATGACAATGCCTGAAGCGGTTTTGGTTTCCTGGTCGAGACGCTTGACGATCAGGCGGTCATGCAAGGGACGTAGGCTCATGGTTCCATTTCCACGGTTGAATTCTGGCACTCGTCGTTGGTGAGTGCTGACCGGGATCGAGTATAGAAATGCGGCGCCCGTTGCTCCAATAACGGATTCATCAATCCTTATCCGCAATTCGCATTTCACAATCGCGCATATCCATAGCTTGATTCGCTGGTTTTGTGCGGAGAGCCGCGTCCCTATACTGATCCGTCACAGCGGCATGTCTTATTGGCGCGCCGGTCCATCTTCCCAACTCAAACAGTCGGATCGAATGCGATCCGTGCGCTTTTACAAGGAATCAAGGCATGCAGGTCTCTCAGGACACCACGGCGCGTGCGAGGCTCGACGCGGCACTCGCCGGGTTACCCGCGCTGGCTCAGGCGATTGGCGAAGACGCCGCGCAACGTGAGGTGCGGCGCGAGTTGCCATTCGACGGCTTCAGGCTGTTTCGCGAATCCGGCCTGGGCGTGCTCCGTTTTCCGGTCGAGTGGGGCGGTTTGGGCGGAACCTTGGAAGACCTCTTCGAGGTGATCGCCACGTTGGGCGCGCATGAATCGAATGTCGCGCACGCACTGCGGATTCACTTCGACCAGACCGAGCAACTGCTGCTGTCGCCGCGTTCCGCCTTCAACGACACGCAGATCGAGCGCATACGGCAAGGGGCGATCTTCGGCGGTGCGTCCACGGAACTGGGGACGGCGAGGCCGGGCGAAATCGTGACGAAGCTGGTGCGCGACGGCGAGCACTTTCGTGTGACAGGCAGAAAGTACTACTCGACCGGCACCGCGTTTGCCGACTATGCGCGGATCAACGTGCAGAACGAGAACGACGAAAAAGTGTCCATCGTGATTCCCGTGTCGCGTGAAGGATTGCAGGTACTCGACGACTGGGACGGCATGGGGCAACGCATGACGGCGAGCGGCAGCCTCGTGCTCGACAACGTGCAGGTGTTTTCTCACGAGATCGCGACACGCGGCTATACGACGCTCGCCGGCCGGCATGGCAGCGCCGTGCGGCAGCTGCATCTGGTAACGGTTGCGGCGGGTATCGTGCGAAACATTCTCGCGGACGCACGGCGCTACGTGACGCAATACGGCCGGCCGGTGCTGCATAGTCCGGCGCCCTCGGCGCGCGAGGATGGTTTCGTGCAGCAGGTGGTGGGCGACCTCGCGGCGCACAGCCTCTCGATCGATGCACTGGTCGCGGCGAACGCACGCACGCTCGACCGCTCGGCGAATGCGATCCACAGCGGCGCGGCGAATGCGGAAGAGCTGGTGCTGGAAGGCGCACTGGCCACTGCCAAAACCCAGCTCGTGGTGAGTAAGCTGGCGCTTTATGCGGGCGAGCGTTTGTTCGAGATTGGCGGCGCATCGGCCACAGGACGCGCGCACAATTTCGACCGTCATTGGCGCAATCTGCGCACCATTTTCAGTCACAACCCTCTGCTGCACAAAGCGCGCGTGATCGGCGACTACGAGTTGAACGGCGTGACCACGCATCTGACCGAAGGACGCGTGTTCTAACGGATTGCCATCCATTCACCACCTTTCGAGCATTGCACACTATGAGCCGAGATTTGCTGTTACTACTGGAGCCGGGCTTTACGGATCCGGATCATCCGGGCGAGCGTTTTATCTGCCCGGACGGAGCGCCCATTGAAGGTTTGCTCGCGAGCGATCCCGCGCGCAACGCCCATCTCGACATTCGCCGCCTGCCGTTTGCGCGTCCGCGCGCCGAGGTGATCGAGGTGCTGGACGCTGAGCACCAGAGTCTGCCGGTACTGATTCTCGGTGACGAGCAGCCCGCGCCCGCCGATGCCCAGACGTTGGGCAGCAAGCGCTTCGTGACAGACACGCGCCGCATTCTCGATCTACTCGCGCAGCGTCACGGTTTCCCCAAAGTGCATTGACGGAGCTGAAGCAGGGTGTATGCCGGGGTAAATGCCGTTAGCGTGTTTCGATGTGACAACGGCATTCACCCCGAGCCGTTGCTCGACCGGGGCCTGTTGCTTCGCTCTAGAACAGATGCTTGACACCCGCCGAGACGGCCACCTGGTTGCTGGTGGTGGACGGTGTCAGATAGCCGATTGCCGCGACCGCCGGCCGTCCCAATGAATCGGTGCCGCTCGCGTGTTGATAAGCGCCGGTCGCGTAAATGTCGGTTGCCTTGGAAAGCGAGTACGCCGCACCAAGGTTCAACTGCTCGTATTTGGCGCTCTCTTTGCCGCTCACGCTGCCGCCTTCCGTATAGTCGAATGACGTGCCGAATCGAAGAAACGGCGTGGCCTGATAGCGCAAGCTCGCACTGACGGTGCTCAGCCTCGTCGAACCGCTATAGTGCAGTGTATTCAGCGAAGAGTTCGAGCCCAGTCCACGGAATTGGGTAGTCGAGTAGGCCGCACCGACAATCGCGCCGCCTGCCGTGTAGGTTGCCGCCACGGAAATCGTCTGCTGCGTGTTCGCCGATGCGAAGCCGGCGACCGCAGGATTGGACTCGGCGGTCGTTGCCGAACCCGCCGATCCAAGGTTATTACCCGTGGTGCTTGCATTCGCATTGGTGCCGTAAAGCGACGTGTTCGGATTGCGCGCATTGACGATCGACGCGGCAATGGCGAACGCACCGCCGGTATAGCTGGCGCCGGTGGACCACAGCTGATTCTGCGTGACGTTCCCGGCCACGCCACCCAAGCTGTATAGCGCGCCGAAGCGGAAGCCGTTGAACGAATCCGAGAGGTACTTCAGCGAATTGTTGATGCGGTGAGTGAAGTTCAGATTGTCGTAGTCCGCCGGATGAATCGCGAGGTTGCCCCAATACCAGCCGTGGATCAGTGGCGATACGAATTCCACCGAGGTGTCGCCCTGGCGTCCCAACGTGAACGTGCCGTAGCGGCCGCCATTCAGACCGACCCACGCCTGGCGTCCGAACTCCGTGCCGCCTTGACCAATTGCGCCGTTGTTCACGCTGAAGCCATTTTCAAGCTGGAACAGGGCCTTCAATCCGCCGCCCAGATCTTCCACGCCTTTCAGGCCCCAGCGACTCGACGCGAGTCCCGATGATCCGCTATCGAACTGCGCCACCTGCGCGCCGCCTTTGGGTTTGCCGGAAGACGGCGTTGCAGCCGTCTGCGCGTTATTCGAGTAGGTCACATTGCCGGTCACGATCCCATACAGGGTGACGCTGCTTTGAGCACTGGCCGTACCGACCATGAGAGACGAAACGCTGAAAGCGAAAAGCAGTTTTTTCATAGTTGTTTGAGTCGTTTTTGAGGGCGAGTCGGAGAAGTGATTGCCCGAGGAGAATTTCGAATCGGGCGAGCAACGATAAGCAAAACGAATCGACGAAACAAACAATCAAATTCGATATGGATATCGACTATTTCTCTCGAATAAGCGCTAAAACACCGATTGTTTGGCAATAACGAAAACTCTCGACAATAGATACGCAATCCTTATTTGTATGTTTGCGTAGCGATGCTCCCATGACGTAACAAAAGGAAAGGCGGCGTCCCGCCGATGCGTCTTTCCTCCGCACCGTGCTTTGCATATACATAACGATTGGTTCTTTTACCGACGCCGCGGCTTTATCGTGAGCGCTGCGGCAGCGGCATTGCCGACACGACAACACTCTATTCGGCCGGCAAGGCCGAAACATCGGCATAAGGATCTGGATTACATGGCACGGTTGAATCGACGCGAATTTCTTATTTCATCTGGCGCGGCGCTCGCGGCGGCCGGCATGCCGGCACTTGCGTTCGCCCAGGGCGAGGCCGGCGCGCCGAAACGGGGCGGCACGCTGAACATGTTGATCAATCCGGAGCCGCCGGTGCTCGTGTCGATCTTCCAGACCACCGGACCCGCGCTCGTCGCGAGTTCCAAAGTGCTGGAAGGATTGCTGGCTTATGACTTCGACCTGCGCCCGAAGCCGCAACTGGCCACGGCGTGGTCCGTCAGTCCGGACGGCCTGAAGTACACCTTCACCCTGCGGCAGAACGTGAAGTGGCACGACGGCCAGCCGTTCACCTCGGCCGACGTCGCTTTCTCGATCGATCTGCTCAAATCGGTGCATCCAAGGGGCCGCAGCACGTTCGCGAATGTGACAAGCGTCGCCACGCCCGACGCGCGCACGGCGGTGATCGAGTTGTCGAAGCCCGCGCCGTATCTGTTGAAAGCACTCTCGGCCGGCGAGTCGCCAATCGTGCCCAAGCACCTGTACGCGCAGGGCGACCCGCTGTCCAATCCGCACAACAACGCGCCGATCGGCACCGGACCGTTCCGTTTCAAATCGTGGACGCGTGGCGCCAATATCGTCTATGAGCGCAATCCGGACTACTGGGACGCGGGCAAGCCGTACATCGACAGCCTCGTATTCAAGGTGATTCCCGACGCCGCCGCGCGCTCGGCCGCATTCGAAACCGGCGCGTTGGATCTGGGCGGCGAGAACCCGGTGCCGCTCACGGATCTGCCGCGCCTCACGCAACTGCCGCAACTGGCGGTCGAAACGCGCGGCTATCGATTTCTGGAACCGCTCGCCGAGATCGACTTCAATCTCGATCATCCGGTCCTCAAAGACGTGCGCGTGCGCCAGGCCATCGCGCATGCGATCAATCCGCAGGTCGTGCAGCGCACGGTGGCCTACGGCTATGCCGATCTGTCGCCCACGCCGATCACGCCGGGCTCGCCGTATCACGACGCAAAACTCGCACCGTACGCGTTCGATATCGGCAACGCGGAGAAGCTGCTCGACGCCGCGGGCTATCCGCGCAAGGACGGCGGCGTGCGCTTCCGTTTGACGCACGACTTCCTGCCGTACGGCGACATGTACCGGCGCCAGGCCGACTACGTCAAATCCGCGCTGGCGCGTGTCGGTATCGACGTGACGGTTCGCTCGCAGGACTTGCCTGCATTCCTGAAGCGTGTGTATGCCGATCGCCAGTTCGATTTCACGAGCATCGGCGTCAACACGCTATTCGACCCGAGCGTGGGGGTTCAACGCCTCTACTGGTCGAAGAATATCCGCCCCGGTGCGCCGTTTTCGAATGCACCGCATTACAGCAATCCGGAAGTCGACCGCCTGCTCGAAAGCGCCGCGGTCGAAACCGACGAAAGCAAACGCGTCGTGTTGTACCAGCAGTTCCAGCAGATCGTGTACCGCGATCTGCCGATCCTCAACCTGGTCGCGCCGCGCATGGTCACGCTGGCGAACCGGCGCGTTCACAACCATACGGTGTCCGCACAAGGCCTGGAAGGCAATCTCGCGGATGTCTACCTCAGCGCATGACAGGAGCGGCACGATGAGTCGAGGTTTGCGTTTTGGTGCGATTCTCCGGCGTACCGCATGGCAGGCATTGCCGACGGTGATCGGCATCGTGATCCTGAACTTCTTCCTGCTGAAGCTGATGCCAGGCGACGCCGCCGACGTACTTGCCGGCGAATCCGGTTCGGCGACCGCGGAAACCATGCAGGTGCTGCGCGCGAAGTTCGGTCTCGACCAACCGGTGCTGCATCAATTGTGGTCGTACCTGACGCATCTGTCCCACTTCAGCCTCGGCTATTCACCGCGCTACGACATGCCGGTCATGCAGTTGATCCTGTCGCGCCTGCCCAATACGCTGCTGTTGATGGGCGTGGCGTTGTCGTTCGCGATCGTGGCGGGCGTGGTGCTCGGTGCGGTAATGGCGTATTGGGCCGGCAAGTGGCCAGACCGTGTGCTCTCCGTGCTTGCCTTGCTGTTCTATTCGACGCCGGGTTTCTGGATTGGATTGCTCGCCATCGTGCTGTTCTCCGTACACCTGGGCTGGTTGCCGAGCGGCGGCAACCTCACGCTCGGCGTGCAACTGCACGGCTTCGCGTATTTCGCCGATGCAGCCCGGCACGTGCTGCTGCCGGCCGCGACGCTGGCCACCTTCTTTGTCGCGATCTATGCGCGGCTGACGCGGGCCGCGATGCTGGAGGTGCAGCGTCAGGACTTCGTGCGTACCGCGCAGGCCAAGGGCTTGCATCCGTGGCGTGTCACGGTGCGGCATGTGCTGCGCAATGCGCTGATGCCGCTCACGACCATCGTCGGGATTCATTTCGGTACGTTGCTGGGCGGCGCCGCGGTGACCGAGACGGTGTTCAGCTGGCCCGGCCTCGGGCGACTCGCGCTCGACGCCGTAATGGCGCGCGATTTCAGCGTGCTGCTCGGCGTGCTGCTGCTGTCTTCGCTGCTCGTGATCATCGCCAATGTGCTGGTCGATCTGCTGCAAGCATGGCTCGACCCGCGCGTCGCGTGACGGATCGCGTCGACGCCACTCGTTTTTTTCCAGAAGGATGACATGGCTTCCGATTCTTCCAATCTGATCTCCACTCCGCCCGAGCCCACGGCATCGCCATGGCGGCGCCAGTTGGCCGGTACGCTGTTTGGTCTGCGGCGCGGCAATGCGGCCGTTGCACCGGAGCGCGCGGGAGCGGGGCGCGGCGTCTGGCGCGCGCTGCTGCGCAATCCGTCGGCGCTCGCCGGGCTGGTGCTGCTCGCGGCGTTCATCGCGCTCGCGCTGAGCGCCGGGCATCTGTTTCCCGGCGATCCGCTCGATATGGTGGCGGCCCCATTCGAATGGCCGGGGACGGACACGCAATACCGGCTCGGCACTGACTCACTCGGGCGCGACGTGGCTGCGGGCATTGCTCATGGCACACGCGTGTCGCTGCTGATCGGCGCGGTGTCGGCCGGCATCGGGCTCGTGATCGGCACGCTGGTCGGTGCAACGGGCGGTTTCTTCGGCGGAGTGATCGATGATGTGCTGGTCCGTATTACCGAACTCTTCCAGACGGTGCCGTCGTTTTTGCTGGTGATCGTGATCGTCGCGATCGGCCGGCCGAGTGTGACGGTCATCGCGCTCGCGATCGGGATCGCTTCGTGGCCGACCGTCGCGCGAATCGTACGAGCGGAATTCCGCTCGCTGCGCCAGTCCGACTTCGTGCTCGCCGCACGCAGCCAGGGGTTCAGCAACGCGCGCATCATCTTCGGCGAGATTTTGCCGAACGCTTTGCCGCCTGTGATCGTGACCGCCTCGGTGATGGTGGCGAGCGCGATCCTGATCGAGTCGTCGCTATCGTTTCTCGGCATGGGGGACCCCAACGTGGTCAGCTGGGGCGGCATGATCGGCGCCGGCCGCGATTCGCTGCGCACGGCATGGTATCTGACCGCGGTTCCCGGCGCGGCGATCGTGCTCGCGGTGCTCGCGCTGAACCTGCTTGGCGACGGCCTGAACGACGCACTCAATCCGCGCCTGCGCGAACGCGCCTGAGACTCTATCCGGCTGAATGGCGGGCGCATGACGCGGCCTGCCGCGCGGCTGACAACGTATTCGAGGATGCACAGTGGCAAACCTGCTTGAAGTACGCGACCTGCGCGTCAGTTTCGGCGCGCACCAAGCCGTACGCGGCCTGAGTTTCGATATCGCGCAAGGCGAGACGCTGGCGCTGGTCGGCGAATCGGGCTGCGGCAAATCAGCAACGGCGCTTTCGTTGATGCGGCTCGTGCCCACTCCGGGGCGCGTAACGGGCAGCCTGCGTTTCGACGGCCGCGAGCTGCTCGATCTGCCCGCACGCGAGATCCGGGACATTCGCGGCCGGCAGATCTCGATGATCTTCCAGGAGCCGATGACCTCGCTCAATCCCGTGCTTTCGATCGGCGCGCAGATCGTCGAGACATTGCGCCAGCACGAGAGCCTGTCCAAATCCGCGGCATGGAAGCGCGCGGTCGAATTGCTCGAACTGGTGCAGATTCCCGATCCGCAGCGGCGCGTGTTCGATTATCCGCACGAGCTTTCCGGCGGCCAGCGCCAACGGGTGATGATTGCGATGGCGGTGGCCTGCCGGCCGCGCCTGTTGATTGCGGACGAGCCGACCACGGCGCTCGACGTCACCATTCAGGCGCATATTCTCGAACTGCTCGATGGTTTGCGGCGCGAGTTGTCGATGTCGCTGCTGCTGATCACGCACGATCTCGGCATCGTCGCGAAGCACGCGGACCGTGTTGCGGTCATGCTGGCGGGCGAGAAGGTCGAGGAGGCGCCGGTTGCGCGGCTCTTTACCCAACCGCAGCACGCCTACACACGCGGGCTGCTCGGCGCCTCGCTGAACCTGGCGGACGATCTGCATTATCGCGGCTGGAAGCTGCCGGAAATCCGTCACGGTATCGGCGACGATGGCAAGCCGAGTTTCGCCGTGGTGCCGCGTTCGGTGCGCACCGGCCAATACGTGGCGGACGCGGATGCCACGGGGCGTGCCGCGTCGCCCGGCGATGCGCCGTTGCTCGAACTGCGGGACTTGCGGATCGACTACCCGCAACGCCATGGAAAAAACACGCTGCGCGCCGTGGACGGCGTGTCGTTGCAGATCGCTCGTGGCGAGACGGTCGGTCTTGTCGGCGAATCCGGGTGCGGGAAATCGACGCTGTCCAAGGCGATCTTGCGGCTCGTGCCGGCCGCCGGCGGCGCCATCCGCTTGCGCGGCACCGATCTCGTGCCGTTGGGCGAGCGCGAGTTGCGGCCGTTGCGGCGGCATGTGCAGATGGTGTTTCAGGACCCGTACGCGTCGCTCAATCCGCGCCGTACGGTCGCGGACATTCTCGATACCGTGCTGGTGGTAAACGGTGTTGGCAACGCCCCGCAACGCCGCACACGCATCGCCACCATGCTCGATCGGGTTGGCTTGCCCAAGTCGGCCCTCGCGCGTTTTCCGCATGAATTTTCGGGTGGCCAACGGCAACGCATCGGAATAGCGCGGGCATTGGTGCTGGAACCGGATCTGCTGATCTGCGATGAGCCGGTGTCCGCGCTCGACGTATCGATTCAGGCGCAGATTCTCAATCTGCTGGTCGATCTGAAACGCGACCTCGGGCTGGCGTATCTGTTCATCTCGCACGATCTTTCTGTGGTGCGTTATATCGCCGATCGCGTGCATGTGATGCAGGCGGGGCGCATTGTCGAGAGCGGGCACCATCGGGATATCTGGCGCGCGCCGCAACACCCGTACACGCGCACGCTGCTCGACGCGATTCCGGGCCGGACATTCGACGCGCAGGCCGCATAGCGTGCGAGTCCTCGCGAGGGCGGCCTGCTGGCGCCCTCGCGATCCTTCAAACCGTCTCACTCGTTGCCGAAGTACGCCGGCAAGCGAAAGCCGTCATAGAAGCGATTGCTGCGAATCGCGTGCTGGAAGTCTGCAGACTGATACGCCTGCACGATATCCTGAGTCGCGCGTGCGTTACGGTTGGCTGCCTTCACGACGACCTGGTTGATATACGGCGGCGTCATCTCTTCGAGCGCGAGCGCATCGGTCAGTTTGTGGCCGCTGAAGATCGCGAAATTGCCCTGAATCGCGGCGTAATCGACATCTTCAAGGGCGCGTGGCGCCTGTGCCGATTCGAGCGGGACGATCTTGATGCCGGCCGGATTGGCGATCACGTCACGCTCGGTGACGTCGACGGGATTCGGGTTCGGTTTGATCCTGATCCAGCCGATCCGCTGGAGTATCTTCAGCGCACGTTCGAGGTTGACCGGATCGTTCGGCACCGCGACGCGAGTGCCGGGTTTGACTTCCGCGAGTGAACGGTGTTTGCTCGAATAGAGTCCCATCGGCGGCGTGGGAACCTGCACCACGCCGACCAGATCCGTTCCGTTGCGATCGTTATACGACTTCAGATAGACCTCGTGCTGCATGACGTCGGCGATGATCTCGCCGCGATAGACAGCCTGGTTCGCTTCGAGGCCGGTGCTGAACTCGACGTATTTGATCGCATAGCCTTTCTTGCGCAATTGCGGCTCGACACCTGCCTTGAATTCGTCGGCATAGGGGCCCGGCACGAAGCCGACGCGCAGTTCCTGTGCGGTGCCGCCGCTGTCCGCGGCATAAGCGGTGAGGGCGGAGAAGGCGGTGAAGCTCGCAAGCGTGGCGGCCAGAAGTAAAGCGCCAGTGACACGCCGTCTGACGGCTGATGGTGCTGCAATGGATCGGGACATGATGATAAAAGTGCGGGGAATGGGGGTGATTGGAGCAAGCGGGGCTATCGGGCGATTGTCAGACGCGGTAGCTTTGCGAAGACCGGCCAGGCGGTTGCCGTGCCGGCGGTAAAAAAAGCGTCGCCAACTGTCTGAGCTGGCAACCGTGGACAGTCAATGCGATCCCTGCTGAACGAGCACGGGTTCTTTTTCGGACGTGCCATGACGCGGGATTCGCCCGAAGAACGGATGGCCCGGATCGTTGAAACCGGGCGTGGACGGATGGCCACTCGTGACGAGCGAGTCGACGAACGTTTCATCTTCCGCCGTCAGGCGGTAGCGCAGCGCCGGCAAGTAGTCCAGCCACTGCGCTTCCGTGCGCGGGCCCGCAATGGTCGAACTGATGTAACGGCTATTGAGCACCCACGCGAGTGCGAATTGCCCGGCGGAAAGCCCCCGCGCTTGCGCATGCTCGCGCACGCGGCGCGCCAGTTCGAGTGATTCCGCACGCCATTCTGTCTGCTGCAGACGCCGGTCGCTGCGGCCCGCGCGCGTATCGGCGCCAGGCGTCGAGCCTGGTTCGTACTTGCCCGTCAACACGCCGCGCGCGAGTGGGCTATAGGAAATCACGCCGAGTCCGTAGCGGTGCGCGGCTGTCAATTGCTCGGCCTCGGCCTGGCGGTTGGCGATGTTGTAGAGCGGCTGGCTCGCTACCGGCGCATCGAGTCCGAGCGCCTGCGCAGTGTGGCTGAATTCGGCGATTTTCCACGCGCGATGATTCGACAAGCCGTAATAACGCAGCTTGCCGGCCTGGATCAGATCGTTGAGTGCCCGCACCGTTTCTTCAGCCGGTGTTTCGTGGTCTTCGCGGTGGATATAGAGCAGGTCGATGTAGTCGGTGTTGAGGCGTTTCAGGCTGGCATCCACGGCCCGTATGATGTGCTTGCGCGATGCGCCACGCGCGTTGATATCGCCGTCCTGCAGCGGGTTCGCGAATTTGGTCGCCAGCACCCAGCGCTCGCGCTGCGCGGCGATGCTGCGGCCCACCACGCGCTCGGACTCGCCTTTGGCGTACACATCCGCCGTATCGATCGAATTCACGCCGTGCTCCTGAGCCTGATCGATGATGCGCGCGGCGCTCGCTTCGTCGGTGGGGCCGCCGAACATCATCGTGCCGAGCGTCAGCGTCGAGACCTTGATGCCGCTGCGGCCGAGTTGTCTGTATTCCATGTGAGTCGAATTCCGTGAGAGAGTGAATCGGGAGCGGTCTAGCGTTGCAGCCACACATCGGCGAAACTGGACGACACGCCGTCCGGCGAGGTCGTATGGTTATGCACCGCGCGCGAGTAGACGGTCAGGTATTGCGGTGACACCAGATTGATGTCCGGCAGATCGCGTTCGAGAATGCGCTGAATCTGCGAGAAGAGTTGCTTGCGCTTTGCTTCGTCGGTTTCTTCGGCGACCTGCGAGAACAATTGATCGATCTCCGGATTGCTGTAATGGGAGCCGTTGGTGAAGGGCACGCCACGCCGGAAATTGCTGGTCGTGTAGAGACGCGCCACACCGACCACCGGATCGAACAGATTGCTCATGCCATTGATCGAGAAATCGAAATCGCGGTCGGTGTAGATTCGCTTCAGATAAGCAGGCAAATCCTGGCTGCGAACGGTGACGGCAATGCCGACACGGGCGAGGGCCGACTTGACGTAGGCGGCGGTGCGCGCCGGCAGATCGCCGATCGGCAAGGGGTCGACGGTAAGGGCGAAACGCGTGCCGTCGGCTTTGCGCGGATAGCCCGCTTCGTCTAGCAACGCGTTGGCACGCTCCACGTTGAATGGATAGGGCGTGGGCGCCGGGTCGTAGTAGGGGCTCGACGGAATGATCGGGCTGGCGAGCGGCGTCGCGTAGCCGTAGTAGATCACCTTGCGAATCACTTCACGATCCAGTGCCGAAGCAATTGCCTGACGCACTTTCGTATTCTTCAATACCGGGTTGTCGAGGTTGAACTCGATGCGCGCCACGCCCGCCTGGAACTCGTAGCCGCGAGTCTCGAGTCCGAGCTTCGGGTTGGCTTTGAGGCGCTCCAGATCGGACAGCGGCACGGGCGAGTCGCCGCTCAGGTCCACGGAACCGTCTTCGAAAGCGACGGTGCGGGCGGCCGGATCGTTGATCACCTTGACGACAATGCGATCGAGCCACGGCTTGCCTTTGTCCCAGTAGTCGTCGTTGCGCATGTATTCGACGTAGCTGCCGCGCACCCATTTGACGAAGCGAAACGGACCGGTGCCGATCGGCGCGTTATTCGCGGGGTTGGTCAGCACGTCGGTGCCTTCGTAGATATGCTTCGGCACGATCGGCGTTTCCGACGAAGAGAACGCCTTGATCAGATACGGTGCCGGCTTCGACAGCGTGATGACAACGGTATAAGGGTCCGGCGTCGCGACATCGGTAACGTTGGCGAAGGTGGTCTTGGCGCGCGGGTGCACCTGCCGGAGCGTCTGGATCGAATACGCGACGTCGGCGGACGTGAAGGGCTTGCCGTCGTGCCATTTCACGCCGCGGCGCAGATGGAAAACGTATTTGCGGCTGTCGTCGCTCACTTCCCACGAGGTGGCTAGCGAAGCTTTCGGTTGAAACTCGAAGTCGTATTCCAGCAAGCCTTCCACGACTTTCGGGCTAACCTTGAGCACGTTGGTCGCCGTGGTGGCGAGGTCCACGAGCGCGGTTGGCTCCGGCGTAACGATGAAATTGAGCGTGCCGCCGCGAGTCTGCGCCTGCGCGTGCGCAGCAAACAGTGTGACGATCAGGGTGACTGCCAGACCGAGCGCGCCCTTGAACAGGCGCGCGCCGCGGCGGCTTGGCGCCGCCTGCGTTGTGACATAGGTCATCGTATGGTTGTGTGAGAGAAGAATCGGGTGAAGAAGCGGATTCAGTTTGCGAATGCCGTCAGCGCGGGCCGGCGCGCGAGCGCGGCGTGAAGTGGCGCGGGGTCGATCCATGCGTCGAACTCGAAATCCGATGCAATGAAGCCCCACTTGAAAAGAAAGCGCTTGAAGTCGGCGAGCGCCGCGAGCGCCTGCGGGTCGAGTCCGATCGTCAATTGTCGATGCAGCCCGCCGGGATAGGCGCGCTCCACCCAATGCTCGGCACTGCGCGTTTCGCGGGCGACGTAGTGCGCCACATCGCCTGCGTGGGCCTTGGCCCAATCGCCGGTATCCAACGTGCGCGCGAGCACCCGTTCGACCAGGTCAGGGCGTTCACGTAGCAGACGCGCGTCTACCGTCAACGGCCGGGGCGTGCCATTGTTCGCGTGGAGCAAGCGATTCGGCTGCGCGCTGATGTCGACGAGGATCTTCGCATCGAGCAGGTTCGCGATATCGAGGCCCGTCGCCCCTTTGACGAACACGACATCGGCTTCTCCGCGCAACAGCGCTTCGGCCTCGCGGGCGTACTCGTGAGAGCGTTGCGCGTCGAGCCAATCGGCGAGCGGCGCATCGGCGGCGGGTTTGGCGTCTTCGAGACTGCGCGGCGTGTGCAGCAGGTCGACCAGATCGATATCTTCGAGTTGCACGCCCAGCACGCCCAGCAACGAAGAAAAGCCGCGCAGTGCGGTGGCGCGATGAAAGTCGACTACGCCCGCGCGCGTATTGAGCGGAAAGCCGAAACGACGCCCGGCCAATGCATCCGGACTCGTTTCGAGGTGACGGTCGAGCGTGATCAAGGCCTGGAATTCGTCCACCCAACTCAGGCCGATCAGACGCGTGTCGCTGCCTTGTGCGCGCGCCCAGAGCGCGGGAATATTGCCGCCCTGACGGAAAGACCAGGGCTGCGTATGCGTGAAATGCGAGCGACGGATCGTCGCGTCGTCGGCGTCCTGTAGCGCTTTGACATCGATTCCGTCGGCAGCGAATTCCTCTTCGAGCCAGCCTTTCTGCACGGCAATGCCGAATGGAGTGGGGGCGGGGCAGCGCGTGTACCAGAGACGGCTCATACAATGACCTTGTAATTGAAGACTATCGGGCAACCTGAAGGCGGTTTTCGCATCCGAAGGTGGGCGCGCAATCAGTACCGGAGGCCTGCTTCGCGCAACAACGGCACCACGCGCTCGCCGAAGAAATCGAGGTCCGGCTGAAAATCGAAAAAGCTCAACTGCACGCCGTCGACACCGGCCTGATGCAAACGCACGATGTAATCGGCGATCTGCTGCGGCGAGCCGACCATCGCGATGTTGCCGCCCACCGCGCGGGCGGCGGCCTGATTGCGCTGTTCAGCGTTGCCGCGCCATGCGTGCGCGTCGCTGTCGAAGCGATGAAAACTGCCTTCGTCACCGTGCGCCACGATCGCGTCGTGATAGGCGCGTGCTTCTGCCTCGGACTCGCGGCAGATCACCATTGGATTGATCAAGGTGCGGATCTTGCGGCCGTGCTTCGCGGCGGTTGCCTTCACGCGCGCCGTATGCGCCGGCAGCGCCGCTAACGCCGCTTCGATTTCGGAGCCGGCCGGACTGGTGATGAACACGACGTCCGAGTAACGGGCGGCGAAATCGATACCCGCGTCGGAACCGGTCGCATTCACGAGAAGCGGACGGCCGTATTTCGGTTTCGGCGTGACGAACGCCTTGTCGAGCTTCCAGCTGGATAGCTCGGGTGCGAAGCTGAAGTTTTCAGGCTGCGCCCAGAGTTGCTGCACGGCATCGAGAAACTCGGCCGCAAGTTCGTAGCGCCGATCATGTTCGATACGATGCCAGCCGAACATTTCATGCTCGATGGCGCGATGCCCGGTGACGACATTGATGCCCCACCGTCCCTTCGAGATGTGATCGAGCGTCGCGCTGAATTTGGCGAAGTGCAGCGGATGCCATGGCCCGTAGAGCACGTGGCTGGTGGCGACCAGAATGATGCGCTCGGTGCGCGCCGTCATCGCGGCCAGCGACATGAACGAGTCGAGCGCTTCACCGTTGAATACGCCACCGTAGCCGCCTTTTGGCAGCCATTGCGACAGCGCGAAGACGAGATCGAAGCCGAATGCCTCGGCTTTTTGCACCAGTGCCAGGTTGTAATCGAAGTTCCAGTCGGTGGAGCGAGGCAGTGTTGATGCGCTCCACCCGCCCGCCTGAATCGGCAGAAATAGTCCCAGCAGCAGCGGCTGTTCGAAGGCGCGTGAGACCGGGCTATCGGCGAATGCAGCCGGTGATCGAACTGGAACGAATGGCGTGGCAGCCCGCCTATCTTCAGCAGCAGGCGTCGAGGCCTCAGGTTGAGCGACGAGAATGGAATCAGTCACAGTAATTGTCCGTGCCGTTTTGGCATAAAGAGCGCGCATTCGATGGGCGGTCGGCCATCGCACGTGATCGGCGGCGGCAACGATTCTCGCCACCACGTCAACCTTCGCGTGAGCGCAGTAGATCATGAAAGGTTGGGAATGCAAAACAACGATTTCTGCTTTTCAATTGAAGCGACGGATGCTGCAAAGCCGTGCTGTTATAGCGGAGATATCGCGTATGGCAGCACGAACGTGAAGACCGTGTGGCGGCGCAGTAGTGTTGAGCGCTCGCACACTTCGGCAGCTTGCGGCGGGAAATGAGCCATCGGCGTTAGCCACGCGTGGGGGTAAGTCACGGCAGGTCAGCGAGGCAGGAAAAGCACCGCAAATCACGCTAAACATAGGATGCAAAGCTAATCACTTTTGCTTGCTTTTCGTTCCGTTCAACCCGCCTTACTATCCGACATTCCTATAATAAAGAGGATACCTATGAGCTTGCAAAACTGTTTGCGCGGAACCCTTTCCGCCGGGGTGTTCGCCTTCGCGCTGATTGGCGCGAGTCCCGTGCCTGCTCTGGCGGCGCCCAATCATGGCGGAACCCTCACATGGCTCGTCACGCCTGAACCTGCGTCGATCGTTCCTTTGACCACCACCGCCGGCGGTAACGCGGAGATCGGCCCGAAAGTGGTGGAAGGCTTGCTGACCTATGACAAGGACCTCAATCCTCAACCGCTGCTGGCTACCGCATGGTCGGTCAGCAAAGACGGGCTTCAATATCGCTTCAATTTGCGCCACGGCGTAAAGTGGCACGACGGCAAGCCGTTTACTTCCGCAGACGTTGCCTTTTCGATTCTGACGCTCAAGCAGGTGCATCCGCGCGGCCGCAGCACGTTCGCGAACGTCACCGATGTCAAGACACCGGACCCTTACACCGCGATCATCGAACTATCGAAACCCGCGCCGTTTCTGCTGACCGCGCTTTCCGGTTCCGAGTCGCCGATCGTCCCGAAGCACTTGTACGAAGGGACGGACATCGGATCCAACCCATATAACAGTGCGCCGGTCGGCACGGGGCCGTTCATTTACAAATCGTTTGTTCACGGCAGCTATATTCTGCTCGAACGCAATCCGGACTACTGGGACAAACCCAAGCCCTACGTGGACAAGATCATCGTGCGCTTTCTTCCCGATGGCGCGGCCCGCGCCGCAGCGCTTGAATCGGGTGCGGCCAACCTCGGCGATCAGGCGATTCCGTTAGCGGACGTCAAGCGGTTCACGACACTGCCTGAGTTCAATGTGGATACGACCAACTGGCCGTACGCGAGCAACCATCAGCAGTTGATCTTCAACCTGGATACGCCGGTTCTCAAAGACAAGGCCGTGCGCAAAGCGATTTCACAGGCAATCGACGTCAATGCATTGAACCGCGTGGTCTGGTATGGCTATGGCCAGGTGTCCGCTGCGCCGATCGGCACGGCCAATACGAAGTATCACGACGCCGACATTCATTACTTTCCGTATGACATTGCTCAGGCTAATGCCGCGCTGGATGCGGCCGGCTTGAAGCGCGGCGCGGACGGAAAGCGCTTCAAACTGCGATTGCTGTTCAATCCGTTCCAGGATCCGCGGGCGGCGGATTTTGTGCGTCAGTCGTTGGCGCGTATCGGGATCGATGGGGAGATCGAGAGTTATGATTTCGCGACCTACGTAAAGAAGGCCTATACCGATCGCGCTTTCGACATCACGCTCGAAGCGCTCTCTAATGTATTCGACCCGACAGTGGGCGTGCAACGCGTTTTCTGGTCGAAGAACTTCAAGATCGGACTGCCGTTCTCCAATGCGGCGCACTATTCGAACCCGGAGGTCGACCGCTTGCTCGAAGCCGCCTCCGTTGAGACCGACGAAGCAAAGCGCCGTCAGCTATTCATCCAGTTCCAGCAGATCGTTCACGACGATATTCCCTCGATCGAGTTCGGCGCGAATCCGAGCATTACGGTCGTTTCGAAGAAGGTGAGGGACTATGCGCCGACCGGGGAAGGGTTGCGCGGGAATTTTGCTGATTTGTATATTCAGCCGTAGAGCGTGTGGAGAGAAAGGGGAGGGAGTGTCCGCTTCCCCTCGACTTCCAACCCGGCGTGATCAGAACCACTTCCGGGGTACGCTTCGCTCCAGACCGTCCGGCAACCTCGGCAAGGCTCACGCCCCCGAGTGCCGCCGGACATCCCGCACTCACCTCGCCGCCACCGCAGCCTTGCTGCCAAGAAGCGCCCACTCGCCATTTTCGACTACGAGGTTGACGCTTTTCACGCCGATCACGCGGCGCGTCGCCGGATCGAAAGTCGCCCTGCCGAACACGACGCTGGGCACGTCATGCAACTTTGGCAACGCATCACGCACGGCTCGGCGATCGAGGCCGCCGGCGCGCAACGCATAAGCGGCGATGATCGTGGCGTCGTAAGCAAACGCGTTGAAAGCGTCCGGCTGATGGTGATATTTCGCCTCGAAGCCACGAACGAAATGCTGAACTTCGGGACTCGGATCGCCCGGGAAAAAGCTGGTATTGGTGGTCACGCCGTTGACGGACTCACCACCCAGCTCCATGAACTTCGGCGAGTACACGGAACTGGCGGCCACGATCGGCAGGCTGATGCCACTCGTACGCGCCTGGCGCACGATCTGCGCGCCGTCCGAGTAGTAGGAAATCAGCACCAGTGCATCGGGCTTGGTATCACGCACGCGCAGCAGCGTGGCGCGAAAATCCTTGTCGGTGGGCTGATAACCTTCGGCGGCCACGACCTGCGCGCCACGCGCGGCCGCCGCCTTCACAAATACGTCCTTACTGGCGCGACCCCAATCCGTGTTCTGGAACAGCACGGCGATGCGCCTGAAACCCTGCTTGACGGCCAGGTCCGCGAGCAGCGGTTGCGCGTCTGCCTGGCTGACGGACGGGCTCCAGATGAAGTCTCCGCCCTTGGTGAAGTCAGGATGCGAGTTAGTGAAACCCAACTGCACGAGGCCGGCGCGTTGATAGATCGGCGAGGCCGCCATCGAGGCCGGACTCGAAAAATCGCCGAGTTCGATCAGGATGCGCTTGTCGTCGACAAACTTCTGCGCAATGCCGACCGCCTGGCGCGGGTCGCTCTGACTGTCTTCGAACACGTACTGCAAGGGTCGGCCGTTGATGCCGCCCTGGCTGTTGATCTCGTCGAGCGCGAGGTCGAAGCCGGCTTTCCATTGCGCGCCATATTGCGCATTCGGACCGGTCAGTGGTCCGCTTACGCCGAAGAATACCGGCTCGCCGGTGGCCGGCGCCGCGGAAGATACACCGTAAACGGAGAAGGCAAGCACGGCGCCGACGAGCGTGAACAGTCGCCGGAACCGCAGGAAAGAACGCGAGGCAGACATGGGCATTTCCCCGAAATGAGTTGGACTGCGAGTCTCTAACGCATCACATCGTGCGACAACGAAGCGATTCGCATATCCATATTCGCCGGCCGGCGCGATGCGAGGTCAATGCAATGGGAAGCCCGACCTACACCGGAAATACGGCCTCACCGAGCGTCAGCATTAGCCGGTTCGCCCACGCGAAGATCGCAATCGCCTGGCTTAAGTCGAGAATCTGCGTATCGTCGAGCCCTGCGCGGCGCAGCGCGTCGAGCGAGGCCCGGCTGAGCGCTTCAGGATGCAGCGTGAGATCGATCGCGTACTTCACGATGGCGCGTTCGCGCTCCGTCGTGCCCGCGGTCTGCGGGTCCGAGAAGATCTGCTGGATTACGTCGTCGCGTTTCGCGAGTTGCTGGAAGCGCTGCGCATGCACCGAGGCGCAGTACACGCAGCCATTGACCCGCGAGACAACCGTGCTCGCAAGCTCGCGCTCCGCGCGCGAGAGGCCGCCTGGCGCGTACATGATGCTGTTGAACGCACCGGAGCGCTGCCGGAGGATTTCCGCTTCGTGCACGAGCAGCAGGTAATAGTCCGAAGTCTTCGCCTGGGGATGGCTCGCTTCGAGCACCGCCGTCTGCGCGGGCGATGCCTGCGCGAGCGGGACGGTATCGAGCCATGCGCGCCAGCCGAGGGTCTGCGAGGTGAAGCCGTGATCCGTGCTCATGCTCGTGCCTCCAGCGCGCGCAACGCGGCGACGACTCGCACCTGATACGTGACGAATGCGACGAGTTGCGCGAGTGCGACGATCGCACGCGTCGTCAGACCGGCTGACTGTAGCGCCGAGAGGGCCGGCTTGCCGGTCGCGGCAGGCTGCAATACGAGTCCTTCGGTATGCACGAGGATCGCCGCAAGCCGCGGGTCGGCCGTCACGTCGCGCGCCGTGCGATGTTGCGCGATGGCATCGAGCAACGCGCTCGTTGCGTGCGCACCTGTCTCCGCGTCCGGTCCCGCGGCCGGTTCGAGTGCCAGCAGGCGTTCGCGATACGCTTGCGCGGTCTGCTCCGAGCGCGAGAGCAGCGCCGCATACCAAGCCGCGTACAGCCGTTCGCGCAGCGTCAGATCGACGACGTCGTCAGAGAACAGCGTGTCGTGACTGCCTTGCGTATAGCGGGTTGCGTCACCGCGGAAGGCGCGCAACGCAGCGACAGGGCTGTCGGGCGCGAGCCCCGCCAACGCTGCGACCAAGTCATCGGTTGCGGCAGTGGATGTGTGATCGGTCAATGAAGAAGACATGAGTGATAGGTCTCGTCAGGGGAGAGTCAGGCGGTGGTGTCGATTACGGGCGCGTCGGCGTCGGCCCATTCGTCTCCGGCAAGCTCGGCGGTGTCGAAAGCCTGCAGCGCGGCGTAGTGCGTGTCCCGGTCGGCGTCGAACAGCATGGCTGCAATGGCGCGCGCGAGACGTTGCGCGCCGTCGCTGATCGCGGGAATGTCGCCGGCGATCTTGCCGTGCGACAGACTCGCGCCGTGATTGAATGAGTGAATGCGCGAGAGCGCCGGACATGTGCCCGCGATCCGTTCCTGCAAGGCAAAGTTGCGATCCAGATCCGGCGAGCTGCCGAGGTCGTCGCTCGGCAGTTCGCACGCGGGTTCGAAGCGGTCACGCCAGCGGCGCACATGCGGCGCGATCAGCGCAAACTCGTCGCGGGTGTCGATCTCGGCGTGAAAACCGGTCGCGAAGATCAGGTAATCGAGCGTGTAGCGGCCTCTCGGCGTAGCGACGACGAGCGTGTCGCCCTCGTGGCTTACGCGCCTGAGCGGGCTCGAAAGATGCAGCTTCGCGTGAGCATACTTCGCGACGCGCAACACGCTATCACGCGGCGGCGGCGCCTGAGTCTGGGCGGAGTAGTGCAGAAAGCGCCATTTCCATTCGTCAGGCAGGCTGGCGAAACCGTGTACGAGGCCGGGGCTGCCAATGCCGGTCAACTTGTTGATGCGAGGCAGCGCGTCGCGTCGCACGAACAGATCGACTTGCGCCGCGCCGGCTTCGAGCGCGCTCGCGGCATTGTCGAACGCCGACGCGCTTGCACCCACCACGCCGACACGCTTGCCGCGCAACGCGGCAAAGTCGATCGCATCCGACGAGTGCGCGCGCAGGCGGGCGGGAAGTTCGCGTGCAACCTCGGGAATGAAGGGGCCGCCCAGGCCCTCGCGTCCGGTTGCCAGCACGACATGCCGGGCAAGCACGATTTCGCGCCGTGCGCGACTGGTGTCGTTCGCCGCTCCGCCGAGGAGATCGAGTTCGATCAGGCCATCGCTGCGTGGGCGCAATTTTTCGACGCAAGTGTCGTTGCGCACCGGCAGTTCAAGCACGCGGCGATACCAGCGCAGATAGTCCATCCACTGCGTACGCGGAATCTTGTAGAGCGCGTCCCATTGTTCGCGACCGAACTGGGCTTCGTACCATGCGCGAAAGGTCAGGGCGGGCAGACGGAGCGCGGGCCCGGTCAGCTGTTTCGGCGAGCGCAGGGTCTGCATCCGCGCGTAGGTGACCCACGGACCTTCGCGGCCCGCCGGCGCCTGATCGAAGAGCTTCTGGTTGTCGATGCCCAGCAGGCGCAACTCGGCGCTTGCCGCGAGTCCGGCCATGCCGGCGCCGATGATGGCGACATCGAGCACGCGTTGCGCCCCGACGTTTCGCGCGGGCACCCAGGAAGGCGCTGGCAGTTCGAGCCAGTCGAGGTCTTCGCGAAGCCGGGCTTCGAGAGTGGCCAGGCCGTCGGCGGCGGGTGGTGGATTCAATACGGTCATGCCGGAACTCCGGTGTCGCGATGAAAGGAGGAATCGGAATCGCCAGCGTTGTCCGCGCTATCCATGCGATCGTGAGCGACCAGTGCGCCATGCTGCGACGCCGCGTGGCGCACCGCGCCGGGCAGCAGAGCGCGTGAGACTTCCGCGAGGGCGTCGATCATCGCGTCCATTGCGGGAGTGCGCGGTCGGCCCGACAGCGTGACAACGCCATACAGAAACGGGATCGGCACGTCGAGAGGCCGCACTTCGACATCGGCGAGGCGCAGCCCGAACGCCGTCACCGGATCGACAATGGCGACGCCGAGCTTCTCCTGCGCCGCCATCATCGCGTTGAGCGACGCGTTGGTTTCCAGCGCGGCGAGGAGCGCAATGCCGGCCTGATCGAACGCGCGATCGATTCTGTTGCGCAGCCGGTAGCGGTTCGCCAGCGTCGCGACCGGCTGTCCGGCGAGACGCGCGAGCGGCAACACGGCGTCCCGCGCCAGCGGGTCGTCGCGATGCAGCACGGCCACACACGGCGCTTCGATGATGTAGTGCACATCGAGTGCGGCATGATCGAGTGGAAGCGTGGCGATGCCGACATCGGCGGCCCGCGAGAGCAACGCCTGCACGACCTGCTCGGCGGACGCACTGCGCAGTTGCGTGTTGCCGCATGTGCCTGCTTGCGCGGCCGCCTGGTTGAGCTTCGCAAGGGCGCGCGGCGCCAGCGCCGCGGCGAGCGCGGGCGTGGCCGCGACGCGCAGCGGCATGGGTTCGTCGCGGCCGATGGCGCGCGCACTGGCTCGGATCGCATCGAGGCCGATCAGCGAACGCTCCACTTCGTCATAAAGCTGAAATGCGCGACTCGTCGGCGTGACGCGTGGCCCTTTCCGGTCGAACAGTGCATAGCCGATCTCCTGTTCGAGATCCTGGATCGTTCTCGTCACGCCCGGCTGCGAGCGGCGCAGCAGGCGAGCCGCGCCGGTCATGCTGCCTGCCGACATGACTGCCGAGAACGCTTCGAGTTGATGCAACTCCATGCGATGCCTCATCCATGTGATGGGTGCATTCTAGAGTCCGTTTCATGCTCGATTCTTATAATAAATTCGGCTATGCAATTGACGAAAGTTGCGGTCTTCCGGCACGCGCGCAACTGACGTGAGCCAATCAGCCTCCCGCTGGAAGTGCGAAAAGTGCCATGAAACACGGGCTTTTTTGTATTGGCCGCAGCAGCGCAGAAGCTCGGCGCACGGCGTAATCATTCACACTCATAAGCTTGGCCGACTCACGGGAATAAGCTTTGACCGTTATCTTCGTTGGCCGGCTTCCAGGCGACATGGTTACATCGTCTCACTCAATTACATGGCGTGAGAAAAGCATGTCGATTCTGCGGAACAACAAGCGCGGTGCAGCCCGCACGCTGCTTCGACTGGCTGGCGCACTGACTATTGCTTTGGGCGGCGCAATGCCTGCTGCACACGCGGCGGATCCCTACTGGGTCGGCGTGACCGGACCGCTGAGCGGACAGGACGCGCAATACGGCGAGCAGTGGAAGCGCGGCTTCGATCTCGCGCTCGAGCAGATCAACGGCAATGGCGGCATTAATGGTCATCCGCTCAGTTACGACTTCGAGGACAGCCGCAGCGATCCGCGCCAGGCCGTCGCGATCGCGCAGAAATTCGTCGACGACAAACGCATCCTCCTCGAACTCGGCGATCTGTCGAGCGGAGCGTCGATGGCCGCTTCGCCGGTTTACCAGCGCGCGGGCCTCGTGCAGTTCGGCTTCACCAACTCGCACCCGGACTTCACCAAGGGCGGCGACTATATGTGGAGCACGGCGATCAGCCAGGCGGAGGAACAGCCGATGCTCGCACGCTACGTGACCAAAGGGCTCGGCTTCAAAAAGATCGCCGTGCTGTATCTGAACACCGACTGGGGCCGCACCAGCAAGGACATCTTCGCGAAGGCCGTCACGTCGAACGGCGCGGAGGTCGTCGCGGCCGAGGCCTATCAGCCGAACGAGAAAGACTTTCGCGCGACGCTCACGCGCGTGCGCAGCGCGGAGCCGGATTCGATCGTCCTGATTTCGTACTATTCAGACGGTGCGCAGATCGTTCGCCAGGCGCGAGCGGCAGGCGTGCATACACCGATTGCGGCCGTCGGCTCGGTGTATTCGCCCAAATTTCTCGACCTGGGCGGACCCGCGGTGAACGGCGTCTACACCGAATCGAACTTTTTCCCCGGCGACCCGCGCCCGGAAGTGCAGAGCTTCGTACAGCGTTACCGCGCCAGATATAACGCCGAGCCGGACACGTTCGCCGCGCGCGCCTACGACGCGATGATTCTGGCGAGCGAGGTAATCCGCCGCTATGGCGCCGACCGCACGGCCGTGCACGACGGATTCGCGAAGATTAACGACGTGCCGAGCGTGATTTTCGGCAAGTTCAAATTCGATCCGCAAACGCGCCGCGTGGCCGGTGCAAAGAACCTGGATCTGGTCGTCAAGGACGGCAAATTCGCGTTGTGGGACGGCGTGAGCGCCGTGCGCGCGCAATGATCGAAAGCACCATCAATGCGGGCTACGGGACTGACACGCTATGACGGCCTGGTTCGACTACACGATCAACGGATTGATCGTCGGCAATATCTATGCGCTGCTGGCGGTCGGCCTCGCGCTGATCTTCGGCGTCTCGCATCTGATCAATTTCGCGCATGGTTCCGTGTACATGGTCGGCGGCTTCATCGGCTGGCTGTGCCTGACGCGGCTCGGCTTGCCGCTGCCGGTCGCGCTCGTCGCGACCATCGCGGGCTGCGCGCTGCTCGGCATCCTTATCGAACGGATCGGCTTGCGGCCGTTGCAGGGCGCCGCGCGTATCGCGCCGCTGCTGGCCACGATCGGCATCAGTTTCGTGCTCGACCAGTTCGCGCAAATCGTCTTCGGCCCGGATCCGCGTCCGGTGCCGAGCCCGTTGCCGGATTGGACGCTCTCGCTCGGCGGGGCGACGCTCGGTTCGCTCGATCTGCTGATCGCGGCGATCGGCATCGGCGCCGCGGCCGTGCTTTACGTGTTCCTGCGCTTCACGCGGCTCGGCTGGGCCGTGCGCGCCACCGCGCAGGATCGCGACGCCGCGCAGCAGATGGGCGTGAACGTGAATGCCGTGAATCAGGCGGTGTTCGCGATTGCTTGCGGGCTCGGCGGCCTGAGCGGTTTGCTGGTCGGCATGTACTACAACAGCATCGATCCGGCGATGGGCTTTCAGGCTACGCTGAAAGGCGTCGTCGCACTGCTGATCGGCGGGCTGGGCAACGTGCCGGGCGCAATCGCCGGCAGCCTGCTGCTGGGGCTGGTGGAGAGCTATGGCGTCGCGTTGTTTGGCACGAGCTATCGCGACCTGTTCGCGTTCGTGCTGCTGCTGGCGTTTCTCGTCTGGCGGCCCAACGGGCTTTTCAGTTCGAGCCGCCGGCTGCCGCCCGAGCCGCTCACGGGCACGTTCCTGTCGAACCGCAAGGCGGTCAGGATTCCGCGCCGCGTGATCGTCGCGGTGGTGGCGCTCGCCTTCGTGCTGCCGTTCGCGACCCCGTCGGCCTATGTGCTTCAGACGCTGACCAACGGCTGGATCTATGGCCTGCTCGCGCTCAGCCTGACACTCGTCGCGGGTACCGTGGGGCAGATTTCGCTCGGCCACGCGGCACTGCTGTTGATCGGCGCTTATGCGTCGGCGCTGCTCTCGGTGAATCTGGGCTGGTCGCCCGCGCTGACGATTCCGCTCGCCGGCCTCGTCACCGCCGCTATCGGCACGCTGCTGGTGTATCCGTCGTTCAGGCTGCGCGGACATTACGTGTCGATTGCCACGCTCGGTATCGGCGAGATCATCGGACTGGTGGTGCTGAACTGGGATAGCCTGACGCGCGGGCCGGTCGGCATCACCGGCATTCCGCCGTTGTCGCTGTTCGGCTGGCAGTTGACGGGCGTGCGTGCGGTTTACTGGTTCACGCTTGCGGTACTCGTGCTGCTTGCGCTGCTGCAAGTACGGCTGCTGCGCTCGCATCTGGGCCGCACATGGCGTGCGATCCGCGAGGACGACGTCGCGGCGCGCGCGTATGGCGTGCGGCCTAACCGCTACAAGGCCATCGCATTCGCGTGCGGTGGATTGGCGGCCGGCATCGGCGGCGGCATTGCGGCGCATCTGTACAGCTACATCAACTATCAGACCTTCGACTCGCAAGTGTCGATCCTTGCGCTCACCATGGTGATCCTCGGCGGGCTGGGCAGCGTGGTTGGCGCGGTGGCGGGGGCGATCGCACTCATCAGCCTGCCCGAACTATTCCGCTTCGCCGCCGATTACCGGATGCTGATCTACGGCGTGATTCTGCTTCTGCTGGTGCGCTTCAGGCCACAGGGCCTGTTCGGCGCGGTATGACGGGGACGACCATGACAACTTCTTCCAGTGGCGGTGCGGACATTCTGTTCGACGTGCGGCGCGTGACGCGGCGCTTCGGCGGCCTCGTCGCCGTCGACGAGGTCAACCTGTCGGTTGCGCGCGGCGAATGCGTGAGCGTGATCGGACCGAACGGCGCGGGTAAATCCACGCTGTTCAATCTGCTGACCGGAATCGATACGCCCGACTCCGGCTCGGTGCGCTTCGGCAGCGAAGACGTGACCGGCATGGCGCCGGAACAGCTCGCCGCGCGCGGCGTTGCCCGGACGTTCCAGCATGGGCGGGTGTTCGGCAACCTGAGCGTGCTGGACAATGTGCTGATCGGCGCGCACGCGCGTCTTGCGATGACGCGGCGCGGCTGGCCCGTTGTTGGAGCGTTCGCCGAAGTGGTGCGTGCGCTGGTCGGGCCCGCGGCGCTGCGCCGCGAGGAAGCCGAATTGCGCGACGAAGTGAAGGCGCTGCTTGCGCGCTTCGGCGCACGCCTCGCGCCTCGCATCGACGAGCCGGCGCACAGCCTGTCCTACGCGAACCGCCGGCGTGTCGAGATTGCGCGCGCGCTGGCGCTGCGTCCGCGCATTCTCTTGCTCGACGAGCCGACTGCCGGCATGAACGAGTCCGAGACCGCGGAAATGCTCGAACTGATTCTCGAACTGAAGCGCGACGGACTCACGATCCTGCTGATCGAACACAAGCTCGACCTGGTGATGCGTCTCTCCGACCGCGTGCTCGTACTCGACGACGGCCGCAAGATCGCGTCCGGTCTGCCGGACGAAGTGCGCAACGATCCCGCGGTGATCGAAGCCTACCTTGGGCACCGTCAAGTTGGCGCGCAGGCCGGCCGCAACGAAACGGTCGCCGCATGACGAACTCCAGCCTGCATCTCGTGTCGTCGAATGATTTACCCACAACTGAACAAGCCATGACAGAGCCGTTGCTGACACTCGACCAGATCGACACGTTCTATGGGCAGATTCAGGTGCACTTCGGCCTGAATCTCAGCATTGGGCGCGGCGAGATCGTGAGCCTGCTGGGGGGCAACGCAAGCGGCAAATCGACGGCGATGAAAGTGATCCTCGGCCTGCACAAACCGCGAAACGGTACGATCAACTTCGACGGCAAGCCGTTGAACGGCCTGCCGACCTCGCAGATCGTGCGGCGCGGGATCGCTTCCGTGCCGGAAGCGCGCCGCCTGTTCGGCGACATGACAGTGCGCGAGAACCTGCTGATGGGCGCCTTCACACGCAACGACCGCGCCGGTATCGCCGCGGACTATGAACGCATGCTCGACCTGTTCCCCCGCGTGAAAGAGCGCCTGACGCAACGCGCCGGCACGCTCTCGGGCGGTGAGCAGCAGATGCTGGCCATGGCGCGCGCGCTGATGAGCCGCCCAGCGCTCGTCTGCATGGACGAGCCGACCATGGGGCTGTCGCCGCTCTATGTCGACAAGGTGCTGGAGCTGATCCAGACCATCAACCGGCAGGGCATTACGTTCTTCATGGTCGAACAGAATGCGAGCCTTGCCTTGCAGATCGCGCATCGCGGCTATGTGTTGCAGACCGGCCGCGTGGTGTTGTCCGGCACTGCAAGCGAACTGCTCGGCGATCAACGGATTCGCGATGCGTATCTTGGCGGGTCGCTTGCGGCGGAAACGGCATCGTGAACGGGAGGCTATAGCGTTCGCGGCTCGGCGCGGGCCGTTGCCGAGCGTCCCTTGTCCTTTGCGGCGCGACGGTGGCCGGTGGGCGCGATGAACATAGCGGGCGACCGGAGCGGCAGGCCGTCGGCGATCAGTCGGCAGTCAGTTGACGGCCGACTCTCCGACATTCGGGGATCAGGAACCCGCCACGAGTTCGAGGGTGGCACCGTGTGTGAGTTCGCGCGCGAATTCACGCGGCGAGCCACCTGCATGCGTTTCCAATGCAACCGCAAAGACGCCTTCGCCACGCGTGGCCAGATAATCCCGAATGTCGGATGCCAAACCTTCAACGGGTTCGTGAGGCGGGCGTGACGGGCTGACGAGCGTCAACGTCGTCGTGCCGAGCGGCAGGATCGCGAACCGGATACCGTAGCCGGGCAAAGGCGCGCGCTGCAGGCTGAATTCACCGAGCAGCGCACGATACCGCGCGAGGCTGGCATCCAGATCGTGCACGGCAAGCGTGATGTTCGCCACGCCGCGCGCGCCGTTGGGGTGATGGCGCACGTCACCTTCAGCGACGCGTAAGCGGCGCGGTGTCAAATCCCCGCACAGAAAGGGCAGGTCAGCGCTGCGCGGCTTGCCGATCTGCCATTCGAGCCGCTCGCCGTCAGGGCGCACGCGTCCGCCGGCAATCGGGCCGTCGTAGAGCAGGCCGCGCCCGTGAGCGGCATCGATCGTTGCAGCGACCGACTGCGGCAGGAGCGCGAAATCGACGAAGCCGTCGCCGACCCGATTACCTGCGTCCCACCAGCGATGTTCCGGTGCGTTCCGCAGAAAGCCGATCAGTTCGAAATAGCTGCCGTCCGCGAAACCGATCAGCGCGTTGTGAGTGGCGCCGTCGGCGTGCGTGCCGCCGCGCTGCACCGTAAAGCCGAGTGCGCTGAAATGAGCAATGGTCTGTTCGAGATCCTGCACGCGGATCACGACGTGGTCGAGCGAAAGGGACATGCCGGCTTGACTCCTCAGGAGGGTGGCCGATGAGTATGCGAAGCCGTCGGCAAAAACACTAGCAACGGATTGTCGATTGCATAGTGCGGTGTGTGGATAGTCGCGCCAGGCTTTGCCGAGCCACTTTATCCGCGCGCACCGGGCGACTGAACCGGTTTATTCTCGCAACCTTATTCCGTCATCCGCACGCCCGACGTCATTTGCGTTTGATACGTTCCACGAAAACCAATCCACAAAACCTTGTTTGCGCTTCGTTTTTCTGGCCGTTAGATTCGTTCGTATGGCAACGAATCGACGGAGGGCGTATGGCCACGCTTTCAGCGACATTTTTCCAGGTCGGACTTCGACACCCCATTCGCGCGCTGAAAAAACAATTCGCAAGGCGCGCGCCGATTGCGTTTGATCAATCGGCCGGCGGAACGCCTGTTCCCAACGACGGTGCCCAATCGCAGGAGCGGCTCGAACGCATCGCCGCCTACGCACGCTCCGGGTACTTCCATATGGAATACACCGCCGGCATGTTCGTCGTGCCGCTGGAAATACCGCCGGATTGAGGCGACTGCAGACAGCAGGCCGGCGCGGCGCATCGGCAATGCCGAGCGGGAGCGACCAAACCGATGCTTCTTTAGAAATCACAATTAATTGGTTCGGCTTCGGCTTTCGATCTTTCATAGTGTCTCCTGATGGCTATAGACGGTTGCTTTCACCGTTGGCCCTGAACCGGCGCGTAAGGATGCGCGCGATATCGAAGGAGACGTCATGACGCTTGAACTCGTAGAACGACCCACCCACGCGCTGCTCGAAGCCGCTCGATCCCGCGCCGCCGAAGCCGGCCTGTCCTACGCCGGTGGCGTGTCGCCGCAGGATGCATGGGCACTCGTGCAGACCGGCAACGCTGTCTTGGTGGACGTGCGCACCACCGAAGAACGCAAATTTGTCGGGCTCGTGCCCGACAGCCTGCATGTCGCGTGGGCGACCGGTACGAGTCTGACGCGCAATCCGCGTTTTGTGCGTGAGCTGGAAGCGAAGACGGGCAAAGATGCCGTCGTGCTGCTGCTGTGCCGCAGCGGCAACCGTTCCGCGCTCGCCGCGGAAGCCGCTGCGAAGGCCGGCTTCACGCAGGTTTTCAATGTACTGGAAGGTTTTGAGGGAGAGCTGGACGACGCGCAACGGCGCGGCGCCAGCAATGGATGGCGTTTTCACGGGCTGCCTTGGATTCAGGACTGAAAAGCCTGATCGCTCACGCTGCACTTTAGGGGAGTCACCACTGTGGCTGTGTTTGATGTCGATGAGATTGTCGAGGCGCTTCAGACAGTCCGCCAGCAATGGCGCGAAGTGCAGAAACGCTCGCTCGAACCGGGCGGGCGCGAATTGCCGGGGCGCGAAGCGCTCGCGGAGATCATCGATACGCTCAAGGGCGTGCTGTTTCCGATGCGCCTGGGTCCGCTCGATCTGCGTCAGGAAAGCGAAAACTTCTATGTCGGGCACGCGCTCGACGCCGCGCTGCATGCGCTGTTGAGCCAGGCGCGGCTGGAGCTGCATTACCGCAGCCGGCATCGTCCGCCGCCTGTCGCGACGATCGAGGCTCAGGCGGGCATTGCGGTGCGCGCGTTTGCCGCGCGCTTGCCGGCGATTCGCAGCCTGCTCGACAGCGACGTGCTGGCGGCGTTTCACGGGGACCCCGCAGCCGGCAGTGTGGATGAAGTGCTGCTGTGTTACCCAGGCGTGCTCGCGATGATCCATCACCGTCTGGCGCACGAGCTATATGGGCTGGGTTTGCCGCTGCTGGCGCGCATTGTCGCCGAACTCGCGCATGCGCAAACCGGCATCGACATCCATCCCGGCGCGAAGATCGGCGCGGGGTTTTTCATCGATCACGGCACGGGCGTGGTGATTGGCGAGACAGCCGTGATCGGCGAGCGCGTGCGGCTCTATCAGGCCGTCACGCTGGGCGCGAAGCGTTTTCCACGCGATGCGCAAGGGCATCTGGAAAAGGGCCATGCGCGCCATCCGATCGTCGAGGACGACGTGGTGATCTACGCGGGCGCGACCATTCTCGGCCGCGTCACATTGGGCCGGGGTTCGGTGATTGGCGGCAATGTCTGGCTCACGCAGGACGTCGCGCCGGGCTCGCACGTGACGCAGGCCGTGTCGCGCAACGAGGGCACCGGCGCCGCCGCGAATGGCGAGCGCACGCCGCGCGGTCATGCAGACGAGCTTCCCGTCGCGGCGGGAGCCGCGCGATGAGCGGACTCGTCAGGGAGTTCGGCGCCGCGGTGCGGCGTCTGCGTGAGACACGCGGCTGGTCTCAGGAGCAACTCGCGGAATACGCGGGACTCAACCGCTCGTATGTCGGCGAGGTTGAACGGGGCTCGGCCATCGCGTCGATCGTCACGGTCGACAAGCTTGCCCGCGCATTCCAGGTGCCGATCGAGCACCTGCTCACCTTGTCTTCCGAAGCCTCGGGCATTGCCGTGCTCGCGCGCTCTGCGTTCGTCGATCCGCCGTCCGTGAGGTAGATCAACGTTTGCCGTCTATAGCATGTTGAAGCGCAGGGGTGGCCTCCCGATAATCGCTTTCGCTCATAAGCTTTCCCGTTTTTCTTCTATCAATCCCGGAGCTTCAGATGACAGCAACAGTGGGCGGCCTGACGGCGCTCGGCGATAACGCAGCACGGCAACTAGCCAATGCCACCAAAACCGTTCCGCAACTGGCCACGATCACGCCGCGTTGGCTCACCCATCTGCTGCAATGGCTGCCGGTCGAGGCAGGCATTTATCGCCTGAATCAGGTGAAGAATCCCGAAGCCGTGGTGGCCGCCTGCACCGCGCGTGAAGATGAAAGCATCCTGCCGCGCACCTTCGTGCCCTACGAAGAGCAACCGCGCGAGTACTTCCTGAATGCCGTCAGCACGGTCCTCGACGTGCACACGCGGATCTCGGATCTCTACAGCAGCCCGCACGATCAGATCAAGGAACAACTGCGCCTCACGATCGAGACGATCAAGGAATTGCAGGAAAGCCAGTTGATCAACAATCCGGATTACGGCCTGCTCGCCAATGTGGCGGAAGAGCAGCGCGTGTTTCCGCTGACCGGCGCGCCGACGCCCGACGACCTCGACGAACTGCTGACCAAGGTCTGGAAAGAGCCGGCGTTCTTCCTGACGCATCCGCTCGCGATCGCCGCGTTCGGCCGCGAATGCACGCGCCGTGGCGTGCCGCCGCCGACGGTCAGCCTGTTCGGCTCGCAGTTCCTGACTTGGCGCGGCATTCCGCTGATTCCGTCGGACAAGGTGCCGGTGGCCGACGGCAAGACCAAGATTCTGCTGCTGCGCGTGGGCGACAAGCGCCAGGGCGTGGTCGGTCTGTTCCAGCCGGGCGTGGCCGGCGAGCAGGGGCCGGGTCTGTCGGTGCGCTTCATGGGCATCAACAATCACGCGATCGCTTCGTATCTGATCTCGCTCTATTGCTCGCTCGCCGTGCATTCGCCGGACGCGCTGGCAGTTCTCGATGACGTGGAGATCGGCAAGTACCATGACTACCCAGACACCTACAAGTAAGCCCATGGATAGCGTCCTGCCGCACGATGTGCCGAGCGGTCCGCCCGCGGGCTTGCCTGACCCTGCCACGTTGGCGTCGCTGGCGAATGCGTTCTTTTCGGCGTTGCCGGGCAACCCGCCGCAGTCGGGCGCGACGCCAGGGCTCGCCGGCACGCTGCCGTTCACGGCGCCGGTAACCAGCGAGATCAGCAATCCTGCGCCGGCGGGTTCGCCGCTCGCGGGTCCCGGCGGCACGGGCACCGGCGTGCCGGGTGCGGCGTTGCCGCAGGGGCATGTGCCCGGCGCCAACCTGTTGCCCTCGTCGCCGACGCATGTGCTGTCGCTGGGTAACCGCGCGCCCGCATTGGCGCCGCATGCGACGGCGCAGAACGGCTTGCCGGACAGCGTGGTGACCATTGCGCCCGCACTCGATCCGCGCTTTGGCGGCTCCGCGCTGGGTGTGCCGGAGGGACACGGCGCGCAGCGTCCGTCCGCGGGTGGCGCTTCGCCGGTGACACCCGCGTCGCCGGTTTCGCCGGCGTCCGCCTCGCCGTTTTATTTTCTCGGCGAATCGGGTCAACCTCGCGCCGCGTCGGCTGCGTCGCCGGATATCGTCGTGCCGGTCTGGAACGAGGTGAGTGCGCAATCGTTCGGTCTGCCCGGTGTCGATGAGCCGCTTGCCGAGCAGCGTTTCCCGTATGACCGTCCGGCTGCATCGCATGCCGCGCATGCCGCGCATGCCGCGCCATCGTCCACGCCCGCGGAACACACGGGCGGCTCGCACTACTTCCTGAATCTGAACGAGCCGTCGCGCGTTCCAGGGCAGGCAGCCGGCGCGTCACAAGGTGTGCCGCATGCGGGGCCGTCCGCTCATCCGCCGTTCGATGTGAATGCGATTCGCCGCGATTTCCCGATTCTGCAGGAGCGTGTGAACGGCCGTCAGCTGGTGTGGTTCGACAATGCCGCGACCACGCACAAACCGCAGGCGGTGATCGACCGGCTGGCGTATTTTTACGCGCATGAGAACTCGAACATCCATCGGGCGGCTCATGCGTTGGCCGGCCGCGCCACCGACGCATACGAAGCCGCGCGCAGCAAGGTGCAGCGTTTCATCGGTGCGGCGTCGCCGGAGGAAATCATCTTCGTGCGCGGCACTACCGAGGCGATCAACCTGATCGCGAAGACGTGGGGCGTGAAGCATGTGGGCGAGGGTGACGAGATCATCGTCTCGCACCTCGAGCATCACGCCAATATCGTGCCTTGGCAGCAGCTTGCCGCGCAAACCGGTGCGAAGCTGCGCGTGATTCCGGTCGACGATAGCGGCCAGGTGCTGCTCGACGAATACCGGCGGCTGCTCACCGACCGCACGAAAATCGTCTCCGTCACGCAGGTGTCGAATGCGCTCGGGACGGTGGTGCCGGTCAAGGAGATCGTCGAGCTCGCGCATCGGGCCGGCGCGAAGGCGCTGGTCGACGGGGCGCAGTCGGTGTCGCATATGCGGGTGGATGTGCAGGCGATCGACGCGGACTTCTTCGTGTTCTCGGGTCACAAGGTGTTCGGTCCGACCGGCATCGGCGTGGTCTACGGCAAGCGCGCGATTCTGGAAGACATGCCGCCGTGGCAGGGTGGCGGCAACATGATCGCCGACGTCACGTTCGAGCGCACGGTGTTCCAGCCGCCGCCGAATCGTTTCGAAGCCGGCACGGGCAATATCGCCGATGCAGTGGGTCTGGGCGCGGCGATCGACTACGTTCAACGCGTCGGCATCGAGAATATCGCGCGCTACGAGCACGATCTGCTCGCGTATGCGACGAGCGTGCTGCAACCGGTGCCCGGTGTGCGTTTGATCGGCACTGCGCGCGACAAGGCCAGTGTGTTGTCCTTCGTGCTGAAAGGCTACGAGACCGAGGAAGTCGGGCAGGCGCTCAACGAAGAGGGCATTGCCGTGCGCTCGGGGCATCACTGTGCACAGCCGATCTTGCGACGCTTTGGCGTCGAGGCGACCGTGCGGCCGTCTCTCGCTTTCTACAACACTTGCGATGAAGTCGATGCGCTGGTGTCTGTAGTGCGACGGTTGTCTTCGCGACGCTGAATACAGGCGGTGGCCGGCTACGGCTGCCGCCTTTTTACCGAATGAAACCTGTCAGTGGGAACGCTTGCGTTTGCCGCTTTCTCAATCTGCCGCGTGAGGTGCCACTGGCACCACTCCCACTTCTGCGCGACACGCCGTATGACGGCTCGGTTGAGCGTTCAAACGGTCGCTGCCGCTTCCCGTGTTTCGAGGTGGCGGCTCACGGGCCGCTGCAAACCGAAGTGCTCACGCAACGTGCGGCCTTCGTACTCGGTGCGGAAAATGCCGCGCTGTTGCAATAGCGGCACCACGCCGTCCGCGAAATCCTGCAAGCCGCCCGGCAAAACATCCGGCATCAGGTTGAATCCATCGGCGGCGCCGCCTTTGAACCAGTGTTCGATATCGTCGGCGATCTGTTCCGGTGTGCCGACAATGACACGGTGCCCGCCACCGCCGGCTAGCGCGCGGATCAACTGGCGCGCCGTGTAGCCATTCGCACGAGCTTGCGCGAGCGTGGCATGGAAGAACGTGTGATTGCCGTTGCCGCCACCGGGCAGTGAAAGATCGTCCGGCAGACGTTCGTCGAGTTTCAACCGCTCGACGCTCACACCCAATATGCCCGCCAGACGCGTGAGGCTGTAAGTCCACGGAATCAGATCCACCAGTTCATCGCGACGACGCAAGGCTTGCGCCTCGGTTGCGCCGATGATGGTGGTGAGGCCGGGCAGCACGCGGATCGCGTCGTTGCCGCGCCCCAATGCCGCGGCGCGCGACTTGAGCTCGCGAGCATAAGAAGCCGCTTCGTCGAACGACTGTGACGCGGAGAAGACCGCTTCCGCATGACGGGACGCAAGCTCGCGTCCATCCACCGAGCCGCCGGCCTGGATCAGCACCGGGTGGCCCTGAGCACTGCGCGGCAGATTGAACGGGCCATCCACGCTGAAATATTTGCCGCGATGGTCGATGCGATGCACCTTCGCCGCGTCGACGAAACGGCCATTTATCTTGTCGCCGATAAAGGCGTCGTCTTCCCAGCTATCCCACAGCGCCTTCACGACCTCCGTGAATTCGGCGGCGCGTTCGTAGCGTTCGGCATGATTGGGCACCGCTTCGCGGCCGAAGTTGCGCGCCGAACCGAGATCGGCGGTCGTCACGATATTCCAGCCCGCGCGCCCCGCGCTGAGATGATCGAGCGTGGCAAAGCGCCGCGCGATGTTATACGGCTCGTTGTAGCTCGTCGACGCCGTGCCGATCACACCGATATGCGTCGTGGCCGCAGCAATGCCGGCGAGCAGCACGGTCGGCTCCAGCGCCGTGATCGGCCTGAAGTCGATCTGATCGGCGATCGATGCATTGTCGGCGAGAAACACGGCGTCGAACTTCGCCGCCTCGGCGATCTGCGCGACGCGAACATAGTGAGCGATATCGATGAACGCGCGAGGGTCCGCGTCTTCGGTACGCCAGGCGGAAGGCACGAAGCCCGAGTGGAGAATGTTGACGTTCAGATGGAGCTGGCGCGGCGGGTCGTTTCTCATGGGTCTGGTCGAATGCGGGAAGGGCCAGCAACGAAGGAGCAAAGGCATCTGGCCGACTCTTCAATTGTCGATTGGCTGTGCATTCGAGACCACTAACGATTTCTGGCATCGATATGTCGGCAACGACTAAGGTTCGCCCGCATGCGAGACCAGCATGATGCCGCGCAGCGTTCGGGCCGCCACCGTGATTTGCGATGTGCCGCTCGCTTCATAACCATATCGGAACTCGGTCTTTCCAAATTCGCGCCAACACTGCCATGCTTTGACTCAGGCCGTGCGCGGTGTCAGCGCGCGGCGTCTGTTTCATAACCGCAGTGACCCACCTTTATCGAGTATGGATCCGTTGATCGAGAGTCTGATGCTGAAAATGAGGCACAGCCGCGTCTATACGGCTGTGACTTTCGCCCGTCTGTTCGGCGTATCGGAGAAAGCGGTCGAAGCCGCGCTCGCCACGCTGATCGCCAGCGGCAAGGTGCGCACGTGCATCAATGCCCGGCGCGATGTCGGCTACTGTTTGTCGGGCGCGACGCCAGTCTGCGCGTCGCCGCTTGAGCCCGATGTAACCACTGTCGCCACGCCGCCTTTGACGCGCCGCGTGGACGGCGCGCTGGCGGGCTACGACAGGCAACTCGATGCGCACCGCTCGCTCGCCATGCTCGTGCGCCGCTGAGTCGTCCGACTTATCTGTTCACGACATCTGTTCGCGATCTCGGCCATAGACGCCAGGGGTTATCAGCAACGCTGCTTAGCACCTGAAAATTGCTTGGTTTGTGCCGTCCGCGAGCGTTGTTAGAGTCCACGTCTCACGCTAAGGGCACGCGCCGTTCGACCTCACGCGCGGCCCATTAAAACAACAGGAAACCACCGTTATGAATCTCAGAGTGCTTGGCGCAGTGATCGCAGGAAGTCTGCTTGTCATGTCCGCTGCCGCGCATGCGGATCGTCTCGACGACATCAAGAAAGCGGGCGTGTTGCGCGTGGCCGCTTTCGACAGCAATCCGCCGTTCGGTTTCGTCGATCCGAAGAGCAATCAGATCGTCGGGCTCGACGTCGACTATGCGCGAGCGCTCGCCACGCGCCTCGGCGTCAAGCTCGAGATCCAGCCGACCAATCCGGCCAATCGCATTGCTTTCCTGAAGTCGGGCAAGGTGGATCTGGTGTTCGCCAACTTTACGATTACCGACGATCGCAAGAAGGAGGTGGATTTCAGCACCCCCTATTTTGCGTCCGGCACGCAATTCATTGCGAAGAAGGGCACGCTCACCTCGCCGCAACAATTGAACGGTTTGCGGATCGGCGCGGACAAAGGCACGACCAATGAGCAGCAGGTGCGTGCGCAATTCCCGAGCGCCACGATCATTGCTTATGACGACACGCCGTTCGCCTTCGCCGCGCTGCGCACGGGCAACGTGCAGGCAATCACGCAAGACGGACCGAAGCTCGTCGCGTTGCTCGCGAAGGTGCCGGACAAGGCGAACTACGAGATCCCGCCGTTCACGATCTCCAATGACTACGAAGGCGTGGGCGTGCCGAAGGGCGAGACGCGCCTGCTGAATGTCGTCAACGACACGCTGAAGGATCTCGAAGCCAAAGGCACGGCCGGCACGATCTACGACACCTGGTTCGGCCCGAAGAGCGCCGCGCCGTTGCCGCGTCTGTACAAGATCGGCGATCCGCAGAAGAGCTGACGCGCTTCGCTTCACAGCCGCCCCCACATGGCCCGGTCACCGCCCGAAACGCGTGATCGGGCCTTCTTGCTGATACCGGAACGCGTTTTTCCCGCATGCATTTCTTGAATTTCTGGCTGGACCCGCGCTATCTCGGCTGGCTCGCCCACGGTTTTCTCATCACGCTGATCCTGTCGGCGTGCGTGAGCGTCTGCGCGACGCTGCTCGGATTCGGGCTGGCAATGGCCCATATCGCGCAACATCGCACGGTCGCTGCTGCGGCAAAAGGCTATGTACTCGTGTTTCGCAACTCTCCTCTGCTGGTGCAATTGCTGTTCTGGTACTTCGGCGCGGCGACGCTGCTGCCTCAAGCCTGGATGACGTGGCTCAACACGCCGCATGTCTTGAGCGCCGGGCCCTTTGCCGTGCACTGGCCGAGCTTCGAACTGTTCGCCGGCTGGCTGGGCCTGACCTGCTACAGCACAGCCTTTATCGCGGAGGAGTTTCGCGCCGGCGTCCGCGGCGTGGGCATCGCGCAATACCAGGCGGGCGCCGCATTGGGCATGACGCGTTATGCGACCTTGCGGCACGTCGTTGTTCCGCAAGCGGTGCGTATCGCCACGCCGCCGCTCGCGGGGCAATACATGAATATCGTGAAGAACTCGTCGCTGACCATGGCGATCGGCGTGGCCGAACTGTCTTATATGTCGCGTCAGGTGGACACGGAGAGCTTCCGCACCTTCCAGGCCTTCGGGACTGCAACCGCGCTGTATATCGGCACCATCGCGTTGATCGAAACGGCCTTGGTGATCTGGCAACACACTGGCGCACGTGCGTTGCAGCGAGGGTGGGCATGACGGCGCTCGAGTGGCTGCCGACGCTGCGGTATCTGCTGCTCGGCGCGTTCCCCAATGGGCCACTGGGCGGCGCCGCGCTGACGGTCGTGCTATCCGTGGTGTCGGCGTTGCTGTCCGCGGCGGTGGGGCTGGCGGGCGGCGTGGCGCTCTCGCTCACACGCGGCGGCGTGCATCTGCTGCTGGTCGCAATCGTCGCGTTTTTCAGGGCGATTCCGGTATTGATGCTGATCTTCTGGACTTTCTTCCTGATGCCGATCCTGCTGCATATCGACGTGCCGGGGCTGGTTGCGGTGGTGTGCGCGCTGTCGCTGATCGGTGGCGCGTATCTGTCGCATGCCGTGCATGCGGGCATCGTGTCGGTCGGCGCGGGTCAGCAACAGGCGGCGCTGTCGCTCGGGCTCTCACGCTGGCAGGCGTTGCGTCACGTGGTGCTGCCACAGGCGGTGCGCGTCATGATGCCGTCGTTCGTCAATCAGTGGGTGTCGCTGGTCAAGGATACCTCGCTTGCGTATATCGTCGGCGTGCCGGAATTCACGTTCCTTGCCAATCAGGTCAACAGCCGCCTGATGATTTACCCCGCACAGATTTTCGTGTTCGTCGGCATCGTTTATCTGCTGCTGTGCTCCGCGTTGCAATGGATCGCTCACCGCATTCTGCTGCGCTCACTGTCCGCTCACGCCACTACGCGATCGAATGAGGAAGCTGTTAGACCATTGCCGCTCGGTGGACTCAGCGAATGAAAAGCCGCGAGGCAGGCGGGCAGGCCGTCACCGCAAATCGGAACGCGTGATAAGCAATTGCCAATTCGATAGTAGGCGTGACGCGCAGGTACTGGTCCAATAGACGATTAGCCCTTCCGTGGCGAGTCGGACCCGTACTGCTGCCACGGCAACAGGCCGAAACGCCGCAAGCGGACGGGTCTCAACTGTCTGTATGAGCCATCATGTCCAGTCCCACATCCAGCCCTGTCGCGTCGCGACTGCCGGCGCGTCCCGATCCGGCGCGCGTCACGCGGATCGCTGACGACGCACAGGCGCTCGCCGCATCCCGCACCCTCGCCGACGTTTTCGCGTCGGGCGCCGCCGAACGTGACCGCAATCGCGTGCTGCCATGGGCCGAACTGGATCTATGGTCGCAAAGCGGTCTCGGCGCCATCACCGTGCCGCGCGAATATGGCGGTGCGGATGTGTCGTTCGCGACGCTGGCCGAAGTTTTCGTGAACCTCTGCGCGGCCGATCCCGCGCTGGGGCAGATTCCGCAGAACCAGTTCGGCGTGCTGGGCGTGCTGCGCGAAGTCGGTAGCCCCGCGCAGAAAGAGCGTCTGTACGGCGAAGTGCTGGCCGGCCGGCGGCTTGGTAATGCCGGCCCGGAACGTCGCTCGGCGGCGGCCGCGACGGTCCTGCAGGGCTCGACGCGCCTGCGCGCGACGCCCGACGGCTTGCGCCTCGACGGCAAGCGGTTCTATTCGACCGGCGCGTTGTTCGCGCACCGCGTCCCGACGCGCGCGACCGACGACGAAGGACGCGCCGTGCAGGTCTGGGTGCCGCGCGATGCGCCGGGCCTGACGGTAGTGGACGACTGGAGCGCTATTGGCCAGCGCACCACGGCGAGTGGCACCGTCACCTTCGACGCGGTACCCGTCGATCCGCAGGACGTGTTGCCGATCTGGCAACTGGCCGACCGCCCGGGTCTGTCCGGCCCGACGTCGCAACTGATTCAGGCGGCGATCGACCAGGGTATCGCACAGGCCGCCGTTGCCGACGCGCTTGCCTTCGTGCGCGAACGCGCGCGGCCGTGGGTCGATTCCGGCCTCGAGCACGCAACCGACGACCCGTACATCATCGCCGATGTCGGCCGTCTGGAGATCGACCTGCATGCGGCGCATGAAGTGCTGGTGGAAACCGGCCGCACGCTCGACGCGATCGCGACCCGGCCGATCGATGCCGAAGCCAGCGCGCGCGCCTCCGTCGCCGTTGCCGAGGCCAAGGTGTTGACCACACGCATCGCGCTGGAGGCTAGCGAAAAGCTGTTCGAACTGGCCGGCTCCGCGTCGACCCGTGCGCTACACAACCTCGACCGGCATTGGCGCAATGCCCGCACTCATACGCTGCATGACCCGGTGCGCTGGAAGCTGCATCTGCTCGGCAACTATCACCTGAATCAAGTGCTTCCCGCGCGGCATTCGTGGAATTGAAACATGACCATTGACCTTTCTTCCGCGGTTGGCGACAGCGCCGCGCCGGCCGTGCTGCCTCGCGAACTGCGTTCGCTGCCCACTCCCGAGCTGATCGGCGACGACGCGCAGGCGCGGCTCGTCGCGCGCCGTCTGGCCGAGGCATTCGCGTCCGAAGCCGCACTGCGCGATCGCGAACGGCGGCTTCCGTGGGCCGAACTCGACGCCTTCGTGGCGAGCGGCCTGTGGGGCATCACCGTGCCGCGCGAATTCGGCGGCGCGGGTGTGAGCAACGGTACGCTCGCCGAAGTCACCGCAACGATCGCCGCAGCCGACGGCTCGCTCGGCCAGATCCCGCAGAACCATTTCTATGCGCTCGAGGTGCTGCGCGTTGGCGGCAGCCTGGAGCAACAGCGCTTTTTCTACGGACGGGTGCTCGCGGGCGAGCGTTTTGGCAATGCGCTCGCGGAAATCGGCCACAAGGATTTCAAACGACGCACACGGCTCACGCGAGAGGCGGCCGGCTGGTATGTCGACGGCCGGAAGTTCTATTGCACGGGCGCGCTCTACGCACATTGGATCCCCACGCTGGTCGTCGCGGAAGAGCAGGGCCGCGACGTCACTTATCTGGCGTTCGTGCCGCGCGGCACACCGGGTGTTACCGTAACCGACGACTGGGATGGCTTCGGCCAGCGTGTCACCGGCAGCGGTTCGGTGCAGTTCGATCATGTGCACGTCGAGCCCGAATGGGTCGTGCCGTTTCAGGCGTCGTTCGAGCGCGCCACGACGATCGGGCCGCTCGCGCAGATCATTCACGCGGCAATCGATCTCGGTCAGGCGCGCGGCGCCTTCGAAGCCGCGTTGGAATTCGTGCGGGAGCGCTCGCGACCGTGGATCGACGCGAAGGTCGAACGGGCCGCCGACGATCCGCTGACCATTGCGCAGTTCGGCGACCTCTCAGTGCGCTTGCGCGCGGCAGAAGCGTTGCTGCGCCGCGCGGGACGTTTCGTCGATGCTGCGCAGGCGCAGCCCACCGAGCAGTCGGTCGCGCAAGCGTCGATCGCTGTGGCCGAGGCGCGTTCGCTCACCACGACCGTGTCGCTGGATGCCGGGTCGCGCCTGTTCGAACTCGCCGGCACCGCCGCGACGCTCGACGGTCTCGGCCTCGACCGTTTCTGGCGCAACGCGCGCACTCATACGTTGCACGACCCGGTGCGCTGGAAGTATCACGCCGTGGGCAACTACTACCTCAACGACAAGCTGCCGCCGCGGCATGGAGCCTTGTGATGGCGAAGAAACAGATTCTGCTCAACGCGTTCAACATGAACTGCGTGGGTCATATCAACCACGGCCTGTGGACGCATCCGCGCGACCGTTCGAGCGACTACCGTCTGCTGCCGTATTGGACCAACCTCGCGCGCACGCTGGAGCGCGGACTGTTCGACGGGCTCTTTCTCGCCGACATCGTCGGCGTCTACGATGTTTATCAACGCAACGTGGACGTGACGTTGCGCGAATCGATCCAGTTGCCCGTCAATGATCCCACGCTGCTGGTGTCGGCAATGGCCGCCGTGACCGAGCATCTTGGGTTCGGCGTGACGGTCAATCTCACCTACGAGCAGCCCTATCTTCTCGCGCGCCGGTTTTCGACGCTCGATCATCTGACGCAAGGCCGGGTTGGCTGGAATATCGTCACGGGCTACCTCGACAGCGCGGCGCGCGCCATGGGACTCAGCGAGCAACTGCCGCACGACGAGCGCTACGACCGGGCGGACGAATACCTGGAGATTCTCTACAAGCTGTGGGAAGGCAGTTGGGAGCAGGGCGCGGTGCTGCGCGACAAGGCGGGCCGCGTGTATGCGGACCCGGCGAAGGTTCATCAGGTGCGGCATGCGGGCAAGTACTACAACGTGGAGGGGTATCACCTCGCGGAACCGTCGCCGCAGCGCACGCCGGTGCTCTTCCAGGCCGGCAGTTCCGGGCGCGGCCAGCGGTTCGCCGCGCGTCACGCCGAATGCGTGTTCATCTCGCCGCCGAACCGGCAGGCCGCGCGCGAAACTGTGCGCACGTTGCGCGAGCAACTGGTGCAGGCCGGCCGCCGTCCGGAGGACGTGAAGGTGTTCGTCGGTGCCGCGGTGGTTGCGGGCGCAACCGAGCAGGAGGCCCGCGAGAAATATGCCGACTATCGGCAATATGCGAGCCGCGAAGCCGGGCTTGCGCACTTCGCGGCCAGTACGGGTATCGACTACGCGCAATACGATCTCGACGCGCCGGTGGACTACGCGCCCGGCAACGCGATCGAATCCGCCACGCGTACCGCCAAACAGCACGGCTGGACACGCCGCAAGCTGCTGGAGATGTTCGAACTAGGCGGCCGCTATCCGGCCATTGTCGGCAGCGCCGCGCAGGTTGCCGACGAACTGCAGGCGTGGATCGAGGAAACGGGCGTCGACGGCTTTAACCTGAGCCGCACGGTGGTGCCCGAAAGCTACGAGGATTTTATCGATCTGGTCGTGCCGGAATTACAGAATCGCGGCCTGTACAAGACCGCATATACCGACGGCGCGCTGCGCCACAAGCTGTTCGGGGAGGGCGACCAGTTGCCGGCCCGGCACGCGGCGGCGAGCTTCCGGCAGCATGCCGCGGAGGCGGTATGAAACCGCACACGATCCGCCTCGCCCAACGTTTGTCACAGGAGCACGCATGAGTCTCGATATTTTCTGGTTTTTGCCGACCTCGGGCGATACACGCTATCTCGGCAAGTCCGATTTTGGCCGGCCGCCGACCAACGAATATATGCGTCAGATCGCGGTCACGGCCGAGAATCTGGGCTATGACGGCTTGCTGATTCCGACCGGCAGCAGTTGTCAGGATCCGTGGGTCACCGCCGCCAGTCTCGTGCCGGTGACGCAGCGCATCAAGCTTCTGGTCGCGTTGCGCACCTCAATCAGCGGGCCGACTGCCGCCGCGCGCCAGGCCGCGACGCTCGACCAGGCCTTGCATGGACGCCTGCTGCTGAACGTGGTGCCGGGCGGCGACGCCACCGAACTCGCCGCCGACGGCGTGTTTCTCCCCCACGACGAGCGCTATGCGGCCGCCGACGAATTCCTCACCGTCTGGCGCGATCTGCTCGCCGGCAAGACGGTGGACTTCAAGGGCAAATACGTTCGCGTGGAGCAGGCGCGCAACTTTCATCCGCCGGTGCAGCAGCCGGCGCCGGCGCTGTATTTCGGCGGGTCGTCGCCGGCCGCGCATGAACTCGCGGCCAAGCATGTGGATGCGTATCTGACGTGGGGCGAGCCGCCTGCCGCCGTCGCCGAAAAATTCGCCGATGTGCAGCGGCGTGCCGCCGCCCATGGCCGCAAGCTGCGTCTCGGGGTGCGTCTGCATGTGATCGTGCGCGAGACCAACGAAGAGGCATGGGCCGAAGCCGAGCGCCTCATCAGCAAGCTCGACGACGAAGACATCCGCCGCGCGCAGGAGAACTATGCGCGCATGGATTCGGTTGGACAACGCCGGATGGCGGAGTTGCATGGCGGACGCCGCGACAAGCTGGAGATCAGCCCCAACTTGTGGGCCGGTGTGGGTTTGGTGCGCGGCGGCGCGGGCACGGCACTGGTCGGCGATGCAAAGACGGTCGCCGCGCGGTTGCAGGAGTATGTCGACGCGGGCGCGGATAGTTTTGTGCTGTCCGGCTATCCGCATCTGGAAGAGTCGATCCGTTTCGCGGAGCTTGTGTTCCCGTTGTTGCCCGGCAAGAGGCCGGTCACGTTGCGCGATCAGGTGCTGACGGGCGGGGCGTTTGATGTGCGTGCGGGTGAGGGCAGCGGTCGGACGAAGGCGCAGGCGTAAAGCGGCCAGGCACTGGCTAGCGATAGATCGCTGCGCCGCTCGACAACATGTTTGCGAACATGTCGTCGAGCGCCCAACTCGGCTAACCGGGAGCGACGCCCCTCATGACGCTCCCGGCTGTGCGAGCACCGAACGCCGTTGGATATCCTGAAGCATCGCACTATTGAAGTGCCGTGCTTTCAGCCACGGAGCACAGCCATTCGCCTAGAAGTGCTCGCGATCGAATTCCGGCAATGCACGCGTTCCTTCAACAGCAACCGAATGCAGCAGTTCTGGCTTCAGATCGAGCAAACGCAGAATCGTGGGCGCAACCTGGGTGGTCAGTACATGTTCGCCGTTCATCTGCCCAGTGCGTTGGGCGTGGGGCACATAGATCACAAGACCGAGATGGCTGTCGTCGGGAGCGTTGCCGCCGTGCTCTTCGTCCTTTGCCGTACTCGAGGTATAGATCACACCCGGGTTCGGCTGGACGACGATGTCAGGCGTGCGTCCGCCGGCAGGGTCCCCAAATCGGCCGGTCAATTGCGGGCCGTAGAGAATGTATGCCTGCGGACCGTCTGCGCAAATACCGGGAGCGTTGCAACTGACGTTGCCTTTGAGGGTCTTCACGACGGCAGACAGCTGGCTTTGATCGCGCAGCCAGATCAGGCCGACGTCATCGGTCTGGACGAAACCCGTTCCGACCAAGCCCGTTCCGTCATTGAGGTTGCCGCTCTTCGTAGCGTTCTGCCCGAAGTTGCCGTTCGGATCCAGATAGTTGCTTGTTTCAAGCAGTTTCGACAGCGTGTCGCCGTTCTTGATCAGCTTCGAATGATCGGTCGGTGACTGCCCATGCTTGGCCGTGACGATGATCGCCGTCGACGTATAGAGATTACGCTGCTTCAGTTCGGTCACGATGCGACCCAGAGCGGTGTCAAGATAAGCAATCGCATTGCTGACCTGCGGCCCCGGCGTGAAGCTCGCATCCAGATAGCCGCCGCCATGCGCGACCGTTGCCTTCTGTGCGACGCTCAAAGTCTGGAAGTTGGTGCCAAACAGTGTGGGCACATCGGCGCTGGATTGACCTGTGGAGTCTTTACCGTCGATCTCGTTGATCAGCGACTGCACATGCAAATTGTCGAACTGTTCCGTGTGCGTGTAGACGTCGGTGTAGTTCGTCTTGGTGGCCGGATCGATCGAGTTGATCTCGGTGCGCGAGAGATCGTCCACGCCCGTGCCTGACGGCCCGTTCAGCCAGTCGTAGCCCCATGCATGTTTGTCTGCCCAGGCGGTGCGCGCGCCTTTCACGTTGCGTTTGACTACTTCGAAGATCGTATTGGTCTTCACATAGTTATGCGGATAGACGGGCGTGCAGACGCCATTGACCAACGCATGCGGGATAGCCTGCGGATTAAACGCGCCGCCACCGTCTAGATGCGTCAGTGCGCCGCCGTTCTCGCCGTCGATGCCAGTCGTTTCGTCGAATACGACATTCCAGCCTTGCTTGCCGGTGCAATTGCTATCGGACGGCGCGAAGAGCGTGCGGTCGTAGGATACGTCGTAGAAGAGGCCGGCGGATTTGGGCGAGCCGCCGGTGACGAGCGCCGCGAGACCCGGGAACGAATCCGACAGGCCCGGTGTGTGCGCATTGGTGTAGGTCGTACCAGATTTGGCCAGCAGCGCAAGATTCGGGCATGCATTCGAACCGATGCAGCGTGCGACGTCCTGTTCATGCAGACCGTCGAAGCTGATCAGCAACACATGCTTTACCGACTCGTGCTCGTGCTCGTGTTCATGCTGATCGGCCGCCGCCGCGCCCATCGAGTACAGCCCGGCGAGCAGGGCAACGCCCACGCCAAGGCCGATTTGCTTGCGTTTCCCTCTGCGCATCGTCTTCATTTCCCGTCCTTTTTTCAGGTTGCCACGAAACATTTGGTAATCCGGGAATGAATGTGCAGGGCAATTGAGTCGTCAGGATGAATGGGCGCTTTCGATTCCATAACGAGCAAGCGATTAATGGTATGGACTGGAAAAAAATAGCGATCAGCAATTGCCTTAAGGTTTCCTTAAGGATTGAGTGGTGGGTTGAAAAGTTGAGCTGAAGCGCTGACGTTGAGCGGAACGTTGTCGCGAGTATTTGAACGTGTTGCACGCCTCGAATCCCGTCGTGAACAGACAGTGGTCGGCAATTGCGTGATCGTGGCAGCGCCGAACGGAGGCAAAGGCTTCCGAGTACGTCGAAGGTGAGGCTAAAGTGCCGCTGCGTTGGACCCGCCAGGTCTGATAAATCCTCGGACTGACACCGTGAGACCGGCTGCATCAACGTTGTTAGCCAATTGGAGCGTCAACTGCTGTCGCTGCGCAATACGGGCCGCAATGGCGAGTCCGAGCCCGCTGCCCGTCCCCTTGGTATGCTCACCGCGATAGAAGCGGTCGAGCACACGCTCCAACTCTCGCTCTGGGATGCCAGGTCCGGTGTCCACCACGTCGAAGCCGAGGCGCTCCCCTGTGAGGCAGAGGACGACGTCGACCCTGCCGCCTTGCGGCGTATAGCGGATCGCATTGTCGATCAGGTTATTCAGTAGCACGCTCACCCCATGCGGATCAGCCAGCACATTGCACGGATTGTCTTGCGTCACCGGATGCCGGAACTCCAGGCCCAGATCAATCTGCTTCTGTTCCGCCAGCAGGGAGAAATCGCTGACTGCCTGCTCGCCGATTTTCCTCAAGCTGACCGATACGCCTTCGTTTGCCGGATTCGCATCCTCCCTTGCAAGCGTCAAAAGCTGTTGAACGAGGCGGATGATGCGATTGAGCCGTGTGTCGATCCGCTCGATCGTCTGGCCGTCGTCTTTCAAGGTGCCGTTGTTCGACGCTGCCTGCAACTGCAGTTTCAGCGCGGCAAGCGGCGAGCGCAGTTCGTGCGCGGCGTCCGCAATGAAAGTGCGCTGCGCCTGTGAGGCGGCGTTCAGACGCTGCAGCAGGTCGTTCAATGCATCGACGAGCGGCCGGATTTCGACCGGCACCTGGCCGTCGAGACGCAATGGTTCGAGCGAATCGAGCGAGCGCGTTGCGAGTGAGCGCGATAATCCGCCAATCGGCGCGAGACCTCTCGCCACGACGAACAGCACGAGTACGATGGTCACAGGCATCAGCAGGCCAAGCGGCCACAAGGTATGGAGCGCGAGGTGGAGCGCCAGCGCTTCTCGTACGGAGACCGGTTGCGCAACCTGGACAAAGCGCTCCGGCTGCTGCAAGCCCAGGACGCGCCAGTGAGCCTCGCCCCGCTCGATCGTGCGAATACCCGCGGGCAGTCGCGCCAGAACCGGCGACAAGCGGGAGTGGTAGACGAGCGAGCCCCCTTTGTCCCATATCTCGATCAGAATCCGGTCGTCCGAAATACCTTCGAACTCCGAGCCTTGCTGCTCGACTGTCTCCGCGGTTTCGAGATTCGATGGCAAGGACAGGGCAACGGTACGCAGTTCGTAGTCGAACAGTTCATTGGCCTCTTCGCGGGCCGTATGAAAAATCCCGAATGCAGCAATTCCGGAGGCGGCGGCGAGGCCACAGATCAGCCAGCCGAATAGCCAGCGGCGAATCGACGTCATTCATGCCTCTTCAATCGATAGCCAACGCCACGTACCGTCACGATCTGTTCTGCGCCGATCTTGCGCCGCAGGCTGTGCACGTGCACTTCGATTGTGTTGCTTCCCACTTCATCGCCCCATCCATACAGCTTGTCTTCGAGTTCGGACCGGGTGAAGACGCGCACGGGCTCTTCGATCAGCGCCTGCAGAAGCGCGAACTCCCGCGGCACGAGCGCTACCGGTGCGCTGTTCTTCCTCACTTCATGAGCGGCGGGGTCAAGCGTTAGCTCACCATGGGAATAGATCGGCTGTTTCTGGCCGGTTCGTCGTCGCAGCAACGCCCGCGCTCTTGCTGCCAGCTCATCCAGATCGAAGGGCTTGATCAGGTAGTCGTCGGCACCGGCGTCGAGGCCGCGAATGCGCTCGTTCACGGAGTCGCGTGCTGTCAGGATGATGACGGGCGCCTGACCACCTTGTTTGCGGTAGCTATTGAGCAGGTCGATGCCGTCTTTTTTAGGCAGGCCGAGATCCAGCAGGACAAGGTCGTACACGCCGTTGCCGAGCGACAACTCGGCCGCCCGGCCGTCTTGCGCCCAGTCGATTGCATACCCTTCGCGCCCCATCGATTCGAGCACGGTTTCCGCAATCATTTCATCGTCTTCTACCAGAAGCAGACGCATCGGCGCTCCTTGCGTTATTCACCATCCGACATTGTCGCGCATCCGGAATTAACGTTTCCTTAAGCAATTGTTAAGCGTTCGGTCAATATTATCTGCCTTTCGTGAGCAAGCGGATCGAAGCTCTCATGCACGCCGTCGCATTCTTGGGCAAACGAAAGCGCCGCGGAACGGCGCGATGCGCCGGTCGACAGACGACGCATGGACGGTCTAGTGGTGAGTGAAAAGCCCGGCATCCGCGCCAGACGACGCAACATGAGCGGGCGGCGTCCGAGATTCTGACGATCCGCCCGTTTGCGTGCCGTAACCAGTCGCACCGGCTGTTTGGCGCGGGCTCGCGTATTGCTGAGAAGCCGGATAGTCCATTTTGGATTGATGCAGGGTGTGGTCTCGCTCGGCTTCGGCTGTTTGCGCTCGCACCTCGGCGCGCGTGAGTGGACCATTGGTCGCCTGCGCGAAGCTGGCGACAGGCAGCGAAGCGGTGATAGCAAGGATGCAGATGGAGAGGATGCGTTTCATAGTGCGTTTTCCTTGGGAATCTGAATGAATATTCCTGACCTTCGCGCTTCGAGTGCTGCGCGGCGATCTGGAGCATCACGTCGAGGGCCCTTGTGACGTGCATCATCAGAGTACGTGTTGAACCTTAGGTGACGCTTATCCGGCTTCCGTGTGGATTGAATACGCGCGAACGGCCTGGTTAAGCGGGTGTTAACCTGACTGATGCAATCTGTCTGCCACGTCTTCGGCGCCGCTGGCGCGAGGCGCAGGCGCTTGCGGGCGCAACGATCCATTGAAGTGCAAAGAAGAGGAATGAACATGAAAGGAAGCACTGCGAGCTTCGCCAGCCAGGCTGTCAGCAAGGTTCCCGAGGTAACGATCGGATTCTGGGCGATCAAGGTGGCCGCGACGACGCTGGGGGAAACTGGCGGAGATTGGGTTTCCATGTCGCTGAATCTTGGTTATCTGGTCGGCTCTTCGATCTTCCTCGTGTTATTCATTGCCCTCGTTTCAGCCCAGGTCAAGGCAAGAGATTTCCATCGCTTCCTGTACTGGGCGACGATTGTCGCCACGACCACGTTGGGTACGACAATGGCGGACTTCGCCGATAGATCGCTAGGCATCGGCTATCCCGGCGGCACTACGCTAGTCGTTGCGCTATTGATCGGCAGTCTGGCCATATGGTATCGGTCGGAGGGGACGGTCTCGGTCGAGAGCATCGTCACCGCCAGAGCTGAATGGTTTTACTGGATTACGATCCTGTTTTCACAAACGCTCGGCACGGCGCTCGGGGACTGGGTAGCGGGTGAAGACCGCGGCGGACTCGGTATCGGATACGAATATGGCGCGATGCTCTTTGGAGCGGGCCTGATCGTCGTAGCCGCACTCTATTTCTGGACGCGTGTATCGCGCACGGCGCTGTTCTGGTCAGCGTTTATTCTGACCCGGCCACTCGGCGCGACGTTGGGGGACTTCCTCGATAAACCGGTGGCGCAGGGCGGACTGCAAGTGAGTCGGTTGTATGCGTCCGGTATCCTGCTTACTTTCATGGTGGCGTGTATCGTGCTGATTCCGCAGCGGCCAACCAGGAGGGAGCCGGCTGCCTGAGCATGCGCGCTATCGGATAGCATGGAAAACCATGCCGTTCAGGCAGGACGTAATGAAGGCAACTCAGTCCGAATGCACAGACAGGCGGTCCGTCCGGCTTCTTTGAACGCTATTGTTCATTCCGTCCAGTGAGATTGCGCGAATGAGTTTCGCTGCTAGAAGCGGTAAAGGACCGACGCCATCCCGTTGAGGTCGAGCCGGCGCTCGGTGATCGGACTGCCGGCGGCGTAACGCTCCAGGCGTCCCACAACGGCCGCAACGTTCGCCGACCAGTGCGGACTGATCTTGTACGTGGCATTCACGTTGAAGTGAGCATCGCGCAATCCGGAACCGGTATCGTAGTGCGGTAATCCCGATGCCGCGCTTTCCTGCTGCGTGACGCCAAACATCGTTTGGGTATAGGTCGCGTTGGCCCACGTGAGGCCCGGACCCATTGAAATGAGCCAGTTGCCGATCGGCGCCGATACGAACAGATCGGCCATCGCCGTCAGACCTTGCCCCGTTCCCGCGATGTCCTGATAGGCCGCCACCGCGCCGGTGAACGCCCACCACGTGTAATCGCCGAAGAGCCGCAGCTTCGGTCCATAGTGCACATCGGGCAAGCCTTTGAGCCGCGCATCGTCGGACGACGATCTCGACTGGAAGTCGAAACTCACCGACATGCCGAGGTGATAGTTCTCCGCGTGCAGCACGTTGACGCCGAGCACATCCGGACCCTGCGAGAAAAAGCGGTCCTTCCATGAAATGTCCTGAACGGGGAAGGGAAGCACTTGCAACTGTGAGGAGCCGGGGAACTTCGGGAACACGTACATGCCCGGCCCGACCGAGATTTTCCAGTCGCTGTCCGTCTGCGGTTCATCGGCGTGCGCGATGCCCGTCGTACAACACGCGCTTACCGCTGCGAGCGCCAGGCTGCGGCGTCCGAAAGATGCGATATGGAGCTTCATGCTTTCCTCGCCACGGCGGCCAGCTGTCTCAGGCGTCGAGCGAGCGCCCTTGATACGACAGGCGTCGGATTGTTGCAGGACGCCGACGTCGCGGCGCTTTCGCGCATGAATAGCGCGCATTCCCGCGCGACTACCTCGCGCTCGTTGTCAGAGGTGATCATATGGTACGAGTCGTCGAGCCAGATGGTGCGAAGAAACGACGCGCCGACGTTCGCCACGACATACTGCGCATTGTGTGGACTGGACGTCTCGTCGTCGATCGCATGAATGATGAGGCAGTCGGTGCTGATGCTCTTCAGCTTCTCGCGTACCGAGTTCGCAAGCCGGCTCGCTTCGTGAAGCGCGGGCATCGCAATGGATGCGGGTCCCACTTCGCTGATTTCACCTCTTTGCATCACGCGCGCAATTTTCGAGCGCAACGCCTCGTTGCGCAGACCGTAGGGTTCGTGCTCGCGATAGCGATAGCGCGAGCGCAACGGCGTGTAGTAGACGTAGTCGAGTAGAAATCGATACCAGGGAATCGCCCAGCCGTCGTAACTGAGTGTGATCGACAACAGCAGCAACGCGCGCGCGCTCGGGCGCTGTTGAGTGACGGCGGCGGCCAGCGTCGCGCCCATGGAAAGTCCGCATACCGAAACGTGCCGGTATCGCGCGGCAAGCGCGTCGAATTCGGCGACGGCTGCGCTGATCCACTGTTCCATTGGCGCATGTCCCGTGCCGGCGCTGTAGCCATGAAGCTCCGGCGTGTGAGTTACGAAGCCTTCTTCGGCAAGCGCGCGCGCAAGGAAGCGCAATTCCGCGGGAGAACTCGACAGGCCGTGTAAAAGCAGGACAACGTGATCGTTGCCCTGAGCGGTGGGAAATGGAGAGGGGTTCATGGTCAGTCTTCCGCCCGAAGGATCAGAAACTCGCCGGACGGCGTAATGAAGCGTTCGCACACACATTCGACCGCGCGCCAACCGTGTCCACTCGATAGAAAACGCATGCGGTGATGACCCGGCATCAGGCGGTCGTTCACACGCGCGAGATCATCCTGATGCACTTCTGAATGCCTGGTGCCGTAGGCGATGCCCGTACGAAACGATTCGTCGTCGATGACGCCGTCGGCCGTGGAAGTCGCCGCCGCCGCAACAAAACTGCTAGGCGGCGCGCTCGTTGCCGGATCGACTGCCTTGATGAGAATGAGTGATCGGTTGTGCTGTGCGATGTGATGCAGCATGCGATGCATTTCATCCGTGGCGCGACGCGCGAGCAGGCGTTCGTTATCGCCGCGCAGCAGCATTTCATAGCGCGAATTCGCGACAGAGGCCAGCAGTTCGGCACGATACTGCGCGCGTCTCAAGCGTTCGACCAGCGTGATGACAACAATCGTGATGAGCGGATACGAGACCAACAGGCGGATATCCGACGCGTCGATGACTTCCAGGTGTCCGTACGGCGGGACGAAAAGGTAATCCGCGAGACAGAGTCCCGCTAGCATCACGCTGAATGCGGGCGCGAGACCACAATAGTATTCCACGAGCACGGCGGCGATGAGAAAGGCGGTGCCTGGCATGATCGGACCAAGCAGCGGGTGCAGTACCGATCGGATGGCACCGGCGGTAAAAAGTGCCGTGGCTGCAATAATCCACCGTCTGCGGCCTCGCGGCGCCCAGCGGCGAGAGTTTTTGACTTTCATTTTGTTATATACGGCGAGGTGACATTGACCCATGAAATAGTTATTGTGCCAGACACTTTTGTGACATATCCGGCGATATCAGGCAAAGTTCGGACTGGGCCGTATTTTCCCGAATGCAATGGCAGCAAACTGACCAATGGGAATTAGCGCATCGATCCGGCGTTTGTCCTTATATCGGCCCCGAAACTAGTAAAGCCGCTTCGCACGAGACAAAGCATGCGAGTGCTCACCTATGCCCTATGGTTCGCTGTCGCCGCCTATCTGGGCGCGGCGCTGACGCTGTATCTGATGCAGGACCGCATGCTGCTTCCATCCACGCCGGACGCGGCGGATCTTCGCACGGTCGTGAACGCGGGTAACCACATTGACGCGTGGAAAGCGCAAGGCGCGTACGCGGGTTACGTCGTCACGCCGACGGAGCACGAACCGCGCGGTACGTTCATCGTCTATCACGGCAACGAGGAGTCGGCGGAGACCAAGCTGCCGCTCGCCAATGTATTCGTACGCGCCGGGTATCGGGTCGTCATTGTCGAATATCCGGGGCACGGCAAGCGGGGAGGTGAGCGCACCATGCAAGCGGCGACGGTTGCTTCCCGTGAAGCTTTGGCATCCGTGCTCTCGCAATGGCGCGGTCCAGTCTATCTAGTGGGTGAGTCGCTCGGCGCGGGCATGGCATCGCAAGTGGTCAAGGGCAACGAGTCGGCAATCGCGGGCGTCGTGCTTATTACGCCGTGGGACTCGCTTGCGAATGTGGCCGCTGAAAAGTATCCGGCTTTCCCGGTGCGGTGGCTACTGCACGACCGCTTTGATTCGATCGCCGCCGTATCGCGTTATGAGGGGCCGCTGGTCATCATCGGGGCGCAGCGAGACGAGTTGATTCCGGTCGCGCATGCACGACGTTTCGCGAGCGAGCACGATCATGCCCGGCTCATGCTGTTGCCCAACGCCGATCACGACGACTGGTTCGGCGCCATGGCGCCGCAAGACTGGGGACGGGTTCTGCAATGGCTCAAGGCCGCATGAAGCGAGGCTTGAACGGAAGCGCTGTGTCTTCGCGTTGATGAGGCCTGTTGTGCCGCACACGCGCAGCGGTTTAACTGGCCGAATCCGCGAGGAAGGTCACCCGCCCTCTGGCGAGACCACAGAGTCGACACCGCACTGCTCGGGTGTCGACTACCGCGCCGCATTTCAGCCCAGCATCTTTATGACTGCCTTTGCGCTCGCCTCCGATGAGCCAGGGTTCTGCCCCGTCACCAACTGTCCGTCGACCACCACGTGGCTCGCCCAATCCGGTCCTTTACTGTAATGCGCGCCAAGCTTTTGCAGTTCCGACTCGACAAGAAACGGAACCACGTCGACAAGCCCGACTGCAGCCTCCTCTGAATTGGAAAAGCCGGTGACCTTTTTCCCGTTCACGAGCGGCTTTCCGTCGGTGCCCTTCACGTGCCGAAGGACGCCAGGCGCATGGCAGACAAACGCAACCGGTTTTCCCGCTGTTTGAAATGCTTCAATCAACGATATGGATTTCGAGTCCTCGGCAAGGTCCCACAGCGGGCCGTGGCCGCCGGGATAGAAGACCGCGTCGTATTCCGCTTCATCAACCTCCGACAGCGGATGGGTATGAGCGAGCAGTGCCTGCGCTTCCTTGTCAGCGCGAAAGCGTTTCGTTGACTCGGTTTGCGCGTCTGGTTCGTCACTTTTTGGATCAAGCGGCGGTTGGCCTCCCTTGACCGAAGCTAGCGTAATCTCTGCTCCCGCGTCCTTGAATACATAAAAGGGTGAGGCAAATTCTTCGAGCCAGAATCCGGTCCTCTTTCCTGTGTTACCAAGTTGATCGTGGGACGTCAAAACCATCAGGATTTTCATCACAACCTCCAATGTTGAGCAGCTGAATTGTCAGCGGGACGTGCTTCATTCGGACCACGGTTGTGGGCAAAGGTTGCGAGGTCACACAAATGGGCCTTCGAATACGAGCAAGGCGGTATTAGCCGAAATCCGCAAGGTCGGCTTGACGAAACCGACAGATACCCCCACCCCCTATGTCAAACTTAAGTCTATTTTTCGCCCTGAAGGGGTGTCTGGGGAGCGCGGTGAGTCATACGGTCCATGAAAAACAGAAACTTCTCAACCGCGTTCGCCGTATCAAGGGGCAGGTTGAAGCCATTGAGCGGGCACTCGAGGGAGAGCATGGCTGCTCCGATGTTCTGCAGCGAATTACGAGTTGCCGCGGAGCGATGAATGGCCTGCTTGCCGTCGTACTGGAGGACCATATCCGCAATCATCTCGTCGATGCGGAAAGCGCGGATGAGCCTGATGTCAGCGCGACCGAACAGCTCATCGAAGTTGTTCACAGCTATTTCAAGTAGAGTCAAAAATGAGTGATTTCAAAGGTGCCGCGTTCGGTGCGGGGCATGACCACATCTTTCTGGGTTCAGCCCATGAGCAGAACGAACGCAGGACCTGGGCGGTGATTGCGCTGTGCTCGGCCATGATGGTCGCGGAAATCGTCGGTGGCAGTTTGTTCGGGTCGCTTGCGCTCGTCGCCGATGGCCTCCACATGTCGACGCACGCGGGTGCGATGCTGATTGCCGCACTGGCTTACACGTACGCGCGCAAACATGCCACGGATTCCCGCTTCGTATTCGGTACGGGCAAGTTGGGCGACCTGGCGGGATTTACTAGTGCCATCGTACTGGCAATGATTGCCTTGCTGATTGGCTACGAGGCAGTGTCACGCTTCCTTTCGCCGGTACCCATCCATTTCGGTGAGGCGATTCCTATCGCGGCAGTCGGCCTGCTGGTGAACCTCGCGAGTGTCTGGCTTCTTGGCGGCGACCATCACGGTCATAGCCATGCTCATAGCCACGGGCACGGGCACGGTAATGAGCATGGCCACGACGACCATGCGCACGAAGACGACGCACAGAAGGTCTTCACCGCGTCCGGCGTGTTTGACGTGTCTATCTTCGAAGACGGTGTACCTCCAGTCTTTCGGGTTGCGCCTGCCACTGCGGGTTCGCAGCTGGAAGCGGCCGGGGGAACCATTACAACCGTACGAGCTGACGGATCGCGACAGGTGTTTGATTTAGTAGAGCGGGGCGGGTATCTGGAGTCGAAAGACCTCATTCCGGAGCCGCACGCATTTAAAGCTGTGGTGCGGATGGCGGGCGGCGAGTACGAGGTCGAATTCGAAGAACATGTGCATCACGACGAGGTGGATCATGCTGCCATTCGGGACCACAACATGCGGTCTGCCTACATCCACGTGATAGCAGATGCAGCGGTCTCGGTGCTGGCTATTGTCGGCCTCCTGCTGGCGCGCGCATTTGGATGGCTTTGGATGGACCCGCTCGCCGGTGTCATTGGAGCACTGGTGATTGCGAACTGGTCCTACGGACTGATGCGTGACACAGGCGCGATTCTGCTCGACATCAACCCCGACCGACGGATGGCGGACAACGTCCGCCAGGTGATTGAAGACTCGGGTGACAAGGTCATCGACCTGCACGTGTGGCGACTCGGCCCCGGCCATATGAGCGCTGTGGTGTCCGTCGCGACCAGTGAATCGCATCGCGATTCGCGCTTCTATCACGCGGTCCTCAAGCGTTTCAAGGGCCTCTCGCATGTCACGGTTGAAGTACAACCTGCACAGGCGGTTGCCTGAACAAAGGTAGTCAAGTTTGGTGCCATAGCCTGAGGCGCTGGACGCTACAGCGTCGGTTTCTCGATGAAACCCCGAGCCGACCAGTCGACGGGAAATGCTACAAGTGCTTACAAATCTTGCCGGCGTTGCGTCCACCAATTTACCGGCTTCCGCGTTCTTGCTGACATACGTCAACGGAGCGCACTATGAACACCAACCTGACTTCCAATCCGCCGCAACGCAGTCGTATTCACCCCCTGGTTGCCGGTGCGGCTGTGGCCGTCATCCTGGCCAGTGCCACAGGCATCGCTGCGATGACCGGCATTCTGCCAACGTCACGGGCAACGACCGCGCCTTCGACGGCGGCCGCACCTGTGGCGGCGCAAATCGCCAGCGCCCCGGCAACGTCGCCGCAACCGGTCGCGGAGCAGCGCGTCACGCATGAGCAGACGCCAGCGCAACCAGGCGTCCATCATCATCGTAGCGCGGCGCCCGAGCAGGCTCCGAGATATGGAAACAACGACGCCTATCAAAACTCGGTACAGCCCGCACCGAGGCCGGTCGCCGTCGACCCGAATGGCGGCGAAGTTGTGGCCATTAATACAGTTCAGGAACCCGAATCAACGACGGGTCTTGGAGCCGTAGGCGGAGCTGTCGCCGGCGGTCTGTTGGGAAACCAGGTTGGAGGAGGGCGCGGTCGCGTGCTGGCAACGATTGCAGGAGCGGTTGGTGGCGGATTGGCAGGCAACGGCATCGAGCATGCGGTGCGCAAGGCGACGAGCTACCAGGTGCAGGTAAGAATGCAGGACGGCAGCTACCGGAATTTCAATTACTCGACGCAGCCTTCGGTCCAGGTGGGTGAGCGCGTCCATGTTTCCGGAGACTCGCTAAGCGTGTCGTAATGATGGTTGTAACCGGCAGTTTTCGCAGTGGGTTACTGCCGGTTACAGAACTGACACTTCGGACGCACCTGCGTCCGTGCGCCTCTCTAAAATCCGCGTTGTTCGCCATTGCCTGGTATTCGCCAGAAGCCGGCGATACAGGAGATCTCCATGAAACGCGTTACCCTTTTTCTGGCGGCGGGAATCTGCGCCGCGTGCGCATCCAGCGCGGCTCTCGCACATGCGGATATCGGCGTGTTTCTCGGTGTGCCGGGGCCCGTCTATGCCGCTCCGCCCCCGGTCGTCTATGAGGCTCCGCCGCCAGTGGTCTATGAAGCACCGCCGCCAGTGGTGTACGCCCCGGCACCGGTCTATGGCTATGGATACCGCTATGAAGGGGGTTACGGCGACGAACGCAGGTGGCATGACCACGGCCGCCACCGCGGATGGGAGCACCATCACCGCGGCGACGATGACGATTGATTTGCGGGTCGCTGCGCGCAGATGCGAGACTGAACGCTCGCGAACGTGGTTCGAAGCGCGTCACCTTGAACGGCCAATCTTTGGGCGTGAGATCAACCGCCTTCGAACGACCTCAGATGATCGTGTGGCATGAATAGCTACGGCGGCAGCGCGGCGTTGTGCATGCTCGCTGGCGCAAGGAAAGCCCTTGTGTGCATTCACTCATCGATGCCGGTCGCGCATGGCCCCTGGCAAACCGCAGCCTGACGGGAACGACCTGCACAAGCGGCCGGCACAATCCAGTAACTAACGCTTCGCAGCCGCACTTGGCGCGGCTGCGGTGAATCAACATTCCACCACCTTGGTCGAGCGAAACGCCGGATTCCCCCGGTAAGGTCGCTGCATGACCTGGCGTTGCCGAGGTCGATCGGATATCCACGCGGGTTCGCAACGACCCGCGACGCACTGTGGTGGCAATCGAACGAACGACTTCTCCGCCAAAGCGATGCAGAGGGTTGCGAGCGCACATTCGACAGCTGCGCGGGCGGGGTGCCAACGCAATAGCTTGCGCCGTCCCGGGGGAATGGGGAAATTGCAACGCGCGGGGCCAAGATCTGGCATGAAAAGCGTGTCACCTATGAGAACCTCATCGCCGATCTCGTAGGCCATATCGGCAGGCGTATGGGCGGGCGCGGTCAGGCCGCCAATGAAAAACTCTCCATCTTCACGAAACAGATGGCCGAACTATGAGCTGCATTCCGACAATCCTCAGATGGCGTTCATTTTTTTCACAAATAATATATACTTTGATATATTATCAATGTGCAAATTATAGGACAGTGAGATGAGGAAGAAGTCCGCCCCAATCGATCTGTCGGTAATGCAGGCATCGGCGGAGAAAGCCTGTGGTCTCCTGAAGGTGCTGGCCAATCCCGACCGGTTGCTGTTGATGTGCCAGTTGTCCCAAGGCGAGTTGTGCGTGAGTGACCTGGAAGAGCAGTTAGGCATACGTCAGCCCACACTCTCACAACAGCTTGGGGTGCTTCGGGATAACGAGCTCGTTGAGACGCGGCGGGAGGGAAAGAGCATCTTTTATTCCATCGCGAGCAAGGAAGCGATTGCGGTCATGACCGTCCTGTACGACCAGTTTTGCGCCCAATGAAGGTGAGGAGAGGCCATGTCGATTGATATCGCGAGTTTTACGCCGGGCCTGTCATTGACTGGCGGCCTGGTGATCGGCGCCGCGGCTGCCGTGCTTGTTTTATTCAACGGACGTATAGCTGGCATCAGCGGCATCCTCGGTGGGCTGCTTGGCACGCCACACAAAGATGCCGGATGGCGTGTCGCTTTTCTTGCCGGGTTGATTGGAGCGCCGGTGCTGGCAAGCCTGCTTGGAAACCCGGTAGCGCCTGATATCCAGGCCGGGTGGACCGAAATACTCGTTGCGGGTTTTCTTGTCGGCATAGGCACGCGTTACGCGAGCGGTTGCACGAGCGGTCATGGTGTCTGCGGCGTCTCGCGCGGCTCTATCCGTTCGCTGGTCGCGACAGCAACATTCATGGCAAGCGGTTTTATGACCGTGTTCGTGACAAGGCATCTGCTTGGAGGTTGAAATGGGTTTGCTCGCTGCTTTAATTTCCGGCCTTCTGTTTGGAGTCGGCCTGATGGTGTCGGGCATGGCTAATCCGGCGAAGGTGCTGGGATTTCTCGATATCGCGGGACGATGGGATCCCTCTCTCGCATTCGTGATGGCCGGCGCGATAGCCATCGGCTCTATCGCGTTCCTGTTCGCAAAAGGCCGCAAGAAATCCCTGCTGGGGCTCCCCATGCAGATTCCTGCCAGTACCAACGTGACGTTGAGACTTGTGCTGGGAAGTGCGGTATTCGGCATCGGCTGGGGGCTCGCGGGATTTTGCCCGGGACCCGCGCTGGTCGCACTGGGCGCTGGCTTTCCGAAAGCATGGGGTTTTGTGGCCGCAATGCTCGGTGGCATGGCTGTGTTCGAATGCTTCGAACGCGCGAAATTGAGTCGGCAGCAGGGCTGACACGCTGCGCACGGATTGGTGATCCGTTCGCGCAATTCCCGCGCTTCTAGCGGGGAGGAATGGAGCGCATGGTTGCAGTCAGCATGCTACAGGGAACTGTTGTCGGCGCTGATTCTGGCGCTGACGGATGTTGGCGACGCTATCGTGGCATTACCCATGCTGCTCTTTGTTCTTGACATGATTGTGGCCGGCACGAGAGGGGATTGAGTGTAATCGGCTATCACTGTCTACTACGCAGGAATCTCATTCAATGAAGCCGGGCACATTATTTACTACGCTTATCGTGATGGCAGGCCTGGGCGCGGCGGTTGAATCGTTCGCGGCGGACGCTGAACGTCAGGCCGACGTCGCGCAGCGAGGTGCGGAGGTCATGCCGTTCAGCCTCAAGGCCACAACTCACATCTTCACCAAATCGGACGATGGTGGGAGCCAGCAGGTAATTGCGAAAAACCCGTCTGATAGCCGCCAAATTCGGCTGATTCGCAAGCATCTGAGTGAAATACAGACGCAGTTTCAGCGTGGCGACTTTTCGGGGCCCGCCCGGACTCACGGAGCCGACATGCCCGGGTTGGCGCAACTCAGGGCGGCAAAGCCTGGTCAGATATCGATTACGTATAAGGACATTAGAGGTGGAGGCGAGCTCACCTATCGCAGCAATGACCCGAATCTGGTGTCGTCACTTCACGCATGGTTCGACGCGCAACTGTCGGACCACGGTGCTGATGCGATGGATGGGCATATGCATCATCATGCGGACATGGCGCCGCAGTAAGTCCCACGTTACGACGCTTTGTCGGGGAACTGAATTGCGCAACAGAAACCGGCAGAAATCCGGCTACGTTGATATTCAGGGCGAAAGCTCCTCAAAGGCTCTCAACGCATGGGTGGCATACATCATTGATGGGCCGCCTCCCATATAGACCGCAGTGCCGAGCACGTCTTCCAGCTCGGCCCTTGTCGTGCCCAGCTTCACCAGCGTCTGGACGTGAAAGCCGATGCAGTCGTCACAACGACAGGCAATCGCAATCCCTAACGCGACCAGCTCCCGCGTCTTTCGGTTCAGTGCCCCGTCTTTTGTTCCGGCCGCAGCGAGTTGGCCGAATGCGGTCATCAAGTCAGGCTGCGATGCGCGCATCGCTCGCATCTGAACCGATACCGCGCCTGTCAGATCTTTGAAGTTGGAGATACCGCTCATGTCCGCTCCTGTGGTTGGCGGGCTTTTATGGCTGGGAGGTCGACCGCGATTGATTGTTCAGCCATGTCTACTTTGTACTGGCGGGCGGTGGCCCGCCGCGGTATTGCTGCTGCAACATCATGTTGTTCATCATCTCCTGCTGCATCTGCAGGTATTGGTCAGTCATGTATTGACGCTGCCGCAGTTGCTCGGGTGTCAGGCGCGAGTAATAGCCGCCCATATGCCCCCAGCCTCCCATCATTCCGGGCCCGGCGCCCCCCATCATTCCCGGGCCCATTCCATGACCCATCATTCCCGGGCCCCACATTCCGTGCATGATTGTCATCGCACTTTGCATTGTGGCCCAGTGCTGTTCTAGCAGCTTCTGGCGTTCCTGAGGGTCTTGAGTTTTGCGAATCTGGTCCATCTGCGCCTGCATTGTCTTCATTTGCTCTTGGAGCTGGGCGAGATTCTTATCGAACTCCACAGCACCCGGAGGCTGCGTTTTTGAAGTGCTGTGCGGTGCACCCGTGTCTTTGGATGCAGCTTGCAGGACCGGGGATGTCAACGCGATACCGGCGGCCATCGCAACAAAGAGCTTCTTCATATCTCCCCCGTGTAGATGTGCCACGTGACGACAGGGCATGTGTTGTCATCGTGCATTACAAGGGTATATGTCAGGGCCGACCCTCCCTTGACGCTCGTCAATGAAGCAGCTGGAGTCGATTCGCAAGTGATCGGATTCTCCATGTGTGAAAAATGCCGCTCCATCGTCTGTGACTTGACCGAGGTCAATGACGCCTGCTTCGGAGGGACGAGCATGACGAAGTGGAGGCGGCCGCGGCATGGCCGACAGGCGGAATTCGTGGGAGCAATGATGAGCAAACTTGATGTGTTCGAGCAGGCTATGTGCTGCGCGACCGGCGTCTGCGGCGTGGACGTGGACCCAGCGCTGGTTCAGTTCAGCGCCGACCTTCAGTGGCTGGCTGAACATGGTGTCGAAGTCGTTCGGCACGGCCTCGGACACGATGCGGCAGCCTTTGCGGCAAATCCTGAGGTGATACGGGAACTGCATGCGGGTATGGACCGTCTGCCCATCGCAACGGTGGATGGCCGGATCATCTCCGTCGGGGTGTATCCGTCACTTGCCCAACTGATTCAGAAACTGGGGCTCAAGATTCCCGCCGCCGAAAAGCCGCACATCAAGGCCGGAGCCTGCGGTTGCAAGCCCGGCGAATGTTAACCGGCACACCGATATGACACTTCCTGCCGTTACAACTCGCCATCTCTTTTTCACCGGCAAGGGCGGCGTCGGCAAGACGTCGCTCGCCTGCGCAACGGCGCTGCAATTGGCTGAAAAGGGTAAGGCCGTGCTGCTTGTCAGTACCGACCCGGCTTCGAACCTCGACGAGGTGCTCGAGACTCAACTCTGTGGGCAGCCGACCCCAGTCAACGGGTTCCCCAACCTCCATGCGTTGAATATCGACCCCGAGCTCGCTGCGGCTGCCTACCGCGAGCGAATGGTTGCTCCCTATCGAGAGGTGTTGCCCGACGCGGCAATTCGCAGCATGGAGGAGCAGTTTTCTGGTGGCTGCACGGTCGAGATAGCGGCATTCGATGCGTTTGCCGAACTGCTGGGCGGTGGTATCACCGCGAAGGCGTATGACCACATCATCTTCGACACTGCCCCGACAGGGCATACCTTGCGTTTGCTGACGCTGCCGTCGGCCTGGAGTAACTTCCTGTCGACTAACACAACCGGTAATTCGTGCTTGGGCCCGTTGGCAGGCCTCGAGCAAAACAGGCAACTATACGCCGCCGCCGTTGCCCAATTGACCGATCACGACCGCACTACCGTGGTCCTCGTGGCGAGGCCGGAGGCGTCCGCATTCCGTGAGGCGGAGCGAACCCGTGTCGAACTGGCCGACCTGGGGGTTCGAAACCTGGTGCTCGCGGTCAATGGTGTCTTCAAGGCGGTCTCTTCTGACGATGACATTGCTTGTGCGATGGAAGAACAGCAGGCTGCAGCCGTCAAGGCAATGCCACCGGGTCTCGCCGTACTTCCGCGAAGCGAAACGGGTTTTATTCCCAAGGGACTGGCTGGACTGGCCGCGTTAGACGCGTATTTGCACCCGGCGCGGATTGCCACGCCCAGCGTCGATGTCCGTCCTGGCGTGGAATTGCCTGGCGGACTTCTGCCGCTCATTGACGAGCTCGAGAAGGCGGGGCATGGCCTTGTCATGACGATGGGCAAGGGCGGAGTCGGCAAGACGACCGTGGCTGCGGCGATAGCGCTTGAACTGGCGCAGCGCGGCCATGCAGTCCTGCTTTCCACCACAGACCCGGCCGCGCACGTAGCATGGACGCTCCAGGAATCCCTTCCAGGCCTGAGTGTGAGTCGCATCGACCCGGAACTGGAGGTTAGCCGCTATCGCGCTGAGGTTCTCGCCAAGGCCGGGACTCAACTCGATGCGCAAGGGAAGGCGATGCTTGAGGAAGACCTGCGGTCGCCGTGCACCGAGGAGATAGCGGTTTTTCGCGCATTCGCGCGCACGGTGGATGAGGCCCGGAACGCTTTCGTGATACTCGACACGGCTCCAACCGGACACACCATTCTGCTCATGGATTCAGCAGAGGCCTATCATCGCGAAGTCATGCGTACGCAAGGCGATATGCCCGAAGCGGTTCGTCAGCTTCTGCCGCGGCTTAGAGACCCGCAGTTCACGCACGTGCTTATCGTGACGCTCGCCGAAGCGACGCCAGTTCATGAAGCAGAACGACTGCAAGCCGACCTGCGTCGGGCACAGATCGAGCCATACGCCTGGGTCATTGACCAGAGTCTGCTCGCAAGCGGAACCCACGATCCGGCCCTCGCCGAGCGAGGGCGCTACGAAATGCCATTCATCGCGCGCGTTATGGAGCAGGATTCGAAGCGGGCCGCCTTGTTGCCGTGGCAGGCGCGTCCACCCGTCGGTCTACGAGGGTTGGAAGAGTTGGTCCGCGGCCGCCCGATAGTGCAGAAAAGCGCCTAGCGAGGGCGCGCCGTGCGTGCGCAAAGTGAGCGTGGTAGCGTTCCGCACTCGTACCTATGGCGGGACGAATTGCCGTTCATCGTGGATTGGTTTTTGTGGACGCGGCCAGCCGGACATCGCAGTCGAACTCCAAAAAAACAACTGCCAAAACTCTGGCGGTCAAACAAGGTGGGCGTTCATCTCACCCGACATCCCACTGCGGCAGGCACGAAATGAAACAGGACACATCCCCGATTTTTCCGGAAGACGAGACCGTAGATGCCTCCGCCAGCGCCGCGGCGGCGTCTCGCAGCACCTGGGTCAGCGTCGCGGTGAATCTCGCCCTGAGCATCGGGCAGGTGATCACGGGCATCCTGTCCCGCTCGCAGGGATTGATCGCCGACGGAATTCATTCGCTGTCGGATCTGATCGCTGATTTCGTCGTGTTGCTGGCCAGTCACCACAGCAGGAAGCCAGTCGACGCGAACCATCCATACGGTCATCAACGTTTCGAGACTGGCGCATCGCTTGCGCTCGCGTTGATTCTGCTGCTGGTCGGCGGTGGGATGCTCTGGTCCGCGGTCCTGAAACTCGAACATCCCGAGACGATCCAGTCCGTGCATCTCGCCGCGCTCTGGGTCTCACTTGCCGCTCTAGTCGCGAAGGAAGGCCTGTTTCGCTACATGCTTGCGGCTGCAACGCGCGTGAAATCGAGCATGCTGGTCGCCAATGCATGGCATGCGCGCTCGGACGCGGCTTCTTCTCTCGTTGTCGCACTGGGCATTGTCGGCAACCTTGCCGGCTATCCGTTGCTGGATCCGGTCGCCGCGCTGATCGTCGGCGGCATGGTGGTGAAGATGGGCGGGTCCTTCGGCTGGGATGCATTGCACGACCTGATGGACAGGGCGGCCGATGCCGCGGAGGTGCAGGCCATAACCGAAACGCTGCGCGCGACGCCGGGCATACTCGGCGTACATGATCTGCGCACGCGCAAGATGGGGGACATGATCCTCGTTGATGTGCATCTGGAGATCGATGCCGATTTGTCGGTCGAGCAGGGGCACGACATCGCTGTCGCGGCGCGTGCTTGCGTGATGGCGCGCCACCGCGTGCTCAACGTGATGACCCATGTCGATCCGCGGCGCCTGGGCGTCCCCGTGACCATGACTTCGACGCATCGAGGCGACACGGCGATATAGCGGCGAGCGACGTGGAGCGTCGATTTCAAGTCTCGACTTCGCTCATTTCCCATTCCTTATTTTTCAAGCTCCGCGCGAATTGACTGCAATTCCTTTCTACGTTCGGCGTTCGCCTTTGGATAGGTCATTTCGAGTTCCTCAAGCGTCTCAAGTACGACTCTCGACACGATCAGCCTCGCGTTCTCCTTGTCGTCAGCTGGCACGATGTACCAGGGAGCCCGCTGGGTGCTCGTTGCATTGAAGCATTCCTCATAGGCCTTCATATACTGTTTCCAGTACTTCCGCTCCTCGACATCCGCAACACTGAATTTCCAGTTTTTCTCAGGGTCGTCGATACGCTGCAGAAAGCGTTTGCGCTGCTCTTCCTTGGAGATGTGAAGGTAAAACTTGACGATTCGCGTGCCATTTCCGCAGAGGTGCAACTCCAGATCCTGGATTGAACGATAGCGGTCATGCCACACGGTCTTCTCATCAAGCAGTGCATCTGGAAGGCCCTCGTTATGGAGAATCTCGGGATGGACGCGTGCGATCAACACTTCCTCGTAGTACGACCGGTTGAAGATGCCGATTCGACCGCGCTCCGGCAGATCGCGAGTGGTGCGCCACAGAAAGTCATGCTGCAATTCAGTGGGGCTGGGATGTTTGAAGCTGAATACCTGACAACCCTGCGGGTTTACGCCAGACATGACATGCTTGATGGCGCCGTCCTTACCGGCCGCGTCCATCGCCTGGAAGATCAGCAAAATCGCATACCGATTGCTCGCATAAAGCAACTGCTGTAAAGCACTCAGGCGGCCGACGTGATCACCAAGCAATTGCTGATAGTGTTCTCGTGACTTGTACACGGGATCCACTTTTGTCGGCCATTTTTCGAGCTTGACCCTTCCACCTTCCGGGACACGAAACTCTCGCGAGTTGATCTCCATGTTGATCCTCGTAACCGCTCAATTCCATTGAAATTGTAGCCAGGGGACGCTGGCGTCATTACGGCAGTCGTGGCCGCGAGACAGGGGATAGAAGGCGCGATAGCTTATCTATCTGGTGGGCATCCGGGGGCCTGCCGGCAGCCTGATCACGTAGATGCGGCCCGGCAGATCCCCTGCAACCTCGCTTTCAGAGTAGGTGAAGTAGACAAGTGAGTGCCGCTCGGTGTCCAGCACGCGGATGATATGGAGCGAGTCGAAACTTGGGTCTGTTTCGGTCGTGAATACCTGCGCTTGCCTGGGAACAGCTTCGGCAACCCGGATGTTGCCTGTCTGATGGCAGGATGCCGTCAGATCAGCCCCATGACTGATCCGTCCACTTCCCAGCGCACCATCGGAATGCGACTCTGACACATAGCATGTCACGCCTTTCACGAGAGGATCGTCGTAAGCCGAAATGGCGATGTGAGAACCATATCGCTGGCTATGTGTTTCAATCGTCGCCAGCTCTTTGGCTATCACTGCAGTGGTAGACGAAAATATCAGTAGTGCGCCCAGGATGCTTGCCCGCCCTGAAACCAGCTTGATCATCATCCACCTCCGGGTATGCGGTAGTCAGATCGCCGATCGCGCAACGTCGCAGCGATGGATAGCTGATTCAGGCTATTTCACCGGGAATTCAGCTACTTGACGCAGGTCAACGCCTGCGCGTTCACCTGGCGGCATTCTGAAAGTGGGTACCTGGTACGGATGGGGCGCTTGTCGGCACCGGACTGAACATTTTTTGTCCAGTCTCAGTTCATGTTTCATCCCAAGGAGAATGCGTCATGGCAAAGAGCGCAATCAGCGTCGCGATACAGAATCCCGCTCCCGCATAAAATGTTGCGCTTGCTCCCAACCTGTCCCAGAGCTCACCGGCCACGAGGCTTGCCACAAGAGTCGCCAATCCACCAGTGAGATTGAAGAAACCAAACGCTGTCCCTTTCAGATCGGGCGGCGCAGCTTTCGCAACCATGGTCGCCAGCAAACCTTGCGTGAGGCCCAGATGCAAGCCCCACAGAGCGACGCCGGTTAGCACGACTGGCCAGTGACTTCCGTGCGCAAGCACGACATCCGACAGAATCAGTACGACGAGACCAATGGCCAGTAGTCGGGTGTGGCTCATGGAGTCGGCTAGCTTGCCAAAGGGGTAAGCTGACGCTGAATACACCAGGTTCATAACTACCATGACGAGTGGTACTAGCGCCACGGGTATACCCCCTTGCATCGCGCGCAGGACGAGAAATGCTTCGCTAAACCGAGCAATCGCGAAAACCGCGCCGACAAATACCACCCACCAGTACGACCCGCTCAGCTTCTTCAGGTTTTCGAGTTTCAACGGATTGGCGCGCGTCGCGCTTGACCGATGCGTAGGTTCCCTAACGCCAATCACAAGCAATCCGACTGCGACGATGCCGGGAATGACCGCCACCCAGAACACCATGCGGAAGTCGTTTGCCCAAAGCACCATCAAGCCGGCGGCGAGCAACGGACCCAAAAACGCGCCGACAGTGTCCAGCGACTGGCGAAGGCCATACGCGGCGCCGCGCAGATGCGGGGGAGTGATATCGGCCACGAGCGCATCGCGCGGCGCGCCTCGCACGCCTTTGCCGATTCGGTCTGCCACCCGCGCGGTCAGGACAATTCCCGCCGTCGGTGCTAGTGCAAATAGTGGCTTACTCAGCGCGCCCATGCCGTAACCAATGACAGCGAGCCATTTCCGGTTGCCAAGGTAGTCGCTTAGCGCGCCGGAAAAGATTTTCACGATGGGCGAGGTCGCTTCGGCGACGCCTTCAATGAGGCCAACCATCACGGCGCTTGCCCCTAGACTCGTCACCAGGAACATCGGAAGGAGGCTGTGGATCATCTCCGACGAGACGTCCATGAACATGCTGACGAAGCCGAGCAACCAGATACCTTTGGGAATCTGACTGAGTGTGCGGGGGCGAGGCTTGATGTCTCTTTGCATTTTTCTCGATTCTGGAATTCCCGGTTTCGACGTCGATACGGTTGCACGTCACCTTATCGACGAAGTTGTGGGAACAATTAATTGGTCCACAGCTGTGCGGCGCCGAACTTGCGTGCAACGTACTTTTTGCCAGAAGACTTCGCGCCGTTCGTGTCTGCGAACCCTCTGGGACCCTATTTACGCCAATACCGTGCAGGCGATCCGCTATACGGTTGCCGTTCATATCGCGATGATAGCCGCAACCATGATTCCCGGTCTTGACCAGGTTCTCTCGCAAACGGACACTCGGCCGCGTATCCAGGCGTCCCTTCAGTGTCGAAAGTGCCCATTCGTCGACGCCGGCTGCAGACGTTTGCAACCGCTGTCAGCGAATAGAAGAGGAAGAAAGCAGGCAGCGCCATCCGTAACAGCATCATTTAATGTCGGTCAGTCGGACAACGCCGCTAACTCCACCACGCTTCACCAATCGGAGAACCCGGTATCGACTTGCCCCCTCCCAGCCCCCCTCTCGCAAGGCCCCTCAAAATTTTTGACCGCTGTTGACAAATAAAAATATGGCGTTTTAGACTCAAGTCACTCCCTCGAGGCCCGACAAAGATGTCCGCCCGAGGACCCGGCACAGAAGCCCCCTGACGAACGCGCCGTTCGTCAGGGGGCTTTTTTTGTGCCCGTTTTTTTCCTTGTTCCAGCGCTCACGTCTGGCGCCCCTCTCTGGAGAACCCGCATGTTGCTGAAGCTGTCGGGCTGGATGCGTCTCGCCCTTACCGCAGGACTCGCACTGACTTCGCTCGCTTCGAGCGCCGCTGATCCCGTGAAGATCGGCTTGCTCGAAGACGCCTCGGGGAATTTCGCACTGGCCACGATTCCCAAGATTCACGCCACGGAACTCGCCGTCGACGAGATCAACGCGAAGGGCGGCATTCTTGGCCGCCCGGTGAAGCTGATCGCTTACGACACACAGTCGGACAACACCAAGTTTCAGGAATTGGCCCGGCGGCTCGTGCAGACCGACAAGCCGGATGTAATTTTCGGCGCGTTCTCCAGCGCATCGCGCGAGGCGATCCGCCCGATCATGGACCGCGCGCATCAGCTCTACTGGTACGACAATCAGTACGAAGGCGGCGTCTGCGATTCGAACACCTTCGTTACCGGCGCGGTGCCCGAGCAACAATTTTCGACGCTCATTCCGTGGATGATGCAGAAGTACGGCAAGAAGGTATACACCATCGCGGCCGACTACAACTTCGGGCAGATTTCGGCGGAGTGGGTTCGCAACATCGTCAAGGAAAACGGCGGCACGATGGTCGGCGAGGAGTTCATTCCGCTTTCGGTATCGCAGTTCGGCCAGACCATTCAGAACATCCAGAAGGCGAAGCCCGACTTCGTCGTCACACTGCTGGTCGGCGCGAATCAGTCTTCGTACTACGAGCAGCAGGCGTCGGCGCATCTGAATCTGCCGATGGCGAGTTCGGTGAACGTCGGTCAGGCCTATGAGCACAAGCGCTTCAAACCGCCTGCGCTGAAGGACATGTACGTGACGGCGAACTACGTCGAAGAGGTCGATTCGCCCGCCAGCAACGACTTCAAGAAGCGCTTCCACGCGAAGTTTCCGAATGAGCCGTACATCAACCAGGAAGCAGCAAACGCCTACGACGCCCTCTACCTCTACAAAGCCGCGGTCGAAAAGGCGAAGTCGACGAATCAGGACGCGGTACGCAAAGCGCTCGAAAGCGGCGACATTTGCACGACCGGCGCGCAAGGCAAGGTCTGCATCGATCCGAAGAGCCATCACGCGAGTCACACGATTTATCTGGTGCACGTGAAGGAGGACCACTCGGTTGAGATTCCGAAGGTCTGGGAAGACGTGCAGCCCTACTGGCTCGGCAAGGTCGGCTGCGACCTGCCGAACCGGCCGGACCATCGTCAATACACGCCGTCGAACCTGCCCAAGAAGTCCTGATCCGAAGCCGGCGCGCGGGAAAAGCAGCATGCTCGTGCGCACCGGCCTCCTGAACGTGGAGCACGTATGGCCACTTTGTCGGTTCTCTATTCGCTCATCTATCAGTTCGGCGACAACTTCGCCTATCTGGTGCTCGCGGCGCTCGGACTCGCGGTAATTTTCGGCATGATGGGGGTCATCAATCTCGCGCATGGCGAGTTCATCATGTGCGGCGCGTACGTGACCATCATCACGGCGAAGCACGGTGCGCCGCTGCCGCTCGCGATGCTGTCCGGCGCGCTTGCGGCGGCGCTCGCGGGCGTCATCATCGAACGGCTGGTGATTCGCCATCTCTATGACCGTCTGTTCGACTCCGTCGTGGCAACATGGGCAATCAGCCTGATCGTGCAGCAGACCATGCTGCTCGTCGCGGGTCCGTCGATCGAAGGGATCGGCACGCCGTTCGGCTCGTTTTCGCTTGGCGAGTATTCGTTCTCGACGTATCGTGCCGTGCTGCCCGGTATCGCGCTCGCCATCCTGTTCGCCCTCTACCTGCTGTTCTTCAAAACCAATTACGGCGTCTGCGCGCGCGCCACGATCCAGAACGCGAATATCGCGCAATGCCTCGGTCTGCGCACCGACCGGCTCTATACGCTGACCTTCGCGCTGGGCGCGGGCCTCGCGGGCCTCACCGGCGCGCTCTACGCGCCGACCATGACGGCGGTGCCGACCATGGGCAGCAATTTCATCGTGCAGGCCTTCGTGTCGGTAGTGGTTGGTGGTGCCAACGTGATCGCGGGCACGACACCGGCGGCCGGCGTGCTCGCGATCATCCAGACCGCGCTGACGGCGTCCTACGGGCAGCTGTTCGGACAAATCGGTCTGCTGGTGACCGTTATCGTCGTGATCCGGCTGATGCCGCAAGGGCTCGGCAATCTCTTCACCCGCTTGCGCTAGGAGGCAGACGTGACGCAAATGAAAGGGCCTTCGACCAGCGCCGCAACGCGCGCGTTGCATACGGTGCCGTGGCTCGTGGCGCTATGTCTGCCGCTCGTGGTCGATGCGAACACCAGCGGCAATCTCGCCTACTGTCTGCTGTGGGCGTTCAGCGCGCTCGGGCTCGCCGCGATGTGGGGCTACGGCGGCATCCTGTCGTTCGGGCAGACCGCGTTCTTCGGGTTGTCGGGCTACACCTACGGTATCTTCACGCTCAACTATGGCGACACGTGGTTCGAGTCGTGGCTCGGGCTCGGCGCGGGCATCGTGGTGAGCATCGTCGTCGCTGCGTTGATCGGCTACATGATTTTCTATGGGCGCATCAAGGGCGTGTTCATCGGCATCGTCACGTTGTCGGTGACGCTCGTGCTCGAAACCTTCATGTCGCAGACAGCAGGGCCGCAATGGGCGATCGGCGAGGCGCGGCTGAACGGCTACAACGGCATGGGCGGCATGCCGCAATTGACCATTCCGTGGCCGGGCGGCCCGCTCACGCTGGAGAACGTGAGCTTCTACTACCTCGTGCTGCTTCTGCTGATCGCGGTCTACGCGATCATGCGCAGGCTGCTCGACGGCACCTTCGGTTTGACCCTCATCGCTATCCGGGAGAATCCGCAGCGCGCGGAGATGCTCGGCGTCGATATCCGCCGTCATCAACTGATGGTGTTCGTGCTCGGTTGCGCGCTGGGCGGATTGTCGGGTGCGTTGTACACGATCTGGGGTTCCTACATCACGCCGTCGACAATGGGCCTCACCGCTGCCGCGATGCCGGTGATCTGGGTCGCAACGTCGGGAAGAAAGAGCATTGGAGGAACGATCATCGGCACCGCCTTGCTCGTGTGGCTCTCGCAGAATCTCGCGGTATATGGCAGCCAGTACGCGCTGATCCTGCTCGGTGCGATTCTGCTGATCGTCGTGCTGGCCGCGCCGGAAGGTCTGCTGCCGTTCGTCGCGCGGCATCTGCGGCGTCTGTCGAGCCGCACGAGCGGCGCTTCGCGCCACGCCGGCGCATGTCTGAAGCGAGAGGAGGGCAAATCATGACCACGCTGCTCGAAACGCGCGGGCTCAAGAAGCATTTCGGCGGCGCGCATGTGATCAACGGCATCGACTTCCGTATCGAGGCGAACGAGATTCGCTGCGTGATCGGGCCGAACGGCGCGGGCAAGAGCACGTTCTTCAAGCTCATCACGGGTGAGCATCGTCCGTCCGAAGGCAGCGTGATGTTTCTCGGCAAGGACATGAGCCATGTGCTTCCGCACGAGCGCATCCGTATGGGCATGAGTATCAAGTTCCAGATTCCCGGCGTGTTTCCCGATCTGAGCGTGCGTCAGCATTTGCAACTGTCGCTGCATCGCGCGAAGGACGACCGGCCCGAGAGTCTCGACGAACTGCTGCGGCGCTTCATGCTGGAGAACGAAGAGCACATGCTCGCGCGCAACCTGTCGCACGGCAAGAAGCAATGGCTCGAAATCGCGATGGCCGTGTCGTTGCGGCCGAAGCTGCTGTTTCTCGATGAACCGGTGGCGGGCATGTCGGTGGAAGAGACGCATGCAACCGGCGAACTCATCAAGCGGCTGTCGGCGGATGGCCTCACGATGATGGTGGTCGAGCACGACATGACGTTTGTCAAGCAGATCGCCTCGCGCGTCACGGTGCTGCACGGCGGCAGTCTGCTCGCCGATGGGCCACTCGACGAGATCCTCGCGCGCGACGACGTCGCGGAAGTCTATCTGGGGAAGAAGAAATGAGCGCGTTGCTGGAGGTGTCGAACGTTGAAGCGGGATATGGCGGCGGACGTGTGCTCAACGGCGTGTCGTTCGGCGTCGGGCGAGGCGAGGTGCTGGCCCTCATCGGGCGCAACGGGGTCGGCAAGACGACGTTGATGCGCGCGCTGATTGGTCTTGTCAGGCTCGATGCCGGCGAAATCAGACTCGAAGGCAATGCGATCGGCCACGACAAGCCGTATGCCCGGGCGCAGAGCGGTATGGGCTATGTGCCGCAAGGGCGCGAGATCTTCGGCGCGCTGACCGTTGCCGAGAATCTGCAGGTCGGCGCGCAGGCGAATCGGGCGCGCGCCGCGGGCATGAAAGAGAAAGTCGTCGGCTATTTTCCGATTTTGAAGAAACGCTATACGCAGAAGGCGGGAACCATGAGCGGGGGCGAACAGCAGCAGCTGGCGATTGCCCGCGCCCTGATCAGCGCGCCGAAGGTGCTGTTGCTCGACGAGCCGTCCGAAGGCATTCAACCTTCCATCGTCGATCTGATCGGCGACACGCTGCAGCATATCGCGCACGACACGGGTATCGGCGTGGTGCTGGTCGAACAGGATATGGGCATGGTCGAGCGTATCGCGAATCGCTGCTGTGTGATGGACAAGGGCCGTATCGTCGAGACATTGAGCCCCGAACAACTCGGCGACGAACAATTGATTCGCCAGTATCTGGCACTGTGACGGAGAGCGGAACATGAAATGGCTTGAAGAATCGATCATGATGAAGCGCGGTGTCGGCGCCGATCGCGAGCCGGTGGAGCATCATCTCACCGAGGAGATGCAAAAGACCTATCACTACACGATCGGCCCTTATTCGCAGCCTGTTCTGCACGTCAAGCCGGGCGATCGCGTGGTGGTGGAAACGCGCGACGCCTTCGAAGGCAAGATCAGGGAAGAGACCGACAAGCCCTCGCAGGTGCTACAGGTGCCTTTTCTCAATCCGCAGAATGGGCCGATCATGATTGAAGGCGCGGAGAAGGGCGACGTGGTCGCGGTATACATCGAGAAGATGGCGCCGCGCGGCGACGATCCGCACGGCTTCTGCTGCATGATCCCGAACTTCGGCGGGCTGACCGGCACGGATTACACGGCGTTGCTCAACGAGCCGTTGCCGGAAATCGTACGCAAGATAAAGATCGACGAAGAGAACGTGTACTGGAGCAAACGCAATACGCTGCCGTACAAACCGCATATCGGCACGCTGAGTCTTTCTCCCGAAATCGATTCGATCAATTCGCTCACGCCCGACAATCACGGTGGCAATATGGACGTGCCTGACATGGGACCGGGCAGCATCACCTATCTGCCGGTGCGCTCTCCGGGCGGGCGGCTATTCATCGGCGACGCGCACGCCTGTCAGGGCGACGGCGAAGTGTGCGGCACGGCCGTCGAGTATCAGAGCACAACTACCGTGCGGGTCGATCTCATCAAGAAGTGGCAGATCGACTGGCCGCGTCTGGAAAACGAGGACGCGCTGATGAGCATCGGCAGCGCGCGGCCGCTGGAGGACGCGACGCGCATCGCCTATCGTGAACTCGTGCTGTGGATGGCGGCGGAGTATGGCTTTGACAAGTGGGATGCGTACATGATGCTGAGCCAGGTCGGCAAGGTACGTCTCGGTAATTTTGTCGACCCAAAATATACGGTCGGCGCGATGGTCGCCAAGCACTACCTGAAGTAACGCATCAACCGGAAGAATCGAAGTAAGACGACCAAAGCGCGGAGCCTATGCGCCGCGCGCATCCGAGAGCACGTCAAGAAATGGCATTATCCGATCCCATCCGTGTGGGCCTGCTTAGCTCGACGACCGGCTCGACCGCGTTGCTCGAACAGTCTCAATGGCGCGGCGCGTGCCTCGCCGTCGAGGAGATCAACGCGCGCGGCGGCATAGGCGGACGCGAACTCGTCGCGCTTCACTACGATCCCGGCTCCGATCCGGCCGCGTTTCGGGAACTGGCGGAGCGGCTTATCGTGAAGGACGGCGTCAATACCATTTTCGGCGGCTATACGTCGACCAGCCGCAAGGCGATGCTGCCCGTCGTCGAGAAGCACAACCGGCTGCTGATCTACGCGCAGATGTACGAAGGTTTCGAGTATTCGGACAACATTATCTACAGCGGCGCGTCGCCGAACCAGAACGGTGTGCAACTCGCCGACTTCATGACGGAGACGTTCGGCGCGCGCGTGTACTTTGTCGGTTCGAGCTATGTCTATCCGTACGAATGCAACCGGACGATGCAGGAATTGCTGCTGCAGCATCCCGAAGGCGCGATCCTCGGCGAGCGCTATCTGTCGCTCGATGCCACGCGCGACCAGTTCGACCAGGTGGTCGCGGATATCGGGCGGAAGTCGCCGGACTGGATCTTCTGCACGGTGATCGGAGAGACAGTGCCTTATCTGTACGAGGCCTATGCGCGCGCGGACCTCGATCCGGCCAGCATGCCGATCGGCAGCCTCAACACCTCCGAGACCGAGATTCACGCAATGGAACGCGGCATCGCGACAGGGCATTTCACGGCTGCGCCTTATTTTCAGAGCATCGATACGCCGGAGAATCATCGCGCCGTGCGACATCATCAGGCGCGCTTCGGCGCGCACACGCCGACCGACATGAACTGGGAAGCCGCCTACTATCAGATGCATATGTTCGCGGAAGCGTTCGCGCGTGCCGGCTCGGATGAGCTCGGCACCATCATGCCGCATCTGCTCGGCTCGGAGTTCACCGCGCCGCAAGGCCGGGTGCGCATCGATCCGGTCAATCATCACATGGCCCTTTATCCGCGCATTGGCCGCGTCAATGCCGATGGCCAGTTCACTATCCTGCGCGAATCGAAGTTCGCCGTCGGCCCGGATCCCTACATGACGCGTCAGACGCTCGGGGACTGGGTCACGAAATTGAGCACGCGGGACTACTGACGTGAGCGCGCGCCCGGACAGAGGCCAACGCAGCCTCACGAGTTCGATCCTCGAGCGCAATGCGCGCGTGGTCGTTTTTCATCCCGACGACGACGACGGGGTGACGCTCACGAACCACCTTCGGCGCATGGGCTTTCAGGTCGAGCGATGCTGGCCGCCCGTGGACACGCTGCCGGAGCGCGTCGACCTCGTGTTCCGTGCATTGCGGCCTGACGAGCGCGCGCCGAAGGGCGAATGGTCGGGGCCGGATGCGCCGCCCGTGATCTGTGTGGTGGCCTACGAGAATCCGACCTTCATCGATCAGGCGATCAAGCTCGGCGCGGATGGCATCGTAACGACACCGGTGCGCGCTTCGGGATTGCTGTCCACGGTGGTGATGGCGCTATATCACGCAAAGCGTTCGCGCCAGCACGCGCAGCGTATCGCCAAGTTGGAACAGAAGCTGCTCGACAGCCGGCATTTGCAGGAAGCGAAAAAAATTCTGATGACCATGCATCGCGTGAGCGAACGCGAAGCGTACGACATGCTGCGCGCGCAGGCGATGGAGAAGCGCATAACTATCGACGACATCTGTCACTCCGTCATTCAGGCAGGCGAAGTGCTGCAGATTTCTCGCGGCATGTCGTCAGACGAGGGGCGCGATAAAGAGTGAGCGCGCTGTCGCTCGATCGATTAACGGACACGCAAACACCTGCACAGGAGCTTCGAACATGGATCTGCAACTGAAGGGTTTGAAGGCGATCGTGACCGGTGGCACCAAGGGCATAGGGCTCGCCATTGCACGCACGCTCGCAGCAGAAGGTGCCGAGGTCGCCATTTGCGCACGCGATCAGGCTGCCGTCGAGGCGACCGTTAGCGCGCTCGCCGAACTGAGCGGCGCGCGCGCATCGGGCGCGGCAGTCGATGTATCGGATGGTGCCGCGCTGAAAGCGTGGGTCGAGCGTATCGGCTCGGAGTGGGGCGGCCTCGACATCGTCGTGGCGAATGTGAGCGCGCTCGCAATCGGCAACGACATTGAATCGTGGCGCAAGGAATTCGAAACCGATCTGCTCGGCACCGTCAATCTCGTCGATGCGGCGATGCCGTATCTCGAAGCGAGCCGGGCCGCGTCGATCGTCGCGATATCGAGCGTCTCGGGACGCGAGATCGATTTCGCCGCGGGTCCTTATGGTGTGTTCAAGGCCGCGCTCGTTCATTACATGCAGGGGCTCGCGAACCAGCTCGCGTCGAAGGGCATTCGCGCGAACACGGTTTCGCCCGGGAATGTGTATTTCGAGGGCGGCGTGTGGGACTGGATCGAGCATAACGACGCGGCGCTATTCGAACGCGCACTCGCATTGAATCCGACTGGGCGCATGGGGCGCCCGCAGGAAATCGCTAACGCGGTGGCGTTCATCGCGAGTCCGGCGGCGAGCTTTGTGAGCGGGACGAACTTCGTCGTCGATGGAGCACTCACGCGCGGCGTGCAGCTCTGACACACGGTCAAATCAACAGGAGCATGGAATGGAACGAGGCAGTGCGATGGATATCGATCTGGACGCCCTGACGGTCGAGGCCGTGCAGGCGGGTTTCAAGGCGGGCACATTCACGGCCGAGCAGCTGGCGCGCGCCTGTTTCGACAGAATCGAGCGCGACAACGGCAAGTACAACGCAGTGATTTTCCTGAATCCGGCGGCTATCGACGACGCGCGCCGGATCGACGAACGGCGCGCTGCCGGCGAACCGCTGGGTCCGCTTGCCGGCGTGCCGGTCGTCATCAAGGATCCTATGGACATGGTCGGCTTTCCGACTACCGCGGGATGGGCGAAGTTGTACAGCAAGAGAGGCGGCGTCGACCTGATGCCCGAGCGTGATGCGCCGGTCGTCGCACGGATGCGCCGCGCGGGTGCGATTCTGCTCGGCAAAACGAACGTGCCGATCCTGAGCCACACCGGCTCGCATGCGAACGATAGCTGGGCGGGCCCCACGATCAATGTCGTGATGCCCGATCGGGTGCCGGGCGGCAGCAGTGCGGGCACGGCATCGGCGGTGGCGTCGTGCATGGCCGTACTCGGCCTGGCGGAAGAGACCGGCGGATCGATTCAGAACCCCGCGTCGGCGCAGAACCTCGTCGGAATCAAACCGACTATCGGGCTGGTGCCGAATGCAGGCGTGGTGCCGCTGTCGGGTAATCGCGATGTGGTGGGGCCCATTGCACGAAACGTGCGGGACGCCGCGCTGTGCCTCGACGTGCTCGCGGGCTATTCGAGCGAAGACCCGAAAACACTCGCGAGCGTCGGCCGGCAACCGGAAGGCGGTTATACCGCGGCGCTGGACCCGAAAGCGCTGGACGGCAAGCGCATCGGCCTGTATGGCGCGGGCTGGCGCAATCAGCCTTTGTCCGATGAAGCTGCCGCGCTGTATGAGCGGGTCAAGGACGAACTGGTCGGTCTGGGTGCGATTCTTGTCGACGATCCGTTCGCGGGCTCGGGGTTCGCTGAACTGAGGAAGCCGACTCCGCCGCTGGCGCATTTCGATGCGCGCGGTCTGGAGTCGATTCCGTACGATCTGGAAAGGTATCTTCAGCGGCTCGGCAAGCATGCGTCGCTCAAGACCTTCGCGGAATTCGCTGCGGCGACGAAAGATGACGATGCTTTTGGGGCGCAAGGGATACTGCGGTATCTGCATAGTCTCGCGGATTTCACGGCCGCGCTGGCTGATCCATCGGTGCCGCCGGAGATGCCTGAGTTCGTCGAAGTGAAGGCCCGTTATCTGCGGATTTTCAATGCGGTGATGGATGCGCAACAGCTCGATGCACTGGTGTTTCCGCAGATGCGAGGTGAACTGCCTCCGCTTCACGGTCAGGATGTCATTCAGGAGACGACGGTAGGCGAGATCAATATTGCGGGCTTGCCGGGGATTGCGGTGCCTGCGGGGTTTTATGCGTCGGGTGCGCCATTTGGGTTGATTTTTGTGGGGCGGCAATGGGATGAGGGGGCTTTGTTAGGGTTTGCGTATGCTTATATGGCCCTCACTGCGCGCTCGGATCGGCAACGCGACGAGCGTTGATCACGATGACGTCACGCGCCAGGGTCATTCGCATCTCACCCACGGCGAATCTGCGGGTCGATCCGATCTCCTGACCGGCCCCGGTTAACCGGCGGCTGCGACGGCTTCAGGTCGCGAGCTCGCATGGAATCGTCCACTTTCACGAGCCCTCGTTGATGCGGCGAGGGCGATTTGCTGACGACGGGCTTCACGGGATATCGCGCTGATGTGGTGGTAGAACGGCGCAGCTTTCTTGCAGGTGACTGGCTCGCCGGACGAAACCCATATGGCCGATCGAATGCCGGGCTGAAGTGAACAGTCAACGGGTAATTAGTAATTTTACATAAGATAAATTATCACCAATTTTTGTGTAGAGGCTAAGTTGTAATGTCCGCTTTTAGCCAAGTTCAAATGTCCGCTTCGAGGCGGCATAAGCTTACCCTGCGTCGATCCTCCGGCGCCGGAGGCT
>NZ_JCAQOY010000034.1:0-20856 GCF_059567925.1 Paraburkholderia sp. BGA-UO-ETr-F21 | reverse complement strand
GGCGTACCAGGCGTGCAGCATGGCGAGTTCGTCGGCATCAGGAAAATCGAGGCGGTGCGGTTCAGGCGAAGGTGTCGAGGTCAGGCGCGTTTTCATGACCTGGAGTTTAGTCCAGAAACGTTGCCATAAAGATAAGAAGAGTTATCTTAAGAGCGCAAGTGATTGCTGCCGAAGGTTTGTGAGACCCCGTCGCCCAGGGGGCGTAACGAAACTGTCACCTCCTCCTTATCTGTGTGACCAGTCGAAGGGGCGGGGTGAACTTTTTCGTTACGTCGTTTGATGACATGACGAGCGCCTCGCCCACGGCCTGCCCGTTGATACACGGAATCCAGCACCTGCGACAAAATGCGCGTCGACGGCGTTTTGGAATCCTCTATCCTGTATAGAACAGTGACGCAAAAGGAACACGCTTTAGCGGTCCCCCGTCACAGGGTGCCCGATCGCGCCGAACCCAATTGCGACGGTTGGGCTGTTGACTACTTGCCGCATAGGCGGGAACGCTCAATCGCTGAGGAGACTGAAAATGCTCAGTCCGCATGAGTTTGCAACCTTAATGCTTGTAAAGGAGACACCGGATCGAGAGGATCTGAACCCTGCCGATCTGGATGCGCTGCTCGAGTATCAGCTCATTGCGTTCGAGAAGCTGACGTCGGGGTGTAGGAGGTACCTCAATCTCACAGATCAGGGATATATGATCCTAAGAGCGGCGGCCCGGCAGAGCTGAATCTACCTCCGCCGTGGTCGTCATGCATTCAACTGAACTACAAGCGGCGGGCCGAGGTTCCTTCGCATGAGGTTTTCGTGAATCGAAAGTTGCATCGTTATTAAAAGCTATCCGCAGAGAGTGTTCCTATGCCCGTCTCCGGTCAAATGCAATTTTGCCGTCGCAATCTGGCGAGGGATGTGTGATGTTGGAACTCGACGAACACGATGCCAGGACGAATATATGGCGGGCCCGTGAGAATTCCGGCACATTCACCGAGGAGAGCCTGCGACGCACCGAAACATCTCCGTGTTCAGGGTGCGCACTGCATCATCTTTGCATACCGGCTGGTATCGACCGGGCCGATGTTGACAAGCTCGGCGCTGCGATCCGGGGCGTCCGCTCAGTCAGGCGTGGCCAGCCTTTGTATCGTATGGGCGACACATTCAGGAGCCTCTATTCCGTTCGCGCGGGCTCGTTCAAGTCTATGGTCATGCACCGCGATGGACGGGAGCACGTCACCGCATTCCACCTCGTCGGCGAGACGCTCGGTGTCGACGGAATATGCACGAACCGACATGCATGTGACGTAATCGCGCTCGAAGACAGTCTTGCCTGCATCATGCCTTTCGACTTGATCGAGCTCCTGTGCAGGGAAGTCTCATCCGTACAACGCCATGTACATAAAATCATGAGTGCGGAGATCGTTCGGGAGTCGGGCCTGTTGATGTTGCTTGCCTCGATGAATGCCGATGAGCGCCTCGCGGCATTTCTGCTGAACATCTCCGCGCGGCTGCAGCGGGTTGGCTATTCACCCGCGGAGTTCCATCTCCGTATGACGCGCGAGGAAATGGGCAACTACCTGGGTCTGCAACTTGAGACGGTTAGCCGCGCTCTCTCGAAGTTCCAGAAGGCTGGATTCATCGAGGTGAAGGGCAAGCAGATACACATTGTCGACCGCGGCGGACTCGAACGCATCTGAACCTGTCAGAAGGACATCCGCGGTAACGTGGCATGTGACTGTGGCCGCCCCATCGGCAATTGTTGCAATCTCTCGACGATGCCCACACACAATCAGTTGCCGCTTGAGACATCTACCTCATTCGAAGCGACTGACGCGGATGACGTCATGCAGCACTATCTCTCGCCACCGTGGCGAGCGGCGGATTTTTCCTCCTCGACACGCGCGGTGAAGTCCCGGGCTATTGCGACCGAGCCAAGCACCTCACCCTCGTGATTCTTCACCATCGCGAACGTCATTTCGACGTAAAGCTTCTGACCTGTCTTGCTGATCGCACGAGTCAACGTCGCGCGGCCATGCAGTCTTGTACGACCACTTGTCATCGACGCTTCGAAGCCGCGCCAGTGTGCGGCTCGCAGATGTTCCGGGATGATCAGATCGAGGTTCTGACCTAGCGCCTCAGCGGCACTGTAGCCGAACAGCGCTGCTGCAGTGTGGTTCCAGCGCGCGATGGCACCGGAACGGTCGGCATAGATGACGGCGTCAGCCGTCTGTTCGATTATCCATTCAGCGAGCGCGGACGTTTCTTCCATGATGTCACTCCTGGGCGCTTCAAGGGCGGTGGAACTTTGAGCGGGGACCTGGTCGAGCAATAGGGCATTCACTCGATGCGCAATGGCAACGCAGAAAAGCCAGCCGCTGGATACACGGCGTTCCTGGGGAGGTTTCCCGGGACGAGCGCAATCCAGGCAGTTCGCGCGAGCAGTTCTTCCATGCCAATACGCAGTTCGAGCCGGGCGAGCGGCGCACCCGGACACTCATGAATGCCGGAGCCGTATAGCAGGTTGCTGGCCGGATCGCGGTCGAGCCGGAATTCATCAGGGTCTCCGAAAACCGTCTCGTCCCGGTTCGCGGATGCCCAGATGAGCGTGATACGCTGGCCGGCGGGTACCTCGCGACCGCCGATTCCCGCCGGCCTGGTACTGATGCGGCGGTTGGCGATGAGCGGTGCGCGGATCCGGAGTATTTCGTCGATGGCCTTTGGCAACAATGACGGCTGCGCCCGCAACCGTTGCTGGACATCAGGATGCTCGGCGAGGTAATGAGCGAGAATTCCCACGCACGCCGCAATCGTGCCGAGTTCGCCGACGGTCCAGTTGCGCAGGATGCTGACAATTTCCTCGTCGTGCAGCAGGCGGTCCCCGATCCGCTCACGCAACAGGCTGGTCGTGATGTCGTCTGGTGCGTCCACGCCCGATTCCCGTCGTTGCACCAGCAAACCCTTGATGTAGGTATCAAATTCGACGGCCACCCGGTCGAGAGCCCTTCTGTTGCCCGTCAGTGTAGCTTCCCGGTTTTTGCGGATCCAGCGAAGAAGCGGCGTGCGTAATTCCTCTGGCCAGCCCAGAAATGCGCACTGGATGTTCATCGCAAAGTCCTGCGCGAACCGGGCGATAAATTCGACTTCGTCGCCTCTCGAAAGTCCATTTACCAGACTGGCAGCTATCTCCCGGCACACCGGTTCAAAGACCGCCATCCGCTGCGGGCTGAAATAAGGCTCGATAATGCTTCTGTACTGGCTGTGCTCGGGAGGATCAATGCCATTGGGCACAGAGAGATAGCTCGAGACTGCATTACTGAAAGTTTCAGGATCGTTGAGCACGCGCATGACATCGTCATGGCGGAACAGGGACAGGTTCAGGTAGTCACTATGCGCAACGGGACAGCGGTGTCGCATATCATCATACGCCGCACTCTGATCGTGCATGACATCCTCGGACCTCGGATCCCAATCGTTGGGTGGCTTTTCGTCCATGCTCGTTTCTTCCCTGCTCGTTTCTTCCCTGCTCCCGGCATCAGACGCGGGCAGCTTTGTGGCTTCCCGGGGCGTGGCTTGAACCCGGTCAGCTGCGGGGTGTCCCTCGATTCCGCAACCGCGCAGCTGAACCAATCGTTTCGTGGTGCTCTGAACCGCTTAATGTGAGACACGTCATTGGCGAGGCCCTCACAGTCAATGAGAAATCTGTTCAGGACGGCCCAAATAGCACGGGCTGACCGTGCGAATCAAATGGAATGAACATACCGATGGACCCAGCCTTGATCGATTCCACCATCGAGTTCAACGGCGCCTCGGCGTCTTCAGTCCGGGGCACACACCCGTTTTTTCCCGACAGCGCTGCGACGAAGACGATTTCCCATTCCTGAAGAACCTGTCGCGATTCTTCGAGCAGATCGCTAAACGTGCCGATTTCTTCGGGCGTTTTGTCCACGCACATCAGAGGCGTCAACGCGCCACCCTGACCTGCGTGAAAGCGGGCCTGCTGTTCGGGTGTGCAGTCGTCGGGCAACTCAACCGTGGTAAAGACGAATAACAATCGCTGAGGTTCGGGTTGTTGCCGCGCGACGCGAATCAGCTCATCAAAACTTGAAATACCCATCATCAATCATCCATGTGATGCCGTGTCGGTAGGACACAGTACGTCGGTTGTTCATCCAGTCACTGCGGAGCTGTTCCGTCGATGCGGACCTGTCGCACGCTGGATTGATACAGCAGAATCAGCGACACCCAGACGATGCCATACAGAAACATGAAGCAACTCGAGCGAACGCCAAGCCAGTCGAGAACCACACCGAAAAAGATCGGTAGCAGGAAGCCACCCAGTCCGCCAGCCAGTCCAACGATGCCGGTGACGACGCCCATCTGCTCCGGAAAATCGTCGGCAACGTACTTGAACGTCGACGCCATACCGAACGCGAACACCACGCCAAGAATGAACAGAAGTCCGATGAAAACCGGGACGCCCAGATGGATGTGAAAGCTGCGCGGGCCGTTGACCGTGCTCACCAGGAAAGAGGTGTCCGGGTACGACAACAGGAATAAACATATCCACGCGACCCACAATCCCCACCACGTTACCTTATGCGCACCGAAGCGGTCGGACAGGGTGCCACCCAGCGCGCGCAATACCGATCCGGGCAGCGAAAAGCCGGCGGCTAACGCCGCGGCAGTGACGACCGAAAAGCCGAATTCGCCCTTCAGATATTGTGGAATCCACAGTGATAACGCGGTGAACCCGCCGAAGCAGATCGAATAGTACTGGCAGTACTTCCATATCTTGGGGTTCTTCAGAACCTGGAACTGCCTGTACCATGGCCCCGCCGATTTACCTGCGCCCGGGTCGGTCGCGGAGCCCAGCCAGAATATCAGCGCAGTGACGAGGAGCGCCAGCGCATAGATCTTCGGGACGGCCCGCCAGCCCCATGCTGCCTCCAACGAAGGCGTGACGAAAAGATTCACCGCGGCGCCGACGGTGCCGGCCCCAAAGAAACCCATCGCAAAACCACGTTTTTCGGGCGGAAAGAACCGCGCGACATACGGTGTTCCCACCGCGAACGATGCGCCGACGGCGCCGAGGCACAGGCCAATCGCAAGAAATTGCCAGAACGCCGTCGCGTATGCGATCAGAAAGACCGGGATGGCACAGAGGACGAGCAGTAGCGTCATCACGACGCGACCGCCAAAGCGGTCCGTCCAGACGCCCAACGGCACGCGCAGGAGCGCGCCAGTCAGAACCGGCGTGGCCGTCAGCATGCCGAATTCGGTACTGTTCAGTCCAAGTTCGGTTCGAAGCCCGATGCCGAGTACGCCGAACATCATCCAGACGACAAAGCAGACCAGAAATGCCAAAGTCGTGACACATAGAACCAATATGGGACTTCTTTGTGAACTCATAACGGCTCCATGGCAGGACAAGGCTGACGGTTGCACGCGGACGTCATCGATCAATGTGGGGGCGATGGGCGCGTGCCGAATGCAGATGCCCAGCGTAGATACGCTGCAATCGGCACGGCAAATCACTATTGCAGCAACAGGCCCGGGCGCACATCCAGAGCGATGCCGCCCAGTTCGGCGCTGGATGCCAGCAGGTTCAAATATTGCTGGATCGACTTGTGCCGGACATGCTCGGAGAGATAGCGTTCGATGGTCGCTTTCACCGCTTCAAACGGAAGGGATTCACCCGCGATGCGACGCTCTATCCAGACAATATGGAAGCCATAACGCGTATTGACGAGCCCCGGTAACAGGCCGATGTGCTGGCTGCCGAAAATTGCCGCCTCGAATTCCGGCACGCTCTCGCCGCGGGTCAACTGCCCCAGATTTCCGCCGACCTGCCCGGACGGACAATTGGATAACGTCCGGGCGAGCGCGTCGAACCGGTCGTGGTGCTGCGCGAGCTCACGGTGCGCTTCTTCGGCGCGTGCGCGGACCCGTGTCATCGCTGCCTTTTCGGTCAACGCAAAGAGGATGTGGCGCGCAAAGGCCAGGTCCGGACTGCGGAACTTCTGCATGTTCGCTGCGTAGTAGCGCTGGCATTCTTCGGTGGACGGGACTGGCGTCGTGCATTCCAGTTCCAGCAGATGGTCAATGGTCTCATCGTCGAGATCGGCGCCGTTCGCCAACAGACCTGTTGCAACGGCGCGCTGGGCCAGCAGTTCACGTACGACCAGCGCCCGTCGCGCAGCGTGGTCGGGATCGGGCTCGTCCGCGTGCAACGCGGATTCCGCTGCAATGGCGGCGACTTCGATCACGGCATCGTTGACGCTAAGTACGTCAAGGGTGTTAGGCACGGGTGAAATATCGCGGTTTGCCGACATGGGAAATTCCTCGAGTTAGCGCTTACGGACGATCTGGTGAGGCCGAACCAGGAAACCCAGCGTGGCCATGCCACTCCAGATATGGACGAGGCGGGTGAACGGGGAAACGAGGAAAATCGTAAAGCCGAGCGCGATATGGACTTTGTAGACGAGCGGTGCCTGGATGATGAGATCGGCGGCACCTGGTTGAAACGTGACGACGCCTTTCACGTAGTCGCTCAGAATTTCGAACATCGCGCCGTCCATATGAGCCAAAGACAGTGGAATGGTGGCCAGCCCGAGTGCCAGTTGTAACCACAGTATCGCCAGCACCAGGATGTCCGCATGGGCGCTATTGATGCGAATGCGCGGATCGGACAGGCGTCGGTACAGCAGGATCGACAGTCCGACGATCGCGACGATACCCGCGATGCCGCCCGCCATCACCGCAAGCCATTGATGCTGGGAGGCGTTCAGGAATGGCGACACCATCCAGTGAGGCGCAAGGAATCCTGCGAAGTGGCCGCCGATCACAATCAATACGCCGACGTGGAACAGATTGCTTCCAAGGCGCAGTTGACGGCGTCTGAGCAGTTGCGACGAATCGCTCTTCCAGGTGTACTGCTCGCGATCGAAACGGATCAGGCTGCCGAGCAACCAGATCGCGAGACACACGTACGGATAGATGCCAAACAGCAGTGCGTTGACGAAGTGCTGACTCATGAGGTTTCTCCAGCCGGGATCCTGTTCTCTAATGCGCGGAATGTGAGCATGGAAGTCCGCCGTTTCTGGTTAACGTGACGGTCTTTTGTCATAAAACTGGATTGGCTGGGGCTCCCTGGATAAAGGCGCTTGCGCACCCAGGAAGCTCACCGGCTCCTCCTGCCACTCGCGATCGAGCGCTTCGCCGTCGACCTCGCGCGTCATGGTGGTGTCGCACACGGTCGTATTCGCGTTCGCCAGCGGCGGCTCGCCGGCGAGTGGCAACAATGCCGCAACGGCTGCGAAATACGGTGTTCCGCGCTCAGCCAGACTGGTCGCAATCTGCCGGTTGATATCGGCAATTTCGCCAAGCAGCGCGTGCGCTTGCGCGGGCGTTTCATGAGACAGAAACTCGAGGAAAACCGGCAGGTAGTCGGGTAATTCACCGGCGCCGAGATACAGATCCTTCGCTTCGTACATGGCGAGCAGATCCACCATTGCCTGCCCACGTTCGCGCGACTCGCCGTGAACGTGTTCAAACAGATAGAGCGAAGTGGCCCGGCCACGGTCGAAGATTTCGACGTAGTCTTCCTGCAGATCCAGCAGCGGCCGCGCCGACAATCGGTCGACCAGATCGATCAAGGCCGCGCGCGTGTCCGACGGCAAGCCGGCATGCCCGGCCAGCGCGGCGCGAATCTCGTCGAGCGCTACGATCAGTGTTTGATCGGGATAGTCCAGCAGCGCGCCCAACATGCTGAAAATCAGAAGGTTGTCTTCCATTTATTCACCCGCCGCGCGAATTGGGATTGTCTTGCGTGTCTTGTTGATGCCCTTGCGTCCGCCGAACAGGCTGGTTTCCGTGGTGCCGTCGGAACAGCCGTTGCCGAACGAGAAGCCACATGATGCGCGCAGGTCGAAGGCATCTTCGGCATATTCGCGGTGAGCGGTCGGGATCACGAATCGATCTTCGTAATTGGCAATCGCCAGATACCGATACATCTCGTCGACTTGCGCGCTGCTCAGATCGACTTCGCTGAGCAATTCCGGGCTCTCGCGACGTTCGACATGACGCTCGCGCATGAACGCCCGCATCGCCAGCATTCGCTTGAGGGCAAGCCGAACCGGCGCTTCGCGACCGGCTGTGAGCAGATTGGCCAGATAGCGCAGCGGGATGCGCAGCGAATCGACGTCAGGCAGCAAGCCCTTCATGCCAAGCCGGCCGTCGTTGGTGGCCGAGTTGATCGGCGACAGCGGCGGGACGTACCAGACCATCGGCAAGGTGCGGTATTCGGGGTGAAGCGGGAAAGCGATCTTCCACTCCATCGCCATCTTGTACACCGGTGAATGGCGCGCCGCTTCGAGCCAGTTCTCCGGTACGCCGTCGCGAGCCGCCTGTTCACGCACGGCCGGGTCGTTCGGATCCAGGAAGATCGACAGTTGCGCTTCGTACAGATCCTGTGGGTCCTTGACCGATGCGGCTTCCTCGATCCGGTCGGCGTCGTACAGTAGAACGCCGAGATAGCGTATCCGGCCGACGCAGGTTTCCGAGCACACCGTCGGCTGGCCCGCCTCGATACGCGGATAGCAGAAAATGCACTTCTCCGACTTGCCGCTTTGCCAGTTGTAATAGATCTTCTTGTAAGGACACCCGGACACGCACATCCGCCAGCCGCGGCACTTGTCCTGGTCGATCAGAACGATGCCGTCTTCCTCCCGTTTGTAGATAGCGCCGGAGGGGCAGGAGGCCACGCACGCGGGATTCAGGCAGTGCTCGCAGAGGCGCGGCAGGTACATCATGAAGGTGTTCTCGAACTCACCAAAGATGTCGGTCTGCACCTGATCGAAGTTGTAGTCCTGCTTACGCTTTTCGAATTCCCCACCGAGAATTTCTTCCCAGTTCGGGCCCCACTGGATTTTCTCCAGACGTTCGCCGGTAATCAGCGAACGCGGTCGGGCGACCGGCCCGACCTTGACGTCGGGTGCATCGTGCAGATGCGCATAATCAAACGTGAACGGCTCGTAGTAGTCGTCGATCTCCGGCAGGTTCGGGTTGCCGAAAATATTGGCGAGCACACGCCACTTGCTACCCGCACGAAGCTCGATCTTGCCATTCGTCTTGCGCTTCCAGCCGCCGTTCCAGCGATCCTGGTTTTCCCAGTCCTTCGGATAGCCGACGCCGGGTTTCGTTTCGACATTGTTGAACCACGCGTACTCCATGCCCTCGCGCGAAGTCCAGACGTTCTTGCAGGTGACGGAGCAGGTATGGCAGCCGATGCATTTATCCAGATTCATCACCATACCGATCTGCGCGCGGATTTTCATGGCTTCTCTCCAGTCTCATCATCGGCCATCGCAAGTGTCGGCGCGCCGTGGGCGAGTGTGTGCTGATGACGCGCGGCTTCGGCCGCCGACAGCACCGACGCGGGCGTCGACTCATCCTTCCAGTCGATTATTTGCATCTTGCGGACGATCACAAATTCGTCGCGATTGGAGCCGACCGTGCCGTAATAGTTGAAACCGTACGAGAGCTGCGCATAGCCACCGATCATGTGGGTTGGTTTCGGCATGACGCGCGTGACGGAATTGTGAATTCCACGGACCCCGGAGACTTCGGAGCCCGGTGTATTGATAATCTTTTCCTGCGCGTGATACATCATCACGGCACCCACCGGAATGCGCTGGCTGACCACGGCGCGAGCGGTCAGTGCACCGTTCAGATTGAACGCCTCGATCCAGTCGTTATCGACCACGCCAATCTTTCTGGCATCGATCTCGGAGATCCAGACGATCGGGCCGCCGCGCGACAGCGTCAGCATCAACAGGTTGTCGGTGTAGGTGCTGTGAATGCCCCACTTCTGATGAGGGGTCAGGAAATTCAGCGCGATTTCCGCGTTTCCGTTTGAGCGGCTGCCGGCCATGCCGGTGGTGCTGCGTGTATCGATCGGCGGCTTGTAGACACAGAGCGACTCGCCAAAGTCGCGCATCCACGCGTGGTCCTGATACAGCTGTTGGCGTCCGGACAGGGTGCGCCAGGGAATCAGCTCATGCACATTCGTGTAGCTGGCGCTATAGGACACGTGTTCGGATTCGATCCCGCTCCATGTCGGCGACGAGATGATCTTGCGCGGCTGCGCCTGAATATCCCGGAACCGGATTTTTTCGTCCTCGCGAGCGCGAGAGAGATGCGTGTGATCGGTGCCCGTGAGCGCCGACAAGGCTTGCCATGCTTTGGTCGCGACGGCACCGTTGGTTTCCGGGGCGAGCGACAGAATCACTTCGGCCGCATTGATCGCCGAAAGAATCTGCGGTCGCCCGTGCGAAACGCCCGCGTCGGTAACCGGGTAATTCAATTCTCGAAGCTGTTCGATTTCCTCGCCGGTTTGCCACGTAATGCCTTTACCGCCGTTGCCGAGCGAGTCGAGCAGCGGTCCGAGCGAGGTAAACTTGCGCCAGGTATTCGGATAGTCCCGTTCGACCACCGCAATGCTTCCCATCGTTTTTCCGGGAACCGGATCGCACTCGTCGTGACCCCAGTCGGCAATGCCGTCGGTCTGGGCGATTTCGCCGGCGCTGTCGTGTTGGAGCGGCGACATCACGATGTCGCGCTCCACGCCGAGATGGCCTTCGGCCAGTTCAGAGAACTTTTGCGCGATGCCTTTATAGATTTCCCAGTCGCTTCTGGATTGCCACGCTGGGTCGACGGCCGCCGACAGCGGGTGGATGAAGGGGTGCATGTCGGACGTGTTCATATCGTCCTTCTCGTACCAGGTGGCGGTCGGCAGCACGATGTCCGAATACAGGCAGGTGGTGGACATTCTGAAGTCGAGCGTGACGACGAGATCGAGCTTGCCCTCAGGCGCTTTCTCGTGCCACTTCACCTCTTTGGGCAGGATGCCGGCGCCTGCGCCCAGATCTTTTCCCTGCACGCCATGCTCGGCGCCGAGCAGATGTTTGAGGAAATACTCATGTCCCTTACCCGACGAACCGAGCAGGTTCGAGCGCCAGACAAACAGGTTTCTCGGAAAATTTTCCGCTGCGTCGGGATCGACGCACGACATCTCAAGCGAGCCGTCCTTCAGACCCTTCGCGACATAAGCGGCGGGGTCGGAGCCGACCGATGCCCGGCCGAGTTCGAGCGGATTGGTCCTGAACTGTGGCGCGGACGGCAGCCAGCCCATCCGTTCGGCACGGACGTTGTAGTCGATCGGGCTGTCGGCGAACCCGCTGCCATCGGCGAGCGGCGATAGCAGTTCGGTGACTTTCATCGTTTCGTAGCGCCATTGATCGGTATGCGCATAGAAAAACGACGTGCCGTTCATGACGCGCGCCGGCCTGTACCAATCGGTCGCGAATGCCAGCGGCAGCCAGCCGGTTTGCGGCCGGAGCTTTTCCTGGCCGACATAGTGAGACCAGCCGCCGCCGGATTTGCCGACGCAGCCGCACATGACGAGCAGGTTGATGATCGAGCGGTAGCTCATGTCCATATTGAACCAGTGGTTCAAGCCGGCGCCGACGATCACCATCGACTTGCCTTCGGTCTTTTGGGCGTTATCGGCGAATTCGCGCGCAACGGCGATGACTTCGTGCCGTTTGACGCCGGTAATTTTCTCCTGCCACGCGGGCGTGTACGGAATGTCATCGTCGAAATCGGCCGCGACGTTCGGGCCGCCGAGTCCCTGGTCCACGCCATAGTTGGCAAGGAACAGGTCGTAAACTGTCGCAACCAGAATTTCACCGGCGCGGGTGGCGATTTTGCGTACGCCAATACGGCGCGGCAATACGCCCGCATGACCGGTATGAGTGAAGTGAGTGTGTTCGACATTGCCGAAATAGGGGAAGGCCACGTCGATCGTCTCGTCGTGCTTCTCCACGAACGACATGACCGGACGGATCGGATTGCCGTGGACATCCTCTTCTTTCAGATTCCATTTGCCGGCGTCGCCACCTTCCTTCTGCCCCCAGCGAAAGCCGATAGATCCGATTGGTGTGACAAGCTTGCCACTCAATTCGTCGAACGCGACAGTTTTCCAGGCGGCGTTGTTCCCCTGGCCGGACACATCATCGAGCTCGTCTGCTCTCAGGAGTCGTTCGGGCACATAGTGTTCGCCCTGTTTGACGATGCGCACGAGCAGCGGCATGTCGGTATAACGCCGGCAGTAGTCGGAGAAATACGCGCTCCTGCCGGCGACGTGAAACTCTTTCAGCACGACGTGACCCATCGCGAGACCGAGCGCTGCGTCCGTGCCCTGTTTGGGGTGCAGCCAGATGTCGCCAAACTTCGCGCCCTCGGCATAATCGGGGAAGATCGATACGACCTTGGCGCCGCGATAGCGTACCTCGGTCATGAAGTGAGCGTCGGGGGTGCGCGTTTGCGGCACGTTAGACCCCCACAACATAATGAAAGTGGAGTTGTACCAGTCGGCCGATTCGGGAACGTCGGTCTGTTCGCCCCACGTCTGCGGCGACGCGGGCGGCAGGTCGCAGTACCAGTCGTAGAAGCTCAGACTGACGCCGCCGATCAATGACAGGTAGCGACTGCCTGCCGCGTAGGACACCATCGACATTGCGGGTATTGGTGAAAACCCGATAATCCTGTCCGGGCCGTGTCGTTTGATGGTGTGGATGTTTGCCGCCGCAATCATCTCGTTCACTTCATCCCAGCTTGAGCGAACGAAGCCACCCAGTCCGCGGCGATGCATATACGAGGCGCGGGCTTCCTGATCATCCACGATCGCGCTCCACGCTTCCACCGGCGCGAGCGTCAGGCGCTTGGCGCGCCACTGCCTGAGCAGTGCACTGCGAATCAGCGGATATTTAAGGCGATTTGCGCTGTAGAGATACCACGAATAGGACGCACCGCGGGCACAGCCACGCGGCTCGTGATTCGGCATATCCGGACGGGTGCGGGGATAATCGGTCTGCTGGGTTTCCCAAGTGACGATGCCGCTTTTGACATAAATCTTCCACGAACACGAACCTGTGCAGTTGACGCCGTGGGTCGAGCGCGCGATCTTGTCATGCTGCCACCGTTGCCGGTAGGCGTCCTCCCATCCACGGTCTTCATGGGTTGTCATCCCATGGCCTTCGGAGAAGGTTGGCCTCGATGTGGAGAAGTACTTCAGGCGATCGATAAAGTGGCTCATCTGATCGACTCCATGGCGCTCGATGCTCGAAGTCTACGCGGGTTGTCCAGAATTGTGGGCACTCTGATTGTTTTCATGACACTCGCCGATAGATTGAAATCTGGAAAGCCTACGTCTGGATTCTTGTGGTCTCTGGAACGGGGACAATTTTTCTCGACCACGCCCGGCACTCTCTTCATGCACATTGCATAACAACAATCCTCGGAATTCGCCACGCACCTAATTTGACTCAGCACGGTGATAACCTGTCAGCCTGCTTTGCCATCGATACGGGACGCCGTCAGGAAGGGCACATATTTGACCAGGTAGGTGATCAACGTGACAGACCAGCATATGCCGGCTATGTCGATCCAGACGGCTGTGGCGCCGCTGGCGAACCAGGGGCCGAAAACCCGCACGATTGCCGCGGCGATCATCAGCCAGTAACTCGCTATCTCGGCTCGTCCCGCAACGAGCGGGCGCCCGGTGTGTCCAAGCGCGGTGCGGGTAATCATCGCGATAATGGCGCACCCTATCGCTCCGATCGTCAGGGCATGAATCGCAAGCGAATGCGGGACGGCGCCTGCGGCCGCCAGGGCAAGCAACGCAAAACCGATCGGAATCCACGCATAGGCGACATGCAGGATCCAGAGAATCGGCCGAGGCCCCACTCGCCACGAATGCCATCCGGCAATTCTGATTCCATGGACAGTCGCTGCGGCGCAGGCGCATGCCACGATGAACCACGGCGCGGCATTTGTTGCATCCGCAACAAATGCCAATATGACGGTCGGCACTGCGAGTTTCTCGATCACCTTCCAGCGCGTCATCCGGAATCCGGGAATGGCGTTCGTGGTAAACATCGGTACCACGCGGCCCGAAATGACAGTGACGAACATCACCACGAGTCCGATTGCTGCGTAAGACGCCCGTATTGCAAGGTCGGGACGTTCCTGCCACGCCCACCAATGAAAACAGACGTTCAGCAAACCAAAGAGTCCTAGTGCCACGGGCAGAAAAATGTTGTGACGGTTGCGTGCCGTGATCAGCACCCGTAACAGCACAATCGCGACAACCGGAAGGAAGGCGCAATCGACGATGGCTGCGATGGGTTCCGGGCCTGTCCAGACCAGCACGCGTCCCGCTACCCACAGAAGCCACAGTCCCGCGAGCGCTACGCCTCGTGGCGTTTCGAGGGTTGTCCAGGCACGCACGGCAGTAAGCAGAAATCCCACCACGATCGCGGCGATGAAGCCGAAGATCATTTCGTGAGCGTGCCAGAGCACACCATTCATGGCAGGCGAAGAGCCTGCGATCGGGTAGCCACGCAACGCGATCAGCCAGAGCGCTACTGCAATAAAGCCAAAAAGTGCACCGCTGAGATAGAACGGTCGGAAGCCCAGGCGCAGAACGGAAAGACCCAAATCGGCTGTTGGTCGCGGTTCCGTGACAGGTTCTGTAATCCTCAACATGGTCTCCCAAATATGCGCCCCTGAGGAATCGCAACATGCCTTCGCGAGTGGCAGACAGCGTCGAGGTTGAATCGTGCACGCTGCGCCATCCTCCCGTCCCATCGTAGTATGAAAAGCCATTAATGGCATGGTCGGATTGATGCAGATCAATGACTCAGCTAACGCGCCTGCTCAATCTGGATTGCAACGAAATTCACCTGAAATCCAGGTGTATTCCCCAATATATCACGTTATGATGTACAGCATATCGCAACAGATCATTGGAAGTCCGCGAGTGCCAGAGACGCTTCCCTGGCATTCGCATTCGTCGGGTACGGGTGTTCTCTGCCGGAAGGCTGGGAACCATGGTGCTGACTGCTACGGGGCAGAACGGCAGTCACGCAGCGTCTGAATTCACCGATTGACGGAGCAGGACATGATGTTCAGAGTCGGGCAGATGAAGGGGGACAACGATGCGGCTGTCCTTACCCGGGCCATGCGCACAGTCGAACCAGATGCAAAGGTCGACGTTGATGTCGATGCGAGGACCGTAAAAGTTGACTCATGGCTGTTTGCCGAAGAGTTTCTGGTTGCGTTCGCTGACGCCGGATACGACGTCAAGTTAGTCGAACGCTAATGGTGCGTCGCGGCCAGTCACTCGTGGTCGGGTTCCGCGATCCGGTGACGGTTCGTTAACGTATCGGATAGCGCACGGCAGCTACCTTCATCTGGCTATCGGTCAAACGGGAGCCGGCAGCAAGGCGGACCATTTCGATCACAGCACGGAGCTCTTCGATATCGCGCCTTTTTCCGGCGGTAGCCGACACACAGTGTGGGCTGACGATGGCAGCAACTGGATTACGATGCATGCAATGACTTCTGCGAGGTGTTCGCTCGATGTCTGATAGCCGTCTAAGCATGCTATGGCGAGTAACAGATCGACGCAACAGCAACGTCGGCCAACCGTCCGGTGCTGCGCAGCCTGCCACCTGATTGGAGAGACGTTGTGAGTGATACAAGAACATTCGAGATCTACCGATACGATCCAGATACGGATGCCACGCCTCATGCGCAGGTCTTTAAGATAGAGGTGACGGTGAATGACCGGATGCTACTGGATGTACTAATTCGCCTGAAAGCGCAGGACGAGACGCTCAGCTTCCGGCGTTCCTGTCGTGAGGGAGTATGCGGCTCTGACGCTATGAACATCAATGGCAAGAACGGACTCGCCTGCACGACCAATCTCAACAATCTGCCCAGCCACACGGTGTTGCGACCGTTACCCGGCTTACCAGTCGTACGCGATCTGATCGTCGATATGACCGCATTTTTCAAGCAGTACCATTCGATCATGCCGTACCTGATCAACGATACCCCGCCCCCCGAGCGAGAGCGGCTCCAGTCGCCGGAGGAACGTGATCAACTCGACGGTCTCTATGAATGTATCCTGTGCGCATGTTGCTCGAGCGCGTGCCCTTCGTACTGGTGGAACCCGGATAAATACGTCGGTCCGGCAGGGTTGCTACAGGCTTATCGCTTTCTGGTCGATTCCCGCGACGAAGGAACTGCCGCACGGCTGGATAATCTCGATGACCCCTACCGTCTGTTCCGATGTCGCACGATCCTGAACTGCACGGATGTTTGCCCCAAAGGACTGAATCCGGCAAAAGCAATCGGGGAGATCCGCACCATGCTTGCGCGCAGAATTATCTGATTGATGCATTGTGATCGTACAGGAAGGCTGGGGTGGCAATTCAACGTGAATCACGAGGTGAGCCAATTGAAGATCGTTCACGTATCGAGTTTCTCATCGCGCGTGACGGATTGCCGGCAACTGTCGAATGGGTTCACACCACGATGAGAATCTATCGGAAAGCAGTGTTTTCAAATCGACATTTCGCGCATTCCGAACCCTATCGATCTCGTTTTATTGTCGCGTATCTTGAGTTCAAGCAGTGGTTGCGATCAGCCTCCATACTCTGACGAGCGCATTGACAGGAACCTTAATGGTGTCGAAGTGCGATCCACAGCGAACACGTTTCGGCGTACCGAGCCAGGCACTGTCGATGGGACTCATCTTACCAGGCACCTTCCTTGAGAAGTTTGCGCTGGCGCCTTGTGCAAGGTTGGCTATCCTCAGGCGGACGCAATCAATTGCGCCAACGACGGACAGATCTTTTGCTTTGGATCAGCGTGCACGAGCCAGAGAGTCAGGAACATCCTGCGGTGGGACAAGGAATCGTTGACGATCAACAAATCGTATAATGATTGAATCCGGTTCAGAGACCATCCGACGGTTGCGACCGCGTGGGTACCCGAATGTCCGAAACGGGCGGAGGTGCGATAGTTCGAAGCTACGCCGCCAACTGGTCCTTGTTGGCCGAACACTGCCCGATGCAAATCGCGGCGGAATGTAGCGCCGCAGGACAGACAGGTTGCGTCAGGCAGAAGACAACCCCTTCCGGCCATATGCGACTGCGGCGGAACGACGCGCTGCCATGGGACAGTTGCCTTCGGTACTGTCGTGTCGGCTGCCTTGTACGCGGCCGAAGTGCATGTAGCACGCGAGTCACGCTCCAGTCGTGTGGTCCTGCAGGAGCTCCGCGCACTGATGCCGCAGTGGATTGACCTGTGTCAGTCCTTCTCAGGTTGCAACCAGTAGTATTTCAATTGCACTGATCGCGCTGGGCGTTGTCGACCTCGCCACGAGGAATGCATTTGCGCTTTCGTCCAGACGGTCTATCGTGTACTTGATCGATTCAATGGAGCACGCCATGGCCGACCCACTTGCCGTATGGCACACCGAGCACATTAATTTCGCCCGGCTACTCGACATTCTGGAAGAACAGGTAGCTGAACTCTACCGGGGCGAAAGCCCGAATTACGCTCTCATGGGAGATATCCTTTACTACATGCGGAATTTTTCCGATCGTGTTCACCATCCGCGAGAGGATGTTGCGTACGCGCGGCTTGCTGAACGGGATCCCGGGACTCAAATCGTGGTGAACCGCCTTCTGCAGGAGCATCGCGTGATTGCCACGGCCGGCGATGAACTCCTGATTCGCATCGATGAAGCCGCGGGAGATGTTGTAATCCCGCGCGCCGCTCTGGAGGCGGCCACGGCCACGTATCTTATATACTATCGTCACCACCTTTCCACTGAGGAGCGAGACGTGATGCCTCGCGCTGCGCGGGTGCTGACAGAACAGGACTGGGCTGCAGTCGATGCGGCCGTATCGGCTAGCCCCGATCCGCTTTTCGGAGACAATGTACTGGAGCGCTTCGAAGCGCTTCGCAGGCAGATCGCTCTGGACGCGCAGGTGTCAAATGAATTGGGCCAACCACCGGACACTCATTGATTGACGCCGGCTACAGGGTGCTGTTCACGCGCATCAGCGATGCAAGAGCATCGGGTCCACATGTCCGTGGAATAATGTTCTGGCGCAGGCCGTCGACTTACTTGGAAGAGAGTACCAAGTCCGCTGTCAGCGGCGTAACCGACGCTTGAATGTCCGCAAGTGGGTTGGGTGGACGACCGGAGCGCCGCGATGTGCCCGTCGGCGAGCAACTCAGCGGCCGTCGAGACAATTCGTGTCATCAGGGCGAAGGGCCTCCAGAGGCTGCAGCACGTCGCGAATCGCCAGCAGATCGGCAACGTATTGGTCGATTTGGTCGATCACGTCCGAGACCTGATCAACGAACGGCTCGTCCTGTGCGCCGATGGTCAGCCCGGCGCCGTTGACGAGCGTGTGGGCGATGCTGTGCAGGTGCAACAGATCGTCCCGCAGGCCTTCCGGGTCGTAAAGGCTGATACGCACCTCATCGAGCGTGCTCACGGCGTCCAGTAGCCGCGTCGTGTCGTAGCCCGATTCCAGTGCTTCCAGCGCGGCGGCGTCCACCTCACCATAGGGCGTCGCGGTCACCGCGGCTCTTGCGCTCATGCAGTCGTTACCTCATCTCATCACCAGGGCGTGCCGCCTGACCAAACAGCACATCGTTGATCCAGCTCTCTGGCGCGCGATCCAAGTGCAGCCGGTAGCGCCCGAACCGGCGAATGTTATGCGTCGGATAAGGGCTCAGGAATTCGACGTCCTCAGGGCGGATTTTCTCGCCTTCGGCCACCATGTCACGCAGCGCGCGCATCATGTCCGCCGTGTTCTGCAGGATCACGGCCGATGCAATCAGATCATTGTAGCGCAGCCGTTTCTGCTGCTCTTCCGGCTCGTTCTCGGCAATCACGTCGCCGCCGAACGACAGCCACTTCGCGAAGCCGTTATACGACTCGATCTTGTTGGTGTTCGCGGTCACTTCCTGACGCAGTTCGCGACTGCCGATCCATTCGAGCAGGTAGACCGTGCGCACGACGTTACCGAGTTCGCGCGCCGCGAGATAGAGCCGGTTCTTCCTGCTTTCGGAACCGAGACGGCGCAACAGCAACGGTGACGAAATCGTGCCTGCCTGGATCGACAGCGCGACCTGCATCAGTTCCTGCCAGTGGCGCTGGATCAGTTCCCAGTCGATGGTCGCCGTGAAGAGCTTGTCGATGTGCTTATATTTCGCATCGTCGCCCGGCCGATACAGCACGAGATCCTTCCAGTTGCGGATCCGCGGCATCAGCTTGATCCCGAGCAGATGCGTGAAGGCAAACACGGCGGCCGACTGGCCCTGCGTATCGGCATGGACCGTGTCGGCCTTGACTGACAGGCCAGCCTTGAGCAGTCCCTCGATTACGTAGATAGCTTCCCACACGCCGGGCGGGATGAAATGCCTGAACACCGCGATGTAGTTGTCGGCGACGTGCCGGTACGCCACCGCGCCCATCTTTCGATAGCGGAAGTGATACCCAGCCAGCAGGTTGTTGTCGTAGAAATCGTACTGGGTACCATCCGCAGCGACCGTCTTGCCATCACCCCAGTGCTTTGGTAGATCGAGCCGCAGGTACAGTTCGATCAGTTCGCGCTGCGCGGTTTCGAGCTTATCGAGGCTCATGTGCCGTCGGTTGACGAACGACAGCATTTGCGCCGTCACATCGGTGTCGAGGTGGCGGGCAGCCTGGGTCGGGCCGAGATTGCAGCCCATCGCGAAAATCGTCAGCAGATACCGCTCGGCCGCCTTGCGGATCTGCGGATCGATACCGGAAAGTGGTCCGAAGTGCCGCGTGAAATGCGTCCAGTGTTCGATGTTGGCAAGTATGTCCAGCACGTTGCGGGTCGGCAGCCGCGCGTTGAGTCGCTCCTGTAGCGCGATCGCGCTGGCCGGAATTTCGCGGGCCACGGTTTTGCGCAGGATCGGCTCTTCGTTCTGACCGATCGTGACGTGTTCGCGTTTGTGCGGAAAGTCGTCATCCAGCTTGCGCGCTGTCTCGCTGAGCCACTGCCGCAGTTGGGCAACGAAGTCCTGTCCATTCTCGGGCAATCCGACCTTCGCGCAATAATCGGGCAATCGCTGCTCGCATTCCCGCCACGAGAGCAGGTGAGCCCTATAGTCGGCATACGCATCCGAACCGGACACGCACAGGTCACCGACGCGTAGTTCCTCGGCCATGTACGAGAAGACGCATAGTTCGAGATAGCGCCGGTTGGTCGGCGCGCCATCACCGTGCGAGCGCCGTATGAGCTTGCGCCAGCGCGGCGCCGCAAAGCTCACGTCAACGTTGACATCGATCCATTCCCGATGCCGTGTTTCGTTTTCCAGGACCACATCAAGTGCATCGAGCAGCGTTCGCACTGGGCTGGTCGAGTCCCACTCAAGCGTACGGGCAAGACGCAGGATGACCGAGCGATGCGCGCGGAAATGTTTCCATAGCAAAGGCAGGTAATTGCCGCCGCTGACTGCACGCACTGCCGCACAGCTCTCGCGCAATGGTTCGAGGTCGCCCTTGGGCGCGAGCCATTTGCGGATCGACTGCGCGATGATTGTCTCATCGGATTGATCGGCGAGGATGTCGACCACACCGTCGAGCAGAACCACGAGGTCTTCCACCTGCGTGCGCTGCCGGCGCTGGATCACCTCCAGTTCTTCGCTCGCCCGTTTGTGAATCGCCCCCATGCGGCGCACGAACATGTCGGCGAGATCGTCACGGGCGCGAACCCGCATGCGGTTGAGCAATGCCACGATCAGCGTGTAGCGCTTCTCGGGCAGGGTGTCCTTTTTCAGATTCGCCGCGTCCAGGCTCATGGCCTGAGTGGCCAGCGAGCGCAATTTCGACGCGGGAATACCGGCGATGGCGTTAGTAAAGTCGCCGAGTTCATCAAGCCAGGTGATCTGGTCGATTAGCAGATC
>NZ_JCAQOY010000033.1:0-14395 GCF_059567925.1 Paraburkholderia sp. BGA-UO-ETr-F21 | reverse complement strand
CTGCTGCTTCATGCTTGCAATGGTCATGCGCTCTTCAGGCTGAAGCTGTTGATACGTTCTTCTTTTTTGCATGTGCGCACCTTACACGAGGAAGGTGTTGCACTTCAGATTTGATCGCGCCGTTAAAAATATCGGTTATCATCGCTGCCTTCGGCCATGATCCCGCCGGTTTAATCCGCCGGGCATTCCCGTTAATACCGTCGCATCGAACCAGAAGAAATCAGATGAAGATGTCGCGAAAAAAGATTGCAATCCTGGTTGTCGGTCTTCTGGTTGTGGCCGGCGTGGTCATTCAGGCGGTGTGGCGTCCATTTGCGCATCGCAAAGCCGCCGGGAATGGCGAAATCGTCCTCGACATTCATCACCCTGACGCGGTGATCGACAGTGAATCGCTCTCGCATTTGCCGCGCGACATTCTGAGCGTGCCATTGCTGCACGACGTGCTCACGCAAGACTTCGTCGACTACTACGAATCGAGCAATACGCGGCTGTCCGCCGAAGGCGCGCTGCGCCGGCTCGCGTTCGAGCATCAGCTCGACTGGCGCGACGAAGTGATCCGCCGTGTATTCGACGAACCCGCGCACGTGCTGCTGTGGCGCTCGCCTGACGGCCGCCTCGGCTACTGGGTCATGTCGATGCATCGCAACGGTTTCGCCAAGCTGCTGCAAGGCGTCGGCAATGTCGCCACGAGCGACGCGCAATTGAGCCAGGTAGCGAAGCTCTCCGGCGACGTGCCGGTCTACGCATTGAAACTGGCAGTGGGCCGCACCTTGCTGTTCGCCAGCAAGGACGACCGGCTGGTCGTACTGTCCGCGCCCGGCGTGCTGCTCGACGAGAAGGGCGGCCTGCTCGGCGAGCGGGCCGATGCGGTGTCCGACATGCTCTCCTCGGGCCGCGACGATGCAGCGCGCGCCTATCAGCTCGACGCACCCGGCGAGGTGCCGAAAGGTCACCGGCTGGTGGTGTCGGCCAACTATCTGTCGTTCGGTTATCAGGCGTTCTTCTCCGGCATCGACGCACTGCGCTTCGATTTTTCGTCGAATGCTTCGGGACGTGCAGCGGCGAACTGGCAAACCTCGGCGCTGATCGACCCGGGCAAGTTACCGCAGCAGTGGAACAGCGCCGATTTGTGGCGCGCGTTGCCGGCCAATCCGGCGGCCTGCACGAGTTTGCCGGCGGACTGGAAAGAAGCCTCGGGTCTGTTGGGCAAGGTGGCCGGCGGCGCGGATAACGCTGCCGCGATTGGCGGTCAGCTCGCCGGTCCCGCGGCGGTGTGCTGGTATGCGAAGTCCACGCTGGTCGCCCCGGTGTTCGTCGCTCGCGTGAAGAAGCAGGACGCGGCCGGTGTCGCCGCATTGAAGGCGGCGCTCGGCAAGACCTTCGGCGATGTGATCGGTGCCTATGAAGCGAAGGCCGCCAAAACGGACGGCGCGGACTCGTCGGCTTATCGCCGCTTGCCGGTCACCACGCGCGACCAGAGCGCGGATGTCACCGTGTGGCAGCGTCCCGTCAGCGCGCGGTCGGGCACGGCACTGACGAGCAAGGCGTCGTTCGCGTCGCAGTTGTCGGCGGAGCGCTATTTCCCGGTCACGCTCGCACTCGCGCACGGCTATCTGATTTTCTCGCCGGACGGCCGGCTCGTCGACGACACGCTCGCGGTGCTCGACAAGCGCTATCCGGCGCTGGCCGATACGCTCGCGCCGCAGCGTCTGCCGCGCACGATTCTGACGCTCACGCCTTCGTCGGCCGCCGCGCTGATCGAGCGCGAGGCGGGCGCGGCGTTGCCGGCGGATCAGGAAGCGGTGTTCCGCAACGCGTCGCGCACGCATCTCGTGCCGAAGCTGCACGCGCTCGCTCATTACCCGCCGGTCTCGCTGACGCTGCCGCAAAACCTGCCGGGCTCGACAGGCTGGGTGCCGGTGGAGTGGTGGTTCGATCGCGCGAAAGCCGGGGCCGGTTCGACAGAAAGCGCTGCGGTTACGCCCGCGGATCAACCCGGCACCGAGGGCGACTGAGTGCGCCGCCTTCGCGTACCCGACGCGACAGTCGCGACGTGCGTGCCTGAGCGCGCGCCGCAAGGCGCGGTCGCAGCAAGGCCAGCGCATGCCGCGCATGCTGCGCAGTTCGGGCATGCCGCGCAGACCGCGCATGCTGCTCAGCCGACGCGGTCCGTGCATGCCGCGCAGTCCACACATACCGCGCCTGTCCCACGCCACGCCGCCACCGCCTCGCGCCGCGCGTGGCTCGCACGCGTTGCATGTGCATTCGCCGTCGCGAGCCTCGCGCCCTACACCCCTTACGCGCGCGCGCTCACCAGCACCACCGCATCACCCGACCCCGACGCACTCTCGCCGCAGCAATCGGCGGCATTTCGCGCGTGGTTCGTGCGTATCGTCGACCAGCAGATGCGGCGCGGACCCACGCCGCGTTGGACCCAACGCGATTGCGCGGGGCTCGTGCGCTTCGCGGTCGGCGAGACGCTCAGGCCGCACGACACCCGATGGCTGCGCGCCAATGGCATGACCACTCTGGCGGATACGAGCAGCATGCCGCCCGAACTGCAACTGTCCGCAGCGCAGCGCACGATCGCCAACCGCTGGACCCAGCTCGATGGTTCCATCGGCGCGTACGCGTCGGCAATCGCACTGATTCAACGCAACAGCCGTTTTGTTTCGAAGGACGTGAACCAGGCGCTGCCTGGCGATCTGCTGTTCTTCGACCAGGGCGACGACCAGCATCTGATGATCTGGCTGGATCGCTACATCGCTTATCACACAGGCACCGTCACGCCGACCGATACCGGTCTGCGCGCCGTGGCCGTTTCCGACCTGATGCAATGGAAAGATTCCCGCTGGCAGCCGCTCGACGGCAATCCGAATTTCGTCGGCGTGTTTCGTTTGGACTTTCTGACACCATGACCCGAATGATTTCCGTCACGCCATCGCGCGGTTGGTTGGGCAACGCGCGACGTCGCGCGGCATGCGCGTTCGCGGCGCTGCTTCCCGTCTTATTCGCGGCCATGACGTTCGCCGTCGCACCGGCTGCTTATGCGGACGACGAAGCGTCGAACACCGCCGCCGATGCCAACATCGCAGGAAATCCAACGTTGCAGACGGCGCCGCCGAGCAACTTCAGTTCGCAGAAGGTGGACGGTCAGCCATTCTTCCTGCTCTCGGACGCGAGCTTCGCCAGCAATCAACTCGCGCAGGTGCGGCTCGAAGCGCCCGGCCGCGATTTCAAGGACGCGTTGCAGGCGTACGGCGGCGCGGATATCGTCGTGTATCGCGTGCCGAAGCCGCTCGACTTTCTGAAGGCGCAGAAGAATCTGCACCGGCTTAACGTCGCGCCGAATTATCAGAGTGAAGGGCTGGCGAATACGCTCGCGTATCTGTGGGACCGCTGGTTCACCGAAGCGCGCCGCGCATGGCAGCGTGTGCTGTCTTTCGCGACCCGCAGCAAGGCGACCGAAGCGGCGCCGCAATTCAAGCTCGGCGAGCAGACCGGCAAGCAGACGCAATTCGAGCCGAACTCGCAATTCGCGCCGCTCAAAGGCTACGACATGGTCGCGCGTTTCCGCTATCCGATCTGGGACGCAAAAGTGATCCAGCCGCCCAAGGGTGTGAATCTCGCGGGCAGTAGCAGTAACTTTATCGAAGCCAGCGCAGGCAACGTGATGATTCCGGTCGGCAAGCTGCCGCCGGGGCTATATATCGTCGAGGCGGTGATCGGCAATTATCGCGCGCATACGCTCCTGTTCGTGTCCGACACGGTGGCGGTCGTCAAAGCCGCGCCGAACGGCATGCTGGTATGGACCACGCGGCGCGACAACGGCAAGCCGGTCGCGAATACGGAAGTGAACTGGACCGACGGCGTGGGCGTCCTGCAAAGCGGCACGACCGGCAACGACGGCGCGCTGGTGCTGCAACACGTGAGCCCCGAGCGCAGCTATGTGCTCGGCACCGATCCGCAGGGCGGTGTGTTCGTCTCCGAGAATTTCTATTACGACAGCGAGATCTATAACACGAAGATCTACGCGGTCACCGACCGGCCCATGTACCGGCCGGGCGATCCGGTACATGTGAAGTTCATCGGCCGCACGTTCCAGAACGCGACGCAATCGTCCGCGCCCGCCGAGGCCGATCTCAAGCTCGACGTGCTCGATCCGAACGGCGCGCCGGTGGCGAGCAGCAAGGTGCATTTCGCTTCCGACACGGGCGCGGATACCGCGTTCACACTGCCCGCCGACGCCACCGCCGGCGGCTACACGTTGCGCTTCGACTACAACGGCGATGTATACGGCAGTGCATTTCGCGTCGCCGAATATGTGAAGCCGCACTTCGACGTGAACCTCTCGATGGATAAAGCCGACTATGCGACCGGCGAGGCGCTGAAGGGCAAGATCCAGTTGCGCTATCCGGACGGCAAGCCGGTGCGCGATAGCAAGATCTCGGTCACATTGCGCGCGCAAAAAGTGACGATCGTCGACGGCGAATTGCGTTATGCGGGTCTGTTCCCGGTCAAGCTCGACCAGCAGGAGTTGAAGACGGACAGCGACGGCAATGCGAGTCTCACGCTGCCGGCCGCGAAGGAGCCGAGCCGCTATGCGTTGACGCTGTTCGCGCAGGACGGCGCGGCGTACAAGGTGCGAGTGACACGTGAAGTGCTGATCGCGCGCGGCGCGACACCGTATCGTTTGACCACGGCCAAATCGTTCTCGCAACCGAAGGAATCGGTCAGCTTCGATCTGCAGGCGCTTGGTGCGATCGATCCCGCTTCGCATGCGCCGTCGAAATACGAATGGACGCGTCTCGAGTCGCAAACGCATGGCGAAGGCGCGTTGAAGAGCACGAGCGTGGGCGGCAAGCTGCCGTTCCCGGTGCAATTCGACGAACCGGGCTCGTACATGCTGTCGGTCAAAGATGACCAGGGCAACCTGCTCGCCGCCACCAGCCATTGGGTTGCGGGCGACGGCGTGAAGGCGATTCCGGGCAGTGTCGAGATCGTATTCGATCGCGACAGGTACAAGATCGGCGATACCGCCGAGGCGCTGATCACATTCCCAATGCCGGTCGACGACGCGTTGCTCACGCTCGAACGCGACAACGTGGAACGTCGCGCGCTGCTGACGGCAGGCGGCGACTGGCTGCAACTGCAACGCGTCGCGCCGTCGCAATGGAAAGCGCGTATCAAGGTGGGCGCTGATTTCGCGCCGAACATGACGTTCTCGGTGCTGTACGTGCACGCCGGCGAATACGTGTTCCAGAACGCGGGCATCGTGGTCGCTCAACCGCAGATCGAACTCAACGTGAAGAGCGACAAGCCGGTGTACGGTCCCGGCGACACAGTCACGCTGAATCTCGACAGCACGGTGAACGGCAAACCGGAAGCGGCGAACCTGACCGTGAGCGTGGTCGATGAAATGGTCTACGTGTTACAGCCGGAGATCGCGCCGAATATCGTCGATTTTTTCTATCACCCGCGCCGGAATAACGTGCGGACTTCGTCGAGCCTGTCGTTCATCACCTACGACCTCGCGCGCTCGCCGTTGAAGGGGGCGCCGGGCGGACCACAGCGCGCGAATTACAACGAGCGCGGTGTGAAAGTGCTCGAACGGCCGCGCCGTGACGATCAGGACACGGCCGCGTGGGAAGCCAACCTGAAAACCGACGCGAACGGTCACGCCACCATGACGTTCAGGATGCCGGATTCGCTGGCGCGCTGGCGCATTACCGTGCGCGCCGCGGCACCGGACGGCATGGTCGGTCAACGCACTGCCTACGTGCGCTCGGACAAGGCGCTGTATCTGAAGTGGAGCGGACCGTCGCATTTCCGTGTCAACGATCAGCCCGCCATCGACATGATCGCCTTCAATCAGACCGACGCGGACATGGACGCGCAGTGGGTGGTGGAAGGCGGCGGCCTTTCGTTGAATCAGAAGGTCACGCTCAAGCGTGGCGCGAATTATTTGCGCCTGCCGAGCGGCGCGCTGAAGGATGGCGTGATCAACGCGACCTTGCGCAGCGCGGGTAAAGATGTGGACCGTCTGCAAACCACGATTCATCTCGACGCGAGCGGATGGCTCGATCTGCATCAGAACACGCTGGCGCTCGACGGCACGAACAAGCCGCTCAATCTGCCGCAAGACGCGCAGGACGTCAGCGTGCGATTCATTGGCAGCGCGCAGAGCCAGTTCATGCGCGTCGCCGACGATCTGATCGCCTATCCGTACGGTTGCGCCGAGCAGACTTCGAGCCGCCTGATTCCGCTCGCGCTCGCGCATGATGCGATTGGCCACGCCGACAACGCGAGTTCGACGCAAGGGCTCGAAGCGCTGCTGCGCAATCAGCGGCAGCGTCTGGCCATGCTGGCGGGCGTCGGCGGCACCTTCGGCTGGTGGGGCGATAGCACCGGCGGCAGCGCGCTGATCACGGCTTACGCGTATTACGCGGACTGGCTCGCGAGCCGCAGCCTCGGCATCAGCCTGCCCGCCGACAACTGGCAGCATGCCATGGACGTCTATCGCGACGCGGGTGCGAAAGAGCCGCTGCTGCATCGCGCACTGGCCTTGTGGTTGATGCAGCAGATGGGCTTGCCGGTTGCGACGCCGGTGTCGGGCGTGGCCGCCGACCTGATGAGCGACGCGGCCGCCACGGCTAATGCGCCGGCGCGCAACGGCACATATAACGCGTCGGACAGCATCGTGTTCGCGCAAGCCGATGCGCCGCGCGGCAAGCAGATGGCGACGCTGCTGATCGCGAGCATGGCGCGCAGCGCGAATGCTCAATTGCCCGATGGTTTCGACGCTGCGGCGAGCGCCGCGCATACTGCGTTGAGCAGCGATCCGGCGCCGCTCGTGCAAAGCCTGCTGGTCATGTCCGGCGGCGACGGCGGCGCGGTAGTCGATGCATCGGCTTTGCTCGCGAAGAGCAGCGCCGATTACCCGACGCTCGATCGCGCGCTGACGCTCCTGTGGTTGCGCAAGGCATTGGGCGGCGATGTGGCCGCGGCGTCGTTGCCGTCGCTGCAAGGCTCGGGCTGGACGCGCGCCGCGACGCCCACCGGCACGCCGCTCTACAAGTGGACCGGCGCGACGCTGCCGGCCACGCTCGACGCCGGCGCCGCGCGCACCGACGTCAACGCGCTGGTCTCGTTCCGCAGTCACACGAGCGAGGACAGCCGTCTGAACATCACTGTTGCGCGGCGTTTCTACAAGCTCGAACCGGTCGAGATCGCGGCCGATTCGAAGAAAAAAGATGCGGCGGCCGAGAGCCAGCTGGGCCGCTCCGCGTTCACCGCGCGTCTGGTGAAGCAGGGTGATGCGATCGACAGCAATGCGCTCTACGTCGACGAAGTCACGCTCACGCCGCGCTCGGGCAACGCTTATCACTACGGCTTGCTCGACGTGCCGCTGCCGCCGGGCGGCGATGTCGAGGCGACGAGCTGGGGCGTGTCGATCGACGGGCTGCCGGGCGCGAAAGAGGGCGTGAGCGGCCCGCAGCCGTTCCAACGCGTGGCGTCCTACGAGATGGGCGAGCTCGCATATCACCAGCCCGTGCCGTTGCTCGACCGGCCGGTCACGCTGCGGCAACTGGTGCGCTTCGCATTGCCGGGCACGTTCGCGCTGCCGCCCGCGCGGTACTTCCGCATGTATCAGCCGGACGCGAAGGCGTTCGAAGGCGGCAAGAGCGATCGCGTGACGACGTTGCGCATCCAGTAAGCGAGACGAGACCGCCATGTTCCGCGCGCTTCGGCCTCTACGCGATCGTCTGGCAGCTACGCTGCGGATCGCGCTCGCCGTGAGCGTGGTGTGCGGTTTCAACGGAACGGTAACGGACGCGGCGGCTTCGTCTTCAACTGTGTCGGCCACGGCCTCCGCGCCGCAGATGCTGCGCTTTGCCTGGTTGCGCGACGGCCAGGCCCAGCTTTGGCAAGCCGACGGCAGCGGCACGCCGGTCGGCTTCTCGCCTCAGGCCGGGAATGACTTGCCGCGCACGCTTGAGACGCCGCTCGGCAGCGTGTGGAAACTGTTCGTCTACGGCTATCTGGTGGATCGCAACATCGCCACGCCGGATTACGCCTGCACCGGCGACGACCCGGAAGAAGTGTATTGCTGCATGACCGGCGGCCACATCGATCGCGAACATGCATTGGTGCAGTCGTGCGGACTCTTTTTCGAGCCCGCGCGCCTGCAACTCGATTCCACCGACTGGCGCAAGTACTGGACTGCCGCTCACGCGCCCATCTGGCTGCGCGATCTGCACGCCATGACGCCCGCGCGCCGCGTGCCGGTAGCCGACTTGCTCGCCGCGTTGCAGGCCATGCCGAGCCGGGCGCGCGAAGCGGCCGCGAGCACCCTCGTATCGGTGCTGACCAGCGGACGCGGCGAAGGCACGGTGTCGCTGTACGGCAGTGTCCTGCGCGCCAAGACTTGGACGATGCCGGATCCGGCGCGGCCGGGTGCCTCGATTGGCGGCGCGGCGGGCTGGCTCGCCGACGGCACGCCGGTGTGGCTGGGCGGTTCGGGTGGCAGCGCGCGCGTGCTGGCGGCCGCCGCGCCGCGCATCGCGCCGCTGCTCACGCAGATCACCGTGCCGGACGATACGGCTTGCGTGCTGGTCGATTTCTTCAGTCGCTATCCGATTCGCGAAGTGCTCGGCGATAAAGGGCCGGCCTCCGTACCGGATGGTCCGTTGCGCGGCGATTTCCGGGTCGGCTTTGTGAATGGCAATTGGGCGCGCGTGACGAGCCGCGGCGAATTGCGGCTCGATCGCGACGCCGGGGGCGCGCCGCAAGTGGTCGGCCGCTTCGGCATGAACGACTATGTGGCGCGCGTGGTCGAGCGCGAAGGCGACACCAGCCAGCCGGAGGCGGCCAAGGCGTTAGCCGTCGCGGCGCGAACCTACGTCGTGCAACATGGCAGCCACGATCACGGCTGTTTGCGTATCGACGACAGCAGCAGCACGCAGCGCGTCCTGCCGCGCGCGCCGACGGCAGCCGCGCGTCATGCCGCCGATCTGACCGATGCGCTCGTGCTGACCGGCGTGCCCGTCCAGTATCACCACGACAAGGCCGCGCCGGGACAGATGAGTTGGCTGGCCGCGAAGGCCTCCGCTCAAACCGGCCTGACGTTCGACGCCATTCTCGCGCGCACCTGGCCGCAAGCGACGCTGACGTCGTTCCAGAGTCCGTTATCGGGCGACTGCATCGCGGTGGCCGGCGCGCAGGCCTGGCTGCAGCGCAACGCGCTTTTGTGGGCGCGGCGCATGGATGGCGCGGCGGGCTACGAAACCCCCGATCTGCCCGCGGTGTGCGCGGTGCGAGAAGGGCGGCCGTATGCCGACGCGCAGCGCAATCGCGTGTACGTGTATCGCTTGCAGACCGAAGAGGATCGGATCGCGTTGGCGCATGAATATATTCACCTCGCGTTCCAGCATCATCCGCGTGGTCTCGATGAGACGTTCGTCGAGCGGACCGCGCGCACGCTGATTCGTACCGACAATCCGATCCAATGAATATCGTCACGCGCTTGCCGTTATGTCTGTTGAGCCGGTCGTCTTTGGTGCGTCATGCGGGTGTCTGTTTGGGTGTGAAGCGTAACTGTTGTATGTGAATTAGCAGGGCAACTTCGATTCGACCGGCTACAACGTCGATACGCGCTTCGCACGATGGCGCCGTGATCGGGACGACGCTGAAGCAGTGGTTCCACGAACCCACGCCGAACGAATGCCATGAAAACGAGGGTCGTGCCGCTGCGCAAGATCGGCGACCTGATGCTCGCGAACTGCGAGTGACTTTGACAGCGGGATGGGAGCAGTGAAGATGAAGGTCAAGACGACGGGTTGGATGGAAGCGCGTCACAAGTTGTTCGCAATAGCCTGTTTGGCGTGCCTGCAGGCAGCGCCGGCGGCGCATGCGAGCGACATCGACTTCGCCGCGCCGTTGAATGGCTGGCGCAACACGAGCGGTGACAGCGAGCGTTATACGCAGGACGTGCATTACCCGGCAGTGTCGGTATCGACGCCGGAAGGGCAGTCCAGATTCGCGCTGATCGAAGGGCAGATCCGCAATACGCCGAAGAAGAAGGGCGCCACGGTGGGCACGCTCGTGGTCGACGGCACACCATTGCCGCAGCGCGTGGAAGAGGACGGCAAGTTCTCGCGGCCTTACGCGTTTCCTGCCGGCAGTAACGGCGTCGAACTGCGGGCGCCGGACGGCAGCCGCAAACGCGTGCAGTTCTACGACGCCTACAGCGGCAAGACCCAGCCAAAGCTGCGCGTGCTGCTCGCGTGGGACACCGACGGCACCGATCTGGATTTGCACGTCGTGTCGCCCGACGGCGCGCACACCTGGTACGGCGAGCGCGTTGCGCCGAATGGCGGCGCGCTCGACGTCGACGTGACGACCGGCTATGGACCGGAGATTTACTCGTCGGCAGCGCCGTTGAAGGGCACATATCTGGTGTTTGTGAATTACTACGGCAGCGGCAATAGCGGCGCCGATATGACCGTCGCGCAGGTCACCATCATCACGAACGAGAATACGCCAAACGAAAAGAGCGAAACGATTCGGGTGCCTATGCGCAAGGCCGGTGAACTGACGCTCGTGAAAACGTTTGTGTTGCCGTAACTGTATTGCCGTAATATCGCGAAGCCACGCCGATGTCCCGCAAGCCGTGAGACCCGCGACTCATTGGGAGCGCGCAGGTGAAAGCCAATGCGTTCAACGAGTTGCGTGAGTCATGCGCAGGTTGTCCACAGGCTTGCGAACAGTTTCTGTGGACAAATGCCGTGGACAAACTCATCGGCAGCCATGCCTTCTGTTAAAGAGCGGCTCGCGGCACTTTTCCTCGCTCAGGCTGACGGCCTGATGCCGACCGACCACCCTCCAGTCAAAGATTGGGATCCGGTTCTCGCCCCTCCACCACATCGCGCGTGGCTTCCCAATACGGCGGACGGTTGTAATACTCGTGCACGGTGGCGCCCCATTGCATATCCGCCATGGAAGGCCAGTTATCCTTATCGAATCCCGGCGAGTTCTTGATCAGTTCGGCGCTTGCGTCGAGCACGAAACATTTGTCGTCCGTATCGAGTGTGAGCGCGCTCCACGGGATAGCGTGAAGTGTGTCGCCTATGCCGAGAAAACCGCCGGTGGACAACACCGCGTAGGCGATCCGACCGCCGCGCACGTCGAGCATGATGTCGGAGATTTTGCCGACATGTTCGCCGTCGGACGAGATCACCTTGTTGCCGTCGAGCGTGGATGCGGCCATGACGTCCGGTCCGGGGCCGTCGCCGATACCAACGCCAACAATAGTTGCGCCTTGCGTGCTGGCTGGTGCCGGGCTGTGGGGATCGAGGGTAGTCATGATCTGCTCCTCATAAAAGGTATACAGAGGAGCGCGCAACGACTGTGCCCGTTGCCTGCGGGGATGATGGACGCGGGCGCGCTTTGCGGCGATTGGCGCCGTGGCGGCCGCGTGTGGCGGGCGTGGTCCGCGTGGACGCGCATGCGCCTGATCGGCATTGCGGGGAGATGTATTGAAGAAAGTTGCGCGGACGCGCAAGGACTCCGGAGCGCTTTTCGCGATTTTTCAGCGCGAGTCTGGCGCGTTCTATACGGCTGGAAGGTGGGCGGCAACGTGAATCACCCACTGCGGGATCATTTCGCTGCTTGCTTGAGGTAGGAGGAGGGATGCGCTTGCCGTGCGTGACGCACGACAAGCGCAATTGCTGCCTTAATTGCTGGCTTAGCGGTCGAGGAACGACTTCAGGCGGTCGGCGCGGCTCGGATGCATCAGCTTGCGCATGGCCTTGCTCTCGATCTGACGAATCCGCTCACGCGTCACGTCGAACTGTTTGCCGACTTCTTCGAGCGTGTGGTCCGACTTCGTGTTGATACCGTAGCGCATGCGCAGCACCTTGGCTTCGCGCGGCGACAGCGAGTCGAGCGCGTCGTCGATGGCGGCGCGCAAGTCGGCCTGCATGGCTGCGTCGGCCGGCGAGGAAGCTGCCGAGTCTTCGATCATGTCGCCGAGCGTGGCGTCACCGTCGTCACCGACCGGCGTTTCCATCGACACGGGCTGCTTGGCGATCTTCAGAATGCCGCGCACCTTCTCTTCCGAGAGTTCCATGCGTTCCGCGAGCACGGACGGATGCGCTTCCTGACCGGTCTGCTGCAGGATTTCGCGCGAAATGCGGTTCAGCTTGTTGATCGTTTCGATCATGTGCACCGGCACGCGGATCGTGCGAGCCTGATCGGCGAGCGAACGCGTGACAGCCTGGCGGACCCACCACGTGGCATACGTGGAAAACTTCCAGCCGCGACGGTATTCGAACTTGTCCACGGCCTTCATCAAGCCGATGTTGCCTTCCTGGATCAGATCGAGGAACAGCATGCCGCGGTTCACGTACTTCTTCGCGATCGAGATCACAAGACGCAGATTCGCCTCGATCATCTCGCTCTTCGCCTTGCGCATCTTCGATTCGGCCGCGACCATCTGGCGGTTGATCTCTTTCAGATGCTTCAACGGAAGCGAAACCGTTGCTTCGATTTCGATCAGCTTCTGCTGTTCGGACTGAATTGCCGGCAGATGACGCTCCAGCGCCGCGCCGTACGATGTATTCGCGCGCGCGGCACGTTCCGTCCAGCCGAGGTCGGCCTCATGGCCGGCAAACGACTCGATGAACTTCTCGCGCGGCATGCCGCTCTTCGTGACGACGATTTGCAGAATGTTGCGCTCGATCGCGCGAACTTGAGCAACCTGTTGCTGCACGTCGCCGCACAGGCGGTCGATGGTGCGTGCCGTGAAGCGGATCTTCGCGAGGTGCTGCTGGATCTCTTCGCGCGCGCGCTGGTACGCCTTCGAGGTGACGTCGCCGCGTGTGTGCGAGGCGTTCATCTGGTCGGACAACATGCCGACCTGGGCGAAGATTTCGAGGCAGTCGCTCGTGAGCTGCTTCAGGCGTGCTTCGTCTGCGGCCGAGGAGTCGGCCGGGCCGACGTCGTCGTCGCTGTCTTCTTCGTCGTCGCTGTCCGTGTCGGCGTCCACATCCGCCGACGCGTCCGCGCTTGCGCTGTCTTCTTCGGCGGCGACCGTGTCTTCATTGAGGCCGTCGACCAGTTCATCGATGCGCAGTTCGCCGTCGGCAACCTGCTGGGCGCTCGCCAGAATGGCCGAGATCGCGAGCGGGCAGGCGGCAATCGCCTGCACCATTTCGTGAAGGCCGTCTTCGATGCGCTTGGCAATCGCGATTTCGCCGGCGCGCGTCAGCAGTTCGGTCGCGCCCATTTCGCGCATGTACATGCGCACCGGGTCGGTCGTGCGGCCAAACTCGGAATCGACGGTCGACAGCGCGACTTCGGTTTCCTCGTCCGCCTGATCGTCCGACACCACGGCAGGGGCGTTCGAGTTGAGCAGGAGCGTTTCCGCATCCGGCGCCTGCTCGTAGACCTGCACGCCCATGTCGTTGAACGCGCTGACAATGCTGTCGATCGCCGCCGTTTGCGCGAAGTTGTCGGGCAAATGGTCGTTGATCTGCGCGTGGGTCAGATAGCCTTGTTCCTTGCCGAGCTGGATCAGCGCGCGCATCTGGCGCTGACGTTCTTCGGCTTGCTGCGGCGGCAGCTCGGCCGCCACGGGGATCGCTTTGCCGGCGCCCTTGCCCTTGGCCGTGCGGCCCGAGGGAGCTTTGGCGGCGTAGCCGGCGGTTTCGTGTTGCGAATCTTCGCGATCAAAAGGGTTCACGTATTCTCCTCTAGAGGCTTCGCTATGAGACGCAAGACGCGACCGTCAGGCGTTTCGAGCATGGCTCAACATCACCTGAGTGACTCAACGCGGTTGTTTGGCTGTGCTCTGGGGAGCAAAAAAGATGAGCCCGCTCGAAGCGGGCCGATAGAAATGTGCGAAATTCGCGCGGCTCGCATTATATACGAGCTTGAGCCTTCGCGCTCATTGTGTGCACATCATTTCATCATGCGCGTTTGTTGCAGGTGCATCCCCGCGCCGCTGGTCGGGCTTGGAGCGGTTGTCGGGTCCGTGTTCCAAGGTGCGTGCGTATTGGTGGATTTCAAGCTCCTCACTATAGAGTAACTTGGTCGTTCTCACATGACGCGGGCTCGCTGGTCCCACTTCTCTATATGTAGGGGCGGCTTGGTTCTGGCGTGGATCGGCGCTTGGTCAAAAGAAAATTCACAAAAGGGGGTTGACGATGCGTCAATCGTTCTCCATAATCTCGTTTCTCTGCTGCTGATGCAGCGACGCAGAACGAAGCGGTACCGGGTGTTGCGAGGTTGGCGATACGGTGCTGGTTCGGTAGTGAATGCGGACTCGATCTTTAAAAATTAACAGCCGATAAGTGTGGGCGCTTGATGCGCGATGCGAGGTGGATCTTTCGGG
>NZ_JCAQOY010000032.1:0-5259 GCF_059567925.1 Paraburkholderia sp. BGA-UO-ETr-F21 | reverse complement strand
CGACGAGGCTAAACGCTCCCGCCAGATGGACGAAGCGTTCGCCGCGCCGTAGCCCACGCCCTTTCCGACAGGGCGTCGCCGGCTAAACGTGCTTTATTTTCCGTTTTCTCAAGCGACCCCAATGATGTCCCACTGCGCAGGTATGTTGGACTTGATTGCACTGCCGTTATGGGTCGGCACTCTGGTCGCGCACTATCGGTTCAATCCCCAACAGGCTGGTACGCTACCGACACTGTTTCTGATTGGCGCATCGTTGTCCAGCATGTTTTTGGCGTCCCGCTTCACTCGCGTGAATGCAAAGTGGACTGCTGTAATCGGCTTTGCGTCGGCGGCGTTGGCTTTCGCGCTGTGCTTCGGACAGTCGACCATGGTCGCCCTGGCACCCTTGCACTTCGCCGGCGGCTTGGCGGTAGGAGCCGCGTTAAGCTCGACACACGGCACGATTGGGCGCGCGCTAAATCCTCATCGGGTATTCGCATGGGCCGGGCTAGCTATTGGCGTATTCGGTATCGTTTTTTTCGGCGGTACGCCGGGGGTACTGGCCAAGTTCGGGGGGGCGACGTTATTCATTGTCTTCGCTGGAATCATGGGGCTGGCGGCCTTGACGGGGCTTCTGTTTTTCCCGCGTTCGAGCCGGCAGATCGCGGAGGATCGCCACAGATCTCTCGAGCGAGCGCAGCCGCTTTCTCGGGCGGTCTGGTATTCGATCATCGGAATCGCATTGCTCGCGATGACTCAGGCCATGACGCTCAGCTTTTACGAGCGAATCGGCATGGCACGAGGCTTTGGCCGGGAGCTGGTGACGCTGGCGCTCGTGATCTATGGCATCGTCACGCTATTTCCGGCGCCGTTGGCGGGTTTGCTTGAAAAGCGCATAAAGGCCACAACGGTTATCTCAATCGGGCCGATCATGCAGGCTGTGTTTTCCATGATCGTGACGCATACCTGGAGTTATCCGTTGTTTGCCGCTTCAGGGGCGCTGATGGCATTCACGATTCTGTTCACGCATACCTATGCCTTTGGTCTGCTTGCGCGACTGGATGCTACCGGTCGTGCGGTGGCGGCTACTCCGGCCATGCTCATGGTGGGCGCCGCCATCGCTCCGTTTCTTGGCGGAACGCTGGTCAAGCTCATCGGCTTCAGTGCGATTGGCTATGCTGCCATTGTTTTGGTCGCAATAGAACTGTTGTTGTTCAACCTGACGCGCCGGGCGGTGCGGGGTGAATCATCGGTCGAGCAGGCTCCAGCGGTGATTTAGCCAGGTATCTGATTATGGGAGTGGACGTGCTACGTCAACGATGCGGTTACGGTGGCGTTCACTCCCCGATTTCCTACGAAAAACATTTGGGGAGTCGTCCGAGCGCTTGCCCGATCCAACGCGTATCCGAAGTCGATCACCCGAACAGCAGTCCCACGCAACGACCGAATGAGGCCTCATCGGATTCGCGAAGACCTTGTCTCGTGAGCTGGGTGAATTCGGCATACGGGTCAATGCGATCCTGCCGGGCGCCGTGGACGGTCCGCGTATTCAGCAGGTGCTGGCGGGACGTGCATTGGCCAGCGGCCGCACCGTCGCGGAGGAAGAGGCGGCTGCGCTCGCCAATCAGTCGATCAGACACTTCGTCGATCCGGCGGACATCGCTGCGCTCGCTGTTTTTCTGGCATCCGACGCCGGGCGATCCATTTTCGGGCAAATAATTCCGATCGACGGAGATTCGCAAAGCGCATCCTGAGATCAGGGTAAACATTTATGACGACATGAAGTACTTTTAAATGGTTGGTGTACGGAGTATATTAGTCGCCAAGGTGATCGAGACTGACTGGAGGAAGACATCATGCAATTTCATCTCAACGGTTTTCGCGTCGGCGATCCGATGATCGAACCTGCCGCCGATGGCGCGCCTCGCGTCGACATGCCCGATACGGTCGATGTGCTCATCGTCGGAAGCGGCCCAGCCGGGCTCGTGCTTGCGGCTCAGTTGTCGCAGTTTCCGTCAATCACGACGCGTATCGTCGAGCGTCGCTCGGGACCGTTGCTGATGGGGCAAGCGGATGGCGTCGCGTGCCGCACGGTCGAGATGTTCAATGCATTCGGCCTGAGCGACCGCTTGTTGCGCGAAGCCTATTGGGTCAACGAGACGGTCTTCTGGCGACCCGATGCAAACGATCGTGGCGCGATCAAGCGTACCGGGCGTGTTCAGGATACCGAAACGGGCATGTCGGAGTTCCCGCACGTCATCGTCAATCAGGCGCGCGTGCAGGACTATCTGCTCGATGTGATGCGCCGTTCCGCGCAACGGCTCGAGCCGGATTACGATCTCGAAGTCGTGGACGTGCAACGCGATAGCGAGGGCGAGTATCCGGTGCGCGTTACGCTACGCCGCACGGACGCGGCGCGACTCGATGAGAAAGTCGTCGTGCGTGCGCGCTATGTCGTTGGCTGCGATGGCGCGCGCAGTCACGTGCGCACGGCGATCGGCCAAACGCTGCGAGGCGATGCGGCTAATCATGCGTGGGGTGTGATGGATGCGCTCGCGGTTACCGACTTTCCGGACATCCGGCTGAAGGCGGCGATTCAATCTGCGAGCAAGGGCAATCTGCTCATCATTCCGCGCGAAGGCGGTTATCTCGTGCGCTTTTACGTCGATCTTGGCGAAGTCACGCCTGAGAATCGCGACACCATCAAACAGATCACGGTCGAGCGCATCATTCAGACCGCGCAACGGATACTGCATCCCTATTCGCTCGACGTGAAAGAGGTCGCCTGGTTCTCGGTCTATGAAGTGGGACAGCGTTTGACGGATCGCTTCGACGACGCTATCGCCGCCGATGGAACATCCCGCGAGCCACGGGTGTTCATCGCCGGCGATGCCTGTCATACGCATAGCGCAAAAGCGGGTCAGGGCATGAACGTTTCGATGCAGGACGGCTTCAATCTCGGCTGGAAGCTTGGCGCCGTTCTGCAAGGAGTCGGCGACATCAACCTCCTGCGCACGTATTCCGATGAACGCCAGCCCATCGCGCAAGAGCTGATCGACTTCGACAAGGAATGGTCCGCGATGATGGCCGCGCCGCCGAAAGATCCCAATCGGCCCGAAGCAGGCGGTGTCGATCCCGCGGAGCTTCAAGCTTACTTCGTGCGTGCGGGCCACTATACGGCGGGTGTCGCGGCGCGATATCGCCCGGGCGCGTTGACGGGCGAATCGACGCATCAATCGCTCGCCAGTGGCTTCACGATCGGCATGCGCTTTCATTCCTCGCCTGTCGTTCGTCTCGCCGATGCAAAGCCGATGCAACTCGGCCACGTTGCACGCGCCGACGGTCGCTGGCGTCTGTACGCTTTCTCCGACGCATGCGGAACCGCACTTACTGCGCTGTGCGAACATCTCGCCACTTCGCCCGACTCTGTTTTGCGTCTCGTCGCGCCCGAAGATGCCGATGTGGATAGTGTCTTCGATCTGCGCGCAGTGTTGCAGCAGCCTCATCGCGAAGTACGACTTGAAGATGTGCACGCGTTGCTGCTGCCGCGTAAGGGACGCTACGGCCTCATCGACTACGAGAAGGCGTTTACGAGCGACGCATCGGCTGATATCTTCACTGCGCGCGGCATCGACCGCGAACGGGGCGCGCTGGTCGTGGTCCGTCCGGACCAGTATGTCGCGCATGTACTTCCGCTGGACGCTTACACCGAATTGAATGCGTTTTTGCGGCCGATTTTCCGAACGAACACACCTTCTCGTTAAACGCCTAGAAATTGCCAACCAAACACGACTACCCCGAAGCGCTTTCGAAATTCACGGGCAGCCTGGTACGCCGCGCCCAGCAGCGCCACGTAGCGGTATGGCTCAGCGAAGTCTCCACCGAGATCACGAGCGTCCAGTACGCGGCGCTCGAAATCTTGCAGAAAACGCCCGGCATAAATCAACGACAACTCGGCGATGAACTCGACGTGGACCGTTCGACCATCGCCGATCTCGTCGCGCGCATGGTTCGCAATGACTTGATCGAACGCTCGGACGACCCCGTCGACAAACGTAGCTATGTGCTGTTCCTTACCTCCGAAGGCAAGAAAAATCTTGCAACGTTGCGTCCACGGGTCGAGGAGGTCGAGCGCATTCTCACCGCGCGATTGACGTCACGCGAATGTCTGGAGTTGCGGCGCCTGCTTTTGGCACTGTTGCCGCTGGGGGAATAGTGCGTTTGTTATTCGCGGTTGTGTCGTTGCGACAGTTCAAAAAAGCCGACGGGTTAGTCGGTCATAATTCTTATAATGTCTTTGTGAATGAATAGCCGCACACTCCCGGCGCCCTCGCCAGTCGGAGGTGAGTCGGGTTCCTTAATCGGACCCGAACCCTTCGATACAGAGTGTCTTTCCGTAACGAAAACGTTAACCTGGTGGAAGACCTTGAGGCAGCGAAAATTGACGCCTGAAGGCCAGCTACGCGACGATCAACTCAAAGACGCGAGCAGCGCATGTATCTTGGAAGCGGTCGTTGCAGTCGCGCGAGGGTTAGCGGCTGCTTTGGATCGATCCCGGTCCTTCGAAGTCTGAGGACGCGAGCGAGCCGTCAGTTCGCCTCGATATCAGATTTGATCTTATGGGGTTGCGGCAATAGCCCGGAGGATTGTTAGCAGAACCGGAACGGCGCAATGAGAGGGTCGGAGGCACGGCGGCCGAGCCATTTCCGTTCTGCTACGCAATTATCCAGACGGACGCTGCAGACTAAGTCCCCGTGCCGCCGGGAACGAGCCTCGCTGTCCTTGATTACCAGCATGCGGCCATCCGGGAGGGAACGGCCTTTCGAGGATCGACATGGACTGGACGTGGTGTCTGCGTAACGCATTGGCGCACATGCTCTCCGAACGGCGCAATCTCATCGTTGCTGAAAGGGGTGCGCTCGCTCACCACTGTGAGCCAAAGAGAGTCATCCGGACGGATGGCCTTCTGTGTAAGCATGCGCTCTAGGCTCGCTGGCTCGCTCGCTGCGCCGAAATTAGCTGCTGCACTCGAATTCCTCTCTGCTTTGAGAGAGCTAGCTTCCAGAGTTAGATATCCGTAATTCAGATGAGAGTGTTTACCCTTCATGTCGAAAATCGAGAGTAGTTTGTCGCAGTCGATAATTTTCTGATTCGTTGAGCTTCTACTATTCGCTCACACCAACTGGCGTTTTTCACCAAGGAGCGAGCGCATGAAACTGGAAAATCTGATTCGGATTGAGAACGGCGAAAAGGTGAAGCACACCTTCTCGGATGCGGAGT
>NZ_JCAQOY010000031.1:0-83783 GCF_059567925.1 Paraburkholderia sp. BGA-UO-ETr-F21 | reverse complement strand
CCTCGCGCTACCCATGCATTTCATTCGCCATTCGAGGTCTTCGAACGTATGCTTGCAACCGCGTCGATAACCTCAGCTTCCATTCATTAGCCCCCTGTTGCGCTTCACTCTTGAAACCGCCCAGTCAATCCTCACCCCGGCCATTGATCCCGGTGTTGCGCTTCGCTCTTGAAACCGCCGTGCCTAAACGTTGTTCTCCTGATTTGAAGATGCGCTGCTCAAGGACGTATCCAGCAATTGAGTGGCAGGGCCGTAAATTACACCGGCCGTCCCTGAGGCGACCAGGCACCTGCGCTGAGCCTTACCGCAAAAAATGTCCGGCGCCCGCATTTATCGCAGCAGCTTGGCAGCTGCACGGGCTCGGGACTTGCGCTTTGCTTCCAGCGCCTCAAGGGCGTGGTTTAAATCAGTCCTCTTTTGGAACAAGTGTGGGTTGGCGCTCAGCAATACCTCACTGGCAACGACATCGTTCAGTGCGCCGAATCGCTTCTGAATTTTCTTCAATTCCTTCGCCGATTGCAGTTGCTTTCCCGTAAGCAATGGCTCGAAAAAATCGAGCAGGTATCGGACTTTTTTCCCGGCCTTGCGGACCTCGTGATACGCCCCATAGTCGGACCGCTTGCTGCGCGATGCGCGGCGCATGCGTTTATGCAATGACCTTTCTGCGGACTTCAGACGCCGGCGCGCAAACTTCTTCAGCGCCGTGTTGCTGTGCGTCGCGCGCAAGGCCTCGCTTGCGCTCGTAAGCGCCTCCTGTAGCTCGGACCTGATATTGGCATTAGACAGCGTTTCACGGCTCATCTTCAGGGCCGCAGAGCGTGCGGTTCTAAGACTATCGGTGGGAGCCTGCGCAACGCCGAGCGCCTGGTCAAGCAACTCGATGAGAATGTCCCAGTCGCGGGTTTCGCCAGCGGCTCCCGCGAGCTGTTTGAAAAGGATTCGTTGCTTGTCGTCAAGGCTACTATCAAGCAAAGGTCGATACGCCCAGAGAAGCGACCTCAGTCGTCGCAACGCAACCCGGAGCTTGTGGAGGACTTCTGCGTCAGGGTCAGCGTTCAGTGCAGCGGCGTGCGAAATAGCTTCCTCGACCAAAGGCTCAGCGAACGAGGAAAAATGCGATTCGGCGGAATCTGGTTCGGATAGGTTCGCTTCGTTTTCGGTGCTCATGCGACCTCCTTGAAGTACTGCTCAATCGAGCAAGAGCAATTCCACCACGCAGGGAGCCTCCAGTGCATTCGGCCGCGGCCCCCGACACAAAGATGACATATTTGGTAACCAGCATCGTCGAACGCGCATAAGTATGGATGGCGGGCCGTAATCGTGGCCGGCCACTGCTGGGTCAAGTATAGGTGAGCGGAAACTTCTTCCTGGTCACCTTCTTGGCAAACTGGTTCACGCACAAAGACGTCAAGATGCGATGTGCGGAAAACAGTATCTATCGTTTCTCCACGCTGGCCTGGCCGCAATATTGGCGGCGCGGAGCTCGGTGTGAACGTCCCGGTCGCCGGAGCGACATTGCCGGCCGAGGAAGCACGTCGCTGCTTAGTAATTGTCCCCGTGCAAAACGCAAAGGCCGCCGACCTTAGGGTTGCACCATATGAGTGCACATCGTCACATAAATTTCACTGAAGTCTTCGGACGTATGGCCGTAATCAAGACGCATATGCGCTAATGGCTATCCACCTGGCAATGTCGGCACTGCTGCAGGCATGCTGGAGCCTCTCGTACTACGCAGTACCTCCGCAGTCGCAACCTTCATGAAAAATCTCACCGTAAAGCGCCGCCTTCTAATTGTGACGGGCTGTGTTGCAGCTGTCCTCGTCGCCATCGGAAGCGCAGGACTCTTTGGCATGTCGCAAGGCACAGCCGCTCTTAAGGACGTGTTCGAGGGCGGTACAAAGGCTCTTCAGACGATATCGACAATCGACGAACTGGTGGCCGAGACGCATTTTTCCGTAAGTGACGCCGTCTTGGACCCCTCCGCCGGCAAGACGCAGGCAGTGACCGAAGCGACAGCGCGACGCGTCGAGAGAATCGACCAGCTCATCAACAATTTTCTCAGTTATCCGTTGACGGGCGACCAGAAAACGCTGGCCACACAATTTGCCTCGAACTGGCGTACGCTCCGCGACAAGGGATTCAGGCCCGTCGCGCAGTTACTGCAGGCAAACAACCTGTCTGAGGCACAATGGGTCGTCACTCAGACCATCGAACCTACCGCTATGGCAGTCAAGTCAGAAGGGGCACAACTGCGTGAACTTCAACTTGCTGCGGCACAGGCAGAATACGACCGCGCATTGAGCACCAGCCGGATAGTGCAATGGGTCGTTGCCGGGTCCATCGCCATAGGCGTCGGCTTAGTAGCACTGCTCTGCGCGTCTATGGCACGGATGCTTTTCCATCAGCTCGGCGGCGAACCGGCGCTAGCGGCCAGCATTGCTCATCGGGTCTCCGAGGGAGATTTGTCGGTCGTCGTTCCCGTAAAAAATGGCGACACCCACAGCATGATGTACGCGATGAGTCTGATGCGTTCAAGACTGTCATCGATGATTGGAGGCATCCAGTCGTCTGCCGACACCATCGCCAATACAACCACCGACATCAACGCAGGCAACACTGCACTGGCGGGCCGAACGGAAGAGCAGGCTGCGAGCATCGAGCAGACGTCTGCAAGCATGGAGCAACTGGCATCAACCGTTAAGGCTAACGCTGACCACGCTGTACAGGCGCGCGAGCTTGCGAGCGTCGCGTCGGCCAAGGCACGCGAGGGGGACCGCGCAGCAGCAGATGCAGTGCTAAGAATGCAAAGCCTCGCGGAACGCTCGGCCCAGATTCGGGAAATCACATCGGTTATCGAAGGTATCTCGTTTCAGACCAATCTGCTCGCACTCAACGCGGCGGTGGAAGCGGCCCGCGCGGGAACCCAAGGTCGCGGATTCGCCGTTGTCGCGCAGGAAGTAAGAGGCCTTGCTGAGCGTAGTTCGACGGCGGCAAAAGAGATTGCAGCGTTGATTCGAGACGTCACGACGGAGGTGGATTCGAGCGGCACCGCCGTCAAGGTCGCAGGCGAAACCATCGTCGAGCTTCTCGGCTCAGTAACCGGCGTCACCGAGCTCGTCGACGCCATTGCAAGCGCCTCTCGCGAGCAAAGCGCAGGCATCGACCAAATCAGCGCTGCCGTTTCACTAATGGACCGCATGACCCAGCAAAACTCGGCTCTGGTTCAGGATAGCGTGAGCGCAGCAAATGCGCTGGAAACACAAGCTCAACAATTGAGAGAGTCTGTTCAGACATTCCGCGTGTGACGCACCGTTGATTCGGCGCTTTGGAGCGAACCCGGCTTCGCAGAAAAGCCCGTCTCTGCAGGCATACTGCCCCTGCGTGCGTGGACCAACATGAGCGCCCTGCGCTGTTGGTCGCGATGACCCTGTCATACAAATGTCACGCCAAAAAATCAATATCTTCATCTTCCGGCGTTAGGCGTCAGTGCTTTGCGCCTGCCTGATTCCGGGCGGCGGCTAAGCGTCACGAAGGCGAACGGCATGCAAGCAAGGCGAAGAAAGTTAGTCGCGTTGCGTAGAGACTATTTGCCCCGCTCAGTTCCGGTGCGGGACATGACAGGAACGAGGCTTCATGAAACAGCGCGCAACCGTAGTTTGCCAACAGGGAATCCGCGTTCTCCTCGTGGGAAGGGAGCGAGGCAGGTGGTCACTTCCCGGTGGCAAGCCGGAGAGTGACGAGACACTCGAGGAAGCGGCCGTGCGCGAGCTGTTCGAAGAAACGCTCCTTCGCACTGCGGCTATCAGGTACATGTTTGAATTTGCCGGTATGCGAACCCGCCACCACGTGTTCGTAGGGCAGCTTGAGCACGGCCAGTCGCCAGTGCCAAGCAATGAAATCGCGCGCTGCTGCTGGGCAAAGGTGTCGGACATTCCAGGCCTTGCAACCAGCGTATCTACTAAAGCAATCGTTGAGCTGCTGGCGAGCAATCGTGGCTTAGGGGCAAGCTCGCCAAGCCGCCGACAGCTTGCCCGGTCGTTCGTCCACAACATGACAGCGATGTTTCAGGACACTAGCCAAAGCGGCCACTCAGCACTGATAGTACCCAGACCCTGACGCATTGGGCTGTCAAAGCGTGCGCTGCAACTTGCGTCAACCAGATTTCGAGGTGGCGCACCGAAATACAGGGTGCTCTGACAGGCGCCCTATGACAAGGCCCTCTGTCCGCAAATTCCGAGAAGCGACGCGGCGCATGGCGTATAGCATCGCCTCCAGTTCAAACGGCAACAAAGCTTTAGTGCCCGGCGCACCGACCGGTATGGTGTCGCCTAGCCGCTTACTAACCCGATGCGTAATCCGGCAACACGGTCCGGCAATTACTCCTTTGCTGGCCGCCCAGTCTTCACTGCTTCTACCGCGGATACTGCGGCCAGAAGTCGTTTGGGTGCAGCAGCTTCAAGCATTAGTAACCCGGCACGCAGAAGCTCACTCTTCTTGACGGAAACTCCCGCGTCGAGACATTTCTTCTTTAGCGCATCAATCTTCTCGTAGTCCGATTTTGGCATCGTAAAGCTGTCGCGCACGACCTTCTCTTTTTTTGCGCGCTTGGCCTTCACTTCAACAGGAGCAGCGACTTTTTCTGCCTTCGGGACCGAAGCGCGCGGTGCTTTGGCGCTCTTCTTGACAGGGCTAGACTCTGCCGCAACCTGCGGTTCAGCAACCGGTAGCTCAACTGCCGCTTCCTTGCCTTTCGAGTTCTTCGGGAAGTGAAATGCTTTTTTCGTCGGCTTCTGCACGGTCGGCACACTCATCATTATCTCCACGGTTGTAACGGTATAAATAGTATATACGGTTTATTGTGTAGTAAACATTGAGCCAGGAACCTGCGGCGCAGCTTCGGAAGGCGCTCAGCGACCACCACGTTGCTGGAGCCAGCTGTTGATGCAGCGCAAACGCACGTTTCCAAATCGTGTCAACATCAATCGACGACGGTATGCCGCCTAGCGCTGTTACCAGCGAGGCAGTTTGCCCCCTAAGGGTCGGCGAGGTAAATGACGCCCGCGCACCAGAGCACCGAGCTCCTCGCGCGACAGGTCGCCCCGGCGATAGCCTGATTCAATTTGTCCAATGCTCTTCCGTGTCGTCTACTAAGCTCGCAAGGCGCGGTTCCCTTCACTAAATGTATGGAGAACACGATGACACAACCCAATTCTGAAGATATCGTAAGGTCGATTGCGACCGACACGAATACGCCTGCGGAGACGGTTTCGAGGATGTACGCAGACACGTGGGCTGAGTACAGTGATGGCGCGCGGATTCTCGATTATCTTGGCGTTCTGGTGGCACGCCGGGTACGCGAAAACATCAAGTCGATAGCGGACGCGAAACATTGAACGAACGCAACGCCTCATGTTCCGTCATAACGCCTCAAATTGCCGCAATGCTCGCAGGCTTAACGAGACCCGGTGCCGAAAACTTCAGTTCGGCATCACATTGACCCAATCAATCTGTCCCTGTAAGTTGCAATATTGCAATACGATGAGAACAGGTGTTGATGGACGCAAGTTACGAAACGACGAAAGAAATTGCCGTCGAAATGAACGAGACTCGTTACGTTGGCCGATATCGAGTCATGGACGGGACAGTAATTGTTTACTTCGAAAGTGAAATCAAGTTTGCTCAACACAATATGACGGGTCCGGAAGTCGTTGCAAGGTGGCTCTTGACAGACCTTGTACGCCGTATCGAGGCAAGGAAACGAAAGTCTCGGAAGTCCTGAAGCGTTACTCTCGCTTGATAGCGAGCATCCGGTCGACCGCGTGCAGCAGTTGATATGCACTTTGCATGCGATGGATTTTTTGCTCGCCGACGTAGCAAATTGCGGTCTTAGCTTGTCGGGGGTCCCGGAACTGTGCTTCATGCTTGAGGAGCAACGCTTCGCTGGCGGCGAGGTCGTTGACCCTGCCCAATTCGTCTTGCAAGCTGGAAAGAACTTTGATGTTAGCTGGGTCGAAATCGTCCAGCACAGGTAGAAAGAACTCCAGTAGATATCGAAGTTTCTTCCCTGCGATACGAAGCTCATGGAGCTCGGAATATTCGGGCGCTTGGTGTGCGACGGCACGCTGAAATTTCCTGTCCAACGACTTTCCTGCATCATCAATCCGCCGGCGGGCAAAAGCAGGAAGCAGTTCTTCGAACCTTTGCGCTCGGAGTTGCCCGACAGTGCTACCAATGCGTTTTCGAAGCAGCTGGGTAGCATCGGCACGCTCTAAAGATTCGCGGCTACGTATAAAAACATCCTTGCGACGCGAGTCAACATCTTCAAGCAGCGTTTTAAACGAATACTTCGTCGATTCGTCGCAAGCGACCACCTGCCTCAGGATATCCCAGTCGCGCGTCTGTCCAGCGGCATCGGCCAAAGCCTTGAACTCGCGGCGATGCGCGCGGGCTTCCTTTTTATTGAGATATGGCTGATATGCCCACCACAGCGAGCGCAGACGACGCAACGCGACTCGAATTTTGTGGAGGTTCTCGCCGTCGGGACCGGAACTCAACGCACGCACGCGTAGGTCGAACTGCTCGGCCGGGGGCGCCGCGAGTATCTCAAAGCCATCCGCAATCGAATGTGCAACGGCCAGAGCGCCATCCTGACGGTCGCCAGCTCCGGTCACGGGTTCATGCATAAGACCGGAGACCGTCATTTGGAGTGCGGTAGTCATCTGGGCGAACTCACAGGAAGTCGAAGTGAAGAACAGACTGGCATCGCAATCCATCGGAACCGCAGTGTAAAACTCGTTGCATCGTACAACGCACAACGCGGCAATCCAAGCTTGCGGCCGGGCCCATCTTGCTTCAGCTCAACGTTTAACAAAGGTCATTTTGTCTGACTTGAAAAAACTTACACTAAATAAGTCAGTTCGATTTTTGATTCGCTAAATTGAGAGACGTCCACCGCACCACCGACTCCATGCCCTCTCAACATCAACAGGCCGTCCAACGCAGCGCAGCGGAACTCCGGCTAGCGTTTAAAACTATGACGGCGCATCATCTGCCGCGCGTGGTTGCTCTCGAAAAATTCGACTCCCTTTGGGACGAAGTAAATCGCGCAGCAACATCCGCGTCGGCAACGGTGGGCATCGCAGAATACATAGCTTTGCTGAAAGAAATGCAGCACTGGTATTCCGAGGACTTGAAAGGCCCGCACTAACATCGGCGGAGCCACGACCGGAGAGCTCGCGGGATTGCAGGGCCGACAGCCAGGTTGTCACAAAACACTGGTAGCCTAGGGATGAGGACTTGAAAGCCGCGCTACGCTTGGCTTGCGATGCCGTGCAATTGACAAGCTGCACAGCAAATTCGAGGTAAATATGCAGAATCTTCTTAGTCCACACGAACTGGCGATGCTATATGTCGTCCAGAATGCGCCTCAGCAGGCAGCGCTCTCAGACCCCGAGACAATTCAACTGCAACGTAGAGAGCTGATAACGCTGATACCCACGGGCAGAGGGGGTGCGAGACTAACAACAACATTGAGAGGTAAGGAACTGTTGAGGCGATTCGCCCTATCCACAAAACGTAACATCTTGTTTGACGACGAGGCAGGCGTATCCTCCGAATCCTGCTGAAGGAGACTTGCGGATGCCCATCAGAACCGCATCACGCCCTTCAAGCGTCCCAGCTCAGCCGGTCTTGTGTATGCCCGATAAAGTTCGCCAACGGTACCGAAGGCTAGAGCTGGTTTGAGGGTCGCGCCAGGAAGTGCGCCTGCAATCCAGTCGAAGGCATTCATCTCGCGTTGAGCGGCATGTATCGCTGCGGTGAGTGCGGTGAGCGCACGCTCAGCAGAGTGCCCACCAAGATTAACGAAGCAACTCTCAAACGGATGCTTCGCTGCGGTTTCGACGCGCAACGCTGACTTTCGCATATTCAAAACATTCTCCAACCTAGATTACACCTCCTGTATATCAACTGAATGTGACAACGAAACGCGTCCCAGCGTCGAGGCTATGGCTCCGCTTGCACCCGAGACCGGCTTGCGACGTTTCCCTGGCATCAAGGTGCGACATAGCGATAAGCGCCGCTGCGAATCCAGGCGCGAGTAATCCCCGTATATGAGCTCAAGACCGCGCAATCACGCGTGGTAACTCAGGGGGAGCACATGATGAATTACAAGACTATGTTCGTAGCTGTCACATTGTCTGCAGCTGTATCCGGCGCCTTCGCCGCCGGCGACACAGTCATGGTCGGTGGCCAAGCCATGTATCCAAGCAAGGACATCGTGGACAACGCGGTCAACTCGGCGGACCACACAACGCTCGTCGCTGCGGTCAAAGCCGCAGGCCTCGTCGATACGTTGAAGAGCCCAGGGCCATTCACGGTGTTCGCACCAACAAACGAAGCGTTTGCTGCATTGCCGGCAGGCACAGTCGACACGCTCGTCAAGCCTGAAAACAAGGCGATGCTGACAAGCATCCTGACCTACCACGTCATTCCTGGGCGCTACGACTTCCGTAAGCTCGACGCGGCTATCAAGGCCGGCGGCGGCAAGGCGGAACTGAAAACGGTCAATGGGGAGCCGCTGACGTTCACCGAGAATGGTCCGCACAACATCGTAGTCATGGATGCCGGCGGCCATACCGCCGACATATCAACTTACGACGTGACGCAGAGCAACGGCGTCATCATGGTGGTCGATAAGGTTCTGATGCCGAAGTAAAAGGCAGGCGCGCACCGTCACGGGTTTGAATTCAGCGCGGCCCTGTCATTTTTGGTGTCGAGCCACGACTTACCCACACACCTCGCATCTGGACACAGGGCATGTTTGCCCCGTTCAGATGGGAGTGGCTGCTTGCGCTCGCCGCTACGCAAGCACTCAGTGTTTAGCGGTATTTGAGACTTCGGCGCGGCTAACGCATGAGCCGATATCACGGGAGAAACACCATGGAAAAGTTGACGATGAAAACTCTGGTCGCGCGTGTCATTATCGCGTCACTCTGCGTGTGTGCCGCTACGCTTGCGCAGGCTGGCGGAAACGGCAACGGTGGCAATGGCAGCGGCGGCGCTCACGGTGCAGCAACCGCCGGGATGACGTACCACAGCGAGCCGGTATCGAGCCCGTGGAACAGGGTTCCTGGCGACATGAGCAAAACGGGAGACAGCGCGCGTATGGATATGCCGACCATGCAGCCCAATGACAGCAACGTGCCGGCGAAGATGGTTCAGTAGCTGTCAGGTAGTTTCAACTTTTTCTGGCCCCGCGGAGCGCAATGCAAGCGTCTTCAATAGCCCAGAGAAACGGTTAGCGTTGAACACTCTTTAGTTGCAACAGGCAAATTGAAGGCACAGTCGTCCCGTGCCTTCGGCAACTTCCGAACGGTCTCGCCGGCTATGGAATGCCGGCGCGTTTGGGTACATGGACATCTTGTTCGCAGGTGCAAACTGCTACCACTGCCCACGCGCCATCATCGTCGGCCGCCTCCGCACCACCGGCCGCCCCCGCCGTATCGATAATGATGTCCCGAACGATTCATCGGTATGCCGGGTCCTTGCAATTGTTCGCAGCCGAAAACTCGCTCGTCGTCCGCTCCTTTCGCCAGATTGCTTTGCCCGCGCGTTTCGGATGTTCCTTGAAGTGCTGATTGCGCTCTGCGAAATAGCGGTCAATTGCCGCCTTCGCAGCATCCGCGGACGCGTAGTCACTATTGTGGATGATGGCTCGCGCCATGCCGCTGAAGACTGACTCGATGACATTCAGGAATTGCGCACTTGCAGGCAGGGGCGCCAGTTCCAGAATCGGCTGATGACGCGATTGCGCTGACTCATTATGGTCAGAAATGAACGCCGACAGTCTCCTCGAAAGATGCCAGGAGGCTGCGTCCCACGAGAGATACAGCTTCCGCATCAAACCGTACTCGTCGAGCAGGGCAGTTGCCATGCGAATCATCTCATCGGTGTTCTTGGCCGTGGAATAGAAATGCGTCACCTGGTTGGACGACAACTCCAGTGCGGCGGTGCAAATCAGACACCCCTTCGATTTCTGCCATTGTGGAACATTCGGCTGAACATCGGGGGCCGCCAGCACGCGGCCGGGTTTCATAGTGACGGAGAAGGGCCCAAACTCGTCGATAGAGAAGAACCGTTCGTCAGACTGAAGGTTGGCTAGAACCGACCGGATGTGGTCAAGTTTTTCCCGGTAATTGGGGTCGGTGCTTGTGAGGACAATTTTGGCCGATTTCCAGCGATAGCCGGCGTGCCGCATTATCGACCGGATAGTATCCGTGCCCGCATGATGCCCATGCACCGCCAGCACTCGCCGCAGGTCGACCATTTTCCATGTCGTCCTGTTAATGCCGGATGCAGACGGTGGCTCGTGCAACAGCGTGAAAACCGCGCTCTTCAGCGCTTCGTCGTCCTCCCTGCGGGAGCGGCTCGCTTTTGCGAACAGTGATTCCAATCCACCCGCCGTGTAGTCGCCGATGTACGTGCGAACGGATGCGCGGCTAATGGCGAGATGCGTCGCGATTTCCCGTAAGGAAAAACCTGCTTCATGTGCCAGCACGGTAAGCGACTTATGGCGCTGGTTCCTTGATACCGGCAACAGCATTCGCATCAGGCTGTCCTGTTGCCTGCCATCCTCACCTGCTGGCACAGAAATGAGTCCCTGTTCGACTTGATACATCCAGTTCTGCCATCGCTGTCGGCTCCGCTCAGCAGAGCCTGTCTTCGGAGATTCGAGAACACCCCACCTGCGCAATCGACGCCCGGCTGCCTCTTCGAGTTCCTCCGTGTCGTCCTCGCTAAACAAGCGGGCCAGGAACTGCGCTGCCCCGCGCTCCGGGAGTGCACGTACGATGCGTTGGACCGCTGACCATGGCACTGCCAGTTTTCGGCAGCGGGTGGCATCTCTCGTATTGTCGGTGACCCGGCAGTAGCCTGGGGGCAACTCGAAGTGGACCATTTTCCGGACAGTGTTCCGGCTCATGGCCTCGACTTTTGCGACATACCGGATGGATTCGCCCTTTTTGAGAACCCGCGCTCGGATACGCGTCCACTCTTTGATATCTGAGTACATGAGCAGCCTCCTCATCTGGGCCGCATCGAAATAGCATGACCCTATCGGTGGCCACAAGACGGCAAGGGCGACCGCAGAACTATTGAAACGCAGCCAGCGTCTTGATGAAATTTCGCTTGGCACGATAAGCCTTCCGGATTTCATCGAGTTCTATGGTGAACAGCGCGTGCTCGCTCAGTTCTGCTCTCAACCGGCCGATGGCCCGTACGATTCCAGCAGCCTCGTCATATCGCGCGTTCCGTGTGCCATTTTCCGCCGATATTGGCAGTAAGCGGTGGTACAGCGAAATGGCGTCGTGCGGATGGGTCTTCGCGCGAACCGCCGCCACCGTTGCCCACATGCTTACCGCTACTGGACCTCCGCAGAACGCCTCCCATGCGGCCTCACGTTCGTGCTCGGCGAGAAAAACCTTGACCAGTTCGGTACGGCTCGGCGTTTGCCAGTGGCTGCGCTTCGCTTTCGACGGAGCCTCTTCCGTGCGGACAAGCTCCCACATATGCTTGAGTGCGCGCTCGCGCGTTAAATCGTACCGACCGGTAGTCTTGGCGACATCCATCAGCGCTGTGAACGCTTCGGCGACGGGACGCGACTCGAAGCGCCGCCAGGCGAACGAATCGACCCTCTCAAAATCCTTCCGCCGCAAGTACTCGGCTATACAGAAATCAAGCAGACGCACATCAGTATTGTTTCCTGACTCCCTAAGCCCGCGCTCCGCCCAGGTCAGCCCTTCATCGAGACGCCCATGCTTCGCGCAAAGCTCTGCGACCAGCAAAAAACGGTACGGACTCGACAGGTCCTTCGAACGAATGCGAATCAGTGCGTCGACGTCACCATCGAGTTCCGCGAGCCTCTCCATCGCCCGCTCAAGTCGCATCCGTAGCGGCTCGAAAGACCTCCGAAATTCATTGCTCGGCGCGAGTGACGGTAGCGCGCCCCATCCATTTACAACAAGCTCGCGGTACCTGCGCAGTCCGGTGTCGCCCAACGGTTCGGTGTAAGCTGGCAACACATCGTAGAACGTGTCCCATACTCCTTCCGTCTGGTAGCGAAACAGGCGCTCGGCGAGTTTCACCGCATCCGGTCGTGTCTGCTGGCAGGCTGCTAGATGAACAGATGCAAGCTCCATTATTGCCGGCATGACGTCACCGCCAGAGTCATCAATCTGTTCGAGACTCTTTTCCGCACCGGCAATCGCCAGTTCCGCGAGCTCGACTACCTGCGCCGCATTCGGCCCTGCGAGATGTTGGCGCAGCATATCTGCGAGCGACATCAGGCCGTCCCCATACGCTCCGGATTCCCGCCAGTCAAGCGGTCGCGAAATTCGCGTTGCCTGACGCACCGCTGCCTTCATGCCCGGCAAGTCGTTAGCGGTTGCCGCACGCGCAGCGAAGAGCAGCTTGTCGCGAAGCGTCATGTCACGCGCCACGGCTTCGAGCAACAACTCCTGCAGACTTTCCTTGTTCAGTGCCGCCACGTATTCGCGGATTTGCTCTTCGTATGTCTTTCGCTTCTTGCGCGGCTTTGCCGGCTCGGTTTCGTCGACATGAAACACTTCCTCACCCGAATTTTCGAGCCATGAAAGCGCGACCGCAACAGTATGCTTGCAAAAAATGCCGTCGCCGCCCACTGGACAGTCGCACTCGTATGTCAGCTCTCCATCATCGCCAACGCCAAGTTCGACGCTGTATCGATGCGTGCCGCGCACACTGGCACGAAGCACACCGTCATGCTCCTCAAGGCGCGATACCACGCCGTCGTGGAAATAGGCTTTGCCCCGAGCGAACGTTTTCAGGTCAGCGAGCGATTGGACCTCGGCGAGGGTAATGATGTCTGTAAACGGCGACTGGCGAGACGCGGCACACATCGGTATTTTCTCTACGTGAGTCAACGCACAATTCTATCTCGCTGGCAGCGCGGCGCGTGGCTAGGCGGTGCCGTTTTCGCCACATCGGACCACTGCGTACACTGGCAATCGACGCCCCGGATTGGGGGGCGCCAGATTTCGCACCGGGCGCACGCGAACTACAACCTATCGATGTCGACCTTGACCGAAATTCCAACCGTCTTCAGCCGTTCCTCAAGATGCCGGCGTTCCGCGTCTTGGACTAGCCCGTCGACGCTCAGGTCCTCATATCTGGTCCCAATGCAAACTCGCGCCCGATGCGGAGATGCGGACCGCTCTTCGTTGCTCAGGCGTGGCCGCCAGCAGTTTCGGAAATCATCGCAAAGGAACGCGCAGCTTGCCGCCGCCCCTCCAAGCGGGCAAGGAAACTGTCTTCATGCACGGTTACTTGGATTACAACCGGTCGGATGCGATTTACCATCTCTTCGTCCTTCAAGCCGCTTCCCGGACGTTCGTCGCAGCAGCATCCAGTTACGGAACTCGTGCATCGGCGACGCAACTTGTATTGTTGAGACCCACGTCGTCTCGACCAGGTTTTTCTAGAGCCCAGGCGGTTCGTCGTCTTCCGTCTGAGAGTCGAGATATCGCCTAGCCCTTTCGTCCAGCTTTTTCCCGTACGTCCGGACGGACCCGTCATCGACGATGTACTCGCCGTTATCCCCCCGGGCGCCGAGCAAGACTCCGTTTTCGAGCAGTTGCCTAACGTGCGACCGGCTCACAAACAGAAATGTCGCGACTTCATTGATGGTCATGTTTGGCTCCGCTAGGGGTGGGCAACTGAACGAGCAGTCCCCAGTCACTTTTGTTTGTTGTAGATGTCGGCGCTTTCCGAGACGCGCGCAAGGTTTTCGAGCGCCCTGCGGCCGCGCCGTTTTGCTCTCAAGCGGTAAGCCTCCGCTTCTTTGCGTGCGAGCGTGTACCTGCCGTCCGGATTTCTCCTGGCGCGCAGTTTGCCGTCGGCGATTAGCTTGACGACATAAGCGGGTGTGACATTTAGCATCACCGCAACTTCTGCGACGGTCATGGTTTGGCTCATATTCATGCCCTTGGAACAAGGGGCTACCCGGCGCCGTCAACGGCCTTCAAATCTCACGCAATCCCCGCGTGAAATCGGTTTACATTCGAGCCTGCTTTTCGCCACCCGTTACCACCCAAGCAGGACCCGCAGCCGTTCCATAAGCCAATCCGTCTCAACAACGCTTGTCCATCGCTTGCCTTCAATGGCTCGTCGCATTCGTCGGAGTGTCGTATCGTGCAAGTGCTCGGGAAACTTTGCAGCGTCCTTGAGCGTTTTGGAAACCAGCTGCCGCGCTAGGTTCTCGCAAATTTCCCATCGCTGATATCTTTCTGGTGCCGTCAGGCCGACGACAATCCTCCCGGCAATCCTTCGCGCGGCGAGTTTTGGTTGCGACCCGGATAGTGACGCTGGCGTCGTGTCTGAGGGAAAGTCGTCAGGTATCTGCGAGCTCAACTTTTCCTCAATCAAGAGCTGCTCGACGTCGAGCATGAGCGCGCCAACGCAGATATCTTCGTCCAATTGATTCCAACGCAGCTGCGCGCCGGCCGCGCAAACGTGGACTTCATGTCGCTGCTCGGGCGTCGCCGCTAGCAATCGAGGGAACCATCGTAACGGGACTCGAAATTCTCGACCGTCTTTGAGCAGGAGGGTGATGTCACGTTCATTCACGTCTACCGAGATTGCTGTTGGTTCATCGGGGCTTGTCATTCGTTCTCCCTGCTCATTTGGCGACTAAATGCGCTTGCAAAGATGAGTGATGGTACGTTTAGCGATTTCGACGAAGCTCTCGTGCTTATCGCGGAGCACCGTCTCTGGATGCAGCGCAGTGCCCGGGGCAGCGACGACGCGGACACGGATGTATTCACCGTCCGCAATGATTTGCACGCAAGCTTCGGTCGTCGGCGTAGCATCTCCAGCAGTTTGTCGCTCGACAAAGAGGGTAAACTTCCGAACGTCCGGATACGGTCCCAGCGGCCATTCGTATCCGTGCGCATGGAGAGCCTCGGATGCACGTTCCCATAGTGCTCGGCGCGGGTCAATTTCTGTGCTCGCCGTATACAACGGCGTGACGCCGGCGGGTTCGGTTTCGTGCGTGCCTTCGTACATTTTGACGGCAGTGCGTGACCACTCTGCTGCCCACGCCGCAGCCGCTTGTTGCAACGATTTGAAATCACTGTTGTTGCTGAGCATTTGTAGAGGGCTGCGGTCACCGAGGCTTCCACGCCGCGACGTAAGAAAATCAAGCCGGGAGTCTGGCGGCGCCGGAACGATGATTCTGCAAACTGCCTGCAACCTGTTGTGGTCAATGCCCGGTTCTGCGAGCAGTGTTGGGTAGTACACGGTTTCGTCGACCTCCAGCGTGAACACGCTGCCTTCTGTCAGCATTTTGCTGAGACGCCGCGGGGTGACGCCGAGGCGATGGCGGAAATCGGCTTCTGAAATCAGCTCGCCAGTTGCAATCATGGCGTGGCGGGCATCGAGGGCTTGCTGCCAAAGATGCTCGCGTAGAGCGTTGCCGCCGACGTCTTCACCAGCCTCGATGTACGCGTCGCGGACAATCTTTTCTATGCGGACAATCACTTCGTCCGGCAAATTATGGAACTTGCTACGGTCCGTCGCTGGCAGCCGGAACTTGTTTGCAGCGATTTTGCAGACAAGCGATGACGCTACAAACTGAGGGAGGTCGTAGATGGCGTCGATTCGACACATGGCAATATCCCAACCGCTGTTAGCCACGTGCGACTCCATGCATAGATGACAATGTGACTACGCGCCCCGGCATTTACAACTGCTGCTAGCGACGGCGCTTGGTGGTTTTTGCCGGCGTCGCAATCGCGAGTCAACTCGCCGGGACCGCTACACTTCGACGACCAGCTCCGCACTGAATGTTGGATTCTCCCATTCCAGTTTGTCCGGCGATTCTGCATATTGTCGATTGCGCGCATACCCTCGCGGATTTGCGACCACGCGGCACTTACCGACCTTGTAATCGAAAGAGTCGTGGACGTGGCCGTGGACCCACAGGTCAGCTTGCTCGACAAGCGGCGTCAGGTTACTGACAAAGGCTGCATTTAGTAGGTCGCCGGTATAGCGAGGATGCACTGATTGTGGATGCGGCCCATGATGCGTCACAACGATGGTTTTCCCGTCGAAGGGCAATGCAAGCTGCTGCTGTAGCCAAGACCGTGATTTCATGTGTTCAGCACGAGCAATGGCTGGCGTGAAATATCCGCCGTCTCCAACGCGAACGGCGATATGGTCGCTAAGGCAACGCTCCGCCTCGCGCATCGCTGAGGGGGCGTTGCCATTGAGTTCATAGTCTGTCCACAGGCATGCGCCCAGAATCCGGAGACCACCCAAGGCAACCGCATTGCGCTCAAGGTAGTGGATGTTTGACCCGGCTGCTACCCTAGCGATTTCCGCCGTGACACCGTAGTAGTGTGCCGCATACCCTTCGTGGTTTCCATGTACGTAGTAGACGGGCACGGGCCAGTCCGCGAACGCTTTGATTGCGTGCGTGTGTGAGTGAATATCGCCGGCTAGAATCAATGCGTCGGCATTCGGCACTGGCTCGATGACGCGGTAACCCGCGAACCGATAGAGCATTTCGAGGTGAAGGTCGGAGGCAATCTGAAAGCGCATCATCGTTCTCCGGCCGGGTCGCCTGTAGCGCGTCGCTGCGCGAAAATTGCAAGCGTGTCAGCGTTGACGCGGGCGGCCAGACGACATGCTTCGTCTAGCGGTATCTGCGGCAGGAACGGTGATGAATCGGCTGCCCATTCCATCAATCGTTCCACTGTTAGGCGGTCGTGCGACGAGGTAATCAATGCAGACATACCCACGCCTAATATTTCGGCGTTAGGGTGCACCATGCCCTCGACGTCAATGCCGCGCGTCCCGGCGATTTCGCACAAACAGAAGTACATCGCGTCAAACGCGCATTTGAGGCGGGTATGCGGCGACAGCGATGAGTCATGCGCGTCACGCAGGTACGCCGCACTTGTGTCCAGCCGCCAGCGCCTACGCTCAACCGTCGATGGCTTGCCGCAGATAGCCTGCCCCAGCAGCAATCCGACCGCTGCGCATCCGGCTGGAATGCCGAGCAGCAGCAGGAGCCGAGAGATGTCGCCGCGACTCATTGCACTCGTCCGCAATCACGGCTCGCACGCGGTTTCGAGCCATTCTCCTAGCTGCCTGCGCGCTGTGGACGCCCCTAGCGCTGTGTCCGACTCCGTGTGCAAGAAATGCTGTTCGAACCCGGAAGGCACACCCCATGCATCGTCATCAATCGCCAGCCACCTGGTCAGAAAGTACTTTGCTGCGTGGCGTATAACGGACATGGTCTTAGCTGTCCCTTCTCTGAACTCGCATATGCGAGGCGGTGTGCCAAGCGTTGTTCCGACTACTCTATGACGCAGCTCGTCTGGTAGCAGCGCAATGGTCTTTCCGGCGCCAAGACTGTGCAGCCAAGAAGTCGTTAGGACAATTTGTACCTTCGGGTACGGTGTGAGGACGTCAACAAGATACGGCGCGTACTCGAGCAGCGGCCGGCACGTATCGAGGGTGATGTCGCCAATCTCGTCCAGTAGGCCGTGACCGCGGTTCAGTACGCCCCCGTAGTTGAGATAAATCGTAGGCGCAAAGGCGAGCGAGGTTAGAGGTCGCGCCGTGAGTTCCATCATCTTCCTCTCCGCTTACGTTGCCGATTGAGTGCGCTCGGAATGCCGCCGACTCGGAGGGCTCAAGGCAAATCTGCCGCAGCCAGCGCGAACATCAATGCCTTTCTCTGTCGCGCCGCGTCCGTCGCGTCACCGTCGCGCGGATTGAGCAGTGCCTTGGAAAATACGCGACAGAGAAGGCGAAAGACGTCGCGTTTGGGAATCCCCGTATCGCCTCGTCGAGTCAGCATGGGTCGTCGCCGTTCAAGATGCCGCTTTAGTAGTCGCGCCAGTTGCTTTGTAACCCCGCTTAACGCGTACCCCGCAACGCGCAATGTTTCGGGACCGACGAAACTTGGCCATTTCTGCCGCTTCGGCTTCACGTCGGCTCATCCGTGGTAGATGGACTTGATAGCGAGCATGAATCATGCGGACCAAATATGATTTCCAAACGACGTGCGAGCACTTGCTGCACATCTTTGTCGCCAAGGCCGACACCCACTTGGCAATGAACGAGGCGCACCTCGTAGCCATCGAATCCCGAGCGCCTGTCATCGATAGCAAGCCATCGCTGGAGCCCGTGACGCTGAACGAAACGAAGGACCTGAGTTCCTCGCGGCAAGGCGGCCCAACCTTCATCAACTGCGTCTTCTTTTTCGAAAGTGGCGCCGCGCACTCGTGCTCGCAATGAATCGCTCGGCAACTGCGCCACCGTAAGGTCGTATCCAAGAACTTCGACCCAGGAGCTGCTGAGGATGATTGCGAGAGCCGGGTAGGGCTCGAGTAGCTGCTCGAGAATAGGAGCGAATTCGAAAAGCTTGCTGGTGTGTGACTCTGGGATTACCTTGCCTTCAAAAAGGAAAGCGTTCGAAGCGTGCAGGGTGTTATCAATGTCCAGGAATACGACGCCTGCGCGTTCTTCCAGCTTCGCTGTTGGTGCCGCGCTCGCCGTGGCGGCGCGGCGTCTATCGGCGGACGCGGTCATAATTTGCTTATCCCAAGGTGGCCCCCAGACATCAGGCAAAGCCTGGCCAGAGCGACTAAGGTCCGCGTCCAGAGGGTAGTGGCGGAGCAATTGGCCGGCCATTGTTCGTACTAGGTCCCACAAGATTTCATCCTCGGCCCCGCGGACTGTCTCAAGGAACTGGCGAGTCTCCCTGACGGCCTTGGTCCTTTGTTCAGGTGTCGTCACGGCGACCTCCACACAGATACTCCCTCGTAACGGCGACGTCCCACGAGACACGACGAACTAGGCACCACTGCTGCGACGTCTCAGAAGTACACCGGTCGGACATCTTGACGGTCTGATTTTCAGCGAAGGGAGTTGCATTCCAGACTGGCATTGCTAGTCTCCCGTATCGACCTGGGAATCAGACCGCGAGCCCAACATTCCGAACGGCGGATAAAAATACTTGTATGTCACGTCGGAGCAAGTGCGCACATCGTTCTTCAGACACCATGCTATCCACAGAAACATGGTGTCGTGCGTCCATCCGGGCTCACTAACAAGCCGGTACCGGCGGCCAGAGCCGGTGATGGCGACCAACGAAAACGCGTCGAGCTCGCGTAGTGCGGAGGTCACGCGCGCCACACCCGTATCGGTTCGCATGCCGACAAGGTGGCGCTCATCGCGCTCTGTCTGCATGACGCGCCAGTGCTGCAGCGTGAGCTCGGGCTCGATGTCTACGGAAGGAGGGAACCAGACTGGCATGGTCTGTCTCCATGAGGAGGCATTCCGCGAAGTCAGCGAGGCATGCCTGAGGCATGAGTTGCATGCTGCTTCAACGGTGGGGGCGCTCGCGTAGTTCGACTTTATGCGCGTCAAGTGCGATTTTTTTCGCACTTATCCAGTGTAGGCCGGCATCCTGAAAACGCAAGGTCGTTTCGGCTTTAGCCAACGCTAGTGGCTCTCGTCTAGCGATGTAGCTTTGGCGGCTTCAAGAAGGTCCTCGTAGTCCACATACCGTTCGAGCGAGTCCGAACCGAGGACAAGAAGCAACTGTAGGAACACGGAGAGCGGCATGCCTCCGGAAGCGATGCTCGCTTCCAAGGTCTTCGCGGGCAGGGTTGCACCGAGACGGCCGAGGCGCCGCGAGAGTTCCGAAACGTCGTTGGCAGGCTGGCGTGCAAGCTCGCTAGCGATGACATCTCGGGCTTTTTGCTCCCAGTTGCCTTCACGGCAAAGCGCCTGAGTCCACCGTTCTGGCGGAGTCGCGGCAGTGATGGAGATAATCTGAAGCAGCAAGCTAAGCTTCAGCGTTCCCCTAGAGATACGGGAGACCAGTGCGCGTTCACCGTCCGCGCTTCCATCTGCGGCGAGCGCGTCCGCGAGCGCCGCGTAAGTTACGTCCTTCCGCGCCAGGACGACTCGTGCGACGCGGGATGCCAGTCGGGACCAAGGGGTATCGGCTTCGCTCATAAAATCCTTGCGTTCGCCAAGTTATGGACTACGCTTAAGTGCGAAAAACATCGCACTGAGTTGTCGGCTCGATAGAAGCAAAAGAGCATTTTTCAGCAACGAGTCCCCGTTTGCCGGCATCGCTGCGCGGCACTAGTTCGAGTATATCGTCAGCCTCCGGCATGGTCACATGTTCGCGCTGAAATGGTTGCGACGATGGCCTCTCATTCGATACTTTACCTTGCGGTCGAGGGCGTTCTTTTGCGTAGAACGTTTGCCCCTCCGCGATTAGGCCGCGGCGCAATCTATCTAGCAATTGATAGTGCACATGTGACCCAACTGAGCGCCTTGCTTGTGGAGGAGCAGCATGTCGATGTCGTTCTGACGTCGAGTTGGGTAAACACAGCGGGCTTTCACTGCGTGCTTGACCTATTACCCGAATCGCTAGGGGCTCATGTTGTGGGCGCGACCATACCTGGTAATAGGTTGTTGCGCCACAGGTTGAGCCAGAACACCAGCAAAAGCGAATGGCTTGCTGAAGATGTTCGGCGGCGACAGCCGCAGGTCGTGACTGTTCTCGAAAGCGATGCCCGCCATGTGCCGGTTCCGTTGCGCGATGAGGCAGTTATTGTTCCCAACGGGCTTTGGGCGGCGGACCATGACGACTGGCGGCGGCTGCGAGGGATGCTTGCCCGCAAGCGCTGTATGGCTTGAGCGCTTCCATCTAAAGCGTAGGCGACATTTTTTAGCTGAGCGGTTGCCCTTGCGTCCCGCATGAGCTCGTGCGTAACCAAACTCCGACAGGACCGCCCCTAAAGGGTTTCGGCGTCGCGACGGAAGTCGAAAGACTCTTATTTCTGAAATTTTGGCGTTAGCTTGCCGCCGCTTTAGACGTCAGCTTGCCGCCATTTTAGGAGTCAGCTTGCCCATGCATTTTAGAAGAGGCGCTCGGCGCGGGGTCGCTCCGCTGGCGGTTTGTGGAGCGCCAAATCGAATAAATGTTGAGGGCCGGCAAGAAAGTTTGAAGCGAGTGCCGCCCGCAAAGATAGGCGGAGCAAGGCTTGTACGGAATGCGTGAGGAAAATTGCGAAGAAACACTTGACGAACGCCAACCGCCGAGTATGATAACCGGCTAGTTTGCATCTAGTAATTACAGAGCTAATCGCAGATATTATCTCCTAAATTTTAGATTGTGACAAGGCAGAAGGGGCTTTTTTCTAAAATTTGCCCTCAGCAGGGGAGGCTGAGAGCGAGCGAAGCAAACGATGCCAATTGACGATTTGTGACTTGCGGCGCGCCGCTCAGTTGCGTTGGTGCATCACCCGAGAAGGCCGTTCCCGTCAGCGGCTAGGGCTTTCTCGGAGGGTGCTTCGAAAAATCTAAGTCGCACGTATCTTTAACGCATGCGGCGAAAGAGGTTTCTATGAGAACTTTCACTTTCACATCTCGCCGTAGTCTCTCCAGCGGCACCAGATATGGCTTCCTTCGGCGCGATATCCAGAGCAAGTCAATGTTGAGGGACCCATATGTAGATTGCCACGTGGTTCTCTCAACGAATACGAAAAAATGGTGGGCCGCGGAGAACGCAACATCCAGTTTGCTGCTGGACCAACTCAATAGCCTTTCAATCAAGGCGTTGACGACATTCACTGCTCGTCCGTCCACCGACTTGGGGGGTGCCAGCCGCCAGTTGAATCAATCATCAGGAAGAAGAAAATTCGAGTCCCCTTCCCAATTCGCCGCGCGAGCCAGCGAACTGATGCCTCTTGTACACCAACCAATGCAGCGCAGCGAAATTGGCCTACTGGCCGCTCGTCGTGTTGTGTTGAATAAGCAGGCGCCCCTTGGTCTGGCAATGACGTACTCGCGCACTCGGCGCATCGACGGTCTTTCACCAATACTTCTTACTGGCTGGGGCGAATTGGACACGGTATGGCTGCACCTGGAGGTCCGACAGCAGCATTCCGATGCAGGCAAAAGCACCTCTAAATCGAGTGCGAGGTAAGGATGACAATTCACATTGTTCTTGGTAACGCCATCGTCGAGCGAATCCATTGTCGTGTCCAAGGATTGCTTGGAAGCATTGAAAGCCCCATCGACGCTATGGACGAAAATCGTCGCGCTGTGACCCGCGAAACCGAAGTGGCCTCGACCCCATCCGAATACGCTCGCCCGAGGGAACGCAATGAATGAGCTTGCAGAGCGCGTATGCACGCAGGTCGTATCTTCGGGGACTCAGTACCAAACAATGGAACTCACAGATGAAGTCGAGTCGGAATCCCTTGAGGCGCGTCAGCGAAGGAGCCTTCGACTCCCTCCACGTTCATGCGTCACGCCGGCGAACGAAACGAATCCATTGACCTGTTTGTTGCCCGACGTCAAAACAATAGAGCATGCCACCGAAGCGCTACGGTGGCGCGGCGTAGGGCGACCCGCGGACCCGAACAGTATCGACATAGGATATTCAATCGAGGCCTACGCGGCGTTCCCAACAGCATATCTGGCGACTACTGAGGCAGCCGAACTGTACATGAAGATACTTTCCGCAGTTCGCTTCTCTCTTCGATTACGCAATCCCTGCGAAATCCGGTATGCGCGCTTCTACTGGGACCAAGGCGATGTAATGGAGGGAAGCCAGACTCCAGCCTTTCCAGATTTCCTCGAAAGTCTTGTCGGCTTGAGCATAAAGTTGATTGGAGTCTCCGGCGCTGGACGCACCGCATTCCTGCAGCGACTTCGAGTAGCCATGGGTCGCCCACGATACATGAAGAGAATAGCTGGCAAAGGTCCCGTCGAGATGCGTTTCGTTCCAATGCTCGTCGTGACTTGGCCCGATTGCTCCACGCTGAGCGGCTTCATTGAGAATTTCGGCGAAGCGCTAATGGGCGAGCTTTCTTCATCGAAGACGCGAAAGGACAACTTCGCCTATTTTCGTGGAAAGAACGGCCCCTCAGCAGTAATTGCCGCCTGCATCTTTCTGAACTTGGGTCTTCTTGTGATTGACGGCGGGAACAGGTATGCGCTCCGCAGCGAGGCCAACGAAATTCTGGACTTCATTTCGAATTTCCAGCGTCGCTCCGGAATTCCTGTGGTCGTATCGGGAACCTACATATTCGAGATGGCTGTCATGAAGCGTGGAAGCAAGGGGGCGAATTTTTCAACTGCCCATGCGGCATATTTTGACGCGATGCCGCGCCCGAGTCCCGACGACTGTAAGAGTAAGCGTCGTACCATTTGGGGGCGGGCAATCGAATGGCATTGGAAGCTCGGCCATCGGGAAATGAGCGTTCCGTGCCCACCCTTTCTTTCCCTAGTGGTATGGGATTACGCATTTGGGAGGGCCCAGCAATTATGTGAAGCGCTCAACCATCTGCATCACAAAATTTTGCTGTATCCCGAGTTGTTAGCCGATGGAAAGCTCAACGAAGAATATGTTCGTTGCGAAGTGGCCAACCGTCTCAGAGGTTTCTCCGAGACGGCGCGGGTCTTGACGACTTTTCGGGAAACGAAACATTTGGACAGAGACGACTTTATGGTACATGCAGACCATCTCCCGTATGAAGCGCTATATGTAGCTTCGACCAGTAAGTATCTGCGTGGTCTGACACAGACGTGACGGCGGCCGAATGAAACCTGAGGCGGTGGTAACCGCAGACTTCCCGCGGGAGGAAACGCTGAACAGTTTCCTCGAGAGAAGCGGCAAATATCACTTTGGACAGTCGTTCGAAAAGATGTGTCGGCAAATGCTCGACCGCGGGCCTTCTCTCGGTGGATTGCCTGGGTCCATCAAAGCGTTCTGCACGGCTACTGAAAACGTGTTCGGTGACGAAGACGCAATCCTCTCAGAACATGTACTGTATGACTTTTGCTGCTGCGGCTTGCGTAGTGAGCATAGGTTGCTGTTTCGCGAACGGCTCCTCGAAGGGCCGGCCGGAGGGCCATTATGGCCTGCACGACTTCCCGTCCTCTTTCCTCCAAGTCGTTATCAGTGTCTTCGGTGCGAGCAGTGCGATGAAGTGGCTCGCGACACCTACGGGTTCACCTTCGTAGACCGGCGGACCACGGCACCTTTCGTAACGATGTGCCCAATACATCATGAACGATTAAGACAACGGCGAACGCAGCATTTCGACGATGGATGCCGAGCCTTGGCGAGCGAGTCGCAGGTACGGCGCGCTCTGGAATTCGCCGACCGGGTATATGCATGCGTGGACACGTTATACCAAGATTCGGGCTACGACCGGTCGGTGGTTAAAGATTGCTTAACCGATTCCGGGTGGATAACCGGAACGGGTCGGTTGCGAGTGTCCTCGTTAGTTCAAACTTTCTCCGATTTTTTCGCTGGTGGTTTGGGAGATATTCGACTCGACCAGTTGTGTAGCACCCAATCTCTCGTTGAAGCGGCGGTAAGACGACTGATGGAAGGAGACCGGCCGCTCCATACCGTATGGTGTGTGCTCCTAAAATGGTTTGGCGAAAACTGTCAAAGGACGCATTTCGTCGGGTCTCGGTCAAAAGCCTCTCCAAAGCGGCCTAAACTGGACATTGAGGAGACTCGCCAAATCGTCGCTATGGAGCCTACGCTAACGTCGGCGGCTGAGCGGCTCCATGTGTCAACAACTTTCCTCTCGGTCGTCTGCAGCCGGGAAGCAATCCCGTTTCACTCGACGCCACGCAAGGTGACGGACGCCCGACGAGCTTCGGTTATTGCACTTCTCAAGCTTGGTCTGTCCGTTGCCGACATAGCGATAAGAACTCAACTATCGCAGATTTCAATCTACCGCATTCGCGCATCTATTGACGTACTAAAGGAGGCGCATAAATTGGCGTCGCTTAAAGTGCGAATAACTCGTATCAGGCAGGGTTGGCTGGAGATATGGAGGCAGCATCCAAACGTCAGCGCATCGGAGCTACGGCGCCTGGCTCCCCACATGTTCGCGCCGCTGTACCGCTACGATAGGGCTTGGCTGAAGGTGAATTCGCCACCACCGCAACAACCGTCATGGCGCCACAGTTCCGCTCGCCTTGACGAGGAGCTTAAGCGGCTTCTGCTTAAGTCTATCGACATGGTCACATGCGATAACGGTGGAGAACATTGCCGACCCAGACGGTCAGCCCGCTATCAAATTGCTAGAGAAATAGGGGCGTCAGAATACGCGGTACGCGAAGCAAGCAGAGTGGCCGCCAGCCCACATCGCGCACCGGGTGATTGAGCCGCGGTGTACTTTCCGCTTTCTAAACAGTAACAAGACAACATGAGGCGACTCGATTGAAACCCCTTGATTTCGGGCACACATTCCTTGCTACACCAGATATCTATGAAGACGAGTCTATTCGTTCCTATTTGCAAAGGGCGATGAAATCTAGTACCAGCTCTGGCCGGCAGCGGCTTCGGGAACTGGTCGAGACATCTTCTCGGCTACCGTGGATTTTTCCATCGCAGATTGAAAGAATCACCGAATTCTACAACGGTGTCTTTGAAGATACGGAGCACGCCCTTTACGGACACACATGCTTTCCGACTTGGAAACTTTTTTTGGGAGAAAACGACGAAGAAAAGCTTTATCGCGGCCTCATTTCAGTCGGCGAGCCTGGGCTGGCAGCGGTGACTGGTTATGCGTACCTCGGCCGCTCGCATCGTGCGATACCGACCGTTTGCCTTTCATGTGTAAAAGAGCAGATAGGGAGTCCCAGCAGGGAAACGTATTGGCGCCGGTTTGATTTTTTGCCCGGAATAACCGTCTGTGGGAAGCATGCTGAACCACTTCACACTTATTGTAAGTGGTGCGTCGCAAAGCGGGGAAAATCGACCGGACTCCCTGCTCCGGCAGTAGTCTGCGAGTGCGGCGACGAGTTGCGGCAGCTTCGACTGTTCAAAAGCGAAGCAGATGTGGAGGCTGAGGCGGACATATCACGAATTATGGTTGCGCTCACGCGGAGTGATGTTTCTCGCGAGCACAGCAACGGTGATTACCGCAAGCTCCTTTCAAGCGCGACGAGCCGGATGGGGCTAGAGGGGAAGGCAGGAAAGGCGGCCTTTGAAGCGTGGATTTGCGAACGGGTCGGGGTCGAACAGGTCGCTGCTTGGCGGGTAAGTTTTCGCACGCAAAGTGCATTCATTAGGGGGGCAAGAGGAAAAGAAAGTTGTCGTAACCCGGGTTATAACGCGATTCTGATAAAGGCTCTGTTCGGCGATTTCCACGGTTTTAAAATGGCATTGAGAGAAACCAGAATCGATACTCTGGAACGCAAATCTACGACTGGGCTAGCCCCGAGCGAGAGTTCCGCAAGGGCCGCATCTTCACAACAAATTGGCTCCAGTGCAACTAGGAAAAAACGCATCGCTTATTGGGGGACGCTCTCGCGCGCTGATTTCAGGGTGAAGAGGCAGGCGATGCGGAGAAGGGTTATCGAGTTGAAAGAACATGACCCCGAAGCTGGGAGAACGCGGCTTGAAAACTGGACGAGAGTATTCCTCGCTCATTTCGACGGGAAATGGTATGACCGAAATCTCCCGCCGAGAGATACGCAGCCACGGCTTGCACCCGAAAGACTTACGCAGCTTGGCGTAGTGCAGACTGCGGAAGATAAAGCGACTGAGATTCGGGAGACTAGGCGTCAACTCGACGACCTCTGTCCACCGCGTCGAATTAGTGTCACTATGCTTTTCGGCCCGATTTCGATGTACGGAAACCTAACTAAGCTGAAGAAGCATCCCGTCGTATTACGCGCACTGAACGAGTGTGAAGAAACCGGTGCGCAGTGGGCAGCACGGAGAGAGGCGATATGGTGCCGGAAGGCCGCGGAATCGTTCCCAGACTCGCCCTACGCTGACCTCGACGCATTCGCTGGCCTTTCTGCAAGGAAAGGGTCACCAGGCTTAGAAATTTGCAGGCGTGGCTATGGCGCAACGTAGAAAAATAGGCGATTGTTCCGAACTTCCGTTTTCGAGGGAGCGTGCGGGTGCGATTCGGGCTGGATTGCCTTCGGACAGGCTCGTAAAACAGCCTTTCGACCCGAGTAAGCCAGATGAGCTCCGGTTGCGTGAACTCGCCGGAGGAGCAATTCTCACATGGCCTATTAGCGTTCCGCCTCGAGATGCAAGAGGGGTTAAATCAGGAAGTGAATTTGAGTGCTGGAAGAAGCCACAGGATAGCAAAGTGGGCGTTGCCAGCTACCAGTTTAGTTTGAAACGACAGGGCGTTTTGAATTGCCACTCAGGACTTGAAGCAAGATTGCTTGCTTTCTTCGACTTCTGCCCATTTGTCCTGGAGGTCCGAACGCAGTACCCGTCTTGGTGCCGCGACGAGTACAGCCGATATAGAGCCGAAGGGCGACGTATCCCGAAGAATAAGGTCATGTCGATTGATTTTCTGCTGACGCTTCAGATACCGGGAGTAGCTTATCCGGTGTATCACGGAGTGTCTGCAAAGCCTTTTTCCATGCTTGACTTGAAGAACGTCAAGAAACGTCACGCAAAAGAGGCATCGCGGCTTTCCGGGTGGTCGGCGTCTCATGAGGTAATGCATGAAGCAACGGTTCCAGATGGTGAGTATAGAAACTACCTGTTCCTCAATTCATTGATGGTCCATGTGGACATTCAGGGATGCTGGTTGGACGCATATCGCCTTGCAACCGACATTATGAAAAGTTCTGCGGTCGGAAGTATGGAAAAAATTCTAGGAATGTTGGGCAAGCGTCGCGGATACAGCGTGGACGACTCCTACCGTTTGTTTGCCGTCGCGGTCTTTCTTGGGTATCTGGTGGTTGACCACACATCCCCCCTTGATGTTGACGAATCACTAAATCTGCTTGGGAGAGATGTAGCCCGTAAGGCGCTTCCTTCCTATCTGCTCGTAGACGAGTCATCCGCGTTCTAAATGAACGAGTCTCTGTTACAGGTGGGTCGCGGTGTCGGGGGGCTGGCACGCTACTCGAGGAGCCGACGAAGTTCATCTATAAACCGTATGATGCCGATTGAATAGGAATGCATATGTTTGTTGGGTTGAAAAAGTTTTTCGGTATATCACCTTTCCCAAGAATGTCCCTCTTGGTGCGGCGGGTGCGAGGCGGTCACGAGGAATTTTGGCGATTTCTTTGTGTGGATAAGGAGCTGGCCTATGTCTTTGAGATGAGCGATAAGCCTCCAAAAAATTCAAGGATGCCCGAAACTTGGCCCGTCGCCGAAGTTATGCGGATGAAGAAGGACGGTGTTCTGCGCCAAGTCGCTGAACGCTTTGTTCCAGCATGGATGACGGAACCCATGACGGATGCCAAGAGGCTCGATTTCGCTTACAAGAAGGACCTGTTGAACGAAATTATTGCGGAAGCGGGCGATGGGCTTATCACCGATAAAAGCGTTCGCAGCCGTGTACTGCGCGAAGCGTCTGCGGGCGGAACTCCGGTTTCGCAGATGATGACGTGGCTCACGCGTCTCTGGTACTACGGGGAGCATGAGAATGCACTGGCCACGAACAATGCGGGAAAGGGAGGAAAGGATGTCCCCAAGACGGTAACAGGTGCCAAGAAGGGGCGCCCGAATTCCAATGTTATCTTAAATCCCAATACTCCTTACAAAGGAGTGAACTTCAAGCGCAAGTGGAAGAAGATTTTTGCGGACATACTTTACAAGCAGTTCTGCGATAGAAACCTTGATATGCCACAGGCTATGGACATTCTGTTCCTTCGTGCCGTGGGCTTCTACAAGCTAGGCAATCAGACAGTCTCGCGCCCCATACATCCCCGGAAGCTGCCCGAACGTAGTTACCTGTTGCGTTGGGGGCATCGGGTTTTCAAGACGATTGCTGCGACGCAGGCAAAGCTCGGGGAGAAAGAGTGGGAGCAAAAGAAGCAGGCAAGGAGAGGTAACGCTGAGGACGTTACGCAACGCATTATCGACATCTATGACATCGACGGGATGGAGTTCAACGGGTTTATCCGCTTTGGAAAGCACAGGATTGATGTGGGCAAACCGGTGGTGATGCTGGCTGTCGACCGTCGAAGCCGTGCAGTGGTCGGATTTTATGTGTATCTCGGCAAGGAGAATGGCACTGCATACAGAAAATGCCTATTCAGCGCGTTTACTCCGAAGGAGGAAGTCCTTGTTAAATACGGTATGGGACATCTGAAGGGGTTCGTCTATGGCGTTGCTCAAGCCGTGTTTCTGGACCGTGGCCCCGGCATAGGCAACGGTCAGAAAGAAGCTATTTGCAAACGTCTTCGGCTTGCGATATTGATGGCGCAGCCGGGGCGAGGCGACGCAAAAGGGGTTGTTGAAAGTGTGAATGGCCGGTTTGAGCGTCGGCTTGCAGACATGCTTGGCTTCTACAAACGCGGTGGGTCCGAGAGAGACGAATGGAAGCGGCAATTGGCCTCATCGACCTCCACAATCGAATTCCAGCCGTTCATGCAGCTTTTGCTTGCTGCGATTAGCGAGCATAACCTTGGCGCCAATGTTTCACATTTGGTTACCGCCAAGCTGCTGAGCGAGAAGGTAAAGCCCAGTCCCTACGCGATTTTCATGGCTAACAAGGCGAGGAAGCGCGGTGATGGGGCTCGCGACTGGCCGCAGGAACTAATTTACACCCATCTTCTCGACAACTTCCACCGGTCAGCGCCTCGCGGAAGGGTCAAGGTTAAAAGCGCGTACTACACCTCGCAGGCCCTGAGGGAGTACGCCGACGAGTGGGAGGCGGCCCGGCGCCCGGGAGAGGAGTCGGCGCCAGTAGAGGTATTTGCGTTCTCTGAAACCAAGCGATATCTACTTTGGAAACATCCGGACGGAAATCTTCGATTGCTGGAAGCAACGCAGCAAACCGCCGCAAGCGTCGGCGATGCTACAGACTGGCTCCATTCGTTCATCAACCAACTTAAGCAAGCAGAACTCCGGGTTCAGCGAATCAGAAATACCGCAGCCGGTGTTTTGACAAGGCAAAAGGAATTAGTGATGGCGGACGCGGATAACGTGCCTCCCTCGACGAATTCCGCCGGTAGACGAGCGAACCGGAAGGCGGCTCATGAGGAGATGCAGAACGAGGAGTTTGCGGAGGGGGCTTTGAGAGCAGGGGTGCCCGCGAATGTCGTCGCTGCTGCTGTTGAAGGCATTCAACGACAGCAAGGGCCTTTGAATTCTAACCCCGTGCCCCCTAACGAGGGCGGCGTCGACCTAGTTCAGGTTTTGGATATCGACTTCGATTGATTTGATGACGAGAGGCGGGGTGGTGGGCAGCTCTTCTCGCCGCCCAGCAAGGAGTTCAGCTGTTGTTGTGGTAACACCTTCAAAAAACACGACTCTGGCCGTAAGGTGAGGTATCCGGCGAGTGCTAATTGGACCTTAAATGTCGTGTTCGATTCGCCTCTAACCATTACTGGGCAAGTATTTCTCGGGAATGGATATGCCGTCGTTCAGCTCGAAGTTCAGCCAATATATTTTCGTCTTACATCTATGCACTCCTTTCGCCGACACTCGACTGCACCCTGATCGGCGATCGCATGCGAATCGCGCAAGTCGTCAACAACCTGTTGAGCAACGCGTTCAAATTCACGTCCTCCGGCAAGATTACGCTGTACGCGGAAGTGAAGGACGACTCGCTGGGCCGCCCGACGCTACGCTACCGGGTTTCGGACACCGGCGCCGGCATGAGCGAGGCGCTTCTGGCGCGACTGTTCAAGCCATTCGTGCAAGGGGAGCTGGGTACGTCGCGCGGCACTGGCGGCACCGGTCTGGGGCTCGTGATCTGCGCGCGCCTGTGCGAATTGATGGGCGGTCGAATCTCCGCCGAAAGCGTGCCTGGCGCGGGCAGCGTATTTCACGTATCGATCCCGCTCGTGGCTGTGCCCGACGAGCAGCGCGCGTCGGCGGGTCTCCCGGCGCCACGCGGGACGGCGCTCGTGTTGTGCACCGAGCAGCAAGCCGGCGAGTTTCTGGACGGCTGGCTTCAGCGAGCGGGCTGGTCGAGCCACGCAGTGGCGTCGCTCGCCGACGCGCAGGCATGGTTGAAAGCGAATCGGCCGGTAGTGTTGATCGTGTCCGGTGAATACGATCTCGAAGCGATTACCACGTTGCGCGCGTTGCAGGCGGTCGGCGCGGTGTGGATGACGAGCGGCGGCCCGACCCGGCCGGAGGCGCGCGGTCAGGGTGTGCTCGAAGTGAGCGAGTTCAGCCGGACCGCGTGTTTGACCGCAGTCGAGCTGGCCGTCGAAGGCACGGCCGCCGCGCTGGACGAAGGGACCGCGCGCGTCTGCGCTGTGCCTGCTGCTGAGATCGATCCCGCGTTGTTGGGTCTTGCAGTCCTCGTCGCCGAAGACAATCCTCTGATTCAGAACCTGATCGCCGAGCAACTGGCGGCGCTCGGCTGCGTGCCCACGATCGCCGCGGATGGGCAGCAGGCGCTGACGTTATTCGAACAGGCGCCCTTCGAGGTGGTGCTGACCGACATCCATATGCCGGTCATGGATGGCCACCAGCTGCTGGCGGCATTGCGCGAGCGGCACGCGGAACTGCCGGTGCTGGCCTTCAGTGCCGTCGCCGAAGAGCAGCAGGCCCAAAGCTGGCATGAGAGCGGCTTTAGCGGGTATGTCTCCAAGCCGGCGTCGTTGAGCGAACTGCAAGCGGCTTTGCTGGCGGTGGTGCCCGCGCAGGCTGAGGTGGCTTCGGCTTCGGCATCGGCATCGGCATCGGCATCGGCTTCGGCTTCGGCTTCGGCTTCTGCTCCCGCGGACTCCACGCCTCCCGTCGCCAACGCAACGAGCACGCTCAGCGCGGACGACAAGGCGCGTTACACGGCCATGCTCAGGGACCACTTGCAGAAAGATCTGCCGAGGCTGCTCGCGATTGTCGAAGAAGAGGACGTGCAAGCGTTGGCCGGCTGGGCGCACAGCGCGAGCGGTGCATTCGTGGTCGTGCAGGAACCGCGGTTTTTCGAAGAATGCCGGCAGTTGCAAAGGCTATGCGCCGACTCCAGCCATTGGACAACCGAGATGGACGAACGGGCCATCTCGCTGCACGAAGCCTTATCAGATCACTACGGAGTCGACGAGCAACCCGCGCGTTGAGTTGCCGTTCAACCCTGCGAAATCAACCCGGCCGTTTGACGACGAAGTCGATTTCGACCAGCGCATCGCGCGCCAGCGCGGTCACGCCGATACAGGTTCGCGCGGGTAGCGCATCCGCCGGAAAGTAGGCGCGGTAGATTTCGTTCATCGGCGCGTAGTCGCGCTTGAACTCGGTCAGGAAGATACGTGTGGCAACCACGTTATGCAGGCCGAGGCCCAGCCCCTGAAGAACCAGCACGAGATTGTCCATCACGCGCTTGGTCTGGGCGACGACACCCTCGGGCAGCGGTGCAGCGTCGTCGGTGGGGGAGGTCGGCATCTGGCCGGTCAGGAAGACCCAGCCGTCGGCCTCGGCAGCATGCGAGAACGGGCCGACCGGCGTGGGTGCTGAGGGAATCATCCAGAAGGAGGGGTTTGAGCTCATGGGCGGGTGCGCTGGGTTGGATCGAATGTCGGGATGACAAGGTAACCGATCAAAACTCAGGATGCCGGCGCGGTGCGCGGCATCTGCTGGCAACGGCCTAGTTTAAGTTTGCACGCAACCAGAATTTGATTGTTTGCACAGGAAAAACCTGCCTACTCTGCGGGTTTACCTATCAATCTCAACGTGGAAGTTTGACTGGTTGTACCTTTCTCGGTGAAGTTTGATCGTTGTACAAGAGTCAAACTTCGCAAACCATTGCCCAGCAAGGCTCGGGTTGATACAAGACTCAGCAGCGTTACCGCCATAGCCACCCCTCAGGGCGCGCGACGCGATGAGATGACGGCGTCTGCTTCTTCCATCACCACGTGGAACGGTTGGTTCCAGTATCGAATGTCATAACGCTCCGGGTTAAGCAGCGGACGCTGTCGTTGCCTCAGGCACTGACAACGTGGGTTGTTGAGATTGCCGTTGCGGACGGAGCTGCGCATGCGCATGTGTACAGCACACTACCGAGACTCGACGTCGGTCCCATTTTCATTGGCCCGGGTGACGACGTTGTAGCCGTTGCAATCAAAGTGCTTGAGGCTGCTGATGCTCAAAATTGCGTTTTCCGATGGAGAGTATGACGGTAACCTGAGGACTAAGTTCTCAGTTGATGCTCGTCGCTACTTGCTCGGACCCGTGTCGGTCCGTCGTGCTGCGCTGGAATCAATCCCTTCCTGTCGGCAAGAACCAATCCTTTTATTGAAATTGCAAGGCGAGTCATCGGAATTTTCAAATGAGCACTCCCGTACCCGACGACTTTCCTCGAGACGTGACGCCCGCATCCCTCTCTGGCGCCCAACCAAAACTTGCGGCCAGGATAACTGACGGCAAGTTTGTCGCAGGTCTGACTGCAGAAGAGCGCCTTGAGCGATGGACGATGTGCGAAGACCTTGCGCATCAACTTGTTCCCAAAACCCTTAAAAATGCGGCCAAGAATCCGGACCATTCACGCGATGAGACGCTGCAGCGAGTGCGACGGGCAATTGACGCCAGGGAGTGGGTGAGCGTTATCGAAGCGGATTGGTTGATGGCAAGGCTGCGCGTTCTTCTTGGGTGGCGCGCGTAATCGAGTTAGCGCACCCGCCGCATGACATATCCTTAACCTCGAATTCCATCTTTGCCTCCAGTAGCCAATCAGAACCCTCAGCATGAACCTTCCCATGGCGGGAAGGTCAAGTGCCGCGATGCGCCTGCTCGCAAGTCGTCCTCGCCGTCGTCGCAGGTCAGAGGCGGTGCAGGAAAACAGAGAGTGAAATCGCCGGAGCGCAGTTACACACTGACACCGTCGCCGTCTTACAGCCTTCCTGACCTGCGTGCTAGACTTCTGGACCATGTCCTATTGGCGCAAACTCTTCGTCGTCGTGCTGCTGATACTGAGCCTTCCGGTTCAGTCGTTCGCGGCCGTCTCCATGAAATGCGGGTCGTCGCATTTCGGGAATGAAGTCGTGTCTGCGCACCATGAAGACGCTGATGAGTCGCTCCCGCACCATCACACGCATGAGGTGACAGTGGCTGGCAGCGACCATGACAGCCAACCCCATGGCGGCGATTTGCACCATGCTCATTCCTGCTCGACATGTGCATCCTGCTGTTTCGGCGGAGCTTTGCCGGGCGCCCCCACGATGGCGACATCCGTCGACGCTGTTCATTTTGCGCTTCCGATTCCCCGCTCCGACCGCATCGCGTCGTTCCTGACCGGCGGCATCGAACGTCCTCCCCGAATCTCCCTCGTCTAGTCCTTCTGTCGCGGCCGTAGCCGCGATGCGAAATTTCGACCTGATGGCCTGAGGGCTATCCAGGTGACTTACGACGAGAAAATCCATGCGAATGTTTATCGCGGCGCTGTCTGGCGCGGCGGCATTGTTGCCGGCGCTCGTGCACGCCACTACTGCACTGCCTGACCCGACGGATTCGGCCGCATCGGTTCCGACCGTCAGCGTGCCGTCCGTCTTTGCGGACTATCAGCCATACCGGGACCAGAAAGCGCCCAGCTGGCAGGAGCTCAACCGGGCAGTGACGACCTCGCCCGTAAAGCCGGCGATGAGCCACAGCCAGACGCCTTCCAGCGGCGCCGGTGCCAAGAGTAACGACCACACTTCTCACCAAGAGGAGTCGGCCAAATGATGCGGCACTTGTTTTCGTGCGGCCGCGTCGTTGCTGCCGCCACCGCACTAGCGGTTCTTGCCGGCTGTACCACCTTTTCAGAGGACGGCGGCTTTAACACCGTTTCGACGACCGCATCGGAGCGTCTTGGGAAGGACGCCGTGCTGGTGAAGACGGAAGAGGACCGCGAGGCGGTCGCAAAGCGGACGCAGGAACTGCTTTCAAAGCCGCTCGGCATGGACGACGCCGTGCAGATTGCATTGCTCAACAATCGGGGACTGCAGGCCTCATACGGGGAGCTCGGCATCTCCGAGGCCGACCTGGTACAGGCCGGACGCCTGCCTAATCCGGGATTCACGTTCAGTCGCGCGCATGGGAACGACTCCCTGAGCATCAATAGAACGTTCACGCTCAGCTTGCTGAATGTCCTGACGATGCCGCTCGCGACGCGCGTTGAGAGTCGCCGCTTTGAACAGACCAAGCTGCTGGCTGCAGACGCGATGCTCAAGGTCGCCGCCGACGCCCGCCGGGCCTACGTCAATGCCGTTGCAGCCCAGCAGTCGGCCGCGTACGCCGAGCAGGTAAAAGATTCCGCCGAGGCCGGTGCCGAACTGGCATTACGGATGCAGCAGGCGGGTAATTTCAGCAAGCTCGACTACGCGCGCGAGCAGGCTTTCTATGCGGATGCCGTGGCGCAACTGGCAAAGACACGCCAGCAGTCTGTCGCGGCCCGGGAGAAGCTGACCCGCACGATGGGCCTGTGGGGCGTGGGAACGCAATACAAGCTGCCCGACCGTCTGCCCGACCTACCCAAGGACCGTCCAGAGCTGAACGACCTTGAGACCTTCGCGATGCAGAACCGGCTGGACATCCAGGCGGCGAAGCTGCAGACGCAGAGTGTCGCATCGTCGTTGGGTCTCAGCAAAGCGACACGTTTCATCAACGCGCTGGATGTCGGCTACCAGAATAACTTCACGACGTCCGACGGCCACGAACAGGGCTACGAAATCAGCGTCGAGATTCCAATCTTTAACTGGGGCGGTTCGAAGGTTGCACGTGCCGAAGCGATTTACATGCAGTCGGTCAACCGCGTCGCCGAGACTGCGATTAACGCACGGTCCGAAGTTCGCGAATCGTACTCGGCCTACGTGACCGACTACGACGTCGCGAAGCACTACCGAGACGAGGTCGTACCAATCCGGAAAACCATTTCCGACGAACTGCTGCTTCGCTACAACGGCATGCTCGCGAGCGTGTTTGAACTGCTGTCGGATTCACGCGACCAGGTCGGCGCGGTGAACAGCTATATCGACGCGCTGAAGGACTACTGGCTCGCTGAGACCGACCTGCAGCAGGCAGTGGGTGGTCGTCTCCCACCGCTCGCGATGGCGGCCTCCGCGCCGTCAGCACCCGCGATGCCACCGGCATCCTCTACAGATTCAGAAGGTAAATGACATGGTGTCACGTCGAAAATTTCTCGGCAGCTCGGGGGCTGCGCTGCTCGGAGCAGCATTGGTGAGCAAGGCAGGTGCTGCGTCGCTGCCTGAGGCGCCCACGATGGCCAAGGCCACCATGCAACCGCCGCTCACGCCTCCTAATGGCCGTCCGTATACGCCTGTTGCCACGCTGAACGGCTGGTCGCTGCCGTGGCGCATGAAAAACGGCTGGAAGGAATTTCACCTGACTGCTGAGCCGGTTGTGCGCGAGATGGCACCGGGCATGAACGCAAATCTTTGGGGTTATAACGGACAGGCCCCAGGCCCAACCATCGAGGCGGTGGAAGGCGACAAGGTCCGCATCTTCGTGACCAACAAGCTGCCGGAGCACACCACCGTCCACTGGCACGGGATGCTGTTGCCTTCGGGCATGGATGGGGTCGGAGGGCTCACGCAACCGCATATCCCTCCGGGCAAAACGTTCGTCTACGAATTCCAGCTCGAGAAGCACGGGACGTTCATGTATCACCCGCATGCCGATGAGATGGTGCAGATGGCGATGGGGATGATGGGGACGTTCATCGTTCATCCAAAGGACCCTGGCGTCATGGAGGTCGACCGCGACTTCGTGTTCATTATGTCCGCGTACGACATCGACCCAGGTAGCTTCACGCCACGTGTGAACGAAATGACGAACTTCAACATGTGGACGTGGAATTCGCGGGTCTTTCCCGGTATTGACCCATTGCCGGTGCGCGCCGGCGACCGCGTGCGTATCCGGTTCGGCAATCTGACGATGACCAACCACCCCATCCACCTGCATGGCTATCACTTCGAGGTTGCGGGCACGGATGGCGGATGGATTCCGCCGGCCGCACGCTGGCCTGAGGTGACCGCCGATGTCGCGGTCGGCCAGATGCGTGCCATCGAATTCACGGCGAACCGGCCCGGGGACTGGGCGTTTCACTGCCACAAGTCTCACCACACGATGAATGCGATGGGACACTCCGTACCGAACCTGATTGGCGTGCCGCAGAAAGACCTCGCGAAGCGCATCAACAAGCTCGTGCCGGACTACATGGCGATGGGCAGCACAGGCGGTGCGATGGGCGAGATGGAGATGCCACTGCCCGACAACACACTGCCAATGATGACCGGTACTGGCCCGTTCGGCCCGCTCGAAATGGGCGGAATGTTCACCGTCGTGAAGGTGCGAGACGGATTGGGACGCAAAGACTATCGCGACCCAGGCTGGTTCAAGCATCCCAAGGGGACGGTTGCCTACGAATACACCGGCGAGTTGCCGGATAGCTGATTTTCTGTCTCGCCGGACTTTGCGGTCCGGCTCAACTTTTTATTTCAACGCAGGAGAAAGAGTGATGAAGAACGTATTTGCATCGATTGCAGTTAGCTGCGCGTTGGCAATTTCGGGCTCGGCCTATGCGGCTGGCGAAATGGGCAACATGGACATGGGCGGTAGCGGAGCAAAGCAGGCTGGCGAAGCAAAGGCTGGCATGTCGCATGGGGAAATCAAGAAAGTCGACGCTGCAGCCGGAAAGCTGACTATCAAGCACGGCCCGCTGGAAAATCTGGGCATGGATGCCATGACGATGGTGTTCAAGGTCAAAGACGCCGCCATGATTTCGCAGGTCAAGGTCGGCGACAAGATTGATTTTGTGGCCGAAGAGGTGGACGGAGCACTGACGGTAACGAAGCTGCAGAAGCAGTAATGAATTGCGGGTTGTTGCCATGAAATACCGGCAACAACCCGCCTGGACCATCGAGGATGCGCAAGCACATGAAGACTTTTACTCGCAAGCAACTCTCAGGACTTGCTACGGCTACCGCCATCGCTTTAGCACCGGCTGCAACGTTCGCACACGGGAGGCTCGAAGCTGCCGTCCCGGCCGCCGGCAGCACACTCGAAACCACGCCGGACTCGCTGCGATTGACCTTTAACGAAGACCTTGAGTCGACCTTTAGCATGGTTAAAGTGTCCGACTCAACCGGCCAGGCCGTAACAAAGGAAAAGGCAAAGGTCGACGCCGCCAACCCTCGCGTGCTGACCATTGCTCTTCCGAAGCTAGCGTCCGGCGCCTACTCAGTCCAGTGGGCCGTGATGACGCACGACGCCCACAAGACCAAGGGTACGTACGCCTTTCAGGTGAAGTGATGAACGACGGTCTCCTTGGCGTCTCGAGGCTTGCCTTCGTCGCCCTGCAAAACCTCGGCTTTGCAATTGTCGTCGGCGTGTTGATTAGCGACCGATGGCTCGCGCGCCAGACATCCTCGTGGCAGGTGAGTGTTAGACATAGGCTTGTCAGCGTCTTGCGTGTCGCATCTGTCAGCGCGCTGCTGTCGAGCACGTTCGCCTTCTGGATTCATTGTGCGTTGATGAGCGAGTCCGCACTTCCTGACGCGGGACCCGCTGTCCGCTCGATGCTAGTTGAGACCGGGTTTGGTCACGCCTGGCTGGTCGGAGCTGGACTGATGCTGTGCGTGGTCATTCTTTCATTTATCGGTACAGCGAAATCAATCCGGTTGTCTTCGGTCATCTGGTTGGCCCTGGCCGGTGTCGCGCTGGCGCGCAGCAATGGAGGACATCCAGTCGATGCTGGCCTATTCAGCCTGCCGGTATGGGTGGACTGGCTGCATTTGCTCGCAATCAGTGTCTGGGTAGGGCTCGTGCTGGTAACCACGTACGTTGTTACGCCGCACGTTTCCAATGCATTGAGTACCGAGCGTGTAAATAGCGCAGCATATATCCAGTCATTGTCGGACGCGGCGACGCTGGCGCTCGTAATTCTCTTCGTTACGGGCGCCTACAATGGCTGGCGTGGAGTCAGGTCGCCTGAAGACCTGCTGCAATCGGTCTATGGCCAGGTGCTGTTGATGAAACTCGCTCTGGTGTTCGTCGCTGCAGCGCTCGGTGGGCATAACCGCTTTTTCGAGATGCCCAGACTGCTTGAATCGCTGCGGAGCGCTTCGCCAGCGTCAGCGGTAGGACCTCTCAAACGTTTTGCCGTCGTCTTGCACATTGAATCGGTAGTACTGACGGGGGCACTCGTCACTGCTGCGGTGCTTGTTTCCAGCCCACTGCCGGGTACGACGTAGCTCGTGGCAGTGCACTGTTCCCTGCGTCCACGCAGATGGTCATCGCCTTAGCTCAAAAAAGGCTGCATAACGCCCCGATTGACTTCGGCTAACGGCCATCTTTTACAGGGCCCGGCAACGCGTCCGGGTCTTCCTTTTATGTTCTCGCGCTATCCGTTCCTCGTCCGATAACTCTTGCGCACCGCATGCGGCGCTTGCTCGAACGAAGTTGTTCAGACGAGAGTCCCGTCCCTACGCTTCGCGGCTGCATGCCTAGGCTATGTCCGGGCGCCCCGCAAACGGAGCGCATTTCCAATCACGGATACCGAGCTCAATGCCATCGCCGCGCTTGCGATAATGGGGCTTAGGAGGATGCCCAGCCACGGATACAGGACACCCGCTGCGACGGGAATTCCAATCACGTTATACGCGAACGCAAAGAAGAGGTTCTGCCGGATATTCTTCATGGTGGCGATGCTCAAGGTCCTGGCCCGCGCGATGCCCCGGAGGTCGCCCTTGACGAGTACCACGCGTGCGCTGTTCATTGCCACGTCGGTACCAGTGCCCATTGCAATTCCGACATTAGCCTGAGCGAGAGCGGGCGCATCATTCACACCGTCGCCCGCCATGGCGACAACATGACCCTGCTTCTGCAACTCCTGGACGTGCTTGTATTTGTCCTGAGGCAGTACGCCAGCCTTGACGCCGTCGAGCGCCAGGGATTTTGCCACCGCGTTGGCTGTGATGGGATTATCGCCGGTCAGCATGATGATTTTGATGCCGGACGCCCGCAGTAACTGAACTGCTTCCTGTGTTGTGGCCTTGACCGGGTCAGCCACGCCGATATAGCCCGCGAGCCTTCCGTCGATGGCGAGATACATGATTGTCTGGCCTGCTTGACGCAGCCGGTCCACGTCTGCTCCTACCGCAGTGCAATCGACTTGCGCATCGTCCATGAGCACTGTATTGCCCAACAATGCGACCCGACCGTCAATCCGGCCGCTCACGCCTTTGCCCACGACTGCTTCGAATGCATCAACGGGCTTTGTCGGCGCCTTGTTCTCCTGCGCCTGCGTGACAATCGCCTGCGCCAATGGATGCTCACTCGGCCCTTCAAGACTGGCCGCATAACTCAGTACGGACGCCTCTGACTGGTCCGCCAGCGCCACAACGGTTTGCACGCGCGGCTTTCCTTCAGTGAGGGTACCGGTCTTGTCGACCACCAACGTATCCACTTTCTCCATCAATTCGAGGGCCTCTGCGTCCTTGATAAGAACGCCCTCTTTAGCGCCGCGCCCAACCCCGACGATGATGGAGACAGGCGTTGCCAGGCCGAGGGCACACGGGCACGCGATGATGAGAACGCTGATAGCGACAACCAACGCATTTGCGAGCGCCGGCGCTGGCCCTATGACAGCCCAGACGACAAACGAGACCGCCGCGCAAGCCATGACCCCTAGCACGAACCATCCTGACACCTGGTCTGCCAGTTTCTGGATGGGCGCACGGGAGCGGCCAGCGTCGGCGACCATCTGCACGATTCTTGCGAGCAACGTGTCCGAGCCGACTTTTTCTGCTCGCATCAGAAAAGTTCCGGTCTGATTGACTGTCGCGCCGGTCACCTTACTTCCAGACGCCTTTTCTGATGGGATGGACTCCCCGGTAATCATGGATTCGTCGACGCTGGAACCGCCGGTTGTGACGACGCCATCTACCGGCACCTTCGAGCCAGGCTTTACGCGGAGTATGTCGCCGACAACGACCGCCTCGAGTGGGACGCCTTCTTCGGTTCCGTCAGGCCTTACCCGAATCGCGGTATGTGGCGCGAGGTTAAGCAAATCCTTGATGGCACTCGAGGTGCGTGACCGCGCGCGGAGTTCAAGCACTTGCCCGAGAAGAATGAGCGTGACGATAACGGAGGCGGCTTCGAAATACAGCGGCAACTCGTGCCCGCGTCGGAATGCATGCGGCAGCGTGTCGGGAAAGAACAGCGCGAACAGGCTGAAGCCGTACGCAGTGGCCACGCCGAGTCCAATCAGGCTGAACATATTCAGCTGCCACGTCCTGAACGAATTCCAGCCGCGCTCGAGGAAAGGCCACCCGGCCCACAGGACGACCGGCGTGGCGAGTACCGCCTGGACGCACTGTGCCCACGATGCGGGCATCCAGTGTGGCAGAGCCAGGCTGTCTCCAATATGGTTCACGAGTGCGCCAAGGTCGTAAGACGAAACCATCGGACCCATGGTCATTACCAGTAGCGGTACTGACAGCGCAAGCGCGACCCAGAAGCGGTGCGTCATCGAGTCGAGTTCGACGTTCCGCTCCTCTCCCGCGAGCGGAGTCACAGGCTCGAGTGTCATACCGCAAATCGGGCAATTGCCCGGTGCCGACGCTCGTATCTGAGGGTGCATCGGGCACGTGTAGACGACGCCCGTCTCGCCTTTGCGTTGGACTTCAGACACTTGATTGGAGCCGATGGGGACTGGGCCGACGGCGTGGGCGTGCGATTCAGACATTAAAAGGCCTCCGCGACGCGCTATTGGGCGTGTGCAGTATCGCTGCTGGATAGCTTTGGGACGTACCGAGGTGTATGTGCTGCGTAATCCCGCCATGCCTCACCGAAACGTAACTCCGAATCACGCTCTTCTTGCCGCGCAAGGTGCATGTACATCGCAACCAGAATCGGGAACATGACAAGCGTCACGAGTGTCGGCCACTGGAGCAAGAATCCGGTCATGACGATGACGAAAGCGACATACTGAGGGTGTCGGACTTTGGCGTACGGACCCGTTGTCGCCAATTGGCCTTTGCGCTGCGCTTCGTAGAGAACATGCCAGGACGTTGAAAGCAGGTAGAAGCCGCCGAAGATGAGGGCGAAACTGGCGAGATGCGGAAACGCAAGGTGTGGGTTGCCATGCTGACCGGTCATCGTCCACCAGAGATGTCCTGAGTCGTGGTTCAACAGGTTCACTTTCGGAAAGCGGTTCTGCAACCACCCGGACAAAAGGTAGATGGTGAGCGGAAAGCCGTACATCTCTGCGAACAGCGCAACCACGAAGGCCGAGAATCCGCCGAACGTCCGCCAGTCGCGTGCGGTACTGGGCTTGAAGAAGCTGAACGCGAAAATGATGAAGATGAGGGAGTTGATGGCGACCAGTCCCCACAATCCATATCCACTAGCTGGGTCGTTCATCATGACCTCCCTGCGGGTCTGAATGTTGCGCCTCGACCTGCGCCCCATGGTGATGTCCGTGATGCATAAAGAGGTGCATCAGTGGGCACGCGAGGAAGATGAGATATGGCAATACGCCAAGAAAATGCGCGCGGTGTTCGGAGAACATGAAAAAGGTGGCCACGGCCGCAAATCCCATCAATGCGATGGCGCCACGCGACTTCCAGAACGGCGGTGTTTCCTGAGCAGACATTTTCATATTGAATTCCTCGGCACCTGTACCGTCATTTGGCGGCTGGCGCGTTTTCGATCGACTGCCTGTCCATCATCATGGTCATCATCATTTGCATCATGTCCATGCGCTTCTCCATCATGTCGTGACGCATGCCGTTCGGGCCCATGCTGCCGTGAGGATTCTTCATGCCGTTCATCATGGCCATGCCCTGCTGCATGGCCTGCATTTGTTCATCCATCAGCTTTGCCCTTTCTTCAGGGGTCTTTGCCGCCATCATTCGCTCGTGTATCTCCTGCATCTTCTTCATTTGGGCGTCGGCGTCGCTAAGCGATTTTGGCTGCGCCTTCGATGCCTTTGCGCCTTGTGAAGCGCCCGCGCCGTGGCCGTGAGCGTCAACATCCGGTGATGCGCCTTGTGAGAGAGGCGAGCCGAATGCGAGTAACAGGGCAATGACTGCCCCAGCAATCGATGCGAGAGTCGATGTCTTTTGTTGGCTGTTCATGATTTTTCCCCGAACTATTGATTGCATACCATTTACTCTATCGACGCGCATGCAGACCCGATTGACCTAGCTCAAGGAACATACGTCGCGGCTGGGAGGCATGTTGGTCTGAAGGTTGATACAGGGTCGTTGCACCGCGCGACGGTGCTTGGCCTCTCTGCGGAGATCAGAATGCATGCGGCTTTCGTCCTGGCCCGGCCCATCACCTCGGCAACGCAGATTCTGGTAACCGGGGGGGATTCCCGGAACGAACTTGACCTGCGTCAATCGCGGTCGACCGGTCAGGCGTAGGTTGAAAGTGCCGTCGCTGACAGGTTGGAGGCCGTACGTCTGTGGGGACGGGCGGCTAGAAGAATTAAAGCGAACGCAGACTGACGACAGGAGCACTCCAATGCGCGCAATGTTGACGTGGTTGATGACGGTAGTCGTGCTGGGAATCTCCGGCTGCGGCTACAACGCTATCCAAACTCAGGACGAACAGGTGAAGGCCAGCTGGTCTGAGGTATTGAATCAGTATCAGCGTCGCGCCGACCTCATTCCCAACCTCGTGAATACAGTCAAAGGCTATGCGAGCCAGGAAAAGGAGGTGCTTATGCGTGTGACGGAAGCCCGTGCGAGGGTGGGTTCGGTGCAGGCAAGCCCGGAGCTTATCAACGACCCGCAAGCATTCGCGAAATTTGAAGCGGCGCAAGCCCAGTTGACGAGTTCGCTATCACGGCTGCTGGTCGTGTCCGAGAATTATCCGCAATTGAAGTCCGACGCAAATTTCCGCGACCTGCAGGCGCAACTCGAAGGTACCGAGAATCGCATTACAGTTGCCAAAAACCGGTACATCAAGGCTGTTCAGGACTACAACACTACGGTGCGGTCCTTTCCGTCCAACCTGACGGCGAGTGTCTTCGGCTATAAGGAGAAGCCCAACTTCTCAGTGTCAAATGAAGCCCAGATTGCTCGGCCTCCGCAGGTCAATTTCGATACAGTGCCGAAGCCGGCGAGTGGAGTGACCAATTGAACATCCTGAAGGCAGCGAGGGTTCTGCTACTCGCGCTCATCCCATTCTGCTCGTCTGTCGCCAGCGCGGACGTCGCGATTCCGGCGCTGACCGCGCGCGTCACCGACGAGACGGGGACGCTCACCAGCGAGCAACGGTCCGGGCTGGAGCAAACCTTGCAGGCGTTCGAGAACAAAAAGGGGAGCCAAATCTCGGTGCTCATCGTCCCCACCACTCAGCCGGAAACCATCGAGCAATATTCGATACGCGTCGTTGAACAATGGAAGCTTGGGCGCAAGCGTATCGACGACGGCGTGCTGCTTATCGTCGCAAAGAACGACCGGACGCTGCGTATCGAAGTGGGCTATGGCCTCGAGGGCGTGCTCACCGACGCCACCAGCAATCGCATCATCAACGAAGTGATTGTCCCAAGATTCAGGCAGGGCGATTTTTACGGCGGCATTGCGGCAGGTGTTGACAGCATCATGAATGTCATCAACGGCGAGCCTTTGCCGCCGCCAGATAAAAATGCGAGCGGTACCGCCGGGAAATTCGGAGGTTACTTGCCTATCCTCTTCGTGCTTACCATGGTAGTTGGTGGCGTACTTCGCTCCCTGCTGGGACGCCTGCCTGGCTCAGTCGTGACCGGCGGCGCCGTCGCGGGCATCGCATGGCTGTTGTCCGGAACGCTCTTTGTCGCTGTCGTCGCCGGCGCGATTGCACTCGCGTTTACCTTACTCGGTAGCGGGCTCGGTGCCTATGTCGGAGGGCGTGCTATCGGTGGACTTGGGGGCGGGTCGGGCCGGACCACCTTCCGGGGCGGTGGCGGCGGGTTTGGTGGTGGCGGCGCTTCGGGAAGATGGTAGCCATGGACATCAAGCGCGTCGTGAGACACCTGTTCATGAGCCGCTGGCACGTGAACCTTGCCTTTCCTCCCAAGACTCTGCGCGCAATCGAAAAAGCGGTTCGGGAAAGCCACAGAGCACATATAGGCCAGGTCCGATTTGCGGTCGAGGGTGCGCTTTACATCGGTGTGCTGCTGAAGGGGATGTCGGCAAGAGAGCGCGCGATTGATGTCTTCTCGGAGCTTCGGGTCTGGGACACCGAGCACAATGACGGCGTACTTATCTACCTGCTGCTCGCGGACCGCGATGTGGAGATAGTCGCGGACCGTGGTGTGCACAGCAAGGTGCACGCTGCAGAGTGGGAAGCCATCTGCCAGAGCATGGAGGCAAATTTCAGGCTCGGCAAGTATGAGGTTGGCGTACTTCAGGGCGTCGAGCAGGTGAGCGAACTGCTCAAAAAGCACTTCCCTGCCCAGCAGGAGCGGCGCAGTGAGCTGCCAAGTAAGCCAGCGGTGTTGTGAGGCATAAGGGGAACGGGACTGACGCAGGTTGCGCGGCCACGAGTGTCATTATGCCCGCGAAACTGACACGCTTGCATGATGTACGGTACAGTTAGCGGCATGCTTTCGTTCCCATCGAATATCTCCAAGGGAATAGCACCGATTTCCGCCGCCAGCATCTGGAGCGTCACGCACGGTTACCCAACCGCCGTGCTCGTGCGTCACCCGAACGTAAAAACTGCGAACTGCAATGGGCGGCTTCATGCTCGAACCGGCCAGTTTTCTGTAGCTGGTATCGGCGCTAAGTGTGGCACCAGCGGGTATCACCACCCCCTTCCCATCAGCGTTTAGCGATGCACCACCGCCGCAAGCCGAAAATGACATCGCGACAGAGCAGACAAGACCAGACAAGCTTCTCTTCATGTTCTTCCCACAAAAACGAGATTCCGGCGAAATGCTTTCAGTTTCGTTTACTTATTACCACTCTACTAATCAGTACTCTAACGTCACTTTTTTTCTAGAACTTAATACTGGGCGGCGTGCACGCGATGGAGCGAGCGTTCAGGTCGAACGGCAGAACTTACAGTTTGAAGGACTTCGCGTTGACTGAGCGACAGGACGAAGCCGGAGGGAGGACATGCATAAAGCGTAAACAACGGCGCGGATATCCCCCTCGTCAACGACCCGACCTCGTCGCAGCGCCTTCTGACGCAGTTGCAACCATTTGCACCCAAAGCGGTCCGGTGTTTTTCGTCTGCTGGCAAAGTGACCTTGCCGGCTTTGTGCCCTTCGCGCCGTGCCAGAGCACGTCGATGGCGTCATTAGGGCGGCGAGCTTGCCGGCGGAGGTGAGCCTTTTCGGGAGACGCGGCGTGCGCCGGAATTTAAACATGCGCACTAGGCGTCCGATGAAAACAAATTCGTCTCGTACGCCGGCTGCCGGCCACTTGCTGCGTATTCTGATATCAGACATTGAGAGAGACGTCGAGGTGGTCGCACGTGAACTCAATCTCTCGTCCCCGATGGTCGAGCGCTGCAGGCGGGTGTTGGACCGGTTGCAAGCTGCACAACAAGTTCTGGGCATGGCTGAGGCGGACGATGGCGGGCCTCAAGGAAGGGCAGTGGCGGGATTGCGCGAGGCGATGGAATTTCTCGCAAGGGAATGGCTGGCGGAGTATCCGGCTCATGCCGCCGAATGGATGCTGCTGGGGAGCCTGGCGAGTGACTGGAGCGGGCAGAAAAACAAGCCTGCTTCGAGCGTGCACTCGGTCCAAGCCCTTACGGCGGATTGCCAGCAGCGCAGCGACATCGACCTCTAACATGTGCACGATGTCCGCAACCGCAAGAAAGCTTCGTCAGTGCACCGTCGATTGCGCTCAAGTCTCTTCAAAAAAGTTTACATCGAGCAAAGCAGAGACTTTCTCGTCTAAAGCGTTTGCGACTCGTTCCACCATCTCAACTTTAAGGTCCGGGCTAGTGCGTTCAATGAGCGAAGCGTATCCAACGGGCAGCTCAGCGGCTTGCTCCAGTTGCCGCATAGTCATTGCACGCCGAGAGCGCGAATATGCGATGTTGCGCGCAACAGTTGCCTGCAAAGGGAGCCCGCGGGTGTATTTGTCGTCAAGGGAGGGCCACACCTCAAACAATTGTCTTGGAGCCACGTCCAGGCTGGTTGCGAGCCTGTCCACTGTGCTCAACTTTGCGTTCCCTTGCTTCCGCTCGATGAGAAAAAGGGTATTTCGGCTGATGCCGGCAGCGTTGGCAAGGTCTTGGGCAGAGATTTTCCCATGCGTCCGTAAGTAGCTAACCGCATGGGACAGCCGAACTAGCGCCGGGCTTCCCCTCGCTATTGTTTTCTGGATGAGCGCAGTGTACGGCGGCTTTTTGCGTGGGAACAGTCGGCGCTAGCCGCTCCGAGAGAAATTTTGCGCGCAGGGGTCTCTCAGAGCAAGATTTCAATCGAGTTGAGTCGCTTTTACCGCACACGGGTAGATTTTAGAGCAGTGAAGTTTGACATCAAACTCAAACTTCACCGCTGCCTGCAATCCTGCCCAACTCCCGCCCGATCAGACCAAACCGGTCGCGTAGTAGACCGCGATCACAAAGAAGACCGCCATGGTCTTGATCACGGTCACCGCGAAAATGTCGCGATACGACTGTCGATGCGTCAAGCCCGTGACCGCCAGCAGCGTAATCACCGCGCCGTTGTGCGGCAACGTGTCCATACCGCCGCTCGCCATCGCGACGACACGGTGCAGCACTTCCATCGGGATATGCGCGGCTTCCGCGCCTTTGATGAACGTGTCCGACATGGCCGCGAGCGCGATGCTCATGCCGCCCGACGCCGAACCCGTGATACCGGCCAGCGAGCTCACCGAAACGGCTGCATTGACGAGCGGATTGGGAATGCTCTTCAGCGCGTTGCTGACCACCACGAAGCCCGGCAACGCTGCGATCACACCACCAAAGCCGTATTCCGACGCCGTATTCAACGAAGCCAGCAGCGCGCCGGCCACGGCGGCCTTGGTGCCGATTGCGAAGCGTTCGCGCACGCGGTTGAACGCCGTGACGACGACCATGATGATGCCGAGAAGCAGCGCGCCTTCCACGGCCCAGATGGCGACCACGGCCTTGATCGTCGTGGTGACCGGTGCGTGGATGCCCGGCAGGATGTCCGGTGCAACCGTGTACGACGCGCCGTACCAGTTCGGGATCCAGCGGGTCAGGAGGAAGTTCGCGACACCGACCAGAACCAGCGGCGCGACTGCCAGCAACGGATGCGGCAGTTGCTTCGATTCGACGCGCTCCGGCTCGTTGACCAGATCCGTGCCGTAACCCTCGCCGGTTGCCATTGCTGCGCGGCGGCGCCATTCAAGATACGTGAGGCCGACCACGATGATGAACAGCGAGCCGATCACGCCCAATGCGGGCGCGGCCCACGAGGTGGTCTTGAAGAACGTGGTCGGGATGATGTTCTGGATCTGCGGCGTGCCGGGCAGCGAATCCATGGTGAACGAGAACGCACCTAGGGCGATCGCGCCGGGCATCAGGCGCTTCGGAATGTTGCTCTGGCGGTACAGCTCGGCGGCGAACGGATAGACCGCGAACACCACCACGAACAGCGAGACGCCGCCGTAGGTGAGCAGCGCGCACACCGCAACGATCACCGCATTGGCGCGCGAACGGCCAATATAGCGAATGGCAGCGGCCACGATCGATTCCGAGAAGCCCGACAATTCGATGACCTTGCCGAACACGGCGCCTAACAGGAACACTGGGAAGTAGAGCTTCACGAAGCCGACCATCTTCTCCATGAAGATGCCGGTGAAAACTGGCGCGACGGCGGCCGGATCGGTCAACAGAACGGCGCCTAGCGCGGCGATCGGCGCAAATAGAATGACGCTGTAGCCGCGGTAGGCGGCAAACATCAGGAACGCCAGCGCGGCGAGGACGATAACAAAGGACATTGAGTCTCCAAAGCTTGGTTGTTCTACATGGTCGCCGTCCCGAAGGTGCGACGGCACGGCGCCGGCAAACGCAGGTTTCGTGCCACGCGCACGCCAACGGCCAGCCGCCTGATAGCGCGGGCCGAAGTTCGAAACGTGGTGCGGCCGATTGTACCCAAACGTCTCCAAAACGGGACGTAAATCCGCTGAACATAGGTCAAACCAAGGTTAAACCCTTATGCCGCAGGCTTGCTGGCGATCTCTTTGATGAGATAAGCTTGTCTACGAAATGAGACAATCATAAAAAGATGTTAGCCGGAGACAGCGACAGCATGATGAACGACTGGGCAGGCCTGCCTGCCACTTACGGCGACGTATTGCGCCGGGCGATGGATTCGCTCTTTCGCACATTCGAAAATTTCAGCGAAGGCACCTTTATCGTCGACGCCGACGCGCGCGTGGTCTGGATCAACAAGCGCTATGCGGCGCGCTTCGGTTTTTCGGACCCCGAGCAGGCGATTGGCCGCGATTGCGAGGCGGTGATTCCCAATAGCCTGATGCGCGAGGTCGTCAACACCGGCAAACCGATTCTGCTCGATATTCTGGAAACGGACCGCGAACCGCTCGTCGTGACGCGTCTGCCGCTAAAGGACGACGCGGGCGTCACTGTCGGCGCCGTCGGCTTTGCGCTCTTCGATGAGCTAAAGGCACTGACGCCGCTCTTTTCCCACTACTCGCGCGTGCAGGAAGAGTTGATCGCAACGCGCCGGTCGCTCGCCCAGGCGCGTCGCGCGAAATATACGTTCGGCAGTTTCGTCGGCACGAGCGCGGCCAGTCTCGAAGTGAAGCGGCAGGCGCGCCGCGCGGCGCAACTCGAATCGCCCGTGCTGCTGCTCGGTGAAACCGGCACCGGCAAGGAGTTGCTGGCGCATGCCATCCACGGCGGCTCGGCGCGCGCGAATCAGCCGCTCGTGACGGTCAACGTCGCGGCGATTCCCGACACCTTGCTCGAGGTCGAATTCTTCGGCGCCGCGCCCGGCGCGTACACAGGCGCGGACCGCAAAGGCCGTGTCGGCAAGTTCGAGCTCGCGAACGGCGGGACACTGTTTCTCGACGAGATCGGCGATATGCCGCTGCCGTTGCAGGGCAAGCTGCTGCGCGTGTTGCAGGACAAGGAGTTCGAACCGCTGGGCTCGAACCGGATCGTGCGCGCGGATGTCCGGATCATCGCGGCGACTTCGGCCGATTTGCCGGCGCTGGTCGCGGCGGGGCGCTTTCGCGCCGACCTGTTCTATCGGCTGAATGTGCTGACCATCCACGCGGCGCCTTTGCGCGAGCGGGTCTCCGATATCGAAGCGCTTGCCTACGCCATGCTCGAAGACCTGTCGACGCAGGCAAGTGGCGGCAGTCACTTCGAATTGCAGGACGACGCGCTGCGGCTGCTGTGTTCCTACGACTGGCCGGGCAACGTGCGCGAATTGCGCAATACGTTGGAGCGCGCCGTAATGCTTTCCGACAGCGAGCGGATCGATGCGCGGGCGCTGGCACCGTTTATCGGCTCGGCGCAGGGCGGCGGGCATCGTCGTTTGGCGGCCACCGAGGCGCTGTCCGCGGCGCACGCTTCGGGCGCGCCAGCCGGCGCGCCCGAACCGGCGTCGTGGAGCGATGCGATGGCGGCCTTCGAGAAGCGTTTCCTGATCGACGCCTTGCGCGCCAACGGTGGCCGCGTGATCGAGACGGCCAATCAGATCGGCATGGGCCGCGCGACGCTCTATAAGAAAATCGCCGCTTACGGCATCGGCGTATGACCACGTTCGGCGACGTCGAGTGACGCAGCGTAATTGCCGCGTGGCACAATCGCGTGATCGAAAAACAAGATGTGATCGGGGTTTCAGATGAAACGCAGTCTCTCCTCCTTTGCGAGCCGGGCCAGCGCCACGCTGGCGGTCGGCGCCGTGGTCGCGCTGAGCGGTTGCAGCAGTAGCGCGCCGCTGTTTCTCTCGGATGGTCGCGCAACGACGCTGGTGCAGTGCCCGGCCGGTTCCGACTCGTGCTCGCAGCAGGCCAGCGCGGGATGCGGCGGCGCGTTCGACGTGGTGCGCCAGTCGACCGAGAATGGCACGCTCAATCTGATTTACGCCTGCCGGGCGAAATAACGGCGCGGGCGCGATAAGCGTCTCCGGCATTCTCTTCCTTCGGCCCGCCGCCCGATTGTGACGGCGGGCGCCTCTCTCGCAGCGCCGATTTCATCTGCACCCGGCAAATCGGTTCATTCGATTCCTCGAGATCGGGACGACAAGTGCATGGCGGTCGTAAAGCCCTGCGTCGAATGCAGCTTCGCCCTGCGGCACTTATGCGTAATGGTTTTTAATGCCGCGCTTCATATTATTTCCAACCGCCGGTCGAAATTAAATCCGCGAATTTTTTGCCGTTAAGCTAAGTCGGTGCGGAACCTAACGGAACGCGAAGTTTAGCGGCGCTATTCTTTTCTGACGGTCTTGGAAATCAGGCAGCAAGCAGGTTTTGCCGCTTCAGTCCTTGCGTGGAGGGTGCTCAGGAAGGATTTTCCGTTTCAGATAAAAAGAACCAAAACGGCACGCTTTATGCTTTTATTTACGCAGTGAAAATAGTTCAACGAGTAATCCGGGGAAAGCAATGAATCACCACCAACTCGAAAAAGATATTGAACATCTTGAACACGTAATCTCGCATATCTCCGCTGAGGACCGCATCCCGCTATCGTATTGGCGCAGCCGCATCGATTCCGTATCGGGCGCGGTTCGGGTGCCGGCGCAAGCGAGCCGCGTGAAACGGCTCAACGCCGCGCTTTCGGCGCTGGAAGAGCGGCAAAAAGGCTGAACTACCGCAACGGTGGGCGGCTTCGACGTTCCCTTTCATCGGGTAACATCGTCTGCAAAAATTAAGGAACGTAACGGCCGGGCAGGTTGCCGCGTACCGGACGGCTGTCTTGATGCAAGCCGCGCATTTGCTGCGTACGCGCCAGACGGACGGATGCGGGCATTAGACCAACGCGGACGGACGGCACCCCCAAGCCATAAAGAGCAGGCCGGCATTCCTACCCACTGACTCAGGACGAACATGCAACGAGCAGGGCTCTCTGCGTCTCGATTGACGGCGTTGACCAACGCCATGCAAGGCTATGTGGAACGCGGTGAAGTGGCGGGCGTGGTTTCAATGGTCTGGCGGCGCGGCGAGATCGGCTACTTCGAGCCGCTCGGCATGCGAGACGAAGCCGCGCAATTGCCCATGGAGCGCGATACGCTGTTCCGCATTGCCTCAATGACCAAGCCGGTCACCAGCGCCGCGATCCTGATGCTGATCGAAGAGGACCGGCTCGCCCTCGACACGCCTATCTCCCTCTGGTTGCCTGAACTGGCCGCACCGCGCGTGCTGCGCGACCCCACCGGTCCGCTCGACGAAACCGACCCGGCCAGAGCGTCGCTCACCGTGCTGGATCTGCTGACGCATCGCGCGGGCTTCGCCTATGCCTTCACCGCAACCGGGCCGCTGTCCAAGGCCTACGCGGCCGCATTCAACGGTTTCGAAGCGCGCATGGACGCCAACACGTGGCTCGCCCGCATCGCGGATTTGCCGCTGATGTTTCAGCCCGGCTCACGCTGGCACTACGGCATCGCGACCGACGTGCTCGGCGTGCTGATCGAACGCGTGAGCGGCATGCCGCTCGGCGAGTTTTTCCGGACGCGGATTTTCGAGCCGCTCGGCATGCGCGATACGGCGTTCTGGGTGCCCGATGCACAACTCGCACGGTTGGCCACCGCCTATGGCGTCGAAGCGGGCACGGGACGGCGGGTGGTCGAGGATCATCCTGCTTCGAGCCGATGGGCGAATCGGGACCGATTCCAGAGCGGCGGCGGTGGCCTGATTTCGACAGCGCAGGACTATCTGCAATTCGCGCAAATTCTGCTCGGACGTGGGCGGGTCGGTACGACGCGTTTGCTGTCGCATCGCTCAGTCGATCTGATGCGCTCGAACTTCCTGACGCGCGACCAACGCCGCGTGCCGGCCTTCGGACATGTGCTGTGGGCAGGCCAGGGGTTCGGCCTCGGCGTGTCGGTCGTCGATGATCCTGCGCAGCAGTTGCCGCTCGGCTATCGCTCGGCGGGGTCGTTCGGCTGGCCGGGTGCCTATGGCACGAGCTGGTTCGCCGATCCGGTCGAGGACCTGATTGGGCTGATGCTGATTCAACGGCGGTCGATCGAACCGTTTTCTATGGCAGTTGACTTCGAACGCCGCGTGTACGATGCGATTGACGATTGAGAGACCGGGCTGCGGCGGGCAGGCCGACGGCTGCTGGCCGCGTCAACGGCGCCTGGCTTTACGCCTCTCTATCCGGTAATTTATTCGTCTGATAGTGTCCGCACTTCAGTACTCGTCAAAACGATCGGAGCACCCGCCATGGCCTCGTACAAGCAGTTGACTGCCCAACTCGAAAAACTCCACAAGGAAGTCGCAGCGGCCCGCGAGAAGGAAATTGCGCAGGCGATCGCCGACATCAAGCAGAAGGTGGCCGAATACGATCTGACGGCCGAAGAGTTGGGTTTTACGAGCAAGCGCACTACGGCCCGCAAAACCGCTTCGGTTGCCAAGTATCGCAATCCGAAGACCGGCGAAACCTGGAGCGGCCGTGGGCGCTCGCCCGCGTGGCTCGCCGGCAAGAATCGCGAGCGCTTTCTGATCGAAGTCTGAAGCGCGTAGGCGCATGGCGTGTCCGCTCGTCATGCGCCGGATTGTCTGAAGTGATGTCGCGAGCGGAGTTTCTCGCACCGTCACGCAGGTCCCGAAAACGCTCACCTTTCGAGTGAACCTGGAGCCGGAGTCGTTGGCCAGGCTGTGCGGTTTGCGCCTCGGCCCTCTGCTTCGGTAAGCCAGGTTTTGGCGAGTGACGCACCTTGCGTCCAGCTTGACGCCGCGCCTCGCGGCGACTCATCCTGTTTCGCGGAAACCCGCGCCAGCCATAACTGGCGGGCGTTCCCAGGCTCTGCGAAGAATCGCTGCGGTTCCCGCCTCATTCCCTTTCCAGTTGTCGCGTTGCGCTCGACACGCCGCACATCGCGTTCGCGCAGGTGCGAGAACGAGCTTCGGCATGCTCACCTTTCATCGCCATTCGAGGGTGCGTCGGCGAGAGTCCCGAAAACCCTCACCTTTGCGCTCACCGATACGCGCATACCACTGCGCTCCGGACTAACCCGGAGTTGAGTTCCTCTCATACCCCGCATCAAAACTCATCGATACAGGGTCGCGGATGTCGAACGTCACAATCGGCCATCCACTCAACCTCGACGGAACGACCATGAGCGTATCGACGGACAAACAACTCTTTATCGGCGAAGGATTCGAAGGCCCCGGCGTCAACCTCGCGCACATCAACATACTGGTCGGCCCGCGTAACGGCCCGGCAGGGCAGGCCTTCGCCACCGCACTGGCGACGCCGTCCGCGGGCCACGCGCCTTTCGTCGTCATCGCGCGTCCGGGCGTGCCGACCAAGCCGCTGACGCTCTATGTGAACAAGGCGCAGATCGGCAGCGACTTCCACGGCAATGCGACGTGGGGCGCCTCGCAAGCCGGCATTGCGAAGGCGGTGGCGGAGTCGTTGGAGAACGGCACGCTGCCGCCCGAAGCAGAAAACGATTGGGTGGTGGTGTCCGCGAACTGGGTCAACCCGAGTACGGACGATCTCGATGCCGTCTTCGAAAACAACTATCGCGCGTGCAGGAACGCGATCCTCGCGGCGATGAAAGGCCTGCCGCATCGCGATGAAGTATTCGCCGCGGCACGCGACGTATCAAACCCGTTCTACACGCCGAAACAACGTTAATCGCATGCCGCGCCGTTCGGTGAGCGTGGATGCGCCACTCACCGTCCGCGCCGCTGGATGCGACCAGGAAGGAGACAAGCACAATGGAATACATTCGCCTCGGCCAATCCGGCCTGAAGGTTTCGCGTCTGTGCCTCGGCACGATGAATATGGGCACGCCGCAATGGAAGCCGTGGATTTTCGATGAAGCGCAAAGCGAGCCGATTGTCCGGCATGCGCTGGAAGCGGGCGTCAATTTCATCGACCTCGCCGACTTCTATTCGACCGGCGTGGGCGAAGAAGTGGTGGGGCGCATTCTGAAGCGTATTGCGCGCCGCGAGGAAATCGTCGTGACGACCAAGGTCGGTTACGACATGGGGGCGTATCAGAACGCCGGCGGCCATTCGCGCAAGCACATCATGGATGGCATCGACGCCTCGCTCACGCGTCTCGGCATGGATTACGTCGACATCTACATGCTGCATTTCTTCGACGTGAACACGCCGGTCGAGGAAACCATGGGTGCGCTCAACGATATCGTGCGCGCCGGCAAGGCCCGCTACATTGGCGTATCGACCATGTACACGTGGCAGTTCGCAAAGATCATGCAGGTCTGCGAGCGCAACGGCTGGCACAAGCCGATCAACATGCAGTTGCAGTTGAACCTGGCGTACCGAGAGGAAGAGCGCGAAATGATTCCGTATTGCCAGGATCAGGGCGTCGGCGTCTCGGTGTTCAGTCCGCTGGCGCGTGGGCTGCTGACGTGCGATCCGGGTTCGACGCGCAATCAGACCGACTTCTTCACCGCGCAAATGTATGGCGATGTGGCTTCGCGTGAGATTGCCGCTTCGGTGGCGCGCGTGGCCGCACGGCGCGGGGTGTCGGCCGCGCAAATCGCGCAGGCGTGGGTGCTGAACCATGGCGGCGTCGCAAGCATGCTGGTCGGCGCGGATACGCCGGCGCAGTTCGATAGCGCGCTCGCGGCGCTCGGCACGACGCTCTCGGCGGACGAACTGTTCGAACTCGAACGCAACTACACGCCGTGCGATCTGATCAACGATTACACCGCGGGCAAGCGTGTTGCCCGCGAACCGCGGCTCGCACAAGGTGTGTTCGTCGAAACGCTGGAGAAGGCGGCATGAACGAATTTCTCCGCACAGCGCATTACATCGGCGGCGAGTGGTACGAAAGCGCCGGCACATACGCCGTATTGAATCCCGCAACCGGCGAGGTGGTTGCGCAAGTGGCCAAAGGTGGCGCGGCGGAAACCGCGCAAGCTATCGCGGCTGCCGAGCGCGCGTTTCCCGCATGGCGTTCGCTGACCGCAAAAGAGCGCAGCGCGCGCGTCAAACGCTGGGGCGAGTTGATGCTCGAGAATCGCGACGCGCTTGCAGAACTGCTGACGCTCGAACAAGGCAAGCCGCTTGCCGAAGCCCGCGGCGAAGTCGGCTATGCGGCCAGCTTCTTCGAATGGTTCGCTGAGGAAGCGAAGCGCGCGTATGGCGACGTCATCCCGAGCCCCAATCCGAACGCGAAGATCATCGTGACGCGCGAACCGGTGGGCGTGGTGGCGGCGATTACGCCGTGGAATTTTCCGCTCGCCATGATTACGCGCAAGGCCGGTCCCGCGCTCGCGGCCGGCTGCACGATGGTGCTCAAGCCATCGGAGGAAACGCCGTTATCGGCGTTCGCTCTGGCGGTGCTCGCGGAGAAGGCGGGTATTCCGCCGGGCGTGTTCAACATCGTCTCCGGCGACGCCGTCGCGATCGGCAGCGTGCTCACCGAATCCGACGTGGTGCGCAAGCTGTCGTTCACCGGCTCGACGCGCGTCGGCAAGCTGCTGGCGAAGCAATCGGCGGACACGTTGAAAAAGCTCTCGCTCGAACTCGGCGGCAACGCACCCTTTATCGTATTCGACGACGCGGATCTCGACGCCGCCGTGCAGGGCGCGATGGCTTCGAAATTCCGCAACACCGGGCAGACGTGTGTGTGCGTGAATCGCTTCTACGTGCAGGACGGCATCTACGAAGCATTCACGTCTGCGCTGACGCAAGCCGTGTGCAAGATGCGCGTGGGCAACGCGTTGCAAGGCGAGGTCGAACAAGGTCCGCTGATCAATCAGGCGGCGCTGAAGAAGGTCGAAACGCACGTTGCCGACGCATTGCAAAAGGGCGCGAAGATTTTGACGGGCGGCAAACCGCATGCGCTCGGCGGCACGTTCTATGAACCGACCGTTCTTGCCGACGCCTCCAGTTCGATGCTGATCGCCGGGGAAGAAACCTTCGGCCCGGTGGCCGCATGCTTTCGTTTCAAGACCGAAGAGGAAGCCATTGCCGCGGCTAACGACACGCCGTTCGGCTTGTCGGCGTATTTCTATACACGCGACCTGGCTCGCGCCTGGCGCGTCGGCGAAGCGCTGGAGAGCGGCATGGTCGGCATCAACGAAGGGATTCTGTCCACGGAAGTCGCGCCGTTCGGCGGCGTCAAGCAGTCAGGGCTCGGTCGCGAAGGCTCGAAGTACGGGCTCGATGAATACACGGAACTGAAATACATGATGATGGGCGGCCTCGCACGCTGATCTTCAGACCGCGGGCCGCTGCGGCATGCACACGCGTGCCGCACTGGCGGACCACGCAATCGGGCAACCGGCAGCACGCCAGCCACGCCCGACGACTCATACCAACGAAGGAGACAGCGTGAGCAATCAGGACATGCAGGCGGCCACTCTCGGCCTCGCCCCCACTTTGCCGGCGGCGGCAGCACCCGCGCACGGCCCCATTCCTCTCGACGATGTTCCGCTCAATGCCTTTCACGTCAAGATCGCCGGCTTGACGTTCGGCGCGCACTTTACCGAAGGCTTCGCGCTCGGCACGATCGGTTACGCGCTCGCATCGATGAATCGGCAGATGCCGCTCGACGCTTTCTGGATGGGCATAATCGGCAGTTCCGCATTGATGGGCATTTTCTTCGGCAGTCTGGTTTTCGGCTGGTTGTCCGATCGCCTGGGACGACAAAAGATTTTTCTGCTGAGCTTTCTGATCATTACCGCAGCCGCGTTTGCGCAGTTCTATGTGCGCTCACCGCTCGAATTGTGTCTGCTGCGGGTGGTGATCGGTTTCGGCATGGGCGGCGATTTCGCGGTGGGGCACGCCATTCTCGCGGAATTCTCGCCGCGCAAGCACCGTGGCACGTTGCTCGGGTCGTTCAGCGTGGTGTGGACGATCGGTTACTTGGTGGCGAACGTGCTGGGCATGCATTACGCCGATGCTTCGCCGGATGCATGGCGCTGGTTGCTTGCGTCGGCGGGCGTGCCGGCGTTGATCGTGCTCGTGTTGCGCGTAGGCACGCCGGAGTCGCCGCGCTGGTTGCATGGCAAAGGCCGGGTCGCGGAGGCCAAATCGGTCATGCTCAAGCATTTTGGCGCGAACGTGACCCTCGACGGCGCTCATGATGAGCACGCGCAAACGGCGGGCGGCTTTATGCGGTTGTTCAAACCGGATCTGATTCGACGCACGATTTTCAATTGCGCGTTCTTTGTGTGTCTCGTCATTCCGTATTTCGCGGTCTATACATTTCTGCCGACCATTCTGAAAGCGATTCATTTGAACAACGATTCCAGCGCGGATTTTCTGCTCAATGGGTTTCTCGTGCTCGGCGCGCTGATTGGTATCTGGCTGACGATCAAGCTGCCGCGTCGTGTCTTCCTGATCGGTTCGTTCGCGGTGACGTGTGTTTCGTTGATCGCGTTGAGTGTGCTGCCGGAGTCGGCGGCATTGGGGATGATTGTCGCATTCGCGATTTTCACGCTGACCATGTCGGCGTTTTCCAATCTGGTCGGCGTGTTTCCGCCGGAGTGCTTTCCCACCGAGGTGCGTGCTTGCGGCGTTGGTCTCGCGATTGCGTGCAGTCGTCTTGGCTCGGCGGTCGGCACGTTTTTGCTGCCGCTCGGCATCGTGCATCTGGGTTTCCATATCACGATGATGGTGCTTGCCGCAGTATTGCTGATCGGGATGGTGGTGTCGATTGCGTGGGCGCCCGAGACGAAGCATTTGACGTTGAACGAGGCGAGCGGCGCGTAGCGCTTTTCTCTGTTCGAAAATAACCCGCCGCATTGGCAACGATGCGGCGGGTTTTTCTTTTGGACAGGCTGATCAGCTTGCTGCCCGCCACCAATTTTGCGCGGCGGATTGCCGCGTCCAGCCTATTCACGAAGAGCCAGTTCGACCGATTCTTCGTGCATTGATGCATCACTCTGCCGGACACACAGCCAGCCACTTGGTGCCTGATATCCCCGTCGAAATCTCAGGAAAGGCAATTTGCCTCATGTATTTCTTATCCAGTAAAACTTACGATTGACTTTTTTGCGCGACATCAAGTTATTCGGCATTTTATTTTGCCTGTTTACCTTGCGAAATCAGCGTGATCGAGGTGTGCAACGGTACGACGTATCTCCGCGACTGCCGTTGAGTTTTCTAATCTTTAGGAATACAGCAATGAAATCGATGATCTCCGCATTCGTGATCGCTACTGGCGGTGTGTTGAGTCTCGCGCCGGCTGGCGCCAATGCGGCGGACGGTACGATCACCATCAGTGGCACGGTGACAGACACCACTTGCTCGATCAACGGCTCGGCGAGTGGCACGCCCGCCGACCTGTTAGTCACGCTGCCATCGGTTCCGGCCAGTGCGCTTACAACATCAGGTGCCGTGGCTGGTACGTCGAACGCGGCAGATCTGAGATTCGTTTTGACGGGTTGCACTGGCGCGGCTACCAAAGCGATTGCCAACTTCGAAAACGGCCAGACAATCGACCAGTCAACGGGCCTTCTGGCGAACCAGGGCGGCACCGCGAAAAACGTGGAAGTTCAATTGCTCAACGCGCAAATGCAGCCGATCAATGTGCTGACGGGCAGGAACAACGATATCAGTACGAGCGGGGTGGCTATCACCGGCGGCGCGGCAACGCTGCAGTATTTCGCACAGTATTACGCGCTCGATGCAGCCCAGGCGGGTACGGTCTACACGTCGGTTCAATACACGATGCAATATCAGTAAACCCCAGATAGAGACACTCCTTACCGGCGTGCATTGATTCAATCAATCCATTGACTGAAATCACGGAAAGAGGCGATTTGTCTCATGTAATTTTAATGTGGGACAACTTAACATCGCATTCTCCTATCTCGGAAGGACAGGTCAGGCGTTTAGAGCAGGAACTATCGTATTCCTGAACTGAATGATTGGCATGCTTGACGCATGGGGCGATCCTTGAGCAATACAAGGATTGCGTTTTGATTTGATCGGTTTTTCTTGGTTTATTGGACTGAACGTTATGAAGTTATCCCTCCCCGCAATCGCGATCGCCGCCGGCACTCTGTTCGGTCTCGTACCCCTTGGCGCCCATGCGGCGGATGGCACGATCTCCATCTCCGGCACCGTGACCGATAGCACGTGTTCGATCAACGGCAGCGCAAGCGGTACCCCTGCCGACAAGGCAGTCACGCTGGCGCCGGTCCCGACTGGTTCGCTTTCGTCGTCAGGCGAAGTGGCCGGTACGTCGAACCCTGCAGATCTGCAACTGAAACTGAGCGGCTGCAGCGGCACGGCCACCAAAGCAGTTGCGCGTTTCGAGAACGGCCCGACGGTCGACCAGACGAATGGCTATCTGTCGAACAGCGGCACCGCGCAAAACGTGGAGGTTCGTCTCCTCAACGCGCAGATGCAACCGATCAACGTCACGACGGGCGCGAACAACGATGTCTCCACGGACGGGGCAACCATCACGGGCGGCGCGGCAACCCTGCAGTATTTCGCGCAGTACTACGCAACAGGCGTTGCGGCTCCCGGTACGGTCACCTCGTCGGTTCAATATTCGATGGAATACCAGTAAGCGAAGATCCGAAGCGTTCGCCAGGCCGGCGCTTTTTGCGACCTTCCTCTGGATTATTGAAAGACAGACTGTAATGAAGCTGCTCAACAAGATGCCGATAGTAATCGGCTTTGCCTGTGCGCTATTGGCCGGCAGCACACAGGCAAGCGTGACTATTGGCGGTACGCGTGTGGTGTATCCACTCGAGCAGCGTGAAGTCTCGGTCAAACTGGATAACGACAGCCACAAACCCTCCCTCGTGCAGGTCTGGATCGACGACGGCAATGCCGATGCCAAACCCGGCGAAATCAAAGTGCCGTTCGTGATTACGCCGCCGATTTTCCGCATGGACGCGAAAAAGGCGCAGACGTTACGCGTGATGTACACGGGCGAATCATTACCTCAGGACCGCGAGTCGGTCTATTGGCTCAATGTGCTGGACATCCCACCAAAGGCAAGTGCTGCTTCGGACGCCAATACTTTGAGCCTCGCTTATCGCACCCGCATCAAGGTTTTCGCGCGGCCGGACAAGCTACCCGGCAAACCCGAAGATGCGGCCGCGCAACTGCGTTGGAGCATCGCGGCGTCGGCGGATGGCAAAGGGCAGGCGCTCAACGTCTCGAATCCGACGCCTTACTACGTCTCGTTCAGTGAGATCGACGTCGAGAGCAATGGCCACACCTTCAGGAACGAGCAAGGGGGCATGGTTGCACCGCGCACATCAGCGGTCCTGCCGATCGCGAAGATGAATGGTGTCGCCGCGGGCGCGAAGGTGCACTACATCGCAATCAGCGACTACGGCGGCCCGATCACCGGCGACGCGGCGCTCGGCGACTAGACCGCCACAGCCCGGCCGGGGGCGGCAGCGTGCCGCCTTTGGCCAACCCTTTCTCTGCACGGCGCGCGTTGCGCCGGCAACGCATGGATGACGCACGCCTGCGGCGGGACATTCAATTCCGATCACATCATGAAGGACCTACGCTGTCGCAGGTCGGCCGCTCGTGGCACTGAACGCGCTGGTGTGTTCAATCTCAACCCGGTCGCCGCCGTTGTCACGTTGGCATTCGCGGTGCTGGGCGGCGTTCAGCCGACAGGCGCACAGGCGTCCGAACCCGCTCAAGCGGGCGCAGCCGTGGAGTTCGATACGACATTTCTGCGCGTCGATCCGAATGCGACGGTGGACGTCTCGCGCTTCGCGCGTGGCAACCCGGTATCTGAAGGCATTTATTCCGTCGATGTGTACCTCAACGGCATTCGTGTCGCGCGTCATGACGTGCGGTTTGTCGCCGCGAGCGGAACGACTGCGGCGCGTCCTTGCCTTAGCCGCCAAATGCTGGAGAAGCTTGGCGTCGATTTCGCCAAGATCGCGGCGAGCAGCGAGGCTAAGGTGAAGGCGGAACCGGCGGCCGACACCGGCGTTACCGGCGAATGCGTCGACCTCGCGGCGGCCGTGCCCGACGCGACCGTTGACTTCGATTTCGCGGAACAGAAGATCAGCCTCAGCGTGCCGCAAAAGTACATGCGAAACACCGCGCGCGGTTACGTGCCGCCCGAGATGTGGCAGAACGGAGTCAACGCAGCTTTCTTGAGCTACAACGCGAACGCGTACCACAGCGCTGGATCGGGTGTTGAATCGACTCAAAGCCATGTCGGTTTGAATGCCGGCGTGAACATCGGCGCGTGGCACTTCCGCCATCAGTCCTCGATGACCCGGCAAGCCGGTGCCGCCACGCAGTTCGACAACATTGCGACCTACCTTCAGCGTGATATCACCGCGATGAAGTCGCAGTTGACGGTCGGCGACGGCTACACGACCGGCGATGTGTTCGACAGCGTGCCATTTCGCGGCGCGCAGATCGCCACCGACGACCGCATGCTGCCAGAATCCCTGCGCGGCTATGCGCCGGTCGTGCGTGGCACGGCTGAATCGAACGCGCGCGTGACGGTTCGGCAGAACGGGCAGGTGATTGATGAAACCACCGTGTCGCCGGGCCCGTTCGAAATCAATGACCTGTACGCGACCGGCTATGGCGGCAACCTGGATGTCACCGTCACCGAGGCCAATGGCCGCACGAAAAGCTTTACCGTGCCTTACGCCTCGGTCGCCCAGTCGTTGCGGCCCGGCACCACACGGTTTTCGGTCACTGCCGGTGAGCTTCGTTATGCCACGCTCGAAACCAAACCGACTTTCGCGCAGTTCACATTGCAGCGCGGGCTGACCAATCTGATCACGCTCTATGGCGGCGGTGTCGCTGCGGACGGCTATCTGGCCGCCGACCTGGGCGCCGCACTGAACACGCAGCTGGGTGCTTTCTCCGTGGACGTGACGGCCGCCGAGACGCAGATTCCGAATCAGGCCACCTCGCGTGGCACCAGCTTGCGCGTTGGTTATAGCAAGTTCATCAATCCGACCAACACCAACATTGCGATCGCGGCGTATCGCTATTCGACGGCCGGGTACATGAACTTGTGGGACGCCGCGTCCGCGCGTGACCTCGCAATGCACGGCGGCGATCCGAATTCGGTGTATCGCCAGCGCAATCGTTTTCAGGCCACGCTCAATCAGAATTTCAAGGAATACGGCACGGTCTACCTGAACGCTTCCGCACAGCAATACTGGAATCGCAGCGGCAGCGATGTGTTCTATCAGGCAGGCTACACCCATCGTTTCAGGTACGGTACGTACAGCATCAGCGCAGGGCGCACGCGCAGTTCGAACGGATCGATGTCGGACCAGATCATGCTGGGCACGACGTTGCCGCTCGGCCATGACCCGCATTCGCCGCTCATGTCGACGAACCTCAGCAGTTCCGGCGGCAAGACCAGTCTGCTGGCCAACGTGAGCGGTTCGTTGGGTGATCGCAACCAGTACTCATACAGCGCGTATGGGACGTACGGCGGCGGCTCCGGCGCCAGCACGGCGAGCGCGGGTGCGAGCGGTACCTATCGCGCACCGTACGCGCAGTTGACGGGATCGGCGAGCGGGGGAACCGGATCGAGCCAGGTGTCGGCAGGGGTGAGCGGGTCGATCGTCGCGCATCCGGGCGGCGTCACCTTCTCGCAGACGGTGGGCGACACGTTCGGCATTATTGAAGCGCCGGGCGCCGCAGGCGCGAGCGTCACCAGTTCACCCGGCGTGAAGCTCAACGGAGGCGGCTTTGCGGTGGTTCCGTATTTGACGCCGTATGGCATGAACACGGTGGATATCGATCCGAAGGGCACCTCGACCGATGTCGAGTTTGAATCGACGTCGGAGCAGGCGGTGCCGCGGCTGGGCTCAGTGGTGATGATCAGGTACAAGACGGTGACCGGACGCGCCGTGCTGATTCGCGCGCCGCAACTCGGCGGCAAGGCGTTGCCGTTCGGCGCGGATGTCGTCGATGCAAGTGGACGCACGGTAGGCGTCGTTGCGCAGGACAGCCGGATTTTCGCGCGCGGGATCGAAGACAAAGGCTCGCTGTTCGTGAAATGGGGTGCGACGGCCTCCGAGCAATGCCACATTGACTATGTGCTGCCGGCGCAGACGCGTAACGCGGGGGCGGTCTACATGTCTGTGGAAGGGCACTGCGTGGATGGGACGCCAACCGGAAAAGGCGAACCTTGATTGACGTAGTACTCAGCAACTGAATTCGAAGGGTGATTGAATCTCAGCGTTCAAATCTTGTCTGCAACTTTGCAGTCGAAAAGCGACAGTCTATGAGGCATTGTCCTGTGCGACCGTTGCGCGGCGCGACCGCCGTTCGCGCATTCGGATAGTCGGGTGCCTCATGTTGTTGCTGGTTTTCAATTTGTTCGCGGCCAGGGCTGCTCACGCAGCGCTTATCTGTAATGCAAGCGGAGCAGACAACATAATCAGCGCGGGATCGATCTCCGTGCCCGCCAATCCAACGGTTGGTGCGACGATTGCCACGCTCGCGCCAACACAGTTTCAGATGCCCTGCAGATTTGACGATTCAGCACCGGTAGAGATGACTGCTACGCTTTGGCCGAACGGGAGATATGGAGGCAGGCTCGATCAGAGCGCTGGCCACTTTCACGATGTCCTATCAGTAGGCCTCCTGGGGCAGACCCGCCTGCCGCTTCTCCGCCGCACCTGCCCCTTTTCGATACGCCGTTCCCCATGACGTGTATCATTCGTTCCCTGCGCTGTTCTGCGCTGGCGATTCCCGTATTGTCGAACGCTCGTTCGTGACCTGTTTCCGACGCGGCTGAGTTGCCATTGTGACGCGGGCCGCCGGCCCAACTCCCGCAGCTCGACGCCGCCGCGCAAGGCGTGGCACACCGGCAGCCACAAGCCGCCGGGAACCGCCCGAACCCCTATCCGTGACCGCCAGACCCGATGTCAGTCTCCGAACTCAAACGCCGCCGCACGTTCGCGGTCATTTCCCACCCGGATGCGGGTAAGACCACGCTCACGGAAAAGCTGCTGCTGTTCTCGGGCGCGATTCAGATCGCCGGTACTGTGAAGGGCCGCAAGAGCAACCGTTACGCGACGTCCGACTGGATGGAGATCGAAAAGCAGCGGGGCATTTCGGTGGCGAGCTCGGTGATGCAGTTCGAGTACGGCGACGCCGTCATCAATCTGCTCGACACGCCGGGCCACGAAGACTTCTCTGAAGACACCTACCGCGTGCTGACCGCGGTCGACGCCGCCGTGATGGTGATCGACGGCGCGAACGGCGTCGAAGCGCAAACGCTCAAGCTGCTCGAAGTCTGCCGCAGCCGTAAGACGCCGATCGTCACCTTCATCAACAAGCTCGACCGCGAAGTGCGCGAACCGCTCGAACTGCTCGACGAAATCGAGCAGCATCTGGGCGTCGCCGCCGTGCCGTTCACGTGGCCGATCGGCATGGGCAAGGACTTCCAGGGTGTCTACGACATCCAGCGCGATCAGGTGCGCATTTTCCGCGCGGGGCAGGACAAGGCCGGCGGCGAAGTGGAAACGCTGCAAGCGCCGAGCGACGAAGAAGGCGAACGCCGTTTCGGCCATGCCTGGATCAAGGCGAAGGAAGAGATCGATCTGATCACCGGCGCTTCGCCGGATTTCGATCGCGAGCAGTTCCTCGCCGGTCAGCAATCGCCCGTGCTGTTCGGCTCGGCGATCAACAACTTCGGCGTGAAGGAAATTCTCGACGCGCTGGTCGATCTGGCGCCGCCGCCCTCCATGCGCATGACCGTGCAGCGTCCGGTCATGCCGGACGAGCCCAAGTTCACCGGCGTCGTGTTCAAGGTGCAGGCGAACATGGACCTGGCGCACCGTGACCGTGTGGCATTTATCCGCGTGTGCTCGGGGCATTTCGAACGCGGCATGGCCGTGAAGGTGACGCGCACGAACAAGACGTTCCGTGCGAACAACGTGGTGACGTTCCTGTCGCAGCGTCGTGAGACGGTGAGCGAGGCGTATCCGGGCGACATCATCGGTATTCCGAATCACGGCACGCTGAGTCTCGGCGACACGCTGACCGAAGGCGAGCAGTTGCAGTTCGTCGGCCTGCCGTTCTTCGCGCCGGAAATTTTCCAGACGGTGGAAGTGGTCGACCCGATGCGCGCCAAGCAGCTCGGCGAGGCGCTCAAGCAACTCGGCGAGGAAGGCGCGATTCAGGTGTTCCGTCCGGAAGTGGGCGGCTTGATGATTCTCGGTGCGGTGGGCCAACTGCAGTTTGAAGTGGTGTCGCACCGTTTGTCGACCGAATACAAGGTCGACGTGCGTATGGCGCCGGCGCGTTACCGCATGTCGCGCTGGGTGACCTGCGACGATCCGGCCGAACTGCGCCGCTTCACCGATTCGTACGCGGCGCGCATTGCGCTCGACGCGTCGGATGCGCCGACTTATCTTGCTTCGCACGTGTCCGAGATCGAAGTCGCGCAGAAGGCGTGGCCGAAGATCGTGTTCAACGAATTGCGCGAGCATTCGGGCGCGCCGTTCAAGAAGGCGATGTAAGTCTGTGGCGGTGTGGGGTTGCAAAAAAGTCTTCAGCCTCACAATAAAGTCCTCGGTGTTACAAGAGAGTCTTCAGGCCTTGCGTGGTATATCAAGGTCGAAGACTTTCGCCAGCCAACGGCGCGCCCGCTGCAGTCGCAGCAGGCGGCCAATCGAGGGCTCGGATGATTAAGAACTGAAGCTTTCGAAGATGTTACGGGTCTGCCGAGCGCTAGCGTTGTTGGATGAGCCGGCTCGCCAAGTTCGCCACGCGTTTGCATTCGTTAGGATGTTTTGCATGCTTCCATCGTCGATGGTCGCCGCTCCGTTGGTCGCCATATGAGCTGCGCGTGAAGAATATCTCAAACGTGCAAGGAAGCCGAAGTACCCGCATTTAATGTCGTGAGCTATACGGTGCATGACATCGACCGACTGCACATCAACCGACACCTACCTCAACGCACACGAACTCGGCGAGGCTTTGGCTCTTTCAGTCGCAACCATCCGGTTGCGAGCAAAACATCGGCCTTGGTTGCTCCCACCGCGTGCCCTTCTTCGTGACCACGAACTCTTGCGTTGGAGGCGGGACGTTTTCAATGCGTGGCTTCTGAACCGGGAGTGAGTAAGCGGGAGTCGCGCGGACGAGCATTGATGCAGCAGGATAGTCTGTTTCGGCCTTCGTCAAACCGAAGCGAGCGCTTCACATCGCGCGCCTCACGACCGTCCGCTAAGCGGTGGTGAAATAGCCGCCGAATGGGCCGCGACAAAGAGATGGCTACCGTGTTCGAGATTGCGAACGGAAAGCAATGTGAGGTGGGCCGCCGGGAATCGGTTCCGCAAGGCGTGGCAACGTCCATCTGAGACCGCCATCTACCCCTTCAGCAGGATTTGTGGGTCCGCGCCCAATCCCTCCGCGAGCTTTTGAAGATTGTCTAGCGTTATGTTCGTTACCGCCCGTTCCACCTGGCTGACGTACGTGCGATGAAACCCGCAATCCACACTTAGCTTCTCCTGCGAAAGGCCCTTTGCGTCACGTAGCCGGCGCACGTTCGCGGCTAGTATTCGGCGCAACCACGGGTCGACTTCCTTCTTATCAAATTCGTCCATGCTTGGAGATTCGCCGAACGACGCCTGTTCGTCTACTCATCAAACATCTACTGTGTTTACACATACCGTGTAAACATCTACACTGCCGGATATACCAACCCTGTTCTCGGACTGCAAACGCGCACTTCGTGTTGAGCTGGGTGCGTTGACAACTCTGGCGGTAGCCGGCGGCCGCGTGGTCGCGCCGTGCACTGGCAGGCACAAAAAGGGGCAGAAGTGGTCTACGTATTTTTCTGCGTGAGCGGCGCTCTCGGCCCATTAAACCTAAATTTCAGGGTGCCGCCGTGCCACGGTGAGGTGGCAAAAATGCGCAGGCTCGAGTCCGATGTTTCGCTTTTGACAGAGACGTTGTGCGACTACCCTGGTGTGGCCATAGTCGTCGGGAACGCGTGGCCGTTTCATTACAGCCTCGACTCGCTGCGACAGGCATTCTCTACACTCGGGCGGCGTGTCACAAATTTCGTCAGCACGATGGCTGACCGCCAAGAAGAAGCGATTCTTGATTTCATGAATGGCCGCACCGAGCCGTACGTGGTCGTTGCCTCCACGGAGTCTGAGTTTTCAAAACTCACGGACGCTCGGCGCGTCGACGTTGATATGCATCTGGGATTCAACGAATCAGCTCAGTCCGCTCTGGTGGGGCAACTGCGGGCAATCGGGGAGCCTGCAATTCGGGAACTCGCGTTCGACGACATGCTCCGTGCAACCGTCTCAGGTCATGCCCTTCGCCGGGCCAGCAGGATGCTTTCGCTCGTGCACGCAAGGGACGACGTAGAATTTCAGCGGAGGCTTCGCTCGATACTCGGCGAGGGGTAAGCAAGCGGACAGAAAGACACGACGATGCACACTGCAAAAGTTAGGTTAACGAAGCATAGATGGGAGGGCGTACTCTGTGACATGCTTATCTTCATCTCAACATCCGGTTCGCCGACGGATTCGAGTCCTGCCGTCACCGATTCGCAAGTTGTCAAACAGAGTTCGGCGTAGGCGGCCCTGCTGTCATCGAACTGTTTCTCCAGCAATTGCGACTGTCCTTCTAAGAGGGACCCATACATGACGCAGGCGAATAAACCGGGCGAGGTCGAAGAACTCTCGCTTGACGCCGCCGCGCGACTACTGGGCGTTCCGCGCATAGTCGTCAGGAAGCTCGTCGAGGACAACGTGCTCCCGAGTCGCATCGTCAAAACAGGTTGCCGTCAGATACGACGGATACCGACGGCGGCCGTACAGGCGCTTCGCGAGAAAATGCGTGCAATACACAATGCGGCGCTGCGCCGACTCATGGACATCGGGGCGTGTGGGCCTCTACGACGCAGAGAATGATGACCTCCCGAAGCGAAGGCTGAGGACCAGAAAGAATCAAGAGTGGTCACTTATTTTCGCGCACTAGAAAGGCCGCACGTGCTGGTGGAAAAGTGCGGTGCCGCCCGACGAGCCGGGTCCCACCTGGAATGGGAGTTCTGTAGTTTCAGATAGAGAGTCCGGCGCTACGGCGACCAGCGTTTGCTGGTCGCCGGTCTCATCCGCATTTTTACGCACCGCAACACTAACGCGCGGTCTGACTGGAGGCGGCACTATGGCTAGCCTCAACAATGCAGGAGTTAAATGATGGAAGACGGTGTCATGACCGAACAGCGCACGACCAAAACACAGCGCAGTCTCTTGCCACTCAGAGTGTCAGATGACGCCTTTTTCCACGTGCGCTACGGTAGGAAGACCGGCGATGCCTCGGAGAGCGCTTTTATTGCACACACCTTCGCTAGCGTTCGAGATTTACTCGCGAAAGCAGATTCGGCTAGGCCGGCTGTGTATTTGTGTTCAAAGGCAGTTAGCGGAGACATGGTGGTTCGGCGTGTCGCATGCGTTAGAGAGGTGCCGGGTACAAACATGTGCATCATCGATTTCGAGGATGGACGCGGTGTGATTTGGGACGAAAACACGTATCTCAGTTCCGACAGCTTCTACGTGGAGGTAGGCGTGCCGCTGAGCGTGACGCAATTCGCCAGCATCGCCGCGCGTGTGGCAAGCACCGGCAATGCCGAACGCGAACCGAAGGATACGGTTCAAGGCGAAGGCTGACATTCAGCGGCTGCTATGAATGGCAAAGTCGACAGCATCACGAAAACGGAGCGGAATCGGCAAGTCTTATTTCTGGATTTCGACGGAGTGCTTCACCGCTTTGGGGTCGTTCGCACCCGGAGAGGCATCACCAGTATCTCTCCTTCCGTGCGGCTTTTCGAATTTGCGCCGATTCTCGTCGAATGCCTTGCCCCGCACGACAGTGTAGAAATAGTTCTTTCGACGTCGTGGGTACATCATTTGGGCTACCTGCGAGCGAAAAAGGCGTTGCCGCGAGCATTAAGTGAGCGCGTGGTCGGTGCGACATATCACTCGAGGTATTTCGACGCCGACACGTGGGCGTCGAAGGCACGCGGGACTCAAATTTTGCGCTACGTCCTGACCCATCGTCTGACGAGTTGGCTCGCAATTGACGATGAAATCATTGGTTTCGGTGAGCATCTGTCTCACGTCGTAAGGTGCGACGAGAATTCTGGCTTAGGTGACGTCAGGACTCAGACGTTACTCCGCACTCGACTTTCAGAGCAATTCGGATAACGAAATTTCAGCAGGTACACAATGCAACACGTCCTATTTTTAGACATCGATGGGGTCCTTCATCGAGGCATCGCACGTCGCTCTGGAAACCGTGTGATGAGCAGCGCGCCTAACATCAAGCTGTTTGAATACGCCATTGTGCTTGATGACTTGCTAACTCCCTATCCTGATGTAGAGATTGTCCTATCGAGCGACTGGTCGTTCGTCTTCGGGACCGAATTGACGCGCAACGCAATCCCGTCTCAAAGTCTACAGAACCGCATCGTCGGTGCGACCTTTGATGGATGCACTTTGAATCCTGTCGTTTGGCCGCTTCTTCCACGGGGAGCACAGGTTTTAGACTACGTCTCGCGGAACGCACCGCTGAGGTGGCTCGCCGTAGATGACCGTGCTGACGGATTCGAAGCGCACCGGCAGAGGCTGGTCCATTGTCAAACCGATGTCGGACTGGGCGACAGTGCAGTCGTCGAGCAATTCCGCGAGCGCCTCCAGCGCTTCTTCACAAAAGCTCCTAATGATGACGCCTAGAACTGACGCGCATAGGAAAGCTACCAATCCTGACCAAGGCCCCGCCTCAATATCCAAGAGCCGACCGAGCAGGCGATTGAAAAGGCAGCTATCGATAGCAATCGACCTTGGTCTTGCTCATGTCGTAGCGGAGCTAACGCCACGTCGCTACGTTGAGTTGATGACAACGGGGAGTGCCGAGATTGGTCGGGCGCTCAAGGAGGCGATTCTAGACGAACAATTTGAGCGGCGACGTAGGGCGAGAGGAAAGGCTAGTTGGTAGTTGAGACTCGATTTTAATTGGGAACAACGTTGAGGAGAGAAAGAATGTCCATCTACATCGAGCTAGCTGGAGAGGATGCCGAAATCGTCTGGCTTGCGCATTGGTCGATACGCGAGACCGCTGTCTATTGTTGCTAACAACAGATGCATGGAAGGCATACCTCACTACAGGCCGTCACTATCGGGCAGTTACAATCGCAGGAAAGGTAAGGAGCGAGCGATGGCCGAATCGACCATGACATCCAAGGGGCAGACCACCGTTCCTGCAGAAGTCAGAGCCGCACTTCACGCTGAACCAGGCACCCGTCTCGAGTGGCAGGTGACACCAGACGGAGACGTCATCGTCCGCGTGAAGACTCGGTCGATTCAGGACCTAGCTGGTGGGTCGGTGAAGACGGACAAGCAGTGGATGTCGAAGATATGAATTCATGGAGTAGCTAAATGGCCTCTTTGGATACGATGTGCTTGTTGGGTATCTTGTTCGTAATGACGAACGGCCAAGCTCCTTTTCATACTTTCGACCGCAAAGCCACCCGTATCGCCGGCACCGTAGCGCTCTGACACCCGTCCGGCTTTCCCCTCGCAACATCCACCCGGACAACCGGACCGGCCGAACAGGCAGGCAGGCGTCCGACTTCGCTCAGCGCAAGCAGTTATACGAGGACGAGGCTATCCTCGTTCATTGAGCTGTCGAGGGCCTTGAGGTCCAGTCGTGCGCGTTCCCGACCGGCATCGGTCAACCGGAACGCTCGCGGGTCAACCGGATGTTGGGTCACGAAGCCGGACTGTGCGAGCAGAAAGAGCGCGTGAACCAGGATGTCGCGCATTTCCTCAGCGGTCGTCAAAAGTTGACCAACGGCCTGATTGCGCTCAAGTCCTTCATCGCCCAGCAGCACTCGATAACGGTCCTTGACAGCTCGGCCGTTATCAAAGTCCTCTATGCAGCGCTCGCACACGACAGCGAAGTGCAGGTTCAATACATGGGTGTTGACGACCTCGGCGACAAACTCACCGGGCGACGCGTCTTTGAAGCGCTCAACCAATTCCTGCAAGGTAGATAGCGCCAGGCGGTCCCCGTCTTCGACAAGACTTTCGGCAGGAAGGTGTTTCGCCTCTATCGCACACCAAAGCAGCGCACCGAGCGCACTCGCCACCGCATCGCCTTCCGTACTGTCTGCGCCATGGCTCAACTGGAATCGCGCGTCGAGTTCCATCAGCTTCATGTGCCGTTTGAGGTCGAGTTGAGGCTGGTCAAGTCCTGCGAAGTATAGGGAGGGTGAAGTCCCTTGCGCGCGCTCGAACGCCTTGAGCAGGGCCGCCAGCGTCGGTGCGGGTGCCTTCAGATTCTCCTGCGCCAGCTTACCTACTTGCTGTGCAATGGCTTCCAGAGTTCTGGGAACGACCACTGGTTTTCCGTTTGCATCCCGGCTGAAAGACTTCACCATCGCGTGATGGATGCGCACTTCGCAGGACCTGAAGAGGGTCTCGAGCGCGACCTTCAGGAACTTGCGCAGTTGCAGGCTTTGCCAGACGCGCTGGGTGCGCTCCAGGTCCATCAAATCAAGCGGGGTCCCGTTGGTGGCAAACCCTCGGGCCATCGTGTGGCGAATCCGTTCGACGTCGACGTAGCCCGGCACTTCATTGGCGAGCTCTTCTGCCGCGAGCGCACGTAGCGCAAGCGTCAAGCCGTCCCGTCGCTGACGAAAGTCTTCGGTAAGCTGAACAGCGGGAAGCTCGGGATAGAACTGAGCCGCGAAGGCCTGTTGTTCCGCTGTCGTTGGCTTATCCAGGCGCAGCACTTCCCAGAACGCGTCCAGCTCGTCGGAGTTAATGTCAGCGCTGTAGGGGTCCCGGAACCACTCCACCGCTTTCGGGTATTTGCGGGTCACCAGTTTTTCAAAGGCCTCCGCCAGCGCTTCGCCACCGTCTGTCAGCTCCAGGACATTGTGGTAGCCGGGCCAGCGCTCGACGAACTGGAGTCCGTTGGTGATGCTCGGACCGTACTCGTCGGGGCCCAGGAAAGTTGTTCCGTCGGCCCCGCCTGTGTCCTCGTCCAGGTCGTCGGATTCCTCGTCACTCGCCGAATAGCCCCCGGGTGTATGCATATCACGGTAGTTCAGGTTTCCCGACACGCCATCTTCCGGCCAGCTGCGGGTAAGGCCCGGCAGGGCGCGAACCCGCGCGCGAGCGTTGGCCCATACGAGCATGAGCTGGATTTTGGGCAGCCCCGCATCAAAGGCGTTCTGGATGTCATCTTCAGACGGCTCGTCACCGAGATAGTCCCAGATTTGCTGCACCATCCAGCTGATGGCGGAATAGACCCGGATGTACCGGGCCCGGTTGTTCAGGCCGGGATACACCTGACGGTACAGGGCCATGACCGTCGACTGAACACCAAGCGGGTCTCGACCACGTGAGGTTTCAGGCCGCGACACATATTGGGGATGGGAAAACATGCGTTGCTCCTTGCGTGGTCAAACGTCGGTGTAGCCGAAAGCCCAGCGGGGAACGTTGCCTGCGGCAAGGCGCTCCTTGGACAACCCGATAAAGATGGGCTTTTTGCAACGGGTGTGGTGAACGGCAACTCCGTCACGCGTGAGTTCGGTCACGACGTCCCGGTCATCGAGCGTGTGGTTGCAAGCCGGGCAGCGGGTGTCCCGTTCAAGGGGGTGGATGTCCGCACTGATGATGCCGAAAACCGGGTCTTTCTTCTGGTACTGGAGGCGATGCTGGCGTGCGCGACTCATCATCTCGTAGATGGGCTTGTACCGTGCGAGCTGCGGGACGTCTCCCTTGCCATCATTGAAAACGGAAATCACAACCGCTTCCAGTTCTTCGCGCGTCGCAAGAGACTCCGCAAGCGTGAGTGCGCCCTGAAGCACCTCTGCCCGAAGTGCTTCGTCAAGGTCCTCGAAAGGGTGTGTTCCGAGCGCGTTGTCCGCGAAATCGAGCCACTCGTCAGCAGTCAACGTACGCTGCATGAAGACTTCTAGATTCTGCTTAACCTTGGGTGGGTTGACTGATTCGCCGCCAAAAAACACAGTACAGGCCGCGACGCCACAGAAGAGTTCGAGAAGACGCATCCGGTTGGCGTCACCGTAGTCGTATTTCGAGTATTTCGAGAACCATTGCTTCAGGGGCTGCCCCAGCGCGCTGTGGTCAATCGCATTGTCCCCGGCAATGTCTCGAAGGAGCTTCAGATTGCTCGACAGGTGCTGGGCGAAAGAGACGGCCACCAAAGCCGGAATCCAGACTCCCATGGCATTGACGTTCAAGACCAGCGGCAGGGTTTTGAGCATTTCTTCAAACGGGTTATCAGGAAGCTTGCGACGAGGGCGTTTTCTCGGCGGCGAACGACGAACCGGAGCGGGTTTGTCTTCAGCATCTTCCTTTTCGTTGTCTGTTTCAGGGTCTTCGTGTTTGTCATCACGAAAACGAACAACCTCAGCTACCGGTTTGCGCAGGCTTGCAAACGCAGCGGCGAGGATTTGTCGTGCGGTCTTGGGCGAAACCCCCAACGCTTTCTGCTCTTCAGGCGTCCACTGGTCGAAACCGGTCTTGGGAGCCGGGGGCTGAGGGACGGTAACCGTGGCGCGGGATGCAGTTTGAACGGGTGCGTTGGCAATGCGTTGCTCCCGCGTCAGCACCCGCCGGAAATGTTCCAGGATGGCGCGAAGGTCCCGCTCAGAGGGCTTTCCAGCTGCGATGTTCGAAGCGGCTTGCGCCAGGTCCCGGTCAACCGGCGGAAAGGCCAGCACCGTCTCGACATTGAGCCAGCCAACGGCCAGCACTGGGTCATCTTCGTTTTCAACCAGCACCTTGAGGCGCAGGGAAAAGTCCGTGTTGAGTTCCTCGGTGGAAACCTCAACGGAAAAGACACCGTTCGAGGCGACGCGAACTTCCGGAATAGCCAGCTCACAACGGTTGCGGGACCAGATTTCCAGCCGGACAACCTGTTCGCTCGTGCAGGGAGCAAGCGTTCCAGACAACCCCTTATCCGTCAGGGTGGCTTCAACACAGACCCGGGAACCCCAATCCTCGTCCCCCGCCTCTGCACCGTACTCACACGGCACAAACTCGTCGGGTTTGGCGACGACTTCCCACTTGAAGGGCGAGGCAGCCATCTTGCGGACGAGGCCCACTTCGACATTGCGCGTTTCGCACAGGCTTTGTCGCGTGGCGTTGATGGACCCGGTCAGCACCAGACAGGCTTCAGTGCTCCGGATTTCAATGCACTTTGCATGAACCGTGCGGGGAGACATCCCGGTATCGGCTTTCACAAAGGAGTGCTTTTTGGGTAGGTGAGTCGCGTTCTTGTCGAACGGTGCCACGTACACGTAGCTGGCCTCGTTCTCGGACCACTTCGGCAACAGCGCGATGCGCGTGCGCAACACGCTGCAACGCTCTGCCAGGCGACCGACTGCCTCGGCGGTCCGGGAGTGAAAGGGAGAAAAAACCGTCAGCTCAACAGGATTGTCCAGGTCATTCTCGGCCAGCAAGCCCAGTTGCTCAAAGGCAGGGGTGTCCAGCGTATGGATAAGCCACGCCGTGCGCGGCGCATCCCTGACCGAGGCAGGCGCAGCGGCTGCGACCTCCCGGGCCCGGGTTGCATAGCTTTTCAGGGTGGAGGTGACATGGGCCGAAAGTCCGGGCCGGGTCAGAAACCGGTCGACGAACTCCGCAAACTCTTCAAAAACGTGAGGGTGCTGGCTGGCGCTGACCGCGTCAATGACCTCCAGATTGCCGCCTTGCCCCGGCTGCGTCAGGTTGCCGCTTCCAATGACCAGTGTGTCGTCGGTGCCGCCATGGAGGTACGCGATTTTGGGGTGGAAGATGCCTGCCTTCTGCATGGCCACCGGTGTGACCCAGAAGGCGTTGCCGGCATAGGCACTGGCACTTTCCGCGCCGACCTTGCAGGCTTCCTTCGAATCGACAAGCAGGTCAATCTGCTCGCACCCGTCTGCCCTCAGGATGGGCAAACAAAACGATTCAAACCAGCTCAGACTTAGGGTAAAAGTGGTAAAGAGTGCCCGCTCGGGTCTTACAACCTTCAAAAGGTCAGTCAGTCTCGGTTTCATGCGCCCCCGCTACGCCGTTTTTATTGCCATTGATTTTAAACGTCGGGGGGCTGATGTGTGCGCAGAATTCAGTAAATTGCTTCAATAAACGCAAAACTTAAGCGGGGCTTGTCGCTCGTGAACAGCAAAAAGGAGCCCCATGAGGGGCTCCTGTAAGTCAGATTACTGCTCTGCGGATATCTCGTCACGACGACCCAGCTAAGCAAAGGCCGCCTGGCTTGTGACTCGATAGCCTTCGTGGTTACTGCGGGTTTTTCTTCGCCTGCGACTCGAGGTCGTCGTTGCGCTCAAAATACATAGTAATGCTTAGTAACGCTTAGCGGACCGAGTGCGCATTGTACGCGTGTGACCTTCTCGCTTATGAGCACGACCGTGGCTCGTCGTCGCAAAGCTTCCTGACGTCATAGCCCACCATGAAGAGCGCCTTCTCAGCCAAGATAAATTCAGATTTCCCGACAACCTGTTCAATGCAACGCGCCCCCAATCTCGCAAATTGCGCGCGTTGGGAGTTGCTTATTAAGCGCAAGTTTGGGAACGTGAGATGGCCGCAAGACGGGTCGCGCCGTCGCTTCTCCTCCCGTTCGGAAGGGAAGCGAAACGGCTCCGGGAGAGCATGAGAAACGCGGCGCGCGACAAGTCCGAGAGCTGCGGTAACTCGCCCGTCAAAAATCAACACATCTTGCGTTGGCGCGTTCCAGCCCGCTGAAAAGTCCAATGCTGCGGCAGCGAAGATTTTAGTGGTCCCGGAAGTCATCGGGATGGCCTCATCCGAGAATAGTTCGCTGAGCGGGGAAGTCGATGAAGCGCGAAGCGCGCGTGTTGCCATCTGGATGCTCGAAATCAAACTTCCGCACCGCATTTGTTCATCCAGCCAGTCAAGACGCGCCGCGTACCTCCGCCCGCGCACACCGCCCCAATCGAGAATCTTACGACAGACAACGTTCGTCAGGAGTTCATCGCTGTTGTTCATGGCGCATTGAAGGGCAGCCCCCAACTGCTCGAAACTTCCCGCTGCGTGCTGGGTCCACGAGTACCGAAGGCCCGCTTGCCGCAAACTGGAGCACCACCAGACTGCCGACCCTCCGCTCTGTTTGCGCCAGTCGGCGAAGACCGCCGCGCCCCGTCCACGAAGTCTCGTCCGATAGCAATGAAAGTGACCTGCGTGGCAGGCCTCGGCAGATGTCGGATTGGGCGCTGCCGCGCTACATGGGCCGAGCCACAAACTGCGGATAGATTCGATGGTCGCCGAAGACAGTCTATGGCCTTTTTCTGCTCGTGCTTTGTCTGGACCCTCGACTGCCGCAAGCCAACTGCTTTGGTACGGACGCAGGCCTGCGATAGGCTCCCAGTCATGAACAACGCCGTCTGACTGACCCGGTCCCTTCCATTCTCTCTCGAGTGTTTCTAACTCCACAGTAACCCCGGTAGCTCGTCGCACCACTCGTTCGTGGTGACTCGAATTCGTAATCTCAGCGGTACGTCACGTTTCGACCGACAACACTTTATTCAAAAGTCGTCGGGAAGAGTCTCGCTTGCCGGCATCGCGTCGAATCCGAACAACATGCGGAGCAGGCGAACCTTGTGGGTGGCCCCTTCGAGCTTCGGCCGAATACGGGCCTTCAAGTCATCGAAGTGCTGTTCCTTGAGGCGCAATTTGCGTGTGTGAAGTGCAAACGCAAACTCGCAAGCGGCCTCGCCTTGTCGGCGGTTGTGCTGCTCGAAGATGTTGGCCAGCAGGTCCAGCATGAACTGGCTGGCGCTGGCCTCCCGCGAGTAGTCCAGCTCGCTGGGTCGCGCGCAGCGCAATAGTGCTGCCTGAATTGCCCCATCGTTGTACCGTGTAAAGTTCTCCGGATTGAGGATGACCTGCTGGAACGCGTCTGTGGCGAGCCGGTCGTCTTCATCCGTGAAATCCTCGCGCTCTCGTGCGTTTTGGAGCAGCGCGCCGGCTGTCACCAGAACAGCAGCGTTTGTGTCGTTCGCTTCCGTGTAGAAAGGGTCCCAGTACGCGAAATCAGGACGAAGTCGCATATCGTCAACGAGGTCGTCGTCACGCGCCATGAAGACCGCATTCCCCAAACCGTTCGCCGAGCCAGCAAGGAGCTCGAAGCGCGCAGCGAAAGCGTCGCCCAACTTTCGTTGGATGTTCCGAAACGCCTGGGACTCTTCCTCGAAGGATTCGTCGATGCCTTCCCCGACAGCGACTCCCGCGAATCGCTCGATTCTTATTTCAGCCTTCGTAGCCGAATGCCTGAGATTCTTCGGAAGTGCGTCGAGCTGGGCCGCAGTCTCCGCAATCTGGGCTCCGATAAAGTAGGTACGCGCGCCCGAATGAACGTCGCGTAAGTCACGGCTTATCGAAAGCAGGCGCGTACCACGGCCAACCACAGCTGCAACAACCAAAATCCCAGCCGTACCGTCCAGCTCGGCTTTACCAGATTCGATTTCGCTATCGCTCACCAGAGTGAGCGGGGTCGCTCGATGCATTACCTCCTGCAGCTTCTCAGCGCAGTATTCTGCAATCCGTCGCGATGCTTCATCGTCTTGGTAGACGATGGCGCTTACCGATGCGGGGGTCTGCTGACTCACCAGCTTGTCGGCGAAGTTCCTGAAGCCGAGGTTATCCCTCAGCTTACGTCCATCGAGATAAATGGGGCGGACTTTGGCGGTCGGAATCGGACCGCGAGCTTGAACAGCGAGCGCGCCGTTCAAACCGTAGGCCTTGCAGAAGTCAGAGACCTTTGGCAGCCGATGTTGCATCTTTCGGAGCAGGACCGACTTCGGCAACAAGTCCTCCGGAGCGAACCGCTCGCCAACGATTGGCAGGTCCTTCAGGTGTTTGTGGTGCGGGCTGTCATCGCGGCTCTCCGGCGCAGGAAGTGCAAAAAGTGCGTCCTCGGCGTCCTTCGCGTTCACCAGCGTCAGGAGCGTGACGACCTCGGTGGCGTCGCATTTCACTTTCTGCTTCCAGTCGCGCTCCAGATTCATCGACGATGATGCGGAGATGAGTGTGAAGGACGTGCCATGAAGCGGCGCATCGATTTTGTCTATCCCTTCGTGCGAATGGAATGTAACCACGCGAGGCTTGGCAACGCCGAACAATGTGCAGTACATGTCACGCAGCGCGTAAGCCACCGCAGCGATACCCATGGTGTCGACAAAAATCACGTCGAGCTTCGCCCCGACCTTCATGGCGCGATTGCAGAGCTTCTCGAGCAGGGCGAAGGCAAGGAACTGAACTCCTTCAACTTCGGTCAAGGCTTCTTCGGCGCGCAAGAAGTGCGTCGAGCGCTTTTGAGACGGTTTAACGAAGGTGAAACCCGGGGGCGCAACGATGGAAACGTGCTTGGCCGAGAAGAGCTCTTTGAGCCCCGCTGTCCGGATGGCTGTAGTCTGCTCGCGGAACAACCGCTCGAGGTTAGCAACCGGGTTGGTGAGGGCATCTACCTGGTTGATGGTGCCGTCGTGGCCAAACGAGCAGATGCAAAGACAGACTTTGTTCGACGTACGGTTCAAAGCCTGAACGAGCAGCGATTGCTCGAACGCTTTCTTGACCTCGGCAGCTTCCTCTGACTCGCAGATGATAGCTACCACGTCAGGCGGATTGATGCCTTGTAAGCCAGCCTCGATTGCATCGGCGAGGTTCGCTACGATGAAAGTGCCAGGCGGCTTGAACAGGAAATGAAAGTTTCGGACCGGCGAACTGCTTTCGAGTACGCAATCAAACGCAAAAAAGCCCTTCATCGTGGCACCGCCGTCGTCATGGGAATCACAATCGAATACGACGCGCCTACGGTGTGGCTGAGTTCTCTTCTTTCCTCAAGCCAATGCATTGGTTCGAATACGCCGGCTGGTGTGTTCGAAAAATCCTGGACGAGGCAAATTCGTCCCGTGCGAAGGCGAAGATATGCGTTCAACTCGCTCAGTGTTTTGAGTACGTAGGTAAGGCCACCTCCGCTGGCATTCGTGTCTTTCGTTGTCTGGTGCAGAGCGAAGCAACGCTTGACGATGGCGACCTCTTCGTCAATGGAAAGAGCACCTGCCGACGGCGCGCCGTATCGTGACATCCAACGGCGCACGAGGCCGGGGCCAGTGTCGAGCACCGTCAACTCCAAAAACGACGTACGCTGAAGCGGGGAATCGCCACCAGGGGCGGCCGCCGCATGAGCGGCAGAATGCTCTGCGAGGTATTCGTTGAATACCGCGTCGTCGGAGACGACCTGCTCGTGCAGAGCTTCGCGGTCATAGGAAATGAACTTCGCCATGAGGGCCCGAACGTTTCTAACATACGGTCTACCGTCTTCGTCGACAGTCGCGTGCTCATCAGTGTTCTTGAAGAGCTCGTATATCAACGTCCCAATCGAGGTATTCGCTTGCTCGGAAACCTTCCACTCCGCTGCGGGCGCGATTGCAGTGATTATCTTTGAGGTGAGCGAGACGAAATCCGCTCGCGAGCGCAGCGCGCCGGGCTGCGGCCGGTTGTAGAACGGAAGAAGATATTCGTTCTTCGCCCGTGCAAAGCAACAGAGGAAAACGCCTCTGCCGCGCATCGTGTCGCGGAACTGACTCTCCTGCATCGCTTGGATTCTGGCGACACCAAACGAAAGTGCCTCCCGAGTCGATAACGGGTCTTCACGTCCCGGCACTTCGACCGAGCCTGCGAAATATGTGGATACTAGCCCGTGAGGCTCTTGCGCCAAGGCTTCCATCGGGTTGCTGTCCACGTGTCCGTATAGTCGGAGGGCGGAATTCGCCTGGAGGCGCGACCACGTCGCGACGTACTGTATCAGCGCTGAGGGAACGCCGACTGCACCGCCATATCGGAGGGCGAGTGGAACGCGCAAAATCGGGTTGCTGCCAGCCGCATCGTATTCGGCTTCAATCTCGCGAAGGCTGACAGCCTGCTGGAATGAAATCATAGGGAGAAAGTAGAACGCTCAGTGTTCAGGGCACCGACAGCCGCCTGCGATTTCCAGTTCCAGGTCATCGAACGCGGCCTTCACGTCCGTTCGATGCCACGAGCATAGTCAACTGACAAAGCGTGGCACGACGGACACGGCCGCTGGGAGCTTGTCGTTCGGCTCCCTCGGGTCGGTCAGCGAAACGCCATTCTAGCCTTCGCTACATCTGGCTGCCTACCGAGGGCCGGCGAGCCGATGCGGGTGCTTTTTCAAGCAGGTTGCGGGCGGCCGGTAGTTCGCCGCCCCCCCAAATGCTCGCCAGCCGGCATGGTGCAATTGAAGCCCTGCCAGGGAACGGGCGGCCGAGTCGGAAGCGCTCCGCCGTGGATTCTACGAGGTCGGTCTCAACTGCATCAATCCGGAGCGCCTTGGCTCACCGGTTCGACGAGGCGAGTTCGGTTAGCCTCACGGCATCTGCTCAGCAGAAATTGCGACTGACTGCCGTAAGCCCACCGAGCAGGTGCGATAGGTCGACCAGCCGTTGCGCGACCAGGTGGCGGACCTCGCCCTCGCACTGCCACGTTCCGTATCCCGCAAGCAGCGACGCGCCCAGCGCTTCCTGCCGGAACTTCTCCTGCAGGGACGGCCAGATAATGACGTTCACGTTGCCCGTCTCGTCCTCGATGGTCACGAACATCACGCCGTTCGCAGTCCTTGGCCGGTGACGTACCGTGACCAGCCCGAAACCACGAGCGAGTCTGCCATTGCGGTAAGTCATGTCGTGGGCACGCGCGTGGGTCGACTCGCACGGATAAATGCCCGCTCAACCACGTCATCAATCTGGATGGTTGCGAGCCACGGCGAAGCCCGATTGAAGCTCTACAAGGATTATCCGGCACCAAAGGCGCTTGGCCGACGGGAACCATATGCAATGCAAGACTACCCCGCACCGACGCGGTATATCGCGAACACCCAACTGGACGCCGAGATGGCGATGGAGGACCGGCGTCTGCGATTGATGGGTTGCGGAGCCGGTAGTTCAGAAAATTCACGCGCTTGGCGTTGCCCACTTAGCCAGCTGAATTGCAGTGCGGGCCGGAAGGTCGGTACGAGCGTCAGGCGGGCGGCTACCCATGGGTGTCTCGAGAACTGATGTTGCAATGCAAATCTACTCGGAATTCGCATGCGTATTGGATATCTCCTTGTGCCAATTTGCCGGGAGAGCCCTGAACGTGAGCGAGTCAGCTCCGCCAGACAAGGTTATTCGAACCTTCGGGTGTGCCGGATTAAGTATCGGGAGGCGGCGCATGAGCTTTTTCCGCACGGCAGAGCCTGAGGAGGACGATTTCGAGACAGTCGCGGGTATCATTCTGATTTTGCCCCCTTACCCGGCATCACATGAATCAAGACCTGAAAAAGACGCTATGGGCCGCAGCTGACAAGCTGCGCGCTTCCATGGACGCAGCCGAGTACAAGCATATTGTGCTCGGCTTGATTTTCCTCAAGTACATTTCGGACGCGTTTGATGAGCGGCGTGCGCAGCTTGGTGCGTAGGCGAGGACCATGGGGAAGTGGAAACACAAGGAATTCGGACTGAAACGCCACCTGCGGAAAAATCGACGGCCACATCATGACGAGGCTCTCTACGACGGAAGATTCTGATGTCGTCGAGGCGAAAATACCATGCATATGCTCTGGCCAGAACCGATAGATGCACATGCAAGTAGTCCTCTGCGCGTAGCTGTGAAGCTGCTATCGCCGCATGACATGCTCGTAAAGAATCGCAATGTTGAGAAGTCAGTCGCTACGTATTCCAATGCGGAAATCATAGGTACGCGATATGACTGACGCGAGTAGGGTTCGGTCGCTCAGCTTGGCTTGCCTTATTTCGCTAACCAGTCTCGGGGAACATCTGTGGTCGAATTTGGGAAGGTTTATGTCGCATCTAGCTCTGCAGCAAAGAGCTCATTGGCGGATGGCGATATCCTGATTTATCCGTCGTCTGATACGTGGAACGATTTTGGTTATCAGACATTCTGCGAATATGCAGTCGGTGGTTACGATTTCGGAAATAAGATTCGGCTCGCGTTCTTGAATGACGCGGAGTCTGTCCGGGCCACAATTTCAGAGGGGCTCAAGGGAGCACCTGGGCCAGTCGAGATAACACAATTCCCGGCTTTCTATTCAATGCACCTCGACATGGACGCTTATCGAGATGTGATGAGTTCATGGGACAGGGACCAAGCGAGAAGTTTTCTGCTCGCGCTTCATGATGTGCCTGTTACTCGGGCATTGGAACCATCGGCATCTTGGCTTTCTGATGCAATCCATAGTGCGCAGTTTCAGATGTCGTTTATTCGGTCTTCGGAAACTAACTTCGCCTACCACAACGCGGCGAGCTTGCTGAGCGGCGTTGAATTCGAAGACATCAACGTTGCAGCGCCGACGGTTGCCGTAGACTTCCAACTTGACGGATTTGCGTCTCCACACCGCTTCGAATTTACCTTTTCGGGCAAGTCACTGCCGCCGCGTCGCATCGCTGTAGTAATCGGGAAGAACGGCGTAGGAAAGAGTCAGACGCTCAACAAACTCATCCTATCCGCGATGGGTGTGCACCCTGGAGGCAACTTCCACGATGGGGAAGGGGTTATGCCTAGAGCGTGTTAGGCACTTTGAAGTACTGGCACTGCGTGAACGAGCATGAGCATTGCGAAGACCACGAAATGAAGTCCTGCAAGGGTTTCGGGCAGCCGTTCATAATCACGTGCGAGACG
>NZ_JCAQOY010000030.1:0-51723 GCF_059567925.1 Paraburkholderia sp. BGA-UO-ETr-F21 | reverse complement strand
GCCGTCTCGCACGTGATTATGAACGGCTGCCCGAAACCCTTGCAGGACTTCATTTCGTGGTCTTCGCAATGCTCATGCTCGTTCACGCAGTGCCAGTACTTCAAAGTGCCTAACACGCTCTTAAAGAGGAGCAGAAATGAAAAAGGCACTAGCAACCTCGGCCCTTGGGTTGGTCGCCCTCGGCGCACACGCTCAGAGCAGCGTGACGTTGTACGGGATCGTCGATACGGGTATCGGCTATCAGAGCAGTCAGACGACGCTCGGCTCGACCTCCGGCGGCCGCTCGGTTGTGAAAATGGTCAACGGGATCTGGGCCGGCAGCCGCTTCGGCCTGAAGGGCTCGGAGGATCTGGGCGGCGGCACGCGGGCGATCTTCCAGTTGGAAGAGGGCTTTAACAGCGCGACCGGCGCACAGTCCGTCTCCGGCCTCGGGTTCAACCGTCAGGCTTATGTCGGCGTGGCCAACGCCAGCTACGGTACGTTCACGGCCGGCCGCCAATATACGTCGTACTACACGATGCTCTCGCCGTATAGCCCGACCACGTGGCTGACGGGCGCATACGGCGCGCACCCGGGCGATATCGACTCTCTGGATACGCTGTACCGCGCGAATAACTCGCTGGTGTACACGTCGCCGAATCTGTACGGCCTGACGGCTAGCGGCTCGTATTCGCTGGGCGGCGTGCCGGGCAGCTTCAACGCCGGTTCGACGTGGAGCGCGGCGTTGCAGTACCTGAATGGTCCGTTCGGCATTGCGGCCGGCTTCCAGCGCATCAACAACTCGACGCCTGGCGGCGGCGCATGGGGCGCTGACTCCACGACGTCCAACAACGGCGCTCAGGCTGGCGTGTCGGGCATCAACAACGGCTATCAGCGCGCCCAGGCTCAGCAGCGCGTGGCGGTGACGGGTGGCTATACCTTCACCCCGCAGTGGGACGTGTCGTTCTCGTACTCGAACGTGCAGTACATTCCGGGTATCAACTCGCCGTTCCACACCACGGCGATCTTCAACACGGGCGGCGCCGTGCTGCACTTCAAGCCTTTGACAGCACTGGACCTGGCTGCGGGCTACAGCTATACGCGCGCTACCAAAGCGAACGGCATCACGAGCTCGGCTAGCTACCAGCAGTTCAACCTGTCGCAGTACTACAGCCTCTCCAAGCGCACCGGTCTGTACGCGCTCGAGGCGTATCAACGCGCAGGCGGCCAGACGCTGGGCACGAACGGCGTGAGCATCATCAATGCAACGGCTGATATCGGCGACGGTCAGAATAGCGCGCCGTCCTCGTCGCGTAGCCAGTTTGCCGCGGGCGTGGGCATCATCCACAAGTTCTGATGGCGTAACCCGGTGGCGGTGTGTTGCTACGCCGCCACGGCGGCGCGTTTTTTAACGCGCGTCGCCGAGCAGCACAGGCTGCGCGCGCAATGCGCGCAGCATTTTCGACGACGCCGGCCGCCTGGCATTGAGCGCGTCGGACCGGTCGGCGCGTACGGCGCGCTTCGCCTTCACGCGTCAGACCACAAACGCCCACCCGTTGCCCAGTTTTCGCGCTTCACGTCGGTGAGAATGATCTCCACCGAGTTGGCCTCGACGCCAAGCGATTCACAGGTCGCTTGGGTAATGGCTTCGACGAACTGGCGTTTCTGTTCCACCGAGCGGCCTTCGAAGAGTTCGATATGAAACGTGGGCATGGCGTGACTCCGTATAGGGATGGGTTTGAGGTGAGCGTGAGGCGAATTCAAGCGCGATAGCCGGGATCGAGCCTGTCGAGTTTGCGCAGCAGGGCAGGCCATTCGAGTGCGCCTTCAATGGCGCCGCCGTCGTAAAGTTGTTCCGCTGTGCGTGCGGCGACTGCATCGCTCGGCACGACGAGTTCCGCGCCGCATGCTTGCGCTTGCAACTGGATCTCGCATGCCTTGAGCAGTGTTGCCATGAGCACATAGGCTTCCGCGACGGTGCGCCCAACGGTCAGCGTGCCGTGATTGCGTAATAGCATGGCGGGTTTGCCGGCGAGATGCGCGATGAGACGCTCGCCCTCCGCAGGCGTGAACGCAAGGCCTTCGTAAGCGTGATACGCGAGGTGGCCGTAAAAGCGCAGCGCATGTTGCGAAGCGGGCAGCAGGCCGGCCGGCTGAGCGGAAACCGCCACGCCCGCCGTATTGTGCAAATGCATCACGCAGAACGCATCGGCGCGTGCCGCGTGAACCGCCGCGTGCAGCGCGAAGCCGGTCGCGTTCACCGCATGTTCGCTCGCGCCGACGATGTTGCCTTCTATATCGATCTTCACGAGGTTCGACGCGCGGACTTCATCGAAGGCGAGGCCGAATGGATTGATCAGGAAGTGGCCGGGCTCGCCCGGAACGCTCGCCGAAATATGCGTGTAGATCAGATCGTCCCAGCCGTTGAGCGCCGCGAGCCGATAGGCGGCGGCGAGGTCGACGCGGGTTTGCCGCTCCGCATCGGACCTTGGCCCCGCTTCGGCGATGCGGCCGGCAGGGGTGTGAGTGAACGACATGTCTGTCTCCTGAAATTTTTTCAGCGCCGCGGCGCATGCATGGCGCTGCCCGACGGCCTAACTCACGCGGCTGGCCGGACCCGGAGTCGCCGCGCTGCGCACGGCGTCGATCCGCTGCGCCGGTTCAGCGGCCGCGACGCCATGCGCCGAGCGCTGCCTGAGCCATTGCACGCTCCACGTCGCGAGGACGAAAGGCGCTGTCATAACCGGCCAGCCGAAGTGGGCGGCCGCCGCTTGCAGCACGACCGACAGGGCCACACCGCCGAGCATCGTAACGACACCGCAGTCGGCAAGCGCGAGCGCGGTCAGCGCGCCGTTGAATCCTAACAGGCCTGCATCGAACGAGCTTGCCGTCGCGCCAAGCATCAGATGCGCGACGCTCGCGAACCCCGCGCCGATCAACGCCCGCAACGCATGCTTGCGTGACGAAGCCGTGATCCCGATCAACACCAGCAAGCCAGGCAGTGCGTCTGATGCGAAGCCGGTTTGTGCGAAACCGGCGAGCAGGCCGCCGCCCCATTGCAGCGCGTTCGATGCGGGCGTCGCGGCCCCGCTTGCCGGTTGCGCGTTCGCCGCGACGAACGGCAGCCAAAGCCAGCTGATGATCAGACACGGGCTCGAAAAAAAGCCGAGCCCGCGCACGCGCAGCATGCGCGACCATGGGTCCAGAAGCCATGCCGTGGCGGTGGCGGCGAGAATCGCCACAGCGGCGGCAGTGGCATTGTCGGCGATGAAGTTGAAGGCGGCGAGACCCGCCAGCGCGCCGTTGAAGCCGTGCAAGCCGGCACGCGTATCGTCCTCGCGATATCCGGCCAGGACTGCGCTCACATTGGCCGCAACCGCACCCATGAGCGCGGCGCAAGCGAGGCGCGGGTCGTCGAGCAGCCACGCGCCGAGCAGGCACGCGCCGGTGAAGGCGTTCGGTTGCAGCACGATCTGGCCGACACTGCGCAACAGCGTGCGCAAGGCGGCGGATTGAGCTTCGGTCGCGGCGGCGTGCATGATGTGAAGGCGGCGTGATGTCGATGAGGCGCAAATCCGGGCGCGCACGGCAAGCGCGCAGGCAGGAGAGCTGGGAATGGCGAGGATAGGCCAGCTACGCCGCGCCGTGCATCGCCATGCTTGATAGTGGCTATTTGCGACACAGGCCGGCCACGCCACGGCGTGTCGGTGAGCCGAAAGCTTTCGCGCTACGATAGTAGCCCGGCGTGCAGGCTGCGCCGTTTCACGAGGAGACAGTCAGATGCGTGAAGTACGGTGGGCATCGGAAGAGGGCGACGGCATCGAACATCTGGTGTTCGACGCGCATGAGGATGGCTTCGCGGTAGAAAGCGTGCTGGTCGGGCAGCGCTATGGGAAGCCGTATGGGCTGCACTACAAGGTGCGTTGCGACGCGCAATGGCGCACGCGCTTTGCGTGGCTGAAGATCGTCGGCGGCGGCGAACTGGAATTGCATGGCGATGGCGAGGGCCACTGGCGCGATGGCCACGGGCTTGCACTGAGTGCGATCGAAGGTTGCATCGACATCGATATCGCCGCCACGCCGTTTACCAACACGCTGCCGATTCGCCGTTTGCAACTGGCCGAGGGCGAGCGCCGGCCCATTTCGGTAGCGTATATCTCTACGCCGGATTTGCAGGTCACGCGCGTGGAGCAAGCCTATACGTGCATCGCGTTGCACGGCGAGTATCGCTACGAGGGCATCTTCCGCGACTTTACGGCCGACATGAAGGTGGACGAAGACGGCCTCGTGATCGACTATCCGACGCTGTTCACACGCCTGCCGCGCGAGCGTTGAGCGTCGATGCGGCCGAGCCGCCATGGTCCGTGCGGTGCCGTTCCACGAAACGCTCGATGCCTGCCGCGATCCGTTCGGGTTCGCGCAGCACGACCCAGTGGCCCGCATCGATCTCGATGCGTTCATATGCGCCGAGCCAGCCCTCGAGTCCGAGCGATAGCGCCGGCCCGACATAACGGTCACGCAACGGCACGAGGAATTGCACCGGCGCGTGCGCGTGACGCGCGCGCGGGTGCAGCAGCTTGTCGATGAAATTGGCGCGGTAGAGATTCAGGCCGTTGATCGCGTTGCGTATCTGCGCGGGATCGGGCGCCGGGCGCACGCGTTCCGTCACCCGCAGCCATAGCGGCCACAGACGTGCGCCGCCCGCGCGCCATACCAGCTCGGGCAGCCACGGCAAATGGAAAAAGAAAATATACCAGGACTTGAGCGTCTGCCGGACACTGCTGCCGAACGGGCGCTTCTTTGTCTTCTGCGCGGGTTCAGTGTCTCCGCCGCCGCGCAAGTCGAAGGAAGCATGATCGAGACACGGCCCTGAGATCGACGTGTACGAAGCAATGCGGCCTTTGAACGCGGGATCGGTCACGGCTTCCCAGCATTGAATCGAGCCCCAGTCGTGCCCGACGAGGTGAAACGGCCGCGTGCCGCACGTGGCGTCGGCGACGGCGGCAAGATCGGCGGCGAGGCGTTCGAGCCCGTAAGCGTGACGCGTGGCCGGCGCCTCGGAGGCTCCCGCGCCGCGCACGTCGTAGGCGATCACGCGATAGCGCGCATCCAGTTGCGCGCGCACCGGTTCCCACACTGCCGCCGAATCAGGGTAGCCGTGTACCAGCACGACGGGCGGCGCCTCGCGCGGTCCGCTCACATAAACCGCGAGCCGCACGCCGCTGGCTTCGACCGAGAGCGTGTCGCGTATCACGCGGCCGCCTGCACGCCGCGCCGCGTGGCCTTGCGGGTGCTCGGCGTGGCCGCATTGGTGGCATCGACCGCGGCAACCAGTCCGTCGATTCGCGCCAGTTGCGCGCGGTTGTCGTGATCCCACGGATGAAATCCAGGCCGGAAAAAGCTCAGCCACTCACCGGCGATGCGAGGAAACACACCGTGGCGCGGGCCGTACAGATACTTCACGACGCGCCACATGCCGCGCAGATGGCCACCGCGTTTGCGGTCGGCGATGATGAGCCGCACATGGTAGTCGAATACGATCAGCCAGAACGTCACGGTGGTGGCGAGCATGGTGCCGGTGCGCAGGAGATAACGGCCGAGTCCGGGCTTGAGCACGGTGTTCCATACGTCGTACGAAACGGATTTATGTTCGGTTTCTTCGAGTGCATGCCAGGTCCACATCTGCGTATAGCCCTCCACCGACCCGCCGATGCGCGTCGCGTCCTGCAGCAGCAGGCCCGCCAGCATGGCCGTGTAATGCTCGAGGCAGACGGTGACCGCGAGCTGGTACGAATGCGGCAGAACCTTGCGGCCGAAGTTGAGAATCGCCCATAGCCGTTTGTCGAGCTTATGCGCGGGCAAGCCGGCTTCCTGCAACAGATCGTTGTACTCCACATGCTCGCGCGTGTGCATGGCTTCCTGGCCGATGAAGCCGAGCACCTGCTTCTTCAGCACCGGGTCGTCGATCTGGTCGCGGTAGTTGCGCACGCTGTCCATGAAGAAACGCTCGCCGGCCGGAAACAGCAGCGAAAGCGCATTGAAGAAGTGTGTCACATGCGAGCCCTGCACGTGCCAATCGCAGGCACGTTCCTGCGGCAAGTTGAAACGGAGGTCGCGGCGAACCGGCATCATGGCCTTTCTCCTTGTGAGTCTCTATGTGTTGCTGAATGTTCTGAGCGAGTGACGCGCATGGCGCAGCTTTATGCGCGCTTGCCGTCCACCTGCGCGGCGCGCCGCGCGCGTTTCTCCGCGATGCGTTTCATCCGCCGCGTTTGCATCACCACCAGTGCCTGATAGGCGGCCGGCAACGTGCGCGCCAGCCAGTCAGCGGCCCGCGCGTCGCGTCCGATCAGCACGCGCCGTTTGTTCTTGCGCACGCCGTCGAGAATCACACGCGCGGCTTCGTCGGCGGTGGTGATGAAGAACTTCTCGAAGTCGTCCTTGCCCTGCTGTTCGGTTTCCAGCATGAAGCCGACCATGTTCGACGAGATACGGCTCGATTGCGCGATGGCCGTGCGGATGCCGCCCGGATGCACGCAGGTGGCCGACACGCCGCACTTCATCAGGTCGAGTTCCTGGCGCAGTGCTTCCGTAAAGCCGCGCACCGCGAATTTGGTCGCGTTATAGCCGCTCATGCCCGGCTGGGAGAACAGTCCGAACACGCTAGACGTATTGACGATATGCCCCGCACCGGACGCCTTGATGTATGGCAGAAATGCCTTGGTGCCGTGCACCACGCCCCAGAAGTTGATGCCGACGATCCACTCCAGATCGGCGTATTCCATGCCCTCGATGGTGCTCGACAGCGCGACGCCTGCGTTGTTGAACACGAGGTTGACGCGCTGATGCTGCGCGGCGGTTTCGGCGGCCCAGTCGAACATCGCGGCGCGGTCCGCGACATCGAGCACGCGGGTGGTGATGCGCAGCGGCGCGCCGACGATGTGTGGCGCCGCGGCCTGCGCAAGCTGCGCGGTTTCGGCGAGGCTTGCGGCATTGCGGTCGGCTAGCGCGAGGTGGCAGCCTTCGCGCGCGAGCTGGATCGCGAGCGAGCGGCCCATGCCCGAGCCTGCGCCGGTGATCGCGGCCACTCTGTCGGTAAAGTTTTTCATTGGCTTATCTCCATGCACAGCGTTCAATTAGAGCTAGTGCTTCAACCTTTCACTCCGGCCCTATGCGAAATTGTTGTTGTCCTCTCTGAACAGCGCCTGTCGTTATCGTTATGTCCTCTCAGGTCGCCTCCACCGACGCCGTCGCGCCGCCGTGAGCGTGGGCGGGCGGCGGCGACACCATCGGCTCGCTTGCCGGTTGCGGCGCGGGCGAATAAGCAAGGTAGTCGTTCATGCTGAACGTGCTGGTGGCCTGGCGGAATTTGTATGCGAATCCGGGCCACAGCGTGGTGTTCTTGCCGGTTTTCGGATCGAGATACCAGCTCTTGCAGCCGCCCGTCGACCAGATCGCGCGGCCGAGTTTCTGCTGGATCTGTTCGTTGTAGGCACGCTCGACCTGCGGACGCACTTCGATCGCGTCGGCGCGTTCCGCGGTCATCGTCTTCAGTGCGCGCAGAATGTATTCCACCTGCGACTCGATCATGAACACCATCGAGTTATGGCCGAGACCGGTGTTCGGTCCGACGATCATGAAGAAGTTCGGATAACCAGGCAATGTCGTACCGAGATACGCATGCGCGCCGTCGCGCCATGTATCGACGATATCGACGCCGCCGCGCCCGCGCACCACGCCGCGCGGAAATGGATCGGCCACCTGAAAACCGGTGCCGAAGATCAGGCAGTCGGCGCGGTGACGCTTACCGTCGGTGGTGACGACCGCGTCCTCCTCGATACGGGCGATACCGGTGGTCGTCACCGAAACATTCTGGCGCGACAGGGCGGGGAAGTAGTCGTTTGAGATCAGAATGCGCTTGCAGCCCATCGTGTAGTTGGGCGTGAGCGTCGCGCGTAATTGCGGATCGCGCACCTGACGGCGCAGATGCCGCTCGGCGACTTTTTGCGCCGTCTTCATCAGCGAAGGATGAACCGCGAAGCCAAACGCACGCGATTCGAGCATGCAGTAGAGCGCCGAGCGCATGATCTTCTGCGTGAACGGCAGGTGTTTGAATAGCCATTGTTCCAGCGGCTTCACGCGGCGGTCGGCCTTCGGCATGATCCACGGCGGCGTGCGCTGGAACAGATCGAGATGCGCGACGCGCGGCGCGATCTGCGGGACGAACTGGATCGCGCTCGCGCCGGTGCCGATCACGGCGACGCGCTTGCCTTCGAGCGAATAGCCGTGGTCCCACTGCTGTGAATGAAACGCTTTGCCCTTGAAGTTTTCGATGCCGGGAATGTTCGGCATGGCCGCGCGCGAAAGGCCGCCCATGCCCGAGATCAGCACGCGCGCCGACCATTGCTGGCCGTTCGCGAAGGTCAATTGCCAGCGGTGGCGCGTCTCGTCGTAGGTCGCCGTTGCGAGTTCGTGGCCGAAGCGCAGATGCCGCTGCACGCCGAAGCGCTGCGTGCATTCCTCCAGATAAGCGCGGATTTCCGGTTGGCGCGCGAACATACGGGTCCAGCGCGGATTCGGGGCGAAGGAGAACGAATAGAGGTGGGATTGGACGTCGCAGGCGCAACCGGGGTAGTGGTTGTCACGCCAGGTGCCACCAACCGAGTCGGCTTTCTCGGCGACGATGAAATCGCTGATACCGGCCTGGCGCAGGCGGATCGCCATGCCGAGGCCGGCAAACCCAGACCCGATAATGGCGATGTCGGTCTCGATAGGCGCGGACGCGTCCGGCGCCGCGGTGTCGTGAGGCAGCATGCGTGCGTTCATCCGTTCCGTCTCCTTTTTTACTCTCTCGACTGTTACATTGATGGATGTAACAATAGAGGCTGGTAACGGATGACGCAAGAAGGCGGTTAGACGCGCCCCTCTAGGACCGAAGGCACGCGATGTTCACTTCGCGACCAGGGCCGCCGCGACGTCCCGGTTCTGCCAGACGCTGTCTTTCACGGTAATTTTCTGCGGGATCAGATTGGCGCCGTAGAACGCGTCGGCGACGCTCTGCTGCGAGCGCAGGATTTCGTCCGTGACGGGCATCGTGCCGTACGGATAGCGGCGCACCCACGTCTCGACCAGTTTCTGATCGAGACCGACCTTCGGCGCGATCAGCGCGGCGGTTTCCACCGGGTGGGCGTTGACCCACAACCCGGCGGTGCGCAACTGGCCGAGAATCGCGCCGATCACATCGGCATGCTGTTGCGCGAAGTCGCGCGTCGCTTCATAGAAGTTGTACGGCGCGTTCAGTTCGCTGTAGTCGGCCAACGTGCGTGCCTTCAACGCCTGCTGTGCGGACGCGTAGTAAGGGTCCCAGATCACCCATGCATCCACGCTGCCGCTTTCGAAGGCGGCGCGGGCGTCGGCGGGCGGCAGGTACACCGGACGAATGTCCTCGTAGCGCAGCCCCGCTTTCTTAAGCGCCTCAAGTAGCAGATAGTTCGAACTCGATCCCTTCTGCAGCGCGACGCGCTTGCCCTTCAGATCGGCCACGTCATGCAGCGGCGAGTCGTTCTTGACCAGAATGGCTTCGGCGTGACGTCCCGACGGCTCCGCACCCACGTACACGAAGCGCACGCCGCTCGCCTGTGCGAACACCGGCGGCGGCGCACCCGTGTAGCCGAAGTCGATGCTGTTCGCGTTCAACGCTTCGAGCAATTGCGGTCCTGCCGGGAATTCGAACCATTTGATGCTATAGCCCAGCAGCTTGAGCTTTTCATCGAGGGAGCCCTGGGCCTTGAGCACCGCGAGCAAGCCCGATTTCTGATAGCCGATGCGCAATACCCTGGCCGGCTCGCCGGCGTTGCCGCTGGTCTGCGCGGTGGCGCTGAAAGTCGTGAATGCCGCGAGCAGGGCCGCGGCGAATTGAAGCGAAAAACCGGTGTGACGGGCCATCCTGCGAATCTCCATTGCGTTCGATTGGTGTGGCCGCGGTTTGTTTTCAGCGTGATCTGCGCACGTCTGCGCTAGCCATGGCGAGGGCTTGCGGAGGCGCCTGAAAACGTGTTGCGGCGACGTTCGGGGATCGTCGCATGGACGTCCCGCCGATCAAACGAAGCAATGCAGATTTGAATATGACGTGCGCCGGAGGATGGCGCCGTTCACGCGTCGCGCTCGCCGCGTCAGTTGGCGTGTACAAGCACTAACGCGGCCGCGACTGCGCGCAGGCTTACTTTTTCGATTTGTCTTTCTTCACCGCGGCGGCTGTGCCATCGGCGGGATGGCCCAGTTTCTTTTCCATGATGCCCGCGACGCGGTCGCCCAGGTAGTCGCCGGAGGCTTCTTCGAGCGCGCGGTTCATTTCGCTTTCGACCAGCACCATGGCGAGCGGCCGCACGCGCCAGATGGCCTCGACCAGAGCGGGCACGTCGGCGGGCGGCGGTAGCGCGCCGGCCTCGTAGCGGTCCAGTTGGCGAACCACCAGATCGACCAGCGCTTTGGCAACCGCGTTGAAATGCGGCCTTGCGATGCCCACGGCGTCGAGCAGGTCGGCAAGCGGAATGCCTTCCTTCGCCATGGTGGCGCCGGCGGCCAACGCTGTCGGGCTGCCCGACACGAAGGAAAGGCCGTTGCGCTCCAGCAGGCCGAGCTCGACCGCTTTGCCGAGCGCGCTCGGCGAGGCCTTGTCGCCGAACATTTGCAGCAGTTCGATCAGCGAGTATTTTTTTGGCCGCTCGCGTGACCAGCGGCCGCCGATCGCCGTTTCCAGACCGAGGATGGAGCGAAGATCGTGGCCCTCGTCGACGGCCATGATCAGGTCCTGGATGTTGGCTAGCGTGTAGCCGCGTGCGAGCAGATGGTTGATCAGCTTCAGACGCGACACGTGCGTATCGTCGTAGACGCCGACGCGGCCGCGCTTCTCCGGCGGAGCAAGCAGTCCCCGGTCCTGATAGGCGCGCACGTTGCGCACGGTGGTGTCGGTGACGCGCGCGAGTTCGTCGACGGTGTATTCGTTGCGCGGCGAGGCGCTGGCCGGGTCGCCGGAATCGGCGTACAGCGGCGGGACAGGAGGCGGCGTGTTGGGCATGGCGGGATTTTAACGCGCTGGCGCGCGCGGCCGCCAGCGCGCCCGCCGCATGCACGCCGGTGATCGGAACTTTCGCGGGGATGCGCTTATGTTGCCGGTGCTACTTTTGCACGACTCACCGTGGGTGCATTTCTGTCCGCGCATGAACGACGGATTGCGCGACGCATTGCCGAGGTTTCAGACGTGACGGGCGTCGCGCTTCAAACGCCTGCCGGCGCAACGTCGTCCGGCGAGGTCGAATCGCCTTTGCCAAGCGTGCGTTGCATCAACGTGGTGTCGAGCCAGCGACCGTGTTTGAAACCCACCGACTTCAACGTGCCGGTCAATTCGAAACCCAATTGCGTATGCAGCGATAGCGAACCGCCGCTGCCGCCGTCCGCGATCACGGCGACCATCTGGCGCCACGGTCCGGTTTCGCAACGCTCGATCAGCGCCTGGAGCAATACGCGCCCCAGCCCCCGGCCGCGATAGGCGTCGTTCACGTAAATCGAGTCTTCGATTGTGTTGCGATACGCGGCGCGCGGCCGGTACGGCGTCGCGTAGCAATAGCCTGCGACCTCGCCGTCGATCTGCGCGACCATGTACGGCAGCCCATGGCTGCGTACCGATGCGAGCCGCATGCGCAGGTCGTCGACGGAAGGCGGAATTTCCTCGAACGAGGCGACGCCGGTCAGGACGTGGTGTGCGTAGATGGCCTGGATGGCGGGAAGGTCGGCTTCAGTGGCGTCGCGGATCAGCGGGGCGACTTCGCTCGCTGAGGCCGCCGCAGAGGGCGCGGGGCGGGTGGTGCTCATACGTGTTCCTGTCGTGGCGATAAGTCTGCGGATACGTTTTACTATGCCCGCCGCGCGCGCGAATTTGAAGCGAGTCAAAAATCGCCGGGACGTATAGCCGGTATCCGTGCACGGACTGATCGGCCGCGCCGCGCGCACGGCCGGGCTTGCGCCACTCAGTTCGGCCGCACCAGGCGCACGGCCAGGCCTGCGCTACTTAGCTATGCGAGTACGTCTCGGGCTGTGTCACATGCCCGCGATGGTGCCGGGAATGCTTCACCTTGTGTTTCGGGCTGGCTTTCGGCGGCGGCGCGTGATGTTCGTCAGGCGCCGCAGCCGCCGGCGCTTGAGCCTGCGCACGGGGAGCGGGCGCGGGGTGCGCATTGCCTGAAGGCAGCGCGCTTTGGCCTTCGCCGAAACGGAAGGTTTGCGAAGTCTGGGCGTATGCGCCAACAGAGCATGTCAGCGCGGCGGCAGCCAGGCAAATTGAAAGCTTCATGGATCCTCCTTCTGAACGAGCCGGTGAGGATACCTGTTTTCCTGGCAGTCGATCGATCACGTCAGGCGCAGAGGCCCGCTTGCTGCATGTCGAGCGGCGACGCGCGCGTTGAGTCGATGGTCGGTCGTAAGTCGAAGCGAGCGGCTTGCGTCAGAGGTCGTCGAACTGATCGAATTCGCTTTGCAGTTCACGGTTGCGTGCCACGCGTTCGTCGAGGTCCGGCCCGAGCCTGTCGACGATCGCCGAGATCAGCAGATTGAACAGGCAGGTAAGCGGCGCGAGCGAATCCCAGAACTGGCCGACGTCCGTTTTGACCTGTAGCAGATCGCCGTCGAATTCGCGCGCCCACGGACAATAAATGTCGGTGATGAGCGCGAACGGCAGGCCGCGACGTGTGGCGGCTTCGCAATAGCGGCGCGCGACCTTCGAATAGGCGCGGGTGTCGGTGACGATCAGATACGGCGCTTCGAACCCCGAGTTCAGCGAATCGACGTACGAACCCGACATGCCGTCGGAATAGAACACGCGCGGGCGGATGTATTCCAGGTAGCTGTAGAACGCGTTGCTGATGCCGCGCGTGGACTGAATGCCGAGAATGTAGACGGCGTCCGCGTTGGCGATACGCTCGGCCACGCGCGCGAACACCGGCGCTTGGGCGAGCTGATAGACATGCTGGATCGCACCGATCTCGAGTTCGAGCGAGTGGGCGAGCGCGGGGTTGGGCGCGACGGACGAAGCGGTTTCCAGCGGGGTGTCGTCGTGATGGCCCGCGGTGCGGCGGAACGCGTCGAGGCGGTCGGTGATCAGCCAGGGGCGCGCCTGAGCGCCGCGCAGTTCGCGCTTCAGGTCGTCGAGATTCTGGTAGCCGATGCTGCGCAGGAACCGGCCGACCGAAATGCCGCTCGTACCGGCTTGCTGGGCGATCTGGTCGGCGGTTTCGAGACCGAGCCGGTCGAGGTTGGCCAGCATATAGCTGGCGACGCGTTTGGAGGTGGGGGTGAGTTCGGCAAAGCGGGCTTCGACGGTTTGAGCAAATGCGGTCGGCATCGTAGTCGCGTGGCGGGGCAGTGGTTAATCGATCATCGGGATGATGACATATTCAACCGGCTGCTCGCGCCGAGTGCGTCTGAAAGGTGGCCGACGCGAAGGCGTACCGCGGACGATGCGCCCATCAGGCAACCGGCCGCGCCGGCGCCGCCCGTGAGAAGCGCCGTGCGCCCGCCACGCAGGCCACGACCACGACGGTGACGAGAATCATCGCGAGCGGCACCTGTTCGTGCAGGAGCAGTCCGGCAAGCATCAGGCCGAAGAACGGCTGCAGCAGTTGCAGTTGTCCGACGCCCGCAATGCCGCCGAGCGCGAGGCCGCGATACCAGAACACGAAGCCGATCAGCATGCTGAAAAGCGACACATAGGCGAGGGCCCAGAGCGCCGCGTGACTGACTCCGTCGAACGATGCGGGGCGAGCCCACAAGGCGAGCGGAAGCATGAGCGGCAGCGACAGCACGAGCGCCCACGAAATCACTTGCCAGCCGCCGAGATGGCGCGACAGACGCGCCCCTTCGGCATACCCCAGCCCGCAGGCGACGATGGCGGCCAGCATCAGCGCGTCGCCAACGGGCGATGCGTCGAGCCCGTGACGCAGGGCGAAGGCCACCACGGCGCCGCTACCGAGTGCCGAGAACAGCCAGAACGCCGGTTGCGGACGCTCGCCGCCGCGCAGCACGCCGAAGATCGCCGTGGCGAGCGGCAGGAGGCCGACGAACACCACGGCATGCGCCGAGCTCACGTGCCGCAGCGCCAACGCCGTCAGGAGCGGAAAGCCGATCACCACGCCGAGTGCGACTACCACGAGCGGGATCAGGTCGCGGCGCGCGGGGCGCGCCTGGCGAAACACGAGTAACAGCAACAGGCCGAGCGTGCCGGCGATCGTTGCGCGCGCGACCGTCAGGAACAGCGGGTCCAGGCCTTCGACGGCGATGCGCGTGGCCGGCAGCGAGCCGCTGAAAATCAACACGCCTATGAAGCCGCTCAGCCAGCCGTTGGTTGTCTTGTCCATCCGGAGAGTCCATGCGTGAGGAGAGAGAACGCATAGCATCGGTTATCCGACCATGGACAGTAAGGTACGGATCGGTACAAATCGCCCAAACTGTATCGAGGAATGGAGCGGTACAGCGGCTACGCGACTTGCCACCCGCTGATACGGATTACCTTCGGCGGCAATGTTCCGGCTTCGTCATAAAGGTCTTATCGTGTCTATCATGAACTTGGAGTTCAGGGGATTGCGCCGATCACTTCAGGAGACGAACATGAGCAAGCTGACCACCACGATCAAGCACGAGTTCATGGAGATGCTTCCGCCGACCATCTACTTCTTCGTGATTCTCCACATTGTCGCGATCATGCGCGCGCTGATTACCCGAGGCTATGACGTGACGTTGCCGACATCGGTTTCCGTGACCATCGCCGCGCTCATTCTCGGCAAATCGGTGCTGATCGCCAACATGCTGCCGTTCATCAACCGGTTTCCCGAGAAACCGCTGATCTGGAATATCGGCTGGAAAACGGTGATTTATACCTTGGTGGCTTTGATCGTGCATTACCTGGAGCATCTTTACGAATACTGGAAGGAGGCGCCGAGCCTCGCCGCCGCCAACGGCAGGTTGCTCGCCGATCTCAACTGGCCGCATTTCTGGGCCATCCAGATTCTGCTGGTGACGCTGATCGCGATCTACTGCGTCGTTGCCGAGCTGGTTCGCGTGATCGGCCGTGACAGGTTCATGGCAATGTTCTTCGGTCCCATTCCGCCGAAGGCGACCGGCCAGGCTGCCCGCTAGTCCAGTCGCTCCCGGTCGCGCGAGAGGCGCGTTTGTCGCTGCCAACCCTATTTACATAGCAGAAGCAGCCGTTCCTGATCAGAACACGTGGGGCGCGGTTTCGGCGCGGCTTGGGCCGCGGTGGCATTGATCGCGGCGCTCTTATTCGCGAGACATGCGCGCAGATGCTTCTCGACTGGCGAGTAGTATTTCCATCCACGCACGAGCGTCGGCAACTCCAGCTTCACCTGCTTCCACTTCGGGTGGCCATGCTCCTGGAGATTGTCGAAGTTGGCGCATAGCGAGTCGGCAAAGTGATTCAGATTGCCGACGGTATCGCGTAGACCGTAATCGTAGGTGACGAGAAAGGCCTTGACGGTCAGCGTGGGAACATCTTCCTTGAGCCAGTTCGGATAGCTGGTTGCGCGGATCGTCGCGGGGAAATAGGTCTGTTTGGCGCGGGCGGTTTCGGGTGCGGCCTGGTCGACCTTCAGGAGGCGGATCTGCTGCAGCAGGTCGGGATTCATGTCGTTGAACAGTTTCGCCGGCTGGCCGACCACGATAATCGCGACGTCCACTTTCTTCACGATCAGCGCGGCGAGCGCGTCCTCGTTGCTCAGATGCTGGATGTTCTGCTCCGGAATCGCCTGACCGAACATCAGGTGGTAGAGCGTGGTGGCCGATTGCGCGGTGCCGCTGCCGATCAGTCCGACACTGATGCTTTTGTCCTTGATGTCGGCGAACGTCTTTAAAGGCGAATCCGCGCGCACCACGACGTTAATCTCTTCGTCATAGAGCGGCATGATGAGCCGCAGCGGCCGGATTGCCGTGCCCGCGTCGGCGTTGCCGGCGTTGGCCATGTCGATATACGCCTGGTACACATCGGATTGCACCAGCGCGAGCTTGACCCCCGGCTCGAAGCGCATGCGCTGCACGTTTTCAGCCGAGCCTTTCGACGCCATCACTTCCAGATCGATGCCCGCCGGCTGCGCAACCCATTTCGATAGATCCTGGCCAATCTGGATATACGTGCCCCGTTCCGGACCGGTGACGATCTTGTAATGCGCCGGCTCCGCGCAGGCCAGCGAAAATACGACCATCAGCGCCAGCCCCAACCATCCCGCCAGAAGTCTCTTTAGCATGGTCTATCTACCTATCGGTCAGGTTCGTACAGCTTCGCGCGTCGGCACGCGAAGCACCAGTGAGCCGGTTTGCCATGTCATGTTCTATGTGCTGAGAAAGCCACGTCCGTCTGTTACCTCTCAAACCACGGGCGCTTATGCGCGCCCTTATGCATTCGGATGCCGCTCACGTCGACTATGTGTTTTGGTATCCAGAATATTGTTCACTGCTTGAGTGCGGTGCCCGCGCCGGGCTTGGCGGCATTCGCGTTCGCGCGGTTCCAGCCGGAGTCTTTGATCGCGCGTTCGCGCGCTTCGACACTGTTGTTGTCGGGCGCCGTGGTCGCGGGGCGGGGACCGCCCATTGCGGCCTGATTATTCGCCGGCATACCTTGGGGAAGCGGGGTTTGCAGTTGAGCCACCTGCTGAGACGGTGGTGCGGCTTGCGCTTGTGCAGTCGGTTTGACTTGCGGCGCGGTGCCCGCTGCGGCGTGCGGGGTGAGCGGTGCCCAACCGGTCTCGCGAATCACGCGGGCCAGAATGGACTTCGCAGTTTCATTGCCGGTGTCGAGCACGAGCGCCTCGTTGGCGTGCTGACGGGCGCAAGGCCACGACTGCTGCGCGGCGCAAGTTTGCGCCGCCTGCAACGCGGCGTCGCGGCGTGCGAGCAGGGGCTTCAATTCTCCCGCCAGGTCTTGAGCGTCGGAATTGCCTGGTTGCAGCGCCTGAGCGGCGCCGAGCGCGGCTTGTGCTGAAGAGAGATCGTTGCCGCGCAACGCGAGGCGCGCTGATTGCAAGGCCTGTGCGGCATCGCTGAACCGGGGCGGCGCGGGTTTGACGGGCGCCGCCGCAACAACAGGCGGCGTGACGGGCGCCGCCGGTATCACCTGAGCCGGCTTCGCGGGGTTAACCGACACGGCGGGTTTGCCCGCAGCGGCGAGCTGGTTGTCGGACTGAGCCGGTGTGTACGGCGCGATCGTGCCGGTCGTCGTTCTGGCATCCTGATTAGTTTCGTTATCGGCGGACTGGCCGCCATTTCCGCTCGACAGATCGCGATCGCTGAATAGCGAATATCCGACATACCCCAGGCCGATGACGACAACCGCCCCGATGGCATAGAGCGCCCTGCGAATCGAAATCGTCCCATGGCTCGTCGCTTTAGCCGGTTGGGAAAGATGCGGCGCCGGTGCGTCCGGCGACACGAGCGCCGAGGCGGGTAGCGCGGTCTCGCCGGTAACGGGTTCGCCAGCGACCATCGCACGCGACGCGAAGTTGGTTTCGTCCAGTGTTGATGGATCGAGGTTGTTCTTTTGCGCAGCTTTCGTAGTGGCGCTCGCGCGACTGCCGGGAATCACGGTGCGCTTGTGCGGACCCGCGTCGAGCGGATGCACCGCACCGCAATAGGGACAATAGTCGACTTGCCTGTACAGTGCCCCGCCACACCGTTTGCAGGGCGTCGGAAAACTGTGTCCGATCAGTGTCTGGGTGGACATGCTGTGACCCACCTTTGTAAAACAATGCCATTACGGCATGTTCCGGATCATGTTGAAGCGGGAGCAATGTCCGCGGAAATCACGATCCACATGCGCCGGAGAGTCCTCAGCGGCAAGCCCAAGCTTGCGGTGCCGCTGCTCGCAATATGTGGCGTTTCGATCAGAACGTCAATCGACGTTGCTACCTATCCTATGTGCGCTAGCGAACATTCACAGGTACGACGAATTGCACTCCATGCCGGCAGGACGAACGGCTGCGGAGATTTTTTCACACCTTTCGATTCACGCAAAAAACAGAACGAGGTCGGCGCGCATGGCGTTCGACCTCGTCTTTGTCGCGGTTTTCACCGTCGTTAAGCGCTTGCATCAAGCGCTTAACGCAAGCGGCACGATAATCAGTGTTTACGTAGAGGATGATCCTTCAGCAGCCACGCGAGCGCGAACGCCAATACCACCACGCACGCAGCCGAGAGGTACACCGTGTGCAGCGCGCCGGCGAACGCCTGCAGATAGTCGTCGCGCAATGCTGGCGGCAACTGATGAATCGCGGCGGGCCCGAGCGCATGCGGCAATTCGGTGTCCGCCGGAATCAGCTTTTCCAGACGCGCGGCGAGGCCGTTCGAGAACACGGCGCCGAAACCGGCCACGCCGATCGAGCCGCCGATCGAGCGGAACAACGTCGCGCCCGAAGTGGCCACGCCCATGTGCTTGAACTCGACGGTGTTCTGCACGGCGAGAATCAGCACCTGCATCACCATGCCGAGACCACAGCCGAGAATGCCCATGTCGATATACATCACATGAATCGGCGTATTGATCTGCAGGCGCGCGAGCAGCAACATCGCGATCGCCACGAGGAACGTGCCGGCAATCGGGAACATGCGGTATTTGCCGATCTTGCTGATCACGCGGCCGGTCACCATCGACATCAGGAACAGGCCGCCCATCATCGGCAGCATCTGCATGCCAGCTTGCGACGGCGTCGAGCCTTTGACCACCTGCAAATACAACGGCAGGAACGTCACCGAGCCGAACAGCGACACGCCGATGATGAAACCAATCAGGCTGCTCAGCAGAAACGTGCGCTGTTTGAAGAGTTCGAGCGGCATGATCGGTTCGACGGCGCTGCGTTCCTCGTGAATGAAGCCCCAGATCGCCACGAGGCCCATGCCCAGCGTGAACCATAGTTGCGGCGACGACCACGGCAGGATCGTGCCGCCCTGGCTCGTGAACAGGATGATGCAGGTGAGGGCGCCGGCGAGAAATGCGGCACCCATGTAGTCGATCGTGTGCTTCACTTGGCGCACATGCGGCTTGAAGACCGCGCCGATCACGACGAGCGAGATGATGCCGAGCGGCAGGTTGATGTAGAAGATCCAGCGCCACGTCAGGTGCTCGACGAGAAAGCCACCGAGCAGCGGGCCGACGACGGTCGCGAGACCGAACACGCCGCCGAACACGCCTTGATAGCGGCCGCGTTCAGCCGGCGGAATCACATCCGCGATGGCGGCCATCGTGACCACCAATAAACCGCCGCCGCCGAGACCTTGCAGCGCGCGCAGCACGATGAGCTGCGTCATGTCCTGCGCGACGCCGCACAACGCGGAGCCCACCAGGAAGACGATGATTGCGGTCTGGAGCACGATCTTGCGGCCGAACAGATCGCCGAACTTGCCGTACAGCGGCACGACGATCGTCGAGCTGAGCAGGTATGCGGTCACTACCCATGACAGGTTGTTGAGCCCGCCCAGTTCGCCGACGATGGTCGGCAGCGCGGTCGAAACGATCGTCTGATCGAGCGCGGCGAGCAACATCACCAGTAGCAGCGCCGGAAACAGCAGGCGGATCGGCGGGTGATCGCCAGCCTGCGTGCCGTCCTGCGCGTGAGGGTGCGTCAGCGCGGCGGGTTGAGTCGTGGTCGATTGATCCATGGCATTGGGTCGTTGAAATTAATTAATTTAGAGATTAATATATGCGACATCGCGTTACCAGTCAAATCGAGTGCAATGGCAAGAATTCCGTCCGACGATCCAGCGGTGAAGAACGCCCCGAGCGACACGGCTACCGTGAAGGTTCGCCGGCCGCGGGCGGCGCGCGGGCGGCCCGTTGAAGCGGAGGACGGCGCGCCAGCAAGCCACGAGGCCACCGTGCCCGCCCGGCGGCCGGGCCGGCCGTCCGGCGCGGCGCGTGGCGTCGAGCAGCGCAACCGTCTGCTCGACGCGGCGCTCGAGTTGTTTGCGCGACAGGGCATTGTCGACACCACGCTTGGGGAGATTGCTCGCGAGGCCGGCTTCACGCCGGCGATGATGCATTACTACTTCAAGACGCGCGATCAGCTGCTCGACGTGTTGATCGACGAGCGTTTCGCTCCGTTGCGCGCCGGGCTGGGCGTGCCGTTCCAGGAAAATCCCGACGATCCAGTGGCGGCAATCACGCAACTCGCGCAGCGGATGGTGCGGGTGGCCGTCGACAACCCGTGGTTTCCATCACTGTGGGTGCGCGAAGTCATTAGCGACGGCGGCTTGCTGCGCCAGCGCATGCATGAACGCTTTGGCGACGCGCATCAGAAGGCGTCGCTGTTGGCCATCGCGCGCTGGCAGAAAGAGGGACGGCTCAACGCGGGGCTGGAACCCGCGCTCGTCTTCGTCACGCTACTAGGGCTGACGATTTTGCCGCTGGCTGCGTCGAAACTGTGGCGTAACGATCCCATGCGTCGCAACATCGGCGGCGAGGAAATTGCCCGGCATGCCGTGGCGTTGCTGCTGCAGGGAATGGGTCCGAAGAAGGGAGGTTGACGCGGAGGGCTGCCGCCTGCGCATGTCCGCTCATTGCGCCTCTCCTCGTTTCCCGTTTCCCGTTTCTCGCTTTAAGCTTCTCGCTCGCCGCTCGCCGCTCGCCGCTCGCCGCTCGCCGCTCGCCGCTCACTGTGCCGCGCGTACATGCTGCGAATTCTCATGACCGGCCCACACGCTACACCGCCTTTCCACGCTATTCCGGTCTCACGCTTTCCGTTTCTGCTTCCACGCTTCGTAAGCGGCCTTCGTCGCATCGTTTGGCGGGTAGGTGCCCGGCAAGGCCGCGCCGTCGCGAATCCGCTCGGTGAGAAACGCTTCGAGTTGCTCCTGTTCGGCGGCGGCTTGGGCGATCTCGTCGGCCATTTTCAGCGGAATCACCACGACGCCATCCGCATCGCCTACGATCACGTCGCCGGGAAACACGGCGACGCCTCCGCAGCCGATCGGCACATTGATATCCACCGCATGATGGCGGATCAGGTTGGGCGGCGCGCTGGCGCCCGCGCAGAACACTGGAAACCCTAAAGCGGTGATCGTCGGGCTGTCTCGCACGGGGCCGTCGGACACCATGCCCGCCACGCCGCGAACCTGCAAACGTTGCGTCAGGATCGAACCGAACGACGCACTGCCGCGCTCGCCGCGGCAATCCTGCACGAGCACGTGGCCGGCCGGAATCGTTTCGACGCACTTGCGTTGGGCGTACTCGGGATCGGCAAACAATTCCAGCACGTCGATGTCCTCACGCGACGGAATGTTGCGCAACGTAAACGCCGGCCCGACCAGATTCGCGCCGCTGTGCGCGGCAAGCGGCGCGACGCCTTGCATGAACGTGTTGCGCAAGCCGCGTTTGAACAGCTGGGTGGTGAGTGTCGCGCTACTGACGTGACGAAGTGCTTCGAGCGTGGCGGAGTCGAGATCGGGCATGGTGTAGGACGGCCTCCGGGTTGAGAGTGGTGAATAGCGAGAGGGCATGCGCGGCGTACGGCCTGCGGCGCGACGGGCCGCTGAAACGTCCCGATACTGCCCGCGCACACGATGATAGCGCCACGCATGTCGCGCCACCCGTCACCCGTCACCCGCTGCCAAGCCGCCACCCGCCACACAATCCAACCTCTCCGCACGGAAGCCGGCGAGGCACGCTACGTGCTACCGATGGGGTGGACGTTAATGCAGACGGCATCAAGCACCACCGCCGGCATCGCAACGAACAGGAATGTGAAAAGAGACGCTGGGCGGGATAGGCCGTGCCGAATGGGATTTGCACGAGCCGCCGTGGCGAATCGGGAGTCGGCATCGGTCGGCCATGACAATGGCGCCGAGCGCCGGTTTTTCATTGGCGTGCAATTTTGGCGCATTACTGGCGCACGCGTTGGCGCTCAGGCCATGTTTTACAATCGCGGGCTTGTTTGCAACTCGGCGCATGAAATCGAGTCGGACCATGAACAGCACTATCGCAGCCGCGCAGATCGGCGGCAAACAGCAGAGTGACACGTTGGCCACGTCTGACGGCCTAACCGGTTTTTTAGAGCAACAACAGAAAATGAATGCAGCATTGAGACTCGATCAGGCCACGATCGTGCTCGTAGAAGACGACCCGGATAGCCGGGAATCGCTGACCTTGCTACTCGAAGCAGAAGGCGCGCATGTCGTCGCCGTGGCGGATGCGGAAGAGGGCGTGGAGGCGGCGCTGCGATTGTTGCCCGACGCCGTGGTATGCGACCTCGAACTGCCCGCCATGGATGGCTTCTATCTGATCCAGCGCTTGCGCGACCACGAGATTCGCGGGGATCACGTGCCTTCAGTGGCCGTCGCGCTCACCGGCCATACCGACGACGCTTACCGGTTACGAAGCATCGGCGAAGGTTTTCAGCACTTCATGACCAAACCGGCTTTGCCGGAAGACCTCGTGAAGTTGCTGCACGACGCGATCGACGCTCGCGCTGCAGGCTGAATACAGCAGGACGGCCTCGCAGCAGATGGTCTGCCAATATCTGTGGCGCGCGGCAGTCGCGTTCCTTCGGATCCGCCGAGTGCCGCTTGCAGTTTCGGACGCCCGGCGCCTGAGCGGCGAGCCGCCACTGCGCGGTCCGCGAACCGGCCGGCCTCGCTGCCGCTATTTGACGGTGGCGACGGGCGCGGCCGGATCAGGGTTCGACGCCGCTGCCTCCGCTGCCTGACAGGCGGAGCACAATCCCTTTAATTCGATTTCATCGCTCGCGAGCCGGTAGCCCGCGTCTTCGATTTGCGTGACCAGCGCCTGGCGCAGCTTGGGCTGATGCAATTCGGTGACGTTGCCGCATTGCTGGCAAACCACCAGAATGCCATGCTGACATTGCGTCAGATCGTGGCAAACGGTGAACGCATTGATCGATTCGATGCGATGCACGAGCCCCGCCGAGAGCAGAAAATCCAGCGCCCGATAAACGGTGGGCGGCGCCGAGCCGGGATGGATCTGGCGCATCTCGTCGAGGAGCGAATACGCTTTGGTCGCGCGCCCGGAATTCAACAGCAATTCGAGCACTTTACGACGGATCGGCGTGAGTTTTTCGCCGCGTTCGCGGCAATATTCTTCCGCGAGTGTCAAGGCGGCTTCCTGCGAGTCACCGTGCGTGTGCCCCGGCTCATGGGTGTGAGCGGAGTTGGTCGGGGCGGCTTTGTGGATGGTCGCGGCGGGCTTGGCAGTCTTCATGCGTCGATTATAAAGGCCATCGTGCCTCGCTGTGCCAGCGCGCGGCGCGCCGCACGAGTGCGCGGCGGGCCGGACTCGCGCAACAGCGGCAGAAGCACGGCGTGTGACCGGAGCCTTGGCCACACGCGGCCAGATCGGACAAACGCGACGGCTCAATCAAGTCAGCGGAAAGTCGACATACTTCTTGAAACCCGTGCGCGTCGCAATGCGCGAATACCAGCGCTGCAGATTCGGCAGCGGCGGACGCTCGACGCCGTCCACGCCGAACCAGCGTTTCGCGTACGCGCCGATCACGATGTCGGCCAGCGTGAACTTCTCGCCTTCGAGAAAGAAGCGCCCTTGCAGATGCGTGTCCAGCATGCGCCACAGAACGGCGACGGCGTTGAAGTCGCTGGCGAGTTTGGTGGTGTCGCGCTCGGCGGCGGGTGTGCGCACGAGCGCCCAGAACACCGGACGCTCGGCGGGTTGCAACGTGGACAACGACCAGTCCAGCCAACGGTCGATGCCGGCGCGCGACCTCGGGTCAGAGGGATACAGCAGGCTGGCTTCGCCGTATTGCAGCACCAGATAGCGCAAAATCGAATTCGATTCCCACAGCACGAAGTCGTCGTCGACCAGCGTCGGAATCTTGCCCGTCGGGTTCATCGCGAGATAGGCGGGTTCGTCGTTGCGGCCAAATTGCAGGCCAGCGTCGATTCGGTCATACGGCAGCACCAACTCATCGCAGCACCACAAAACTTTCTGGACGTTGACCGAATTGGCGCGTCCCCAGATCGTAATCATCCGGTAAATCCTTCCTTGACAGTTGGCAAGCCGCGCCCGTCGCGCGGCGTTCAACCAGTAACGATACACGATGCGCGTGCCAGTGCGCGCCGCCGGGCGGCAACCGGCCGTGCCGGACGAACCGGGCGGTACGCCTGAAAGCGACGCTGCGACAGGCATTCGGCAATACGCATGCGTTGCGTACAATGAGCCCACCCGAATTCGACGAGGCACGCATGGCCCGTATCATTCCCGACGACTGGAAGAGCCTCGCCGCCACCGGCGCGGCGGCCCGCGAGCGCGAAACACTGGCGTTGCTGGAAGAAGCGCTTCCCGATGGCTACACCGTCTATCACGGCGTGCACTGGACACGGCTGAACCAGAACTTCTCGGTGTTCGGCGAAGCCGACTTCGTGATCGTCAGTCCGGCCGGGCGAATGATGATCGTCGAACAGAAAACCGGCTTCCTGCGCGAAACGCCGAAAGGGCTCGTCAAGGTCCACTTGCAGACCGAGCGCAATGTGGCGATCGCGCTCGCGCACACCGTCGAAAGTTTGCACCGGCGCTTTACCGCGGCCTTCGGCGCGGGTACGTATTTCATCGAGGAACTGTTGTATTGCCCGGATCACATCGTCAAGGACACGGCGATTGCCGGCGTGAATCCCGCCCGGATCGTCGACGCCACGCGTAAGGACCGGCTCGCGGCGGTTATCCGCGAAGCGTTGCCGGCCGATGAGCCGCGCCTCGCGATCGCGCCAAAAATTCACCATTTTTTCGCCGACGAACTGGCGCTCACGCCCGACGCGAGCGCGCTGCTCGGGCAGGCGGGCACGCTCGTCACGCGTCTGGCGGGCGGCCTCGCCACGTGGGCGAGGCGGCTCGAATTCTCGCCGTTCCGCTTGCGCGTAATCGGCACGGCCGGCTCCGGCAAGACGCAACTCGCGGTGCAGGTCATGAAAGACGCGGTGGCGCGCGGCCAGCAGCCGCTCTATGTGTGCTTCAACCGGCCGCTGGCGGATCACATCGCGCGGGTGGCGCCGCCCGAGGCGAAAGTGGCGAACTATCACCAGCTATGCGACTGGATCGCGCGTGATGCCGGCCGCGAACCGGATTTCCAGGCGGGCGGCGTGTCCCCCAACGGGACTTCGCTCGCGGCGTTCGATCAGCTGGAAACGATTTTCGCCGAAACGCCGATCGGTCCGCGCTGGCAATTCGATGTTCTGATCGTCGACGAAGGCCAGGACTTCCAGCAGCCGTGGGTCGCCGCGCTCGAGCGCCTGTTGCGCCCAGGCGCCGCGTGGTGGTGGCTCGAAGATCCGCTGCAGAATCTGTACATGCGTGAACCGGTCGCGCTGCCCGGTTGGACTACGCTGAAAGAGACCACCAACTATCGCAGCCCGCGTGACATTCTCGACTATGTGCGCAACGTGGTCGGCGCGTCGGTGCCGGTCGCGGCGGCGCTCGCGTCGGGCAGTCCGTTCGACGGCTCCGATATCTCGCTTTCCACCTACGACGGAGCCAATGCGGCCGAAAGCAGCATCGAAGCCACCAAGCGCGCTATCACGCAGGCGCTCTCGCTCGGCTTTCGCAAGCAGGACATCGTGGTGCTGTCGTTTCGCGGCCGCGAAGGCTCGGCGATGACCGCGCTGGATCATCTCGGGCCGCATCGGCTGCGTAGTTTCACGGGTAAGTACGATCTGTTCGGCACCCCGGAGTACCGCGAAGGGGACGTGCTGTTCGAATCGATCTACCGCTTCAAGGGGCAGGCGGCGCCGTGCGTGATTTTCACCGAGGTCGACTTCGAGACCTTCGACGAGCGTATCGCGCGCAAGCTGTTCGTCGGCGCCACCCGCGCGACGATGAAGCTGATCGTCGTCGCGTCGCAACGGGCCGCGCGGCATCTGCATTTGCGCGACGGCAAGGAGACGAAGGAAGTGAAAGAGGCGCGCGAAGGTTAGCAGCGAGCAGGTCCGTTGCGGTTGGTCAGGCCGTTGGGACCACCTGGGCGATCGAGGTCATCTGGACCTATCAGGCCACTTGAGCCATTCACGCGCTCAAACCCACGCACGCGCGCCGACCAGCATGCCGGTTTGCGTGTGCGCGTCCCACCAGATCACCCGCAAGAGCGGCGCCTGTTGTGCGATCAGCAGCGCCTGCACTGGATCGCTCTCGATAAAATGCGTGACACCGCCGCGCAATGCGGCCGTAGCCTTGTGAGCGGCGCTGCCGGCGGGACTTTCATCGTGCGTGTCGGGCGTTCGCATCAGCAGTTGCAGGTGGCCAAAACCGTGCCGTGCAAGCCACGCTTCGGTACGCGCGCGATCCACTTCCGGCCGTCCGGTGATGATCGTTAGAACCTGCTTCAGGTCGATGCCGGGCAGCACGTCGAATGGCAGCAGTGCATCGCGTTCGGCGAGCGCGGCGGCGAGGTCTTCGTCATAACGCGTGAGCGGCACGTCGGGCAGCAGAATGCCGTCCAGGTCGATCGCGTACGTGGCGTATTCGTGATCGTCCGCCATCGCGGGTGCCTCGCCTGCTTCGACGCGCGCCCAGTCGTCGCGATAACGCTCGGTGTAGGCCTGGCGTTCCCACGGGAACAAGGCGAAGTAGCCGCGAGCATCGATCGTATAGTCGGGTTGCATGCGGCTCAGCTCGTCCGCGGCACCGGTCAGCGTTCTGACCACGAGGCCTTGCTGCTGAAGAAACGCGATGCAATCGGTCAGCGTGAAACCGCGCCCCGCGATGTCCTCGCACAGCAGCACGTTCGAGCCTGCCGGCGGAATCGGCAGCGTCGAATCCCAGGCGACCGTGCGTGTCTGGCGGTCGTAGCGCAGGAAGGCGACCGGCGTGCCGACCGCATGCGACACCATCAGCGCGAGCGGGGCGCCGCCCCGCAGAATGCCGATCGCCATCGTGAAGCGCTCGGCCAGCAGGGCTGGTTGCAGCGACTCGATCCAGTGATCGAGTTGTTCGTACGTCAGGGGCAAGACCGGCTTGTTCATGACTCGTAGGGAGGCGCGTGGCGCGTGTGGGGCAACTGTTTCTGGCGCGGAAGCAGCGTACGGCGCTCGCGCCGCCGCGGTTCCTCGTTTTTGAGACAGAGAATTTTGGCGATATTATGCATGCGGTTCAAAGATCGCGCGTCGGAGGCAACGGGTGGCGGGCGCGGCAACAGATCGGACCCGGGGCCTGTCAGGCCGCCCGCAGGAAATTAGATAACGGAATATAAAAGCAGATGACCAGCTCGACCGCAGGGGTGAAGGGCAGCAAATGTGCAATCTGGGCCGCGGGCGTCGTTCTCGCACTGGCCGCATGGGGCGCACAGGCTCAGTCGGACCTGCCACCTTTATCGCTCGATGTGCGCGGCAAGATCGGCAAGACGAGCGATGCGTCCCACCAGACATATCGCTTCACCGAGGCTCAACTGCTCGCGCTGCCGGTCCACGCGATCACGACCGCGACTACCTGGACGCCGCGTTCCACCTTCACAGGCCCCTTGCTCGCGGATATTCTGAAGACGGTCGGCGCGTATGGCAGTCAGGTCGAAATCCATACGCTCGACGACTACACCTACACCGTTCCTGTGTCGGACTGCGATCGCTACGGCGTGATCGTCGCGTACAGCATGAATGGTCGGCGTCTTAAGATCAGCGACTTCGGGCCGCTGTTCCTTATTTACCCGCGCGATGCGTTCCCCGATGAACTCGCGGGCGCTTCGGGCGATTCGAAATTCGTATGGCAGATCAAGGCCCTCATCGTCAAATAGTGCGCCGCCCGTGGCGCCGTGTCGTGTACGTGCTGATCTGGCTGACCGCGCTCGCGGCGCCGGCGGGCGCGATCGGCTACCTGTTGTACGCGAATCTGCTCAACCCGCGCACCACCGAGCAGTTGACGGGCACCTACGACGGTTTCTACTGGGATGCCGCGCAGTTGCAGATTACCTACGCGCGCTTCGAGAATCAGTTGCTGCTCTATCAGTCGGGCGTGGACGACGACTATCAGCGATTGATGCTGCGTTATCAGCTGCTGCAATCGAAACTCCATGTGCTGGCGGGCTCGACGCGCCGGCTGACCACGCAGCTCTCGCTGCTGCAAAGGCAACTGGACGAGATTCATTCGCTCGATCAGTTGCTGGGTGGCATCGAGCCCGAAATCGATGCGTTGCCGAAAGATCGCAGCCAGGCCAACCGGATCGTCGCGCAACTGCGCCAGCACTGGAACGAGGTCAACGATCTCGCACTGAGCCGCCGTTTCGCCGATGTTGCCGACCGCGAAGCGATGAACCGCGATTTCATCGACAAGCGCCGCATGCTGTTCGCCGGCGGTCTGTTGCTGCTGTTGCTCTCGGCGGCGGCGACACTGTTGCTCGTGTTGAATGGGCGGCGCCGCACGCGTCTGATGCGCCAGCAGCACGCGGCGCTCGAAGCCGAGCACCAGGCGAGCCGCGCGGCGCGCGAGGCCAGTCACGCCAAGGACGCGTTTCTCGGCATGATCAGTCACGAACTGCGCACGCCGTTGCACGCCATTGTGTCGTCGATCGAGTTGCTGGGCTTCAACTATCACTCCGAAGCGGACCGCAAGGTGATCCAGCGGCTCGATACCGCGGCGCGGCATCTGGAAGCGCAGATGAAGGACCTGACCGACTATGCGCGCCTCGGCGCCGGTAAACTGGAGTTGCGTCACGAACATTTCGAGCCGCGCGAGTTGCTGGCGTCGATCGTCGACGAACACGCGATGTCTGCCGCCGCACGCGGTCTGCGGCTCGAAAGCGAGGCGAGCGGGATGAGCGGCCTGGTCGATTCCGATCCGCACCGGATTCGCCAGATCGTCAACAACCTCGTCACCAACGCGATCCGTTATACCGAGACCGGCACCGTGCGCGTGCAGTTGCGGCAGCGGCCGGCGCTGCTGATGTTCGTCGTCAGCGATACGGGGCCCGGCGTGCCGCATGCGCAGATTCCGCTGATCTTCCAGGAGTTCACCCAACTGGACGCGTCGCGCACGCGCCGCTTCGAAGGCGCGGGGATGGGGCTCACGATCGTGCAGGGACTGGTCAAACTGTTCGGCGGCACCGTCGAGGTGGCGAGCAAGGTGGGCGAGGGCACGACCTTTACCGTGACCATTCCCGTCACGTCGGTCGCCGCCGCCGAGCCGCCGGATGTGACGGCGAACGCCGAGCCCGCGGGCGCGCGTCCGTGCGTGCTGATCGTCGACGACAACCGTCTGATTCGCGAGTCGCTCAGCGAAATGGTCGCGTACATGGGTTTCGACGCGCACGCCGTCGCCAATGCCGACGATGCGCTCGCCTGGCTCGACGCGCGCCGCTGCGACGTGGTGCTGCTCGATCTGCATATGCCCGAGCGCGACGGCTACACGTTTCTCGCGGATTTTGCCGCGCGCGGCGGGCCCTCCGCCGGCGTGCCGGTGATCGTGGTGAGCGCGTATGCGCCGGACGAGGACAATGACACGTACGCCGGCTCCCGGCCGTTCGTCGAAGCGCTACTGAAGCCGGTGCATTACGAGCAGCTTCGCAGCGCGCTGCAGCGGGCCCTGGCTTCGCGGCGCATGGTGTGACTCGCGTTGAGGCCGCTCAGGGCCGCTCAAGGCCGCTCAAGGCCGCTCAAGGCCGGTTCAACCGCTTCGACAGATCGGCCACCAGAATCGCCATGCGCGCGGGCTTTTCATAACACGCGACGTCGTAATTGCGGATCACCTGGCTGATCTCCGATTCGCTGGCCTTGCCGGTCAGCAATTCACCGGTCAGCACGAAAATCGGCGCGTCCGGGTTTTCCGAGGCGCGCACCGCGCGAATCGCGGCCGCCGAGGTTTGCGGGCCGAACAGCCAGTCGATCACGACACCGTCGAACACCTGGGTTTGCAGTTGTTCGGTAAAAGCCGCGAGTCCGTAGATCGCCACCGCCGTGAAGCCACTGCGCTCCAGATAGTCACGCAGGTTGTCGGCGCTTGCCTGATCGTCGTCGACCACGGCGATAGTCGGCTTGTCGGTTTCCGCGCGACGCGGATAGATCTCGATCTTGTGAACCTCGTACGCGCTTTGGTAGAGCGTGCCGTCGTGACGCGCCACGCGCCATTGACCGAGCCTGGAATACGCGACGAATTCCGGGCGGCTGCCCGGCTCGAGCGCGGCGCCGATCCAGGCCGTGCAGGCCAGTTCGATTGCGCCGACGCTGAACACGGCTTCCTGGGCGATCGCGCCGACCATGCCCGGATCCAGCGATTGCGCGCCGAATAGCTGGGCGGCAGGTTCGCCGTACACCTCGGCGACCTTCTTGATCTGGGATAGAGTCCACGGGCTGTTACCGCGCAGCTTGCGGTGCCCCTGTGAAAAACTCAGATCGAGGATGCGGCACAGTTCCGTGGTCTGCTGGCGTTTGCCGATTCCGTGCCGGCTCATCAACTCGCGCACGCGCTCGGCGACTGCGATGGAGTCGGGTGAGTTTGTTTCGTTGGCCATACTGCGTGAGAATCCGCCGTCTTAATGGGTACTGGGGAGCGCGATACGACAGGCGCGACACTGCCATGCACATTCATTGCGCATTGACGCGGCTACGCGGGGGACAGCAAATGTACCGTAAAAAGTATCGCAGTCTGTAGTTTTGTTGAGCGTCGCCGAGCCCATCAGGATGAGTGTCGAAACAGGCTGGTGCGGCGATCGTTTTATGCATTGAGCATGAATTGTATTTTACCGATTAAACCGTGCCGCATCGGTGAAGAAATACGCCGAACGGGGCAAGCCGCCCGACAGGCCTAGTCTGCGGGCATGCTGGCGAGCTTCGCCGCCGAGCTTGTCAGGCCTTTGAAAATCCGTTCGGCGACCCTGGCCGGAAAACGCTCGGGCAATTCCGCCGAGACCCGCTCGATCACGCCGGGGGTCTGTTCGATCAACCGCTGGATCAACGGTTCCGCGTTTGCGCCGTATGAGCACTTCAGCGCCATCGTGTTGAAGTGGCGCCGCTGCACGTCGCGAAACGCGTCGTGTTTGCTGCGCGACCACATGCCCATGGCGAGCCTCGCCTTGAACCACGACCACTGGTTCGGGCCGCTGCCTTCCACCGGCCAGATCGACATCACGTCGTAGAGCGGCGTCAGGCGGTAGTGGCCGCCCGCCAGCAGGCGAATGCTGAAATTTTTCGCGTGACCGTCCGGCGCCGCCAGCATCCAGAACAGGATCTGGCTCGCCAGCAGCGTTTCGATGTCCTGCCGGGCCTCGACCGATTGCTGGAGAATCCGCGCAAGGTCGAGCACGCCCGGGCCGCCTTCGTTTTCATATTTGCGATGCGACGGCACGCCGTACACCTGGCAGAAGTCTTCCTGCGGCAGGCGCAACAGCCATTGCCCGCTCGAATGCAACTGGCGGTCGAAGCGTTCGACGCTCAACACCCGTTGCTTGCCGAACGTCACGATCTCCGTGTTGGCGACGGGCAGGCCGAAGGCGTGCAGAATCCGCAGACAGAGCCACTCGTTTTCGACCGAGGTGCTGAGATCGGCGAGTTTATTGCCGACGAGGCCGAGCGGCAGCTTGAAAATGTGCGTGGTGGGCGTGGCGCCGTGCGGCCTTTGCCACTTGCCCTCGTGCCACAGCAGCGCGGTTTTTTCCTGCGCGCCGGCGAGCGAGATGCGGAAATCGTGCGTTTCGTCGGGCGCGCCGAGCGCAGGGTTGCTGACCGTGCGCGCCAGCATGGCTTCGATTTCGGCGTCCGTGAGCGGCGTGCCTTCGATTCGTTCGACACCTTGTGGCGCGTCGTCCTCGGCGAGTAACTGGACGGCGCCCACGCAGTCGCGGCCGATGGCTTGCAGCAGGTCGAACGCGTCGAGCGTCTCGGTCCGGTAGCGTTGGGCGATGCGCTTTCTGATTGCCTCGCTGTCGGGCAGCAGATTGTCGAAATAGTTGAGGACGCGCGAACCCTTGTGCGCCAGATTGCCCGGCGTGAACGGCATCGACAGGGACAGGGGCCGTCCCGCGGGCGAGGCGACCCACGCGGGATCATAGGCAAACTCCATGGGGCCGCGCCCGGGCAGGCGCCAGACGCCGACCCGCTCGCCATTGGCCCACACGGAGAGCGCGCGTGAGTGAGTTTGGCGGCCCATGTTCACCACTCGACAAGAGGCGCGGGGCCAGGCAGCGTCTGACTCTTGTCGCGCAATTGCAATTGCAGACCGTAGATGCCGCACAAGGCCAGCAACTGGGCGAGAGTAAGGGCGGCTGCGTCGGTTTCGAGTGCCGAAATGCGGCTTTGGCTGACGCCGATCCGCGCCGCCGCCTCGGCCTGCGTGAGTCCGGCTTGCCGCCGGCTGGCGGCAAGCAACTGGGCCATCTGATCCGGCGTGGCGATGAGGTGGAGCATGGCAAATTATCCGCAACACGAATAAATGCATTTTATGCGCCACACGCATATCTGTCAATTATTTGTATGACGCATATTTTGACTATATGCGTGTGACGAATAAACGGCGAATATCTGTGTGGCGCATAAACTGCGCATGTCGCGCCGTTTCGTCTCGTTTCCGCGTCGGGCCGGGAGACTCAGGCATCGCGGCATTGCGAACAAGCGCCTCGCCTGCGAAGATTACGCCCACACTTAAAACCTGCCCGTCCGATGACCACGACTTACCCCCTGCATGCGAACTTCACGCCCGCCGACCAGCCGTTTCCGAAACATGCCGACGTGGTGATCGCCGGCGCCGGCATCATGGGCTGCGCGGCCGCGTACTATCTGGCGCGCCGTGGCCTCTCGGTGGTGGTGCTCGACAAATCGCGGATTGCCGGGCAGCAGTCGTCACGGGCGTGGGGATTCGTGCGCCAGCAGGGCCGTGAAGCCGCCGAAGTGCCGTTGATGATGGCCAGCATCCCGCTGTGGAAAACGCTCGAAAGCGAGCTGAATTTCGATCTCGAATGGCGTCAGGGCGGTTGTCTGTACGTGGCGACCGGCGAGGAAGACTGGAGCTCCTTCCAGCAATGGATGGACGTCGCGCGTCAGTACGGGCTCGATACACGCACGCTCGATCGCAAGCAGATCGACACGGTCGTGACCGGCATGCACGGCCCGGCGCTCGGCGGCCTCTACACCCCGAGCGATGGTCAGGCGGAACCGCGCCGCGCCACGGCCGCCTTCGCGGCGCGGGCGGCCGAGGCCGGCGCGCTGTTTTTCGAAGGCTGCGGCGTGATCGGCGTCGAGCGCGCGGGCGGTGCGATTGCCGGCGTGGTCACCGAGCGCGGCACGCTGCGCACTTCGCGCTTCATCTGCGCGGCCGGCGCCAGCAGTTGGCGTCTGCTCAAAACGCTCGGGCTCGAACTGCCGCAACAGGCCGTACGCGGCACCTGCATGCGCACCAACCCGTTGCCGCGCATCACCGCGTCGACGTTCTGGGGGCACGGTCTCGGCGTGCGGCAACGCGAGAACGGCGCGATCAATCTCGCCGACGACATGCAGGTCGACGTCGACATGACGCTCGGCCATTTCCGCGCGCTCAAGTGGTTCTTGCCCGAGTTGTGGGCGCAGCGCGAGAAGTTCAGCTTCCATCTGAACGGCGCGTGTCTGCGCGATCTGCGCGAGCGTCTGCCGGGCGGCGTGCCGGAACACGACCGTGTGCTGCATCCGCGCGATCCGCATCCGCAGCCGAATGTGAGCCATGCGCCGCGTGCGTTGAAAAAACTGCGCGCGTTGTTCCCCGCGCTGAAGGACGCGCAGGTGGTCGAATCATGGGCCGGTCTGATCGATGTGCTGCCCGACGGCATCCCCGTGATCGACGCGCCGCCGCAGGTTAGCGGTTTGACGATCGCCACCGGCTTTTGCGGTCATGGATTCGCCATGGGACCGATTGTCGGCAAACTGCTCGCGGAATTGAACGACGGCGGCAAGGCCTCGCTCGATCTGTCGGCCTTCCGTTTGCAGCGTTTCTTCGACGGTACGATGCAGCGGCCTCGCAGCATGCTGTAAAAAACACCGCGCTCAATCCACTTCACGACCGACGAACTACTCACGTTGCGACACGCCGGCATGCGTACTACACGCATTGGGACAACCCCGCATGGGTCGGACCGATCGGCGAGCGCAATGATCGGGCCCGTTTTCTGCTGGAAAGCCTGCATCTCTTTCTGCGATAACGGACCTGTCATGAATCGAGTCTCCGTCCTGCTTGCTGCCAGCCTTGTCGTCCTAAGCTCGGCTAACCCGGTCAACGCTGCCAGCCGCGATGAGCAGACCAAGGCCTGTCGTGGCGATGCAATGCATTTTTGCGCCGCCGACATTCCCAACGAAGACAAAATCACCGCATGCATGAAGCAGCACGTGGATGAACTGAGTCCGGCGTGCCGCGCCATGTTCAAGGGTGGCAAGAAGGGCAGCGATAAAAATACCTCGCAATGAGGCGGGGCGTGAGCCGCCCGTGGCACCGCTGTAACCCGCTCGGGGATTTGCCCTCGATTGCCCTTACGCCCTCTTCGAGCGGCGCTTGATCCTCCCGTCACCTCCCACCTGACCCGCTCTCTGCCGCGATCCGGCCCTACGACGCGCGAGGCGTCGTAGAATCGTTTGTCCTCGACTCACGAAGCCACCGCATGCCTGATGCCCGAACCCGAGCCGACCGATGGCGGCGCGCGGGCCTGCCGATGCCGATCTATCCATCGCGCGAGGCGGACGAAGCGAGCGCCGCTAGCTAGTCGATCCCAACTCAACCCTCTGCCAAGGACTGGAACAACCTGCCCATGACTCGCCCGACCACGCAGATTTTCGACGCCGCCGCGACCGCGCGGCTGATTCCGTATGCCGCGCTCGTCGACGCACTCAAGCGCGCGAGCATCGAGTATGCACAGCAACGCATCGCGAGTCCCGAACGGCTCGTCGTGCCGCTCAACGAGGGCGGCATCATGCTGTCGATGCCTGCCACCGCGCCCGATCTCGCGATCCACAAACTGGTCAACGTGTGCCCGAGCAACGGCCCGCGCGGCCTGCCCACCATCCACGGCAAAGTGATGACGTTCGACGCCGACACCGGCGAGACGCTTTTCATCCTCGACGGACCGATCGTCACGGGCCGCCGCACGGCGGCAATCTCGATGCTGGGCGTCGAAACCTTCGCCGCCGGCACGCCGCGCGAATTCCTGCTGATCGGCACCGGCACGCAGGCGCTCAACCATCTGGAGGCGATCGGCGAGCTGTTTCCAGAAGCGTGCGTATGGGTGAAGGGCAGTGCGCCCGCGCGCGCCGAGGCATTTTGCGCGCAGCATCACGACAAGGTGCGCGAGCTTCGGCCGCTCACGCAAGACGGCGGCGCGACCATCCCCGACTCGGTGGACGTCGTGATCGCGCTGACCACGAGCAGACAGCCCGTCTACGACGAACCCGCGCGCGCGGAGCGCCTCGTGATCGGCGTCGGCGCATTCACGCCCGCCATGGTCGAGATCGGCGCGCACACCATTGCCGGGAGCGCGCTTTTCGTCGACGACGAGGCCGGAGCGCGCCACGAGGCCGGTGACTTCATTCAGGCGGGCGTGGATTGGGCTCAGGTCGGCGGGATCGCCTCGGTGCTCGGCAATCCGGCGCTGCGGCCGCAAAAAAAACCGATCGTTTTCAAAAGTGTCGGCTGTGCGGCGTGGGATCTGGCGGCGTGCCGCGTGGCGCGCGATGCGCTGTCAGGCAGTTGAAGGCTCGCCGCACAAAAGCGTGCGTGAGTAGCTGGTGCCATGGCGTGAGGGGGTGACGAGCAGCGGAGATATAGCAATGCGACCGGCATGCCGGTGAGCGCCGAAAAAGCCTTGCAAACAGGCTCTTACCGCCTCAGGTTGGCATATTGCGCCAACCTGAGGCACATGTTGCCGTGCAAACAATCGCAAAACGTTGCACCATAGACGTTTGCCAGAAAAAAGTGCCGGCCTGCCGGCACGGCGCTTCGCTGCTGCTTGTGCTGTTGCTTGTGCTGCTGCTTTTTTCTGCCCGTTGACCGACGCCTCATCCATCACGACGCTGCGACCGCGCTATGACGACCCACCACGCTTCTGCCACTCCCGACCTGCCGCTCGACATGATCATCTTCGGCGGCACCGGCGACCTGTCGTTTCGCAAGCTGCTGCCCGCGCTCTACATGGCGCATCTGCACTGCAATCTGCCGCCGGACACCCGCATTCTCACGATCGGCCGCAAGCCGTGGTCGCGTGAGGAGTACATCAACGAATTCATGGAGTTGAAGGCGAAGCCCTTCATCGAAAAGAAAGCGTTCGAAGCCGCCGCCTGGGACAAATTCCTGGCGCTGTTCGAATACGTGCGCATGGACGTGGACTCGGTCGAGGACTATCAACGCCTGAAGGAAGCGTCGCGTGAAGGCGTGCGCCGCGTGTTCTATCTGGCGACGTCGCCGGATCTGTTCACGAATATTTGCGACAACCTCGCGGCCGCGGGACTCGTCGACGGCAACTCGCGCGTGGTGCTCGAAAAGCCGCTGGGCCACGATCTGGCCTCCGCGCAGGAGATCAACACAGCGGTCGGTAAGCATTTCAACGAAGCGCAGATCTACCGGATCGACCACTACCTCGGCAAGGAAACCGTGCAGAACCTGATGGTGCTGCGCTTCGGCAATCCGATTTTTGGCCCGCTGTGGCAGGCGCCGTACATCAAGAGCGTGCAGATCACGGTGGCGGAGACGGTCGGCGTGGGCAGCCGCGCGGGCTTCTACGACAAAACCGGCGCGCTGCGCGACATGGTGCAGAACCACTTGCTGCAATTGCTGTGCATTGTCGCGATGGAACCTCCCGTGTCGCTCGACCCGGACGCGGTCCGCGACGAAAAGCTCAAGGTATTGCGCTCGCTGCGGCCCATGACGCCGGAAGACATCGCGCGCGATACGGTGCGCGGCCAGTACACCGCCGGCGCCGTGGACGGCGAGGCGGTGAAGGGTTATCTCGAGGAAGACAACGTGCCGGCAGGCAGCCGCGCCGAAACCTTCGTCGCCTTGCGCGCGCACATCAACAACTGGCGCTGGGCGCATGTGCCGTTTTTCCTGCGTACCGGCAAGCGGATGCAGAAGAAGGTGTCGGAGATCGTCATTGAGTTTTCCGAGTTGCCGTTCTCGATCATCCCGAACGGGAATAGCGGGCACAACTACGGCAACCGGCTCGTGATCCAGTTGCAGCCCGAGGAGTCGATCCAGTTGCAGGTGCTCGCGAAAGAGCCGGGCAGCGGCATGCATATGGTGCCGGTCAATCTGAATCTGGACTTGCAGCAGGCCTTCACTGAGCGCCGCGCGGAAGCGTATGAACGTTTGCTGATCGACGTGATTCGCGGCCGTCTCACGCACTTCATGCGTCGCGACGAACTGGAAGCGGCATGGGCATGGGCCGAGCCGATTCTGGCGGGCTGGAGCAAGTCGGGCGAGAAGCCGCGTAGCTATACGGCGGGCACGTTCGGACCGTCGGCATCGACCGCGCTGATGGCGCGCGAAAATGCCGTGTGGGCGGAAGAGTCGCAATAAACGGTTTTCTTCAGCGCAGTGAAAAAGCCCGCGAAAGCGGGCTTCTTTATGTCCGCGATAAACGCAGGCCTAAGGCAACGAAATCGTCAAGGTGGCCGATTGCGGCCCCAGCTTGACCACCTGCGAATACGGCGCGAGCGAGCGCAAGGTCTGGTCGCGCAGATAGGTGTTCAGGCCGAGGTAGGCCAGCAGTCCAACCAGCGCGAACACCGCGCCGATCGACCACAACGGCACCTCGCGTTTCAGCCGGTGCGCGACCTGATCGGGCAGCGGCCAATGCGGCGCGAACGGCGCGCGTTTGCCTTTCATATGCGCGATTTCATCGCCGATGCGAGCGGTCAGATAGGCGAGCTTCTCCGGTCCCTCGAGCAGATATTTGCCCTGGAATCCGAGCAGCAGGCACATGTGAAACACCTCGAGCGATTGCAGACGTGCCGCGCCCTGTGCACGGCATTCCTCGAGATACTGGAAAAATTTTTCGCCCGCCAGTTGCTCGCCGAACAGCACGAGTTGCAGCGGCCGGCGCTCCCACTCCGTGCGGATCCTGAACGTGGACGACAACACCGATTCGTCGATGGCCGCGCAGAACGCAAACTTCGACGCGTAGACATCTTCCGCCGACGCATTGAGCTTCTTCGCGCCGCGTTCGAAGTCGCCGAGAAACTGCTGGATGCGCTGGCTGAATTCTTGCGCGTCGCCGGGCTCGCGGCCGTTCTTCAACAGAAACAGCATGAAGAAGCCGTCGTACAGCAGATCGAGCAGCGAGCGGACCTGATAGCTCGGCTCGGTGATCGGGGCGGGCGTCGCGGCAGGCGTGCTGCCGCCAAAGAGGGAGGGCGCGTAGCTCATGATGTGACGGCGATCAGTTCGAGTTGAAGATCGTTGATGCCCGACGGCGCGTAGATCATGGCCGATTGGGCCTGCAACATGCGGTCGTACAGCGCGCCACGCGATTCGAACGAGAAGTAGCAGGCGCCCGGGCGGACCGGAATGGCGGGCGGCACCTGCGGCGTGTAGACGAGGCGCACGCCCGGCATGGCCGAGAGCACCAGCTTGTCGACGTCGTCCGGCGCGCCGACCTTGAAGCGCGCGGGCACGGCTTCCACGAGCTCGGTGGTGGGCATGTCCGCCGACACCGCGATGTAGAACAGGGTCTTGTCGTCGATCTTGCCGGAGTCGAGCCGGCCCGCATGGAACGACGGGCGCACTTCTTCGAGCGAAATCGCGAAGTAGCGCGTGGAGATCACGGTCTCGAGCAGATCGCGCAGGATCGTGTCGAGACGCGCGAAACCGGGGCCCGGATCGTCGTGCCGGTAAGCCGGCAAGTCGGACAGCGCATAGCCCTTCGAAAACGTCATCAACTGACCGGCGAGGCGCAGCAGTTCCTGGAACAGACGTTCAGGATGCAGCGCCGAATGCTGGTACAAATGCGCGAGCGAAGCGAACGCCGCGCTTGCTGTATGCAGCAGCCAGAACGACGCAATGTCGCCGGAGCGGAACTCGATGATGTTCTTGGTCGGCTCGCGGTGAAAGCCATACAACGCATTGACCTTGGCCTGCAGTGCGTCGATCAGTTGGCGCAGCCGCTGATGCAGGACCGGCGAAGCGTCGATGGCGAGGCAGGGCGGCACGAAGGTGTCGTCGATTTCGAAACCGGACGTGGCCGTGCGACGCACGCGTACGAGCGGCACCGACAGCAACTGGTCGCGTGGCTCGCTGTGCGCGATGAGTTTGACGCTGGTTTTCAGAAACGTGATGTCGGCTTCGGCGGCGTCGGTGAAATGATCGGCCACCGGCGTCTGCTCACTGACGTAACGCGAGACGAAACCCGCGTTACTGTCTTGCGAATAGTTCGCGCCGGTTTCGCGCACCGGATGCAGCGCGAGATAAAACGTGAACTCGTTGATGCCGTCGGGCAGCGTATCCAGCGCGATGGGCGGCGGCAGGTCGTCGGCTTGCGGCGCGGAGTAGAGCGCGCCGTCGGGAAACACCAGCGAAAGTTCGCTCACGCGCAGCACGTTGCTGCCGAGCGCGTCGCGGTCGAAGCGCGCCGAACGCACGCCCCAGTTGTACGGCTGGATCGCCTGGATCGATTCGAACAGGCGTGCCTCATGATAGGCGTCCTGACGCTGAAAATGCTGCGGCCTCAGAAACAGGCCTTCCCCCCAGAGCACTTTTGCGGAATAACTCATCTCAAACCTGTTATATGCGTTCAGCGTGTGGCGCACCCGGAGATAACCGATTCGAGCGCCGCATTGTTAAATCTGTGAAAAATGTTAAATCGCATTTTATCGGCATCTTTATCCGCAACTCACCGAAGAGAGCATATTCAGCGGTTGTGCGGGCAATCCCTGTTCTGGTGGGATCACAGTGCCGTTGGTCACCGTCATTGCACAGTTATGCAGGCCGATCATTATGCCGGATTTCTCCGACTTTGCCGGGTCGAAGGCGAATTTCCAGCGTTGCATGGCCGGATCGCGGAATAACGCGACGATACCGAACGCCTGCGCTTCACGCGAGACTTTTTCGGTAACAACGTAGCGCTGGCCCGGGATTAGCGTGAGTTCGCGCACACCCAGCAAATCGCCACCCAAGGTAGTTTTTTCCCTCGCTGGATCGGTAAAGGCGTCGAATGGCGCCTGCTGGAATGAGGTCGGGTCTTTCAGGACATATAGCCGCACTACCAGCGCTAATGGGCGTTTGTCGTTCGCCGCATTCAGATTCGGCGCTGCGTATAAGGTGAGACCGACATTGCGTGGCGGTTTCTGGGCGTCAGGCAGGTCCGGTTTGCCGAGGCCGCTCGCCTGCAAAGCCGCGTTGGCGGCGGCTCCGAGCACCGTCACGCCAGCCGCGCAACCGCCCAGGAGCGCGCACGCGGCGGCATTGGCAATCAACCGCGATGCATAGTGGATAAGACGCGAATTCATATACATCGACCGGCTCGCCGCCGTCCCCTATCAGAACAATCAATAACGAAATCAAGTCCGTCATTTTGCAAAATTGTTTTGCCACGTAATGCCGCTTTATGCAAAGCGCATGAAGCCAGACGTGACTACCTATAGCGGTCGAGGAGTGGAAAATTTTTCCGCTTTGTGTTTCTCGCTATTGCAACAGGAAACAATTTCTGCATGTTTCGTTTAAATGACCCTCATGCATTTTTTTGTGCAATCCTTCTTCACACGAAAGTTGAATTATCGAAAATTGGCCTGTACTATACCCGCGCACTTGAAGCAAAGCAAAACTCCGGTTTTCCCTTTGAAATAAAAAATTCGCACGTCGGTGAAAAACGATGAATGAGCGTCTGTTAGTAAAACTATCTGGGGTTGTGTTGGCATGCGGCGTGATGGCCGGTTGTGCGACACAGGGTAACAATGTCGCGACCACACCGGAGGCTTTTAATAAGCAACTCGCGGATGCCGATACCGTCGCAAAGGGCGGCGATCAGGATCGCGCAATCGCGCTTTATCAGCAGCTTTCCAAATCCGATCCGACGCGTGAAGAACCGTGGTCGCGTATTGCGCAGATCCAGTTCACGCAAGGTCATTACGGTCAGGCAATCGTGGCCGCGCAGGAAGCGCTGCAACGCGACCAGACCGATCGTCAGGCCAAGAGCGTGCTGGCCGTGGCCGGCCTGCGCGTCGCCACGCAATCGCTCGGCGAATTGCGTCAGGACGCATCGCTCGCGGGCGATGCGAAGTCGGACGCGCAAGCGCTCGCCAAGCAACTGCGCGACACGCTCGGCGAAGCCACGCTGTTCCCGCCTGACCCGAGCGACAAGCCCGTGGTGAAGAAGAAGCGCGTCATTCGTCACACCGCGAAGAGCAAAGCCGTGGATACGCCGGATGCCAGCACGAGTGCCGCGCCGGCCGCCGCCACGCCGGTTGCTCCCGCGGCGCCGGCGGCGCCTGCCGCACCCGCCAAAGCCGCGCAAAGCGGCGGCGCGTCCGATCCGTTCAGCGCGCTGCGCTGATCCAAGCCTGATCCATCAGCACCCGGGAGCCGACGATGGCGAAGAAAGAAAGCATTCAAAAACGCTTGCAAAAAGTGCGGCCGCCTCGCGTCCAATTGACCTATGAGGTCGAGCGCGGCGATGCGATCGAGGTGAAGGAGCTGCCGTTCGTCGTCGGCGTGGTCGCCGATCTGGCGGGGCAGTCCGAAGTCGAGCAGCCGAAGCTGCGCGATCGCAAGTTCGTCAACATCGATCGCGATAACTTCGACGACGTGATGAAAGCGATCGAGCCGCGCGCCGCGTTCCAGGTGGAAAACCGCCTGAGCGAAGCCGGCGGCAAATTCGCGGTCGATCTGCGCTTCAAGTCGATGGCCGATTTCAATCCGGACGAAGTGGTCGCGCAAATCGAACCGCTGCGACGCCTGCTCGAAGCGCGCTCGAAGCTCGCCGATCTGCGCAACAAGCTGGCCGGCAACGACAAGCTCGAAGACCTGCTGAGCGAAGTGCTCAACAACACGCAGCAGTTGCAAACTCTGGCGAAAGATCAGGGCAACGCGGCGGACCAGCACGGCGGCGCGCCGGACCACGACAAGCAGGGCGAATAAAGCACGGGGTGTGAGATGAACCAACAAACGGCAGCAGCCCAACTCGCCACCGCGCAAGGCGGTACGGAATCCACGCTGCTCGACGAAATCGTCGAGAAGAGCCGCGTGGCGAAGTCCGATTCCGAACACGCGCGCGCGAAAGACCTGATTGGCGAGCTCGTGCATCAGGTGCTCGACGGTACGGTGGTGGTATCCGACAACCTGTCGGCCACGATCGACGCACGCGTCGCCGAACTCGACCGCCTGATCTCCGCGCAGTTGAGCGCGGTGATGCACGCGCCGCAATTCCAGCGCATGGAAAGCACGTGGCGCGGTCTGGATTACCTGTGCAAGGAAAGCAATACCGGCGCAACGGTCAAGATCAAGGCGCTGCATGCGCCCAAGCGCGACCTGGTGCGCGACTTCAAGACGGCGATTGAATTCGACCAGAGCGCGCTGTTCAAGAAGATCTATGAGGAAGAGTTCGGCACATTCGGCGGCTCGCCGTTCGGCACGATCATCGGTGACTTCGAAGTGACGCGCCAGCCGGAAGACGTGTATTTCATCGAGCAGATGTCGCACGTCGCGGCAGCCGCGCATGCACCGTTCATCGCTTCCGCGTCGCCTGAATTGCTGGGCCTCGAAACCTTTGCCGACCTCGGCAGGCCGCGCGATCTCGGCAAGGTGTTCGACACGGTCGAATATGCGAAGTGGAAGTCGTTTCGCGACGCCGAAGATTCGCGCTATGTCGGCCTCACGCTGCCGCGTTTTCTGGGCCGCCTGCCGTTCAATCCGAAAGACGGCGCCACGGCGGAGGGTTTCAACTTCGTCGAAGACGTGGACGGCACGGATCACAGCAAATACCTGTGGTGTAACGCGGCGTGGGCATTCGCCGCACGCCTCACGGCGGCCTTCGACGACTTCGGCTGGTGCGCGGCGATTCGCGGCGTGGAAGGTGGCGGTCTGGTGGAAGATCTGCCCACTCACACCTTCAAAACCGACGACGGCGAAGTCGCGCTGAAATGCCCGACCGAAATCGCGATTACCGATCGCCGCGAGAAGGAGTTGAGCGACCTCGGTTTCATTCCGCTCGTGCACTGCAAGAACTCGGACTATGCGGCGTTCTTTGCCGCGCAATCGGTGCAGAAGCCCAAGAAATACAGCACCGACAGCGCCAATGCGAACGCAGTCCTGTCCGCGCAATTGCAGTACATCTTCTCGGTGTCGCGCGTTGCGCACTACCTGAAGGCGATGATGCGCGACAAGATCGGCAGCTTTGCATCGGCGCAAAATGTCGAAGTATTCCTGAACCGTTGGATCTCGCAGTACGTGCTGCTCGACGACAACGCGACTCAGGAGCAGAAGGCGCAGTTCCCGTTGCGCGAGGCATCGATACAGGTCTCGGAGATTCCGGGCAAGCCGGGTGCGTATCGTTCGGTTGCATTCCTGCGTCCGCATTTCCAGTTGGACGAGCTGTCGATTTCTTTGCGGCTCGTCGCCGACCTGCCGAAACCGGCCAATTCATAAGCAAATCAGAGAACCCGGGCCGGCCGCCCGGATTAGCTGCTAAAACCACCTCTTTGGGGAGTCGATGAATTATGAAGGATATCTATTTAAAATTCGGCAATCCGGCGATCAAAGGCGAGTCTGCCGATAAGGATCACGCTGGCTGGATCGAAATTGATTCGTGGAGCCATTCGATCACGCAACCGCGTTCGGCAACGGCTTCAACGGCAGGTGGTCACACCTCCGAGCGCTGCGAACATGCCGACATGCTGTTCACGAAAGACATCGACGTGGTCAGCCCGCTGATCTATCAACATGCATCGGGCGGCACGACGTTCGACGAAGTCACGATCGACTTCATGCGTTCGGACGGCGAAGGCAATCGCATCAAGTACCTGGAAGTGAAGCTCAAGTACGTGATCATCTCGAGCGTGACGCCGAGCGTGGTGGGCGAAGGCCTGCCTTCCGAGCAGTTCTCGCTGAAATACGCTGCCGTGCAATGGAAGTACACGCAGCAGAAGATCGGCGGCAACCAGGGCGGCAACGCGCAAGGCGCGTGGAGCCTGACGAAGAACGACAAGACGTACGCGGTCTGATGCAGGGGCGCATCCGGCACGCGTGGCTCGCGAGGGCCGCCGTGTGCCGTGCGCGCCTCGCATCGATCCGCTTCTTCGGACGCTGATGAAACGTTTCGAACCCAGCTTTCTCGACAAGCTGTTCGACGACGAACCGCATCTGCCGGCTTCTCCGGCAATGCGGCAATTGTCGTTGGACGAATTGAAGAGCACCGTCGCACGCGACGTCGAGGCGATCCTGAATACGCGCATCGCCCTGACCGAGCCTGAGCTGGCGGCGCTACCGGAATGCCAGCGCTCGGTGCTCACGTACGGTCTGAACGATTTCGCGGGCCTGAGCCTCGCGAGCCATTACGACCGCACGTTCATCTGCAAATCGATTCAACAGGCCATTGCACGGCACGAGCCGCGCTTGCAGGATGTGGCGGTCACACTCGAATTGAACGAACAATCGACCAATGCGTTGAACTTCGCCATTCAGGCGCTGCTGGTCGTGCATCCGGCGGAAGAACCGGTGAGTTTCGACGCGATGCTGCAACCGTCCACGTTGCAATACTCGGTGACGCGCGCACGCGCGAAGCTGTAGCAGCAAGATTTTCAACCGCCGCATTTCAGGTGGCGGGGTTGTCGAGCAATGGCTTTCTTAGTACCGCTTTACCGCCGCCGTTACGCGCAACGGCGGCGATAGATTGGGCGGATAGGTTTCAGGTCCGGGGATAGATCGATGGAAGAATTGCTGCCGTATTACGAGCGCGAATTGTCATTTCTGCGGCGCTATTCGCGCGACTTCGCCGAACGCTACCCGAAGATCGCGGCGCGTCTGGCCATGTCCGGCGAGCATTGTGAGGACCCGCACGTCGAGCGGATGATCGAGTCGTTCGCGCTGCTCGGCGCGCGCATCAACAAGAAACTCGACGACGATTACCCCGAATTCACCGAAGCGCTGCTGGAAGTGCTGTATCCGCACTACCTGCGGCCATTTCCGTCGTGCTCGATCGCACAGTTGGGCACGTCCGCCGCGCTGAGTCATTTGACGGGACCCGTACGGGTGGAGCGCGGCACTGAACTCAAGTCACGGCCCATTCGCGGCGTGCAATGCCGGTTCCGTACCGCCTACGACGTGACGCTGGCGCCAATCCGTATTTCGGAGGCGAAATACACCTCGGTGGCGATGGCGCCGAGTGCAACCGTGCTACCAGGCAATGCCACGGCGATCGTGTCGATCACCTTTGAATCGACGGCGGCGCAACTCGATCTGTCCGCGCTTAAACTCGGCACGCTGCGCACGCACCTGCACGGCGAACAGTCCTTTATCGCGGCGCTGGCGGACTGTCTGTTCGTCAACGCCATGGCCACGTATGTGGAGGCGGACCGGCGCGGCGTGTGGAAAGAGGTGCGCGAATCGCCGGTCGTGCAGGCGGGTTTCGGCGAAGAAGACGCGCTGATCGACTATCCAGCCAAATCGCACCCGGCGTACCGGTTGCTGACCGAGTACTTCGCGTTCCCCGAGAAATTCAATTTCGCCGACTTCGATCTCGCGGCCATGACGCGCGCGAGCGGCCGCTGCCAGCGTGTCACGCTGCACGTGGTGCTCAAGGAAGTGCGCAGCGACTCACACGTGGCGCGTTTGCTGGATTCATTGGGCGCACATCATTTCCGCCTTTTCTGCACGCCCGTGGTGAATCTGTTCGAGCAGCACGGCGAGCCGATTCGCGTCAGCCATCAGGCGATTTCGTATCCGGTAATAGCCGAAGCGCGCCGTGCATTTGCCTACGAGGTCTATTCGATCGATTCGGTGAAACTCGTCAGGCAGCAGGCGCATGAAGAATCGGTGATCGAATTCCGGCCATTCTATTCGCTGCATCACGGCGAAGCAGCGCGCGCGGGGCACTACTGGTTCGCCAGACGCAACGATTGGGTCGCGCAGAAAAGCCCCGGCTATGAAACCGAAATCTCGATCGTCGATATCGACTTCGAACCGGCCGCGCCGCAAACCGATACGTTGAGTCTTGATCTGACCTGTACCAATCGCGATCTGCCCGCCGGTCTCGCCGTAGGGCTCGAAGGCGGCGATCTGTTTCTCGAGGGCGGCTCGCTGACCGGCAGCATCTCGATGCTGCGGCGCCCCACGCCGAGCGTGCGTTTCGAGCGCGGGCGCGCCGCGCATTGGCGGCTGATCTCGCATCTGGCGTTGAATCACGTCTCGCTGGCGAACAGCGGTCTGTCGGCGCTCAAGGAAATGCTCGTGCTCTACGATTTGCGGCGCACGGCGGTCTCGGCGCGGCATATCGACGGGCTGGTGGGCATTGAACAGCGCGCAGCCGTGCAATGGCTACCTGGCAAACCGTTTGCCACTTTCGTGCGCGGCATTGAGATTCGTTTGACTATCGACGAAGAACATTTCGTCGGCACGAGTCTCGCGTCGTTCGTGCGGGTGATCGACACGTTTTTTGGGCTGTACGTGCATCTGAACAGCTTTGTGCAACTGGTCGTCGTGTCGAAGCGCACCGGCGAGGAGATTCTGCGATGCAAACCGCGCAGCGGCGAATCGATCCTGGCGTAGTCGAGCAGCTTCTCGACGAGCCGCATCGCTTCGAATTCTTTCAGGCGGTGCGAATTCTCGAGAAGTGGTTCGCTCAGCAATCGCCTTCCCATGCCGGGCGCCCCGGAGAAATCGTCGCGCAGCGAATCGCTTTCCGCAATTCGCTGTCGATGTCGTTTCCGCCGAGTGAGATTCACGGCGCGCAGTCTTACGACGCTGCGGGCGCGGCGCTGAAACAGAAAACGCAACGTGCCGCCGCGCTCGAAGACGGCTCGCTCGACAAAGTGGATATCACGCCGGCGTTTTTCGGTCTGCTCGGCGGGCAGGGCGCGCTGCCGCTGCATTACACCGAGCAGATCGTCGCGCGCGAGCAGATCAAGCGCGATCGTGCCGCGCGTGAGTTCTTCGACGTGTTTTCGAATCGCGCGACGGCGCTGTTCTACGCGGCGTGGAAAAAATACCGTCTGCCGTTTCATTACGAGCTGGACCGCGACGAACGTTATTTGCCGTTGCTGCTCGCGCTGGCCGGCGTCGCCGACGACGACACGCGCAACAGTCTGCAAAGCGGCGAGGGCGCACTGTTCGACGAAGCCATTGCCGGTTACGCGCTGGCCGCGCGGCATCGTCCGGTGTCGGCGGCTTATTTGCAACGCACGCTGTCGGAGTACTTCAAAGTGCGAGTGCGCGTCGAGCAGTTCGTCGGCAAATGGTACGACGTGCCGCACGATCAGTTGACATTGCTCGGCAGCGTGAACGCGACGCTCGGCGCGACCGCGCTGGCGGGCGAGCGCGTCTGGCAGCGCGACATGCGTGCGCGGCTCGTGATCGGACCGCTCGATAAAGCCGACTATGAAGCGTTTCTACCTGGCGCCGATCGCGCGGTGGCGCTCGAACGCATGTTGACGCTGCTGGCCGGCGTCACGCTCGAATACGAGGTGTCTTTGGTATTGCGCCGTGAGGCCGTCGGCCCGAGCGTGTTGAGCAAGGGCGCGCGCCTCGGCTGGGACGCGTTCCTGTGCACGAAAGAGGCCGACCGTGATCGCGCGGATGCCCGTTACGAATTGCACGTGATTCACTGACTATAACGACAGAACCTGGACCCGGATCGCACGACATGAGCACGTCCCTCAACACCCTGATCGCCAAACTGAATCCGACCTGCCGGCAGGCGGCGTTGCTGGCGGCGAACAATTGTCTCGCGCGTGGTCACTACGAGGTCGACCTCGAGCATCTGTTGCTGGCACTGCTGGACGAACCGGCCAGCGACGTCGCGCTGGTTCTGCGCGCAAGCAAAATCGACGCGCACGCGTTGCGTGCGGATCTGGAGCGCGAATTGCAGCGGTTGAAAACCGGCAACACGCGCACGCCGGTGTTTTCCAGGCATCTGATCGAATGGCTCGAACAGGCTTGGCTGATTGCATCGCTCGATTCGCAGATCGGACGCATCCGTTCCGGGCATCTGCTGCTGGCGCTGCTGAGCGCGCCGGATCTCGCGCAATTCGCCGAGCGCATGTCGCCGCTGCTGCGCGACGTACGCGTGACCGATCTGAAGCACAAATTCGATGAGCTGACCGCCGGCTCGCGCGAAGTGGAGCGCAGCAACGGCACGCAAGGCGCGGAAGGGGACGCAGCCGCGGCCGCGGCCAACGATGCCGCACCGGGCGCGCCATCGAAAACACCCGCGCTCGATACGTACACCAGCAACCTCACGCAGCGAGCGCGCGAAGGCAAGATCGATCCGGTAATCGGCCGTGAAGGCGAAATTCGCCAGACCATCGACATATTGATGCGCCGCCGCCAGAACAACCCGATCATGACGGGCGAAGCAGGTGTCGGCAAAACGGCGGTGGTCGAGGGGCTGGCACTGCGCATTGCCGCCGACGACGTGCCCGCGCCGCTAAAAGGCGTGGCGCTGCATGTGCTCGACATGGGACTGCTGCAAGCCGGGGCGAGCGTGAAGGGCGAGTTCGAGAACCGCCTGAAGAACGTGATCGACGAGGTGAAGAAGAGCCCGCATCCGATCATTCTGTTTATCGACGAAGCGCACACCATCATCGGCGCGGGTGGTCAGGCGGGGCAGAACGACGCCGCGAATCTGCTGAAGCCGGCGTTGGCGCGAGGTGAATTGCGCACCATTGCGGCCACCACGTGGAGCGAGTACAAGAAATACTTCGAGAAAGACGCGGCGCTCGCGCGGCGCTTCCAGGTCGTGAAGATCGAGGAGCCGGGCGAGGCGCTCGCCGCGGCTATGTTGCGTGGCATGGCGGGGTTGATGGAAAAACACTTCAACGTGCGCGTGCTCGACGACGCGATCACCGAAGCGGTGCGCCTGTCGCATCGCTACATTAGCGGCCGGCAACTGCCGGACAAGGCGATCAGTGTGCTCGACACGGCTTGCGCGAAAGTGGCGCTCGCGCACAGCTCCACGCCGGCTGCAATCGACGACACGAAGAAGCGCCTCGAACGTATCGACGCTGAAATCGCCGCACTGGAACGCGAAGTAGCGAGCGGCGCATTGCACGACGAGCGTCTCGCTGAATTGCGCGCCCTGCGTGAGGAAGACCTCAAGGACCTCGCCGAAGACGAAGCGCGCTACGACAAGGAGCGCGCTCTGGTAACGGAAATCGTCGGGCTGCGCGCGGACCTCGACGCGGCGCGTGTCGCCAGCGCGGACCCCGAACAAGCCGGCAAGGCGCAGCAGGCGCGCGAAACGCTTGCCACGCGTGTGGCCGAATTGCACACCTTGCAAGGCGGCCAGCCAATGGTGCCGTTGCAGGTCGACGCTCATGTGGTCGCCGAGATCGTCGCATCATGGACGGGTATTCCGCTCGGCCGCATGGTGAAGGATGAAATCCAGACCGTGCTGAACCTGCAACCGTTGCTGGCCGCGCGCGTGATCGGCCAGGATCATGCGCTTGAAGCGATCGCGCAGCGCGTGCGTACCGCGAGTGCCAATCTCGAAGATCCGAACAAGCCGCGCGGCGTATTCATGTTCGTCGGGCCGTCGGGCGTCGGCAAGACCGAAACCGCACTCGCGCTGGCGGACGTGCTGTACGGCGGCGAACGCAAGATGATCACGATCAACATGAGCGAGTATCAGGAAGCGCATAGCGTGTCCGGCCTGAAAGGCTCGCCGCCGGGCTATGTCGGTTACGGCGAGGGCGGTGTATTGACCGAGGCGGTGCGTCGCAATCCGTACTCCGTGGTACTGCTCGACGAAGTCGAAAAGGCGCACCCGGACGTGCTCGAAATGTTCTTCCAGGTGTTCGACAAGGGCACCATGGACGACGCCGAAGGCCGCGAAATCGATTTCCGCAACACGCTGATCATTCTGACTTCGAATGTCGGTTCGCAGGCCGTGATGCAAGCCTGCCTGAACAAGAGCGAGGAAGAACTGCCCGACGCCGGCGAACTCGCCGAGACGTTGCGCCCGCAACTGTACAAGGCGTTCAAGCCGGCGTTTCTCGGCCGCATGAAAGTGGTGCCGTACTATCCGATTACCGATGACGTGCTCGCCGAAATCATCGACATGAAGCTCGAACGGATCCGCCGTCGCATCGAGTCGAATCACAAGGCCGTGTTCGAGTGGGACGAGTCGCTGGTCGATGCGGTGCTCGCGCGGTGCACCGAGGTGGATTCAGGCGCACGCAATGTCGACCACATTCTGAACGGTACGTTGCTGCCCGAAGTTGCGCAGCGCGTGCTGGAACGCGTGGCCAACGGCGCTTCGCTCGAACGCATCGCCGTGCGGGCGAGCGAAGCGGGCGAATTCGACTACACGGTGGTATGAGCGGGCGCGCCGAATCGCGCGTCAATCTGTTTAATGCCGTACCGGATACTTATTGCTTTCTTTCATGCCGATTAATCTGAACACGTTGCTGGCTCCGCTCAGCGAAATCTCGCCTTGTGGCGAAGATCTGCTTTTCTCAGCGGATTTCGATGCGATTCAGCACGCACGCCGTTTCGAAGACCCGTCGCTGGATCAGGGCGAGTGGGTCACGGAAATCAAAGAGGCGGATTGGTCGTTTGTCATCGAGCGCTCGAGTAGTCTGCTACAAACGCAGACCAAGGATCTTCGCCTGGCAGTCTGGCTGACCGAGGCGCTCGCGATCGACGAAGGCATCAACGGTCTCTCGCAAGGCTACGGGTTGTTGACGGGACTTTGCGAGCGCTACTGGGACCACGTTCATCCGTTGCCGGACGGCGACGACACCGAGTATCGCCTTGGCAACGTCGCGTGGCTCGTCGGCCGCACCGGCGATCTGCTGCGCGCGATGCCGATCACGTCGTCGCAAGGCAATACGTACAGCACGATCGATTGGGATGTCGCCACGCACGTCGCGCAGGCCGTCAAGCGAGATCCGGATCATGCCGACGACATCGCGCGTGGCAAACCGTCGATCGATCAGATCGAGGCGTCGAAACGCGCCACATCAACGGCGTTCTACGCCGCGCTGCTCGCCGATCTGAAAGCGTTTGAAGCGGCCATGCTGGCGCTCGAACAGGAGCTGGACCGGCATGCCGGCGATTCCGCGCCGAGTTTCCGTCAGGCAAAAGACGCGTATGAAAGCGTCTACCGGCTGGTGGAACGCTTCGCCCGCGAAGTGGGCGTGAACGCCGAAGCGGCGCCACCCGCGAAAGGACCTGCGCCGAACGAGCACGAACGGGCCGAGCCCGCCTTCAAGACTTCACCGCAACGTGAGGAACCTGTGTTGACGACCATGCCCGCCAGCCCCATTGCAGGAATTCAAAGCCGTGCGCAGGCTGTCGCGCATTTGCGCGCGGTGGCCAGGTTCTTTCGCGCTACGGAGCCGCATAACCCTGCCGCCTATTTCGCCGACAAGGCAGCGGAGGCGGCGGATATGCCGTTGCATCAATGGCTTTCGAGCGTGGTGAAAGACGACGGATCGCTCGCGCATATTCGCGAGTTGCTCGGTGTGAAGCCGGAAGAGAACAGCTAGGGAAGGTCTGCATAACTCATTTTCAGAGCACTGATTTTTTGCCAGTGAGTCGTATTATCCGTAAGAGCCCGCTGGCAGATTGGCCGTCCGGCTTTTGAAGCGTGGCGGCCTCCACGT
>NZ_JCAQOY010000029.1:652257-695409 GCF_059567925.1 Paraburkholderia sp. BGA-UO-ETr-F21 | reverse complement strand
CAGATAGGGTGCTGCGAAGCTCCATTCTTCGTCGGACACATCGGTCGGATACCCTTTGCGATCTGCTCTTTTCATCCCGCCAGGATACTAGGTCTCCCGCAAAGTGCCTAACACGCTCTAGACCTTCGGCACGTACGGAAAAGTCGACGAAGGCTTCGACGTGACCGACTCTTTGCCGATGCCGAGCGCGATCGGCGTGTTCGCGGCAATCGTGAACATCACGTCCGCCACGTTGTCGGTCAGCGACCGTCCGTTCCACCCTGCCATGCCGAATACGGCTTGCGTGCCAATCGTGTAGGGAAGCATGTTGGGCAGAAAGCGATGTGCCACGAGCGTCGCATAGCCCTCAGGATCTTCCGCCGTGCCGTTGGCTTTTATAGCGCCTGCGACCGCCCCGATGATAGTCGGACCGTATGTGTCGAAATCGTCGGCCGGGCGTCCTGCATTCAGGCGATTGCCGAGATCCTCGTTGTACTGCGTGAACAGCGGATGGATCATTGGAAGTCCGACCCGGTTGATCGATCTCCAGTCTCCAGCGTCCGTGGCCAGCGTCGCGACAGCCCACACGCCGACGCGACGGTTGTGGCCGGCGTCTGCCAGCAGATGTGCGTCGGGCACCTCCAATACGATGGAATAGACCGTGTGGCCGGCAAAAAGGTTACGAGCCTGCTTCGGATCCCAGCCTGCCAGATCGAGCGGCGTGCCGTCCTGAAAGACGTGGCCAACCGCGTGCAGGACATCGGGCTCGATCCAGAACGGATCGCCCGCCTTGCCGGCCCATACGCGCACGCCGGAGGGCGTCATGACGATTTCATCCGTGCTGCCTTCGGCAATCTGTTCCCCTTGCGCATGCGGATCCGTCGCATCGGCGCCTGCAATGCGACGCACAACGAAACGCTGCTTGCCTTGCAGGTCGCGCTCGTCGAATGAGATGCGATAGGTCAGTTCCTCCACGGCATTTCCGTCGATATCGATCTTGAATTCGTACATGCCTTCGGGGTGATAGCCTGGAGCGGGTATCTCACCGGCGATGGAATGACAGACGTTGATGACGAAAACCGTACCCGTTTCTCCGCGGAAGCAATACAGATCGGTGATGTCGAGCCGGATATCCTGTCGTGCGAGCGGCGAATCAAGATGGTGGGACATGAGTTGCTCCTTTCGTTGATGTAGCTATCAATGGGCGACGGTTGGTCCGTAAGACGATCATGAAGCCGCCGCGTATGAATCGCTTTCCAGAACGAATGGAATATTTCTGATTCGCACGCCTTGCTTCTTCACACCGTGAAATCATGGCGCAGGCGCGCGGGATGGGAGTGGGATACGCCGTCCGCATGCCTCGAAGGGGGCGTGGCAGAGCCGGTCAGCGCGATGGGTGGCGACGCGAGTCAGGCGATGGTCAGGCGATGATCTGTTGCTCGCTACCGCGTGTGTCGCGAACCCGGACGGTTGACGTTCCTGCCGGTCAACGAGCGAAAGTTCGAATGCCGATGAACCGGATAGCCAGCACCGTGATCATCGAAGAACAAAAGATATACCAGGCGCCGGCGAGATGTCCGCCCGTCCAGAAGTCAAATGAGGCAACGACGAGCGGCGCGGTGCCGCCGAAAAGCGCAACGCCGGTCGCGTACACCAGGGACATCGCGAGAACACGCCCTCGAACCGGAAACATCTCGAGGATTGCGATGATGCCTGGTCCGCCACCGAGCGCGGACAGACCGGCAAACAATGCGACCACACAAAGCAGCGTGGTCGAATCGTTGTGAACGGATGCGAGGTGGAAGGCCGGTAGAACGACGACCATCGTCAGAACACGCGAGACGACGATGATCTTCAGCCGACCCAGGCGATCCGCAAGCCAGCCACCGAAGACTGAAAGTATGAATGTGACGACGCCGACAGCGATGGTCGTCACAAACGCCGCGAACGCAGTTGGACGCGAGCCCGTGACGCCGAAGGTGGCGGTGTAGGTCGCTACGTAGGTAGGAACCGTGCCACCGAAGATCAGCACGATCGCCATCGCCCAATCGCGACGCTGCCTGAAAAACACATCGCGATACGGAGCCTGGCCGGGATCCGCCGTGAGCCGTGTCTCGCGGATATGCCGGCGCAAGAAAATCTGCACGGGGATCAGCGCACTCGCGAGCGCGAACGGCAGTCGCCAGCCCCATTGTTCGATCTGCAGGGGCGACAAAAACTGATACAGCGCAATGCCGCAACCGCCCGCCACAATCAGCGCAAGCCCCTGCCCCGCCATCAGGCAACCTGCATAAAAGCCCTTGCGCGCACGGTCGCCATGCTCAAGCAGCAACGCACCGGACGACCCTATTTCTCCTCCGATAGCCACGCCTTGCGCAACACGGCAGAGTAAGATCAACAATGGTGCGTAGACGCCGAGCACACCGTAACCCGGCATGATGGCCACGCCGAGGGTTCCGGCCGTGACCAACGACGAAGTGAGCAGGAGTGCGGGTTTGCGCCCTACACGATCGGCATATCGTCCAATGAAACAGGCACCGATTGGCCGTGAAAGGAAGCCGGCCGCAAAGGTGCCGAGCGTCAGAAGCGGGCCGAGCTTATGCGCCTCTTGCGGAAAATACGCGCGGGCGATGAACGCGCTAAAGGTCGCGTAGGCGAAGAAATCGAAGAATTCCAGTGCGTTGGCGAGAACGATAGTCGCTAGTGTCCCCGCCTCCAACTTGTGAGACTGGCGGACAATTGTCTCTCCTTCGTCGAATGGAACCTGCATGCTGGCCGATGCTTCTCTTAAGGATTCGAATTTTCGGGCATGAGCTCACGCCCTCGTGCACGGGTACGCGACGGCATTAACTCACAGCTGGTTTTGCCGGGTACGATCCGCACTTGAACTGGCTGAACACCCCATTGCGGAGCGTGCCAATGTGAAACAGAAACGGGTGCCTTTGCTACCCGTCGCCGCGATCCATATCTTCCCGCCATGTGCTTCCACGATCGCTCTCGAGATGGGGAGGCCCATGCCCATGCCATCGTCCTTTGTCGTGGCGAAAGGCTGAAAGATCGTATCCGGCTCGGCCGCCTTGATGCCACTACCCGTATCGCTCACCTCGAAGAGAGTGCGTTCATCACCGCTCGCGCCAGCACGAATGGTCAGGATGCGCTCGCGCCCCTCGCAGGTGGTCGCATCTATTGCGTGTATGCCGTTAATCAACAGATTGGTCAGAACCTGTTGCAACTGAATGCGATCCGCAAACGCCGTGCCATCGGATTCGACCTCTTTGACGATCGTGATCTGTTTCGAATCCGCTTCTGGGGCGATCAAAAGCACCGCGGAATCAACGATGTCACCACAATTGAGTACCGTCGCCTGGATGGGTGCGCTGACGAGAAAACTACGTAGCCGGTGACATATTTCTGACATGTCGTACGTCCACCGCATTGCGTGCCGCAACGAGGAAAGCGCCTCGTCGACCTCGGGTTGCGGACGATCCAGCCAGCGTATGGTTGCATCCAGGGCGGTGCGCACGGCCGCCAATGGCTGACCTATTTCATGTGTGATGGATGCCGCGAGCTGTCCGACCATCGAGACTCGTGCGGTGCGAGCCATCTGGGCACGCAAGGCTTGCAACCTGTTGCTATTCTCCTTGTATTCCGTGACATCGAACGCAAAGAAACGAAGTCGGCGATATTTGTGATTTTCTTCAGGAAGCGAACATCTCCATACAATAGGAACCTTAATTCCACTAAGTGTAGTGAGGATACGCTCGCCCTCGCACGATGTACGTTGCTCGAACATCGCGCCAAGAACTTTGGAATTGCTGAGCCTGTTTGCCGGTAGCAGATCACGCGCCCACGAGAAGAACGTCTGTTTCGACTCCGCACCGAAGAGCGCCAGAGTCGCTTCGTTCGCGTCCACGAACGAATGTAATGAACGAAGTTCCTCAATGACATGAGGATGCTCGTCGAGATACGTTTCGAGATCCTCTACGCCGCTTTGCCTAAGGGAATCAATGCGTTCCTTGATGCCGGACCAATCTTCTACCAGGATGGGGATAGGCGCGGACTGAAATGTTTCGTCAAGGCACGAGGTCAAATTGCTGCGGGGAAGGTGAGCCGAGGTTATATCTATTTCGGCAGAGTCCTCCGGCGTTGCTTTTCGATCTTTCATCGTGAGTGATCCGTGAGGCGGGCGTTGGGCGACTCCCGTGCTACTGGCAACAGGAAGTCTCGGCAAAACGTCCGAACGATTATACAAGCACAATAATTTCCAGGAGGGCCGTTGAACTCGCGTTCGGTGAGTGCAATCCGGCGCCCACGTTCAGCCCTTGCCTTTCCAGTAGAATCCGCCTTCCCTTCACGAACGCCACGCCATCCAGCAACCAGACAGAACCATTGACGCCGATAGAGCGAACAGCGCCGCCGGCCCAGGTTGGAACGATGCGCCGTGTGGCGATCACTGCATCGTCGCGGCGCTTTTGGGGCGATGACCGGCCCGAACCTGTTCCTTCATCGCTGCTGGCACGCGCACTGTGCGGATAGGTTAGCGTTGGCCTGACGGTTGCTGGCGCCAGCTCGCCGCATAGTCCGCCGCGAACTTCTCGAAGGTGTTGGGGGCTCGCCCAAGCAGCTTCTCCACATCGGGGCTGACCGACGCCGGATGGCCGGCCGCGATCACGCGGTTCAGGCTCATGACCGTTTCGATCGACCACTCGCCCATCCCCGCCTCCCGCATTGATGCGACCGCCGCATCATCCGGGACGGCCACGTAACCGATGTTGCGCCCCAGCGCCGCGCCGATGCATTGGGTCACCTCGGTGTTGGAAAGAGCCTTACCGCCCGTCAGCGTATACGTCTTGCCGGCGTGCGCGGCCGGGTGCTGCAGGATCGAAGCGTTGACGGCCGCTACATCGCGAACGTCGACGAACGATGCCTTTCCGTCGCCCTGCGGAAGATAAAGCGTGCCCGCGCGGATCATGTCTCCATAGAACGTCAGATAGTTCTGCATGAAGCAATTAGGCCGCGTCAACGTGTATGGCACACCGGACTGCATCACCAACTGGTCGATCTCGCCCTGGACTCGACCAATCGCGGAAGCGCTTGCCGGATCGGCCTCCGCTCCCGACGAACGAACGATGTGCCTGACGCCGGCCGCGCTGGCCGTGGCGACGGCGTTGCGGGCCAGTTCGACCATGTTGGCCTGCAGCGGGAGCAGCAGGAACAGCGTATCGATGCCGCGGAATGCGCCAGCGAGGCTCGCGGGGTCAGCCAGATCGGCGACCCGGCTTTCGACGCCCTCGATCACCTTGCCTGTGGAAGACATGGCAATGACGTCGGCTCCGGCCACTGTGAGCGCTTTGACGAGTTCGCGGCCGACCGTGCCGGTGGCGCCTGTAACGAGAATGGTGCTGGACATGCGGTACTTCTCCGGGTTAGGACATGAATAAATGTCCACTTCTACCTTAAGCGGCGAAGCGGGCTGTTGACTGGGTCTCGGTGAGAATGCGGGCGAACGCTTCCGGGCTTTCCAGCGAAGAAATGTGACCTGTATCGTTGAGGACGATCATCTTTGCATCCTTGATGAGAGCCCGGTTCGCTTCGCGCTCGGCCGGCCGCGACCAATCGTGATCGCCATAGACCAGTGTCACCGGGGTGTCGATCCGGGCGTAATGCGGTCTTGCCGCGACGTAGCTCGGAAGGGCTCGATAAACGGCACGCGCAACGTTTGAGTAGCCCGGCCGTTTCCCGCCTTTCACCAGTTCATCAACAAAGTCCGGCGGCAAATTGCGCGGATCGCGCAGCCCGCCGCTCAAGATACCGGCGAGCGTGGCCCGGCTTTCCATGGCGGCGAAAGTCGACCCGATTATGGGCGCGCGTACGCTTTTGATAATGATCGACGCGAGCAGGTTCGCCCGCTCCACACCTGGCAAATAGTCATAAGTGTTGAAGGCGACGACCTGTTTCACGCGATCGCCAAGCTCCGCTGCCGCAGTCAATGCCAGAGTGGCGCCCATCGACTCGCCGGCCAGCGTGATGTCGCGCAAATCCAGTCGTCTGATGAAATTGACGACATGCTCGCGCATCGCCGGCTCCCGATAATCGGCGCCTGGCACGATTTCCGACCAGCCAAACCCCGGGTAGTCGAACACGTACACGGTAAAGTGATCGACGAGTTTTGGGATCACCCGTTGAAACAGGTCCAGTTGGGTACGGATGCTATGCAGCAGGACCAGCGCCGGGCCGTGGCCAGCCCGCAGATAGCGGACCTTTGGACCGCCGTTGGCTAACGTCAGAAACTCCGGCTTCTGATCGGGCCACCAGCGGTGCGTATAGCTGACTGCATTCTGACTCACCATGTTTTCCTCGGTCGTTATGTCTGGAAGTTGAGCGGAAGGATGCTGCGTCATTGCTCGAGTACCGCGGCGAATGTGCGAGCAAAGCTATGGACGTCGCCGGGCCAGCGCGCCGAGACGTAATTCTCATCTCGCACCACCCAGGCGGGGCGATCATCCGTCGCCGTATCGCGCACTGTGCCGCTCGTCTTGCGCCTGAATTCGGGATCGCTCTCGCGAACGTCGATGAAATCCGCAGAGCTGGCGAGTGCGCGCGTGACCTCCTGCTGCACGGACATGTATCCCGTAGGTTGGTCCGCTGCCTCTGTATACGTGCGGTAATAGTTGCGGTCCCAAAAGCGCCCGACATGAGCGAGCTTGCTGGCCTTGCGTTCCAGCGCCCAGGTCAGCGCCGTGGTTTTCCGGCCATGCAGCACGGACAGGCCGTCGGCACGCGTGCTGCGGGCGGCCAGCAGCACGCCATGGCAGATCGCTGCCACAGGCTTTTCCGCAGCGAAAAATTCGGCGGTGATCCGCTGAAGAACCGTGCTTTCGAGATATTCGCGCATGCCGCGCGCCCAGTGCCCACCACCTAACAGCAGGCCGTCGAAGTCCGTGGACTCGATCCGGTCCCAGCGCAGCGGGCTCCCAAAGGCCGGATCCCGCAGCATCTCGGCATAGGCGCTCCGGGCGTCGGTATTGGCGCTGAGCAGGAGGCCCAGGACACGGACATTGCGAAGCACCGGGATGCCGCTCCAGGGGTCGAGCCCAATGCCAGAGAGCATGATCGGGTCGCAAGCGCCTTGCTTGCCGTCGGGCGTCGCAAAAACTACCCGATGACCGCGCTGCGTCAATATCTTCCAACTCACCGCGACTTCGGAGGGATCGAAATCGCGACTGGGGATCGGTAACAGAACGAGGCTCATGGCGAGAGTCACTTTGATGGAAAACGGTTGTCTTTGGTTACGCCGACGATCAGGTTTGGGCCCGTTATCGATGTGATGGCATATAACATATAGGCGCTTTGGCCGGCCGTCAAGCAAAATGTTATACATCATCACATTGGTGCAAACTCAAACGGAAAGACCTCTACCGAGCCGGTGAGCATCACGGCGATCTTCGGAGAACGCTGGTGCGGATCGCACGCCGCCAAACCGGTGCTGACTGGGGCATTTTGTTGATTGCCCGCAATGTGATGAGCTATCATTTCACTAACCTGTGAAACCCGGAGCCAAGCAAACGTCATGACCTGTCACATTCACTTCGATACACATCGATGAGCAAAGGCACGGCAATAAAGACGCCCGAAAAGCAGTCGCACGGCCGGAAGAGCTATCACCACGGCGATTTACGACGTGCGCTGCTCGACGCCGCGCGGGAAGAGATCGCAGCGAACGGCGCCCAAAGTCTGACCCTTGCTTCGCTTGCGCGGCGTGCCGGCGTTGCTCAGTCGGCGCCGTACCGTCACTTTGCGGACCGGGATGACCTACTGTTTGCCGTGGGGGAAGAGGGATTCAGGGAGCTTTCGGCGGCACTGAGCACCGCGGCGGAATCGGGAGGCGAAGAGGGTTACGTAAGGCGCATGGCGGCAGCATATCTTCAGTTCGGAGAACGAAACGTGGAACGTTATCGCTTGATGTTTGCCTCGCGTCTGGTTCCTGACGCTCTACAGGATAGCCCGCTGAGCAAAGCGGCAAAGGAAAGCTACGACCTCCTCCTCGCGGGCATCTCGGCTCGTGGTCGGAGCGGGCCATATGGGTCCGCCACGGCGGTGTGGGCTCAGTTGCACGGGCTGGTGATGCTGAAGGCCGACGGCTTCGTGACCGAACCGCTCGACGCATTGCTTTCGGAGCTTGCACTTTAAGCTTTCCAGGCAAATGCCTGCCCGACTGTCGGTGCGTGTCCGAAGGGCTCGTAAAGAGTGAAGAATTCGGGATTGACGTGCGAGCGGCCGTCCCGCCAATGCCAGTTCAAGCAGCTCCAGCAGATTCATTTCCCCTGCTCTCTTTCGCACGGACTCCTCCATCGCTTCACGAGACTTATGTGCAGACCCGTGCCTTTCCGAACGGCTGTCAATGGTCCTATTTCTGTGTCGAAAAAAAATGGCGCTGCCGGCATTCAGCCAGCAGCGCCATTCTTGTAGCGGCTACGACCAGATCAACACGCCGTAGCCCGACAGCACGCTTACATCTCTACAGTGCCCGCCACTTCCTTGAAGTCTTCGATCTGATCGAAGTTCATGTATTGGGATCTGACCAAGATCCGGTCAAATTGCGATCATAAGCTTGAAAGTTATGAAATGACGGATCTCTATGCTATGGCCGAATAAGGAACTTGGGCCGTGAATGCGTCCCTGAACTATCGCGTCCGCTTGAGTCGTCGGCATGCAGACAGGTCAACGCGGTCAGCCAGCGAGGGACGATCGCGTCCTTAGCCGACTGGTCTGAATGTGTGGTCTCTTAGGCGGACATCGTTCGCAGCAAAGCGCGCATGACATCCTCCGGGATGTCGTGCCGGGGACTGTCGGACGCCGCCGCTACGACCCGAAGTACGTCACCTTCGAGTTGCGCCTCCCACGAGACGATACGGCGGCGGTCATGGGGAAAGCGGGCCAGTTTTTCGCCAATCAGGCGCTCGATGCCCTGTATGCTCTCGCGCCGCATTTCGGGTGGAACACTTTTGTCGAATCCGATCTGATCACGTAGCGCTTCAGCACGCTCGCTCTCGGGCAGGACGCTGGTATTCCACGCCGCAACTATCGCCGTCCGTGCGCTCTGATATTCCTCCAGTGTTGGATGATCGGATACCTCATCCTGAAGCAGTTGGGCGAGGGGCCAGGAGATTTTCTGCTCCGGCGGCAGGTCATTACGATCGAGAACGATAGCGTCGGGGATCCCTGACTGGACCGCTCCCCGTCGCAATGCCTCCAGGTCGCGCGTGCCCAGCTTGCGGGCACGCGCCGATTTTTTGTGCTGGCTGGCTTTGCCCATGTTTCTGCCCCCTTCGCTGTGTTCTGAATCCGAAAATTATAGCGGCCAGCTGGTTGCACAGACTGGCACAGGTGTGACGGCTTTGCCGGATTCTTTACGCTACACTGGCGAGCCCATTCGAGATCCGGAATCCGGCATGGCGACCATCGAACGTACCGCGTATCCGAGGTTTCCCAAGGGTTTTTCATCTGCGGAACTGCAGGCGTTCTATACGCCAGACGTTGAGGAGCTTGAGTGGGCGCGGCGCAACGCGCGTGGCCAGTCCTCGAGACTGGGCCTGCTGGTTCTGCTGAAGGTCTTTCAGCAGATGCACCACTTTCCCTTCGTTGACGCCATTCCCCACGTTGTCATCGAGCACATCCGGGCGAGCGCGAACATCGATGCCGAGGGCTCTGTCAAGTTGATGGCGAGGCAGCGGTAGAATGAAGTGATGAAGAAAACGAAATCGCTTATCACGGTCACCGTTTCCTGCCATCGTCATCAGCTGCGCGGTTCGCTGGTATTTCCGATTCAGCCTGAGCCTGCGCGATATCGAGGAGTTGTTGCTCGAGCGTGGTGTCATGGTCACATACGAAACGATCCGTTGCTGGTGCGACAAGTTTGGCGCCGCTTTCGCCCATTGCGCGAAAGCGGCGCGGCGCAAGCCGGCCAGCACTTGGCATGTGAACGAAATGTTTGTGACGCTGCGCGGTGAGCCGTATCTATTGTGGCGAGCGGTCGATGAGCATGGTGCTGAACTCGACGTGCTGGTACAGAAGCGACGCGACAAGGCCACGGCCAAGCGATTCTTCCGGCGGGTGCTGCGATCAAACCCGGTGCCGCGCAAGATCGTTACCGACCAGTTGCGCAGTTATCCGGCGGCGAAGGCTGATATCCCTGAACTCGCTCAGGTAAAGCACGTCTTTGTCAAAGCGGCTGCTCGCGTGAACAACCGCGCCGAAAATAGCCACCAGCCAACCCGCAGGCGCGAACGCCAGATGTGTGGCTTTCGCGATGCGCGTCGTACGCAGGCGTTTCTCTCATGCTTCGGCCCGATCCGGCAGCACTTCGCGTTGCCCAGACATCAGATGAACGCGGCATGTCATCGCGCCACTCTAAAGGAACGCCTCGCCACATGGCAAGAATGGACTGTCTCAACCGCAGCCAATCGAGCTATCTGATAAGGATAACTACTCTTTAATCATACACGTAGCCTACGCTCGTCAACTTGACAGTGCCTGGGAGGCGACATCATGTCCAGCCGGAGACGATGGTTCCTGCCGGTGGCCATCGCGGTCAACCTCACAGTGGCGGAGCTTCTGGTCGGCACCGGCGGACGGAAGTGTGCAACCGTGCTCCCGACATTGCTGATTGGCTTGATGCATCGTCGTTGTCCTTGCGGTTAGATCAGAACCGTTCGCCTAGGCTGGCATCGATCAGGCAGTCGCTTACCCCGACCGAGCGTGTTCCTTTAAACCAGTACGTCTTGCCCTTCTCATGACCTCGCCGCCGCAAAGGCGGTGGTGTAATCGCGCCGACCTGGGCAACGACGATCAAGCGCGCTGCGCCAATGCGATCTTCCCGTCGACGAGACGATTGATTCGCCACGGGTTGCCCGTTTTCAACGACTCGGGCAGCAGCGCCTCCGGCATGTCCTGATAGCTCACCGGCCGCAGAAAGCGGTGGATCGCGAGGCTGCCGACCGAAGTCGAACGACCGTCGGCGGTGGACGGATAAGGACCGCCGTGGGCCATCGCATGCGCGACTTCTACGCCCGTACCAAAGCCATTGACGAGCACGCGGCCCACGCGTCGCTCCAGTGACGGAAGGAACGAACGCGCCGCTGCGTAATCGGCTTCATCGATCTGCAACGCCGCCGTCAGCTGTCCTTCCAGCGACTCGATCAGTTCACGCATCGTGTGCAGATCTGGGCAACGCACGATCAATGACGCCGCGCCGAAAATCTCTTCCTGTAATTCCGTTTTCTCACGAAACGCGGCGGCGCTTGTCACAAAGAGCGCGCCTTGTCCCTTGTTCGCGCCGGTCGCAGGCTGCGCGCGCGCCACCGTCTGCACCTGCGCATGTTCGGCGAACTTCGACACCGCCGTTTCAAACGCCCGATGAATGCCGGGCGTGAGCATCGTTGCGGCCGGCGCCCGTCTCAGCGCCTCCGAAGCCGCAGCCACGAAGCGATCGAGTGCGGGACCTTCCACCGCGAGAATCAAACCCGGGTTCGTGCAGAGCTGCCCGGCACCGAGCGTCAACGATTGCACGAAGGCCTGAGCGATCGCTTCGCCGCGCTGCTCAAGCGCATGCGGAAACAGCAACACCGGATTGATACTGCTCATTTCCGCATAGACCGGTACCGGCTCGGGACGCGCGGCGGCGACTGCCATCAACTCCGTTCCCGCATGGCGAGAGCCGGTGAATCCGACCGCCTTGATGCGGGGATCGCGAACCAGCCCCTGGCCGATTTCACGGCCGCTTCCGAACAGCAACGAGAAAGTCCCCTCTGGCATTTCGCAGTCCTTCACCGCTTTCTGCACGGCCATGCCGACCAGTTCCGACGTGCCGGGATGTGCGGCATGGGCCTTGACGATCACCGGGCACCCAGCGGCCAGTGCGGAAGCGGTGTCGCCCCCTGCCACCGAGAACGCCAGCGGAAAATTGCTGGCACCGAACACCGCGATGGGGCCGAGCCCGATGTGCCGCAAACGCAGATCGACGCGCGGTGCCGGTTTGCGCTCGGGCTGGGCCGGATCGATGCGCGCTTCGAGAAAGTCGCCTGCACGCACGACGCCCGCGAACATCCGCAACTGGCCCACCGTTCGCGCGCGTTCACCTTCGATTCGCGCGCGCGGCAAGCCCGACTCCGCGACGCAGCGCTCGATCAACGCATCGCCTGCTGCGAGGATGTTGGCCGCGATTGTCTCCAGAAAATCCGCGCGGGCTTCGAGCGTGGTTTCGCGGAAGATATCGAAAGCGGCCCATGCCAATGCACACGCTGCATCGACGTCTTCGAGCGTCGCGCCACCGAAGCCCGGCTCCAATCGTTCGCCGCTCGCTGCGTCGATGGCATACGACACGCCGTTCGTTCCGCGTCGCACGCTCTGGCCAATCAACAAGTTCCCTGCGATGTTCATTTTCATTTCCTTGATGGGATAAGTCGACGCCCTGTCCCGGGCGTCGTTATTCACTCGACTGTGCTCGCGTCGCTGCAATTTCGACCTCGCAGCACCTTCACGGAATGATTTCAAACCGGCTGGCAAGCGTCAACGCTTTGGACATGACAGCTCGTTATAGCGCTATAAGAAGCTCTCAATTTAAAGGCTATTGGATGATTTCTATACTGACCTTCTGCTTAGTTTGGAAAGTACTCGTTCATGTTTTATGAAATGCGAACCTATACGGTTCAACCAGGAAAGCTGAAGGAATATCTTCAGAACTTCGAAGCGGAAGGCTTGCCCATCATTTCGCGTCACGCGAAGCTGATCGGCTGGTGGTACACGGAAGTCGGCACATTGAATCAGGTCGTGCACATCTGGGCATGGGAAAGCCTCGACGAGCGCGTTAAGCGCCGTGCTGCGCTGCTCGAAGATCCGAACTGGATGAACAGGTTCATCGCAAAGGCCACGCCGCTGCTCATCGATCAGGAATCCCGCATCATGCTGGCCGCCTCCTTCTCGCCGATCCGCTAGGCAAGCATCCGTCAGGCAACAACTCAAAGGCAAGCCACTTCGTGCTTGCTTCAACAACCAAGGAGACAATCATGTGTGTGCCGAACCCCAAAGGCAATCCAGACGTCAAGCAACTGCTCGAAGGCTTGCCCAGAAACTGGGGCAAGTGGGGACCCGACGATGAAGTCGGCGCGCTGAACTATCTTCAATCGGCGGAGATTCTGCGCGGCATCGCCGCGGTGCGACAGGGCAAGACATTCACGCTGCAAGTCGATATCGGTCATGCTAAAGGCGAGCCGCTATTTCCTGGCCGGCGCCCTTCGATGCGCATGAACGTGCTCGATAAAGGCCATTTTCTGGCAGGCAAGGCACACTTCGACGGTAACGTCGAATATGCCGACGATGTGATCTTCATGCATGTTCAAGGATCGACGCAATGCGACGCACTCGGCCACGTCTGGTACGACGACACCCTCTGGAACGGCTATGACGCGATGAGTACCGTCGGTGGCCTGGCGCGCGCCAGCATTCTGCCGATCGCCGAGCGCGGCATTGCCGGCCGCGCCGTGCTGATCGATATGGCGCGTCACCGCAACAAGGCCGTGCTCGACAAGGGCGAAACGTTCGACCATCGGGATCTGCTCGATGCCGCGCGCGCGCAGGGCGTGACCATCGAGCCACGGGACATCCTGCTGATCCGCACCGGCTGGATCGGCTCGTTCTACGAGCGCGACGCGGATGAGTTCTATCAGGACTATATGGAGCCGGGCTTGACGTTCAGCCGTGAACTCGTCGAGTGGTTTCGGGAGATGGAAATTCCTTGTCTCGTGACGGATACGATGGGCAACGAAGTCACTGTCGATCCCGTGTCGGGCGTTATGATTCCGCTGCATAACGCGCTGATGCGCAACCTGGGCGTCGTATTCACCGAGGTCGTGCTGCTCGACGAACTCGCAGGCGACTGCGAACGCGACGGTCAATGGCAATTCCTCTATACGGCTGCACCGCTGAAGATCGTTGGCGGCACGGGTGCTCCCGTCAATCCTCTCGTCATCAAATAAGCACGCGTAGCGCGCATGCCTCGGTTGTCGGGCATGCGCGCTACGTCAGCCGCAGTCCGTGCGTTAGAAGGTGCCCGGATAGGCGCCGCCGTCCAGCAGAACATTCTGACCTGTCAGATATCCGGCCTGCGTGCTGCACAAGAAGGCGCAGAACGCCCCGAACTCCTCAGGCGTTCCGAAGCGCCCAGCCGGAACGATCTGGCGCTTCGCTTCCAGCGCCGTGTCGTAGCTCTGACCATGCGCATCGGCCGCTGCTCGCGTCGACTGACGTAAACGGTCGGTTTCGAACAGCCCCGGCAGCAGATTGTTGATGGTCACATTGGCCTGCGCAATACGCTTTTGCCGCGCCAGTCCCGCGACAAAACCCGTCAGCCCCGAACGCGCACCGTTCGATAGTCCCAACACGTCGATCGGCGCCTTCACCGCGCCCGAAGTGATATTGACGATGCGGCCGAAGCCCCGCTCGGCCATCCCGTCCACGGTTGCCTTGATCAACTCGATCGGCGTCAGCATGTTCGCATCGACTGCGGCGATCCAGTCCTCTCGCGACCAGTTGCGAAAATCGCCCGGCGGCGGGCCACCCGCGTTGTTCACGAGAATGTCGATGTGAGGCGCCGCCGCCACTGCAGCGGCGCGCCCTTCACTCGTCGTGATGTCACCGGTCACGGTCTTGACCGTGACCGCGGGATTGAGCATACGCAGCGCGTGTGCGGTCGCCTCGAGCGCGTCACTGCCGCGTGCCGTGATGACGACGTTTACACCCTCCGCGACCAGCGCTTGTGCGCAACCTTTTCCCAGACCCTTGCTTGCGGCGCACACTAGCGCCCACCGACCTTTGATGTTCAGATCCATCCAGCTTGCTCCTTGATTTAAACGATTGCCGTCTCAGCGCGATCCTGCGACTCGCGCAGGCTGCCGCGCGACAACAGATCATGACGACGCTGAAAAAGATTGTGCTGGCCGATTTCGCCGATCGTTCGCACGCCCGACAAGGCCATGCTGACGTCGAGTTCGCTTTGCAGTATCTGCAGCATTCTCGTGACGCCGGTCTCGCCCATTGCGCCGAGTGCGTACATGAATGCACGTCCGACCATGGTGCCTTTCGCGCCCAGCGCGAGCGCCTTCATTACGTCCTGCCCGCTGCGAATGCCGCCATCCACCCATATTTCGATCTTGTCGCCGACAGCCTCGACGATCGCCGGCAACGCTTCGATGCTGGGCGGCGCGCCATCCAGTTGCCGTCCGCCGTGATTGCTCACGACGATGGCATCGGCGCCGATCGATGCGGCCATGCGCGCGTCCTCGACGCTCAGGATGCCCTTCAGCACGAGCTTGCGATCCCAGGCGCGCCGGATGGCGACGAGATCGTCCCAGCCGAGCGTCGGGTCGAATTGTTGCGCCACCCACTTGCTGATCGCGATGACGTCGTCGCCGCCCTTGATGTAGCCCGCCAGATTGCCGAACGTTTTGGCGCCGCGCAGCGCACGCATCATCCAGCCTGGCTTCGACGCGAAATCGAGCAGGTTGGAAGCCGTGAGACGCGGCGGAACAGTCATGCCGTTCTTCAGGTCCTTGTGCCGCTGGCCGTTGATCTGCAGATCCAGCGTGACGACGAGCGCCGAACAGCCAGCCAGCTTCGCGCGCTCGATCAGCGACGCATTGAAGCCGCGGTCGCGCATCACATAGAGTTGAAACCAGAACGGTGCGGCGGTATGACGAGCGACATCTTCGATCGAGCATATGCTGACCGTCGACAAGGTGAACGGCACGCCGAAGCGCTTTGCGGCAAGCGCGCCGAGCATCTCGCCGTTCGCCCACAGCATGCCGGCGAGGCCGGTTGGCGCGATGGCAACGGGCATGGTCACTGGCTGACCGATCATCGTGCTGGCTGTGTTCCGACCTTCGACATTCACGGCCACTCGCTGCTGCAGCTTCAGGTCGTCGAACGCGCGGCTGTTCTCGCGGTACGTCGATTCCGAATAGGAGCCGCTATCGACATAATCGTAAAACGCCTTCGGCACGCGCTTCTTCGCCATCAGACGCAAATCCTCAACACACGTAATGACTGACATTCGATCCCTGCACCTTGACTGTCTATCGGTTTGAAACTGCCGTGATGTGGCTGCCGCGCTCGCTGCCGTTCAGTCGGCCGCCTGCACGGTTGCAAGCACGGCACCCTCTTCGTGCTCTTGCGTGACGCTCACGGGCCTGCGCACCATGACCATGTAAGCAACGGCGGAAAGCAGTGCGACGGCGGCGCTCACGATCAGCGCGTTCACGAACGAATGCGTGCGATCCACCACAAGGCCGGTGACGATCGGCGCAGCCGATCCCGCCAGGAAGCCGCCGAAGTTCTGGATGCCGCCGAGCGACGCCACGGCGTGACGGGGCGCGGCGACACGCACGAGCGACCATGCGCCGCCGGATGCCATGTTGAGGAAGAACATCGCCACCGAGATGTACACGACGGCCATCGAGGCGGAAGGCGTCAATGCAGCTGGGATGGTGGCCGCCGCCGCGCCGACGAGCCCCACACAGATCGGCCACTTGCGACTCGTGATCGGCGCCATGCCTTTGCTGTAGAGCCAGTCGGCGATATAGCCGCTTCCCACCATGCCGAGCGTGCCGACCAGGTACGGAATCGCCACGACCCAGCCCGCGCGCGCGATGCTCATGCCGCGTTCGTGCTCCAGATACGCGGGCAGCCAGGTCAGATACAGCCACACCATGTAGATGACGCCCATGAAGCCGAACAGCATGCCCCACGTCGTGCGTTGCGCGAAAAGATTGCGCCACTGCGCGCCGTTCAGCGGTGCTGCGTTGGGTTCTTCCTGCGCACCTTCGGCGAGATGGGCCTGCTCGTCGGGTGTCAGCTCCACTTCACTGCGGTTGCGATACACCGCGTACCAGCCTAGCGCCACCAATATGCCGAACACACCCGTGACGATGAACATCTCGCGCCAGCTGAGGGTCAACATGAGCGCAGTGAGGATCGGGGGCGCAATCGCGGGGCCAATTGTCGAAGAGGCCACGAAAATTCCCGTTGGAGCGCCGCGATCACGCAGCGCGAACCATTCGCCGATCACCTTCGCGCCGGCAGGAAACTGCGGCGCTTCGCCGATGCCAAGGCACACCCGTGCGAGGAAAAACTGCTGGATGCCATGTACGAAGCCAGTGCACAGCTGCGCGACCGACCAGAGCAGCATGCCTGCGCCGAGCATCAGTCGTGCGCCCAGACGATCCAGCAGGACGCCGACCGGCAACTGCGCGAATGCATAGGACATCGAAAACGCGGAAAGCAACAGACCCATTTGTGACGCGCTAAGCCCCATTTCGCCGCTAATGGTGCTGTTGGCTACTGATAGCGCGCTACGGTCAAGATAGTTGACGCAGCCCGCCAGGGTCAAAAAGAAAATGGAAATGCGCTGGATACGACGCAGCTTTTTGCTCGCCTGCATGATGAGTGTCTCCGGTTGATTTGTTGGAGTGCCGTCTGCGCGGCATTGAGTCAGTCAGATGCGATGCATCAGAGCGATGCTTCCAGCATGGCGCGGTAATCGCCATCGGACGCTTCGAGGGGATTGGTCTTGTGGCTGTGGTCCTTGAGTGCGCCCCTGATGATGTCGGGGAACATCGCGGGCGTGACGCCCAGTTGCGCGAGGCCGGTCGGCAAGCCGAGCCGCTGCGTCATGGTCCGCACTGACGGCGCCACCTCCGCACCGTTGCCAAGCCCCATAGCGGTTGCCATGCGGTTGAGCTTGTCCTCGTCGCGCACGGATGGCGCGTGCTGATTGAATTCGAGCACCGCGGGCAGAAAGATCGCGTTGAGCGTGCCGTGATGCAGGCGCGGATTGATGCCGCCAAGCGAATGACTCAAGCTGTGCACGCAGCCCAGGCCTTTCTGGAACGCGAGCGCGCCTTGCATCGATGCGCTCATCATGTTGAGTCGCGCCACACGGTCGCCCGGTTCACGCGTCGCGCGCTCGATGTGACGCCATGCGCGCCACAGTCCGTCCAGCGCGATGCCGTCGGCGGGTGGATTGAACGCGCTCGCGAGGAAGGTCTCGATGCAATGTGCGATCGCGTCCATGCCGGTCGCCGCCGTCAACGCGGGCGGCAAGCCCAGCGTCAGATCCGGATCGCAGATCGCCGCGCGCGGTACCACGAACGGCGAGATCACGCCGACCTTGCGGCCGTCGTCGAGAATCAGAATGGCGCCACGCCCCACTTCGCTGCCGGTGCCCGCTGTCGTGGGCACGGCAATCACGGGCGCGGTTTTCGTGGTGATGTTCGTCGCGCCGCCTTCGATCACGGCGAATCGTTGCAGCGGCCCTTCGTGAGTCGCGCAAACGGCAACACCCTTGGCCAGATCGATCGCCGAACCGCCGCCCACGGCGACGATGCCGTCGCAGTCGCCCGCGCGATAGACCGCCACCGCGTCGCGCACCGCAGCCTCATTGGGGTTCGGCGGCGTGCCGTCATAGATCGGGACGGGCGCCGTGCCAGCGAGCGCGTCGAGCACGGTATCGATGATGCCTGCTGCCCGGATACCTCTGTCCGTGACGATCAACGGCCGCCTGATACCCACTCGCTCGCATTCGCTGCTAAGCAAACGGATCGCACCGTAGTCAAACTGAATCTGCGTGATGTAGTTGATGAGAGACATGGGAATGAGCGTAAGTTATAGTGGCTGTGGCGCCTCGGCGCCGGACTCCAACGACCCATAACCGGGCCGTCGCGTTGATGCTGGCGCTTTTTAGACGCCGTGTGTGGGCCAGTATAAGGAGGCGCCCATTTCTCAGTAATTGAGAAGATTTGATGCAGATATAACTTTCCCTCAACCTTCATGACACCGCCGCTCAACTCCATCATTTCCCGCCTGCATCTGAAGCAACTGCGACTCCTGATCGCCCTCGGGGATCACGGGTCATTGCTGAAGGCGGCGCAGCAGGTCGCGCTCACGCAGCCGGGCGCCAGCAAGGCCTTGCAGGAAATCGAAACGACATTCGGGACACCGCTGTTCAATCGCACGAACCGGGGACTCGAGCCCAACGAAGCGGGACGCTGCGTGATTCGCTACGCACGCCTGATCCACACCGATCTGTCGCACATGCGTGAAGAGATCGTCGGGATCATGCGCGGCCAGGGCGGCCGTGTAGCGGTCGGTGTAATCATGGGCGCCGTGCCGCTGCTCACCGATGCGATTACTTCGCTGATCGCGCGAAACCCCGAAATCTCAGTCGAAATCGTCGAAGACACGAGCGCAACATTGCTCAGCCAGATCGACGAAGGCCGGCTGGATCTGGCGATCTGTCGGACGACGATCAGTCAGACGCCGCAGCACTACGAAACCACGCGGATGCAGGAGGAAACGCTCGCCGTCGTGGCCAATGTGCAGCATCCGCTGCGGCGCGCGAAGAAAGTCAGGCTTCAGGACGTCGCGCAATACCGCTGGGTGGTGTATCGCGCGAACATGCCGATGCGGCTATTGCTGGAGCGGGAGTTTCGCGAAGCCGATATTCGCTTCCCCATGCATCTGCTCGAAACGACGTCTGCATTCGCCACGCTCGCGCTGCTGCAGAGCAATCCGTCGTTCGTCGCGCTGGTGTCGATCGACGTCGCGCAGTTTTTCGCCAGTCACGAGATGACGTGCATCCTTCCGCTGCATCTTGCTTCGCGTAGCGAGCCTTATGAACTCGTCACCCGAAAAGGCGCGCAGCTCTCGCCGGGCGCGCGACAGCTGATCGAGGAGCTGAACGCCAAACATGGCGGCGAAGTGTAATGCCGTCGGTTGCCCTGCGTCCCGCGTGATCACGGGCCCGGATGCCTGATAGTGCGTCATCGGGCCCGAATCCACGCAAGTTACGCGATGCCTTTGTCGGCGAACGATGCCGCCAGCGCGTGCAGACCGTCGCGATAGATACCTTCGAAAAGCCTCGATGCTTCGTCGTCGCTCACACCGGTCGGCGTGAACTCACCGCTCCAGTCGACCAGCGATGCACCCGCCTCTTCGCTCTCACGCACGTGCAGCGTCGAGCGATAGCCCGTGACGGGAAACGGCGCTTCGAGAATCGAATAGGTATAGCTGCGCGCGCGGTTGTCGAAGGCTTCCAGACGCTCGACGATCACATCTCCGGCCGGCGTGGCAAGACGCCGCACACGTCCGCCTTCGCTCAATTCGCTCGACGGAATGTAGGGCAGCCAGTCCGGCAGCGAGTCGAAGCCGCCGATCAGTTGCCACACCTTGTCGGGCGAAACGGGAATGCGGATCGACGCATTGGCTTGGGCCATGTCAGTCTCCTTAAGCCATGAGGGGCAGCGGTGCATTGGCGGCGACCAGACCTTGCTCGCGCAACTCGCGCCAGAAGTCTGCGGGAATCGCTTCCTTGACGGCAGCGTGGTCTTCCGCGATGCGCTCCGGCTTGCTCGCACCGGGGATCACTGCGGCGACAACCGGATTGGCCAGCACGAACTGCAGCGCGGCGGCCTTGACGCTCACGTTGTGACGCGCGGCGATCGCCTTGATACGTTCAACCTTCGCGAGAATCTCAGGCGACGCCTTCTGGTATTCGAAGTGTGCGCCGCCCGCAAGCACGCCCGAGCTATACGGACCGCCGACGACAATCTCCACGTTTTTCGCGGCAGCGGCCGGCAGCAGCCGCTGCAATGCACGCTCGTGATCGAGCAACGAAGGGGTCGTCTCAGAAAACGGAAAATTAAGCACGTTAAGCTCCAATTTCGCGCAGGTACTGGTACAACGTTTCGCGGCTGATGCCAAATTCACGGGCCAGCTTTGCCTTTTGTTCGCCGGCCTTGACGCGTTGCAGAAGTTCAGCGGCGCGTTCGGGCGAAAGCGCTTTCTTGCGGCCCCTGTAAGNGGCCACGGCAAGCCCGTTGATGATTCTCTATTGCAGTATCTGTCGCCGCTGGGTTGGGAGCACATCAACCTGACTGGCGATTACCTCTGGCGCAGCAACGCCAAGATCGGCGCGGGCAAGTTCAGGTCGCTACGGCCGCTGCAACCAGCTTAACGTGCTTTATTTTCCGTTTTCTGAGACGACCCCTTATCAGGTCCGGATACGCGTAAAAAAGCCTCCGGATGGAGGCTCATTTTCGGCAGGGGGGAAGCTGTCTTACTCGATGCCTAACCACCTCGACACGGCGACGGCCAGCGCGCTAGATCGACTAATGCCCATGCGTTTCGCCGCAGCGTCGAGCTGGGCCAGTAGCGCGGGGTCAAACGTGATGGTGATGGGCTTCTTGTTCTGCGACGCCTCGGGCGCTGACTCCTTGCTCGCACCGGCTGTAGCATCCGGCGCGCGATTGATGAACGCGGCGGCCGCATCAGGAGCCGGCTTTTTGGGTGCCTTGGTTAGTGCCATAGAAAATACCTTATCTATATGTTGTCTATACGTATCAACTACGCTCAAAAAGCGTAGATATTAAAGCCTCGACTTCGGCGCACGCAGCGGCGTCACGAGGCTTGTATTCCTCGATATGCAGGCCCGCGCCTGACGCGTGCGCGATTGCTTTACGCCGGGTGATCCGCACCGGTAGCAGGTCGATGCCGTCCAGCTCGCGAATCGCTTCCTCGGCCTCGGCGTTATCGCCGCCCTGTGCGTCGGCCGCGTTCAGTACCGCCCAAGCCTTAATGTCGTTGACCGTTCGCGCCTCGGCCAGAATAGTTGCCGCATCGTTAAGTGCCCACACGTCGAAGCTACGGGGCAAAAAGGGGATCAAAACAATATCGGAAACCGCGAGCGCTGCGCGCAACGCCGTAGAGTCGCGGCCGCCGGCATCGATAATGATGTGATCGTGTAAATGCCGTTGCTGCTTTACCTGGCTGCGCAGTGTCGCACCGTCCGGGTAAGCCGCTGCCGCTATCGGCGCACGGCCACTTTCTGCCCGCACGGTAATCGCGCCGATACTGGTAGCTTGTCGATCGCCGTCAATTAGCCAGACGCGCTGACCGCGAGCGGCAAGCCCTAGCGAAAGCTGTACAGCGATGGTCGATTTACCGACACCGCCTTTTGGGTTTCCTACGGTGACAATCATGCGTTTACCCCCTGTAAATACGTATAGGCTACGTAGAGTATAACTATAGCATTCGTACTCATTTTTCCCGAAAATTTTAAAAATCCGGCTTCGCCGGAGCCAAAAAACCCAAAAACAGACCGCTTCGCGGTCAATGTGGACACGGCCCCTTACGGGGCCGTGCGTGGTCTACAAGGGAATGTGGTCGATCCCGCGCCCGCCCGTGGATATCTCGGCTGTGCACAGCACAAGGCTGTGCACAGCCCCTCCAGCGGCCTCGCCGCTTTCGGGGTACCCGAGATACCCACCGGCTTCCCCGCGAGCGCGCCCTACGGGCCTGACGCGGCCTGTGGCCTTGCCCCAAGTAGAAAGAGAACCTAACCCCTTAATCCCGCGAGGAAGGCAGGGTCAAGGCTCGCGAAGCGACCGCGTAAGCGGCTTGGCCTTGACGCTGACTGGATCGCGTAACGCTCCCGCAAGGGGCAGGGGAGCGGTTTTACCCCCTGTCCCCGCCGCGTCGCAAGCGAGACCGGGGTGTGGGGCAGCGCCCCACGGTGTTGGGGGCCGTCAAGCCGCGAAGCGGCGTTTCAGCCCCTCCGGGGGCCTGATGTAAAAGCTGTTCTGCAGCATATAAAACAGATAAAAGAGAGACGACAATCGAAAATCGTCGGTAAACCTTGCCGGCATTGGGGTTTGGCGTTTTTGATAGGGCTCATCTAGGGTGAGCCCTATTGGGATCATCCAGTGTGAGCCATAAGCTCATTGACGATCCCTCATAGCTCACATAGAATGAGCCTTAAGGGATCAAATAAGATCCCTCTTGACAAATCCATGAGCCTAGAGGCATCCATGAATGAGCCCGATAGGGATCAACTGACGCAGGAAAATGAAAGTCTCCGCACAGAGCTGGCGAAACTTAAGCGCGGGGCGGTGAACCACGGATTTGTGCAAGTCAGCAGGAAGTATCTCGATGAGCTGGACGAACTGGCTTTCCGTTCGCCAGCGGCGCGGAAGCTGCTCACTAGTCTAGTTAAGGCGATGAACAAGCAAAACGCCGTCATGGTGTCGCAGGAATCACTAATAAAGCTGACAGGCCTTAGCAGCGCCACGATCAAGCGGGCCGTGGCACTGCTGCGCGAACAGAAGTGGATCGAGATATTGAAGGTAGGCACGTCGAACGTATACCGTGTGAATTCTGGGGTGTTCTGGCAGGCTCGCGCGGATGGTCGTTGGGCCTCGTTTTCTGCCGAAGTTGTGGTGAATTTGGATGAACAGGACAGCATCACCAAAGCGCAGCTCGACGGGCCAAAGACAACCCTACGGCACATCCCATTAGTGCGTCCGGAAGAGGACGTTATTATCACCGGCACGAATCTAGGCTCCGACGATCCACCGGAGCAAGCGCAGATTGATTTTCATAAGGGGTAACGCATGCTGGCCGGTCTAAAAAAACTATGGAAGGCTGTAAAGGCGCTGCCGTGGGCCAGATCCGATGCCGGTGAAGTGTGGCGTCATGGTTATGGCGGGCGTTACCAGGGCGCGAGTTACGGCGCTCGCCCTCGGCGGCACCAGCCCATACGCGGCCCGAAAAACGGCTATGGCACGCGGCCGGGGCCGGGGTTCTGAATGGGAGAAACGATGAATCACCACGATCCGGCCGCCGACAGCGCGGGCGTATGGGTTGTCACCGAACTGCCGCTGGCGCAGAGCCAACCATCGGACTCGCTGCTATTTCCTGACGGCTTCGCATGGCCCGCATCCGACAGGAAATTCACGCCCCTATTTCCAGAGGATAACGAACTATCTCCGGCCACCGACTGGATTCAGCGAGCCATGCGGGGCATCAGGGAAATGCATCAGGACGAAGACGCACGCAAGGAATTCGCTGACAAACTGTTCTAGCGCTATCTCGGCGCAACGCCCGCGCCGGCCAGCGCGCTCTGTAGCTTCTCGACCGCGCTGCGCATCAGGGCCGCTTCATCATCATCGATCGCGTTGCCGCGCATCTCGGACCAGCCGATGCGCTTGACGAGCTGCGCGAGCGCCCGCGTCTCGGCGTCGTCCAGCTCGGCGTACCCTTGTCGCTTGTCGGCTTCACGCGATAGCGTCATCACAAACATGGCGTCTCCGTTCGGCCTCACGGCCACTGCTGGCGCGCGTGCAGCACGCGCAGGATCTGCACATCATCGCCCTGCAGGCGATAGACGAACAGATAGTTTTCCGTCACCACACACTCGCGCGTGCCGCGCACGCGGCCGGCCTTGTAGAGCTTCGGATGGGTCTCCAGTCGTGCGGTCCTGCTCTGGATCTCGGCGGCCAGCGTCGCGGCCCCCTGTGGGCTTTCCTCGCCTACGGCGTCCAGAATATCAGCCAGATTAATCAGCGCTTCGGCCAGCCATTGCACCGTCATGCGCGGGCCTTGCGTCGGCTCTTGCTGGCCGACCCGCCGGCGGGCTTACCGGCCAGCGCACGCAGCGCGGCCGTGTCCCCCGACTGGAGCGCGGCGGCCACGTCGGCGTGCGCCACCTTCACGGTGGCAGGGTCGTCGGCCTCGGCCAGCGCCGCGCCGATCTCGGCACGAAACCACTTGTCATAGGCGGCGGCCTGGTGCGCAGCCTTCATCTGCTCGCGGGCGCGTTCGGCGTTGCTCTGCGAGCGGGCCGACAGCGGCGCGTCCGGATCGTACTGCGCGGCGTCCACGTCGAACTGCACGATGCCCATTTCACGCAGGTAGGACACGATGGTCTCAAACCGCTTGAACACGCGCACGTTGCCCCGCTGCGCGGCCAGCGGCCGCTCAGTCAGGCCGTACCTGAACAGCACACCCCAGCCGCCTTTCTGGCCGACCACGTGGGCCGCGCGGATCGCGCCGGCCTCCACGAGCTGCGAGACGGTTTCGTGGGTAATCGCGTCGGTTGCCATTTCGACCCCTATTGATGGTTCAGAGAACAGGTTTCAGTATCGCACTGAAACAGGACTTCGACAATCACACAACAGGACTTTGATTCATGAATTTGACGTAACGCCCGTTCTCAGATTGGCGCAGAACGCACGGCTGCGTTATTCCGCCCCCCAAAGGCGCGCGGCTCTGGTAGCGTCCGGTCGTGCAAAGTGCCGGTAAGATAACGCGCTTTCTAAATATTCATTCCGACGCGTCCTCCCAGCCGGGCGCGTTTTCAGCTAGGGGCATCATGGACTTTGAATCGCTGCCAAAGACAACGCTTGTGCGGATGCTTCAAGAGCACGAAGCGGCGCTGGCCGACGCAGGTAAAAACGGCATCGTTTTGAGCTACACAGGTCGGGCTGCCCCTTGGCAGATAATCCGGCAGGTTAAACCCAAGCTGCACAAAATCGTCAAGAAGCTTTCCACCGGCGACGAATCATTGCAGGCCGAGAATGAGGTATGGGACGGTGAAAATCTGTCCGCGATGGTGACGCTCTATAAGTATCGCGGTCAGGTTGATCTTGTGCTGACAGACCCTCCCTATAACACCGGGGAAGATTTCCGCTACAACGACAAGTGGGATCGCGATCCGAACGATCCCGATCTAGGCGATGTGGTTCCGAAGGACGACGGATCGCGACACAGCAAATGGCTCCGATTCATGACTCCACGCGTCTGGATGATGCGCGAAATGCTCAAGCCGGCAGGGGTCATGGCTATTTGCATAGACCACCGCGAGCTGTTCCGCCTCGGTATGTTGATGGACGAAATATTCGGAGAAGAAAATCGCCTTGCCATCATCAACTGGCAGAAGTCGGCGGCCGCACGGCCGGACAACAACCACGTGTCGACTTCGACCGAGTACGTGCTGGTTTATGGAAAAGATATCTCCAGAGTGCGCACGGCTTCTTTGGCGCGAGCCGAGTCCGACAACACGCGATATTCAAATGTTGACAATGACCCGGGCGGACTATGGCGAGAAGGCAATCTCACAGCCAAGACGTACTCTGCCAAGGATGACTATGGTATTCAGTCGCCGTTCACGGGTCTTGTCCACTACCCGGCCGGTAACGGCGCGTGGAGGCATCCGAAACGCAATGTCAAGGAGTGGCTAGCCGGGTGGGGAACGGACTACGAGGAACGCGATATCGGTGACGGTCGTGGCAAGGCACTGATGGTCAAAAGGCAGCATCCTGGATCGGTCACATCTGCTGTGTCCAAAAAGGCGCTCACGCGCCTGCAGAAAGACAACTGGCCCTTCGTGTGGTTTGGGCGTGAAGGTGACGGCAGGCCTCGGGTTAAAACCTACCTTGAGAAAATCAAGAAGGGAAAGGTACCCGTAACTTATTGGTCCGACGCTGATCTCAGTGCTGACACTGTGACGGATATCGAGCTTGACGCGACGTCTTGGGATTACGAAGAGTCCGGTAGATCAGCTGACGGCGTTAAGGAGCTGACAGCGGTCGTCGGTCCGGGTCACGGCTTCACGACCGTAAAACCCCTCAAGCTCATGACGAAGATCATCCAGCTTTGGTGCAAGCCGGACGGCATCGTTATGGACCCGTTCGCTGGATCGGGAACTACCGGGCACGCTGTCCTTGAACTGAATCGCGACGCCGTGGCGTCCCGACGCTTCATCTTGATTGAGCAAGGCAATACCGAGAAGGGAGACCATTACGCGAAGACGCTTACCGCTGAGCGAATCCGCAGAGTGATTTCTGGCGAATTGGCGGCTGGCAAGAGCGATCCAATTCTGGGAGGGTTCAGGTTTGTAGAACTCAAACGGGAGCGAATTGATGCAGAGGCTGTCATCGCTCTTGCCCGAGAGGAGATGATCGACCTATTGCTTACTACCTATTGGGATCGTACCGAACAGGCTAAGTCGTACCTTCGCCGGCTTCCCGCTGGGTCACATGCGCACCTGTTTGCGGTCAACTCAAAGAACGAAGGCTTTTTCCTTATCTGGGAAACTTCCGAGAAACCGTCCGTGCTAGACAAGGCAGCATTCCGTGCCATCGCCGAAGAAGGCCGGCACGCTGGCCTTGCTCCGCGCTACCACGTATATGCATCGATGGCTCCTTACACGGGCGGTAGCGTCGAATTTTACAAGATCCCCGACAAAGTTCTCGAACATATCGGTTTTAGCCCGCGTCAAGATTCTTACAATAACGAGGTTGCGGTCAATGCCTGATTTTGAACTCAAGGTTTTTCAGTCCGACGCCGCCAAGACCATTGCGCAACGCTATGCGTTTTTTGCGTCCCATCCATATCGTCCCCGCAAAGGACCCAAGCCACGACCTTTCTTCCAAGCTCTGTCAGCTCTGACTGGGGCTGGTAAGACGCCAATTTTGGCGCAAGCCGTGTCGCTCACTCGCGCTCACTTCGCTTGCGAGCCAATCGTATTCTGGATGTCGAAAGCAAAGTCGGTGGTCGCCCAAACGTACTCCAACTTCAGTTCAGGCGGGAAATACGCCGAGTTAGCAGACGGGTTTTGCGTCATCTCGGTGGGACAGCTCACGCCTATGCATATCGAGGATGACGGAACACCGCTGATGGTCCTCGCGACAACCGGGCTGTTCAACAATCGAGACCAATCCGAAGGCAATCTGAGTATCTATAAAAAGGATGCTGACCTGTTCGGGGACAGATCTCCGTGGGAAAGATTGATCGAGCGCAAGGCAGGGGAACGCCGGCGACCACTCGTTATTGTTTATGATGAAGGCCATAACCTCTCGGAGCAACAGTCGGAGATTCTGGCAGAGCTGGAGCCGGACGCCTACTTGCTCGCTAGCGCGACGCTCAAACTGCCCGCCAACTTCAACAAGGCTGTCATCCATCCCATTAGACTTTGGGTCGATGAAGCTAGCGAGGACTCGAAAGCGTTTGGCGAGCTAGGGGCCAACGACGATAGCGGTGCGCCTGATGCTCAACGCTTCATAACTACGGCCGTGGATAGTGCGAAGGTCGTAGGCGCGGAACTGGTAAAGAAGGCGATTCAGTTCGACGGCACAACGGCTCCCATGGAGAAGTGCCTAGACGACTTGCACGACCGACTTGCTTTAATCGAGGCGGAGATTGCTTCGCGCGGCATCGACTTCAAGCCCAAGGCTATCTACGTCTGCAAAACCAACATCACTGATGATGGTGAGAAGGACGATCATGCCAAGCCATTCGAGCTGCGCAACGCACCTCCCATCCGAATCTGGCGTTATCTGGTAGAGGAGAAAGGGATTGACCCATCGGAGATCGCTATTTATGCGAACTTGGCGTTTGTCGAAGGTAACAAGCCTGACGCGGTTAATCTCTATTCGAAAGGGGAAAATGATTTCGATGATTTTCGCGCTGCTAATCACAGGCACATTATCTTCAACCTGTCACTCCAGGAGGGGTGGGACGACCCGGCTTGTTATCTAGCATACATCGACAAGAGCATGGGATCGTCGATCCAAGTCGAGCAGGTTATCGGCCGAGTTCTCCGCCAGTACGGCGCTAAGTATTACGACAGCCCTCTGTTGAACGCAGCGCATTTCTTCCTTCGCGTTGACGATCAGAGCGTGTTCTCCGATGCGATCGGAGCTGTAAAAGCAAAGCTCAAGGCTGAAGGGGCCCCGATCGAAATTACCGAAAACTTTGGGCCGGCCGGTGGTAGCGCAGAAGATCTGATGCCGAAAGACGATATTGACGTCTCTCTTCACCACGTACACGTAGACGCAAGCGATGCGTGTTCGCGCATTGCGGAGATCGTTGCTGACTTCCCAATTTTCAGCGAGGGCGGGGTGGATACCCAAGGCCAAGCCCACACTACTTCCCACATCGTTGAGCTGGATGCAACAGCCAAGGAAAACGGTGCAGCCGAGTGGAAGCTTGACGGACATACCAATCCCGTCCGCTTAAGATGGCTCGTCAATACGGCCATTAGATCACGGTCGAACCGAGCTCTGGCGGTAACAGACCTGAATGCCCACAAGTTCGATGTTCGGGTGCAGATGCAAAGCCCGGCAGAGAGGCACGCGTCCAAACTCGCGGCGGAAATCGTCGCGGCTTATTACTCACACTCGGAGCTTGCGTACGAAAGTGAGGCTTCATTCCAATTCGGTGTCATCCGAACACCGAAGAACGGCACGCTGTTCCAAAACGGCCTTTACGAAAAATACGCCGGCATGAACAAGTTCGAGGCTCCTTTTGCTGAGGCACTTGACGGGACCGGTCATGTTTGGCATCGAAACTTGAGTAGCGGTGGATTTCATATTCCGCTGCTTTCAGAGGGCGACACGGCGTCCTTTTATCCAGATTTCATTGTCTGGAAAGGTAGTCTCGTTTATTGCCTCGACACAAAAGGCGGGCATCTTTTGACGGACGCCGTGGCGCGTAAGCTGTTCGACATTCAGCAGGACGGCAAAACGAAACTCCATGTTCGTTTCATTACTGAGGGCAAACAGACCGAACTGCGGGGCAAGGCGATTAAGGGGGGATACACTGTATGGAAAATGAAGTCTGGCACCCCAACTCCCATCCATGTACCAGACTTGGACAAGGCCGTTAAAGAGTGCCTCAAATAGTCCGCTACACTGCATCGTTAGCCTCTAGCAGTTTTCCCGTTTCCCGGCGAAGCTGCTGGCCGTCACCATGCCTGCGGTGGTGCGATAGACGCGCGAAGGAGAAAACCGACCGGGTTAGCGGCCGGCTAAATGCCAAAATCTGAGAGGCGAGTATTTCCGCACTCGATTAGATCATCAGTCCCGCGTCAGCTCTATCCCGTTGTTCCGGCTGCGCTCCTGCGTGCGTTCCTGTTGCGCCGGCTTGACCTCGGCGGCTTTGGTCGACGTGTGGCGAATCGTCTGTTCCTTGGTCGCATTCGGCCGGCTCGGCCGGTAGTCAGCATAGGTGGCGTGACGAAGCTCCAGCCCTTCGCCATGTGCCTGCCTCTGACTGGTCGGCGCAGCCTGCATGTCATTGGATTTCGCTTTAGCGTGCGGGTTGGCCACACTCTTATCGACAGCCTTCGATGCCTGCTGCGCTGCCAGCTCGCGATCCTGCGTATAGGTCTTGACGACGTGTTGATGCCGCGTCGTGTTCACGTAGGTCTCGCGCTGACCGTGGCGGCCGGCGTCGGTGTTATGGTGAACTAGCGCGCGGCTCACCGTCTCGCCCTGCGCCTTATGGCTGGTCAGCACGTACCCGTGGTCCATCTGCTTGTATCTGGACAGGTCGATTTCCTTCCGGCTGCCGTTGTCCAGCAGCACGGTCATCCGGCCGTCGTGGGCCGCGATGAACGTGCCGGCATGTCCGTTCTTGATCCCGGTTGCCCGGTCGTTTTCAAGGAACGCAATGCGGTCGCCAGACGCGAACTCGCGCACGTCCGCCGTGTACGCCTGCATCCTGCCGGCCTGCCTGGCGTCGATACGCTGCGTCTCGCGAGACTCCCCCTCGACTATCAGCCGGTTGGCTTGGGCATCGATGCCGCGCACCGTCACGTACGACACGGAGCCATCGCGGCCGGTCTGCTTCAGCACATCGCCCGGCTGGTAACTGCTCGCGTGTCCGCCCTGCGCACGCGTGAGGTCTTTTTGCCGAAGCGTGCCAACTTGCACGGCCTCGGCGGACAGGCCGCCGGCCGTCTTTAACTCTGCGCGGATGGCAAGGTTAAGCGCCCTGCGATCGTCATTCGTTGCGGTGACAACCACCGTTTTAGCCCGCTCGTCTGGCGTCAAGGCGGCATAGTCAGCCGCAATCGCTTTGATTGCGCTCTGGTTGTCAAGCTGCCGTGCGGCCTTGATCTCGTCGCGGCGTTGCTGCACCTGCGCTTTCGTTAGCGCCTGGTCGCCCTGCTGCTCCACGGCTTTCCACTTCGCCTCCACTGCGGCCCGCGCGTTCGATGACTCGAAGGCGGTATGCCGGATGGCGTCACCATAATTCCCCTCGAGGATGGAACGCACCGGCGCTCGAGCTTCTTCTGTCTTCTGACGGCTGATCTGTTTCAGCTCCGACATGCTCATGTTGGCCTGTGCCCGTTCGAATGCGCCGCCGGCACTCACCGACTGGTGCTGCGCCTTGTCGCCAACGAACACCGTTTTAGCACCCGCGCGCACGGTCGCATCGATCACGCCGTTAAACTCCTTCTGGCCGGCCATCGATGCTTCATCATTCACGTACAGGATTTTTGCCTGTCCGGTCGCGGTGTCCTGCGCGGCTCTCGCTTTGGCCAGAAACGATGCCGTGGTGCCTGACTCGATTTTCGAATCGGCTTGCAACTTCTCCGCCTGAGCTGCGCCGGTCGAAAAACCGTGAACCGTCCAGCCCTTGCTCTCTGCCGCCTCGCGCACGAATTCCAGCATGGTTGTCTTGCCGGTGCCGGCGGCCCCCTGCACACCTGAGAACTGGTCCCGGCCGGTCAGGATCTGGCCGGCCGCGTCGCGCTGCTCGTCCTTCAGCTCGAATCCCTTGCGGCGCTCGAAAGCCCCCAGGCTCGCGCGGAACTCGGCCCCGCTCATGATCGCGGTGTGGGCGTCCCGGCCGGCCGTGATGGTGTTGTCGGCCCATCGCTCGCCGGCAATCGCGCCCTGCGTCGTATAGCGTGCCCCTGCCCTGTCAGGATCGCGCTGCACCAGCTCGCCCTTGTGAGCGGCGGCGTCGATCGCGGCAACCAGCTCCGCGCTCGATGCTCGGCCCGAACTCTGGAGCATGCTCTCTTTCACCAGGTCTTTGCGCGAAAACTCCTGCTCGCGCTCGGCCAGCGACGCCACTGCCCCGCGCACGATCTCACGGGCGCTCGGCAGTTCCGCGGCAAGCCCCGCGTTCCGCTCGGCTGGCTGAATGCCCGCGGCGCCGGCCTCGGCCTGCCAGCGGTCGCGGTGCGCTTCCGCGCTCTCGCTGTGCCCCTCGGCCTTATCAACGCGCGTGGCCAGCACGGCCGCTTGCCGTGCCTCATAGCTGGCTGAATCCTTGTCGATTCCACGGCTCTCCAGGGAGGCGTCTCGTTCGTCAGTGCGTTTGCTGAATTCCTCCACATGCGCCCTGCTGTAACCCGCAATCTCGAACTCGCCGCGCCCGTCATATCGGAGCGAATAGCCTTGTTCACGCAGTTGGCTGGCCAGCTCGTTGAGGTAAACAGCATCCACCGTCGTGCGGAGCTGCATCATCTTTTCGTTGCTGAGCGAATAAGCCTTGCCCTCGTGATAGGTGATGTTGGCCACCAGCACGTGCGTATGGGTATGTGGATCTCCCGCCCGACTCGTCGCATGCGAAAAGCTGGCGTAGGTCAGATTGCCCGTCCCGACAAATCGCCCGTTTACACGGGTCTGCGCGCCATCGGCCTCCAGCCACTTCATGCCGGCCTGCACAGCCGCTTCGTGAGCGTCGCGCACACCGGCTTGCCCGTAGATCTCGGACTCGATGCTGACGCTCTTCGGCGGCGCAAAGGTCATGTCCCAGCCGGCGCGATGCTCGGTGGTCTTCTGTCCGGTCTCCGGGTCGATCACGGTGCGCCCGAGCTGCACCCGCTGCACATCGCCGTCCGGACTAACCTCATTGACGTGGCCGGCCAGAACCCGGCTCAGGTCGCTGGCCTCCACGTGGCCTGCCAATCCGTTGATTTCGGCCCCCTTGCCGCCCCACGCGGACGGCACGACCTCGCCGGCGTAATACTCAATCTTGGCCTGCTCGGTCGTGTAGTACGACGCCGCGCCGGCTGCGCTGCCGATGGCACTCATTGAAATCATGTTTTCGATGCCCGAAAATTAGCGGTGGGTGGTGCGATAGACACTCAGAAAAGACCTCGATCAGCGGCATCCGGCTCGGAGGCCGGCATCTGATCCCACTCGGGATTCCACCCCGGCACGTCCTCGCCGGCCGCCTCCACCGGTTCGGCCCGCTCGACCCGTTTGATGGTCGCCAGCGACCGCAGCTCGTAGTCGCGCGCAATGCTCGGCCGCTTGATATAGGGAATCCTGACCTGAGCAACCGGATAGCCCCCCGCCACCTTCAGATAGGCGGTCAGATCCGGCAACGTGAGGATCTGCGACGGCATCACCAGCGTGGTTTCGGTGCGCTTCCGGCTGATCTGGCTGCTGTCCTTCGCCGCGTCCGTGCCGTGCGTGTTGCCGGCCGTGGCCTCGTCTACCTCCTGTGCCCCCAGGAAATCCGCGAACGCCTTGGCGCTCTCGAATTCCTCGGTGCGGAAAATGGCCTTGGTCTGCGCGTTGGCCATCACCGTCTGGAACAGGTCCGGGCCGTAGATCTCCCGTCCCTGTGCGACGTTCTGGAACCCCAAGATGGTGCTGATCCCGTATTTCCTCCCCTCGGTCATGGCCGGCTTCAGGACGGCCAGTCTCGGCAGGTTCGCCAGCTCGTCAATCGATAGCACCACGCGCGTGGTGTCGATTTTCGGCATGGACATGGCCGCCATCACGGCCAACTCCAGCCACGTCGCCACAAACGGGTTAATCACTGCCCGCTGCTTCGGATGGCTCGTCAGGAACAGCCAGCCGGTTGAATCTGACTCGATAAAATCCGTAATCGAAAATCCTTCACTGTCGAACAGCTTGAAAAACCGCAGCGCCGGAGCTGCCGTTAATTCCATCCGGAATGAAGCGCTTGCCTTGAGATTTTCCGGCGTCATCAGGCCAGCGGCCGGCAATCCATGCTTCACGAAGTATTTATGCAACTCCTCCACTGGCATTAACATCGCAACGCGGGCGACTTCGTGCATGGTCTTTTTCAGAGTCGGTTCTATTTGAACCAGTTTCATCACGTCTTCGAGGATGACTCTCGCACCCTTTACGAAAATCGCGTTCTGCCCGTCTCCGCCTTCCGCCTCCGGTATGAAATAGCCTGCGACCGTCGTATAGTCAATATCATCCTTTAGATCACTGAAAATCGACCATGCGGCGCATCGCTGATCCAGAGGATTTAATATAATGTCGCCACGCGATGGGTCATAAAAACGCTCAACGAAATCCCCGGTTGAGTCATATATGACCGCTTTCGTATGACGGCGCGGTGCATCCAGCAGACTAAAAATGGCCTGCGATTTCCCCGCGCCCATACTCCCGATAAACGCAAAGCACCTTGCGATGAGCCTGTCTGGAATACCCACCGAACCAATCTGATAGCCTTGCTTCGATTCTTCCTTTGTTAATGCAGCAAGCTCTTTAACATCAACAACCTGTTGCCCACGCAAAAATGTGTCGCTTGCCTCATCAGCACCGATTTTCATCTGGCGTTTCCCGATCCAGCGTGCGACCTTGATTCCTGCGTAAATCGATCCGGCCGCTATCAGTAAAACGAGTAACCCATGCCAGCCGATGACATTTCCCGTTATCGCTGCGGCCTGCGATGCAGGCATTTTCACCGGCCCGGACGGCGTCGGCAGAATGATTTCCATATCCAGACCCAGCAAAACATAAAACTCGGCCAGATAGTGCTTGAATATAATTTCCCGCTCTGCGCTCCCCGTGACCTCCAATATCACCACAGCAAACAACAATACCGCAACGCCGCTGGCAACAATCACCAACCGCTGCACGCCCGCGAGAGCCATATGAACCGAATGCCAAAGCGCATCGCTCCCGCGCGTGAAATCATCAATACGCGATCGTTTGTTGATGGCCATGCTAGTACCCAAATTGATCGACCAACGCCTCGGTAAGCTGATTGGCCGCTTCCTCGAATATCTTCGCGCGCCGTTCCTTGTTAAGACCAGCAGTTTTATTTGTACCTCCCTGCCCGTTCGTTACGCCACCATCCTGACCGTGCAATATCGAAGCGTCATTCAGAACGCGGGCATTCAGATACGAAAGTTGATATGTTTTTTCAATGACGACCATCATTCTGGCAATGGAGGTTTCGAGTGCCGAAACCCGGTTATCCAGATGGCTCTTTTCCAGTCCCGCCTCAATCAGCGAACGCAACATAACTGACCGATTGGCTTCCCCGCCGACCCGTTCGGCGTACTCGTCAACCTGCTCCAGCAACTCGGCCGGCAGCCTGAGGCTCAGAATTTTGAATGGCTCCATGTGTTCCCCGTCCTTTCCTTTCTCACCAATGGTTTGACTTCTATTTTTCGACTCAACGTATCACACGAAATCCGATCATCGTATTACGTGTGATACGCCCGCTCGCGCTCGCGCTCTGGCGGTTTTACACATGCACCGTAGGTGCGTAATGTGTGCTGCTTCTTAAGTTCAGCCCCGGCTGAACGACCTCCCCATACCCGCCAAGCTAGATCCATACATTCTGGTCATGGAGAACTAGCCCCATGACCCATGCATCAGCTATTACTTGACTCCAACCGAACTCTTATCCGACTGATCGGTTCCGAAAGACTGGCTTTCCCGATCCGTGCGTTCCTTCTTATTGCTGACTTCAAGAGCGCTTGCCACTTCAACCTCATACAACTGGCTATTGATATAGCCCTGTCCGAACACGGTTTGACCGCCTATCCGGTACACCCAGCCGGTGGGCGGTCCGTCGTATTCGAAAACTCCGCTTGTCCATGAAGGATCGCCCTGACCAACAACAATATTGGTTGCCTTTCCGGCTTCATCCGCTGCCTGCTTGAACATTGCATAATACGCTGAATCCGGAATTTTAATTACGGCCTCTAGAAAATCATGTCTTAAGTCCGTTGGATTTTGGAAATTTTGTGGCATTACCCTTGCGACCTCAGCGGCAAACAGGTTCGCAAAGTTAAGCTCGCGCATTACACGATTCATGTAAATCCTCATGCTCTGCTCTTGGTTGAGATCGTTGTATGTCACCCAGCCTCGACTAGGCGATACACCTTCCAGAAATGTTTCAATAGCCAGCCTTCTCAAAAGAAATTTCTCACCGGCTTTCGCATTACCTTTTACAAATCGGCTTATTAATTCGTCCATCGGCTTGGCCCAATCTTCATACTGCGCCGGCAGTTTCATCGCCTTACTGAATGCAGCCACTCCGGCCTGATCTTTGAAAACTGTCCCATCGAATGGCGCACCACCCGGACCAAAATGAAGACCCGCGCCATTTTCCCACGCTGTTTTTGCGTCTGTCAGCCTTCCGTTAAAATCCGTGCCCGCCTTGTATTTACTCGCGTCTTTCTCATCCCACGAAACATAGTAGTTGTTTCCAATATAGTCCCGTGCATCCTGAGCGGATACAACGATTTCTGTTAGCAACTGCTGTTTCGCGACAACCTTGTTCGTCTTGGCTGCGCTTTCCGATTTTGAATCCGACCTGCTGAATTCCCCTTTGAAGCCTGTACTTTGTGCAGATTCTGCGGAAACGCCAGCCTCCTTGTTGCAGGCAGTCAACAATATGGTGAGCATGCTCACCGCGAAAAAATGTGTGATTCTCATTCTGTTGGTCTCTGTGGTTTCCAGATATTCCCCGGAAACCTGCCGTTTCCGGGGAAACTACGTGCGCCGCTTTAAATCAGGCTAGCCCTTATTTGTGTCCTGTCCATTCAAGGCGTGAACTGTTTGCCGAATCGTCACTTCCTCTTGATCGGTCCAAAACCAATCAAGCCCAAAAAACATGTGTGATTTCTCCACGATGGCTCTGGAATAGGAAATGGTTTGCTCGGTTTCAGCATTGATGATGCTGCACTCCATTGCGCGGTCTGACTTGCTGGTAAGCGTGCCTTTCGCGTCAATGCATTCCTTTACAGCATCCGCAATGCTTTCCGCCTTGCCCGGTTTGACGATGGCTGAATAGGAAATAACCCAGCCAATATCCCGGCCGTCCGTGGCCCGCTCAGGTGCGGATAGGACAACCCAAGGGCCGCACGCCCACGAACGCGCAGCGCCTACATCTGTTGTGCGCGGAAGCTCGCCGGATGGACAGAGAGCGCCTTGCAGGGCATCCAGCTCGGCCTCGATGCCGACGCCTACCAAGGGCGCGGCTACCCGCCAGAATGGGCCGTCGATGACTTGCCCAACGGCCGGGCTGTCCGCAGCGTGGGTGATGCCGGCATAAGACGTAAGAAAGGCTGCCAGAGTGGCCATCATCAATGAGACTATCGAGTTTTTATATTTCATAGTGGTTTCCTTTATTTCAGCATGCGCGCGGCGAGCGCGATCAGGACGCCGTTGATAACAAACCCGGCTGCCCCCTGCCCTACGGCGGCATGGCACATGCCGCCCTGAAAAATGGCGAGGCCCGCCAGCGTGGCCATCAACACGGGAACGTTTCCCCATTGCATGGTGGTTTCCTTCATTTCGTCATCATCTGGCCGACTGACTGTTGCAGGCTGTCGGTTGACTGGTTGCGTTCGACCTGGCGAACCTCGGCCGTGGCCCGCTGGTGCTGGAATTCGCTGCACTCGGCCTGTGCCGCCGATGCGTCCTGCTGGAGCCTGGCCGGCTGGTCCTGCCACCGTCTGTCCATTTCCTCGTCGTCGCGGGCAAAGTGACAGCGCAATTCCGCCGTGTGCACGTTGTTCGTGTCCTGCACTTGAGCTGCGTGCTGGGTGTACAGCACGAAGCCCGCGAGGCCGACCGCGCTGAGCGCGCCCCATCCGACAAGACTGTTCATGGTTTTCCTCGTTATCTAAAGCGATAGCTGGCGCTCAGGAACGCCACGATCGGGTTGAGCTTGACCTTGGTTTGGGACTGGATCGGAACGACCCCCACGGGCGTGGGCGCAGCCGTGTTCAGCTTTGCGGTCACGCTCAGGGGGACGTACAACAGCGAAAAACCTGCGAACCAATGCTGTGTAACGGCGTAGTTGAGGCCGAGCTTGAACACGGGTGCCCACGATCGGTCCGTGGAAACCGTGGTCGGGCCGTGTAGCGCCCCTTGCTCGAAGGCGCTGTTGGTAATGCGCGCGCCGGTAAACCATGCGCGCGTCACGCCGACGCCGACATACGGGCGCAGCTTCTCCTGCGGATCTCGAAAGTAATAGTTGAGCACCAGCGCCGGACTCCACTGCTTCGCCGTTCCCAGCTTGCCGTAGCTGGCCAGCGCTCCCCTTCCCTCCAGATCGAACTTCGACGGGATGCCGAACACCAGCTCCGGCGCAACGTGATCGGTATAGAAGTAGATGACGGACAGGCCCAGCGTATCGGAGCTACCAGCTCTCGCGCCCGTGTTGGGAAGGCTGGTATCAACCTGCGCCCCGCCGATGCTGGTTATCGTCAGTGGGTCACTGCTGGACTGCGGAGCGAGGTGCATCCATCCAGCGCCGCCGATCACGCTGCCGGCAGTCTGCGCGTAGGCGGCCTCGGAGAAAGGGACCACGGCCAGAATGGCGGCCAGCAGTCGGAGAAGGGAAATCAGACGTTTTTTCATGCTCACGGCTCCTTTAGTTACTACGTATAAGAGCCATCATTATTATTCATACAATACGTGTTGTCTACGTATTTTATACGTATGTTTTTAGTGACTGATTTGGGGCCTTATCAGGGGTCGTCTCAGAAAACGGAAAATTAAGCACGTTAAGCTCCAATTTCGCGCAGGTACTGGTACAACGTTTCGCGGCTGATGCCAAATTCACGGGCCAGCTTTGCCTTTTGTTCGCCGGCCTTGACGCGTTGCAGAAGTTCAGCGGCGCGTTCGGGCGANACGTTTTTCGCGGCAGCGGCCGGCAGCAGCCGCTGCAATGCACGCTCGTGATCGAGCAACGAAGGGGTCGTCTCAGAAAACGGAAAATTAAGCACGTTAAGCTCCAATTTCGCGCAGGTACTGGTACAACGTTTCGCGGCTGATGCCAAATTCACGGGCCAGCTTTGCCTTTTGTTCGCCGGCCTTGACGCGTTGCAGAAGTTCAGCGGCGCGTTCGGGCGAAAGCGCTTTCTTGCGGCCCCTGTAAGCTCCGCGCTGTTTGGCGAGCGCGATGCCTTCCCTCTGCCGTTCGCGGATCAATGCTCGCTCGAACTCGGCGAACGCGCCCATGACCGACAACATCAAGTTCGCCATCGGCGAATCCTCACCGGTGAAGGTCAGGCATTCTTTGACGAACTCGATGCGCACACCGCGCCTGGTCAGCTTTTGCACAAGGCGGCGCAGGTCATCGAGGTTGCGGGCCAAGCGATCCATGCTGTGCACCACCACCGTATCTCCTTCGCGCACGAAGGCCAGCAGCGAGTCAAGTTCCGGGCGCTGGGTGTCCTTGCCCGATGCCTTGTCGGTGAATACCTTTCCGACTTCGACCTGTTCCAGTTGCCGCTCCGGGTTTTGGTCGAAGCTGCTGACCCGGACGTAGCCGATACGTTGACCTTGCAAGATGCCCCCAAACAGAAAAGTGTCAGGAATAAATCTATGACCTTGCGCAGCTTGTGTCAATAAATTAAGCGATGGAGTCTATCCGGACGTTTCTGGGTAGGCTGTCCTGACGTCCGGTTAGGGCATAGTCTAAGCAGACAGGTCAACGCACTTGCATCATTTTGATGGTTGTAGTATTATTTAAATATGGAAAAGCAAGCCGCAACATCAATTTTCGAATCCCTCTCATCGGGCCTGCGCTTGGACGTGTTCAGGCTGTTGGTCAAGAAGGGGCCGGACGGCATGGTGGCAGGCGCGATTGCTAACGCGCTGGATATACCGCCGGCCAACCTCTCCTTTCACCTGAAGGCGTTGTCACAAGCTCGCCTGGTGACGGTTGAGCAAGAGGGCCGTTTCCAGCGTTACCGAGCGGACATCCCGTTGATGTTGGATCTGATCGCGTACCTCACGGATGAGTGTTGCACTGGCAGTCCCGCTAAATGCGTAGAAATGGTTGCTGCCTCGAACTGCGCCAAGGAACTGTTGCCCGCCCTGTCACCCACTCCAACGAAAGCGATAACATGAATATCCTGTTTCTTTGTACCGGTAACTCCTGCCGTTCTATATTGGCGGAAGCGACCTTTAACCACTTGGCTCCGACAGGATGGAAAGCGATGAGTGCGGGAAGTCAGCCGACCGGGACCGTCCATCCGCGTTCCCTGGCGCTCTTGGCGCGTGAAGGTATCGACACGAACGGACTGCACAGTAAATCGTGGGACAACCTGCCGCTGGCTCCGGATGTGGTCATCACCGTGTGCTCGAATGCTGCTGGGGAAACCTGTCCGGCGTATCTTGGCTCGGTACTGCGTGCGCATTGGGGTGTTGACGATCCCGCTCATGCCACAGGGACCGAAGCGGAAATCGAAGCCGCGTTCACGACGGCCTACCGTATCTTGCGGCGTCGCATCGAAGCCTTCCACGCGCTGCCGTTGGCGCAACTTGCGCACGACCGGACACGCTTGAAGGCGGAACTGGATCGGATTGGGGTGCTTTCGGCGTAGTTTTTTTGACTTATATTTGAATACTTGATGGAGAGTTTAAATGAAGAAGATCGAAGTGTTTGACCCATCGCTGTGTTGCAGCACCGGCGTCTGCGGCGTGGAGGTTGACCAAGCCTCGGTGACTTTTGCTGCTGATGTTGATTGGGCGAAGCAGAACGGCGCGCACATCGAACGCTACAACCTGGCGCAGCAGCCACAGATGTTTGCCGAAAATGCGACCGTAAAAGGTTTTTTGCAGCGCTCCGGTCAGGATGCGCTGCCACTGATCCTGGTCGATGGTGAAGTGGCCCTCGCAGGGCGTTACCCCACCCGCGATGAGCTGGTCCGCTGGGCTGGGTTGGCGGCTGCGCCGTCCATGAAAACCCCGTCTGGCGGCTGCTGCGGTGGCGGCAGCCGCACCTGCTGACCCCGTTCATCATTGGTTCATTATTTAAAAGGACTTCATCATGCTTTTTCTACAAAACCCACCCGCTTTCCTGTTTTTTACTGGCAAAGGCGGCGTCGGCAAGACCTCGCTGTCCTGCGCCACCGCCATTCATCTGGCCGGGCAGGGCAAGAAAATACTGCTGGTCAGCACTGATCCGGCGTCCAACGTCGGTCAGGTATTCAGCCAGGAAATCGGCAACAAAATCACCACCATTTCCACCGTAGCGGGGCTATCAGCCCTGGAAATCGACCCACAGCAGGCAGCGCAGCAATACCGCGAACGCATCGTTGGCCCGGTGCGCGGCGCTCTGCCAGACGACGTGGTCAAAGGTATCGAAGAACAGCTCTCCGGAGCCTGCACCACCGAAATCGCGGCCTTCGACGAGTTCACCGCGTTGCTGACCGATGCGACACTGATTGCCGACTACGATCACATCATCTTCGACACGGCGCCGACCGGTCATACCATCCGTCTGCTGCAACTTCCGGGCGCGTGGAGCGGCTTCATCGAGAAGAATCCGGAAGGAGCGTCCTGCCTGGGACCGCTGGCAGGTCTTGAAAAGCAACGCCAGCGTTACGCTGAAGCGGTCAAGGCGCTGTCCGACCCTGAGCGCACGCGCCTGATATTGGTCGCCCGCGCGCAGAAAACCACGCTGGACGAGGTCGCACGCACGCACGAGGAACTGGCCGCCATCGGCCTGTCCAGGCAGAACCTGGTCATCAACGGTGTGCTGCCGGAAAGCGAAGCCGTTCACGACGCGCTGGCCGCTGCCATCCATCGCCGTGAACAGGAGGCCATCGCCAACATGCCCGCCGTGCTGCGCGACCTGCCCCTCGATCAACTGCCGCTCAAGGCATTCAACCTGGTCGGTGTCGAGGCGCTGAGCAGCCTCTTCTCCGATCGAGACGAGGCTGCGCCCGTCGTCGCCGGTGCGCCTGCCAAACCCGTTGACCTTCCGCCGTTGTCGACGCTGGTTGATGAGATCGCTGAAACGGGCCATGGCCTGATCATGATGATGGGCAAGGGCGGCGTCGGCAAAACCACCCTGGCGGCTGCGGTGGCGGTGGCGCTGGCCGAACGCGGCCTGCCCGTGCATCTGACAACCTCTGACCCCGCCGCACACCTGACCGACACGCTGGCCGGTTCGCTGGACAACCTGGAAGTCAGCCGCATCGACCCCCAGGCGGAGACCGAACGTTATCGCCAGCATGTGCTGGTCACCAAAGGCAAGGATCTCGATGCCGAAGGCCGTGCCATGCTGGAAGAAGACTTGCGCTCGCCCTGCACCGAAGAAATCGCGGTGTTCCAGGCGTTCTCGCGCGTCATCCGCGAGGCCGGTAAAAAGTTCGTGGTGATGGACACCGCACCAACCGGCCACACCCTGCTACTGCTCGACGCCACCGGGGCTTATCACCGCGAAGTGGCCCGTCACGCCGAGTCGAACGTGCGCTACACCACGCCGATGATGCAGTTGCAGGACCCGGCGCGCACCAAGGTGATGATTGTGACCTTGGCGGAAACCACGCCGGTGCTGGAAGCAGCCAATTTACAGGAAGACCTGCGCCGCGCTGGCATTGAGCCGTGGGCCTGGCTGATCAACAACAGCCTGTCCGCCGCACCAACCGCGTCACCCTTGCTGAAGCGGCGGGCCGCGTTTGAGCTGACCCAGATCGAGGCGGTTCGCACCCGCTACACCAAACGCGTCGCCCTGGTGCCGATGCAGGCGGAAGAACCGATTGGCATCGAACCCTTGCTAGCCTTGGTCGAGCCGCGGAACGGGTTCGGCCTTGGCGGCGCGAAACATCAAAAGGTGGCGCTATGACGCGTCTGCTCATCATCGGCGGCAGCGATGCGGGCATCAGCGCGGCGCTGCGGGCTCACGAGCTCGATCCCCAAACCGAGGTATCGGTTCTACTGGCCGACGAGTACCCGAATTACAGCATCTGCGGCCTGCCCTTTTACCTCAGCGGCGAGACGCCGGATCACCGGCAGCTTGCCCATCGCACCGCGTTCGACGGAATCGAAATCCTGACGAACCATCGGGCCGTATCGGTTCATCCAGCGGCCAAGACGGTCGATGTCGTGCGCGGGGCGAACGGCAGTGTGAAGACGTTGCGCTATGACCACCTGGTCATCGCGACCGGTGCCGTCCCAGTCCGTCCCCAAGGGTTGCCCGGCCTCGATCTCCCCGGCGTTTATCTCCTGCACACCATGGGAGATGGCTTCGCTGTCCATAGCCGTCTCATGGGCGGCGAGACACGCTCGGCCATCATTATTGGCGCTGGCTACATCGGCGTGGAGATGGCCGACGCGCTGCGGCATCGAGGGATCGATGTCACACTCGTAAGCCATACCGATCCCGTGTTCCCAAGCGTCGATCCGTCGTTCGGTAGGCTGATCGGGGAGGAGCTGTCACGGCATGGCGTGCGCGTCGTGGTCGGTTGCACCGTGGAACGAATCGAAGCCGCCGATAACCGGCGTGGTCTCACGGTAT
>NZ_JCAQOY010000029.1:0-652249 GCF_059567925.1 Paraburkholderia sp. BGA-UO-ETr-F21 | reverse complement strand
GGGTTCGGGCGGGTTTACCGCCTCTGCCGATCTGGTGCTGGTCGCCACCGGCGCGCGACCCGACACCACCCTAGCCGCCGCTGCGGGGATTGCGCTGGGGCCCTCTGGCGCCATCCGCGTCACGCAGCGCATGGAAACCACGCTACCCGGCATTTGGGCCGCCGGCGACTGCGCCGAGACCTGGCATCGGATACTCCAGCGGCCAGCGTACCTGCCACTCGGGACGACCGCGCACAAACAGGGCCGTGTGGCCGGCGAGAACGCGGTAGGCGGGGAGCGTCTGTTCGCGGGCTCGGTCGGCACCCAAACCGTGAAAGTGTTCGAGTTGGCAATCGCACGGACGGGCTTGCGCGAAGCCGAGGCGCGCACGGCCGACTTTGATCCCGTCACCATCGAGACTGAAACCTGGGATCACAAGGCCTACTACCCTGGAGCGCAGAAGCTCCGCGTCCGGGTGACCGGTGATCGCCGGACTGGCCGGCTCCTGGGCGCGCAGATCCTCGGCCCCTGGCGCTCGGAGGTGTCGAAACGCATCGACGTGTTCGCAACGGCACTGTTCCACGGCATGGGCGTCGAAGACTTGAACGATCTCGATCTCAGCTACACACCGCCCTTCGGCAGCCCGTGGGACGCGGTGCAGATGGGCGCGCAGGCCTGGACGAGCGTGATGAAAAACGAAGTGGCAAGTTGTTCACCGCCCATCGACCCACAAATTTTAGGAAGGAGCACACCATGAAAGTTCGCGACCTGATGACCCCAAACCCGATACAAATCGCGCCCGAGACGGCTGTGGCGGAAATCGCCCGCATCTTGATTGAACACCGCATCAACGGCGTTCCGGTCACCGATACTGAGGGACGTCTGCTCGGCATCGTGACCGAGGGTGATTTGGTCCATCGCGCCGCCGACGAGCGGTTGGAGCCGCGCGAATCGGTCTGGAAGGAGAACTTCTACCGCTCTGTGTTTCGCCGGCGCACACCCGAGACGGACAAGACCGAGGGCCGCACGGCCGCGCAGGTCATGACGCGGGAAGTCCTTACCGTGGCGCCCGAAGACCATGTCACCGTGGCCGCGCGTCTGCTCGCGGATCACAACATCAAGTCTCTGCCCGTCATCGAAAACGAGCGGCTGATCGGCATCATCTCGCGCTTCGATTTGATCAAGCGACTGGCCAGCAACCGCGGATATCTTCAACCCCATGAGCAAGGACTGAGCTAATGTTGACCGCTTTTTTAATTTTTATCGCCACCATCGTACTGGTCATCTGGCAGCCGAAAGGTTTGGGTGTGGGCTGGAGTGCCCTGCTGGGCGCCGCACTGGCACTGCTAGCCGGCGTGGTGCATCTGGGTGATATTCCAACGGTTTGGGGTATCGTCTGGAATGCCACCATCACCTTCATCGCCGTCATCATCATCAGCCTGCTGCTTGATGAAGCCGGTTTTTTTGAGTGGGCGGCGCTACATGTGGCACGCTGGGGTAACGGTAACGGACGCAGGCTGTTCGCCTTTTTCGTGCTGCTGGGCGCGGCCGTGGCGGCACTGTTCGCCAACGACGGCGCGGCGCTGATCCTGACACCGATCGTAATGGCGATGCTGCTGGCGCTCAGGTTCAGTCCAGCGGCGACGCTGGCCTTCGTGATGGCGGCTGGCTTTATTGCCGATACCGCCAGCCTGCCACTGGTCGTCTCCAACCTGGTCAACATCGTCTCAGCCGATTTCTTCAAGATCGGCTTCACCGAGTATGCCGCCATCATGGTGCCGGTCAACATCGTCGCCGTCGCTGCCACCCTGGCGATGTTGATGTGGTTCTTTCGCCGCGACATCCCGAAAGACTACGATGTTATGCAACTAAAAAACCCGCGTGAGGCGATTCTTGACAGCGCCACCTTCAAGGCCGGTTGGTGGGTATTGGCGCTGCTGCTGGTTGGCTTTTTCGGGCTGGAACATGTCGGCGTGCCGATCAGCGCTGTAGCGTCAGCCGGAGCGCTGATTCTACTGGGTGTGGCGGCGCGCGGCCATGTGATCTCCACCCGCAAGGTGCTCAAAGAAGCGCCTTGGCAGATTGTGATTTTTTCACTTGGCATGTACCTGGTGGTCTACGGCCTGCGCAACGAGGGTCTCACCGAACATATCGCCGGACTGCTCGATTACTTCGCACAAGGAGGCGTATGGGGCGCAGCTTTCGGGACGGGCATTCTCACCGCGCTGCTATCGTCGGTCATGAACAACATGCCTACGGTGCTGGTGGGTGCACTCTCCATTGATGCCACGAGTGCAACCGGTGTGGTCAAGGACGCGATGATCTACGCCAATGTGATCGGCAGTGACCTCGGGCCGAAGATCACCCCCATCGGATCGCTGGCGACGCTGCTCTGGTTGCATGTGCTGGCGCGCAAGGGCATGACGATCACTTGGGGTTATTACTTCAAGGTGGGTGTTGTACTAACTGTTCCTGTACTGGCAGTGACACTAGCTGCGCTAGCTCTTCGCCTGAGTCTCACTTGATGCGAGCGGAGCGCTGTTTGCGGACATGCAGTATTGGAGTAAAGAAGGGTGAGCGGCTTGGCGTATGGCTATTCTCTTGAGTGCGGTCATCGGGATACCGCTCTATATCCGCGCCTTTTTTTAGTGGAACTGGATTTACTCGGCCACAGAAAGAAAAAGAGCATCCATGCCACGCCGTTCGATCCTGTCCGCCGCCGAGCGTGACAACCTGCTTGCATTGCCGGACGCCAAGGAAGAGCTGATCCGTCACTACACGTTCAGCGACACCGATCTGTCCAGCATCCGGCAGAGGCGCGGCCCGGCCAACCGCCTTGGCTTCGCCGTGCAGCTCTGCTATCTGCGCTTTCCCGGCGTCATCCTTGGCGCCGATGAACCGCCGTTTCCGCCCTTGCTGAAACTGGTCGCTGACCAGCTCAAGATTGGCATCGAAAGCTGGGGTGAATATGGGCAGCGGGAGCAGACCCGGCGCGAGCACCTGGTCGAGCTGCAAATGGAGTTCGGCTTCCAGCCGTTCACCATGAGCCACTACCGGCAGGCTGTTCAGTTGCTGACCGAGTTGGCCATGCAGACCGACAAGGGCATTGTGCTGGCCAGCGCCTTGATTGAGCATCTGCGGCGGCAGTCGATCATCCTGCCCGCTCTCAACGCCATCGAGCGCGCCAGTGCCGAGGCCATCACCCGCGCCAACCGGCGCATCTACGATGCCCTAGCCGAACCGTTGTCGAACGGGCACCGTCATCGTCTCGACGATCTGCTAAAACGCCGCGATAACGGCAAGACAACTTGGCTAGCCTGGCTGCGCCAGTCGCCCGCCAAACCGAACTCCCGCCACATGCTCGAACACATCGAACGCCTCAAAGCCTGGCAGGCCCTCGACCTGCCCGCTGGCATCGAGCGGCTGGTGCACCAGAACCGCCTACTCAAGATCGCCCGTGAGGGTGGCCAGATGACGCCCGCCGATCTGTCCAAGTTCGAGCCGCAGCGGCGCTACGCCACCCTCATGGCGCTGGCCATCGAGGGCATGGCCACCATTACCGATGAAATTATCGATCTACATGACCGCATTCTGGGCAAGCTGTTCAACGCTGCCAAGAACAAGCATCAGCAGCAGTTCCAGGCATCCGGCAAGGCGATCAACGCCAAGGTGCGCCTGTACGGGCGCATCGGTCAGGCGCTAATCGACGCCAAGCAATCGGGCCGCGACCCGTTCGCCGCCATCGAGGCCGTCATGTCCTGGGATGCCTTCGCCGAGAGCGTCACCGAGGCGCAGAAGCTCGCGCAGCCCGATGACTTCGATTTCCTGCATCGCATCGGCGAGAGCTACGCCACCTTGCGCCGTTACGCGCCGGAATTCCTTGCCGTGCTCAAGCTGCGGGCTGCTCCCGCCGCCAAGGACGTGCTTGATGCCATCGAGGTTCTGCGCGACATGAACATCGACAACGCCCGCAAGGTGCCCGCCGATGCGCCGACCGGCTTCATCAAACCGCGCTGGCAGAAGCTGGTCATGACCGACGCGGGCATCGACCGCCGCTACTACGAACTGTGCGTGCTATCGGAGATGAAGAACGCGCTGCGCTCCGGCGACATCTGGGTGCAGGGGTCGCGCCAGTTCAAGGACTTCGAGGACTACCTGGTGCCGCCCGCGAAATTCGCCCGCCTCAAGCAGGCCAGCGAATTGCCGCTGGCCGTGGCCACCGACTGCGACCAGTACCTGCACGACCGGCTGACGCTGCTGGAAACACAGCTTGCCACCGTCAACCGAATGGCGCTGGCCAACGAGCTGCCGGACGCCATCATCACGGAGTCGGGCCTGAAGATCACGCCGCTCGACGCGGCAGTGCCCGACACCGCACAGGCCCTGATCGACCAGACCGCAATGATCCTGCCGCACGTCAAGATCACCGAATTACTGCTGGAGGTGGACGAATGGACGGGTTTCACCCGGCACTTCGCGCACCTGAAATCCGGCGACTTGGCCAAGGACAAGAACCTGCTGATGACCACGATCCTCGCCGACGCGATCAATCTGGGCCTGACCAAGATGGCGGAGTCCTGCCCCGGCACGACCTACGCCAAGCTGGCCTGGTTGCAAGCCTGGCACGTCCGCGATGAAACCTACGGGGCGGCGCTGGCCGATCTGGTCAACGCACAGTTCCGGCATCCCTTCGCCGAGCACTGGGGCGACGGCACCACGTCATCGTCGGACGGCCAGAACTTCCGCACTGGCAGCAAGGCCGAGAGCACCGGCCACATCAACCCGAAATACGGGAGCAGCCCGGGACGGACGTTCTACACCCACATCTCCGACCAGTACGCGCCGTTCCACACCAAGGTGGTGAATGTCGGCGTGCGCGACTCGACCTACGTGCTCGACGGCCTGCTGTACCACGAATCCGACCTGCGCATCGAGGAGCACTACACCGACACGGCGGGCTTCACCGATCACGTCTTCGCGCTGATGCACCTGCTGGGCTTCCGCTTCGCGCCGCGCATCCGTGACCTGGGCGATACCAAGCTCTACATTCCCAAGGGTGAAACCGCCTATGACGCGCTGAAGCCGATGATCGGCGGCACGCTCAACATCAAGCACGTCCGCGCCCATTGGGATGAAATCCTGCGGCTGGCCACGTCGATCAAACAAGGCACGGTGACGGCCTCGCTGATGCTGCGCAAGCTCGGCAGCTATCCGCGCCAGAATGGTCTGGCCGTCGCCCTGCGCGAGTTGGGCCGCATCGAGCGCACGCTGTTCATCCTAGACTGGTTGCAAAGCGTCGAGCTGCGCCGCCGTGTGCATGCCGGACTGAACAAGGGCGAGGCCCGCAACGCGCTGGCCCGTGCCGTGTTCTTCAACCGCCTGGGCGAAATCCGCGACCGCAGTTTCGAGCAGCAACGCTACCGGGCCAGCGGCCTCAACCTGGTGACGGCAGCCATCGTGCTGTGGAACACGGTTTATCTGGAACGGGCCGCGAATGCCCTGCGTGGCCACGGCAAGCCCGTTGATGATTCTCTATTGCAGTATCTGTCGCCGCTGGGTTGGGAGCACATCAACCTGACTGGCGATTACCTCTGGCGCAGCAACGCCAAGATCGGCGCGGGCAAGTTCAGGTCGCTACGGCCGCTGCAACCAGCTTAACGTGCTTTATTTTCCGTTTTCTGAGACGACCCCTTATCAGGTCCGGATACGCGTAAAAAAGCCTCCGGATGGAGGCTCATTTTCGGCAGGGGGGANTCTATTGCAGTATCTGTCGCCGCTGGGTTGGGAGCACATCAACCTGACTGGCGATTACCTCTGGCGCAGCAACGCCAAGATCGGCGCGGGCAAGTTCAGGTCGCTACGGCCGCTGCAACCAGCTTAACGTGCTTTATTTTCCGTTTTCTGAGACGACCCCTACCAGTACACGCTCAACTGGTGTCACGACGATCAGCCCACCCGTCTGCTTACGCGCAACGGTCAGCCGTTGTGGGCGATTCCGTATCAGGAGGAAGTCAACGATATCCCAATGATCCTTGCGCGCCAGATGGACGCGAAGTCGTTCGCCGATCTGATGATTGACCACTTTGAGGAAATGCTGCGGCAGTCCGCCCGAGAACCGCTGGTGATGGGCATTGCATTGCATGCGTACCTGATGGGACAGCCGCATCGATTGTGTCACCTGCGGCGCGCACTCGAACATATTGCCCGCGCGCGCGACGAAGGCCGGATCTGCATCACCACCCCGGGTTCTATTGCAAGCCACATGGATTTTCTAGGCCATTAATCACTTCATTCTAACTTCGTTGTACCGCCTCTATCGCTCGTATTCCGTTTTCAACCTCAATAGGATTCGCCATGTTCATGTCAAAGGCCATCAAGCTGCTGTTATGCGCCCTCACCGGCCTGCTCCTCGCACAAGGCGCATCGGCGCAATCGTGCGAACCGTCCAAGGTCGCCCAGAAATATCCGTCGCTTGCGGGCAAGACCATCAAGATCGGCGTGGACCCCGAGTCGCCGCCGTATGCGTTTCGTGACAGCAAGGATTTCAACAAGATCATCGGCGCCGATGCCGATATGGCTCGCGCCGTATTCGACTGCGCCGGCGTGAAAACGGAGTTCTTCACTGCCGGCTGGCCCGGGCTGCTGCCGGCGCTGCGTGCGGGACAGATCGATGTGATGTGGGACTTGCTGTACTACACACCGGAACGCGCGAAGGAAACGACTTTCGTCACGTATATGCAGGCCGGCACCGGCGGTCTGGTAGCGGCCGGCAACCCCAAAAAGGTCGATGACATCTCAAAGCTCTGCGGCCTCACGGTCACGGCGGGCATCGGCACGGTCGAGCTGACAATGGCGCAAGCGCAAGCCGCCAAATGCAAAGCCGAAGGTAAATCCGATGTGACCATCATGACGTCCGCCGATATCGCGTCGGGCGCGCGCCTCGTCGCCAGCCATCGCGCAGACGTCATGATGTACGACCTGGCGCTGGTCGACGGTCTCGCGAAGCAGAATCCCCAGCTCTACACCCGCGGCTTCATGGTGACGAGCGGCATGAAGATCGGCGTGGGCGTGAAGAAAGGCAACGCCGACATGATCGCCGCCGTGTCCGATGGACTCAAGATCATGCAGGCCAATCAGACGCAGAAGAAAACCTTTCAGCAATACGGCGTAGATCCGTCGCTGGAAATGCCCGCCACACTGCTTACTCAATAAAGACTGCCTGCACGGCACACCTTGCCGTGTGCCGGTAGCGTCATGGATCAGGTTCTGAAATGAAGGCATTGCGTATCAAACACAACGTCGTCGGCGCGCTCGGTATGGTCGCCATATTCCACCTGCAGCCGGCAATGGCCGCCGGTCTCGATGGCGTTCAGGTGCTCGACGGTTTCAAGGAACTGGTCGGTTATGTCGGCTCGCCGTTCCTGCTCGGCGGCGCATGGATCGCGGTGAAGATCACGCTGATCGCGATGTCAATCGGGCTTGTGCTCGGGCTCGGCCTTGCGCTGATGCGGCTGTCACGGTTCAAGACCTTGAACTCGGCGGCGTGGGGTTATATCTGGTTCGTGCGCGGCACACCGCAACTGCTGCAACTCGTGTTCATTTTCGACGCGTTGCCGCTGATCGGATTGCGCTTCGATGAAGTCACCACTGCGGTGATCGGCTTTGCATTGAACGAGGCGGCGTTCAGCGCTGAACTGTTTCGTGCCGGGATTCTGTCCGTGAACCGCTCACAATCCACCGCGGCCGCCGCGCTCGGCATGGGACCGTTGCTCACGTTACGCCGCATTATCCTGCCGCAATCGATGCGAGCGGTGATCCCGGGTCTCGCCAACGACACCATCGGCATGTTGAAGCTAACATCGATTGCGTCGGTGATCTTCGTCAACGAACTTACGTTCCGCTCGCAACAGGTCGTCGGACAGAACTTCAAGTTCTTTACCGTGTTCGGTGCGGCAGCGGTGATCTATCTGTTTCTGACGAGCGGAATTTCCTTGCTTCAGGTATGGCTCGAACGCATCTTCGATCACGAGCGCGATCGGAAACTCACGTTCTCGTGGTTCGGACTGCGCGCTTCGACGCCTGATGCGAAACCGCTCGACGCACCGACTGTTTTGCCGGTCCCCACCCAGCAGCCGGAGGCCAACGATCATGCATGGATCGGCACGCTGCTTCCCTCCGAAAGCCGCACGCCGCGCCATCGCGATGAACCGTTTGTGACGTGCAGGAACGTCTGGAAATCGTATGGCAAGCGCGAGATTTTGCGCGGCGTCGACTTGTCGATTTCCCATGGCGAAGTGGTCGTGATCCTCGGTCCGAGCGGTTCCGGTAAAAGCACGCTGCTCAAGCTCATCAACCATCTCGAACCGCTTGACTGGGGGACGATCAAGGTCGATTCAGAGTATGTGGGTTATCGGGAAGTGCCGGGTGGCGGCGGCACTGTGCGGCCCCTGCACAACCTCGCACGTGCGCGCGCCGAAGCACGCGTGGGCATGGTGTTCCAGCATTTCAACCTGTTCAGCCATTTGAGTGCGCTGGAGAACATCGTCGAAGCACAGCAGCAGGTCTATGACGTACCTCGCGCCGAAGCAGAAGCGCTCGGCCGCGAACTGTTGAAGAGCGTGGGCCTCGCCGCGCATGCGGATTTTCTGCCGCATCGGTTATCAGGTGGTCAGCAGCAGCGGGTAGCGATTGCGCGTGCGCTTGCGATCAAACCGAAGTTAATGCTGTTCGACGAACCGACTTCGGCACTCGATCCAGAACTCGTCGGAGAAGTGCTTGGCGTGATGCGCGGGCTCGCTGATGCCGGGATGACGATGGTCGTGGTCACGCACGAAATCCGCTTTGCCCGCGATGTCGCCGATCGCGTCGTTTTCATGGATGGCGGCGAGGTCATCGAGCAAGGGACGCCGCAGGAGGTGATCGACAACCCAACTCACGAGCGTACCCGAAAATTCCTTAACGTCTTCGCCAATTAAATATGAGGCTCACATGACGGACTTCGAAACTTTCAGCCTTGGCCGCGTCGCGTTGCAGTCCGGCGCGACGATGCCTGACATGCGGCTCAGCTACAAGACATATGGCCAACTGAATGCGGCGCGGGACAATGCGATTGTCTACCCGACGTTTTATAGCGGCAGCCATGTCGACAACGAGTGGCTGATTGGGGAGCACATGGGTCTCGACCCGCGGGAGTACTTCATCATTGTGCCGAACATGTTCGGCAACGGCGTATCGAGCTCACCGAGCAACAACCCGCCGCCTTATGATCGCGGCCGTTTTCCGCATGTCACGCTCTACGACAACGTCGCGATGCAGCACCGCCTTGTGACCGAGAAGTTCGGCATCGAGTCGCTCAAGCTCGTCACCGGCTGGTCGATGGGCGCGATGCAGGCGTTCCATTGGGCCGCGACGTATCCGGAAATGGTCGAGCGCATTCTGCCGTTCTGCGGGGCCGCGCGCTGCTCGCGGCACAATTTCGTGTTTATAGAAGGCCTCAAGGCGCCATTGCTGCTGGACCCGGAATTCAAGGACGGTTTCTACGATTCACCGCCGACACGCGGAATGCGGGCTGCGGCGCGTGTGTTCGCCGGATGGGGATTTTCGCAGGCGTTTTTGCGTCAACGGCTCGACATGGAAGCAATGGGATATGGCTCGCTTGAGGACTTTATCACCCAGTTCTGGGAGGGTGATTTCCTGAAGAAGGACGCGAACAATATTCTGTCGATGATGTGGAGTTGGCAGCACGGCGATATTTCCGCCAATTCTCTTTACCAGGGAGACTTCGATCGCGCGTTGGGCAGCATCACTGCCAAGGCTATTGTGATGCCCGGGCGCACGGATCTGTACTTCCCGCCGGAAGATAGTGAGTATGAAGTTTCGAAGATGCGCAACGCTGAGTTGCGGCCCATTGAGTCGGTATGGGGGCATTTCGCGGGTGGGCCCGCGGCCAATGCGGTCGATGTCAAGTTCATCGATAGTGCGGTGAGGGAAATTCTGGCTATGTAGTGGCCCGGCACTTGTCCTACACAATGCTTGCAGCGAGATGTCGCGCTGCGGCGGTTCACCCACCGTAATCTTTCCAGACGTAAGCTCCGGAAGGCGCCTTCAACGCGATTGCCGCGGATTGCCTACACTCATTTGCGACCGCGATAGCGCTTCGATCGTTCGATCGACAGCACGTGCTGCGTTGCGCTGCGCGTCGTCACCCGGACCACTCGTTCACCACACTGTCAGATATGGAAAACAGCACCCCCACCAGCATTTCTCTCAAACAGAGCCGCGTCGTCGTGGCCGGCGGCACGTCAGGAATTGGCTTTGCCGTAGCCGACGCTGCTGCGCGCGCCGGCGCCGAAGTCATCATCGCCTCGAGCAGGCCTGAGCGCGTCGCGGCGGCGTTGGAACGACTACCTCATGGCGTGCGCGGCGAGTCGCTTGATTTTACCGACGAGGAGCAAGTGCGCGCGTTTTTTGCGCGCGTCGGTACGCTCGACCACTTCGTCTACACCGCCGGGGAATCATTGCTTCTGCAACCCCTGGCTGAGCTTCGCATCGACGACGCGCAGCGCGCTTTCGAAGTGCGCTATTGGGGCGCGCTCAAGTCCGTTAAATATGCGGCTCCCCTTATTCGCGCCGGTGGCTCCATCACCCTCACGAGCGGAGTGGCCTCGTCGCGGCCGCTGCCTGGCTGGGCGATCCCGTCCAGTATCCTGGGCGCAATCGAATCGCTGACACGGACATTGGCCGTCGAGCTTGCGCCACTGCGCGTCAATGCCGTGGCACCCGGCGTTCTGCGTACTGCGCTGTGGGACAACATGAGCGAAGCGGATCGAGCGGGTCTCTACGAGCATATTGCCGCGAAGATGCCTGTACGGCGCATCGGGGAAGCAAGTGACGTTGCGCAGACGTATCTTTACCTGATGCAGCAGGGGTTTAGTACGGGGCAAGTCATCGTTGTCGACGGTGGTCACATTCTGGTTTGATGGACGGCAACTCGCGTTCTTCGCGAGTTGCCATCGGCGAGAAGATAGATCCGGCCTTGCCCCCTTACATGTCTTCTCAGCCATAGAACTGATCTCTGTGACGCAAAGACTCAGGCAAAGCGAACAGGCCAATCAGAGCGCACACGAGACCCATTCCTCCGATGGCATACAGCGCCGGTGTGGTCCAATAATTCCGCAGACGCGGCCGGTCGCGCACCGCTGTCGCGCGATGACGCACTCGGGATGATTCACGAACTGAAAACCTGGCCTTTGCTCGACGGGTATCGTGGACGGCCGCGCGCTGATATTGATGCCCTTGTGACCGCCATCGTCGCGTTTGCGCGAATGGCGGTGCAGCTTGACGGACGCATTGTCGAAGCAGAAATCAATCCGCTCTTCGTGCTGCCAGCGGGCCAAGGGGTGCGCGCCGCTGACGGCGTTGCTGTACTCGCATCGGAGGCTCACGAAGCGTGAGGGTCTTCGGGTCGCCTTCGACTGGCTCGCCGAGGTAAGCGGCCCCGGGTTCAAGCCGGCCGCCTCGACCTGGCGTCGGGGATGGCCCTCACCTCGTGGCAATACCGTCGTCCCCAGCTGAAGCGCTAGCACGACATCTATGATCGGCGCAGAACGCTCTCCCGCGGACAGGAGTTTTTTTTGCACTCGCGACCGCCCCCGTGCATACTTTCTTTCCGCCACGAGAAAGTGCGGCGCGACGAGAAGACCGCGCCTCGGGAGACTCAATGCGTTTTGATTTCCAGTCGCTGAAACTATTCGTTGCCGTCTGCGAGCACGGCAGTATTGCCCGCGCGGCAGAAGCCGAAAACATCGCGCCTTCTGCGCTCAGCAAGCGTATGTCTCAACTTGAGGACACCCTCAAGACCCCCCTCTTTGTGCGGAGCAACAAAGGGCTCGAGTTGACGATCGCGGCTACCGCCCTCTTGCAGCACGCCCGCGTGCTGCTGCGCGATGTCAAACAAATGGAAAGTGAACTGCTCGACCATGCCGAGGGCGTGCGTGGACAGATCCGGCTACATGCGAGCCTCTCGACCATCGTCCAGTACATTGCCAACGACATTCGCGACTTCCTGGCACTGCACCCGGGACTGCGCATCGACCTGCAGGAAAGTTTAAGCCCGGCCGTGGTCCGCGCAGTCGCGGAGAACACAGCCGACATTGGCGTGTTCGGCGGCACGACGGTGACCGCCGGCCTGCAGGTATTTCCCTATCACAGTGACCGGCTGGTGGTGATCATGCCGCCCGATCATCCACTCAGCCATGCAGACAAGGTGAAATTTCGCGAGATGGCCCAGTACCCACTGGTGGGACCACAAGCTGGTAGCTATCTGAATTCGCTCGTCTTGCGCGCGGCAGCAGACCTGGACCACCCGCTCAAGCTGTCGATCCGGGTAAATGGTTTTGAACCCGTGCGCAGCATGGTCGAAGCGCGGCTTGGCATAGGGCTGGTGCCTGAACATCATGCCCGCCGCTATGTGAGCTCGGGGCCCCTCGTCGCCGTGCAGCTCGACGAGGTCTGGGCCGAACGACACTGGAAGATCTGCGTGCGCGAGGCCGAAACGCTCCCCGCACCGGTCCAACTGTTCCTCAAGCACTTGCTTGCACGTAGCCATCAGGAATGAGCCAGTCTCAACCCCGCTTGCGGCCAGTTCAAGGTCCCCAGGCGCCCCGTGCCCGACAGCGTGACGTAAGCGGTCTTCATGTCGGCGCCACCAAAGCAGATGTTGGTCACCATGCCATCGGGCACCGTCACTTGCCGCAGTACCTCACCGGAGGGCGCCACCACCGTGATGCAACCCGTGACCAGCGTTGCCACGCAGATATTTCCTTCTGCGTCCACGGCCAGGCTGTCAAAGCGTTGGTAGCCCGGTAGCCCGCAAATCAGGCGTCCGCCGTGCGGAGACGGATAAGGATGCTTGCGGGCCCTGCCGGGCGCCTCGAGATCGAATGCCCATAAGCGCGCGGTTTCGGTTTCCGCCACGTACACGACACGATCGTCAGGCGACAGGCCAACTCCGTTCGCCGTCGTGAGCGGGTAGGCCACTTCGACGATCATTGATCCGTCGGCTCGCCCGTAATAGAGGCCGGCATGATCGCGCTCGCGCAGCCGGTTCTTGCCGAAGTCGGTGAAGTAAAAGCCGCCGTTGTGGTCAAACACGATGTCGTTGGGACCGCATAGCGGGTGTTGACCACAGCGGTCGTACACAGTCTTCAGATCCCCCGTGTGTGGGTCGAAACGCTCGATGCGCCCGCTGGTATAACGCGGATGTACGCCTGGTTTGGTGCGATTCAGACCGGCAATGGTACGGAACAGGAAACCACCGTTATTGCAGATGTAGAAGGCTCCATCCGGGCCCAAGGCCAACCCGTTGGGCCCGCCACCCACCTCCTTCAATACGCTGACCGTGCCGTCGGGCGTCACGCGGCTGATGGTCTCGCGCTCGATTTCGACCAGCACGATTGAGCCATCGGCCATCGCCACGGGTCCTTCGGGAAACTTGAGCCCTTCAGCCACGATATGGATGCCGTTCTCCATCATTGACCTCCGTGCAAGTCACCGCTTGCTGGCATTTTCGACGAAATGATTGTCATACGTAGCTTTCAGGTCAATCGAAGCCTTGCCGATGTCGGGATCGAATGCGGCAAGCACATCGCGTACGGTGTGCGCCGCGGCGTCCGTCATCAGTCCATCGCGCGAAATGCAGTTCTGCATGTTGCCGTAGGCTCGAGCGAAGACATTCTTGTCGGCGAGAGCATATTGGGCGGGTACTGCTTCGACCACCTGCTCAGGCGTGGCGTGCGCCATCCAGCGCTCGGCCTCGAGGACAGCGTTCGTCACGGCCTGCACCGTATTGGGATACCTGGCCGCGAATTCCCTCGTGGTGTAGACAGAGGCTTCCGGGTAGTCGCCGCCCAGCGTCGCACGGGTTGCGGCGGGGTCGCGCATCACGGCCAGAGGGAAAAGATCGCCGCTGCCCTGCAGTACGGTCGCGACCGGGTCGTTGCTCATCAATGCATCGATCTGCCCGCTGCGTGCCGCTGCAATCGCACCGGCAGACGAACCCACGCCGATGATCGAGACATCCCCCGTTTTGAGGCCGGCCCTGTTAAGCAGATAATTGACGCCCATGTGGAAACTCGAACCGGGCGAGCTCACGCCGATGCGCATCCCCTTAAGATCCGCATAGGTCTTGACCTTGTCACGGCTGGCACGCGTCACGCCGAACACCCAGCCAGGGCAAGAAGCCAGGGTCACGAACGAGACCAACTTCTGCCCTTTGACCGCCATCGTGATCGTGTTGGAATAAGCACCCGCGACCATGTCGGCGCTGCCGCCCAACATTGCCTGCAGCGCCTTCGCGCCGCCGCTAAATACACCAATGTCGACGTCCAGCCCCGCCTGCTTGAAATAGCCCCGGCTTTGCGCAATGACGAAGGGTAAGTAGGGAAAGCCAACGCCGGCGGCGGCCAGGTGAAGTGTTGGTTTCTCCGGCACTGGCGCCGGGGCAGCGCTCGCGCCCGAGTGGCTCGTCAGCGCGAGGCAGGCAGCTAATATCGGCAACAGCAGGCGCCTGATCGTTAGCACGATGTTGTCTCCTTGTTGTCCAGATCGGTTCGACGGCGACTCTTTAGCCCTGTACGACGTTCTGGCGTTGCTGCCCCAGGCCCTCGATGCCAAGCGTCACCACGTCACCGGGTTTCAGATACACGGGCGGCTTCTGCCCCAACCCAACGCCCGGCGGCGTGCCGGTGGATATGATATCGCCCGGTTGCAGCGACATGAACTGCGACAGGTAGGCTACGAGGTAAAGCACGCCGTAAATCATGGTGGCCGTATTACCGTTCTGGTAGCGGTGGCCATTCACCTCCAGCCACATGGGCAGTGCTTGCGGATCGCGCACTTCGTCTGAAGTCAGCAGCCACGGGCCTGTTGGACCGAAAGTGTCGGCCGACTTACCCTTGGTCCACTGCCCCTGGCGCTCCGCCTGAAACGCGCGCTCGGACACGTCATTGATCACGCAGTAGCCGGCCACGTGATCCATCGCATTGCTCTCGCTCACGTACTTCGCGGGCTTGCCGATCACGACACCCAGTTCCACCTCCCAATCCGTCTTGAGAGAGTTGCGCGGGATCTCGATGGCATCGCCCGGGCCCACGATCGCGCTGACAGCCTTCATAAAAACAATGGGCTCCGGCGGTATCGCAGCGCCCGTTTCGGCGGCATGGTCGGAGTAGTTCAGCCCGATGCAGATGAATTTTCGCGTACCGCCCACGCATGGACCCAGGCGCGGATTGCCTTCCACGCGCGGCAGCGAAGTGACGTCGAGTGCTTTCAGGCGGGCGAGACTCTCGGGCAGCAGCGTGTCGCCGGAGATGTCGGCCACATGGCCCGACAAGTCTCGCAAGTTTCCATCGGCGTCGAGCAGTCCCGGCTTCTCCTCGCCGGGCGGACCGTAGCGCAATAGCTTCATTTTCTGTGTTCCCTTCAATAGGTCGCGCGGCCGCCCGACAGATCAAAAACCGAGGCCGTGGTAAATGAATTCTCTTCACTGACAAGCCAGGCAATCATCGCGGCTGCTTCGTCTAGTTCGAGAAAACGGCCACGCGGAATCTTGCCCAGCATGTAGCGGATATGCTCGGGCGACTGCTCCATCGCGCCTGGCGTACGCGCCACTGCCGGCGTCACGCAGTTGACCGCGATGTCGTGGCTCGCCAGTTCCTTTCCGAGCGACTTGGTCATGGCAATCACGGCAGCCTTCGCCGAGCTGTACGCCGCGGCGTTGGGGTTGCCTTCCTTGCCAGCGACAGAAGCCAGATTCACGATGCGGCCGTAGTTCTGTCGGATCATCACGGGTACCACGGCGCGGCAACAGTGGAAGGTGCCATTGACGTCGATGTCGATCACCTGCTTCCAGACGTCGACGGGATACTCGGCCAAGGTCGCATTGGGGCCAACGATCGCCGCGTTATTGATCAGGATATCGATGCGTCCCGCCACGTTCAGCGTACCCGAGACGGCAGCTTCGACGCTCGCATAGTCGGCGATATCAACACGCTCGACGTGAACATCGGTGTGTCCCAGTTCTGTACGGGCCCGCTCCAGGCCCGCGGCATTGATATCCCAGATCACGAGGCGCGCGCCAGAGGCCAGCAGCCGGCGGCCGACCTCCAGGCCGATGCCTTGTGCGCCGCCGGTCACAACAGCGATGCGATCCTTCAGGTTGATTGCGTTGGTCTGCAAGATAGATTCCTTGATGTTGGATTGTCGAGCGCGGCTGGCAAGCTCATGCGCTCACGGCAACGGTCTGCCCGGCGACAGGGCGCCAGCGCAGCAGATAGTCCTCGACGACGGATACCGCTGTATCGAGCACCAGTGCAAACAAGGTCAGCACCAGAATGCCCGCGATCACCGAGTTGATGTCGAACACGCCCTCAGCCAGCAGAATCAGATACCCTACGCCCTTCTCCGAGCCCAGATACTCACCGACCACGCTTCCGACAAACGCGATACCAATCGCGTTGTGCAGGCTTGAGAACACCCAGCTCGTCGCCGAAGGCAAATAGACGTGCCGCATCAGCTGACGTGCATTGGCGCCCAGCATGCGGGTGTTGGACAACACCGCAGGGCTGACCTCGCGCACGCCCTGGAAGACGTTGAAGAACACCACGAAGAAGACGAGCGTCACGCCCAGCGCCACCTTCGACCAGATGCCGAGGCCAAACCAGAGCGCGAAGATCGGCGCAAAGATCAGGCGTGGCATGGAATTCATGGCCTTTATGAATGGATCGAACACGACCGCGAGGAACGGATTGAGCGCGAGCCATAGTCCGCACGCGAGACCAGACACCGTACCGATGGCGAACGCCAGCATGGTTTCGAGCAAAGTCGTGTACAGGTGGCGAAACACCGAGCCGGTCACGGTCCATTCGACGATGCGACGCGCAACGCCCAACGGATCGCCGAAGAAGAAAGGCGACAACCATTTCTGACTGGTGCCGATCCACCACAGAAACAGAACGCCGAACAGAAGTGCGAGCCGCGTGACGAGAACGACAACGCGATTGTTTGGGTCAAACACGATTGCGCGCATAGCTTTTCAGAACCTCCCCTCGAAGCACGTCCCAGATCTGGGTGTGCAGTTGCAGGAACCGCTGCGTCATACGGATTTCTGACATTTCGCGTGGACGCACGAGGTCGATTTCAAACTCGGCGATAGGCCGCGTACCCGGGCCCGCCGACAGCACGATGACGCGGTCCGATAAGGAAATAGCCTCCTCCAGATCGTGGGTCACGAACATCACGGACTTACGGTCGCGCGACCACAGCCTCAGCAGCTCGTTTTCCATCAGGTGCCGGGTCTGGATGTCCAGCGCACTGAACGGTTCGTCCATCAGGATGATGCGAGGATTCAGCGCCAGTGCCTGCGCCAGGCCGGCGCGCTTGCGCATGCCGCCCGACATCTGGTGCGGATACTTTTTGCCATGGCCTTGCAGCCCCACCCGCTCAATCCACTCGTGCGCCACCTCAAGCGCCTCATCGCGAGGCGTGCCACGGAAGATGAGGCCCATCGCGATGTTCTCTTCGGCCGTCTTCCAGGGCATGAGTGCATCGACCTGGAACAGGTAGGCAGCTTGCGTGTTCAGGCCATGGCTCAGTTTCTCGCCGAACACGCTCAAGCTGCCCGACGAAGGCCGGGTGAGCCCGGCCGCCACGTTCAGCAACGTGGACTTGCCACAGCCCGTAGGGCCGACGATCGAGACGAACTCGCCGTCGCCGATCGTCAGATTCCCGCCGGAAACGGCGGTGTAGGTCTGAGCGTTCTTGCCATTGCCGGCGAAGGTGCAGGTCACGTTGTCAAAGCGCAAAGCCTCACGCATTGCAGTCTGGCCATGCTCGAGAGTGATAGTGCACGGCGCGGTACTCATGGCTGGATCTCCGCCGCTTTCACGACAAACCGGTTGTCATAGGTCGAGGCGAGATCGATTTTGGCCGACGCCACGGTGGGGTCGAACGCCGACAGCACATCACGCACGGTCTGTGCGCCTTTTACGGTGATCTCTCCGTTCTGTGCGATGCAACGGCGGCTGTTCGTGAAGGCATCCGCATACAGTGCCTTGTTCTCGCCCAGGTACTCAGGCGGCACATTGTCCGCGACTTGCTGAGGCGTGGCTTTGGCGATCCACTTCTCCGCGCGCACGATCGCATTGGCGACTGCCTGTACCGTCTTCGGATTCTTATTGATGAAATCCTGAGTCGCGAACAGGCTCGACTCGGGATAATCCGAGCCGAACACCTTGACGTTACCCTCCGCGGTACGCATGTTCTCCAACGGTTTGAGGCTGCCGTCTTTGGTCAGGATCGTGGCGCTCGGATCATTGACGATCAGCGCATCGATCTGACCCGCCCTCACTGCCGCTACCGCTCCCGCAGCCTGGCCAACACCGATGATGGAGACGTCCGAGGGCTGAAGGCCCGCCTTGTGCAGGATGTAGTTCAGTGCCATGTGAGTGCTGGAGCCGGGCGCACTCACGCCGATACGCATACCCTTCAGATCCTTCGTCGACTTGACTTCGGCCTGACGCTTCTGGGACACGCCAAAGATCCAGCCGGGACAAATGACCTGCGCCGCGATCACCACGAGGTGCTGCCCCTTGGTAGCCATCGTGATGGTGTTCGAATAGGCGCCCGCTACCATGTCGGAGCTCCCACCCAACAACGCCTCCAATGTCTTGGACCCACCGGAGAAGGCAGCGATGTGCACATCCAGCCCCTCGTCCTTGAAGTAGCCGCGTTGCATCGCGACGAGCATGGGCAAATAGGTGATGCCGACGGAGGCGGCCGCAATGTGAAGTTCGGGTTTTTCAGGCACGTCCTTGGCCACGGCCGCGACAGAACCGCAGCCAAGCTCGAACGCGACGCAAAGCGCGATGGCAAATTTCAGCTTCATGGTTGTCTCCTCCCTTTCCGGGGATATTTGGGTGCGACCTACCGCCGAGGACGGACCGGATCTTCACGACCCCGATTCCTGTGATGCTGAGAACGGCCGAGGATCATCGGCTCCTCATGCTCCCGACCCTCGTGCTTCTGACTTTTGTCCTGCTGCGCAATGCGCGCTTACGCTGCCTGCTTGCGCAGTGCCTCGACTACCGCATCGCCCATGTCTCGGGTACCCACGGATTGCGTGCCCTCCTGATGGATGTCCGCAGTTCGATAGCCGGCGGCTAGCACTGCACGCACGGCCCGCTCGACGCGGGTTGCGGCATCCTCCATGCCGAAGCTCTCACGCAGCATCATCGCAAGCGACAGGATCGCGGCGAGCGGATTGGCGATATCCTTGCCTGCAATGTCTGGCGCCGAGCCGTGCACAGGTTCGTACAAACCCTTCCGGTTATAGCCCAGCGATGCTGAAGGCAGCATGCCGATTGAACCGGTCAACATGGCCGCAGCATCCGATAGAATGTCTCCAAACAGGTTGCCCGTGACGATTACGTCGAACTGCTTGGGTCGACGCATGAGCATCATCGAGGCGGCATCCACGAAGAGATGACTCAGTTCGACATCCGGGTACTCATCGCGCCCGACGCGCGTGACCACTTCGCGCCACAACTGGCTCGCCTCCAGCACATTCGCCTTGTCCACCGAGCACAACTTGCGGCTGCGGCGTCGCGCGCTTTCGAAGGCAGCACGCGCAACCCGCTCGACCTCTGATTCCGAATAGCGCATTGTGTTGAAACCCACGCGCTCTCCGGCCTGGTTGGTTTCGAACCCGCGCGGTTGGCCGAAATAAGCGTCGCCATTCAATTCACGCACGATGACGATATCCAGCCCATCGACGACCTCGGGCCGCAAGGTGGAAGCGCCGATCAGTTCCGGGAACATGTAGGCCGGCCGGAAGTTGGCATATAGCGTCAGCGCCTCGCGCAATTGCAGCAATCCCGTACCGGGACGACGTTCACGCGGGATATCGGCCTCGTCGGCCACCCCCACCGAACCGAACAGGATCGCATCGGCCTTGCGCGCCAACGCCAGCGTGGGTTCGGGAAGCGGCACACCATGGGCCTGAATGCCCGCCTCGCCGATGGGCGCCTCCTGAGTCTCGGCCTGAGGAGCCAGGATCCGCAGTACCTTGACAGCCTGCGCCACCACCTCTGTGCCGATACCGTCACCCGGCATGACTGCAATCTTCATCTGAACTTCTCCTTGGTTGTTATCCGTGAGAGTGCGTCTTCAATAAGCTTGGGCACGGTTGCGCTCGAACGCGTCAATGCGGTCCTGATGCGACAGTGTGTAGTCGATCTCGTCCATGCCGCGCAGCAGACACTGCTTCGCAAAGGGCTCCAACTCGAAGACATGGACAGAGCCGTCGGGCAACGTCGCCGTCTGTGCGGGCACGTCGATGGCAATGCGGCTACCCGGACTGGCCACCAGGGTGTCCAGCAGTGGCAAAACCACGGCCTCGGGCAGCACGATCGGTAACAGCCCGTTTTTCAGGCAGTTGATGAAAAAGATGTCGCCGAAGCGTGGCGAGATCGCCGCACGGATACCGTAGTCATACAGCGCCCAGACGGCGTGCTCCCGCGACGAACCGCATCCGAAATTGTGGTTCGCTACGACGATGCGAGACTCCCGGTAAGGCATCTGGTTGAGCACGAAGTCCGGTCGCTCCGCACCGTCGTGGTCGAAGCGCAGCGCACGGAACAGAAACTGGCCGAAATCGTCGGAACGAGGTTTCTGGAGGAAGCGTGCCGGCAGTATCTGGTCGGTATCGCAGTTGATGGCTGCAATCGGCACCGCGGCTGAGTCAAGGTAGTTCAGGCTGTCCATCTTCAGACTCCCATGAGGCGGCGCACGTCCGTCAGGCGACCTGTCACCGCAGCGGCGGCTGCCATGGACGGGCTCATCAGGTGCGTGCGCACACCCGGCCCCTGGCGTCCCACGAAATTACGGTTTGAGGTCGAGGCACAGCGCTGGCCAGGGGCAGCGATATCGCCGTTGGTCGCGAGGCACATCGAACAGCCGGGGAAGCGCCACTCGAAACCGGCTTCCCTAAACACGTGGTCCAGCCCTTCGGCTTCGGCCTGCGCGCGTACCTGGTGCGATCCGGGCACCACCCATGCCTCGACGCCGGGTGCAACGCGGCGACCGCGCGCGACCTCGGCCGCGCTGCGCAGGTCCTCAATCCGCCCGTTGGTGCATGAGCCGATAAAAACTCTATCGATCGCCACGCCTTCGAGCGCCTCGTGCGGGTTCAGTCCCATGTATTCGAGTGCCCGCAACATTGACGCCCGGAGATCGGGGTCAGCCTCATCGGCAGGATCGGGCACGCGGCGATCGATCGCGCATGCGTATTCAGGCGTGGTTCCCCATGTCACCATGGGCGCAATATCAGCCACGTCGATATGCACTTCGCGATCGAACACCGCGCCTGCGTCGGTGAACAACTCGCGCCAGTGCGCCATCGCCCGCTCCCACTGTGCGCCTCTGGGGGCGTAAGGACGGCCGGACAGATAAGCGAACGTGGTGTCGTCGGGAGCGATCATTCCGGCACGGCCGCCCGCCTCGATGGTCATGTTGCACAGCGTCAACCGCCCTTCCATCGATAAACCCGCGATAGCCGAGCCGGTGTACTCAATCACGTGGCCTGCCGCGCCGGCCACGCCAATCCGCGCGATCACGGCAAGAACCAGGTCTTTGGCGGTAACGCCCTGCCCCGGCCTTCCGTCGAGGACGACGCGCATATTGCTCGATTTGCGCTGCCACAGGCATTGTGTGGCGAGCACGTGCGCCACTTCGGTTGCGCCGATGCCGAATGCCAGCGCGCCGAGCGCGCCGTGGGTCGATGTGTGGCTGTCGGCGCAGACGACGGTCATGCCAGGCAGACTTAATCCCTGCTCGGGTCCGACGACGTGGACGATTCCGCGCCGCGCGTCATCCATGTCGAAGAGCGTGATGCGCGACTCCGCTGAATCACGTTGCAAAGCCGTGATCATGCCTCGCCGCTCGGGGTCCGCCACGGACGCCAGATCGTTCGCCGTGCTGGAAACGTAGTGATCAACCGTGCCGAAGATACGCTCGGGTGAGCGGGGTTTGAGTCCACGCTCACGCAACATGTCGAACGATTGAGCCGTGACGTCGTGGACGAAATGCCGGTCTATGAACAGCAGGTCCTGCCCATCGTCGCGGGTCATGACCCGGTGAGCTTCCCAGATCTTGTCGTAAAGGGTTCGCGGACCACCCATCGCTTGGTCGAATTGCATTGCTTCGTCTCACTCCATCAATTTATCGACCGTGATCAACACGGCCATGCGGTTTCGCAATTGATTCTGGTGTGGAAGCATCATGCATCAGGCACGCCGGCTCGTTCGTGGTCTTTTGGAAAGGCACCATCGCCGATCGCGATGACGAGATTCATCACTTTCGACGTTCTCGACGACGCGACAAAATTTCGTGGCCTGTCGGGATCAAGGACGCAATGGCCGGCAAGACGCGTCAACGGCTGGTGGCAAAAGCGCCGTGCGGGCAACCGCTCGATCCGCAAACGCTTCGCGATTGGGGTGTGAGCCCTGAGCAGACCACCCGTCCGGTCAACGCCGGATCGTTGCAACGCCTGTTCAAAGGTGCCTATTTGTTAGCGGGCGACACGCCCACCCGCGCTGGAAACATGAGTTCCCGGCGCAGCGAAATCGCTGTCAACTTGAGCGGCATCGCGTCGAGCGTCTTCGGATCGTCGACGACGCCAAGCTAGCGCCCCGGATGTTTTCCAATCACGGCACCGCTCGCGTCATTCCGTTGCCCGCGCAATCGCCTGACAATCCGGTCAAACGCGTGCCATTGCTGTGCGAGCAATCCGCCACGAGCGATGACACGCAACGCGAGGCCGAATGCGGAAATTGCCGGGTAACGGGGCAATCGACAACGGCTCGCCGTCGATCGCCCCTTAGCCACTGTTGAATCCGCCCTGTGAAGCGGACGCCGGTCAAAGCAACCCACCTTGGGACTGCTTATGTTGATTACGAATGGAGGTCGAAGAGCGGCAGCCCGCAGGCGCTTACATCCCGTCTGCCCGCTCAGCGAGTCGTGAAGGCGCAAATCCTTCGTCGCCCACGATCTTTCTTTGCCGCGCACAATACTTCGCAAATAGTGCGGTTAACAACGGCGCCAGCAGCGACGTGACAATCGTCGACGCGGCAATCTGCGGTGTGGCGACCGCGACGAGCGACGCGAGGTGCGGATCGACGGCTGCAATGGCGATTGGCGTCGCGACCGCGTTGCCGGCGGTCGTCGACACGGCGACACCGGCCACGCCTGAACCACCGGCGAGACGGGACGCCGCGATGTTGACCACGCCGCCAATGATGAGCGTTACGAGCCCGAGCAGGATGCCCGACGCGCCCGCGCCAAGGATCGAGTGCAGGTTGATCTGCGCGCCGAGGCCGAAAGCAAAGAAAGGAATCAGGAGATCACTGCCTGATTTCAGAAACGCGCGCATGTTGCGATCGAGGTTGCCGAGCAGCATGCCGATCAGAATCGGCAGGATTGTCGCGATCAGGTCGACAAAGGGAATCCTGGCGAGACCGGACATGCCGAGCGCGAGCATGGTCACGAATGGGCCTTCAAGAATCGACAGTACCGCGAGCGCGCCACGATCGACCTCGTCACCAAACTGTTTGGTCAGCGCCGCGTAGAGCCCCATGTTCGCGTTGGTCATCGCCGCGATGATCGCCATGCTGGACAGCCCGAACACCGGGCGCCCCTTGAACAGATAACTGACCAGCAAGCCGATCGCCACCCCGCTCGCGAGCTTGGCGAGCGTGATCGCCGCGCCGTTCTTCAGCGCGCGCGGCGCGGTTTTCAACTGTATTTCGGCACCCATGCAGACGAAGAACGCCGCGAGAATCGGCAGCGCTCCGTGCGCGAGCGAGGTTGAGAAACTGCCGATGGTCAGTACATGCGGGAAGAACGTGTTAAGCAGGCTGCCCCACAGCAGCGGAATCACCATCATGCCACCGGGAAATCTCTCGATGGTTTCCTTGATCTTCATTTCGATTCGTCTCCGTCGGAGGACGCGCCCGCTCGGGTGAGCGTGGCGCCCCACCGTTGTCCATATTCAATAAGGCAACTTCACGGACTGCGCAGGCTGCCAGGGCTCTGCCGCAGTTCGCTTCAAGGATGCGTCACATCTGCGCGCCGATCATCCAGGGCACGAACTCTTCGTTGCCGACCCCGAGCGCTTCACTCTTGCTCTGCGCGCCAGATGCGACTTCGATGATCATCTCGAAGATCTCGCGGCCCTTCTGCTCGACCGTCGTCTTGCCATCCATGATGTCGCCGCAGTTGATGTCCATGTCGTCGACCATGCGTGTGTACATCTTCGTGTTCGTCGCGAGCTTGATTGACGGCGCCGGCTTTGCCCCAAAGCATGAGCCGCGGCCGGTTGTGAACAGAACGAGGTTCGCGCCGCTCGCAATCTGGCCAGTCGCGCCCATCGGGTCGTAGCCTGGCGCATCCATGAACACGAGTCCCTTCGTGTCGACTGGCTCGGCATAGCGGTACACCCCCATCAGCGGCGTCGAGCCGCTCTTGGCGACCGCGCCGAGCGACTTCTCGAGAATCGTGGTGAGCCCGCCCGCCTTGTTGCCCGGCGTCGGGTTATTGTCGATGCTGCCCTTTTCCCGCTCCGCGTAGCTTTCCCACCAGTGGATCCGCTCGACGATTTTCTCGCCGACCTCCGCGGTAATCGCGCGGCGCGTCAGCAGGTGCTCAGCACCATAGATCTCCGGCGTCTCACTGAGGATGGCGGTGCCCCCGTGTTGAACGAGCAGATCGACCGCGGCGCCAAGCGCCGGGTTCGCCGTGATGCCCGAGTAACCGTCCGAGCCGCCGCATTGCAGTGCGATGTTGAGGTTGGAGATCGGCAAGGGCTCGCGCTTGACCTCATTCGCAGCCGGCAGCATCGCCTCGATCGCCGAGATTGCCGCATCGACGGTCTTCTGTGTACCGCCCTGCTCCTGGATCACGAGCGGCACCATGGTTGCACCCGGCTCGACACCTTCCGCGATAAACAGCGCACCCATTTGATTCGCTTCACAGCCGAGCCCGATCACCAGTACGCCCGCGAAATTCGGGTGGCGGATATAGCCACCAATCGTACGACGCAATTGCTGCACGCCTTCGCCATTGTGATCAATGCAGCAACCGAAACTGTGCGTGACCGGCACGATGCCATCGACGTTCGGATACGCATCCAGCCTGCCGGGCGCCGAGAAGTGCTGCGCGACGAGCTTGGTCACGGTTGCCGAACAGTTGACCGTGCTGACCACGCCAATGTAGTTTCGCGTAGCCACCCGGCCATCGGTACGACGAAAGCCCATGAACGTCCGCGATTCTCCGGCAGGCGCAACCGCCTTGACGTCCTTGCCAAACGCGTAATCGCGCGCGAAATCGCCCATCGACACGTTCTGGGTATGCACGTGCGCACCCGGTTGGATATCCTGCGTGACGAAACCGATGATCTGCCCATAGCGCCGCACCGGATCGCCGGCTTTCAGCGCGCGCAGCGCAACCTTGTGCGCACCGGGGATATCGTCGCGCGTAACGATGCCGCCGGCCTCGGCGAGCGTCGTGTCCGCAGGTATCGGACCGCGCGCGATCGCGACGTCGTCGTCCGCATGCAGCCTGATGACCAGTGAAGTAGAATCCGTCATGTTTTTCTCCTGAATCGTGGGGGACGGACGCACCCGAGATTGATGCATCTCTTCAATGTGCCCGTTCTGCCAAATGGTCGTTTCTTGCCAGGAGCGGCGCAAATTGGTCAGGCCACTTCGGCCGGAGCAGAGATGGGATTTCACAGACTTTCATCCGGCATCCTCGACAAGGTTGTGCGGCAGATCGAGGAAAACGTGCTTGACGGCACTTGGGCTTTATCTGCGCGCCTGCCGGCCGAGCGCGTGCTCGCGGAGCATTTTGGTGTGTCGCGTCCGACCGTGCGTGAGGCGATCCGTCACCTGATCAGCAAGGGGATGCTCGAAGCGAAGCGTGGTAGCGGTGTGTATGTGGTGCAGAAGCAGCTTCCCGCACTGACTTCGCCGTGGCTGCAACTTGTCGCCGAGCACCCGCCGCTGCGCGAGGAGACACTCGAGTTCCGAATGGTGTTTGAGTGCGCGGCAGCACGTTTCGCCGCGCAGCGCTCCACACCCGAAGAGCTGCGCCGGTTGGAGTCTCTGCTTGCGCGGATGCACGATGCGGTGATCGGGCACGATGTCGATACCGAGGCGCGAATGGACGGTGAGTTTCACACCGCGCTGACCGCAGCGGCGCACAACCGCATGCTCGGGCAGTTCTATGCCAGCGTGATCACCATGTTGCGTGACCATATCGCCGCGAACACCTTCGACGCCACCGCGAACAACGCGAATGCAGCCGTGCAATCCGCCATGCGCATGCGCCAGCACGAATTGATTTTCCTCGCAGTGCGTGAACGCAATCCGGAAGCCGCGCAGCAGGCGATGTTCGCGCACATCGATTTTGTTGGGCGGCAGTTCATGCCCGCTACGAGCGCGTAAGGCAAACAAGCGGCAAGGTTGCCGTCGCCGGCACTATCGTACTGATTGAATACACGCCCCACAAGCGAGGCAGATCCGGCGTCGAGCAGCGAGGCATGTCACGTCGGTTCGACCAATAGCCGCCACGAAGGCAATCCGCGCGAAATACCTTGTCGCTGCGACTATCGCTGCACATTCGTCATCACTTCCGCTTGAGCCGTGACCGAACCCGCGCCAGCCTCATGACGCAAACACCACACGGCAACTAAGCGCGTCGATCGTGAAGCGCATCACGCCGCGCTGCGCTTTCGGCATGCGTTCACTGATCTCCGGGCGTCCCGCTAGACGCTATACCACTCTTCCAGGCCGCACTCTCGCGAAGAGCGGATCGCCGTCCGCGAGAGCCCTGCCGTGCGGGACACCTGCCCGGATCAGAACCCTGCGGCCAGGCCGTCGCGCCGGGTGTCGCTCGCGGCAACATAACCGCGCTCGGGGTCGTTGCGGTCGAGCTTCCAGATGTACTGCCCGGAACCGAAATCCATATACGGATCCTCAATCGACTTGATCGTATGACCGAGCGCCTGGAGCGCGCGCACGGTGTCCCGATCGAGCGTCGCCTCGACGTCGACTGTGAAGTCCCGATTGACCTTCCAGCGCGGCGCGTCGCACGCGGCCTGTGGCTGCTGACCGTAGTCGAGCATGCGTACGATGGATTGCAGATGCCCTTGCGGCTGCATGTCGCCGCCCATCACGCCGAAGCTCATCACCGCTTCCTGGCGGCCGTCCACCTGCTGGGTCAGGAAAGCGGGGATGATCGTATGGAACGGCCGCTTGCCGCCTTCCACCACGTTCGCCGATTTCGGATCCATCGAGAAACCGTAGCCGCGGTTCTGCAGCGAAATGCCGGCGTCCGGCACGACGATGCCCGAGCCGAAGCCCATGTAGTTCGACTGGATGAAGCTCACCATCATGCCGCGCTCGTCGGCCACCGACATATAGATCGTGCCGCCCGCTTTCGGCATACCAAAATCGAACTGCGTGGCGCGCTTCGGATCGATCAGTTTGGCGCGCGACTTCAGGTACGCGTCGTCGAGCATCTGCTCGGGCGTGACCTCCATCGAACGCGGATCGGCCACGTAGCGGTAGACATCGGCGAACGCCAGCTTCATCGCTTCGATCTGCAAGTGCTGCGATTCGATGCCGTCGACCGGCAACGCACCCATGTCGAACTGTTCGAGAATGCCCAGCGCGATCAACGCGGCGATGCCCTGCCCGTTCGGCGGAATCTCGTGCACCGTATGACCGCGATAGTCCTTGCTGATCGGCTCGACCCAGTCGGCGCGGTAGTTGCGCAGGTCGTCCATTGTGAGCGCGCCGCCGCCTTGACGCGAGAACGCGGCAATCTGCTCGGCGATCTCGCCTTCGTAGTACGCGCGCGGACCCTGCTCGGCCAGTTTGCGCAGCGTCTTCGCGTGGCCTGGAAAGCGCACCAGTTCACTCACTTCCGGCGCGCGGCCGCGTGGCATGAAGGTGTCGGCAAAGCCCGGCTGATCCTTCAACTCGGGCACGGCCGCTGCCCACTTGTATGCGACGACGCTCGCCACCGCGTGCCCGCGCTCGGCGATCTCGATGGCCGGCTCCATCAGGTCCGCAAACGGCAGCGACCCGAACTTCTGATGCAGCGCCTCCCAGCCGGCGATCACACCCGGCACCGTCACCGCATCCCAGCCGCGTTTGGGCTGCTTCGCGAGACCGTTTTCCTCACCGTACTTTCGCTTGAAGTAATCGACACTCCATGCGGCCGGCGACACGCCCGACGCATTCAGCCCATGCAGCTTCGCGCCGTCCCACACCAGCGCGAACGCGTCGCTGCCGAGACCGCACGAGACCGGCTCGACCACCGTGATGGCGGCCGCCGCCGCGATCGCCGCATCGACGGCGTTACCGCCTTTCCACAACATCCGCAGGCCGGCTTGTGCGGCAAGCGGATGGGACGTCGAAACAATATTGCGCGCGAAGACGGGCAAACGGGGGGTGGGATACGGGTTTTGCCAATTGAAACGTGTCATTGCAAACTCAAACGAAAGTGATGAGGGAGCCGCCGCCCAGCGAAGCGGTCATGGAATCCGGTTACGACTCGCGCGGATCGAGCGCATCGCGCAAACCGTCGCCGAGCAGGTTGAAACCGAGCACGGCCAGAAAGATTGCGATGCCCGGAAAAATCGACATCCACGGCGCCTGACTGACAAAGTCCTTCGCCGTGTTGAGCATCGAACCCCACGACGGCGCCGGCGGCAGTTGGCCCAGCCCGAGGAACGACAGGCTCGCTTCGGCGATGATCGCGGTCGCGATCGTCAGGCTTGCCTGCACGATGATCGGCGGCAGCACGTTCGGCAGAATGTATCGCATGATGATCCGTGCGTGGCCGAGACCGATTGCGCGCGCGCCTTCGACGTATTCCTCGGCCTTCACGGTGATCGCCTGGCCGCGCGTCAAGCGGACGAAGCGCGGCATCGCGGAGATGCCGATCGCGGCCATCGCGTTGGTCAGGCTTGGTCCGAGGAACGCGGCGAGCGCGATAGCGAGAATCAGGAATGGAATCGACAACAACGCATCGGCGATTCGCGAGATCACGCCGTCGACGAGCTTGCCGAAGTAACCCGCCAGCAAACCGAGTGGCACGCCGATCAAGACCGCAATGCCAACCGATACGACACCAGCAAGCAGCGACGCGCGCGCCCCCCACAGCAGACGGCTCAACACGTCGCGGCCAAGTTCGTCGGTGCCGAACCAATGCGCGGCCGAAGGCGCCTGGCGCACGGTCATGAAGCTCGCCTGCACCGGGTCGTAATGTGACAGCCAGGGTGCGAAAAGCGCCATCAGGACGATGAGCAGCACGAGCGCCGCGCCAAGAACGGCAGCGCGATTGCGCATGAATTTCGCGAGTCCGCGGCGCTTGCGGCGCGGCAAGACGGCCGCCTGCGAAGCGGCGCGCGCGCGAGCGGGGGTTGTGGGAGTAGCCATCAGCCGCGCCTAAGTCGGGGATTGAGGAGGACGTACAGAACGTCGGCGCACAGGTTCACGACGATAAAGCACAATGCGGTGACGAGCACGACGCCCTGCACGACCGCGTAGTCGCGATTGAACACGGCATCGACGATAAGCTTGCCGAAGCCGGGGATCGTGAAAACCTGCTCGGTCAGCACCGCGCCCGCCAGCAGTTCGCCGAACAGCAGCGCGAGCACGGTGACGATCGGAATCAGCGCGTTGCGAAGAGCGTGCTTGACGACCACGGTGCCGCGCAGCAGCCCTTTGGCGCGCGCGGTCCGAATATAGTCGGTGCGCAGCACGCTCAGCATTGCGCTGCGCGTGTGGCGCATCAACTGCGCGCCGAGCGACGCGCCGAGCACCAGCGCGGGCATCAGCATCGTCTTGATGCTCAGCCAGAAGTCTTCGGTCGGCGATACGTAGCCCGACGACGGCAGCAAATGCCAGCGCACCGATACGATGAAGATCATCATGATCCCGAGCCAGAAGTTCGGGATCGACATGCCAGACAGCGCGAAAATGTTCGCGCCGTAATCGAGCGCACCACCGCGGCTTGCGGCGGAAATGACGCCGGCCGGAATACCGATGCCGATCGCGAAGATCATCGCCATCGCCGCGAGTTGCAGCGTGACCGGCAACTTCTGCGCGATCAGCGACGTCACCGGCACATCGGTTCGCAGCGACGCGCCGAGATCGCCGTGCACGACGTCGCGAACCCATAGAACGTATTGCGTCGGCACCGGCTCGTCGAGATGGTACTTGACGCGCAGCGACGCGATCAGCTGTGGATCCTGATCTTCCCCGGCCATCGCCGTCACCGGATCGCCGGGCAGCAGCTTCTGCAGGCCGAAGATCAGCATCGACACGAGAATCAGCGTTGGAATGGCGACCAGCATGCGATTGGCGATGATCCGCAGCATGATCGGTCAGCCTTTGATGCTAACGCCGCGCAGGCGGATCAGGCCGTCCGGATAGGGCGTGAAGCCTTGCACCTTCTTCGACAGCTCGAACGGCCAGGGCTGGCTATAGACATAGACGATCGGATCGTCCTCGGCGAGCAGCTTCGACGCCGCGTCGTAATCCGTTTTGCGGTCCGCCGCAGTCAGTTTCACGCGCGCGGCGTCGAGATACCGGTCGACTTCAGGGTTGCAGTAATGCGCGTAATTGAGGTTGCCGGCGCACGTATTGAACTGATGCAGGTTGCCGTCGGGGTCGACGCGGCCCGACCAGCCGAGGTACATCGCCTCGAAGTCGCCGCTGTGCGCGGCATTGAGCTCGGTCGCGTAGTCGGTCGGCCGCAGCTTCAGGTTGAAGCCGGCTTCGCCGACCATCGCCTGCATCATCTGCACGATCTGGCTCGACACCGTGTTGTTCGGATAAGTGAACTCGATGTCGACATGCTCGTGGCCCGCCGCTTTCAGTAGCGCCTTCGCTTTCGCGACGTCGCGATGCGGCATTGGCAGCGACGCGTTGTAGTACGGGCTCGACTTCGGGATCGCCTGATTCGCCGGCGTGAAGATGCCGGCCCCGATCACCTGGTTGATCGCATCACGGTCGATCGCGAGGTCGAACGCCTGCCGCACCCGCTTGTCTTTCAACAGCGCGTTGCTGCGCTTGCCGTTACCGATATTGAACGTCACGTAGTAATAGCCGAACCCGCTGACCGGCGCGAACTTGCCGCTTGCGTCGCTCTTGACCGACGCGACATCGGACGGCGCAAGGCGTTCGAGCATGTCGAGCGAACCCGAGCGCAGATTGGCGAGCCGCACTGTGCTGTCCGGAATGGGCAGGAAGATCACGCGCTGGACCGGGTATTTATCGGCGTCCCAGTAGCCGGGGAATTTTTCGAGCACGACGCGATCGTTCTGCACGCGCTGGACGAACTTGTACGGGCCCGAACACACCGGATGCGCGGCAACGCCGGCCGGATCGGCCAGCGTCTTCGGCGCGAGCATCATGCCGGCGCGGTCGGTCAGCGTCGCGAGCAGGGCCGCGTCCGGCTGTTTCAACGCGATCGCGACCGTGTAGTCGTCGATTACATCGACGTGATCGACCGACGCCAGTTCGCTCTTACGATTGCTCGTCGGCAGCGTGCGGTCGCGGTCCAGGTTCGCCTTGACGGCGGCCGCGTTGAACGGCTCGTCATCCTGGAACTTGACTCCTTGACGCAGCTTGAACGTCAGCGTCTTGCCGTCGGCGCTCGTCGTCCACGACGTCGCCAGCATCGGCACGATCTTCAGGTCCGGCGTGATATCCACCAGCGAATTGCACAGCGACGCAAACACGATCCGGTCGACGAGCTGCACGCTGCGCGCGGGGTCGAGCGAACCGATGTCGTCCTGCAGGCCGATCCGTATCGTCTGGCTGGTCTGGGCCATCGCAGCAGTGGCGCCGAGCGCGAGCGCCGCGGCAATCAACATTCTTCGCATGAGGACTTTCCCTTTCTTTTCTAATTCAAAAAATGGTGCGCTAAACGGGCATCGGTGCGGCGGCAACTTGATGCTTCACTCGCTCTTCATCTCGGGCAGTGGTTCAATCGCCGCCGGCGGCGGCCAGCGTCGCCTGACGATCGCGGTAGATCGCGAGCCGTTCGGCCAATTTAGGGCTGACGCTCGTGAGCAGCGGCGCGCCGCCGGCGTTCTGGATCTCGCGCCAGAAATGGCACGCCACCTGCCGTCCGTCTTCGAGTCGCTCGCTGACCGGCCGCACTTGCGCACAGTGCGGCTTCGCGTGCGGACAGCGCGTATGAAAACGGCAACCGGACGGCGGCGCAGTCGGACTCGGCAGATCACCAGACAACGCGGGCTTCGCGCGCCGCTCGTGCGGGCTGCTCGCCGGAATCGCGCGCAGCAGCGCTTGCGTGTACGGATGCAGCGGCGCGTCGAACAGGGCATCGACGTCGGCCAGCTCGACAATCTCGCCGAGATACATCACGGCGACGCGATCGCTCATATGGCGAATCACCGCGAGGTCATGCGCAACCATGATCAGCGTGAGGCCGAGATTCTGTTTCAGTGTCTCGAGCAGATTGATCACCTGCGCCTGCACCGAGACGTCGAGCGCCGACACCGGCTCATCGCCGACGATCAGCTTCGGCTCGCCGGCCAAAGCGCGGGCAATGCCGATCCGTTGTCGCTGGCCGCCCGAGAATTCGTGCGGGTAACGGTCCGCATAGGCCGGTTGCAGGCCAACCGTGCGCAGCAGTTGCGCAACGCGCTCGCGGTGCTCGACGCCGTTGCGCGCGAGCCCGTGCAGCGCGATCGGCTCGCCGACGATCTGACCGATCGTCATGCCCGGATTCAGCGAGGCGAACGGATCCTGAAAGATGATCTGCATTTCGCGACGCAGCCGCCGCAGCGGCGCGCCTTGCTGGTGTGTGATGTCCACGCCTTGATAGAACACCCGGCCGTCTGTCGAGTCGATCAGACGGAGCAGGAGTCGGCCCAGCGTGGACTTGCCACAGCCGGATTCGCCGACGATCGCGAAAGTCTCGCCGGCGTTGACCGCGAACGACACGTCGTTGACCGCATAAACAGTGGGCGTGCGCGTGAAGAGATGCCGCGCACCGCCAAAATGCTTCGTCAGTGCGCGCGCCTCGATGATCGGCGACGGCGAACTCGACGCCGGGTCCGCATGCGGCGTTGCTGGAGTCAACCTCGTCATGCGAATTCCTTGCGTGATAGCGGCGCGGCGACCTGTTCGACCGGCGCTAGCCAGCAGGCGACGCGATGCACACCGTCGATCACCTTGTCGGGCGGCGCGGCGTCGATGCAGCGCTGCTCCGCGAACGGACAGCGCGGCGCGAAGCGGCAGCCATGCGGCATCATCTCGGGCGACGGCACTGAACCGCGGATCGTCGCGAGCGCGCCTTCACGCTTGCCGACCGACGGAATCGCGCCCATTAGTCCAATTGTGTACGGATGTTGCGGGTCGTCGAACAGATCGGCGACCGTGCCGTATTCGACGATGCACCCTGCGTACATCACCGCGACATGGTCGGCGACTTCCGCGACGACGCCGAGGTCATGCGTGATCAACACCATCGCGGTGCCGGTCTCGGCTTGCAGATTCTTCACGAGTGACAGCACCTGCGCCTGGATCGTCACGTCCAGCGCGGTGGTCGGCTCGTCGGCGATCAACAGGCGCGGGCGATTGGCGAGCGCCATCGCGATCATCACGCGTTGGCGCATGCCGCCGGAAAGCTGATGCGGGTAGGCGTCCAGCCTGCTTTCCGGCGCCGGGATCCGCACGAGCCGCAACATCTCGAGCGCTTGCTCGCGCGCCTGGCCGCGCTCGACATGGCGATGCCGCCGGATGCTTTCGCCGATCTGCTCGCCGACGGTGAACGCCGGGTTCAGCGACGTCATCGGCTCCTGGAAGATCATCGACAGCCGGTTGCCGCGAATATCGGCCAGATCGCGCTCGGACAGTGAGAACAGGTCCTTGCCTTCGAAGTGCGCGGTGCCGCCGACGCGGTGCGCAGGCGGGCTTGCGAGCAGACCCATCAGCGCGAGCGACGTCACACTCTTGCCGCAGCCCGATTCACCGACGATGCAAAGCGTCTCGCCAGGGCCGACTGAAAACGACACGTCGTGCACGAGGTTCGGCACCTCGGCCGCGCGCGAAAACTTCAACGAAAAGCCGCGGACCTCCAGGACCGGTCGACGGTCGGCATCGGGCATGCTTGAAAGCTCCATATCGGACTAATGGTCCTGTTCAATGCGTCGTTCCGGGACGATTATCTGGTGCGCTTTACGTTGGAAAATATTAATATTTCTTGGTCACACTTAAATTTTTCTTGTGGATGGGCAATGCCAACGCTGCGCATGTTGAGAACCTTCCGGGCCGTCGCACGAACCGGATCATTCGCCGCCGCGGCCGAGAGCGTCGCGCTGACGCAGGCGGCCGTGAGCTTGCAGATGCGCGCGCTCGAACAGGCACTCGGCCGCCAGCTGTTCGATCGCAGCGGACGGCAGATCGCATTGAACCGGCACGGGCAAGAGATCTGGCCGAAAGTCGAGCAGATTTTCGATCTGCTGACCGAGCTCGAGGGAACGCCGACGGATTCGATGGTCGGACCGGTGACGATCGGCGCCGTGGTATCGGTGATCGGCGCGCTGTCGCTGGTCGTCGCGCGGCTGAAGGCCGCCCATCCGCAACTGGATGTGCGGCTGCTATCGTCGCGCTCCGACGAACTGGCCAAGATGGTGGAGGCGGGAGAGGTCGATATCGCGGCGATCGTTGCGCGTGCGGACATCACGCTGCCCGACACGCTGAAGTGGACGACGCTCTACACGGAGCCGCTGATGCTGATAGCCAGCCGCAAAATCACCGATACCGATCCGCAGCGCATCCTGCTCAGCCACCCCTTTCTGCGCTTCGACCGTCGGGTGCGCACCGGGCGCGTCGTGGAGCATGCCTTGCAGGCGGCAGGCCTCGCGGTCAACGAGTACCTCGAACTCAACTCGATCGAGACTATCGTGGCGCTGGTGCGCGAAAATATCGGTGTCACGGTGCTGCCACTTCTGCACCGCGGCAACTGGCACAACGATCCATCGCTACGCGTGCTGTCGATTTCGAATTCACCGGTATTGCGCACGGTCGGCATGATCCATCGCGCGTCGTATGACAGACGCGCCATCACGCAGGCGATTATCGATACGCTGCACGGTAGTTAGGCGGCCCATCTGTGCGCGTGGGGTTGGCTGGCGAGAAGTGAAGAAAGGTGATCGGGAGGCCGGTTAACTGAACCGTTTACCGATGTGCAATCTGAGCGCGCTCGTCGACCACACCGGCAGGCAGATCCCCGACGCGCTCGCAGCGATGACGCGACAATTCCGCGCGACTGCACGCCGCGCATGCCTACCTCAAGCGTCACGAAGACTCACGACTTATCCGACGGCCGCGGAGTCAGCATCAGCGCCAGCACCGCGACCCCAATCACCAGCAACACGCCGCCATACACGGTGTCGTTGCGGGTGTCGAACAGAACGCCGTGAATGACCATCGCCATGCCGGCGAGCGCGACGAACACCGCGATGGCCGCGAACACGATCCGACGTTCGGCGCGAATCATGGCGCTCTCCCGCAAGATGGTTGGTGCCGTAAGACGCACAGGAACAACGGAAGACTTCCAACCTCGCACTATTCTCTTTCTAAAGACGACAAATCGCGCAGGAAGTCGAGCCGAAACCTCAATCTATCGTAGGCGGCGATCGGCCAATAGTAAATACGGATACCGCCTGGCTGCTCTCATATCCAAGGCGGCAGCGGCAGCCTCAGCGCAGCGCAAGCTTTCTTCGGATTGAATGAGTACTCAGAGATGCAGACGATCGACTGCTAAGGTGGCTGAAAATTCCACGCCACGAGTCGGCGCTGATTGAACGCCTAAAACTTGGGATGACATTCGAAATTCATGGACGATCCATGCTCCGTCAGCACTTGCACGCCGCTGACGGTTTCCGTCGTCACGCTGGCTTGCATGCCGCGATGCTCGCAGTAATCGCGCGCCTGGTTCATCGCCTGTTCGTGCGCGCGCGCCCACGCCATGCGTCCACCGGTAGCGCTTGCCGCGACTGTATAGGTGTTGGGCTTGCTGGTGGCCACCACGTCGCTGGACGTGGCGCATCCCATCAGACTCGCGCACGCGGCGATGGCCACGACAAGGGCGCGCGCGCGTCCCGACAGCGGGTATCGCTCGTTGAGCGCGCCGAATGCCGCCGCCCGCCCGGGCGTGTGGTCCGAGACTGAGTTGAACATGTGTCACCTGCACTTCATTACGGATTAGTCGATATCGAATTATCCGTAATCGCGCGCAAGAGATCAGCCTCGCCATCTGAAAACACTGTTGCTTGCGCCTAAACAATCGCACACAGCGAGTCCACTCGGCTCTCACCCGACATCAATTCGACCGCCTGTCACGCGTTCTATTGACGGAGGATCGTCGCACGCGCCAACGGGTGGCCGCGTTATCTCGCACCGTCCGTCCAACGCGAACAGGTCGGCACAGTCGTGGCTGTCGGTTCCCGTGTGAGCGCGTTCGGTAATTTTCCGCAGGCCTTGACCCATCTGGCGCTGATCAGCGCGGCATATCAGCTCGATCGCATCCTCGATAAGGTCCACATTCCGTGGACCTGAGCGCGGCGCGGGGCGCAAAAAACTTCCGCAATCGCACCTCAGCGTCTAGTCTGTAACCACACCATTCCAACCAGACCGGACATGAACCGGAGGAGACAGTCGATGGATCTCGAAGCACGCACCATGAAACGCGTAACGGTTCGGCTCGTGCCGTTCCTGATGCTCTGCTATTTCATAGCCTATCTCGACCGCGTCAACGTCGGCTTTGCTGCGTTGCAAATGAACAAGGCGCTCGGTTTTTCCGCGAGCGCTTTCGGTTTCGGCGCTGGGATCTTCTTCATCGCCTATTTTTTCTTCGAGGTGCCGTCCAATCTGCTGCTGGAGAAATTCGGCGCGCGCCGCTGGATCGCGCGAATCATGTTCACATGGGGCATTCTCGCGGGCGCGATGGCGTATATCCCAGATATTGCGCGTTACACGGGGCTCTCGGCCGCGCACGTGTTTTACGGCCTGCGCATTTTGCTGGGCGTAGCGGAAGCCGGCTTCTTTCCCGGCATCATCTTCCTGCTCACCTTGTGGTTCCCCGCCGCGTACCGCGGCCGCGTGGTCGGCTACTTCATGGCGGCCATTCCGCTATCCACCGTGATCGGCGGGCCGATTTCGGGCGCCTTGCTGTCGATGGACGGCTTCGCCGGACTGGCCGGCTGGCAATGGGTCTATCTGATCGAGGCGGCGCCCGCGCTGGTGCTCGCGTTCGCGGTGCTCTACTACCTGACCGACAAGCCTGCCGACGCGAACTGGCTCGCCGCAGACGAGCGCAACTGGCTGGTCGCGCGCCAGAAACAGGAGCGCGATCATCGCGAAGCCGTGCATGCTTTCAGCGTGAAAGAAGCGCTCTTCAATCCGCGCGTGCTCGCGGTCGCACTGATCTATTTCGGTGCGAACGCAACCAACTACGGGCTGAGTTTCTTCCTGCCGCAGATCGTCAAATCGTTCGGCCTCACCAACCTGCAGACAGGCTTCGTGACGTCGCTGCCGTATATCGTCGGCGTGATCAGCATGGTGTTCTGGGGACGGCATTCGGACCGCAAGCTCGAACGCAAACGGCACGTGGCGTTCGCGCTGCTGGTGGCGGCCGGCGGCATCGCCGCGGCGGCCGGGCTCGACAATCCGGTGCAGAAGATGATCGCACTGTCGATCGCCGGGTTCGGCATCTTCGGCTGCCTGCCGGTGATCTGGACCCTGCCGGCCGCATTCCTGTCGGGTGCGGCGGCGGCGGGCGGCATCGCCGCGGTCAACTCGCTCGGCAATCTGGCGGGCTTCTTCGGACCCTACGCGATGGGCTGGATCAAGGACAGCACCGGCGGCTTCGGCGCGGGTCTGTTGTGTCTGTCGGGCGCGGGACTCGTCGGGGTAGCGGCCGTTCTGCTACTGCATCACGACACTTCGCTCGAAGCGTCGTCCGGTTTTTCGGAACCTGACATCGCGGACGGCGCGGAGGCGGCGCGGCCCTAGACGCGATTATTTCCGCCGCGACCGGAACGGAACGGGCCACGCCGTGAAAGGCGTGGCCCGTTCCACATCAAGGCGCGCCGCGGCCGCTCGCCGACGTTGCCGGCAGCGCGTTGGCGGGACTGCCGGCATCGGGCGGCACTACGTCGTCCGGCGTGGGTGTCGGCGCCAAGGCCGGCTCGCCACCCCCGCGCGCTTCACCATCCACCGCCCCGCTCGCGGCCACCGGCGCCGAGCCCGGCGTAGGAAGCAGCGGCGGTTGCGGCAACGCACGCGGCTGCGCGGCCGCAGCGGACGCCGACGGCTCCACAGGCGCCGTCGGCGGCGCATGACGTGTCGTACTGCGCGGCGCAACCGGCGCCTCCGGCTTGGCCGGCGAAGCCGCGAACAGATTCTGGAACCACTCGCGCAATCTGCCCGAGCGCTCGGCAAACCAGCCCGGCTTCTCGTCGGTCGCGAACTTGACGCGCGTATCGACCAGCCTCGAGCGCTGCGCGCGCTGGAAGAAATCGCCGACGATCGGCAGCGCGCTGTGCGCCCCTTGCCCCCAATAATCGCTGCGCAAGGTCACGCGGCTGTCGTTGAAGCCCACCCACGCGCCCGCCACGAGTTGCGGGTGAATCAGGATGAACCAGCCGTCCGCATTGCCTTGCGTCGTCCCCGTCTTGCCCGCGACGTCGCCGCGCACGCCGAAACGGCTGCGAATGCTCGACCCCGTGCCGCGGTTCACCACGTCGCGCATGACGTCGATGAGCACGCGGTCGGCGTCGGCGGATAGCTCCTGTTTGGGCGGCACCGGCGCGAATTCGGCCAGCACCTCGCCCTTGCGGTTCTCGATGCGCGTCACCATTACCGGTTCCACGTAGCCGCCCAGATTGGCGATCGTGCCGTAGGCCGCGACCATCTCCTTCAGCGTGACGGGGCTCGTGCCGAGCGCGAGCGACGGCACCGGGTCCAGCTCGCTGTCGCGCACGCCCATGGCCCGGGCGAGACGCGCGACCTTGTTCGGCCCGACCGTCTCCATCAACTGCGCGGTAATCCGGTTGCGCGAATACGCGAGGCCGTCGCGCAGGCTGATCTTGCGCTCGCTCGGCTCGTCCTCGTCGCTCGGACGCCAGACTTCGCCGCCCGCCAGCGGGATTTCCACGGGCTTGTCCACGAAGGTGTCGGCGGGCTTCGCGCCCGACTCGAAGGCCGCCGCGTAGACGAACGGCTTGAAGGTCGAGCCCGGCTGGCGCCGCGCCTGCTGAACGTGATCGAACGGATCCTGGCTGAAGTCGCGGCTGCCCACCCACGCTCTGATCTGGCCGTTGCGCGGGTCCATCGCCAGAAAGTCCGCCTGCACGCGAGTCTTGGTCTCGCAGAGCGACTTGACCAGTTCGCGGTCGGACGAGACGCGCTTGAGCGCGTCGTCGTCGCTTAGTCCCGCGTCTTTGGCGGCGCGGTAGTCCGGTGTTTCGCGCAGGAAGGTCTGCAGCAGATCGCGGCCATTCGAGCAGCCCGAACGCGTGCCCCACGCCGCGTTGGCGATCCCCTGCAACTGGTTGCCCTGCAAGGTGACGGCTTGAGTGGCCATGGTCTGCAGACGCGAGTCGATGGTGGTGCGCACCACCAGCCCGTCGGCGTACATGTTGTAGTCGTTGCGATCCGCCCATGAGGCGAGCCACTTGCGCAACTGCTGTGCGAAGTGCGGCGCGGGTCCGGGCGGCTCGGTCTGGCGCTCGAAATCGATGCGCAACGGCCGGCGGCTGAGCGTGGCATAGGCCGCCGGCGTCAGCTTGCCGTACTTGACCATCTGCCCGAGCACCGTATTGCGGCGCTGCAACGCGCGTTCCGGGTTGATCACCGGGTTGTAATAGCTATTGCCCTTGAGCATGCCGGTGAGCGTGGCGCTTTCCAGCACGGTCAGATCGGAGGCCGATTTGTCGAAATAGGTGCGGGCCGCCATCTCGATGCCGTAGGCGTTGTAGAGGAACGGCACCGTGTTCAGGTAGGTCTCGAGAATCTCGTCCTTGGTGTAGAGCGCCTCGATCTTGAAGGCCGTGATCGCTTCCTTGAGCTTGCGCGTGAGCGTCGGCGCGCGGCCGATCTCGTCAGGATAGAGATTGCGGGCCAACTGCTGGGTAATGGTCGAGCCGCCCTGCCGGTCGCCGGAAAACGTGTGCAGCGCGGCCGAGGCCGTGCGCCGCCAGTCGAGACCCCAATGCTGGTAGAAGCGGTGATCTTCAGTGGCGATCAGCGCATTCACCACGTTGGGCGAGATGTCCTTGAGCTTGACCCACTCGCGGTTGGAGGGCTTGAATTCCGCCAGCAGCTTGCCGTCCGCCGACAGAATCTGCGCCGGCTGCTCGACCTTGGCCTTGCGGATGTCGCCGATGCCTGGCGTGAACGGGATCAGGATCAGCACATAGAGCACGAACAGCAGCGGCAGCGCCGCGCAAGCCTTCAGCACGCCGCGCCAGGTAGGATGGCGCACGTGCCACAAGGCTTGGGCGATCAAGGGGTTCGCCAGAGTCAGCCCTTTTTCAAGGGTCTCCAGAAATGAGGGGATCAGGCGCTTCACGCTAGCTTCGAGTCGGCTTGGAAAGGCGCAATCCTACCAAGATGCGCGGCGGCGGCCGATTTTTGTAGCGCCAGCGCGTCGCGAGGGGCCAAACCAGCGGGGTGCGCCCGCATCAATCGAGGCCCACTATAATGTCGCCAATTCCGACAAGAGGTGCTTCATGATCATCAAACCGCGCGTGCGTGGCTTCATCTGCGTTTCCACCCATCCGACCGGCTGCGAGGCCAACGTCAAGGAACAGATCGAGTACGTCAAGGCACGCGGCCCCATCGCCAACGGCCCGAAGAAGGTGCTCGTGATCGGCGCATCCACGGGCTACGGCCTCGCCGCCCGCATCAGCGCGGCGTTCGGTTCCGACGCCGCGACGCTCGGCGTGTTCTTCGAGCGCGCCGGCAGCGAGACCAAGGCGGGCACGGCCGGCTGGTACAACACCGCCGCCTTCGAGAAATTCGCCACGGAGAAAGGCCTGTACGCCACGAGCATCAACGGCGACGCCTTCTCCGACGAAGTCAAGCAGCGCACCATCGAAGTCATCAAGCGCGATCTCGGCCAGGTCGATCTGGTCGTCTACAGCCTCGCCGCGCCCAAGCGCACGCATCCGAAAAGCGGCCAGGTGTTCAGCTCGACGCTCAAGCCGGTCGGCCGTGCCGTGAATCTGCGCGGCATCGACACGGACAAGGAAGTCATCAAGGAAACCGTGCTCGAACCCGCCACGCAGGACGAAATCGACCACACCGTCGCGGTAATGGGCGGCGAAGACTGGCAGATGTGGATCGACGCCCTGCTCGAAGCCGGCGTGCTCGCGGACGGCGCGAAGACCACCGCGTTCACCTACCTCGGCGAAAAGATCACCCACGACATCTACTGGAACGGCTCGATTGGCGCGGCCAAGAAAGACCTCGACCAGAAGGTGCTCGGCATTCGCGAGAAGCTGGCGGCCAAAGGCGGCGATGCGCGCGTCTCCGTGCTCAAGGCGGTCGTCACCCAGGCGAGCTCCGCGATCCCGATGATGCCGCTGTATCTGTCGCTGCTCTTCAAGGTCATGAAGGAAAAAGGCACGCATGAAGGCTGCATCGAACAGGTCTACGGCCTGTACAAGGACAGCCTGTACGGCGCGGCACCGCATCTCGACGACGAAGGACGTCTGCGCGCCGACTACAAGGAACTCGATCCTGAAGTGCAAGACCGCGTGCAGGCGCTCTGGACTCAGGTGACCAACGACAATATCTACGAACTCACCGATTTCACCGGCTACAAGACGGATTTCCTGCGTCTGTTCGGCTTCGAAATCGCGGGCGTGGACTACGAAGCGGACGTCAATCCGGACGTGCAGATTCCGAAGCTCGTTCAGGTCTGACAGACGGCGGGGCCGAGGGCGGCCCCGCCTCGTTGACGCCTGGTTCACGCCTGCTGGCCGGGCACGTTAGAGAGCCGTTGCTTCGAGATCGTGGAGATTCTGCCGGGCGTGGAGAACGCTTACGCGAAAAGCTGCGAGCGCGAAGCGCCGGCCGCAGCCTGCGCCGCGCGTGCCACGCAGTCCCGCTCGACCTCAGCAGGGAAACGCGCCCTGCAGCGAACGGAGAATCGCGAGACCGATCGGAAAGTCGTCCGAAATGCTCGGGTGATTGTTGAAAAACTCGTCGAGCAACGGATAGACGTTCTGGTTGCCGATCGCGAGATTTTGCGGCGGACAGAAGAGCGGCGGACGTTTCTTCGCCACCAGATCTCCATTCGCCCAGCCGAACGCATTGATCGTGCCGGTGATGTACGCCGCGTAGATCGAGTTGTTATCGGCGTGCGCCCATTTTTTGTACTGGGCGGCCGTCATCTCGGCACTCGCATTCAGAGTGAAACACGCTGTCAGTAACGCCAGCGCAACTTTCGATACCCGCATCGTGGAACCTTCAATCGGTGTCGCAAAAGCGGCCATTGTAGGCGACTCGGGGCATGCCATGCAGAAGCGCTTGCGCAGGCAGGAATCCGTAAGCGTGACGCACAATTTTTGTAAGCGGCGCAGGCGTCCGCGAGAGCGTGTGCAAAGCCCGCCGCGGCCACTCGCGGACGCTACGGTGTGCCGTTGCGGCAATACGTTCGGTAAGCTTCGCGCGGGGCAAGACGCGCCATATAGGCCGCGACCGCGGGCAAATCGCCGTGCTGCAACGGCGTCTCAAGCCAGCGGTTGATAGACAGTGCGATCGGAATGTCCGCGAGCGAAAACGTCTCTCCCGCGATGAACGCGCCAGTCTGTTCCAGTTGACCTTCGATCACGGCCATATGCCTCGCCCAGTTCCCGCAAGACAGCTCGATCTGCCGCGGGTCTTGGTGGGCCGGAGAATGCCTGACGAGCGCCAGAAAAGCATAGCTCCAGGAGCGGTTCAATTCGCTCGCCTGCCAGTCGATCCATTGATCGCAGCGGGCGCGCTCGCGAGGGTCGACGGGATACAACGACTCGCCGTGATAGCGGCCGGCGAGGTAACGGATGATCGAGTTCGACTCCCACAACACGAACTCGCCGTCCTTGATGACCGGGACCATCGCGTTGGGGTTCAGCGCGAGGAACTCCGGCACGCCGGTCGCGCGAAATCCGGAGCCCCAGTCTTCCTGCTCGAATGGAAGCGCAAGCTCCGCACAGGTCCACAGGACTTTGCGGACGTTGATGGACGAGGTCTTGCCGAGGATCTGTAGCATGGGTTCAAACTGTATCGGCGGCGCGCTGAAGCCGACAGGCACGATTTGCGTCGTGCGCACCGGGCCAGCTGTGCTCAGTGCGAAGCGACAAAGATCGAGCCCGGCGCGGGCGGCGGCATGGCGAAGGTCTTGCGCAACCGGTCGGCCTCCTCGACCGGACTGCGGCCGAATAAGCGCTTGAATTCGCGGCTGAACTGCGAGGCGCTTTCATAACCCACCTGCGCGCACGCCAGCGCTGCCGTCATCTCGTTTCTCACCATGAGAAGGCGCGCCTGATGAAGCCGCGTCGACTTCAGATATTGCATGGGCGACGAGCGCGTGACTGCCTTGAAGTGAAAGTGGAAGGTGGGCACGCTCATGTTCGCCTCCAGCGCCAGCTGCTCGACGCCCAAGGGCTCGCCATAACACGCGTGAATCTTGCGGATGGCCTTGGCGATCCTCGCGAATTGTCCTTGCGCGGTCAGGGCGGCGCGCAGCGCCCCGCCCTGCTCACCCGTCAGCACGTGAAAATAGATTTCGCGCACCAGCGCCGGCCCGAGCAGCTCGGCCTCCAGCGGCACGCTCATCGCCTCCAGGAAACGCAGCACTGAAGCGCTCAACTTCGCATCGAGCGGCGTCGACATCATGCCGAGCGGCTCGGCTCGCACGCCCGCGTTACGCTCGTCGAGTTGCAGCATCAGATCGGCCGCCACTTTGAAGTCAAGGCGCAAATAGATCGCGAGCAAAGGCTCCGCCTCGCTCGCTTCGGTTTCCATCGAAAACGGCACCGGCACCGAGACGGCCAGATAGTGCTGCGCGTCGTACACGTAGACCGTATTGCCAAGAAAGCCCCGTTTGCGGCCCTGGCACACGATCACCACGCCGGGGTCGTACAGCACGGGCGTGCGACTGAGCGGCCGGTTCGAACGCAAAAAGCGCACGTCGGGCAACACAGTGAGGTTGTAGCCTTCAACGGGCGCGAGATTTTCGAGCAAGGCCACCATGCGTTGCCGCGCGCCTGGATTACGGTGTTTGGCCGTCACTTTTGAGCCCCTTCAAAAAACATGCATAGCCAGACGGCAATGTGCCACCGCCGCGCGGGAAAATCCATCGACTCATAGGATTAGGCAATCACCGCAGACGAACCGGTATTCGCACCGGGCCTGGCCGCCCCTACCATGCAGTCCTGGGCTGGCTTCCGTCGAGCCCGTGCGCTTTCGCCCGAAGGCGCCGCGTGACGGCGGATAAACAAAGGAGTGGATCACCATGAGCAAAACGTTTCTGATCACCGGCGTGAGTTCCGGTTTTGGCCGCGCGTTCGCGCAGGCTGCGCTCGACGCGGGTCATATCGTCGTCGGCACGGTGCGCAATCAGGCCGCGCGCGACGCCTTCATGGCGCTAGCGGCTGGACGGGCCCACGCCATCGTGCTCGACGTGACGGAGTTCGACGCCATCGCGCCCGCCGTCGCGACGATCACGCAAACGGTCGGCCCGATCGACGTCCTCGTCAACAACGCGGGTTACGGGCACGAGGGTACGCTGGAAGAGTCGCCGCTCGACGATATACGCCGGCAATTCGACGTCAACGTGTTCGGCGCGGTGGCGATGATCAAGGCCGTCTTGCCGGCCATGCGTGAGCGCCGCTCGGGTCACATCGTCAATATCACCTCGATGGGCGGCTTCATCACGTTGCCCGGCATTGCGTACTACTGCGGTAGCAAATTCGCGCTCGAAGGCATCACCGAGACGCTGGCGAAAGAAGTGGCAGGCTTTGGCGTCAAGGTGACGGCAGTCGCGCCCGGGTCGTTCCGCACTGACTGGGCCGGCCGCTCGATGATCCGCGCCGGCCGCAGCATTGCCGACTACGACGCCCTGTTCGACCCGATCCGCGAGGCGCGCGAAGCGAAGAGTGGCAAGCAGGCCGGCGATCCGCGCAAAGCGGCTCAAGCACTGCTGACGATCGTCGCAGCGGAGAATCCGCCGGTGCACCTGCTGCTCGGCAACGACGCGTTCGATCTGGTGAAAGCGAAGCTCGCTGCACTGAACGCGGAGATTGAAACGTGGGAGGCACTGTCGCGTTCGACGGATTTCGGCTGAAAACAACGATGCACGTGCGTGGGCATGGGCGTATCGAAAGCCCATAAAAACAGGGCGCGCGCAATCAATCTGCCGACTGCGCGCGCCGATACACTGTCTTGACTGCCTCTACCGCTTACTGATTCCGAATCCGGATCGGCCCACCGATGCTATTGAATAGCAAATCGCCGTTCGGGAACAGTTGCGGTTGAGCGTAGCCGCCGTTACCCCAATTGGACTTGCCGAAAATCGCGCGATATACGACCTTGCCGGTATTCCAGTCGAGGCCGTCCATTTCCCAGCCGTCTTTCTCGTAGTAGCCATTGGTCATCACAATGCCGGAAGGGCCGCTCATGGTCGGCGCCATGCTGATCGACACTACCGAAGCGTTGGTCCACGCCGACTTCCACTGATGCTTCACCGGATCCCAGTCGATCCGCTCGGCCCCATGCGCCGGCTTGTTGATCGGACCGAGCGACAGGACGTCGACCAGTTTGTCCTTTTCGCCGTGCTCGGCAATGTTGTTGACCACGAATGCGCTATATCCGTTGACAACCACCGACTGCTCGGACTGGATGTATTTCGTGCTCGACGGCAAGCCGGCAGTCACGAGAATCTGGCCCGCGATCCGGTTCGATTTCGTGCCCGACTGTTTCTTGAAGCCCTCGGGAATCTGGTCGCGCCAGAACGCCACGAGCTTCATGCGATCCGCGCCGTCCGTTATCACGACGAGCCGGTCGTCATCTTTGCCGAAGCCCATCAAGGTCGGCGTCGAGCCGGTTCCGGTTCCGAACTTGACTGTCGGCATCCAGTCGCCCGTGTCGTATGGCGAACTCCACGCGCCGTCAGACGCGTCGTTGGAGAGTTTGGTCCCCGTCCAGACGACCTTGTGCATCTTCTTGTCGGAGGCGAAATAGAGGCCGTTCCTGTCGTCGACCGCAACCGAATTGCTGACGAACTCGTTCTCGTCGAGGTGGATGGTGTGCGCCTGGCCGGTCAGATCGCGGTTGATCACGGAGACCGAGTTGTTGCCCAGCACGACGAGCTTGCCGTCATAAGTCAGATTCAGACCCATGATGCCTTCCTTGCCGGAGAAGCCGTGCTGGCCCGTCAGCACATCTTTGCTCAGATCGCGCGATGCGACCACTTCGATACCCGCTGCGGGATTGCGCGGATCCTTCAGGCCATAGACGAAGATCCGGCCGTCCGCGGTGTTGTAGTAGACGCGGTTGTCCTCGTCGACCAGACCGTAGATGCCATTGCCCACGCGCGTCTGATCGAGGCCCAGCCGGTTGAAGACGGCGTCCTTCACCTGATCGACGTTAGCGAAATGCTGATCCAGCACCTTGCCGAGCACTGCAGGCTCGATCACCTTGACGCCCGGCGGCGTGATGCGCGCGACTTCCCTGAATCCGCTGTTCGAGACGTCGATGTACGTCGCACCTTCGCTCGACACTCCCCACATAAAGTCTTTCGATGTGGACTCGAGCGTCATGATGTTGACGGGGCCGCGAATCACGCGGGGCTCTTTGGCCGGGTCGATGTGGAACGTGCCGCGCGTTAGAGGATAGGGTGCGACGTCGGTAGCTGCCGGATCGACGTGAGTCAACGCATAGGTCTTCGACGAAAAAAACGGATTCGGTGCGGGCTCGCTAACAACAGCAAACGCAGATGACACACTCAGAGATACCACAGCCGCAATCGCGCCAAGCCGCAGCGCCATTTTCTTGTTACTTTGCATTCAGTTCTATCCTCACAATGTGGGTGGTGACGCGGGCGCTATGTTCAACTGATCGTCTTCACAACACAATGCTGCGCCGGTTAAAACTCAATTTGCGCTTATGAAATTGAAAGACGATTGGCTTTCCGAAACAAAGCAAGCTGAAGAAGAAAGTCATTGAGCAGGCGCCCAGCTGCCCGTCACTAACGCCGACCGGCATGATCGCTTCGATCTGGATAATCAGGATCGCGAAAATATCCGCGAAGCCGGTCGAGCGGCAACGGATTGTTCCGCATACCTTGGCTCCGTGAGAGTGACATCGCGTCGCATAGGCGAGTGGGTGGCGCTTTCGTCGAGCGACCAACGGGTTACGCTTAAGTGAAGTGGAGACGCGCAGGCGGAACGCGGCCTGACGACCTTGCTTCCTGGCCGTCGCCGCTTTCACGGCTTCACGCCTTCACACTTTGAGCGTCGCCTGCTCGAGAATCATGTCGTAGAGCGCCTGCGCCGCCGGCGACAACTGCGCGGTCTTGCGCGCCACGAGGACGAGTGTGCGCGACACGACGGGTTGCGTGAGCTCGACGGTGCGCACCGTCGCATACGCGCCCTTCTGGAGCGCGAGCGCCGGCACCACGGCAGCGCCCACACCTTGCGCGACCAGGCCGACGGCGGTCGAACTGCGCTGGACCTCGTAAAAGGAGCGCAAGGCCAGCTCGCTCGACTCCAGTGCGACATCGAGTAACGCGCGGTTGCCGCTCACCTCGCCCGCGAGAATCAGCGGATAGGATTGCAGTTGCCGCCAGGCAATGCGGCGCCGCTTCGCGAGCGGATGATCTTCATTGCAGATCAAGACGTAGCGGTCCTCCGTGAGCGGCACGCTGACCAGATCCGGATGCGCCTCGCGCGCGATATTGATGCCGAATTCCACCTCCCGGCGCAGCACGGCCTCCTCCACCGCAGCCGAAGCGTGATCGAGAATCCTGATCCGGTTATGCGGGTAGCGCGCCGAATAGGCCTGCAGAATGCGCGGCAAATACTGCACGCCCACCGTCGGTACGCAGGCGATCGACACGTCGCCACGCCGCGCCTCGCCCGTCTCGCGGATTTCCACCAGCGCGTCGGCGAGTTCGCCGAGCAGGCGGCGCGCCTGCGGCAAAAAACTGCGCCCGATCTCGGTGAGCGCCATGGATCGCGTGGTCCGCTCGATCAGCGTGACGCCGAGGTAAGTTTCGAGCTTGCGCAGACGCTGCGTAATCGCCGTTTGCGTGACGTGCAATGAATCGGCGGCGCTCTGGAAGCTGCCGCGATCCGCAATGGCGACGAATGCCTGGATACCGAGCGTGTCGATTTTCATTAGAAAAATGAAGGAATCGGAATGATAAATTCATTTTACTCCGCGCTCGGCGCCACTGAAAATGAACGGATTGGATCGGTTCGGGGCACGGTGCAGACGGAGTCCCCGACAACCGGTCCGGCCATCACGCACACGAGGAGCAACAGATGACGTCGAAGCAGGATTGGCAAGCAAAGCAATACGTGTTGTTCGAAAACGAGCGCACGCGTCCGGTCAGGGATCTGCTGGCGGCCGTGCCGGCAACGGACGTACGGAGCGCGGTGGACATTGGCTGCGGCCCGGGCAACTCGACCGAAGCGCTCGCCGCGCGTCTGCCGGGCGCCGTCGTCAGCGGCATGGACAGCTCGCCGGACATGATCGAGGCGGCCCGCAAGCGCCTGCCGCAATTCCAGTTCGAGGTGAGCGACATTGCCACGTGGGACGCGCATGGGCCCTATGACCTGATTCTTGCCAATGCGGTGCTGCAATGGGTGCCTGATCATGAGCGGCTGTTTCCGTCGCTCGTGGCGAAGCTCGCGCCGGGCGGCAGTCTCGCCGTGCAGATGCCGGACAACCTGGACGAGCCCGCACACCGTCTGCTGCGCGAAATCGCTGCGGACGGCCCGTGGGCTGCCAGACTGAGTGGCCTCGAGCGCACCCTGCGCTACGACGCCGGCTGGTACTACGCGTTGCTCGAGCCGCTGTGCGCGCGGGTCGACGTGTGGCGCACCGTCTACCACCACCCGCTTGCGGGCGGCGCGGACGCGGTGGTCGAATGGTTCAAGGGCAGCGCGCTACGGCCCTTCCTCGCCGAACTCGACGCCGCCGGGCAAGCCGCCTTCCTGCGGCGATATCGCGACGCGATCGCCGAGGCTTATCCGGCCCTCGCCGACGGCACGGTGCTGTTGCCGTTTCCGCGACTGTTCATCGTCGCCACCCGCTAGCGCAGCAGGCCCGCGAATCAGCTGGCGTGCCTGCTGTGGCGCCGGCACGCCAGGGAACGTCAGGAATTGCCGCGCTTGAATTCTGCGTGATATTGTTCAATCAAAGCGGAGGATGGCGGCTCGCCGTCCTCACCGGAACGCAATTTACAGCAGCGAGCGTCGCCATGAGTGATGTACGCCATCATCTGAGTCCACGAGACCGTTTGGAGCTGTTGTGCTGGCTCACATGCGGCAGTCTTGGCGCTTATTACCTGAATGAGGACTGGCCCGACGCGGCGTTTCACGTGCAGGCGGCCCACAAATGGCTCGACCGGCGCGCGCGCGAGGCCGACTGGCTGAGTATCGCGAAACTGTCGGCCACCGCGGTGGAGATTGCGCGGCGGCACGCACAGTTTGTCGAAACCGATTGGGCTAGAGACGCGGTCGAGGAGATTCTTGATACGGACGAGCTGGACCCTCAGGCCAGGCTCGTCAGGCAGGTGATCGCCGATTGTCAGAACGCTTTGGCTGATAAAAGGCTGGCGGATTAGCTTAGGTTTTTGCCCTGGCCGGGGTGCATCAAAAGTTATGCCGCAGCCCCAAAATCACCGAAACCTGCCGATCCGTATCCGAATTGACGATATTGGGAATCTGCGCCAGGTTCTCCGTCCCGCCTGTCGCCGGATCCACTCCCAACCCGGCCCCTGAAGACTTTTGCCCGATCGCCACGGCATAGACAGCGGTGCGCTTCGAGAGGCTGTACACCGCGCCAAGATTGACCTGGTGCACCCGGGTAGAAGCCACGCCGCTCGGCTTGGCCTCATTGAAGATATACGCGAGCCCAAGCTGCAAATCCGGTGCAACCATATAAGTCGTATTCAACTCGGCAATATCGAACGAAACATCGGCTCCCGCGGGCCGCGCGGCACTCGCGAAGTACTGGCTTTGCGACAGCCGTGTGTGCGTATAAGTCACCGCTACACTCGCCTTGCCGAACGCGTACGCCCCCCCTGCCCCAAGAATGCGCACCTTGCTCGCATCCTGCAACAGACAATACGACGCGTCCGCGTTAGCGCAACTCAGATCGCCGATATAGCTGCTGGTGCCGCCCAACGCCGCCTGCAACGGCTGATTCAACTCCAGATACCCCGCGCTCAGCGACAACGGTCCCTGCACGTAATTCGCCGCCAGCGCCCACCCCTTGTTCTGCGAAAAATGACCCGCCACGCCGCCCAGACTGAACAGGCCACCCAGCGTGAAGCCACCGAAACTCGGACTGATGTACTTGATCGAATTATTGAAGTTGAACGCTTCGTTCAGGTTGTCGATGTCGCCGAAATGCGAACCGTATAGCGTCGCCCAATTGTTGCTCGACGCGTACGCACCCATATAGTCCGAGAACGGATCGTATTGACGCCCGAACGTCAACGCCCCATACGTGCCGTTGTTCAAACCGACCCACGCATTGCGGTTAAACAGCGTATTCGATTGCAGCATCGCGCCGTTGCCGATCAGAAAGCTGTTCTCCAGCGCGAAGTTGACGCTCGTCCCGCCGCCAATGTCCTCCGTGCCCATCAAGCCCCAGCGCGACGGCACCAGATTGCCGCCCGCCAGCTGGTAGTTCGCGTGCCCGTTGGTGCTGCCGTCGGCGAGCGTCGTTTGCTGGTTGTTCGTGTAGACGACACCGGCGTCGACCGTGCCGTAAAGCGTCACCGAAGATTGCGCGTGCGCGCCCATCGCAAGGCCGAACGCGGCCAGCGCAAGCGCCGGGCGCTTGACGAAATTGTCTGCCATGATTTTCCTGCCGGGAAGTAAGGGGAGTGGTAGTCGGGCGACGCGATTACTGGCCGAAGCGTGCGTAGATATCCGGGCGCTTCCTGCGCAGAATGAGACCGATCACCACGCCGACGCACGCCACCGTGAACACGATCCACGGAAAGGATTTGACGATCGGACTATCGGAGCCGCTGAGCGCGTCGAGATTGCGCACCAGAATCACGCCGATATAGAGCAGGCCCACACCACCCACCAGCGGTGCGACGAACGAGTGCCATACGCGCGTGTCCTTACGCGTTTTGCGGAAGAACGCGATCACCGAAAAACTCGTCACCGCCTGCAACATCACAATGCCGATCGTGCCGAGCGCGGAACTCCAGCTGAACACGATGTTGAACACATCGCTGCCCGCCGCGATGAATAGCCCGAGCAGCACGCAAACGGACAGCGTTTGCAGATAGCTCGCCCTATACGGCGAACGGTACTTTTCGTGCACGCGGGTAAGCACTTGCGGCAGGATGCCCTCGAGACTCAGCGCGTGGATATAACGCACCAGCGTGTTATGAAACGACAACAGACTCGCGAAGATACTGCTGAGCAGCAGGAAGCTCATCACCGTCGTCACCGCTTCGCCCAGATATTTGCCGGACTGGATGAACCAGAAATCGCCGGGCTGTTTGGTGGCGACCGTGACCACATCGGCAAGACCGTACGCGCAGACAATCGTCCACGTGACAAAGGCGAAGAACACGAGAATCAGCATGACCGATACGTACGTCGCGCGAGGCACCGTCACTTTCGGATCGCGGCATTCCTTACCGTAAATCGCGGTGGCCTCGAAGCCGATGAACGACGCAAACGCGAACATCACCGCAATGCCGAGGTGGCCGCTGAACACATGTTGCGGCGTGAACGGCGCGAGCGTGAGGCCGTTGGGTCCGCCACCATGCACGACGATCGCAATTGCGAGCAGCAGCAGAATGCCCAGTTCAAGACACATCAGCACGCCGAGCAGGCGGCTATTCAGATCGATACCGCGTATTCCGGTGAATTGCACCACGGCTACGCAGATCAACGAATAGCCGTACCAGGGTAAGCCGGTATGCAACAGCGGCGAGAGAATCACAGTGCAGAAGAATCCGAACAGCCCGTATAGCGCGATCTGGATGAACGTGTACGACATTAGTGCGACGAGCGCGCCGGCCATGCCCAACGGCCGCCCGAGTCCGGCGGTGATGTACGCATAGAACGCACCGGCTCGCACCACGTGCCGGCTCATCGAAGCAAAGCCGACGCTGAAGATCAGCAGCACCACGCCCGCGACCACGAACGCGCCCGGAATGCCCGCGCCGTTACCCAGACTGATCGCGGGCGGCACCGCGCCGAGCATGCCGGTCAGCGGCGCGGCCGCCGAAATCACGAGGAAAACGATCTGCCACAGGCCCAGCGTATTGCCTTTCAATTCCACGGCGTTCTCCGCGTCGACCGCACGGGTCGGAGAATAAGGTTCACTCATCGCTGCCTCTGTTGTGTTGGCTAGTCTGGAACACGTCCTGAACCCCAGCACGGCTGATCCAGGCACCCGGTTGACCGACGTCCGAAGCTTCGGTGTGAGCGCATGGTAGGTAGCTAAAAAATAAAGCGACTTCGCGAACCGCGCCAAATTTTCGATAATGTGCGCCAATGCGCGGGGAAGCCACAATTCAGCGGCTTACCGTGGATATTTAGGAACCTGAACTATTTTCGAACGGCAACATCTGGCCTGCACGATGCTTTCACAATGAAAGAAAATGCCATGAAGTCCGGCGCTATTGTTTTTTCCAGTTGCGCGTGGCGCGCCACAAGACGGTCGCATCGGCATAACCGACAGCGCGGGCGATTGCCGCATTGGTGAGTTCTTCCCGTTCGAGCAGACCCTCCACACTGCGCTGCCGCTCCTCGCGCAGGATTTGCCGCACGGACGTGCCCTGCTCCGCAAGGTGCCGCTGCAATGAGCGGTGCGAGAGACCGAGATCTTTCGCAATGTCGGCGACGATCAGCTTTTCGTGCGCGAGACGCCGCGTAACCAGATCGCGAACCTGCTCGACGATACTGTGCGGCATCGCATCGCGTGCAATCAGGTCGGTCGCGTGGCGCTCCATCATGCGCGCCATTTGCGAGTCGGCGCTCTTGAGCGGTGCGTCGAGATCCTGCGGACGCAGAATCATCCCATTGAAAGGCTGCTGAAAGCGCACAGGCACACGAAAGATCCGCGCATACGGTTTGAGATCCACCGGCGCTGCGTGCTCGAAATGGACTTCGACCGGATTCCACGCTGCTCCCCTCACCAGCCTGACCATATGGCACATGGTCGAGAGGCTGTATTCCGCATCCTGCCGGCGCGGCCAGATTTGCGGACTGGCAATCTGATAAGTCCACATCGGCCATTCGTCGTCACGTAGCAATTCGCAGGTCGTGGTGTTCTGCCACGACGCGAGCGCGAGCGAAAACTTGCGCAACGCCGCATTCAAGGTGGGGGATGAAAAGAACACCAGACCCGCCGGCCCGAGTTCCGTCACTTGTAATTCGCTGCCAAGGCGCAAGCCGAGCGCGGATTCGCCGAGCACTTCGGCGGCACGTTCGAACGCGGCCACATAACGCGTGAGCGGCAGAATTTCATACGGATTCGACAGGAGCCGCCGGCTCATGCCGAACTCCTCCAGCAGCGCGTCGCATTGCGCGCCCGATGCGTCTAGAGCGCGCACAACCGGCCCCATGACCGCGGCGCGAATCATCGGGAAACTGCCGTTGAGCGTGACTTTTTTCATGTTGAGCGTCTCCTTCTCAGTCTTCGCTGATGTGTTGCCCGAGTCATTCCTCTTGGCGCACTTTATCGTTCATTTGGCGCGATAAGCAAGCGCGAAAATAATATTGGGTTCCTACGATTTGCCATCGACTCAGCGATTGCCGCGCGCCATTTGCCTCGCGAGCACGCTGTCCGGTCCAGCAACTCCTTACGGGAATCTTATGAACACGAATGCCACGAAAGCCGCTCACGTCCCCGTTCATCCGCTCGATCCGCTGAGCGGCGCAGAAATGCAGCTAGCGTGCGATCTCGTGAAAGCCGCGGAAAAACTCGATTCGCACGCGCGCTTTCCAATGGTGGAACTGCGCGAGCCGCCGAAAGCCGAAGTCGTGGCGTTCAAGACCGGCGAGTATTTTTCGCGGACAGCCTTCGTGCTTGCAATCGATCGGACGAATGGCGCGACGATCGAATTCGAGGTGGACCTGAGAGAAAAGAAGATCGCCGCGCGCCGCGTCATGCCATTCGGCGAGGCGCCTTACGGCCAGCCGCCGATCATGATCGACGACTTCATGAACGCGGAACAGATCGTCAAGAGCGACGAAGCATGGCGCGTGGCCGTGATGAAACGCGGCCTCAGCGAAAAAGATCTGGAACGCGTTCAGGTCGATCCGTTCTCGGCGGGCTGTTTCGATCGCGAGAACGAGAACGGCCGGCGTCTAGTGCGTTGCGTGAGCTACTACCGCGAAACGCTGACGGATAACGGCTATGCGCATCCTATTGAAGGCGTGCTCGCCGTGGTCGATCTGCTCGAAAAGAAGGTGATCGAACTCGTGGACGACGGCCGCATCATTCCGATTCCGCGCGCCAAACACAACTACGACACGCCGAGCCTCGGCGAGCCGCGCAGCACGCTCAAACCGCTCTCGATCAACCAGCCCGACGGCCCGAGCTTTACGATCGACGGCTGGCACGTGAACTGGCAGAACTGGAACTTCCGCGTCGGTTTCACGCCGCGTGAAGGGCTCGTCCTGCATCAACTCTCGTGGGACGATGGCAAGAGCGCGCGACCGATCATCTACCGTGCGAGCGTCACGGAAATGTGCGTGCCCTACTCCGACCCGAGTACCAACCATTACTGGAAAAGCGCCTTCGACGCCGGCGAATACGGTCTCGGCAAACTCGCGAACCAGCTCGAACTGGGTTGCGATTGCCTCGGCACGATCCGCTATTTCGACATTCCGTCCGCGGACGACTTCGGCAATGCGTTCGTGATGAAGAACGCCGTCTGCATGCACGAAGAAGACTACGGCACGCTGTGGAAGCACTATGAATTCCGCACCGGCGTATTCGAAATGCGCCGCTCGCGTCGTCTCGTGATTTCCTTCTTCGCCACGGTCGGCAACTACGACTACGGCTTCTACTGGTATCTCTACCAGGACGGTACGATCCAGCTCGAATGCAAGCTGACCGGCATCGTGCAGACCTCGGCGGTCGCCGATGGCGATACCTATCCGTGGGGCGGCATGATCACGGAGAACCTCGGCGGTCCGACGCACCAGCACTTCTTCAATGCCCGCATGCATATGATGGTGGACGGCGAGCACAACACCGTGACCGAACATGAATTCGTGCCTCGTCCAATGGGCGACACCAACCCGTACGGCAACGTGTTCGACACGACGAAGCGCGTGTTGAAAACCGAAAGCGAAGCGGCCCGTGTCGCGAACGGCAACACCGGCCGTTACTGGAAGGTCTTTAACCCGAACGTGAAGAATGCCGTCGGCGCGAATCCAGGCTACAAGCTGGTCGTGAACGACTCGCCGCTGATGCTCGCCGATGAACGCTCCAAGGTGCGCCAGCGCGGCGGCTTTGCCACGCGTCACGTATGGGTCACGCCGTTCGATGCGGCCGAGCGCTATGCCAGCGGCGATTACCCGAATCAGCATTCTGGCGGTGGCGGACTGCCGCGCTATATCGAAGCGAACCGCAACATCGAGAACGAAGACATCGTGCTGTGGCATAGCTTCGGCCACACGCACGTGTGCAAGCCGGAGGATTTCCCGGTGATGCCGGTGGAATACGCGGGCTTCATGCTCAAGCCGAACAACTTCTTCTCGGCGAACCCGACCATGGATTTGCCGGCCGAGCGTGATCTGAACAGCGTTGAAGACGGCAAGTCCCCGGATCATGGTTGCTGCAAGCACTGATCCGATCGTGTCTCGTGCGCGGCACACCGCCCTTGCGCGCGTGCTGTGCGCGAGTTCGGCGTGCGTGGGCCTCGCGAGCGGCGGCGCTACGCTGCTGATGCAGGCCGGTATCGGTCCGCGCGCTACTTCGCTGTGGATGAGCGCGCTGATGCTGCTGGTCATGATGAGCGTGCCACTGCTGATGTCACGCTCGTGCGCCCGCCACACCATGCTGGCGAGCGCCGCGACCTTGATCGCGACGCTTACCGCGATGAACCATGTGCCGGCGTATCTGAACAGTTCGGCGCACGGCACTGGCATTGCAGTGCTGATGATGGCAATGGCCATCGGAATGTTGTTCTATAGACTGTGCGTTCTCGGTCCATCCGTCAAACAGCGTGACGACCTGCATCGCCGCACGCACGACTCGGTCAACACGGCGCCACCTTCAGCCGCAACGGCTTTGCTCGCCCTGCTGGCGGGACTGTCGAGCGGCAGCCTTGCCCGCTTCCAGCTCTTTGCGATTTGCGGCGTAAGCGGCGCGCAGCCGTTCTGGCAAATCGCGCTATTGCTTGCCGCAGTCTGCGCGCTCGCATTCATCGCCGACCGTTCACGCGGCAATCGCATGCTGATCGCGTTGTACGTCGCGCGGGCCGCGCTGATCGGCACGCTTGCGGCGAGCGACATTCCCGCGCTTGCCCCGCTCGCGGCGACTCTCTTTCTGGTCCTCGACTGCCTGACGATTCCAGCGCTCGTCAATTTGCGCGGACGCTCGAACAGCGTAGCGAGCGCAAGCTGTCCCGGCCTCGCGCATCACGTCGGCATGGTGTTGGGCGCGGCGTTGTCGACCACTCCCTACTTTTTCGGCGATGGATTCATTGTGCTGTATGCGTTGGGCGCGGCAGCGAACGTGATCTGCGCTGCGTCTTTAGCAGTGTGTTGGCGTGCAACGCGCCTCTTCCATCCGCATTCGAACCCATACCGGCGTCAAACGAACCCTTCCGGCTAGCGCAACGGCCACAACCCCAACGGAGACAAAACATCATGACTGAACGCAAGCCAGCGGTGACGCTGCCACATACCATGTTCATCAATGGCGAAAAGACCGGCAGCGCCGCGGGCAAAACCTTCCCGATCTTCAACCCGGCCACTGCGGAAGCAATCGCGCAGATCCCCGACGCGTCGCAAGCGGATATCGATCACGCCGTTAGAACCTCGAAGGCCGCCTTCGAATCCGACGCGTGGCGCAGAATGCCGCCGGCCATGCGCGAAGGATTGCTGCTCAAGCTCGCCGACCTCGTCGAGCGGCATAGCGACGAACTCGCCACGCTGGAAACGCTGAATCAAGGCAAGCTCATCGGCTTCTCGAAGATGCTGGAAGTCGCGGGCAGCGTGCAATGGCTGCGCTATATGGCCGGCTGGGCGACCAAGATCGAAGGCACCACTTTCGATCTGTCTATTCCCTTCCCGCCGGGCACGCGCTACAACGCGTCGACGAGGCGCGTGCCGGCCGGCGTGGTCGCCGCAATCGTTCCGTGGAATTTCCCGCTGCTGATGGCGGTATGGAAAATCGCCCCGGCGCTGGCCTGCGGCTGCACAGTGGTGCTCAAACCCGCGGAAGAAACGCCGTTGACCGCCATACGGCTCGCTGAACTGGCTTATGAAGCGGGCTTCCCTGCCGGCGTCTTCAACGTGGTCACCGGCCGAGGCGAAACCGCCGGCGCGGCGCTCGTCCGGCATCCGCTGGTGAACAAGGTCACCTTCACCGGATCGACCGAGGTCGGGCGCATTATCGGTCGGCAATGCGCCGACGATCTGAAGCGCGCGTCACTCGAATTGGGCGGCAAGAGCCCGGTGATCGTGCTCGACGACTGCGACCCGCGCAAGGCGATCGAAGGCGCGGCCGGCGCGATCTTTTTCAATCATGGGCAGGTTTGCACGGCAGGCTCGCGCCTGTACGTCGCACGTTCGATTTATGACGAAGTCGTGCAAGGCATCGCAGCCGTTGCCGACGGCATCACACTCGGCTCCGGTTTCGATGCCGCGACGCAGATGGGCCCAATGGTTTCCGCGCGGCACCGCGACAAGGTGGCCGGCATGATCGCGCAAGGCAAGGACGAAGGCGGAGAGATCGTGTCGCGCGATGCGCGCGTGGAGAGCGACGGCTACTTCGTGCGGCCGACGGTGATCGCCAATCGCGCCCGCAAGCCGCTTTCCGTCGTCAAGGAAGAGGTGTTCGGTCCGGTGCTGGTGGCCATGCCCTACGACGACATCGATGAAGTGCTGATTGAGGCGAACGCCTCCGAGTACGGACTCGGCGCGAGCGTCTGGACCAACCAGCTCGACAAGGCGCTGCGACTGGTGGACGGCATCGAGGCCGGAACAGTTTGGGTCAACACGCACAACATGGTCGATCCGGCCATGCCGTTCGGCGGCTTCAAGGCGTCCGGCATCGGCCGCGAACACGGCAAGGCGATCATCGACACCTATACGGAGAGCAAGTCGGTCTGTATTGCTTATTGATGAAGGGCTGCCTGCGCGCCGCTTGACAGGCAGGCGCCGCGCAGGCAACCCAGTAAAATACCGGGACATCGCGCTACCGCGCGTCATCTCCCGGTCGAACATCTTGAAACGCAAAATGCCCGCGCTGAATGCGTGGATAGCGGGCTATTGATGAGCAGGCGGCATATCGCCGTCTGCTCGCCCGCCTTGCTCGCGCGCGAGGCGGGCCGTGCGGCGATCGACCTGAATGAGTTCGTGCTGCTGCCCGTGCTGGCGAGCGTCGATCAGCGCTATCTCACCTGGTAGCATTGTGTGATGGCGGCGGGAGTTGAAAATGTCGATACGCGCGGTGGCTTCAGCAGTCGGGCTTAGGAACAGCAGCGGGCGAATTAGCTGAATCATACGCCACGCATATATTTTTCTCTTTTCAGTTCAGGCTTATCGAGTTCGGATTCAACTAGCGTGCGCAGGCATTTCGTGAGGCCGCACGAAGCGGGTGTAAAAACCCCCGCTGTAGCGGGGATGTCACGAAAGCGTGTCCTTACTTGATTGCCCTGCTCGTGGGCGTTACCCGTGAGTCGTTACACAGGCGCTCACATCCGCCCTCGCAGAGCGGCACAAGCGTTACCCCAATTTGTAGCAGGCCACTGATTCCAGAGCTATCGACGGGATAAGGGACCGAAATGGTGCGCCTATCAATAAAGATATATTCTGGCCTGACTCCGAGTTGCACCAAGTAATCGCGTAATTTTGCACCGCGGATTTCGGCAAGCCGTATTGGGTCTCTCTCTTTAATATACCCGCCCACGCTAATAATGCCGCGGATCTCCACACCGGGCCATTGTTTTGCGTTGTAAACCATATCAGCTATTTTAAGCCTGTCGATATTAGGTATTTCGGTAGAGTTAAGAGGCACGCTGTCAAGCATATCTTCCGAAATTGTGCAGGCAGTGACTTGCACAGACGCAGAAATGAAAACAGCACCCATAAAAACCGGAAGAAATTTTCGAACAAGATTTACCATATTTTTTTCTTTGAAAAATCATCAATATTTTCGAAATGTGCCACATAACACGCTATCGTATCCGCGTTGCACCATGCCTTCTCAGGTGAACCTTGCCCCCAGTATGCAAGGGCATGCCCAAAGCCATAGCTCTCATCACCAGAATTGAATGTATCGACGTAGTGTGAACATTCGTGAATGATCGTTTTCAATTTGCAGTTGCCGACTACGTAAACATCTGGCAGTGTGCAGAAATGGCTATATATGGCTATTATGCGCCGCGCCGAATCCGGCTTACAAACGGCCGCATCGTTCGATCCTGAATCTGGAACAATAGCGCAGGAAATTTTCATTGCCTTTTGTTCGTCCCACCTGATAATATTATCAGGCTTTAGTGCTTGCATTGCCGCCGCGAGATTTGTCAATCCTGTGCTCAGTTTGGATCGCAATGCATCGTCGCAACGACCAAACCAAAACTTCGCACGCTCCCGGTCTACCGTACTCCACCGAGCAACATCCGCGATTCGCTCATTTATCAGTATTAATGCGGTATTCCTGAGCCTTATTATCAAATCCCGGAACTCCTTGTTACTCATATTCCGACAAATCGGTGTTGTGTTTAGAATAACATCGACGTTAGAATTAGGATTTGCGTTGGTCACTGCAGTGTCGTGAACCACCTGCCATTCTGTGTTGCCAGTCATTTCTAATTCCGTTTCGAATTTCACTTGGTATTGATTGTTCTTCCGGGAGGGAAGCATCGCATTTTCAATGCTGCGTGTTCTCCTATGACACCGCAACCTCGAGAAAAAGCCGGTTCATTGCATGGGTGGGAATACGTTGCGTTCGTCCGTTAAGGTCAGTGACACCACTCTGGATAACTTCCGAATTGACCCGCACGCGATATCGAACATTTGCTAGAGGAGAGCCATCGGTATCAGTCAAGGTGTATTGCTCGTCAAAGCGATGCGGCGCACTATCGACGCCGGTTCCCGGTGCTCCGGCAGGGTCAACGACTCGCACGTATTCATAATCGCGGTCCTCGCACCACGACTCTCCCGCGAGGCTCGCAGTGATCCGCGGTGGCGTTGGACACTGGCACAGAACGATATCTCCATCGAGTGCCACATGGTGCGTCGTCTCGTATTGAAGCCGATACGGGCCACCCGCTTTCGCGAGTATCCCGATGCTTTTGCACGTCAGACAGAATGCCTCTTTCCCGAGTAGTGCGGCCTTATGCCCGTGAAAGCGAAAGCCGGTGCCCTGCACATAGTCGAGAATCTCGCCCCCTCCGCTCAACGTGTCGCCCACAACTGCAATGCGTCGTTTCATGCCCGCCCTCACTGAAGGTGAAGCTGGCTGGCATGCTCATCGAGCGGCATGAATAGCGGGGATGTGTGAACCTTGCGGTGTGGACGTTCGTCAATCACATCGCCGTTATCCAGCAGACTACCCACAACCGCCAAGGCCGCTTCTGGCTGACCCGGAATGCCGATACCGGGGATGATCCGTGCGCGGCTTCCGTCCCGGTACTCGATGAAGTCGCCGATACGTGCGGCATTTCTGAGGGTGTGCTCGATCTTCCAGCTGCTTATCGCCTTGCGCAACGCGCCGCCCCCTGGAGTCGCCGCGCCGTCTTCGTGGAAGACGCCCGCGCCCAATCCGGCCCACAGCGTTTCGGTGATGCGGTCGCCATGGCTCTGGCTGCTACCCACAAGCGCATACGGTGCACCTTCAGGCGTCGAGGCGCTCCCCGCACCGTCCATGATCACGGCTTGCGCGCCGTCGCTGTATGTGACGATATCTCCGACATACGCAAGGGGCAAACCGGCCAGCGTGATAGACCGCCCGGTGAGCGCGCCTACAGTGGCGAAGTGATAAAACGTGCCTTCACTTTCCCGATCCGACATATCCACGACTCCATGAAATAGACGAAGACAACCGGTGAGCCAAGCCACCGGTGCTGCTGCGGCGGCTTAGCCACTGCAGCCTCAAAATCATCTGTGGAGGCCTGCAGCGGCGTACATGGGATAAGTCGGAAAAGCAATGCGACTGATGCACGCTGAATGACAACGAGTACTAAAGTTGATAGATCAGGGGGGCGGCCCGAGTGCATCGGATGCATGGGCGAAAAAAAAGCGCGATGATTCGCGCCTCCTTCGTGGGTGCGGCGTCGCCGCCTGCGCTAGTGCGAACCCCGAGGAGATCGCGGGCTTCCAGTTCGGCGGCGTGTACAGCTTCAGCAATGACACCAGCTTCGCGAACAACCGCGCGTACAGCTTCGGTGGCCAGTACGCGAACGGCGGCCTGCTGGTGGCCGCTGCCTACATGCAGGCGGACAATCCGGGCGTGCGCTCCACCGGCGCGATCACCGCCAACGACGCGAGCTTTATCGCCGGACGCATGCGGGTGTTCGGCGGCGGCATCAACTACACGTTCGGCTCGGCGACGGCAGGTTTTGCGTACACCAACTCGAACTACAAGAATCCGACCGGCAACGGCTATATCGGCATTCCGCTGGCCGCGCCGGGCGTGACGTTGAATACGCTGAAGTATCAGAACTTCGAGGTGAACGGCAAATACCAGTTCACGCCGGCGTTCTTTGTCGGCGCCCAGTATGTGTACACGATGGAGAACTACGACGCGTCGTCAGGCAGTGTGAAGCCGAAGATCCACTCGGTGGGGTTGATGGCGGATTACAACCTGTCGACGCGCACCGACGTTTATGTGCAGGGCGAGTACCAGAAGGTAGCGGGCGATTCGACTCACTCGATTCTCGACAACGCGTTCATTCCTGGCGTGCAGGCGCCGTCGTCGACGAGTACGCAGGTCGCTGTTCGGGTCGCGCTGCGGCATAAGTTTTAAAGCAGTGGGGGCTTCGCGTCCGCATCGTCGTAGGATCGAAAACACCCTCTCAGATCTACTTCTCCTCCTGCTCGCGGCCCTTGAACAGCCGCGCACTCGACAGAATGGCGAGCGCGATGGCCACGCTGAGAATCGCCGTGGCTTCGCGCCCGAGCCCAGACGCCACGCCAACACCCGCGCTCAGCCACAGGCTCGCCGCCGTCGTCAGGCCGCGCACCTCGCGCTCGGCGCTGAGCTTGATGATGGCGCCCGCGCCCAGAAAGCCGATACCCGACACGAGTCCTTGCAACACCCGGCTCATGTTGTCCTGCGAAAATCCGGCCTGCAACGGCACGACCACGAACAAGGCCGCGCCCACCGCCACCATCATATGCGTACGCATGCCGGCATCGCGCCGCGACAACTCACGCTCGAAACCCAATATGCCGCCGAGTATCAATGCGAGCCCGAGGCGCATCAGCACCTGGGTGACGTCGGCCACCCTGCCGAGATCGGAAAATTCTGCCTGGGCGGTCGCCCACACCACGTGCCACCCGTTACTCATTACATTTACCTGACGACAAGAAAACGCCAAGCATACGGCAATACCGCCGCTTTGCGTACCTCACCCCGTCGACGTCTTCTTCACGAATGCGTTCACCACGGCTTCCAGCTCTTTTGTGATCGTCGTCATTACGCCGGCCACCACGGCGAACTCGCGGCCGGTCACTTGCGCGCGGCTCGCCACGATCTGTCCGTTGAACGAGACGATGTGCGCTTCTTTCGCGATCCCCTTGATCCGCTCGATCAGTTGCTGCTGCTCCTTCTTCTGCAAGCGCGCTATGCGCCGGCTTTCCTGCTCGTAGACGGCGGTGACACCGTGCAGTTGTGTCAGCAACGGATCGACAGAGTCGACCAACGCCGTCAGCGCACCGTCAGCGCGCGGTGACGCGCGCCCGATCGCCTCTAATGCAGCCGAAGCCAGCGCGATAAAGTCCGCGATCTTCGCGGCCACTTTCCCGCTGCCGTGAAACGCTTCGCGCAGCGCCGGAGAAAACAGGCCGGGCAAGCCGTCGCGGCCTTGCGTCAGCGCCGTATGACTGTCGGCAAAGGTGTTTAACGTTTCGCGCGCGATCGCCAGCGCGCCGTCGAACTGCTGGAACGCCAGCATCGCTTTCAACACGATGCGCTGCGAGAGCATCCGTTGACGCCCCGCGAGATTGATCAACGAGCTCAACACCTCGCTGGAGACGTCTATGTCGGACGTTTGTGCGTGAACCCGTTCTGTCGTGATGCTCATGTCAACTTCTTATGATGGTGATCGGCCCCGTCGCGCGACACGGTCCCCGGGGCTGCGCATCGATGCGCAGCCCGGGTTGAGAGCATGGACCCGGTTACTCCGTTGCGTGCGCGTGCATCACACCGGAGTGCATCGACCACGCCATCCACGGACGGCGCAGCGCGACGATCGCGAGGAACGCGCATGCCGCCAGCGCGCCGAACGTCGCAAAGCCCATCTGGTAGCTGCCCGTGCTTTCCTTGGCGATACCCATGACGACCGGCAGATAGAATCCGCCGATGCCGCCTGCCGCGCCGACAATGCCCGACATCAGACCCGTACGGCCGGCCCAACGATGCGGCACCAGCTGGAAGGTTGCACCATTGCCGAGGCCAAAGGCCACATACAGGCACAACAGCAGTGTGATGCCGCCCGCCATCGAAGGCATGGCAGCGGCGAACACGAAGTCGCACAACGAGATGATCGCGAGCAGGAAGGTCAGCGCGCGCACGCCGGACACCTTGTCGGCGATCAGGCCGCCGAGCGGGCGCACCATCGCGCCGGTCGCGGCGAGCAAAGCCATGAAGAGACCCGCGTCGATCTTCGAGAGCTGATAGAGGTTGGTCAGCAGCAGCGAAACATATGAGGACATGCCGACGAAACCGCCGAACGTAATGCTGTACACCAGCATGATCGCCCACGTGTCACGCTCGGCCAGCACCGCGCGATAGCGCTTGGGCAGCACCGCGATGGCCAGCAATGCGCCGATCACCGGCAACAGCAGCACACCGGTCTTGCCGGAGCCGAACATGCCGGCTTCGACCAGCAGCACCAGCACGATCAATCCGGCGAGCGTCACCGCGAAGCTGCCGAATGCGCGCAGCACGCTGCCCGATTTCACGCCCGAATCATTGGCCCAGAAATAGAGCGTGATCGCCGCGATCGCGAGCAACGGCAGTGCGCCGCCGGCGGCCATCTGCCAGCCGTAATGCGTGGCCAGCTGCGGGAACAGGAAGCCGTCGAGCACCGCGCCGATATTGCCGGCCGCGGCGAGGCCGAGCACGAGACCTTGCACCTTCGGCGGATAGTTGCTGCCGGCCATCGGCAGCGCCACGGCGAAACTTGCACCGCCGACGCCGAGGAAGACGCCGAGCACCAGCAGCACCGTGTATGACGGCACGGACGGCATCAACGGCAATACGATGGTCGGCACCGCCGACAACAGCACGCCCATCAACGCAATGCGCTTGCCATGGGCGGATTGATACAGGTTACCCAGCGTGACCCGCAGAATTGCGGCCGACAGCACCGGCACCGCGACCAGCAGTCCCTGTTGCGCGGGCGTCATCGCAATGCTCTTGCTGATGAACGGCGCGAGCGGTCCATACAGGACCCAGACGGTAAAGCCGGTGTCGAAATAGAGGAAACACGCCACCAGCGCGCGCCAGTCCCCACTCTTTAGGGAGCTCATCACGTTTTTCATCAGATATCCTCACAAAACTGATTTTTCGACTATCCGGCAGATTGCGCCACGCGCCACGCACCGGAATGATCACGATGTTGAAAACCGGCATAAACATGCAACCTCCATGCCATCCGGCTCCGTCTTTTAAAACTTCCCTGCGTACTCGTTGAAACCTTGAAACGGTGAACGCACTCGTCGCTCTGGAACGCGTGCGGCTATCAATAAACGTCGCGTGCGTAGCGTTTTTCCTGCGCGAGGCGGCTCACGTAGTCGAGCGCTTTCTCATCGCTCATGCCGCCATGCCGCGCGACCACTTCCTTGAGCGCCGCATCGACGTCTTTCGCCATCCGGTTGGCGTCGCCGCACACGTAGAAATGCGCACCGTCTTCGAGCCATGCCCACAATTGCGCACCTTGCTCGCGCATGCGGTCCTGCACGTAGACCTTGTCCGCCTGATCGCGCGAGAACGCGACGTCGAGACGGGTCAGCACGCCGCTGTCGCGCATCGATTCAAGTTCGTCGCGGTAGTAGAAATCGGAAGCGGCATGCTGCTCGCCAAAGAACAGCCAGTTGCGTCCCGTGTCGCCACGTGCCCGCCGCTCGTGCAAGAAGCCGCGAAACGGTGCAACGCCGGTACCGGGTCCGACCATGATCATCGGCGTTTCTGAACCATGAGGAGGACGAAAGTGTGCGGACTTCTGCACGAACACGGGAACGTTGACATCGCCCGCGCGATCGGCGAGAAAAGTAGACGACACGCCTTTGCGATGACGGCGTCCGTTGCTATAGCGCACGGCGGCAACCGTCAGATGAACTTCGCCGGCATGTGCCTTCGGGCTCGAGGCGATCGAGTAAAGACGCGGTTGCAGACGCTTGAGCATGCCGGTCAATTCGGTTGCCGTGAGGCGCACCGGAAATTCGTGCAGCACGTCGGCGATCTGCTGGCCCCATAACCACTGTTTGAGGTCGGCCTTGCGCTCGGGCGCCAGCAGATCGCGTAGCGCGCCGTTATTGCTGCGTGCGGCGACAAACGCGAGCAGATCCGAATTCGGTCGCGCGATCTCGTAGTGCCTGGCGAGTGCATCGGCGAGACGCATTTCGCCCGCGCCCGCCACATTCACGGCGGCATCCGCGCTCAAACCGCTCAGCCCGATCAATTCGTCGACCAGTTCGGGACAGTTGCTTGGCCACACGCCAAGCGCATCTCCTGCTTCGTATTCGAGTCCCGAGTCGCCCGTGTGCAGCGAGAAGTAACGCGTGTCTTTCGCCGCGCCCTGCTTGTTCAGGCGCAGATTGCTCACGAGCCGCGATGCGGCGGGCCGCGTCTTGCTCGGCACCGTGCCCGGCACCACCGCGTTGACCATGCCGCCGGGCGGTACCGCGTACAGCGCGGCATCCTCTTCCTTGATGCGCACGATGATGCGATCGAGCCACGCATCCGCGCTCTCCTGATACTCGCTGTCGCAATCGACGCGGTCCATCAGCCGCAGCGCGCCTTGCTCGGCGAGCCGCTGGTCGAGCCGGCGGCCATGTCCGCAAAACTGGTCGTAGTTGCGGTCACCGAGCGCGAGCACCGCGAAGCGCACGCCGTCGAGCCGAGGCGCGCCCTCGCCGTTCAATTGCGTCCAGAAACTTTGCGCGTTGTCGGGCGGATCGCCGTCGCCGAAAGTGCTTGTCATCAACAGCACGTATTGCGCCTTGGCAAGCATTGAGGCCGGATAGTCCGCCATGCACGATGTGCGGATTTCGAAGCCCGACTCCATCAAACGAGTTGCATAGCCTTCGGTCAGCGACTCGGTGTTGCCGGTTTGCGAGGCCCACAGCAAGGTGACCTTGGGACGCGCGCGCACAATGCGCACGCCCGATACTTGCGATGCTTGCGATGCCTGCGCATGCGAGGCCGCAAGCGGAGCGGCGGCAATCGTCGCACTGCGGCTATAGAGACCGGCTAGCAAGCCGTCCACATACAGGCGGCTCGTGGTATCGAACGGAGCGTTGCCGGGCAGAACCGGCACGCTGTCGACGCCCTGCGCTTCCGCTGAACGCAGGCCGCCAACGAAGCCGGCCAGATAGACCCGCTGCTGATCGTTGAACGAAGGTGCGAGCGTCGCCGGCAACTGCAACAGGCCGGTGAGTGCATTGATACGGGGCATATCCAGATCCTCGGCGCTTGCCGATACGGTGTTCTCCTGCGCCGCGCTCACGGCTACGGCAACGGATGCCTCGGCGAGCACCGTATCGTCGTCATTCAGAAGCGGCTCCGTGCTGTCGGCCACCACCGGGCTCAACGCGACCGCACAAAACTTGAGTTCGGGCTGCTGCGAGACCGGGTCGATCGCATCGCTCGTTACGGCGTTGATGCACAGGTCGTCGCCGAATACATCGTTCCAGTGCATCGGCGCAAAGCAGTTGCCCGCGCTCACGCGCTCGGTCACGACAGCCGGCAACACCGCGCGGCCGCGGCGCGAGCGAATCTCCACCGGGTCTTTTGCCTTGATGCCGAGCGTGGCGGCATCTTCCGGATGAATTTCGACGAACGGACCGGGGTTCAGCTTGTTGAGCATCGCGACCTTGCCGGTCTTGGTCATCGTGTGCCATTGATGCTGCAAGCGGCCGGTATTCAGCACGATCGGAAACTCACGATCCGGCAATTCGGCCGGCGCCGCGTAAGCGCGCGCGAAAAACATTGCCTTGCCGCTCGCGGTCGGAAAGACGAGCCGCGGACGGCTGCCGTCCGGCAGTTCCTTGAGTGTCTGGCTCACTCCGTTGTTGAGGTAGCGAACCGGATTGCGCTCGGCGCAATCGTCCGATGCAAGCGGCCATTGCAACGGCGTTTCTTTCAAACGACGATGGCTCGCGCCGCGCAGGTCATAGCCGGTTTTGGGATTCGACGCGCGGGTGATTTCCGCGAAAACTTCCTCGGCGCTCGCGTAAGTGAAAGCCTCCGCGTAACCCATTTCGCAGGCAATGCGCGCGATGATCTGCCAGTCCGGCAGCGCAGCGCCCGGCGGCTCGATCCCTTTTTGCATCAGCGTGACATTGCGCTCGGAGTTGATCATCACGCCTTCGGCTTCGGCCCACAGCGCGCCGGGCAATAGCACGTCGGCGTATCGGTTGGTCTCCGTGTCGAGGAAAGCGTCTTGCGCGATCACGAGTTGCGCCGCGCGCAAGCCGTCGATTGCGTTCTGACGATTCGCCACGCTCGCCACCGGGTTCGTGCAGATGATCCAGCACGCCTTGATCTCGCCCGCCGCCATGCGTGTGAACATGTCGATCGTGCCGTTGCCCACTTCCGGTTTGAGCGTGCCCTTCGGAATGCGCCACAGGTCTTCGATAAACGCGCGGTCTTCTTCGACTAGCACCGAACGCTGGCCCGGCAATCCCGGTCCCATGTAGCCCATTTCGCGGCCGCCCATCGCATTGGGCTGGCCAGTCAACGAAAACGGTCCGCTGCCGCGGCGGCAAATCTTGCCCGTTGCCAGATGCAGATTGCAGATCGCGTTGGTGTGCCACGTGCCGTGCGTACTCTGATTCAGGCCCATGGTCCAGCAGCTGATCCACTCGCTCGCGGTGCCGATCATCTGCGCGGCCGCACGCAGATCGTCGAGTGCGATGCCGGTGATCTGCGCGACCTTCTCCGGTGTGTAGTCGGCGAGAAACGCAGGCATCGCGTCCCACCCCTCGGTAGCGTCGGCGATGAAAGCGGCATCCGTATGGCCGTTTTCGTGCAGCAGATGCAGCAAGCCGTTGAGCAACGCCAGATCGGTGCCCGGCTTGATCTGCATAAAAAGATCGGCCTTCTCCGCCGTCGTGTTGCGGCGTGGATCGACGACGATCAGTTTGGCGCCGGCCTTCACGCGATCCAGCATGCGCAGGAACAGAATCGGGTGACAGTCGGCCATATTCGCGCCGATCACGAAGAACAGGTCGGCATGATCGATGTCTTCGTACGATCCCGGCGGGCCGTCCGCACCGAGCGACAGTTTGTAGCCGCTGCCCGCGCTCGCCATGCACAGGCGCGAATTCGATTCGATGTTGTTGGTGCCGACGAAGCCTTTGGCGAGCTTGTTGACGAGGTACTGCGCCTCGATCGACATCTGACCGGACACGTAAAACGACAGCGCATCCGGTCCATGTTCGTCGAGCAGGCCGCGCAAACGCGCCGCGGTGGTGCTGATCGCCTGCGCCATGGGCAGCGGCGCCGGGTCCTGGCCACGCGCATGGCGCACGAACGCATCTTCAAGACGCCCGGACTTGCGCAACGCAACGTGCGCCGATTGCCCCTTCGTGCACAGCCGGCCGAAGTTGGCCGGATGCTCCTTGTCGCCGGAGATCTTCACGACCTGGCCGTCCTCGACATGCAGCACCATGCCGCAGCCAACGCCACAGTAAGGGCACACGGTTTTCACGTTAGTGGAGGACATGGCGGGCAAGATCACTCGAAAAGGTTTCAGACAATCCGTGGCTCAAACGGCGACCCACACCTGGCCGTTTTCGACTCGCGCGGCGAACGCGCCGACGGAATACGCTGGTGTTTCCAGGCACTCGCCGGTCCGCAGGTCGAAGTGATGCTTGTAGATCGGCGAAGCGACCACGATGCGCTCGCCGAGGCTGCCGATCAGCCCGCGCGACAGCACCGCCGCCTGCGAGCCGGGGTCGAAGTTGTCGATCGCGAACACGGTGGCGTCGGCGTCACCGTTGTCAACGTGAAAAACCGCGACCTGCTCGCCGTTGACAAGCGCGCAAACGCCCGTGTTGGGCACGATGTCGTCGAGCGGGCAAACCGGTGTCCAGGCGCGTGGCAGGCGATCGTTGTTCATGACGGAAGTCCTCGGTGAATGGTGCAAATCAATCAGACGGTTTCGACGACGACGGGAATCGCGGCGAGCTTCGCGTGGCGCTCCGCGGGCGTGGCCGGCCGGATCTGGCCGCGTTCCTCGACGAAAGCAACGTTGCTGTCGGATTCGCCGCTGTTGACGAAATGACGGAAGCGCTTGCGCGTTTCGGGATCGGTGACAGCCTTCTTCCATTCGCACTCGTAGGTGTCGACCACGTGCTGCATTTCCGACTCGAGTTCGTCGGCCACGCCGAGGCGATCGTTGACAACCACGTCGATCAGATACTCAAGGCCGCCTTCGAGGTTGTCGCGCCACACGCTGGTGCGTTGCAGACGGTCGGCGGTGCGCACGTAAAACATCAGGAAGCGGTCGATGTAGCGCACCAGCGTGTCTTTATCGAGGTCCGAAGCGAGCAGCTCGGCGTGACGCGGTTTCATGCCACCGTTGCCGCACACGTAGAGATTCCACCCCTTCTCGGTCGCGATGATGCCGACATCCTTGCCCTGTGCTTCCGCGCACTCGCGCGTGCAGCCCGACACGCCGAACTTGATCTTGTGCGGCGTGCGCAGGCCCTTGTAGCGGTTCTCAATCTCGACCGCGAGGCCCACCGAATCGCCTACGCCATAACGGCACCACGTCGAGCCGACGCACGACTTCACGGTGCGCAGCGACTTGCCGTAGGCGTGGCCCGATTCGAAACCGGCGGCGATCAGCTCTTCCCAGATGAGCGGCAATTGTTCGACGCGCGCGCCGAACAGATCGACGCGCTGACCGCCGGTGATCTTCGTATAGAGGCCGTATTTCTTCGCCACCTGCCCGACCGCGATCAAACCGTCGGGGGTCACTTCACCGCCGGCCATGCGCGGCACGACCGAATAGGTGCCGTCGCGTTGAATGTTGGCGAGGTAGTAGTCGTTGGTGTCCTGCAACGACGCGTGCTCCTTCTTCAGCACGAACTCGTTCCAGCACGACGCGAGAACGCTCGCCACCACTGGCTTGCAGATATCGCAGCCGAGACCATGACCGTGCTTCGCGAGCAGTTCGCCGAAGCTGCGCACGCCTTCCACCCGCACGATGTGATACAGCTCCTGGCGCGAATACGGAAAGTGTTCGCAGACGTGATTGTTGACCGCGAGACCCTGCTTCTTCATCTCGGCTTTCATCACCTGCGTGACGAGCGGCACGCAGCCACCGCACGACGTGCCGGCGCTGGTGGCGCATTTGAGTGCGCCGATGTCCGTCGCGCCCGCGCAGACCGCGGCGCATAGCTCGCCCTTCGAGACGTTGTTGCACGAGCAGATCTGCGCGCCCGCGGGCAACGCCTCCACGCCGAGCGCGGGCTTCGCGTTGCCGTCCGCCTGCGGCAGGATCAGGAATTCGGGCGACGCCGGCAGCTCGATGCGGTTCAACATCATCTGCAGCAGCGTGCCGTATTCGCCGGCGTCGCCCACCATCACGCCGCCCAGCAGGTACTTGCCGCACTCCGACACCACCAGCTTCTTGTAGACCTGCTTGCGTTCGTCGCTGAACTGGTAGGCGCGGCTGCCCGGCGTATTGCCGTGCGCGTCGCCGATGCTTGCCACGTCCACACCCATCAGCTTGAGCTTGGTGCTCATGTCGGCGCCGGCGAATTCGGCCGTGCCACCGTGCAATTGCTTCGCCACCGCGCGGGCCATTTCATAACCCGGCGCCACGAGGCCGAACAACTGGCCGTTCCATAGCGCGCATTCGCCGATCGCATAGATGTGCGGATCGCTCGTGCGGCAGGCGTCATCGATCACGATACCGCCGCGCGGGCCGAGTGTCAGACCGCTCTCGCGCGCCAGATCGTCACGCGGACGAATGCCCGCCGAGAACACGATCATGTCGGTGTCGAGGTGGCTGCCGTCCGCGAATTGCATGCGGTGCGTGCCGGCCTCGCCGTCCACGATCGCCGTGGTGTTCTTTTGCGTGTGCACCGTCACGCCCAGTTCCTCGATCTTGGTGCGCAGCACGCGGCCGCCGCCATCGTCCACCTGCACGGCCATCAGACGCGGCGCGAATTCGACCACGTGCGTTTGCAGGCCCATGTCGCGCAGCGCCTTTGCGCATTCGAGACCGAGCAGTCCGCCGCCAACCACCGTGCCCGTCTTCGAGCGCGCACCGCATTCGCGCATCGCTTCGAGGTCGTCGATAGTTCGGTACACGAAGCAATCCGCGCGTTCACGGCCCTGCACGGGCGGCACGAACGGATAGGAGCCGGTGGCGAACACGAGCTTGTCATAAGGCAGCGTTTCACCCGTCGATACTTTCACGGTGCGCGCGTCGCGATCGATCGTCACGGCCTTTGCGTTTAACTTGAGCAACACGTTTTGCCGCTCGAAGAAACCCGGCTCGACCAGCGACAGGTCGTCCGCCGACTTGCCCGAGAAGAACTCGGACAGGTGCACGCGGTCGTAGGCCGGCCGCGATTCTTCGCTCAGCACCGTGATGTCGAGGCCATGTGCGGCGTCTTGTGCAAGGCACTCGACCAGTTTGTGGCCGACCATCCCGTGACCGATAACGATGATTTTCATGACCGCGGTTTCCTCAATGTGGCTGGTTGCGAGCGCCGTCGGGCGGCAGGTGGCGAAAGCGATTCCGGAAATAAAAACGGCGTCCCGCGAACCCAGTCGATGACTGAGTTCGGGGGACGCCGTTGTCCTGACCTGTACTGCGGCGAATACTTTGTGTTGCACTCGCAGCGGATCCACGTTGATCCGATGGCAAGCCTTAATGCAAGGCCTGTGCCAATTGCACGGAATGGCCCGAAAGACGCCGTGGCGCGGGGCTTCGAGGCAAATGGCACGCGCGTGCGGCGCCCCCGGCGCGCGACGCGTTTCGATGCAGCGAAGCACACGCATGGTGCGACGCAGCACTGTGTACGTGCGCAATCGGGGCACGCATGCGGTGCGTCGACGCCAGTTCTTTCGGTGGAAGCCGAGACCCGGCAAGGCATTGAACGCACCGTCGCGCTGTATGGCGTGATCTTTGCGTAAGAGTGAACAGGTCGACGTGGCAACGCAGCCGCCATGACCTGCAGTACGAACGAATATCGGACGAAGCACAATGTTGTGATTCGTCCCACTCGAAGTCGAATACCGATACACCAGGCAGCAAACGGACAACGGCGTCCCCTCGTGACCAACACGAGCGGACGCCGTTTTTTATTTGGCTCCGGCAATTCAACTGCCGTTAGCCGACCCACAAGCGAAGGACACCGCGATGAACACGAACACCGGCAAGGTCACCTTATTGAGCGCAGGCCCGGGCGACCTCGATCTGCTCACGCTGAAAGCCGCAAAAGCGTTGGCGGCGGCCGACGTCGTGCTGCTGGACGACCTCGCGAATCCGGAGATCGTGACGCTGGCGCCGCAGGCGCGGGTGATTCGCGTCGGCAAGCGAGGCGGCTGCCGCTCCACGCCGCAAGCGTTTATCGAACGCCTGATGCGGCGCTACGCGCTCAAGGGCTTGCATGTGGTGCGGGTCAAGGGCGGCGAAGCGCTGCTATTCGGACGGGCTGGTGAAGAACTTGCGGCGCTGCGCGACGCCGACATTTCGGTCGAGATCGTCAACGGCATCTCGTCGGGGTTCGCGGCCGCCGCGGGACTAGGCATTTCGCTCACGCATCGCCGCCACTGCCACGGCGTTACTTTCATCACCGCGCATACGGAGGATCACGGCGAGCCGGACTGGGCTGCATTGGCGGCGACCCACACCACATTAGCAATCTATATGGGGATGCGGCGCATCGAGAGCATCGCGACCGCGTTGCTCGCGAGCCTGCCGGCCGACACCCCGGCAGCCGTCGTTCAGTGGGCGGGGGGCAGCAATGAGCGGCGCCTCGTGAGCCGTCTCGATCGCCTCGCCGCCGATGCGACGAGCGCGAGTTTCGGTAGTCCGGCGGTGATTCTGGTGGGCAGCGCGATCGGCGAGAGCGTCGAGTGCGCGCGGGCTGCGGATCAGGCACGGCGCGATGAAACAGTGGTCATGCAGATCGACAAGCTGATCGGGCGAGAGTTCGTTGCACAGGCGGCGTAAAAGCGCTCAGGCGCAGAGATTACCGAAATAACTGCGGTCGGAAAGAGTGCTCAGTACGGCAGTATGGCTGCGCAGGTTGTAGATTCGCGCCGGGCGACCTTCGCTATAAAACGCGGTTCTGTGAAAACTGTCTCCATGCGGCCTGAAAACAGACTCTCCTGAAGATGAATTCTCTCAGGACTTCAAATTGCTCACTAACAAGAATGGACGGAAAGGAATAGACGGACACACAGAACACACACTGGGGAAAATCGGATGGGCCATCAACGAGCCACACGCCTTCTGATCGCAGACGACGACGCGAATCTGCTGGCCGCTTACGTACTCTTTTTCAGCGCACATGGTTTCGACATCAGGACCGCGCGCAACGGCCTCGACGCACTGGCGCAATACTGCGCCTGGCATCCGGAGGCCGCGTTGCTGGACGTCGAAATGCCGCGCCTGGACGGTCGCGCGGTCGCGCGGCGAATCCGCTACGTGGGCGACGTGCCCGCGCCCATGCTGGTGGCGGTTACCGGGCTCGAGCGCGACGAGGAAAAGAGCGAGTCGCTGCGTTCGGGCTTCAATCATCACTTCGTCAAACCGGTGCCCATGCCGGTCATTCTTGCCGCGTTGAACGGGCGGATCCGCCATTAAGTCCGAGACCGGCGGCTTGTGCCTCGTTGCGCCGGCAACGTTGCGCTGGACATTTTGACCGGCCTCTTCCCGCGTTTGCCGAGGTTGCCGACCCTGCCGACCTGGCCGACGCACTGGCCACCCAACGCCGTCAGTCGCCGAAACCCAGTTCCGCGTCCACCGACTGCCCCACGCGCAGCCGCTGCCCAGCCCCGCGTGCGACAAGTGCATTGTTTCCGAACGTAATCGCCCCGTTTCGCTGCGGATTCGCGCGATAGACACTCATCGTGTCGGTCGGCTCGTTCGGCCAGTCCGGATCGGGCGCGCCTTTGGCCTGGTCGATGGTGGGCATCGGGCAGCGCGAGCACGGCTTCACCAGTTGCAATTGCACGTTCTCACCCGCCTCCCCGTCGATGCTCAGCGTCTCCACGTAATCCTCTTCGTACGCGTCGAGCCCCGTCAGCACGACATTGGGGCGGAACCGGTTGATCGGAATCGCCGGTGCGCCCTTGCCGCTCAGCCGCGTGTTCAGATCGTCGAGCGACGCCTGACCGATCACCAGCAGCGGAAAACCATCGGCAAAGTGCGTGGTTGCGCCGCCCACGCTATCCGTATAGTCCGGATCGACAATGCGCTCCCGCTCGGGATCGAAGCGCAGCAGGCGCGCGGGCACGCCGAGAAACGCCGAGAACCATTCCGCGCTTGCCGCGCCGGTGTCGAGTCCATAAGCGGCATCGCGCCAGACCTGCGTCTGCACCGCGCTCGGCGCGTCGAGCCGCGCGCTGTCCAGCGGCGTGCGCAATTCGCTCATGCCCGGCGCGCGAATCACGAGATCTTCGGCGCCGATTTCGACCTGAATCAGCGCCATGCGCGGATACGCGCGCTGCGTGAGCATGGCGCCGGCCGGGTCGGTGACCATCCAGCAGCGGTCGTATTCGAGGCCGGTGGCGAACAGACGCGCCTCATGCAACGCAATGCCCGCGCAGGATTTGATCGGATAGACAAAAAGCTCGCTGATGGTCGCCATGGAGTGGGGGCACGTGGGGAGCGTGCGAATTGTTGTGTTTAAGTCGCGATTGTAAAGCCCTCTACTCCCATCCTTCCAGCCGTAATGTCGCCCGCACGAGCCGCTGCTCTTCCTGTTCGATCTATCAACTGCTCGGCAACGAACTCGACGGCCCGCGCGGGCGCATCTATCTGATCAAGCAGATGCTGGAGGAAGAGCCGGTCACGCAGAAAATCCAATTGCACTTCGACCGGTGCCTGAGCTGCCGCAATTGTGAAACCACCTGCCCGTCCGGTATCACCTGTCATGCGCTGCTCGATATCGGCCGTGCCGAGCTGGAGCGGCGCATCGAGCGGCCCTTGCCGGAACGCTTGCTGCGCGAGGGTTTGCGCCGCGCGATCCCGCATTCCGTGGTATTCGGCGCGCTCCTGAAGACCGGCCGCGCGACGCGGCCGTTTCTTCCGGCCGCGCTTGGACGTAAAATCGCGAGGCAAAGCGTTCGGCCAAATGCTGGGACAAACCCAAGGCCGGCGCCGCGGCATCCGCGCACAATGCTGATGCTGGAAGGCTGCGTGCAACCCGCGCTGTCACCGAACACCAACGCGGCCGCTCGGTCAGCTGCAAGCAAGCTTGCCAGGGCAGACTCAGCAAAGAATCGCGTTTCACTGCCCCTGCACGTTGCAGCATGCTCAGAAGCTGGGCGGCGCGGTCGAGTCGATCCTGCAACAACTCGGCTTCGATCTCACCGCCGTGCCCGACGGCCATCTGTGCTGCGGCTCGGCAGGCACGTATTCGATTACCCAGCCCGAGCTTGCGCAAAGGTTACGCAAAGGCTAGGCAAAAACCGGCTCGACGCGCTGGAAAGCGGCAAGCCGGAGCTGATCGTCACGGCCAATATCGGCTGCCAGATGCATCTGGACGGCGCCGGGCGCACGCCGGTGCGCCACTGGATAGAACTTGTAGAAGCATCCTTACCATAAACGAACCAGGAAATTCATTATGCTGAGCAAACCTGTGCTGACCCTTGCCGAAACGACCCGCATTCTCGAAGCCGCCCGCGCGGAAGCCGAGCAGAACAAGTGGGCCGTCGCCATCGTGGTGGTGGACGACGGCGGCCATCCGCTCGGAATGCTGCGCCTCGACGGCAGCGCGCCGGCCAGCTCGTATATCGCGACCGAAAAGGCCCGCACTTCGGCGATCGGACGGCGCGAAACCAAGGTATATGAAGACATGATCAACAACGGCCGCACCGCATTCCTGAGCGCGCCGCTGCAAGGCACGCTGGAAGGCGGCGTGCCGGTGATCGTCGACGGCCAGGTGGTCGGCGCGGTCGGCGTGTCCGGCGTCAAGTCGGATCAGGACGCGCAGATCGCCAAGGCCGGGATTCAGGCTATCGCCGCTTAAATTCGCCTGCCGCTCGAAGCGGCGGCGATCACCAAAAGAAGCTAAACCGTTGCACAACGCGGGCCGATGCCCCCTCATCGGCCCCATTCAGATAGATGGAGCAGTCGATGACTCAGATGAACCCGCGCGGCGGACTGCAAGTCGCCGCCAACCTCGACCAGTTCGTCGAAACCGAAGCCCTGCCCGGCACCGGAATCGACAGCGCTGAATTCTGGTTGGGCTTCGACGCCCTCGTGCATGAGCTGACGCCCAAAAACCGTGCGTTGCTCGCCGAGCGCGACCGCTTGCAAACCGAGCTGGACAACTGGCATCGCGCCAATCCGGGTCCGGTGCGCGATCTGCGTGCGTACCGCGCGTTTCTGGAGGGCATTGGCTATATCGTGCCCGTGCCTGCCGGCGTCAAAGCCACGACCGACCACGTGGACACCGAAATCGCCGAACAGGCCGGCCCGCAACTGGTGGTGCCGCTGTCGAACCAGCGCTATGCGCTGAACGCGGCGAACGCGCGCTGGGGCAGCCTGTACGACGCGCTGTACGGCACCGACGCGATTCCCGAGAACAACGGCGCCGACAAGCAGAAGGCCTTCAACCCTGTGCGCGGCGCCGCGGTGATCGCCTATGCGCGCAAGTTTCTCGATCAGGCCGCACCGCTCGCGAACGGCTCGCATGCCGACGCGACCCACTATGGCGTGGAAGGCGGCAAGCTGATCGTCACGCTGAAGAACGGCAAGAGCGAACTGAAGACGCCGGCGCAATTCATCGGCTATCAGGGTGAAGAAAGCGCGCCGTCCGCAGTGCTGCTCAAGCACAACGGCCTGCACTTCGAAATCCAGATCGATGCGAACGACTCGATCGGCAAGACCGATTCGGCGCATGTGAAAGACGTGGTAGTCGAAGCGGCGGTGAGCACGATCATCGACTGTGAAGACTCGGTCGCGGCCGTGGATGCGGACGACAAGGTCCAGCTCTACCGCAACTGGCTCGGCCTGATGAACGGCGATCTGGCCGAAGAGGTCACGAAAAACGGCAAGACCTTCACGCGCCGGCTGAACGCCGACCGCGTCTACACCGCCGCGAATGGCACGGCGCCGGTCGTGCTGCATGGCCGCTCGTTGCTGTTCATCCGCAACGTCGGTCATTTGATGACCAATCCGGCGGTGCTGACGAAAGACGGCCACGAGATTCCGGAAGGCATTCTCGACGCCGTGATCACCTCACTGTGCGCGTTGCACGACCGCAAGCACAAGCTGAATTCGCGCACCGGCTCGATCTATATCGTCAAGCCGAAGATGCACGGCCCGGCCGAAGTCGCCTTCGCGAGCGAGTTGTTCGCGCGCGTGGAAGACCTGCTGAAGCTGCCGCGCAACACGATCAAGATGGGCATCATGGACGAGGAGCGCCGCACCAGCGTGAACCTGCTCGCCTGTATCGCCGAAGCGTCGGAGCGTGTCGCGTTCATCAACACGGGTTTCCTCGACCGTACCGGCGACGAGATGCACACGGCCATGGAAGCCGGTCCGATGCTGCGCAAGGGCGACATGAAGTCGAGCGCCTGGATCGCCGCTTACGAGCGCAGCAACGTGCTGGTCGGTTTGAGCGCGGGCCTGCGCGGCCGCTCGCAGATCGGCAAGGGCATGTGGGCGATGCCTGATCTGATGCACGCCATGCTCGAACAGAAAATCGCGCACCCGAAGGCCGGCGCGAACACCGCATGGGTGCCCTCGCCGACCGCCGCGACGCTGCACGCGTTGCATTACCACCAGATCGACGTACAAGCGGTGCAGCAGGAACTGGAACGCACGGACTACGCGAAGGTGCGCGACGAACTGCTCGACGGCTTGCTGACGATTCCGGTCGTGGCCGAGGCAAAGTGGAGCGACGACGAGATCCGCAGCGAGATCGACAACAACGCACAGGGCATTCTCGGCTATGTGGTGCGCTGGATCGATCAGGGCGTGGGCTGCTCGAAGGTGCCCGACATTCACAACGTCGGCCTGATGGAAGACCGTGCCACGCTGCGTATTTCCAGCCAGCATATCGCCAACTGGCTGTATCACGGCGTGGTGAAGCGCGATCTGGTTGAAGAGACATTCAAGCGCATGGCGAAAGTGGTCGACGAGCAGAACGCGGGCGACCCGCACTACAAGCCGATGGCGCCGGGCTTCGACACGATCGCTTTCAAGGCCGCGCAAGCGCTGGTGTTCGAAGGACGCCAGCAGCCGAGCGGCTACACGGAACCGTTGCTGCACAAGTTCCGGCTGAAAGTGAAGAAAGAAGCCTGAGGACTGGCTTGCCGGGCCGCGCGTGAAGCGTGGGCCGGCTGAAAGAAAGACGGGCGCCGCGTGGTTAGCGGCGCCCGTTTTAATGTGCGCGATACTGCTGCGCGTTGCTTCTGCGTGATGAGTTTCGCGGGAGTTTCGCGAGCGCATGGCGCTCTCGAACGAGCGCGGCGCGCATCAGCCGCCTGCGCTAGCCGTGGCGGCCTTCAAAGTGGATCAAGCCGCTTCCGCCGTATATTGCGCCGGCACACCGTCCTGCATGTTGGTCTGCATATACGCCTGCAAATAAGCCTCGAATTCCGCCTTCACTTCCGGATGACGCAGCGCGAATTCCACCGTCGCTTTCAGATACCCAAGCTTGCTGCCGCAATCAAAACGCGTGCCGAAATAGCGATAAGCCAGCACCTGCTCTTCGGTCAGCAGCGATTGCACTGCATCGGTCAATTGCAGCTCACCGCCCGCACCCGGCTTCAACGCGCGAATATGTTTGAAGATGGTGGGCATCAGCACATAACGGCCCACCACGCCGAGATTCGACGGCGCCTTGTCCGGCGCCGGCTTCTCGACGATGCCCGACAGCTTGATCACGTTGTCTTCCCACTCGCGGCCATCCACCACGCCGTACGAGCGGCTGTCTTCACGCGCGATGGTTTCGACGCCGATCACCGAGCTGTGATAGTGATTGAAGGTATCGACCAGTTGGCTCATCACCGGCTTCGAGCTGTGCAGCAGGTCGTCGGCCAGAATCACCGCGAACGGGCTGTCGCCCACCAGTTTTTCGGCGCACAGCACCGCGTGGCCAAGACCGAGCGCTTCGGCTTGACGCACATAGAAACAGTCGACATTGGCCGGCTTGATGCTGCGCACCAGGTCGAGCAGCTTCTGCTTGTTACGCGCCTCGAGTTCTGCCTCGATCTCGTAAGACTTGTCGAAATGATCTTCGATGGCGCGCTTGCTGCGGCCCGTCACGAAGATCATCTCGGTGATGCCGGCGGCAATCGCTTCTTCGACCGCGTATTGAATCAGCGGCTTGTCGACGATCGGCAGCATTTCCTTAGGACTTGCCTTGGTAGCCGGCAGGAATCGTGTCCCGAGGCCCGCTACGGGAAACACGGCTTTGGTGACTTTCAGCATGGTAGGCATTCCCACATCGGTTAGAAATTAGTGTGTTCGCGGGCCAGGCGGCCAATCGATTTCGCCGGAAAGGCTAGCAAAAAATGACGTCAGTGCCCACGTGAAATTTCCTCAATCAGAATAAATAAAGCCATTCAATTTCGATATGCAGCGTGGCGATAAGCAACAATTACATATGGAAAATCGATTTATTTTTCGCAGATTCAGAAATTTCTACATATCCTGACAACTGGCCTACGGGCGCGTGAGGCGCGCCGGCATATGGGCCGTTCGCGCCCGCCAGACGCCTCGCGAGCCGCGTTATTCGTTGTCGTCGAGCTGGGGCAGCTTGCCCGGATTCATGCGAAAACGGCGGATCGGCTCGTTGCGCAGCGCCTCCCGATAGGCGGAGGCGGCGACAAGGATCAGCAGCACGGCAATGCCGGCGAGTAAATGCAGGTTCATGACTTCACCTCGGGTCAAGAGAATCCGTCACTCAAATTAGCACGACAAAAGCGGTAAATAATTCGCCGCTACATCCGGATATATGCAATTACAATTCGTCACAAAATTGCCGTCTAATTCAATTCAGCGCGCAATTTTTTTATCGATTTTTTGCCTGCGCCGTGCACTAGCATGTCATGCACCGTGGACGCGTACGCCGTCCGCGCGAACCCGCTTTTTCCTCCGTCAGAATAAGGACCGCGCATGAGAGACTCTGCACTGGATGCCGCCGGCTCATCCCTGCCCCTCTCCCCGCCCCGCACGAGCGCCGCGTCGCGCACTCACAGCGAAGCACGCGCGAACAGCGCGGGCAAGGAGCATGTCATCGACGCCATGCGGGGCTTCGCCGCCTTGCTGGTGGCCTATTTTCATTGCCGCCAGGTCGAATGGGTGGGCATGCAGGCGTTTCACCAGAGCGTGGGCCACGCCTTCAGTTTGAACGCGATCGCCGCGTATCTGACCTTTCCGATTGCGTGGGGCTCGGCGGGGGTGCCGATTTTCTTCGTGATTAGCGGCTATTGCATTCACCGCGGCGGCGCGCTGCGGCTCGCCGGAAATCCGGACTACCGGCTCGATACGGGCAATTTCTGGGTGCGCCGCTTCGCGCGCATTTATCCCGTGCTGCTCGCGGCGCTCGTGCTGACCTTCGCGCTCGACTGGTTCAGCCTGCAACTGCCGCCCGTCAGTCACAAGATCCGCGAGATCGGCCTGCAGGCCTTCCTCGTCAACCTGTTCTCGCTGCAGGGCGTGGCCGGTCACACATTCGGCTCGAACGGCGCGCTCTGGACGCTATCGCTCGAAGTGCAGTTCTACGCGATCTATCCGCTGCTGTTCGCGCTGCGCCGGCGCATCGGCATGACCTCCGTGCTGGCGATCGTCGCGGTGATCAACGTGGTGTCCGCCTACATGCTGGAGCGTCACGACATTCAGTTCTTCACGTCCTATTGGTTTTCATGGACGCTCGGCGCATGGATCGCCGACGCCCGAGCGCGCAGCGCGCCGCATGCCCGCTCGCCGGTGTGGCTCTACGCGCTCGCCGCCGGATTCGTCGCGCTCGGTTGCGCGGCGTTCCATTTCGGTCAGTACGGTGCATTCCAGTTGTGGGCGATCGGCTTCGCGTTCTACCTGTACAAGGCGCTCGACCGCGGCAACGCGGACCGCAGCCCCGGAGCCGGCATGCGCCTGCTATCGCGGTTCGGCGATTTCAGCTTCTCGCTGTATCTGATCCATCTGCCGATCTTCGTGCTGCTGTCGTCGCTGCTGTTCCGCTCGTCGCTGCAAATGTCGATCTGGCCGTCGTTCGCCTATATGCTGGTGGCTGTGCCTGCCGCTTACGTGTTCTACCGGCTGGTCGAGCTGCCGGCCATGAAGTGGTCGGCCAGTTTCAAGCCGAAAGCGGCGCTAAAACAGGCCTGAACGAGAGCAACCAGCCCGCGCGATAAAAAAAACGGAGCGAAGGTCCTTGGACTTTCGCTCCGCTGCGCAAACGGCAGGGACTGGCCGAGCCCCTGCCTACCCCGCGTTGAACCCGCCTAAGCCGTTCTGGAGGCCGCCACGCGCTTCAGGATCTGCTCGACGCCCTCCACATAAGTTGCGGTGCCAAACCGGCCCAGTGCCGTCTGATAGCCGTTCCTGACCAGCCGGTTACGCAGTTCATCATTCGAGCGCAATTCGGCGAGCGCGTCGGCGAGGCCGTGCGCATCCCCCGGCGTGCACAGCACGCCGTTCTCGTAGTCGTCGATGATCTCCAGCACCCCGCCCGCGCGCGCGGCCACCACCGGCCGCTGCGCCAGCATCCCTTCGACGATCACGCGGCCGAACGGCTCCGGCGTGATCGACGTGTGGACCACCGCGTCGACCGCGCACATGCAAGCCGCGATGTCGTGCTGGAAGCCGAGAAAATGCACGCGGTCGCCGAGGTTGTGCGCGGCGACGAACGCGTGCAATTCGATCTCGTACTGATCCTCGCCGAATAGCGGCGCACCCACCAGCACGGCATGCATCTGCGGATTGAGGACCATCGCTTCGAGCAGCACGTGCTGTCCTTTCCAGCGCGCGAGACGGCTGAACGAGCCGACCAGAAACGCGTCCTGCGGCAGGCCGAGGCGCTGGCGCAGCGCCGCTTGCGGCACCGTGCGCAACGCGTCGAACGGCGCGGCGGAAATGCCGTTGAACACCACGTCGATGCGTTTTTCGTCGAACTGCGTGAGCTCGGCGAACGCGCGCGCCGAGGCGGCCGAATTGGCGATCACATGGGTGAGGCCAAGACGCGCGCACCATTTGATGATCGCCAGTTGCTTGCCGCCGAAATGCTCGGGGCTCACGATATCGCGCAGATGCCAGACCACCGGGCGCCGCGCCAGTTTGCCGGCGAGCGCGCCGATCACCATGGCGCGCTGGGTGTTCGCGTAGATCACGTCGGACTTGCGCGCGCGTTTGGCCGTGGCGCGTACGAGCGACATCAGGCCCTTGAGCGCTTGCCCCTTCGGCAATGAACCGCCCTGCTTGCGCACATGGCGCAGCGCGCCCGCATCGAGCACCTCGACCGCTACGCCGGCTTTGGCCAGCGCGGTGCGGAACGGGCCGTCGTCGAACAGGACGACTTCGATGCGCGAGCGCAATGCCTTGACGATCTCCAGCAGCGACAACTCGGCGCCGCCCAGCACGCCGCTTTGATCGACGGCCAGAATGCGCGGCCCGTTAGCTGCGGTCGCAGCCTTATACGGCACGTAGGGCGGCAGTGTCGCCGTGCGCAGCGCGGGCACCGACGCGCGCACATGCGCGAAGAAACGCTCGCGGAAATGCGCGGCCGAAAACTGCTCGGCGTTCGCGCGGCAATCCAGTGGCGAAAAACGCTTCACGTGGTCGTCGAAACGTTCGACCGCGGCGATGATCGACTCGGCATTCTGTTCGTCGAAAAACATGCCGGTGGGCCGTGACTCGGACAGATCGCGCACGGTTTCGAGCGCACCGCCCTTGCCGTAAGCGATCACCGGCGTGCCGCAAGCTTGCGCCTCGACCACCGAAATGCCGAAGTCTTCTTCCGCGGCGAACACGAAAGCCTTCGCGCGGCTCATCCGGTCCTTGAGGACCTTGAACGGCTGGTAGCCCATGATCTCGACGTTGGGCCCCGCTTTCGCGCGGATCTTCTGCATGTCGGGACCGTCGCCGATCACGACGAGCTTGCGCTGCGGCATGCGCGCGAACGCTTCGACGATCAGATCGATCTTCTTGTACGGCACCATCCGCGACGCGGTCAGATAGAAGTCGTCCTTGTCCGCGCACAGCGTGAATGCTTCGACATCGACCGGCGGAAAAATCACTCGCGCGTCACGCTGATAGACCTTCTTGATACGCCGCGCGATGAAGTCGGAATTGGCGACGAAGCCATCCACCGAATTCGAGGTGCGGATATCCCAGTTGCGGATGTAATGCAGAATCAGCCGCGCCATGGCCGACTTCAGGCCGGCGGTGAGCCTCGACTGCTTGAGGTACTGGTGCTGCAAATCCCACGCGTAGCGGATCGGCGAATGCACGTAGCTGATATGCACCTGATCGGGGCCGGTCAGAATGCCCTTGGCGACCGCGTGGCTGCTCGAAATCACCACGTCGTAGGCCGACACGTCGAGTTGCTCGATCGCGAGCGGCATCAGCGGCAGATACGAGCGGTACTTGGTGCGCGCGAGCGGCAGCTTCTGGATGAACGACGTGGTGACGGGTTTGCCGCGCAGAAAGCTGCGGTCGTCGAGGAAATCGACGAGGCTGAACAGGTCCGCGTCCGGAAAGCACGCAACGATCTGTTCGAGCACCTTCTCGGCCCCCGCATACGTGACGAGCCAGTCATGCACGATCGCAACGCGCACCGTTTTATCGCCACGGAATGGGGTGCGGCGCGGTGGCGCCTGAACACCGGGAACGGTGGTGAGTTCGGCCAGTGCGCTGCGCGTTGCGGGTTGCAGCACGGCTTCTTCAAGGACTTCGTGGTTCATGCGCTTTTCCTCGGATTCAGTCGCAACAGCAGTGAACGCGCAAGATCGCGCAAGGCGGGGGTCATCGTGATCGACCAGGCGACATTCGCGCCGACCATCAATACGCCGGCGACAATCGCCGCCGCGAGACCCGGCAGGAAGCTGGCAAGCCACAGGCTCGCCAGCAGGAAAGCAAGGTGGGCGAGCATGTCGAGCGCGATCTGCCGCGCGTGAATCGCCGACAGGCGCAGCAGCACCGCGTAGTCGAACAGCGCCCGGCCGGCCACGGCCACTGCCGCGCCCGTCAGACCGAAATGGGTGATGCCGAACCACAACGCGCCTGCAAACAGGGGCAATTCGAACAGACCGACGCGCGCGGCGGTGGCCGGATTGACCTGCGACTGGATCAGAATCCGCGTCACATTGGCCTGCCCGACGAGCCACACGGCAACGATCATGATGCGGCCCACGGGCGCCGCCACGGTGGCGATTTCATTGCCCACCCACAGATGCAGGAAAGGTTCGAGCACCAGCATCGCGACCAGCGCGACGGGCGTGAACACACCGTTGAGAAACTCCAGCGACTGCCGGGTGATGGTGTCGGCGTCGGCACGTCCGACTGCGGAAAGCCGCGGAAACAGCGTGCGCACCAGCGCCGTCGGCACGATGTTCAGACGCGTGACGAGGTTTTGCGGCACCGTGTAATACGTAACGAAACGCGCGCCGAGGCTCGTGCCGAGCATCACCCGGTCGAGCGAGTCGGCGATCATGGTCGTGACGCTTGCAATCAGCATCCAGCCGCCGAAATTGAACAGCCCTTTCGCCACGCCGAATTGCGGCGGCAGAACGCGGCGAATCTCCAGCACTTTCAGCGCGGAACGGCCCAGCAGAAGCGCGGCCAGGATCCGCGCGAACACCGCGGCCGCGAGCACGTTCTGCAAGGTCGCGCCCATCCACAGTGCGGCGCCGAGCGGCAGCAACTGGAACAGGAACGTGCCGATGGTCTGATTGGTGTTGTAGACGCCGAAGCGTTCCGCGCCGTTGATCGCACCCGCGAACACCCACGACACGTTGGCAATCGGAATCGCCACCGCGAGCCACGGCAGCGCCATATACACCTCGTGCTGCAACTCGGGCGATACCTTGGTGAAATACGCGGTGTAGAGAAACGCGCCGAAGTAGATGATCAATCCACCTATCACGCCGGTCGCGAGATTGAGCCATGTCGCGCTCCAGAACACGCGTGCGCTCTCTTCCTTGTCGCCAGATGCGCGTGCCTTCGAGATGTGATTCTGCGCGGCCATGCTCATGCCGAGATCGAGAATCCCGAAGTAGCCGATCAGCGTCCACACGAGACTGATCACGCCGTAGCGCTCGACACCGAGCAGCTTGATATACGACGGCACGGTCACGAGCGAGACGAAAGTCGGCAGCACCAATCCGAAGAAATTGATCGCTACGTTCTTGAGAATGCCTTTGTCCATCGGATGCCTTGGGGTTGACTACGTTTGCCTGCGTGCTGCCTGGGTCTTTCCTGGGTCTTTCCTGGGTGTTGCCTCGCTATGCGAATGAAGCGTTCACGCCTCGCTCATCAAGGTTTCCAGCGGTACATCATCACTTTGCCGCGCGCGTCTTCCTCGACGAACACGAGGTATTCGCCATTGGCGCGCCTGGAAGCGCTGATGCCGTTCGGCACATCGACCCAGCCCGACGCGCGGCCCACTTCCGGGCCCGGCCGGATCACGCCGAGCTCCTTGCCGCTGTCCTTGTCCCACACGTGCACCGCGCCGACCGGCTCGACGCCGAAGATGTATTGCCCCTCGACCGTCAGGCCGATGATGGTGGCGATGGGTTTGCTCTGCGTCTGCCACGGCAGCGTGATTGCATAGCGCTGCACCGGATTGCCGCTCGACCATTTGTCGTAGCGCACCAGCACGCGGCCCACTTCTTTCCAGAAGCCGCGATCGATCGGCGTGTCGGCCGTGTAGCCCGTCACATACATCGCGTCGGTGTCCGGGTCGTAGATCGCGCGGTGCAATTCCGTGAACGGTTGCGGCACCGGGTACTGCGTCATGTTCGAGTACGCGTAGACCGGATTGCCCTTCGCATCCAGCCCGCCGAAACGGAAGCGATAAATGCCCTTGGTATCGCGCGTGCGCCAGATGTCGCCGGCGGTATCGACCCACCAGCCCCAGCCGCCCGCGAGCTTCGTACCGGACGTATTGAGCGTGAATTCGTCGGTGTTGAACTTGCCGTCGCCATTCGCATCGCGCCAGATCCAGTCGCCGCCGGGCGGCGCATTCGGCACCTTGGCCACGGCGCGCTCACGTCCCGCGATGAAGCCCGAGGGAATCGCCGTCTCGCCGTCATGCTGCGGATCGAAGCGATAGATCTTCAGATGGTCGGCATACATGTCCGTGAGATACAGAAACGTGCGGCCCTTCAATTTGCGGGCGATCGGCAGGCCCGGGTACTGATCGGTGTGAAACACCGGGTCGTCCGGATACTTGAAGCGGTTCGACAGAAAACCCGCGTATTTCCAGTCCTGTCCGGCCGGCTTCGACAGATCGAGTTCGAAGCGTTTGTTGCCGGTATAGACGCTGTCCGGACGCGACGGATCGATCCATGCGCCGTCGACGAACAGCAGCCCCTGCACCTGCCAGTTCTGCTTTCCGTCCGGCGCATAGCTTTCGAGCGTGGCGCCGAGTCCCGCGCCGATCGGGGCATAGCGCGGACCGATGCCGTTGGTCGACACATACACGTTGCCGCGCGCGTCCACGCCCACGCCGGTCAGTCCGTTGAAACGCTGCGGGCCCGGCTTGCCGGCGACGCCGCTAAAAATGCCGCCGCGCTCGCCGAGCGAGCCCGACTCCGCGTAGCGGCCGTTATTCCTGCTGAAATACAGCACCTGTTGACGCGGACCGTTGTCCGCGATCAGGACGCGGCCTTGCGCATCGACCGCGATATCCACCGCAATCGTGCCGGCAGGCAGCGTGAAATTTTCGTCGATGCGTTTGCCCGCCGCCGTGTAGTGCTCGACGTGCGGTGCAGCGTCGTTGCGCGTGCCGCTCAAGAGCCACAGCGTGCCGTCCGGCGCCAGCGCGAGTCGGCCCGGCTCGTGCACGCTCCAGGTGGTTTTCTGCTGCATCGATTCCGCGTCATACACCTCGATACGATCGCGCGCCGTGTTGGCCGCGTACAGCGTGGTGTCGCTCGCCGCGAGGCCGCCGATTTCGGCGCTCGTGTCGGTCGGCACTTCGTTCATCATCAGGAAACCCGCCGCCAGTTGCGCATGCGGGTCGGCGCTTTTCGCTGCGGGCTGGAACGGCGCGGCGCGTTTCGGATCGGCGATCTGCCGGCGCGAAATGCCGAACCATTGCTTGCCCTTCTCCGGCCACACGCCCTGCTCGACCAGCCGGCCCTTCTCGTTGCCGACCGCGATCGCGACGAACGCATATTTGCGATTCACCGCAACCGCACTGCCGCCGCTGTTGCCCCAGCCATGCGTGCCCCCTGCGAAGCCGAGCATCTTGCCGTTCTGATAGACGCTCGCCTCGGCGCCGCTTTCGTCCCACGGCGCGTTCGTATAGACCTTACCGTCCGGCGACACCGCAATGGCGGTGATGTTGATCTGCGCCCAGGTGCCGTCGCCGAAACCAAATGTGTTGCCAATCCATGACGTCTTCGCGTTCAACGCGGTTTCCGCATGAACCGCGAAACTGACCGATTGCGCAGTCAGTCCGGCGGCGCATGCGAACACGGCGAGCCAGCTTTTGAACGTGAAACGGGGCAAGGTATTTCCTCCAATCAACGCTGCGCCGCGCGCGCCGCAACTTGGCTCGCGCGCAGATCGCGGGTGCACATCCCAGTGAAATGACGGTACGAATCGCGGTCGATCTCGTGATGCAAGTCGCCAGAAGCCATGCAAGGACATGAGACAGATTCGTGCGCGGACAGGACTCAGGCAGGCGATGACAAGAACAGTTGCCGCGAGTCCGGTGTTCCGGCAGCGAGGCGCGAAGCCCACGCGCCGTCCTTGGCCGCCCAATCCGCACGGCTCACATTACGCGGAAAAAACACCGCGACGAAAATCGAAAATAATTCAAAAATATTCTGCGCTTTAAGCGTTGTGAAAGAATTCAATTTAAAAATCGATTAAAAACAAATCGACTGCGGCGCGTATCGCCGTACGCGCCTTTGCGCCATCCTTACCGATCTTCCGCGCGGCGATCCGCATTTATTACACGGTTGCTCATCCATTCGATACAAGCATAAAAATCCATTGCGAGTGGACAACGAAACACCCTGTTGCAATCTGATTCATTTATCCAATTCATTCCCGTTTTTTCACGATTTTCTTTTCCCTAGAATCAATTGCACTTCCGTTGCGACGCGAAGCGAGCGCGCCTGTTCTCCGCAACCCTCGCGCGATCCTTCGCCCGGCCCATCTGCTTCACACCATGGACGGTTCATGACTGCCAGCGCACTGCCCTTAGCGCCCTCCCACTCCCGCCGCATCGTGCAGCTCGACGGCTTGCGCGCCATCGCCGTGCTCGCCGTGTTCGCGCAGCACGCGTTGAAGGCGCCGCTGTGGATGGGTGTCGATCTGTTCTTTGTTCTGAGCGGGTTTCTGATTACCGGCATCCTGCTCGAACGCAAGGCGCGTGGGCAGTCGTATTTCGGCTATTTCTACGCGCGCCGGGCGCGCCGCATCCTGCCGCCCTACGTGCTGCTGATGGTGGTGTCGTCGATTCTGTTCGGCTTCGGCTGGGCGCAGCACTGGCAGTGGTACGCATTCTTCGCGACCAATATAGGCGACGCGCTCAACCAGAGCGGTCACGACAGCCTGAATGTGCTGTGGTCGCTCGCTGTCGAAGAGCAGTTCTATATTGTCTGGCCGTTCGTGATCCTGCTCGTGCCCGAGCGCGTGCTCGGCTACGTGGCGGCCGCGTTGATCGTGCTGGTGCCCGTGCTGCGCGCGGTGGCCACGCCCTGGTTCGATTCGTTCTGGCCGATCTATTACCTCACGCCGTTCCGCATGGATCTGCTCGCGGCCGGCGCGTTGCTGGCGGTCGCCGTACGGCGTGACCGCAATGCGCTCGATCCGTTCAAAGGCCTCGCAGTGCTAGGAATGATCGCGGCGCTCGCGGTGCTGGCGTGGCTGCACCTGCACTTTCCGCGTTTTCGCGCGGCGAACACGCCGCTCTCGAATGCAGGGCTCTATAGCGTTTCGTTGGTGCTTTGTACTTCCGTCGTGGTCATCGCCCTGCAAAGCAAGGGCATCGTCAAACGGCTGCTGTGCAATCCCGTGCTCGTCTATATCGGCACCATCAGCTACACGATCTATCTGATACACCTGAGCGTGCTGTACGCGCTGTGGCCGCTGCATCTGAACCGCTATGTGACCGCCGCGCTCGCGCTAGCGATCACGCTCGTCTACGCCACCTTCACCTGGTTCACATTCGAGAAGCGCCTGATTTTCGGCTCGGCGGGCAACGCGCATGCGCCGCTAAAAACGCAGACATCGACGCAAACGCATCCCCAACCGCATACGCAAGCCGCGCCGGGCGGCGGCGTCAGCACGGCGCCGCAAGCGCCGCAAAGCCGCGCATGAAGCGCCGCGCATGGCTCGTTGCAAGCGTATGGGCGAGCGCGACGATGCTCGGGTCGGCCGCGCTCGCCGCGACGCCGGGCCCGCGAACGCAAGTGCTGATCGAGGCCTACGGCGATTCGACCACGCTCGGCATTACCTGCAGCGACGGCCATTGCGGCCCGCAGGCGCAAAACGCGGTGACGTATCTACAGGACGAATTGCAGGCGCATCACGGCGGCCAGGTGCGCGTCACGAACTACGGCGTGGGCAACACGATGGCGATGCAACTGCGCGACGGCACGGGTAATCGCCGGGCCGGGCCGACGGCCGGTCTGCCGTGGCAGGAGCGGCTCGCCGCTTCGCCCGCGCAGATCGTGCTGATCAACTACGGCATCAACGAAGTCATGCAGAACCAGACGCCCGAGCAGTTCTACACGGCCGAGACGGCGCTGGTAACGACCGCTCGCGCGCTCGGCAAACAGCCGGTTCTGCAGACCGCGAACCCGATGCCGGACAACCGGCTCAATGCGCGGCTCGCCACGATGGTCGCGATGACGCGCCGCGTGGCCGCCGAGCAGCAGGTGCCGCTCGTCGATCAGTTCGCCTACATCAGCAGTTTGCCGGACTGGAAGACGTTGATGTCCGACGGCGCGCATCCCAAGCCGGGGTTGTACCGGCTGAAGGCCGAACAGGATTTTCAGGTCGTCGAACCGTTGGTGCGGCGGCTGCTGGACGGCACGCCGTGAAGCGCTTTTTCAAGTGCGGTTCCTCTCTTCGGCATCTTTGCCGCGGGCGAAAACGTGCTTCTGAGATGCGCTTTCCGAGTGCCGATGAAATGCGTCTTAACCGGCGCGACTGCTTTTTCTTTTTTTTTTAACAATTCCGAAGGCAAGCTATGAGCCAACCACGCAAAGCGATCATCACCGGCGTATCCGGACAGGACGGCGCCTATCTGACCAAACTGCTGCTCGACAAGGGCTACCACGTGACCGGCACCTACCGGCGCACGAGCTCCGTCAATTTCTGGCGCATGCGTGAGCTTGGCGTGCTCGATCATCCGAATCTGCGTCTCGTCGAACACGACCTCACCGATCTCGGTTCGACGCTGCGTCTACTCGAAGGCGCGCAGGCCGACGAGTTATACAACCTCGCCGCGCAGAGCTTCGTGGGCGTTTCGTTCGACCAGCCGGTGACGACCGCTGAAGTGACCGGTATCGGCGCACTGAATCTGCTCGAAGGCATCCGCATTCTCAACCCGAAGACCCGCTACTATCAGGCGTCGACGTCGGAAATGTTCGGCCTCGTGCAGGCCGTCCCGCAACGCGAGGACACGCCCTTCTATCCGCGCAGCCCTTATGGCGTGGCCAAGCTGTTCGCGCACTGGTCGACGATCAACTATCGCGAGTCGTACGGTCTTTTCGCGAGCAGCGGGATTCTGTTCAATCACGAATCGCCGCTGCGTGGCCGCGAATTCGTCACCCGCAAGATCACCGACACCGTCGCCAAGATCAAGCTCGGCAAGCAGGACGTGCTCGAACTCGGCAACATGAGCGCACGCCGCGACTGGGGCTTCGCGCTCGAATACGTGGAAGGCATGTGGCGCATGCTGCAAGCCGATGAACCGGACACCTTCGTGCTCGCCACCGGCCGCACCGAAACGGTCCGCGATTTCGTGCGCATGGCGTTCGCTGCCGCGGGCTACCAGCTTGAATGGTCGGGCAAGGAAGAACGCGAAACCGGTATCGATGTCGCCACCGGCAAGACCCTGGTGCGCGTCAATCCGAAGTTCTATCGCCCCGCCGAAGTGGACCTGCTGATCGGCTGCGCCGACAAGGCTCACGAAAAACTCGGCTGGAAGCCGGAAACCACGCTGGAACAGTTGTGCCACATGATGGTTCATGCGGATCTCGGACGTAACCAGCATCACGAGACGTTCTGATTCGCGGTGACGATGCGCGGTCGTGCCGGCGGTTACGCATCGTCAATGCAAAAAAAGACGCGGCGCCCGATCGCAATGATCGAGGCCCCGCGTCTTTTTCATTTCACCGCGCCGCAGGCTTGATTCAGTGCACCCCACCCGCCGCAATCGCTTCGCTATACACCGAGGCCACCCGTTTCGCGATCACCGTATTATCGAAGTTCTCGCGCGCATAACGGCGGCATGCCTGGGCGTCCGGCAATTTCAGCGTACCGTTGAGCGCGCCCGCCAGTCCGTCCGCGATCGCCTTCGCACCCGTCTCCGGCAGCACCAGATCCGGCGACAAACCCGCCACCGCTTCCGGCAAGCCGCCCACCGGCGTGACCAGCACCGGCGTGCCCGAGGCCAGCGATTCGACCGTGATCAGGCCGAACCCTTCCAGCGCGACCGTCGGCACGACACTGATATTCGCCGCGCGATAGAGCGCCGCCAGATGCTGATCGGGCACGAAACCCAGCAGCTTGACGTTATCTTCCAGACCCGCTTCATTGATGCGCGCCTGCAGTTCGCCCTCGAGCCGCCCCTTGCCCGCGATCAGCAGCAGCACGTCCGGCGCACTGCGCTTGAGCAGCTTGATCGCATCGATCAGATCTTCGAGGCCCATGCGGCGCACCAGACGCCGCACCGCCAGCACGATCGGCCGGTCTTGCGGCAATTGCAATTTGAGTCGCGCCTCGGCTGGAGAGATCGGCAGATTGAACTGCTCGACATCCACGCAACCGGGCACGACGCGCACGCGGTCCGGCGCGATGCGATAGCGCGAGGTCAGAATCTTGCCGAACGCCTCGGACAACACGATCAGCCGCGACGAGCGCGCATAGACCGATTGCTCCAGATAGCGCTTGGCGCGCTGGCCAAGCGAATCGGCGCCTTCCACGTGACTCTCGTCGGCCCACGGCCCCTGAAAATGCGAGACCTGCGGAATGCCGCGCGTCACGTCGAGGCCCGGAAACGTGTAGAGCGCAAAGTGCGACGAAATCACGTCCGGGCGCGACGTGCTGAGTTCCTGGCGCAGCGCGCAGCGCGCGGCCATCAGCCGCAACGGCAGCGATTGCGCGGCGGAGCCGAAGCCGTTGATCGCGCCACCGGTGTCGGCGGCTACCTTCGGCGAGCCGGCCACCACGCCGCGCACCGCGACGCCCGCGCCCGGCAGCGCGCCGACCAGCGAGTAGTACATGCGGTCGAGGCCGCCCGCGCGCTCGGGGAACCAATGCATCCCGATCTGCAGCGATTTGATAGAGCTCGTCGTCATGGTTGTGACCCCTGTGCGTTTTGAGAGTTGTGATGGTTAAGCGATGAAACCGCCGGCGGGTCGATACGAACCCGCCACGTCATTCCGCGCTCTTCTGGCCGGCCAGCGTGTTCAGCGTCAGCGCGTCGGTCTTGGCGACCGCCGCCGCTTCCGCCTCGCTGCGCCGGCGATCCTTCTGCTGCCCCGCCAACTGGCGATACAGCGCGATGTATTGCGCGGCCATGCGCGCCCAGCCGAAGCCGGTTGCGAGTTCGTTGGCGGCCACGCCCATCGCACGGCGCGCCACGTGGTTCTCGGCGAGGCGTGCGACCGCGTGGGCCAGCGCCTTGGGATCGTCCGGATCGTCGAGCACGATGCCGCATTCCGGCGTGATGATTTCAGCGCCGCCTGCCGTGCGCGCCGTGACCACGGGCAAGCCCGCCGCCATCGCTTCGAGCAGCGACAGGCTCATCGCCTCATAGCGCGACGGGAACACGAAGGCGTCGACCGAATGCATCAGCACCGGCATCTCTTTAACGAGACCGAGAAAATGCACGCGATGCGCGATGCCGAGCGCCTTCGCCTCTTCCGGGTAAGGACTGCCCGGCAGGAAGCCGGCCACCGCGATCTGCACGTGCTCGGGCAAAAACTTGAGCGCGGCGAGTACGGTGCCGAGATTCTTGCGCGGCGTGCGCAGGTCGCCGACGAACAACAGCAGGAACGCGTCCTTCGGCAAACCGAATTTCTCGCGGTCGCCGGAGGCCGCGGCAAAGCCTTGCGTATCGACGCCGTTGTAGATCACATCGACACGGTTGCCGGGCGTGAGGCCGATCGCGCGGATCTCATCGGCGACCTTTTGCGACACTGCGGTGATGACCTTCGAGCGCCGGTAAGCCCAGCGCTCCAGCAGCGCATTGCAGCGCGTATAGACCGACTGATACGCGGACCACACACCCTTGGTGAGCCCGAACGGGTAGTACTTGCTGCCGAACCAGCCGCTATGCACGAAGTGCGAGGTGTTGACGTCGGCGGGCATCCACGTAATGAAGCCGTTCACGTGCAGCACGTCGTACTCGCGGCGATGCGCGCGCAGCCACAGCGCGCTCTTGAATGCGAACACCTGCTGGCGCAGCAGATTGGTCGGCCACCAGCGGCCGATTTTTACCGGCACCCAGCGGACATTCGGATGCGCGAGCAGATCCGGCGCGACGTGCGAGGCGACCAGCGTGACGCCGATGTTCTCGTCGAGCGCCGCGCGGGCGATCTCGTGGTTGACGCGCCCCTGGCCGTCGTTATGGCGCACAACGTGCGTGACAATGGCGACTCTCAATCAGTGCCTCCGTGGATAGATAGCGTGCGGTATGACGCATTGGCGCGGTTGATTTTTTCGTAATGCACCGCGGAAAGAATCGAGAAAACACCCATGAAAAGCAGCAGGCCGCCGGTGCCGACCAGCGAATTGGTGAACACCAGCATCGCGAAGGTGGCGAGACTCAGGCTCATGCAGGCGGACACGAATTTATCGTTGCGCAGCTTGAACGACGCGAGCACCGCGCGCGTCACCAGCCAGATGATTCCGGACATGTAGAGCAGCGTGCCGGGCCAGCCGAGCACGAACGGAATGTTCATCACGCCGCTGTCGAAGTTGCCGTACTGGCCGAGCTGGCCGCCGTCGTTCGAGAGCTTGGTGGAGGTGCCGGTGGCGCCCATGCCTTCGCCGGATACATCGGTAAAGGCCGTTTTGGCGAAGGTCGCGTAGAACTCGTTACGCGCGGCGTAGCTCTGGTCGTCGTTCAGGTTGACGATGGTGGTCAGGCGCGCCTGCATCCGCTCGGCCACCGGGCCGACCGCCAGCAGCGGCACGCATAGCCCCGCCAGCAACACCGCGCTGGCCACGATACGCACGCGCACCTTGTTGTTCGACTTGACGAGCTGGATCAGCAACGCGATGACCCACCCGCCCCACGTCGAGCGCACGAGGCTCAGGGCGAACGAGAAAAAGCCAAGCGCCGCGGCAACCCAGCGCACCCGGTGCGTGGCCGCCATCACGAAGACCATCGCGCCCATCATCGCGAACGCGAACGGTCCCGACGAATTCATCGTGCTGAACACGCGCACGCCCATCGGCACCGGATCGCCTTGCGAGTTCATCTGCGAGCCGAGCATCCACAGCGCGTCCCACTGCGGCATGATGAAAAACTGCACGAGGCCGTAGCCGCCCATCACCAGCATGCCCCAGATGAACGTGTTGACGATGGTGTCGCGGTACTGCGGATACTGGCGCGTATTCGCCATGATGTGAAAGCCGATCAGGATCGGATAGAGCCAGTTGGCGAGGTCGTAGGTGGCCGCGAGCGGCCCGCTCGACATCACGCCCACGAGGAACGCATAGATGAGCCCGAGCAGGACCAGCAGCACCGGCAGGCCGCGCCGTTGCGCGAGCAGCTTGTAGTAGCGCAGCAGCGAGAGCGCGCTGATCATCGTCACCGCGAGCGGTGCGACCTGAATCAGGCTGGTCGGTGTGAACGATCCCTTGGACCAGTCGGCCAGACGCCGCACCTCCGGACTCAGGAACCACAGCCACCACATGAAGCCGATATAGCGCGCCGGGCTCTTGAAGTAGAGCCACAGGCCAGTCAGGATCGCGAGCACCGGAAACGCGAGCGTGAGCACCGTGCCCTGATGCGCGCCGATCAGCAGCGTCGTGACGAACCACAGCAAAGCCTCCGGCAGCCATTCCTTGCGGGCGCGGGACTTGGCCCGCCCCGTGCCGTTCGCGCCTGCGGCGCTTCGCGCAATCGTCGACATCGTTCAGAGACCCCCACGCGACTGGCGCGCCGGCCGCTCGGACTCGGAGACGCCCGCAGCCGCCGTCGTCATGCCGGCAGCCGAGCGCGCGCGCGCCGCGGCGCGCGAGCGCAGCATCTCCTGCGTGATCCGCACATGCTGCATGGCGTAGTGCTGTGTGGTTAGATCGCGCGCGAGCAGGCCGGCCGCGGCCGCCTGCGCCTGGCGCAATGCGTGCATGGGCTCGGCGGCGAGCTGGTCCACGGCCTCGCGCAACGCCTGCGGGTTGAACGGCGGGATATAAGACGCCTCGCCTGCCGGAAAATAATCCTGCAACGCGCCGACATTCGTGACCACCATCGGCTTGCCGACCGCGGCGGCCTCGAGCATGACCGTGATCCCGGAGGCGTGTGAATTCGGCCGCAAGGGCACGACGATCACATCGGCCCAGTCGTACAGTTCGTGTTGTTTCTTGATGCCGGAGAACAGCGCGATCTCGACGTTGGGCGCCCGCAGCGAAGCGGGAATGCGCCGCCGCGTCGCGAGCTTCACCGTGTAGCGCGCGTCGTTGCCGAATGCCTTGATGAGCGTTTCCCAATCGCGGTCACGGTCGTTGCCGATGGCGGCGATGCGGATCGGCGTATGCGGCGCCCATTCGGTGGGCGTCTTGACCGGGAAATCGCGCGTATTCAGACCGTACAGCAACGCCTTGGCGTCGCGATCGAAGTAACGTTGGCACAGCCCGGCGTTTTCGCTCGCGAGCGTGGTGAGCTGATCGGCGCGCGTCATCAGCTTGCGATACAGCCAACTGCGCAAAATGCCGTAAGAAGGCCATTTATCGAGCAGCCACACGCTTTGCGCGAGCAGCAAGGGGCCGTGATCGGCGCCGGCCTTGCGCCCGCTCAGCAGCAGCATGAGCGCCGCCGAGAGCCATTCCTGTTCGGTGTGCGTCCAGATCACGTCCGAGCGCAGCATCTCGGCGCGGTTGCGCCACGTATGAATGAAGTCGAAGCCGAGCGCCGCCTTCAGCGCACGGCGCAACAGGCGCACCGGTTTGCCTTCGCGGGCGTCCTGCGAATAGGTGAGCTTGAACGCGTCGGATTCCGCGTGGTGATAGCCGTACAGACAACCAATGTCGTCGCCCTGTCGATAAAAGCGCGGGTCGGCGCCGTAAAACAGATGAACGTGAACTTTCGTACTCATGCAGACACTCCGCTCTGCCGGTGGAAAGGGGCATCGGCGGCCCTGATGCGGGCCGTGCGCCGATGCGCGAACGTGCGGGACGTGCGGCGCGGTGTCGTGCTCACGCGGCGCGGGACAGCGCGCGGCGCGCTTCGTGCGCGCCGGTGCGCACGGCTCGCCAGCGCGTGAGCTTCAGGCCCGCCTGCTTCGAGAGCAGCGCGAGCGCCGCGTGCGTGAGCCCTGGATAAACTCGCGTGCCGACCAGCGTCCACCACCACCACGCGGTCTCGCGGTGCAGCGGCGGCAACTGGTCGCGCAGGATCAGATGGAAGTTGAACGCGGCGTTGCGCAAGGCCGCCATGGTTTGCGCGTCACGCCGGTCGTCGTCGAAACGCTCGGCGGGAAAGTGATCGACCGCCACGCGCGGGTCGTACATCAGCTTCCAGCCGGCGTTCCTCACTGCCAGGCTGAACGCCATGTCGTTGTGAACCTGTGCGCCCGCGCCGCGCAGGCGCGCGTCGAAGCGGATGGTGCGCACCGCCTCGCGGCGGTAGCTCATGTTCGCGCCCTTCAGAATGTCGACTTCGCGCGCACCGCCCACGCCGAGATGATGATTGCCGATAATCTTGCCGTGCGCCGTGACCTTGCCCACCAGCGGCCGCTCGCCGTCGAGCACGCGGCCTTTCTCGTGCACCCAGTCGCGCCCGCCGAGTGCGCCGAGGCGCGCATCGCTCGCGAACGCGGCCGCAATGCGTTCGACCCAGTCGGCGTGCGGCGCGGCGTCGTCGTCGGTGATCGCGATCACGTCGCCTTTGGCCGCGTCCAGCCCGCGATTCAGCGCCGCGACCTGGCCGGGCACCTCGACCAGCGCCACCGAGAGCGGCAACGCGCCCGGCACGGCCGGGTCGCGCAGGCAGGCGTGGGTCGCTTCGTCGTCGGCGCGCGCCACCACCACCACTTCGTCCGGCAGACGCGACTGCCGTTGCAGCGCGGCGAGGCAGCGCGCCAGATCGGCCGGGCGTCGATAAGTCGGAACCAGTACCGTCACTTTCATCGTGATGTCCTTTTTTAACGTCGTTGCGCGAGGTTCGAGTTGCATCCCGAAACGCATCCAGCTCAAGTGCTCAGGTATTCCTGAACCGCCGCGTAGCCCCGGTCGTAGCCGCCGCGCGAGCGGGCGGGCATGCCGTTGAAAATGCCGCCCTGCACATGCACTCCGGCCGCGCGCAAACGCTTCAACGCATCGGCGATCTCGCCTTCGCTGTGCACGCCCGAGCGCATCACGAAGAAGGTCGAACCGGCATACGCGCCGATAATCGATGCATCGGTCACGGCCAGCACCGGCGGCGTGTCGATCATGATCACGTCGTAGCGTTTGGCGAGACCGTCGAGGTACTGCGGCAGGCGCGGCGACATGAGCAGTTCCGACGGATTGGGCGGACGGCGGCCGCACGAGATGAAGCTCAGGCCGTCGACGTTCGAGCTTCGGATCGCTTCTTCCAGCGAGATCTGGCCGCTCAGCAATTCGGACAGGCCGTTATCCGGCACGCCGCCCAGATAGCGTTCCAGCACGCCACGGCGCATGTCGCCGTCGATCATCAGCACGCGCTTGCCCGAATTCGCGAGCAGCACGGCGAGGTTGACCGTCAGGAAGCTCTTGCCGACCCCGGCCATCGGGCCCGTCAGCATGACGATGCGGTTCTTCGCGTCCATCATGGTGAACTGCATGGAGGTGCGCAGGCTGCGCAGGCTTTCCACCGTAACGTCCTTCGGTCGCGCATTTGCGAGCACCGAGCGCAGGCGTTCGCCGCCGCGCTGGAAGCTGGTCTCGAGCACGGCCTGTTCGGCGCTCTGCGGCACGAGGCCGAACACCGGCAGATGGAACGCACGCTCGATGTGATCCGGGTCGTCGATGCCCTTGAACATATTGCGGCGCAGGAACACGAAACCCGTGCCCGCGATCAGCCCGAGAATCACCGCCGCCGACAGGATCAGCGCCTTTTTCGGCTTGACCGGCACGCCCGGACGCAGCGCGACGTCGACGATATGCACGTTGCCGCCGGTGCCGGCCTTCTGCACCGACAGTTCCTGCACGCGGTTGAGGAGCAGCACGTAGATGTCTTCGGCCACCTTCGCGTCGCGCTGCAACTGCACGGCCTTCACTTCGGTGGCCGGCAGATCGCGGAAGCGGTCGGCGTATTTGGTGCGTTGCGCCTGCAATTCGGCCATCTGCGCACGCGCGGCGACGAGCATCGGGTGATCGTCCCCGTAACGCTCGGTGAGCTGCGCCATCTGCAGGCGCAAGCCGGCGATCTGCTGCTCGTACTGCACGCTGCCTTCGAGATAGACCTTGGCCTCGTCGCTCGCGTTGATCGAGCCGGACTGACGCTGATACGCGGTCAAGGCGGCCTCGGCGCGTTCGAGATCGGACTTCAGGCGCGGCTCTTCACTCTTCAGGAAGTCGAGCATCTTGCTCGCGTCGGCCTGCTTGTTCAGCACGTGCTGGCGCACATACGACTCGGCCAGCGCATTGGCCACCAGCGCCGCATGTTCAGGGCTCTTGTCTTCCAGCGAGATCTGGATCACGCCGGTCTGCTTGCCCTGCTCCTGCACAGTGATGGCCGACTGGAATGCGGAGATCGCGTCGAGGTCGTTGGCGCGCATCACCGTGAATTCCTCGCCCGGGCGCGCCACCAGTTTGTTGACCATCATGGTCACGCCGCCGCCCTGCTCCTGCTGGCCGACCAGGCCGCGCAGCAACAGCGCGCCGTTTGCCGCATACAGTTCGTAGTGCTGGTCGTCGATCACCTTCATGGTGAGCTTCTGGCCTTCCAGCGCGGGCACCACGTCGATCGAATCGACGTCGGCCTCTTCACCGCCCCATGCGTACGACGACAGACCCAGCCACGGACGCGCCGGCTGACCCGGCGTCGCCATGCGCGCGGCGATGCTGCCGAGGAGCGGCAGCGTTTTCGGCGTGACGCTGAAGTTCAGCTTCAGTTGCTGCACGACCGGGCCGACCACGCCGCGGCTCTTGATGATTTCGATCTCGGCGTCGGTGGGCAGCGAGGTCGAGCCGGTGGTGATCGCGGCACCTGTCTGCGTCTGCGTGAGCGCCTGCGACGTGTTGTCGGACTGCTCGACCCGCACATGCGCATCGGCGGAATAGATCGGCTTGGCGAGAAAACAGTACGCGCCCGCGATCGCGACGATCACGGCGGCAATGGCGATGAGCCACCAGATGTCGTCGAGGATCACCTGGACCAGTTGTCCGAGGACGACGTCCTCTTCTTCGGTCTTGATCGGACCGGCCATGTGTGGAGAGATTTGGTTGCTCACAGTTCGCTTCCCGTATCGGTTACATCGGCATTTGCTTCGGTCCCGCGCCGCGTCCCTGAAGGACGGCGCGGCGCGGGCCTGACGACGGCTCAGACGATTAGCGCGTCAGCTGTTTCAGGTAGAACAACGTCTGCACACTCGGCAACACCTGCTGCAACACACGGTTGAAGGTGGTCGACGCAGCGGTGCCCACGTACACGACATCCAGCGGCTGCAACTGGAACTGCGAGGACAGCATGATGGCGTCCGGTTGCGTCATGTCGAGGCGGTAGACATCCGGCGTGGTCGGATGGTCTTTCATGCCGCGCATCACGAAGATCTGGCGCGGGTTGGCGTCCGTGTCGAGAATGCCGCCGCCTTGCGTGAGCGCATCGGCGATCGTCATGCGGCCTTTGATGATCGGCAACTGGATCGGCGTCTTCACCTCACCCATCACGAACACGCGGCTGTCGGTGCGGTCCGGCACGTTGATCACGTCGCCGTTCTGGAGCATCACGTTCTGCGTGGTGTCGCCGCGATCGAGCATGCGGTCGGCGTCGAGCACATACAGTTTGTTGTTGCGCGTGAGACGCACGCGCTGAATGTCGGCGTCCGCATTCGTGCCGCCCGAACGGGTGATGGCGTCGACCAGCGTGAGCGGCACGTCGCTCATGGCGAGCGGGCCCGGCGTCTTCACTTCGCCGGTCACCTGCACCTTCTGGCCGCGGTACGACAGCACGCGCACGTCGACCTGCGGATTGCGGATATAGCGCACGAGGCCGGCGCTCAACTGATCGCGCACCTCGCCGACGGTTTTGCCGGCGGCCCGGATGCGGCCGACGAACGGGAAGAAGATCGTGCCGTCGGCGGCGATGGTCTGGCCGTACGGGTCGGCCTGGCCCGGCAGCGCGGCGGTGTACGGTTGCTGCAAGGCGCCGCCGATCGACTGCGTGGTGTTGCCGCCCGCCGACAGCGTGCTGCCCTGCGGGGTGGTCAGTTCAGGGTGGTCCCACACGGTGATGCCGAGAATGTCCTGCGGCGACAGGCGGTACACGTACTGCGACGGGTCGCTCAGCGTCGAGGGCGGCAGCACCTGCGTCTTCGCGGCGGCGGCTTGCGCCTGCGCGGTCACGACGGCGGCGTCGATCACATGGACCGGATAGGTCTCGGCGGGTTGACTGTCGTGCTGGCCATCGTCTTTCAGACGGGAGGTGTCGAGGTAATTGCCAGGTGCCGTGGCGCAGGCCGACAGAAAGGACGTCAGCAAAAGCGTGGCGGCAAGGTTCGACTTGAAATTCGTGTACTTGCCGTTCGCGAACGAGTGTGCAGCGAGTTTTTTCATCAGCATATTTTTTTCAGCCATCCCATGACCAGATGTTCGATGAGCACGAGACTCTCCCTATAAGCGGTTTCCGCACCGCCATGCGGATCGGCGACGTCGGAATCCGCTTCCCACTTGCCGAGCGGATAGACCTTGCCGCGCGAGGCCGGATCGAGCGCTTCGACGTCGCTCACCTGCGCGCGCTCGGTGACCAGCACCAGATCGGCGTTGCGCACGAGTTGCCGGTTCAGACGCCGTGAGTAGTGGATGCCCGAGGCGACGCCCTGCTCGTCGAGCAGGCGCTGCATCACAGGGTCCATGCCGTGGCCGTTCACCGCGCGCAGGCCGGCCGAATGAAACGCGATCGGCGCCGAATGCGAACGCGACGCCGCGCGTTGCCGGGCCTTGAACAGCATTTCCGCGGCAGGCGAACGGCACACGTTGGCGTGGCAAACGATCAGAACGTTGGCAAACATGGCAGGCTCCGTGATGAGGCGCGTGGTGACGGCGTATCCGTGCGTCTGAACCGGATCAGCGGCCGGCTTCGGCCGTATCCGGCGTTTCCGCCGCTTCCGAGCGCGCGAGCGGCAAGCCGTTTGCGCCGACCTTCGCCGGTGCGTTGCGCAGCGCGTGCTGACGGCCGATCGCCTGATACTCGATGCCGAGTTCGAGCAGCGCGTCCGGTTCGTACAGGTTGCGGCCGTCGAAAATCAGCGGCGTCTTGAGAATCCGTTTGAGCGAATCGAAGTCCGGGCTCTTGAACACCTTCCACTCGGTGAGGATCACCAGCGCGTCGGCGCCAACGGCCGCATCCATCTCTTCCTTCACGAATTCGAGGCGCGCGTGCTGCTGCGGCACGTCCTTCAGATCGAGCGCGAACACACGCTTCGATTCGTCGATCGCGACCGGGTCATACGCCTTCACGCGAGCGCCGCGGCGCAGCAGTTCGGCGATCAGCGGACGGCTCGGCGCTTCGCGCATGTCGTCGGTATTCGGCTTGAAGGCTAGGCCCCATACGCCGAAGGTGCGGTCCGACAGGTCCTCGCCCAGACGAGAGACGATCTTGTGCGCGAGCACTTTCTTCTGCGTGTCGTTGACCGCTTCGACCGCTTCGAGAATGCGCAAATTCGCCTTGTGGTCCGCGGCCGTGCGGATCAGCGCCTGCACGTCTTTCGGAAAGCACGAACCGCCGTAGCCGCAACCGGCATACAGGAAGTCGTAACCGATGCGCGGATCGGAACCGATGCCGCGGCGCACCGCCTCGATATCCGCGCCGACGCGGTCGGCCAGATTCGCGAGCTCGTTCATGTACGAAATACGCGTGGCCAGCATGGCGTTGGCCGCGTATTTGGTGAATTCGGCCGAGCGCACGTCCATGTACAGCGTGCGTTCACGATTGCGGTTGAACGGCGCGTAGAGGCGCTTCATCAGTTCGCGCGCTTTCTCGCCGGGCACGTCTTCGTCGCAACCGAGCACGATGCGATCGGGTCGCGTGAAGTCTTCCACCGCCGCGCCCTCTTTCAGGAACTCGGGATTCGACACCACCGAGAACATGTGCGCGGCATTGCGTTCGGCCAGCTCGGCGGCGATCACCTCACGCACGCGCGAGGCGGTGCCGACCGGCACCGTCGATTTGTCGACGATCACCTTGAAGCCCGTCATATATCGGCCGATATTGCGCGCGGCGGCCAGCACGTATTGCAGGTCGGCGGAACCGTCCTCGTCGGAGGGCGTGCCGACCGCGATGAACTGGATATCGCCGTGCGCGACGGCCGCTTCGACATCGGTCGAGAACTTCAGACGGCCGGCCTTGCGATTGCGCGCGATGATCTCCTGCAGACCCGGTTCATGGATCGGCACACCGCCGTTGTTGAGCACGTCGATCTTGCGCTGATCGACGTCGAGACAGAACACATCGTGGCCGATGTCGGCCAGACACGCGCCCGTCACGAGGCCCACGTAGCCACTACCGATGATCGTCAGGTTCATGTATTACACCTCGAAAATGGAGTTGATTCAGGAATGCGCTCGCGCGATGCGTTGCGCGGCTAAGGCTCAATAAGCATGCAATGAGCGGGTAATCAGCGGGTCAATATGCGTTGCTGCCCACGAAGCCCTTCCACAGCGTCAGCACGACGATCTTGATGTCGAGCCAGAAGGTCCAGTGCTGCATGTAGTACAGATCGAGCTTGACGCGGCCCATCATCTTTTCGATGCGGTCGGTTTCGCCGCGATAGCCGTTGATCTGCGCCCAACCGGTAATGCCCGGCTTGATCCGGTAGCGGTGCATGTAGCCCTTCACCAGATCCTTGTAGATGTCGTCGTGTTCGAGCGCATGCGGGCGCGGGCCGACCACCGACATCTCGCCGCGCAGCACGTTGATGAACTGCGGCAGCTCGTCCAGGCTCGTGCGCCGCAAGAACGCACCGACCGCGGTGATGCGCGGATCGCGCCGCGTGGCCTGGGTGATCTTGCCAACCTCTTCCTTGTGCACGCGCATCGAGCGGAACTTGTAGATCTCGAACTGATTGCCGTCGATACCTTTGCGCTTCTGCCGGAAGAACACGGGACCGGGCGAGTTCAGTTTCACCGCGGCGGCGATCACCAGCATGACCGGCGCGAGCGCGGTCAACGCGGCGAGCGCGAACAGACGGTCGAACACGCGCTTGGGCAGCACGCGCAGATCGGTGATAGGCGAGGCGGCCAGGTTGATCGCCGGCACGCCGAGCAGATCGACCATCGGCTGATTGAAGAGCGTGAGGCTGCGCACGTCCGGAATGAAGCGGATGTTCACGAAGTCGTTGCGCAGGTCCATCACGAAGCGATGGATCGCTTTCTCCTTCGAGATCGGCAGCGCGAGCCACAGTTCGCGGATCGCGCGCTGGCGCACGAGGTGCAACATGCGTTGATAGTCGCGCTCGACCGGCACGCCTTCGATCGCCTCGCCCGCATCCGGGTCCTCATACGGATTGATCGTGCCGTCCTCGTCGAACACCACGACCGGGCTGAACCCAGCCTCCGGACGGCTGCGCATCTGCTGGATCAGAAAGCGCCCATACGGCGCGCCACCGACAATCGCCACCGCGCGCTGATTGAAGCCCTCGCGGCGCAGTCCGCGCAGAATCGAATAGACGATCACCTTGGTGACGATCAGGAGCACGATGGTCGCCACGGCCCAATAAACGAGCCACAGCCGCGACAGGCTGTCCGAGCGGTGCAGGCTGAAGCTGATCAGCACGCCGGTGATTTCCACCAGCAGCCAGCCGCCCGCCACGCGGCTCAGCATGTCATACAGCGGCTTGCCTCGCCATGACTGATAGATCCCGAGCGCGGGGAAAAACACCACCACCAGCAGACAGTCGAACGCGAGCGAGACGCTTTGCATATCGTCCAGCCACACCACTTTCCCGCTGTGCACGGCCGCCGCGATGGCGGCGCCGAGCGCGACCATGGCGATGTCGATGATTCTCGATAGAACGCTCAGCATGCGCTGCCCCTCAGTTCGTCAGTCAAGTGCCATCCGTTGGTTGATTGAAATCCGGTCCGGCGACGGGACGCACAACGCCGGTATGCGCGTCATGCAAATTCATGCGCGACGCGAAACTATTTGAAGCCGTGCTAATTGCCCTTCTGTTTCCCGTTCGAAAAACCGTCTACACGGCCGGATTGGGAAACGCGTGTCGGAATGAGTGAATACCCTTGTACAGGTATAGATAAAGCGATATTAAAATTCCCGCCGCAAGACCGCAAAATATCTCAAATTGTATCGGTCAAAATTCCAGCATTTTTTCTCAATTTTGTTCGGCAATTCTTACCGGATTTGGCGTTTGACTGATGCCCGGAAAGCGTTCATACGAGCCAATTTCGCGCTTTCTGAGCGTTTTCCTACGAAGCTTACGCAGCGCCTTCTGTCGTCATTCTGCGGCATGAATGACGATAAAAAAATGGTGCGGGATTTTTTTCGGGTAATTTTTCTTTTTAAAAAAATTAGCCGGACATTTTTTCTTCACGAAATGGATAAATTTATTGGTCGCTTTATATAGTTTCTATTTAACGCGCTTTTATTGATTCCTGAGTTCGTGATAAAACTCGACGCATTCACCCAGCCTCGAGGAGTCCATCATGACAGCTCCGGTTACGGCCACGCCCGCCGACACCCGGTCTACGCAAGTCAAGTCCCTGAACGTCAAGCTCAAGGTTCATCCCGTGATTCTGGCAGGCGGCTCCGGCACGCGGTTGTGGCCGATGTCGCGCGAACAGCACCCAAAGCAGCTCATCGGCCTGCTCGGCGAAGATTCGCTGCTGCAATCCACCACGCGCCGTCTCGACGGACTCGAAGCCGGCTATCCGCTTACCGAGCAACTCGTCGTGGTGGCTAATGAAGACCAGCGCTTCACGACCGCCGAGCAACTGCGCACGAGCGGCAAGCCGACCCGGCTGATTCTCGAGCCCGCCGGACGCGATACGGCGCCGGCGCTCACGGTGGCCGCCCTCTCCGTCGCCGCGCAGGACGAAGACGGCATCATGGTGGTCATGCCCGCCGATCACGCGGTCACGGATATCGACGGATTTCATGCGGCAGTGGCGACCGGCGTGCAGCACGCGGCAGCCGGCCATATCGTCACGATGGGTATCGTGCCGACGCGCGCGGAAACCGGCTATGGCTACATTCGTATCGGCGCGGCGCTTGGCACGACTAATGATGCACAGGAAGCCGGTGTCGAAACCATCGGCAAGATCGGCGCACACAAGCTCGATCGCTTCGTCGAGAAGCCGCATCTGGAGTTGGCGCAGCGTTATATCGAATCGCAGGAGTACTGGTGGAATAGCGGCATCTTCATCATGCGCGCGTCCACCTGGCTGAAGGCGATCCGCCATTTCCAGCCGGCTATTTACGAAGCCTGCGACGCGGCCTTCGCGGGCGGCAAAGCGGACGGCGACTTCTTCCGTCTGCAACGCGACGCGTTCAGCGCGTCACCGTCGAATTCGATCGACTACGCGGTGATGGAACAGCTCGGCAACGATCAGAGCGCGGCCTCGGGCATCGTCGTGCCTTTGCAGGCGGGCTGGTCCGACGTGGGTTCGTGGGACGCGATCTGGGACATCTCGGACAAGGACGCCGATCAGAACGTAGGGCGTGGACGTGTGATGTTCGAAGGCGCCGCCTCGACCTTCGCGCATTCGGAAGGACGCCTGATTGCCTGCGTGGGCACGCAGGATCTCGTGGTGGTTGAAACGGCCGACGCCATTCTGGTAGCCGACAAGTCGCGCGTGCAGGACGTCAAGAAGATCGTGGGACGGATTCGCAACGACGGCGGACTGGAGGCGGCCAATCATCGCAAGGTGCACCGCCCGTGGGGCAACTACGATTCCGTCGACACCGGCGAGCGCTTCCAGGTCAAACGGATCGTGGTGAAACCGGGCGCGCGGCTCTCGCTGCAAATGCATCATCACCGCGCCGAACATTGGATCGTCGTGCGAGGCACCGCACTCGTCACGCGCGGTGAAGAGCGCTTTATCGTCTCCGAAAACGAATCGGCCTATATTCCGCTGGGCGTCACCCACCGCCTGGAAAACCCCGGCAAGATGCCGCTCGAAATGATCGAGGTCCAGTCCGGTTCGTATCTCGGCGAAGACGATATCGTGCGCTTCGACGACACCTACGGACGCCAATAACGCACGTCAACCCAGGGCGTCAGGAATGGCGTCCTGCTGACATCACCAGTGAATCACAACGAATGAAGCGGGAACCTGCGGCGGTTGCTCCTACCGGCCGCGGGGAAATGCCGTGCTAGCCGCCGCGCTCATCCCGCGTGGGAGATGAGTTCTGTGTACGACGGAAAACGGTCTGATGCACTGCTCTCGGTTGCTGCGTTGACAGTCGCCGGTTCGCCGGGATAACGGCGCAACGGGCCACGGAACGCGTTCAGCGGTCCATGCAAAGGCGCGCCGTGATTGACCGCGACCGGCTCCGGCACATGGCGCAAGGCTGGCAACGGACGAGCCGCGGCGTGCGCCGGGTTCGCTGACGCATGCGCCGATGCTGCTGATTCAGCTGCCGCTGCCAGCGTGAGGCATTCACGGTCAATCCACTGGCGCGCCCAGTCCAGCGCGTAGTGCTCCGCCGCTTCCGCATCCTCAAAGCGCGGGCCGACGAGGCCGGAACGCTCGACGCGTTTGCCGTCCTTCATAATTTCCGCCCATGCGCGATACATGGCGTTCGGCACCCGCTCAGCCGAGACATAGATCACATAGCCGCGGTCGGCGATTTCCGTGCCGCGAGGCGCGAGACTTATCGACAGCGGACTGCGCCGATCATCGGGCGCGGGCGTGCCGCGCGCCGACGCGATGGCGGCGTTCAAACCGTGCATGGCCGCATTCACCGCGTGCGCTTCGTCCGCGCGAGGCAGCTCCGCGCGTGCGACATACCGTGCAGGCGCTGCACCGTGCGACGCCGGCGCGCGCGACACTGGAGAGACGTTCGTCATGCCGTTCGCCGCACCGCTTGAAAGCGCGCCTGAAACTCCGTTTGACGTTCCATTAGCAACCCCGGACAACTGCCGCGTCATGTCGGCAATCGGATCGGCCGAACGCCAGCTGGCGAGGCTGCTCGACATACCGGGCGCCTGCCACGACTCGGGACTTCTCCAGGACACGCCACGCAGATTCTCGTCGCGCGTGCGGGGGCTTTCCGCTACCGGTGCGGCGGGTTTAGCCGCGACGGGCGGCGCCGGTTGAGGGACGTACGCAAAAGTGCGACCGGTTTGCGACAACAGCCGAACCATCTCCAGCAGCGTGCCGTTCAGCTGCCATTCTTCAAAACGGCGCCGGCAAGTGGGACCCGACGGGTAACGGCCGGGCAGTTTCGACCAGGGTTCACCGGTTGTGAGAATCCACAGGACGGCATTCGCCACGATGCGCGGTTCGGCGCGAGGCCGGCCACGCCGGTTTAAACGGACGGCCGGCTCGTCTGAGACAAGCGCTGCCAGCAGCGCCCATTCGTCATTGCTTAGCTCATCGAAAAACATTGGGTTTTCTCCACGCAGCCTGGCCGGGCCGCGGCTTTGGGACGCCACGAATTCAACTTTCACGATTCGTGTGCAGCCCGCGGTTGCACAAATATGTTTTGTACGTTCTGTCAGCTGGTCAAACCCGCCCTTTCTTAGTGCGGCTTATCCCTATTGCGAAGCACAAAACGTGGTCTCACTCGTGCATGGGAGAATTTGTGCACGAAGCATACCATCCCCAGGGTTTCCGTGAATATGAGTGAGACAAGTGTTACGGATAGAAACAATCTTGTCCTTTTTGCTGCGTCTTTCCTCGCATTGCCGTCACAGAACTCCTGTCGCTTCGAGGCACGAAACGACGTTATTGCATCGCACAAGATTCAGGCATCTCAGGTGAATAGGCTTTAATGAATCGGCGGCCTCCACGACTCGATATTTCGATGCATTTCGCTTGCGGATTTGTGAGGAACGGGCGCGGGGAAGAAGACTATGCGCGATACATGAGCGCGTGGACATCGGCCCGTTCGACGCGGCGAACGCAGCGTGTCGCTCTCCACCTGGCTGCGCTGCTCAATGCTTCTTCGATACGACCCATTCGACTCGGTTTCAACGCATCGGCTTCGTTGCGCCCTCGCCGACCACTGTCGTCCATTCACGCACGCACCAGCGCGTCACGAGACCGGAGAGCACGTAGGGATCGGCTTGGGCAAAGGCTTCGGCGACTGCCGGAGAATCGCTCTGAAAGAGCAGAACAGCGGTGTCGGTGGGCTCGGTCAACGCCCCGCCCAGCAACAGCTCGCCGCGCCCGGCGGCGGCCCACGCGAGCTTCAGATGCTCATCGCGGTATGCGGCACGCCGCTCGAGGTAGTCGGACACGAGGTCATACATCAACAGATAGTGCATGGAGCGCCTCCTTGGGACGGTGCGTGGAAGTGGACCCGCGACTCAACCGCGGTAAGTATCGTGGCCAATATTACCCATATAACGGGATACGGAATTTCATGCCGATTTACTATTCAATTGCGCCTGCAGCAATGCACAAAGCATGTTTGAATTTCCAGATTGATTCCGCCGAATGATGCCGTGCTAATTCGTTTGAATTCACCTTATGAAATTAATCTGGAATGCATAACATAATTCGACATGACCGCGATTGCCCTTTCATTCTCCAATCGGGCGCGAATCCCCGCCACATAGGGGAAAACCAGCGTGAGCGCGTGTCAACCGGATTGCTGTTCTGGCCGTTCTGGCAGACAGCATTTGCCATAATGGACGTGCCGAGGGTCCTGGATACCGTTGACGCCCGAGCGCATGAACGACCAAAAACGTTTTCACCACCGATGGAGTGTCACATGAAAATCCAATCCGCTATCGCTACGCTGGTGCTGGGCGCTGTCCTCGTTTCGCCGGTGTTCGCGGAGAACAGCCAGCAAACGAAAATGGCCGACTGTAACAAGCAGGCCGGCGACAAGAAGGGCGACGACCGCAAGGCATTCATGAAGACCTGCCTGTCCGCCAAGCCGGCCGCCGCCGCGCCGATGAGCCAGCAGGACAAGATGAAGGCGTGCAACACGCAAGCCGCCGACAAGAAGGGTGATGACCGCAAGGCGTTCATGAAGAGCTGCCTGTCGTCCGCGCCGTCCAAGTGATCGCAGCAAGTCAAACATGGCGAATCGGCGCCGCGCGACGAGCGCGGCGCACGAGCGCTTTCCGTTCGAACACAGCGACGCCGTACTCGGCGCGCTGATTGCCTGCCTCCCGCCCCGCCCTTCACTGTCCACCCGCCCGAACGCGCCATTTTTCTTCTATGATGGCTGCGGAGACGGCCCACCCCCATATACAACATTAGACGGGCCGCCATCTTGTCGTTGGTGCTGCAGAGCATCCATCGGAGGCAAGGATGGTATCGAAGCATAAAAACCGCTGGCTGAGGCGGTGGCTGGTCGTCATCATATTCTGGGCGGTGCCCGTGGCGATCGTGGCGGTGAGCGAGATTCGCGAGGAAATGGCGTACAACGCCGTCGACCTCGACCGCGCGCTCACCAGCTGGAATTTCACCGACGCACAACGCGCCGCCGGCGCTCCTGCGCGCTGCCACGGCAAGCCGGATGAGGCGCAAGCCGCAGGCTGCCCAAGCGAGGTGCTGGCCGCGAACGCGGCGCGTCAACAGGACGCCCGCAATGAATACAGCGTGCGCCGCGCTACGCTGATGGCTTACCTCTGGCATGCATTCGTCGGCTACTGGATCGTGCCGGCCGTCACGCTGTTCCTGCTCGGCATGTTGATCGGCATGGTGCGTCGCGTATTACGGCGTCCACCTGCGGTCAAAAGTCCGGCGAATCACGGATGAAAGTGCCGATCCGATCCGGCATCCGATCTGCGGCGTCGAAGCAACACTTTCAGTTTGATTGCAACGCTGATCCGCACGGCGAAAAATCGGTAAAAATGAACCGCCGATGCGCTCGCGCGCACCCTTCCATTGAGCCCAATCAAATCCGGCACGATTTCCCCGAAACCATTCCAACGCGTGGCGCGCGTGGCTACGCCGCGGGTTCCCGCAGCGGTCAAAATTACAGCACGACGCCTTACGATTTGCCCGAAACCCCCGTCACACAAGGCTTTTGGCCTGCCAAGGAAGCGCGCCATTTGTGCTTGCGTGTGATATAACTCAAAGGCAACCCGGCAATATCAAATGAGGTTGCGCCCCGGAACCATGACGGAGAAAAACGATGCAAAGACGAAACTTCATGTTGAAGACTACCGCTGCGCTCGCTTTCGGAGGCCTTGCACTCGCTGGTTGTACGACGAACAAAGGCAACCCTGACACACCCGCCACCGACGCATCCAAACGCCAGTCGATCGACGCCAGCGTCGACGGCACCATGTCGCGGCTCTTCACGACTGTGAAGGGCTCGCGCGAACTGGTCTCTAAGGCGCGCGGCGTTCTCGTTTTCCCGTCGGTGCTTCAGGTGGGCTTTATCGTCGGCGGTCAGTACGGCGAAGGCTCACTGCGGGTCGGCGGCGGCACGGTCGGGTACTACAGCACGATTTCCGGTTCGTTCGGCTTTCAGGCAGGTGCGCAATCCAAGGCGATCATCTTCCTGTTCATGACCCAGGATGCACTGGATAAATTCCGCAATGCCGACGGCTGGTCGGCGGGCGGCGACGCCTCTGTCGCGCTGGTGAAGATGGGCGCCAACGGCGCGATCGACACCAACACCGCGACGGCGCCGGTCGAGGTGTTCGTGCTCACCAATGCCGGCCTGATGGCCGATGTATCACTGCAAGGCACCAAGGTCTCGCGTCTGAAAATCTAACGCGCGCGGTCCGATTGCCGGTCTGCGGGGTGTGCGTCTGATCCGCCGGGTTCCGTGAGCAGCGGTGGCCGGATCAGACGCAATCCCACGCGGACCGCCTGTGCATTGCAAGCAACGTGGCACGCGCCGCGCCGGTGAGCTTTTGCGGGCCAAGGTTCAGCGCGGGTGTACCGCATGGCCTGACGCAGAAATCGCGGCCGTCCGCTGCGCCTCGCTTTTCCGACTGATGCGGCAATAAAAAGCGGCGGTGCGCACCACGCATCGCCGCTCTTTTTTATCCCGCCGCGTTGGCTGAATCCCTTCGAATCAGCTTCCCGACGTATCGATCACCTTGAAGCGCGAACGCTTCTGCGCGCGAATCACCGACTGATACGCGTTCACATACTGTTGAGCCATGCGGTGCGAGGTAAAGCGCTCCTCGAAGCGCTGCCGCACACCCGCACGCGGCATCTTGTGCAGACGATTGACCGCCGCCACGGCGCCGATCTCGTCCTCCACGATATAGCCCGTCACGCCGTCTTCCAGCACTTCCGGCACCGAGCCGCGGTTGAACGCGATCACCGGCGTGCCGCATGCCATTGCTTCGATCATCACGAGACCGAACGGCTCGGGCCAGTCGATCGGAAACAGCAAAGCGTGCGCACCGGACAGGAACTCGGCCTTCTGATGATCCGCAATCTCGCCGATGAACTCCACATAGGGCAAATCCAGCAACGGACGGATGTCGCGTTCGAAATACTCGCGGTCGGCCGCGTCCACCTTCGCCGCAATGCGAATCGGCATACCGCAACGGCCGGCAATCCGGATCGCCGTGTCGACCCGCTTTTCCGGCGAAATCCGGCCGAGAAACGCCAGGTACTTCTGCTCGACCGGTTGCGGCGTATAGAGCTGCTCAGGCAAGCCGTGATACACGGTGGTCAACCACTTGGCCTGCGGCAGCGGATGGCGCTGCGCGTTCGAAATCGAGATCACGGGCGCCGTGTTGAAGGTGTCGAATACCGGCTGTTGCTCCGGCAAGTCGAGCCGGCCGTGCATGGTCGTCACGAACGGCGTTTCCTGACGCTTGAAAACCGAGAACGAGTAATAGTCGAGGTGAAAATGCAGAACGTCGAAGTCTTCGGCCTGGCGGCGCACCAGTTCCATCAGCAGCATATGGGGCGCGACGCGATCGCGAATGCCCGGGTCGAGCCGCAAGGCGCGCGGCCAGACGGCTTCTAACTTCGCGCTGGTGACGGAATCGCCGCTCGCGAACAGCGTCACGTCATGGCCGAGTTCGACCAGCGCCTCGGTGATGTACGACACGACGCGCTCCGTGCCGCCGTAAAGCTTCGGCGGCACCGATTCGGTCAGAGGGGCGATCTGCGCAATCTTCATATTGTGTCTCCGTAAGCTGACGGCTTGCGCCTTGGGCGGTGCACGTCAGCGGCGCTGCGTATGACAGCGCCGATACCTCCGATCAATGCAATGGTCGCGCTCGGGCGCGATGCAGGACCGGCATCGAAGCATTATTCACTACGGGACAACAAAAAACCGCCAATCTTGCATTTTCTCGGCGCTGTTACATCCAGCTTACATGCGGCGCGCCGCCGAAACGATTGTGCGGTTATCTCGCCGGCCATTTCCACGGCGGCAGATCTCGATCGTCCGGGTCGGCGATACGGGTCGCGCCGAAGTGCTTCTCCAGCACGATCGACTGGCTCGCCTCCTCACGCTCCAGAGACGCGATCAGCCGCGCCGCATGCGACACCACCAGCACCTGCGAATGCGCGGCGGCTTGCGCGATCAGACGGGCGAGCGCCGGCAGCAAATCCGGATGCAGGCTCGTTTCGGGCTCGTTCAGCACGAGGAGTTCGGGCGGACGAGGCGTCAACAGCGCCGCGACCAGCAGCAGATAGCGCAAGGTGCCGTCGGACAGCTCCGCGCCTTTCAGCGCTCGCAGCAAGCCATGCTGCTGCATCACCACTTCGAAGCGGCCGTCCTGGGTCGCGACGTCGAGGCGCGAGCCCGGAAAAGCGTCGTCGATGGCGGCGTCGAGCGCAGCCGGGTCGCCGATCTCGCGGATGGTTTGCAAGGCCGCGGCGAGGTCCGCGCCGTCGTTCGCGAGCACCGGCGTGTGCGTGCCGATCTGCGGCAGACGCGCGGGCGCTTCGGCGTCGGTGCGGAAATGGTCGTAGAAGCGCCACGAGCGGATCTGCTCGCGCACCGTGACCATCTCGGGCGCGGTGCGTGGATCGGAGAACTCCGTCATCATGCTGTCGAAGCTGGCGACGGGTTGCGGAATGGTTTGCCAGTCGCCACGCTCATCGCGCGTGCGCAACGCCGGGCCGTGCCGGTCCACCAGCAAGGCTGAAGGCCGCAGCACCGGGCCGCTCCAGATGCATTCACGCTTGATGACTGGATCAAGCGTGAACTTGCTGGGAATGGGAGGTGACGGCCGCTCTGGCGCCGGCAGACCGAGATCGATCGCATAGCCGAACTGGTCGCCGGCAAAACCTAGCCGCAGACTCACAGGCTCGTTGCGCCGCGTGCCCTCGACCGGAAACTCGCCGGCCAGTACCGCCCGCGAAAAGCGCTCAGGACCGGCCCACAACGTGGACGGCAAGCCGCCTTCGCGCGCCAGCGAAGTAATCACCCCGCCGCGCGCCGTCTCCGCCAGCAACCGCAGCGACCGATACACGCTCGACTTGCCACTACCATTGGCGCCTGTGATCACATTCAGGCGGCCGAGCGGCACGATCAACTCGCGCAGCGACCGGTAACCCGCGACAGCCAATGTGGTCAACATGCGTCCGCCTGACCTTCAGCCGCGCATGCGTGCGCGCTCCGTAGCGCCGCTACGCGCCCGCACGCGGCGAAACGTCCGCTCGACGAGCGGGCCACGCACTGGTCGATACATGCCGTCATTTATGCCCGCCGCCCTTGCCCGGCTTCTGCACCGGCACGCTGCGCAGATCGCGCAGGAAGGTATCGCGCCAGACACCCAGATCGTTCTTGCGCAGCGCCGCCATGTTGATCTCGTGGCGCCGCTGACGCGCGTCGAGCGGCATCTGCAACGCGCGCTGCAACGCTTCGCACATGCCGATTGCGTCGTGTGGATTGACGAGCAGCGCGCCCGTTAGCTCTGCCGCCGCGCCCGCGAAAATCGACAGCACCAGTACGCCGGGGTCGTCGGGATTCTGCGCGGCGACGTATTCCTTCGCGACCAGGTTCATGCCGTCGTGCAGCGGCGTCACGAAACCGATCTGCGACTCGCGAAACAGCGACATCAGCTTCCAGCGGTCGTACTGCTGGTTCAGATAGCGAATGGGCGTGTAATCAAGTCCCGAGTAGCGGCCGTTGATGCGCCCTGCTTCGTACTCCAGATCCTGGCGAATCTTCTGGTAGGTGGCGACGTCCGAGCGCGTGGGCGGCGCGATCTGCACCAGCGTGACGTTGCCGCGCCATTCCGGCGAGCGCTCCAGCAGATGCTCGAAGGCGCGGAACCGCTCGACGAGTCCCTTCGAATAATCCAGCCGGTCGACGCTCATGATCAGCTTGCGGCCTTCCAGGCTCTGCTTGAGGTCGAGCACGTGCTGACGGCTTTCGTAGCGCTTCGCCTGCTCGGCGATTTCGTCGGGGAACACGCCGATCCGGTACACGCCGGTGCGCAGCTTGCGGCCGAATGCTTCGACCACGCCGTCCGCGCCCACCGTACCGCGGGCGTGGCGCGTGACGTAATCCTTGAACGCAAGTTCGTCGGTGGCGGTCTGGAAGCCCAGCAGGTCGTAGCACGACAGCGACTTCACCAGTTCTTCATGCGGCGGAATGTTGAGCAGGATCTGCGGCGCGGGAAACGGAATATGCAGGAAGAAGCCGATGCGGTTCGTCACGCCCTCGTTGCGTAGCGCCTCGGCGAACGGGATCAGATGGTAGTCGTGAATCCAGATCACGTCGTCGGGTTCGAGCAACTTGATCAGCTTGTGCGCGAGCCACGCATTGACGCGCCGGTAGCCCGCGTACTCCTCGCGCTCGTAACGTGCGAGGTCGTTGCGGTAGTGGAATACCGGCCACAGCGTCGCGTTCGAAAAGCCGCGATAGTACTGGTCGTAATCCTTGCGCGTGAGACCCACGGTCGCGAAGGTCACCGCGCCGTCCTGCTCCAGCGTCGGACCCGCATTGGCGACGGTCTCGCTGACCACGTCGCCGCTCCAGCCGAACCACACGCCTCCGGCATCTTTCAGCGCGCCGAATACGCCGACCGCGAGGCCGCCGGCCGATCCTTTGGTTTCCGTCGGCGTTGCGACGCGATTCGACACGACGATGAGTCGGCCCATGTTGCATGTCCTCCTTGGTTCGCGCGGCGCGCTTGCGTATCGATCATCGGGTCTTTCGCGATGTCTCGTCTCGTGCGCCAATCGCGAGGAGAACCCAAAACACAATGAGACACGCGAAGCCGCGCCGGCTTCGTGAGTGAGTGGACGGTTCGACCGCTTTGGTGCCCGATCAGTTGCATTCGTCGGCGTCGGCGTTCCACAGTCTGGCGGTTTGGTGGTCAAAGCCGTGGTTAGAGCAGCGATCGAACCTGCCGCCGGACTGCTGTCAAGCCTCCGTCAAAACGCCCTCTAGCCGCCCTCTAGCCGCCTGTTTGATCGCCTGTTTGACCGCTTGTCTGATCGCTGTCTGATCGCTGCTGTCTGATCGCTGTCAAGCCCGCCGTCAGCCCGCCGTCAAACTTTTTCCTTCACATGCTGCGGCAGTTCGTCCGCCGGTGGCCTCGCGGCGCGGCTCGCCACCGGATCGGCCTCGGTGTGCGCGGCCGTGCTGCCAGCCGGCGTCTGCGTGCTGCGCGGCACCCAGTCGAGCGCTTCGCCCTTGCCGGCTTCGAGTTCCGCCGACACTTCCGCGCGCGCCCGCGGCAGGTACTGCGGGTAGTGCTTCTGAATGTAGTCGAGCAATCCCTCGCGCACCCGGCAGCGCAAATCCCAGTTCAAGCCGGAATCGAGCGAACTGACGAGGGCGCGCAATTGCATCGAGCGCTCGGTGCCGTCCGTCACCTGCAACACCTGCACGCGGCGATCCCACTCGGGCGCGTCCTCGACGATGCGCGCGAGTTCTTCGCGCAACGGCGCGAGCGGCATGCGGTAGTCGACGTAGAGAAACACCGTGCCGATGATCTGCGAACTGCTGCGGGTCCAGTTCGAAAACGGGTTTTCGATAAACCATTGCAGCGGGACGATCAACCGACGTTGATCCCACAGACGCACCGATACATACGTGCCGGTGATTTCCTCGATACGCCCCCACTCGCCCTGAATCACGACGACGTCGTCGAGACGGATCGGCTGCGACAGCGCGATCTGCAAGCCGGCGATCAGATTGCCGAGCACCGGCCGCGCGGCGATACCGGCGACCAGTCCCGCCACACCCGCCGAAGCAAGCAGGCTCGCGCCGATCTGCCGGACATTGGGGAACGTCATCAACGCGCCGCCCACGCCGACGATCACGATCACGAACATCACCGAACGCGCGAGCACGCGCGCCTGGGTATGGATGCGGCGCGCCTGGAGGTTGTCGGCGGTATCGAGCGGATGGGCCTGAATGATCGCCTCGCCGATCGCCGCCGCCGAACGCACCGAGAGCCAGGTAATCGCGCCGATCAGCGCGATTGCGGCGGCGTCGCGCAACGGCGTGATGAAGGTCAGCGTGTCGGGCGCTTCCCAGCCCACTGCCTCCAGTGCGAGGATCACGAGCACGAATAGCGCCGGCTTGTCGATATAGCGCAGCACCACGCTGGTGAGCGGATAAGGTCGCGCGAGCCGCGTCACGATGCGCGCGCCGATCCGATGGATGCCCACGGCCAGCACCACCGCGATCACCGAGACGATCAACGCGCCGAGCCACGTGTGCAGCGGCGCTTCGGCGATACGGCTGAGGTCGTCGAGAGTAGGCATGAAGGGGAATGTCCTCCTGGCATGAATGCTGAGCTGAGCCGGCGCGGAATCGGCCACCGGCATGGCCGCGGTGTGGCTGCGGAGTGGCGAAAGGCGCCCGGCTGCCGGGCGGCGCCGATCGCCAGGCGCCGCTGAAGCGGACGCGAGGCCGCACGACTGCATGGCCTGCCTACTGACATCTTAGATTGTTCTTCCGCGCGATCCGCGAAAGGTGCCGAGGCCAGCCGCCTCTGCAAGCGGACAGCCGGCGTTGAGACCGAATCTCAGGTGGAGCGGTGAGAACCACCCCGAAGTGCCCACGGCTGAAAAGCCGGAACTCCCTCATGGGCCGAAACGCCCAACACGCCGGATGCCGACGCGCAGGGCATCAGCCGTGATTCATTTCAACTGCCGCTCTTGCAGGGAAACGCTTTACCGAGCCCGAGCGAGATCGCCGTGCTGGCGTTATAGCCCGCGACGATCGGATTCTCAGCGATATATTTGCGCACCGCGTCGGTCAGCTGCGCCGAGCGCGCGTCCTGCGGCAGGCAGAAGTACTGGCCGACGCGCGGGCCGGTCGTGCCGCCGATCGCGTCGATGGTGTTGAAGATGCCGTCGGCGGCGCCTTCGATATAAGCGGCGCACGCGCTACGCGACGCCACGTCCGTCTTGGTGCACAGCTTGTTGAGGTCGCCTCCCGTAAACGCGGCTGCCGATAGCGGTACGGCGAGCGCGCTGGCGAAAATCAAAGCCCGCAGCATGGTGTTCCTTTCCAGGGTCGTTTATCAGGCGGTCTTTCGCCGCATCCAAAGGGCGCGCACATGTGGCGCGCCAAAGTCGACATTCTGCACTGTTTTGCGAAGCGCAAGCGTGCGGGCCACCGCTATCTTCAGGCACTTTTTTTGAGCCGGGTAAGTTGGCGGCGCCAAGTGCTCCGGCGCTTGCGTGCTCCAGCGGTACCACGGCAGCGTTTCGCGGGCTACGCCCCTCGCGGCAGGCAGACCGCGCGGGCTTTTGACAGGAGCTCAGATGGCCGTCAGTGCGGGTGGGCCTTCGATTGGCGCTTCAGGCGGCAGGCAGAGCGCGTGGACCTTCGACTCGCGCTCCGGGCCGCCGACAGAGCGCGTAGATCTTCGACTCGCGCTCCAATTGGCCGGCCAGAGCGCATACACCTTCGGCTCGCGCTCCAGACTGCCGACGGAGCGCAGACACATTCGACTCGCGCTCCAGCCGCCGGCAGAGCTCATAGACCCTCTACCCGCGCCCCAAGCCGCCAGCAAACCGGCCGCCGTGAGCCGCGCGCATTATTTCTGCTGCATCTGCTGCAGGCGCGCGGTCAACCCTTCGACCACGTCCGGCTCCTTGTAAGTCTTCGCGAAATCGAGCGCCGTCATGCCGATCTGGTTCTTCACCGTCAGGTCCGCGCCGTTGTCGAGCAACAGCTTCACGGTCGACACGTGGCCGCCGCGCGCGGCCATCATCAGCGGCGTGGTGCCGTTCGGCGAGCCGGCGTCGACGTAGGCCGAATGGTCGAGCAGCACCTTGACGATGTCGTCGTTGCCGTTCGCCGCCGCGTAGTGCAACGGCGCCCAGCCCTTCTTGTTGACCTCGGCGTCTTTCGCGATAAGCTGGTTGACGAAGGCGAGATCGCCGTTCAGCGCGGCCATCATCATCGCGTTCTCGCCGGCCTTGTCCTGAATCTCAATGTTCGTCTTCGGATTGGCGAGCAGCGCGGCGCCGACTTTGTCCGATTTCTCGCGCGCGGCCAGCACCAGCAGCGGAATGCCCTGGTTATCCACGCTGTTCGGGTCCATGCCCTTGGCAAGCAACTTGTTGACGCCGTCCACGTCGTCGAACTTGACCGATTTGATCAGCGAATCGATCGGCGCCGCCTGGGCCGGCGACACCGCCAGCGAAGTCAGCGCGGCACAAACGAGCGCAGCGGCGAACGTGACGCGCGAGACGCCGCGCCGTGCCGAAGCCAGCGCGCCACGCGTTGTCACGCCTGCTGCGAAAGTGTCCTGCCGGGCAGTCACCGACATCGAAATTTCTCTCATATTTAACTTTAGGAAACTTCCCTATCCTATTGATATTTATCGACTTTACGCCTCACGCACCAGCCGGCGCGGGAATCTTGAAAAGGCGGAAGAAGTTTTGCGTGGTCGCCTCGGCCAGCGCCGCTTCCGGCATGTCGCGTTGTTGCGCGATGAACCGTCCGACATAACTTACGTACGCAGGTTCATTAGGCTTGCCGCGATACGGCACGGGCGCGAGATACGGCGAGTCGGTTTCGATCAGCAAACGCTCCAGCGGCACGCGGCGCGCGACGTCCTGCACGTCCGTCGCGCTCTTGAACGTGACGATGCCCGACAACGAGATGTAAAAATTCTGCGCGAGCGCCTGTTCGGCAACATGCCACGGCTCGGTGAAACAATGCATCACGCCGCCCGGCTCGCCTGCGCGCTCCTCGGCCATGATGCGCAGCGTGTCTTCCGACGACGATCGCGTATGAATGATCAGCGGCTTGTTCGTGGCGTGCGCCGCCCGGATATGGGTGCGAAAGCGCTCGCGCTGCCATTCCATGTCGGCGATGGTGCGGCCTTCCAGCCGGTAGTAGTCGAGGCCGGTCTCGCCGATCGCGACCACTTTGGGATGCGCGGCCAGTTCGACCAGTTCGGCGACGCTCGGCTCGCGCATGTGCTCATGATCCGGATGCACGCCGACCGACGCGTATACGTTCTCATACCGGCTGGCGATATCCAGCACGGAAGGCAGCGTTTCGAGATCGACGGACACGCACAGCGCATGCGTGACCGAATGGCCGCGCATGTTCTCGAGCACCTGCGGCAGGCGGTCGGCGAGTCCTTCGAAATTGATATGGCAATGCGAGTCGACAAACATGGGGGTGTCCTGCGTAGGGCTGGCTCGAAGGGAATCAGGCGGCGGCCGGAGCTGTCGCGGCGGCGTCGAGGCGTTTGCCGAGAATCACCAGATCGCGCTCCACGCCGTCCAGCACGGCCACGCGCGGCAACGATCCCCACGTGTCGAAACCGAAGCCGCGGAACAGTCGCAAGCTCGCGTCATTGTGGCCGAAGATGAAGCCAAGCACGGTATCGATGCCGAGCGCCGGCGCCGCCGCTAGCGAAGCCGCCAGCAATTGCTTGCCGAGACCCTTGCCACGCGCGCTTTCGTCGAGATAGATGCTGACTTCGGCGGTGCGCAGATAGGCCGGGCGGCCGTAAAAGTCCGAAAAGCTCAGCCATGCGATCACGCGGCCGGGCTGTTGCGAGTCTTCCACTACCCACAACGGACGCTTGTGCGGGCCATGCGCGTGAAACCAGGTCAGCCGGCTTTCGACGCTGACCGGCTCGAGATCGGCGGTGACTTGCCGCGACGGCACCGTCGAGTTGTAGATGGCGACGATAGCGGGCAGATCGTCGAGCGTGGCATCGCGGTAGGAAAGGCTCATGGTGCGTTGAACGTGAGATGGAAGCGGATAGTTGACGAACGGCGGACGAACGGCGCAGGACGAATGGCGGGCCGGCGCCGGCTGTGAGGCGCGGCGCAGCGCGCCAGCGGCCGAGAACGCGCCCCGCACGCAGCGGCGGCTTACGCGAACAACTCGCGATAGCCGATAAACAGCTCTTCGAACACCAGCCGCGCATTCAGCGGATGGTTCTCGACGGCGCGTTGGCGCGTCACAGTGCGCATGAAGCGCGCGAACGCGCTGGCATCGGCCTGCGACGCGCAGCGCGTCAATGCCGCCGAGGCTTGCGGGAAGTAACGGGGCGCGCCCGCCGTGCGCTGGGCCAGCAAATCGTACATCCAGCGTTGCAGCCAGCCTAGCACCAGCGGCACAGGCAGCTTCTGCAATGCTTCGCCGCAGGCGAAAGCGTCGCACTGCGGGCCGGCGGCCAGTTGCTTGAGCGTCCAGTCGCGCAGCGTGCGGTTCTCGTCGCTGGCGAGCGCGAGCGCCGTGAGCGGCGCGCCGCCGGCTTCGGCGAGCAGCGCGGGCGCCTCGGCCACGCCTTGCGCGGCAAGCCACTTCGTCGCCACGTCCGGCGCGGGCATGGTCATCGGCCATTGGCGGCAGCGGCTGATGATGGTGGGCAACAGGCGATCGATACGCGCCGACACCATCAGGAACACGACTCCCGCCGGCGGTTCTTCGAGCGTCTTCAGCAGCGCATTGGCCGCGGCGATATTCAGCCCTTCCGCCGGATACAGCACGACCACGCGCGCGCCGCCGCGGTGCGAGCCCACGCCGACGAAATCGAGCAAACCGCGAATCTGTTCGATCTTGATTTCCTTGCTGGGCGTGCGCGTCTTCTTGCCTTCGTCGGCATCGGCCTTGTCGGCTTTTTCGTCCGCGGCGTTGTTCAGGCCCGCTTCGGCGGCCAGCGCCTCGGGCACGACGATCCGGTAGTCCGGGTGATTGCCCTGCGCGAACCAGTTGCAGGCCACGCACGCGCCGCACGGCTCCCCGTTGGCCTGCTGAGCCTCGCACAGCAAGCCCTGCGCGAGATGCTGCGCGAAGCGCAGCTTGCCGATGCCCGCCTGCCCATGCAGCAACAGGGCGTGCGGCCAGTGGCCGCGCAGTTGCTGCAGGCGGTTCCAGTCATCGGCTTGCCACGGATAAATCATTGTTTCTCTTTTCAATCAGACGGTTGCATACGTTACATGCAGTACTGCATGAACTCTGAAAAACGATATAAACCAAGGCTATATTCTTTTTAAATCAAAGAACTGCGATCAATTCTGCAAGTCTTCTCTGAATCTGCGTAATGCTCTGCGCGGAGTCAATGATAGCGAACCGGTACGGCGCTTCTTCGGCGCGGCGCAGATATTCGGCGCGGGTGCGATTGAAAAATGCCGCCGATTCGCTCTCGAAGCGATCCGGATCGCGTGCCGCACTGCGCCGCTCGCTGGCGATTTCGGGCGCGAGGTCGAACAGCACTGTCAGGTCCGGCTGGAAACCGCCCTGCACCCAGCGCTCCAGCGTTTCCAGCTTGTCGCGCGGCAGTCCGCGGCCACCGCCCTGATAGGCGAAGGTGGCATCCGTGAAACGGTCCGACAGCACCCAGTCGCCGCGCGCGAGCGCAGGCTCGATCACTTCGGCCAGATGCTGGCGGCGCAACGCGAACATCAGCAGCGCTTCGGTTTCGAGGTCCATTTTCTGATGCAGCACGATTTCGCGGATCTGCTCGCCGAGCGGCGTGCCGCCCGGTTCGCGCGTCATGACGACCGCGCGGCCGGTGCTTGCCACTTTCTGTTCGAGGCGCTCCCGAAACCAGCTGAGGTGGGTGGTCTTGCCCGCCCCGTCGATGCCTTCAAACGTAATGAATTTGCCCCGCGCCATCATTGCCCTCGAATGTATTTGTCCACGGCCTTGTTGTGATCGCCGAGGGTGTCGGAAAAGATACTGCTGCCGTCGCCGCGCGAGACGAAATACAGCGCGGTGCTGGGTGCCGGGTTCAGCGCCGCCTGCAGCGACGCCACGCCGGGCAGCGCGATGGGCGTTGGCGGCAGCCCCATCCGGGTGTAGGTATTGTAGGGAGTGTCGGTCTGCAGGTCTTTCTTTCTGATGCGTCCGCTGTAGCTGTCGCCCATGCCGTAGATCACGGTCGGGTCGGTTTGCAGCGGCATACCCACGCGCAGCCGGTTCGCGAACACCGCGGCCACCATGGGCCGGTCGGACGGCTTGCCGGTTTCCTTTTCGATGATCGACGCCATGGTCAGCGCGTCGTACGGCGTCTTGTACGGCAGATTCGCCGCGCGCGCGGTCCACGCCTCGTCCAGACGCAAGCGCATCAGACGGTAGGCGCGGCGGTACACGTCGAGGTCGCTGGTGTTTTTGTCGAACAGGTAGGTGTCGGGGAAAAACAGTCCCTCGCCATTGCCGATCGACGCCTCCGGCGCGTTGATCGCGTTCATCAGGTCGGCGTCGCTCATCCCGGCCGTGTCGTGCCTGAGCGCCGGATTGGCATCCAGCTCGGCGCGCATGCGCTTGAAGGTCCAGCCTTCGATAATGGTCGCCACGTATTCGTTGACGTCGCCGCGGGCGATTTTCTGCAGCACCTCATACGGCGTCACGCCCGTCTTGAACTCGTAGTTGCCCGACTTCAGCTCGCTTTGCAGTCCGAGCAGCCGCGTCATGATGACGAACAGCTCCGCTTCGACCGGCACGCCGCCGCGATTGAGTTGCAGCGTGACGCTGCGCAAGCTGCTATGCGGCTTGACCGTGACATCGAGTTGCGCAGGGGTCAGATCGAGTGGGCTGGTGGCCCAGTGGTATCCGCCAGCAATTGCGGCTGCGGCCAGCACAACGACGAGTGAGCCGGCAATGAAACATTTCTTGAACAGGGACATGCGAAACGTGGCAGGGTTGGACTGCATATAATACTTGTTTGCCTTAGCCAAAGTCAGAATTGACTGTTCCCGGAATCCATGAACACACCGCTCGCTACCGCTTCAGGCACGCCTCCAACCACAGCTCCTACGGCAGCCGCCGCCACACCGGCAAGTCTTCCCGCGCTGCCGCGCCCCTCCGCCGATGAATTCGACGCGCTCGTTCAGCATGGCGCGTATATGCCGCTCACGCAGTTCGGCGTGATCGACGCCACCGGCGACGACGCGGCAAGCTTCCTGCACGGCCAGTTGACCAACGACACCCAGCACCTCGACGCCGCCAATGCGCGCCTGGCCGGTTACTGCTCGGCCAAAGGGCGTCTGCTGGCGTCGTTCCTCACGTGGCGCAGCGGCGATACGATCCGCCTGCTGGTGTCGAAAGACGTGCAGGCCGCAGTGCAGAAGCGGCTCTCCATGTTCGTGCTGCGCGCCAAAGCCAAACTCACTGACGCGAGCGGCGAACTGGCGGTGATCGGTCTTGCCGGCGACGTGCGCAAGGCGCTCTCGAATGTGTTCGACGCGCTGCCGGACGGCGTGCACGTGAAAGTGGACGGCGCGGCGGGCTCGCTGATTCGCGTACCGGACGCGCTCGGGCGCCTGCGTTATCTGTGGATCGGTCCGAAGGCGCAGATCGAGTCGCACCTGCCCTTGCTGGACGAGAAGCTCAAACGCGTCTCGCCGGCCGTGTGGGACTGGCTCGACATTCGCGCGGGCGAGCCGCGCATCACCCAGCCGGTGGTCGAGCAGTTCGTGCCGCAAATGGTCAATTTCGACGTGCTGGGCGCGGTGAATTTCCGCAAAGGCTGCTATCCCGGCCAGGAAGTGGTGGCGCGCAGCCAGTATCGCGGCACGATCAAACGGCGCACTTCGCTCGCCAACGTGGCGGGCGAACTCGACACGGTGCGCGCGGGCGCGGAACTGTTCCATTCGGACGATCCGGGCCAGCCGTGCGGCATGGTGGTGAACGCGGCATCAGCGCCGGAAGGCGGCGTCGATCTGCTGGTCGAGATCAAGCTCGCGGCGCTGGAAAACGGCTCGGTGCATCTGGGCGCGGCGGACGGTCCGGCGCTGCGCTTCCTTGCGCTGCCCTACGGGCTGCCCACCGAAGTCTGACATTCTCGCGGGGAACGAAGCGGCGCAGTCAGGCGCCGCTTTTTACTGGCCTTTTCAACTGCAACGCCTCCACCGGGAGACGCCCCCGATGTGCCTGATCGTGTTCGACTGGCGACCCGACGCGGTCGACGGCCCGCTCTTCACGCTTGCCGCCAATCGCGACGAGTTCTTTCGCCGCACGGCCGAACCGGTCGGCTGGTGGCACGACGCGCCGACGGTGCTGGCCGGGCGTGATCTGCAAGGCGGTGGCACGTGGCTCGGCTCGTCGCGCGACGGCCGCTTCGCCGCGCTGACCAATTACCGCGCGCCGCACGAAATGCGCGCCGACGCGCCGACCCGCGGCACGCTCGTCAGCGACTGGCTGAGCGGCGCCACGCGCGACTCGAATGGCAACCCGCACGGCACGCCGCTCGCGTACCTGCGGCACGTCGCGCAAACCGGCGACATCTATAACGGGTTCAATCTGCTGGTGGGCGACTGGACGCGCCGCGAACTCGCCTGGTACTGCAACCGTTCCGAGCGCGCGCCGACGCTGCTCGAACCCGGCACGCACGGCATCTCGAACGCGGTGCTCGATACCGCGTGGCCGAAGCTCGTCAAAAAGCGCGCCGAACTGGGCACGCTGCTCGCGCGCAACGCGATGCCGCCGCTCGAACGCCTGATCGACCTGATGCGCGATCCGCGCCTCGCCCGCGACGACGAACTGCCGTCCACCGGCATTCCGCTCGAACGCGAACGGGCGCTGTCGGCTGCATTCATCGAAACGCCGGAGTACGGCACACGCGGGACGACCGCACTGCGCGTGACCCTGCACGGCGAAGTGATCAGCGTGGCCGTCGCCGAGCGCAGCGACGACAACGGCTCGCATCGGATCGCGCGGCCCGGCGACTTCGAGCGCAGCTTCGCCTTCAATATCGAACGCGAGATCGCGTGACGATGGTCCGGCGGCTCGTCAGCCGCCGACAACCCGATGAACGCCCTCAGTCGGAATCGAAGGCCGCGCGCAAGGCCGCGGCGGCATCCGCATGCGCCTGCGCGACGTCCGGCACGAAACCGCCCATCTTGAAGAACTCGTGGATCATGCCCGGATAGCGCTTGAGCGTGACCCGATTACCCAGCGCGTGCAATTTCTCCGCGTAGGCGTCGCCCTCGTCGCTCAAGGGATCGTATTCGGCGGTGGCGATCCATGCAGGCGCGACGCCGCTGAATTCGGGCGCGCCAAGCTGGCCGTCGAGCGGCGCGAAACGCCAGTCGTCACGGTCGCTGCGCGCGCGCACGTAATGGTCGAAGAACCATTGAATCGTATCGCCCGACAGCAGAAAGCCGTTGGCGAAGCGCGAGTGCGAATCGGTTTGCTGATGGCCGGTCGTGCCCGGATAGATCAGCAATTGCAGCGCGAGTTCAATGCCGGCGTCGCGTGCGAGCACCGCGCAGACCGTGGCCAGCGTACCGCCTGCGCTATCGCCGCCCACTGCCAGCCGGCCGGCGTCCAACCCGTATTCCGCTGCGTGCGCGTGCAGCCAGCTCAAGGCGTCGAAAGCGTCCTCGACGGCAGTGGGAAATTTGTATTCGGGTGCAAGGCGATAGTCCACGGACAACACCGCGCAATTGCCGTCGCGCGCGAACATCCGGCACAGCGCATCGTGCGTATCGACGCTGCCCACCGTGAAGCCGCCGCCGTGGTAATACACGAACGCCGGCGCGGGCTCGGCCCAACTCGGCTCGACCGGATGGTACAGACGCGCACGAATCGTCGCGCCGTCGCGTGTCGCGATTTGCAGATCGTCGATCGCGAACATCGGCGCGCTCGCGATCTCCAGAATCGGCGCGCTTTTTTCGTACGAGGCCCGCGCGTCCTGCGCGGTCATTTCATGGAGCTTCGGGCGCCTGGCCCGTTCGATCATGTCGAGCACCTGCTCGATCTTCGGATTCAGCGGCATGGTGCGTCTTATGGCGCATAAGCGCCGAAGGTTTGAAATAAACCGGCGCGGTTCAAAAGGAAACCGGCGCCCTGGATCCCAGCGGGCGCCGGCGATACGGTAAGCGTCCCGGCTAGCCGGCGTTGTTCACTTCCGGCTTCAGCGACATTGGATCAGTGGGATTGCGCAACTGCTCGATATCCTCGTGGCGCAGCTTCACCGTTGCCATGATGCCCGGATGCGTGACGATGTAGAAACGCCGCGCCGCGATCGCTTCGAAGGTGATGTCTGCGACGTCGTCGGCACTCAGCTTGCCCGACTGCACCGCGCGCTGCAGCTGCTTGCCCGCGGCGATCTGCGAGCGGGTCGGGCCGCTGTCGTTGCGCAGATCAGCAGGCCGCGCGCGTTCCGCATTGGCGATGCCGGTCGGCACGAAGGCCGGGCACAACAGAGAACAGCCGACCTGGCCGCCTGCCGTTCCCGCCTGCGCGGCCTGCGCCAGCTGCAGATCGTGATACAGCGTTTCGGTGAGCGACACCACCGCGTGTTTCGACGCGTTGTAGATGCCCATGGCGGGCGGCGACAGCAAGCCCGCGACGGACGCCGTGTTGACGATATGCGCGGGCTCGTTCTGCGCCAGCATGATCGGCGTGAACACCCGCACGCCGTGCGCGACGCCCATCACGTTCACGCCGAACACCCACGACCAGTCGTTCGCCGAGCTTTCCCACAGAAAGCCGCCCGCGCCTACGCCTGCGTTGTTGAACAGCAGATGCACCTTGCCGTAAGCGGCCAGCGCGGCTTGCGCCAGCGCTTCGACCTGCGCCGCGCTCGCGACGTCGGTCGGCACGCCGATCGCTTCGGCGCCGCCGGCGCGCAATGCGTCGACGGTTTGCTCGAGCGCACCGGGATTCACGTCGGCCAGCACGAGCTTCATGCCGAGCGAGGCGCCCTTCTGCGCGAATGCGCGGCCGAAGCCGCTGGCCGCACCGGTGATCACCGCCACCTTGCCTGCGAAATCGAACATCGTGTCACTCCATTGGATTGAGCGGCGCCCTGCGTGGGCTGCCCGACTGCCGCCGCGCTCAGATCAGCTTGACGAGTTGCTTGCCGAAGTTCCTGCCTTTGAGCAGGCCAATGAACGCCTCAGGCGCCGCATCGAGTCCTTGCGCGATGGTCTCGCGATAGTGCAGCTTCTTCTGCGCAACCAGCGTGCCGAGTTGCGTGAGCGCTTCGGGCCATACGTCCATATGCTCGCTCACGATGAAACCCTGCACCAGCAGACGCTGCGTGAGCATCAGCGACGGATGCTTGAGCGGCAACGGCTGGCCGTCATAGCCCGCGATAAACCCGCACAGCGCGATCCGGCCGAATGCGTTCATGCGCGCGAGCGTCGCGTCGAGCACTTCACCGCCGACGTTCTCGAAGCAGCCATCCACCCCGTCCGGCGTCACCGCCTTGAGGTCCTGATAGAGATTGCCGGCCTTGTAGTCGACGCACGCGTCGAAGCCGAGCGTCTCGGTGACATAGCGGCACTTGTCCGCGCCGCCGGCAATGCCGACTGCGCGCGCGCCGGCCAGCTTCGCCAGTTGGCCGACCACGCTGCCCACCGCGCCGCTCGCCGCGCTGACCACCACCGTCTCACCCGCTTTCGGCGCGATGATGCGGTTCAGGCCGTACCACGCCGTGACGCCGGGCATGCCGACCGGGCCGAGATAGGCGGATAGCGGCACATGCGTGTCGTCGACTTTCTGCAGGCCCGTTCCGTTCGACGTGCCGTATTCTTGCCAGCCAAACATCGCGACGACTTTGTCGCCGACTGCGAACTTCGGATTTTTCGACTCGACCACTTCACCCACCGTGCCGCCGATCATCACTTCGTTCAGCGGCTGCGGCGGCGCATACGACTTGCTGTCGTTCATGCGGCCGCGCATGTAGGGGTCGAGGGACAGGTAGTGATTACGCACGCGCAATTCGCCTTCGGCCAGCGGCGCGAGCGGCGTTTCGACGAGGCGGAAATTGTCCGGGGTCACAGCCCCCTGCGGGCGCGACGCCAACACGAGTTGGCGGTTGATCTGGGTCATGGCGATCGTCTCCATAAGTTGCCGATGGGATCGGCGGATGATTCGAACGGCTTACACGAAGGCGGAGCCAGGAGGCGCGGACGCCTCCCTGACACGCACGGTTCAAGGCAGCGCTCAGCCGTCGCTCGGACCGGGTTTCGCCGACGGGTCGCTGCGCAAACGCTGCTGCCTCACCTCGCGGCCGACGGCGAGACGCCGCATGTATTTGAACGTGCCGAGCGCCTTGGCGACGAAGTGGCCCTCGCTGTCGCGAATCTCGCCTTCGCAATAAGCCATGGTGGTCGAGCGGTGCAACACGCGGGCAGTGGCACGTAATTCGCCGCGGCCCGGCTGCATGAAGTTGACCTTCATTTCGACCGTGACCACGCCCACCCCGTCGCCCGCGAGACTGCGCGCGGCCATGGCGAGCGCGATGTCGGCGAGCGTCATCGTGACGCCGCCGTGGGCGACGTCCCACGTATTCATATGATCCGGCTGCAACGGCAGCGCGACTTCGCTAGCGCCGTCCGCAGCCGACACTAACTGCGCGCCTAACCGGTCGACGAACGGGCTCTCGAGCAGGGTTTCGGTACTCGCTTTGGATGAAGGCGAATCGGTCATGGCTGTTTTCAAATTTCGTGGTCAGTGCGTTCATGCGGTTGATGCAGGACGCGAGAATGCCTTCGGCCGAGGCAAACACTAAGCCTATCAAACTTACACCTTCGATGGAGCTTTATCAGGAGGTCGGGCCGGCACGCAAAGGCGCAGGCGACACCGGTAATGGCTAGCTCGCGAGCATTGCGCTTCGCTGTGAATTGCGCCGGCAGGATCGAAATGAAGGACGATTGGAGGGGTGATGACCCGATTGGGCTCCACGCTCCGCGAGTTGCGCCAATCGGGTAAGGACTTTATCGACGATAAATCAGAGAGTGGCTGCCAGACGTTCAGACACGCAATTCTTTCAGCGATCTAGTGGCTGAAGTCAGCCCCCAACCAACCCGCTGCAGTGGTTTTAGCATGAGTGACGGCGCCTTGTGCGTCGGGGAAAATGCCAAGCTCGTCCCACCGTTCTTCCGCCGCGAAAGGCCCCTTGATTCCAAGCGCCTTCTGAATGCTCAACTGCGCCGCATACCTGCCGTCCTCGAGAGGCCGGGCCGTTGCCACCACTTTGTGCGGGAGTCCTTGCCGCACGGGCTGAATCAGTTCCAGAGGACCACCGGCCGCACCCACATCGATCAACTCGTTGCGCGTGTTGCAGTCGGGGCAATAGAAGAAAAACGCGTTGTTATCCCGGTTCGGTTTGACCTGTTTGCGGGCCAGCACAGCTCGACACTCGACGTTTTCGCAAATGAATGGCATATCGGTCTCCGTGATGATTTTCGAATCGTGGCGCGGTGCAGATCGCCATTGGCCTCCGGGAAACGATCTGCCAGAAGCCGCCGGGGAGCAATCAGCAGATGACCGGATTGCTAATGGCGGGGAGATGCCACTAGCCGGGCAATATGCTTTTTCAGGTACTTGTCAATTGTACGTCGGCGCCACGTCCGTGCCGCGCCGGCTCACTCTGCAACGCGGCGTCGTGTCGATCAGCGGAGTGGGTGCGAACACAGCCGCGTTCGTCCAACACGGCCCGGTACAATGCGTGATCCAAGCCGCTTGTTTCGAGGTGCAGGTCATGTCCTTCTTCCGCGCGCTGCTGTTAGGCCGTTCCATTCGTCTGGCCACGGTCCTCACCATCGTCACGCTAACGCTCAACGGCTGCGCGGGCCTGTTCGGCGGCGACCCATTGCGCGTGAACGTAGCCGGTATCGAACCGATCGACGGCCAGGGTCTGGAGATGCGCTTCAACGTAAAACTGCGCGTGCAGAATCCCAACGATTCCACGGTCAGCTTCAACGGCGTGTCGCTCGATCTCGAACTGAACGGCAAGCCGTTCGCAAGCGGCGTGAGCGATCAGGCCGGCACCGTGCCGCGCTTCGGCGAAACGGTCGTCAATGTGCCGTTGACCGTGCCGGCATTCGCCGCGGTTCGCCAGGCGTTCGCCTTCGCAGGCGCGGCGCAGTCGGGGCAAATTCCGTACATTCTGCGCGGCAAGCTCGCGGGTGGACTCACCGGCACGACGCGATTCGTCGATCAAGGCACGTTGAGCCTGCCGTCGACCGGCATGGCGTTGCCGTGATACGGGTAATCGGCGTCTACACCGCGCGCGGATAAAAAAACGAGTGCCGCGGGTTCGTCGCCGTCGCGCCGAACCACACGGTACTCGCCGTTCTTTACCGCTCGAACGGGATCACACCACTTCGAACAAACCCGCCGCGCCCTGCCCGCCGCCAATACACATCGTCACGACGACGAGCTTCGCGCCGCGCCGCTTGCCTTCAATCAACGCATGGCCGGTCAAACGCGCGCCCGATACGCCATACGGATGGCCCACCGCAATCGCGCCGCCGTTCACGTTCAGGCGATCGTGCGGAATACCGAGCTTGTCGGCGCAATACAGCACCTGCACCGCGAACGCTTCGTTCAGCTCCCACAGGTCGATGTCCTCAACCTTCAAACCCGCCTGCCTGAGCAGCTTCGGCACCGCGAACACCGGGCCAATGCCCATCTCGTCCGGCTCGCAACCGGCCACCGCGAAGCCGCGAAAAATCCCGAGCGGCTGCAAGCCTTCGCGCTCCGCCACCTTCGCGTTCATCACCACGCAAGCCGACGCGCCATCCGAGAACTGGCTTGCGTTGCCCGCGGTGATCACGCCGCCCGGCATCGCGGTACGAATCTTCGACACACCCTCGAGCGTCGTGTCGGCGCGAATGCCCTCATCGCCGCTGACGGTCACTTCTTTCGTGAAGAGACGGCCGGTCGCCTTGTCGGCAACACCCGCGAGCACCGTCAACGGCACGATCTCGTCCTTGAACTTGCCGGCTTCGAGCGCGGCGGCCGCGCGCTGTTGCGAACGCACGCCATATTCGTCCTGGCGTTCCTTTGAGATCGAGTAGCGTTTCGCCACATTCTCCGCGGTCTGCAACATCGACCAGTAGATTTCGGGCTTGTTCTGGCTGAGCCAGCCTTCGGTCATCATGTGCCGGTTCATCTCGTTCTGCACGCACGAGATCGACTCCACGCCGCCCGCCACATACACGTCGCCTTCACCGGCGATCACGCGTTGTGCGGCAAGCGCGATAGTTTGCAATCCAGACGAACAGAAACGGTTCACCGTCATACCCGGCACGCTGACCGGCAAACCCGCGCGCAGCGCGATCTGCCGCGCGATGTTCATGCCCGTCGCGCCTTCCGGGTTGGCGCAGCCCATGATCACGTCCTCGACGCGCGCCGGGTCGAGCTTCGCGCGCTCGACGGCAGCGCGAGTGACATGGCCGCCGAGCGTCGCGCCGTGCGTCATGTTGAAACCGCCGCGCCATGATTTGGCGAGGCCCGTGCGGGCGGTCGATACGATTACGGCGTCAGTCATGCGTGTCTCCTGTGTCGACCAGAGTTAGCGCTTTAGCTGTCGCCGGAGTTCGCGCTTTAGCGCGCCGCTCCAGCCCCATGCAAAGCTCGTCACTCCGGTCTCGCGCAGCGCGCTTTGGTCCCATACGAGTTGGTGGATACTTGCAAATTGCAAATGTCGTTAGTGGCGCTGACCGGCGCATCGCCGGCCAGCGCCGCGTCAGTCATTTCACTCGCGCCGTGATTCAGCCGTTGAATCCGCGTCCCTCGGCCGCCAGTGCCGCGATGCGCGGCGCCAGTTGCCAGGCATCGCCGTTCGGCTGCGCGGCATAGCGGCGAATCGCGCGCTCGACGTTGTAGAGGCCGACCGTGTCCGCGTACAGCATCGGGCCGCCGCGATAAAGCGGAAAGCCGTAGCCGGTCAGATAGACCATGTCGATGTCCGACGCCTTCGACGCGATACCCTCTTCGAGAATCTTCGCGCCTTCGTTCACGAGCGCGAACACGAGGCGCTCGACGATTTCCTCGTCGCTGATCTTGCGGCGCTCGGCGTTGGCTTCCTTCGAAAACGCAACGATCATCTCGTCGACCACTTTCGACGGATACGCGGTGCGATCACCCGCCTTGTAGTCGTACCACCCGCCGCCCGTCTTCTGACCGAAGCGCCCCGTCTCGCAGAGCCGGTCGGCGATCTTCGAGTAGTGCATCTCAGGCTGTTCCTGATAGCGGCGTTTGCGGATCGCCCAGCCGATGTCGTTGCCGGCCAGATCGCTCATGCGGAACGGACCCATCGCGAAGCCGAACTTCTCGATCGCGCGATCCACCTGCGCGGGCAGCGCGCCTTCTTCGAGCATGAAGAGCGCCTGGCGGATGTACTGCTCGATCATCCGGTTGCCGATAAAGCCGTCGCACACGCCCGAGACAACCGCGGTCTTCCTGATCTTCTTGGCGAGTTTCATGACGGTGGCGAGCACGTCCTTCGCCGTCTCCTTACCGCGCACCACTTCGAGCAGCTTCATCACGTTGGCCGGGCTGAAGAAGTGCATGCCGACGACGTCCTGCGGACGCTTCGTAAAAGCGGCGATCTTGTCGACGTCGAGCGTCGAGGTGTTCGAGGCGAGGATCGCGCCTTCCTTCGCCACTTCGTCGAGACGCTTGAATACCTGCTCTTTCACGCCGAGCTCTTCGAACACGGCTTCGACGATCAGGTCGGCGTTTTTCAGGTCGTCATAGGAAAGCGTGGGCGTGATCAGCGCCATGCGCTGGTCGAGCGCTTCGGGCTTGAGCTTGCCCTTCTTGACGCTCGCTTCGTAGTTCTTGCGAATGGTCGCGAGACCGCGGTCGAGCGCTTCCTGTTTTGTTTCCAGCAGGGTGACCGGAATGCCCGCATTGATAAAGTTCATGGCGATGCCGCCACCCATCGTGCCCGCGCCGATCACGGCCACCTGCTTGATATCGCGCACCGGCGTATCGGAAGGCACATCGGGAATCTTGCTCGCCGCGCGTTCGCCGAAGAACGCGTGACGCAACGCGCGGCTTTCCGGCGTCTGCACGAGTGCGATGAAGCAGTCGCGTTCGAAAGCGAGGCCCTGATCGAAGCCGTTTTGCACGCCCGCTTCCACGGCGTCGATACATTTCTGCGGCGCGGGGAAATTCTTCGCGACCGCCGCGACGCTGTTGCGCGCGAACTGAATGAAGCCGGCGGCGTTCGGATGCTCGATCTTGCGGTCACGCACCTTCGGATGCGGGCCTTCTTGCGCACCCACCTTGCGGGCGAACGCGAGCGCGGCTTCGGCCAGATCGCCTTGCGCGAGTTCATCGAACAGACCGGAATCGGCGAGTTTCTCCGACATGACGGGCGCACCGGAGACGATCATGTTCAGCGCGGCTTCGAGACCGATGGCGCGCGGCAGCCGCTGCGTGCCGCCCGCGCCCGGCAGAATGCCGAGCTTCACTTCCGGCAGCGCGATCTGCGCACCGGGTGCGGCGACGCGGTAATGCGCGCCGAGCGCGAGTTCCAGACCGCCGCCCATCGCGACGCTGTGAATCGCCGCGACCACCGGCTTCGTGCTGCCTTCCACGGTCTTGATGACGGTGGCGAGCGTCGGCTCCTGCATCGCTTTCGGCGTGTTGAACTCGGTGATATCGGCGCCGCCCGAGAAAGCTTTGCCCGCGCCAGTCAGCACGATCGCCTTGATGGCCGGATCGTTCTGCGCGCGCTCGATCCCGTCGACGATGCCCGCTCGCGTCGACAGGCCAAGGCCGTTGACGGGAGGATTGTTCAGCGTGATGACGGCCACGCCGTCATGGGTTGTGTAGTCCACTGCCATCTGCCTGCCTCCATGCGATCCATGCAATAAGGCGCCGCTCAGGCGCGCCGCCCTCCGGTTCATCGAGTCGGAGTATCGATCCGACTCATTGTCTGATTTTCCGGGGTCAGCAGGCAGGATACACAAAAAAGCACGCTCGTTCAATTTAACGCTAAGCGGGGTTTCCCCTGGCAAGCGGCGTGAGCGGGCAGTCCTTTTCGTCTTCGAGCGCGGACGGCAGAACATGGTCGCGGAAGATGTCGCGCAGCTTGAGTTTTTGCAGCTTGCCGGTCGCCGTGTGCGGCAGTTCGTCGACGAAGGCGACGTCGTCGGGAATCCACCATTTTGCGACCTTGCCGTCGTAGAAGGCGATCAGCTCCTCGCGCGTCACGTCGAAGCCACGCCGCTTGACGACCACCAGCAGCGGCCGCTCGGTCCATTTCGGATGCGCGCACGCAATGCAGGCCGCTTCGGCCACGGCGGGATGCGCGATCGCGACGTTTTCGATGTCGATCGAACTGATCCATTCGCCGCCGGACTTGATTACGTCTTTCGAGCGGTCCGTGATGTGCAGAAAGCTGTCGCGGTCGATGGTGGCGACGTCGCCGGTCGGAAACCAGCCGTCGATGAGCGGCGAGTCGTCCTTGCGGAAATACCGGTCGATCACCCAGGGCCCGCGCACATGCAGATCGCCGAACGCCACGCCGTCCCACGGCAGATCGCGGCCGTCTTCGCCGACGATTTTCATATCGACGCCATAGAGCACGTGTCCCTGCTTCTCCAGCAACTTGCGCTGCTCTTCCAGCGGACGCTGGCTTTGTTCCCACGTCAGCTTCGCGAGCGTGCCGAGCGGCGACATTTCGGTCATGCCCCACGCGTGGATCACCTGCACGCCGTAGTCGTCTTCGAACGTGCGCAGCATGGCCGGCGGACACGCCGAGCCGCCAATCACCGTGCGATTGAGCGACGAAAAGCGCACCTTCGCCTCGCGCAGATAATTGAGCAGGCCGAGCCACACGGTCGGCACGCCGGCTGAATACGTGACGCGTTCGCTTTCCATCAACTCGTACAGTGACTTGCCGTCGAGATCCTTGCCCGGGAACACGAGCTTCGCGCCGGTCAGCGGCGCCGAGTGCGGAATGCCCCACGCGTTCACATGGAACATCGGCACGACGGGCAGCACGCAGTCGCGCGCGGACAGACTCATGGCGTCGGGCAAGGAGGCGCCGAACGCATGCAGCACCGTCGAGCGATGCGAATACAGCGCACCCTTCGGATTGCCGGTGGTGCCGGACGTATAGCACAGGTACGACGCTTGCCGTTCGTCGAGCGGCGGCCATTCGTAATCGCCGTCCTGCGCGGTGACGAGCGTCTCGTAGCTGAGCGCCGGGGTCTGCATGGCGGGCCGATGCGCTTCGTCCGCGAGCGCGATCCAGCCACGCACTCTCGGGCACTGCGGTGCGAGGACATCGACGAGCGGCGCGAACGTGGTGTCGAACAGCACGTAGGCGTCGTCCGCATGATTGATGATGTACGCGATCTGATCGGGAAAGAGACGCGGATTGATCGTGTGACAGACCGCGCCGAAGCCGGTCGTGCCGTAATACGCTTCCAGATGCCGGTAGCCGTTCCATGCGAGCGTGGCGATCCGCTCGCCGGGTTCGACGCCGAGTGCGATCAAAGCCTGCGCGAGCTGCTTCGCGCGCTTTTCGCAATCACGATAGGTATAACGATGCAGGTCGCCTTCGATCCGCCGCGATACGATTTCAGTGCTGCCGAAATGCCGCGCGGCGTGCGCGAGCAACGAAGGCACGGTGAGCGGCACGTCCATCATCTGGCCAAGCAGCGGCGTCGTCATAAAGGGTGGTCTCCTCGGCTTGATTGTTTCAATCGGTTTGCAGCTCGGGGGGCGCGCCTCAGCCTCGACGCGCCGTCAGCAAAATGCAGAGGAAATGCGGCAAACGGCTCCTGCAGGCTCGATGCGGCAGGGATACAGGGCCGGCCAGCAGCTCCGCAGGCGCGGACTTACAATATCGGTTAATCCAGAGGCGCTCAACATGTCGTTTTCCCCAAGCATTGCAGGGTTATCCGGGCCTTTGTCGGCTCTTTCCGACTCGCTCACCAATGTGCCCGAGAGCGCGTTCGCACGGCTCGGCAGCGTCTTTATGACGCGTCTGCCCGCGGCGCCGCTCAGCGCGCCGTACGTGGTCGGGTTCTCCGCTGAAACCGCCGCGCTGCTCGGATTAGAGCCCGGTCTCGAGAACGATCCGGGCTTCGCCGAGCTGTTCTCCGGCAACGCCACGCGTGAATGGCCGGAGCAGGCGCTGCCTTACGCATCGGTGTATTCAGGCCACCAGTTCGGTGTGTGGGCGGGCCAGCTCGGCGACGGCCGCGCGCTTGGTCTCGGCGAGGTCGAACATAACGGCCGGCGCTTCGAGCTGCAGCTCAAAGGCGCGGGGCGTACGCCCTATTCGCGCATGGGCGACGGCCGCGCGGTGTTGCGTTCGTCGATCCGTGAGTATCTATGTTCGGAAGCGATGCACCACCTCGGCATTCCGACCACGCGCGCGCTGTGCGTGATCGGCTCCGATCAGCCGGTGCGGCGCGAGACGGTCGAAACGGCCGCCGTGGTCACGCGCGTGGCGCCGAGCTTCGTGCGCTTCGGCCACTTCGAGCATTTCTATTCGAACGATCGCACCGATGCACTGCGTGCGCTCGCCGATCATGTGATCGAACGCTTCTATCCGCATTGCCGCGAAGCCGACGATCCGTATCTCGCGCTGCTGAACGAAGCGGTGATGTCGAGCGCCGACCTGATGGTCGAGTGGCAGGCGGTCGGCTTCTGCCACGGCGTGATGAACACCGACAACATGTCGATCCTCGGTCTCACGATCGACTACGGCCCATTCGGTTTCATGGACGGTTTCGACGCCGGCTACATCTGCAACCACTCCGATTCACAAGGCCGTTACGCGTACAGAATGCAGCCGCAGATCGCTTACTGGAACCTCTTCTGCCTCGCGCAAGGCCTGTTGCCGCTGCTGGGCGAAAAGCATGAGGAAAGCGTACGCGGCGACAAGGCGATCGAAGACGCACAGCGCGTGCTCGGCGGCTTCAAGGACCGTTTCGCGCCGGCACTGGAGCGGCGCATGCGCGCGAAACTCGGCCTCGAAACCGAACGTCCCGGCGACGACGCCCTCGCCAATCGCCTGTTCGAAGTGATGCACGCCAATCGCGCGGATTTCACGCTGACCTTCCGCAATCTGGCGCGCGTATCGAAGCACGACGCGAGCGGGGACGCCTCGGTGCGCGACCTGTTCCTCGACCGCGCCGCCTTCGACGCGTGGGTGAACGACTATCGCGCGCGGCTGTCCGAGGAAACACGCGACGACGCCGCCCGCGCCATTGCAATGAACCGTGTGAACCCCAAATTCGTACTTCGCAATCATCTGGCGGAAACGGCAATCCGCCGCGCGAAAGAGAAGGATTTTTCCGAAGTGGAACGTCTGGCGGCCGTGCTGCGCCGTCCGTTCGACGAACAGCCCGAGCACGAAGCGTATGCCGGGTTGCCGCCGGACTGGGCGAGTTCACTGGAAGTGAGCTGCTCGTCGTGACGCGCTGCATACCGGCTGATTGCGCCCGATTCCAGCCGATCGCAGCCGATTGTGTATAGACACGCAGCGAGCCGAATCCGCCTGAGCATCTAGCCGCCCCCAAAACAAGCCCGAGACAGGAACCCGACCATGAACAAGCCCGACGAACTCAACACCGACGCCCCCGCCGTGCAGAAAGACGACGCCGAATGGCGCAAGCAGCTCTCCGACATCGAATATCAGGTGACGCGCCACGCGGCCACCGAGCGCCCGTTCACAGGCCGCTATCACGACCACTGGGACCGCGGCATTTATGGCTGCGTCTGTTGCGGCACGCCGCTGTTCGAATCGGACACCAAGTTCGACGCCGGTTGCGGCTGGCCGAGCTACTTCAAGCCGATCGACGGCGAAGTGATCGCCGAGAAAACCGACCGCTCGCACGGCATGTTGCGCATCGAGGTGCAATGCAAGAACTGCGGTGCGCATCTGGGCCACGTATTCGAAGACGGACCCGCGCCGACCGGCCTGCGCTACTGCATCAATTCGGCTGCGTTACAATTCGAGCCCAAGTAACGCAGCGCGGAGTCCGGCGCGTTGCCGGCCGGCGTCTGCTCAATCGCGCGCACGCCGGCCGCGACACCCTTCATCCAGCTTGCGAGCCGGTCGATCCGGTCGACCCGTTCCGCACCGCGTCCCTATTCTCCGACTCGCTCTCCGATTCCCCGACCAGATAATGAAATTCCTGTTCGATCTGTTCCCGATCATCCTGTTTTTCGTCGCCTTCAAGATCTGGGGCATTTTCACGGCGACGGCAGTGGCGATCGTCGCCACGCTGGTGCAGATCGCATGGGTGGCTTTCCGCCACCGTAAGGTCGACCCGATGCTGTGGGTGAGCCTCGGCGTCGTCACCGTGTTCGGCGGCGCCACGCTCGTGCTGCACAACGACACGTTCATCAAATGGAAGCCGACCGTGCTGTACTGGGCTTTCTCGGTCGCGCTGATCGTCTCGCAACTGGCCTTCAACAAGAACCTGATCGAGGCGATGATGGGCAAGCAGATCACGCTGCCGCATGCGATCTGGGGCAAGCTGAATGTGGTGTGGGCGATCTTTTTCGTGCTGCTCGGACTCGTCAATCTCTTCGTCGCGTACAACTACACGACCGACCAGTGGGTCAATTTCAAGCTGTTCGGCGCAACCGGCTGCCTCGTCGTGTTCATCGTCGGACAGAGTTTGTGGCTGTCGAAGTATATGAAGGAAGAGTGACATGTCGAGCAACGCCGATGTATTCATGCACGCTACCACCGCCGAGCGCGCCGCGCTGATCGAGGCCCGCCTCGTCGCCGCTCTCGCGCCGGTCACTTCCATCCAGATCACCGACGACAGCGCGCAGCACGCAGGCCATGCCGGCGCGTCGGCCGGCGGTCATTTCAGTGTCACGATCGTGGCTGCCGCATTTGCCGGCAAGGCCCGCGTGGCGCGGCATCGCATGGTGTATGATGCGCTGGCCGATGCCATGCAGCGCGGCATTCACGCCCTTGCAATCACGGCGTACACGCCCGAAGAATTCGCTTTGTTGCCCCGCTAGGAAAATTTTCGATGACCTTGAAGAAAACCCGCCTCTGGGTATTGCTGGCTGCATTTGCGGCCGCACCTGCATTCGCACAGAACATCGCCGTCGTGAACGGCACGCCGATTCCGAAAGCGCGTGCCGATGCGCTGATCGATCAACTGGTCCATCAAGGCCAGCAAAATACGCCGCAACTGCAAACGGCTGTCCGCGAAGAGCTGGTGAACCGCGAGATCCTGATGCAGGAAGCGCTGCGCCGTGGCCTGCCGAACCGTCCGGACATCAAGGCCCAAATCGCCGTCGCCCAGCAAACCGTCGTGCTGCGCGCGCTGATCGAAGATTTCGTGAAGAACAACCAGCCGACCGACGCCGAAGTCACCGCACGCTACAACGCGCTGATCAAGGACGCAGGCGGCAAGGAATATCACCTGCACCACATTCTCGTGGACAACGAACAGCAGGCCAAAGACCTGATCGCGAAGATCAAGGCCGGCGCGAGCTTCGAAGACCTGGCCAAGCAATACTCTAAGGATCCGGGATCGGGCAAGAACGGCGGCGATCTGGACTGGTCGGACCCGAAGGCCTACGTACCTGAATTCGCGGACGCGGCCACGCATCTGCAGAAAGGCCAGATGACCGACACGCCGGTGCATACGCAATTCGGCTGGCACATCATCCGTGTCGACGACGTGCGCAGCATTACGCCTCCGCCGCTCGAACAGGTGCGCCCGCAGATCGTGCAACAGATCCAGCAGGAAAAACTGCAAGCGTTCGAAGAAGGTCTGCGTAAGAACGCGAAGATTCAGTAAGCGGAGTTGGCCGCTGGATCAACGTGGCGCTTCGCATTAGCGCTTCCGCTGATCAGCGGCATTCGAGTCTGCGCAAGGCGCTGTTCGGTCAATGACTGAACAGCGCTTTTTCATTTGGGATTGGGATTGACCGTCCCGGCGTAACCGCCGCACTTACTTGCGCAAGGCTGCGCTCATCTCCGCAAGCGGCATCGCCACTATCGAGTCGAGCAGCCGGACTTCGCCGGCATTCGGCCGCGCGATCTCGTCGACGGCACGCCGTGTGTCGGCCACGCGCGCGTCGAGCGTGACGAGCATGTCATCCAGCAACTTTTCCGAGCCCTTTCGCGCAAGACGAAGCGCCTCGCCGAATGCAAGCATGTTCTTTCTGGACATGTCTGCGAACTGCGTGGCGTCGCCCACGGGCATGGTCAGGTCGCAGCGCGGCCAACGGTCACGCTGTTGCGGCTGGTAGGTCGGCGTATGGTAGACGACCGTGCTCACCAGATCGTAAAACGGAGCCAGCATGTAGCCGCGCGGGCTGACAAAGAACGAGAGGTTCTTCAGATGCGAGTCGGCGTTGCCAATCAGTACGTTGAAAACCGCCCATCGAAAAACGTCGAGACGCGCCATTGCCCGAGTGCTCGTTTTTTCGATGGCATCACTCAGTACCTGCGCCGTCGCGTTCTGATATTTGAAGCTGCGGTCGTAGTTCAACAACTGCATGGCGTCGACGGTATGCAGTCGCCGAGCCGGCTCGCTGGTCGTGTCACGGTCAAAGCGATCGATCACGTAACAGGCCGAAGGCACGCGCAAGAAATGCGTAGGCGGTACGCGCACACCCATTGCGCGGGCAAGACGCATGCAGAAAAATTCGTTGATCGCCGAGTGGGGATAGCCCGTGCTTCGCATGTCGGGCTTGAGCAGATGCATGGACGGCTCACTGCCCACAGGCTCGAAGAGCGCGTAATCCGGCGCGTCGCCTCGCAAGGTCAGAAGCAGCTTCTGTTGGGCGCCCGCCGCGGACATGCGTTTAGGTGCCGTGGCGGTAAGCGCATGCTGCGGCATGGCCTGGATGCGCGCCTCCAGATTCGCGTATGACAAAGGCTGCAGACCGCTCGATGCCTCCTGTTCACCCTCTGCAAGCAGCGTCAAGGCACCCGCCGACTCACGGCCGTAATAAGCAAGGAGCCCCCACGCATCGCTCGCATCGACTTTGGCTTCGCGAGCGAGCGCAATGCGCATCTCCTCTTCCGGCAACAGGTTGTCGAAGAACCATTGCACCGGACGCTGGCTCGAGGCGTCTATGAAAGACTGGGCATTCAGCGGGAATGCGGGTGAAAGCGCAAACGCGTCCTCACGACCCAGCCAGTCCTTGTCGTAGGTCAATGACCAGATACCGTTGTCATCGCTGACGGTGCCTACGCGCAGGCCGTTCGCATAGGCGACGAGCGTTCTAGCGGCCATGCGTAGTCCGCCTGCGATGAAGCGCCTTGGTGGCCGAGTCTGGGGGAATGTCCACGGAAACTTGCGCGCGCAGCCTGATGCCCAGTTCGCTGAGGAGATGCAGCACCTTGCCGATCTGCGCTGTCGGCTTACCGGCCTCGATATGCGTGATGAACTTGGGAGACAGACCCGTCGCAATGGCGACGTCGTCGCGTGTCAGCCCTTGGGCGAGCCTCGATGCCCGGACAAGATCGCCGAGCGCCGTCATGTCGTCAATGAAAACGTCGGATTGCGGCACTGTCACCCCTTTGTACGTTCGTACCCGCTCGGGAACATTATGCCACGTCACAAGGGTGTCGGCCTGATCTCGTACCCGATCGGGTACGAAATGGCGTATTAGCGGCTCATGCACCGATTTCGTACCCGCTCGGGTACGAACAGCAAAAGATTATGGAGCGCCCGCCCTTCACGTACCAGAGCGGATACGCGGCGGGTGTCGCTCGTCTTTCTGATTACTGCGGCAAGGCGGGCGGCGCGGGCCCTGACCGGCTTGCTCGCGCCACGGCGGCACAGCCGCGTGGCGCGTCACATCATCAACCCAGCCAGCGGCGCGCGTTCTGGAATACGCGCATCCACGGGCTCGCGTCAGTGCCGCCCTCGCCCCAACCTTCCGGATGCCAGCTCATCTGCACCGCGCGATGGACGCGCTCCGTATGCGGCATCAGCACCGTAAAGCGACCATCCGGCGTCGTCACCGAGGTGATGCCGTCCGGCGAACCGTTCGGGTTGAACGGATATTGCTCGGTTGCCTGACCACGGTGATCGACATAGCGCATCGCCACCGCGACCTTCGACGCATCGCCTTGCTGCGAGAAGTCCGCGTAGCCTTCGCCGTGCGCGATCGCCACCGGAATGCGCGAGCCTTCCATGCCGTTGAAGAAGATCGACGGGGATGCCTGCACTTCCACCAGCGAGAAGCGCGCTTCGAACTTCTCCGACTTGTTGCGCGTGAACTTAGGCCAGGCTTCGGCACCCGGAATCATCGAGGCGAGGCTGCTCATCATCTGGCAGCCGTTGCAGATGCCGAGTGCGAACGTGTCTTCGCGGCCGAAGAACGCGGCAAACATGTCGGCCAGTTGCGCGTTGAAGCGGATCGCCTTTGCCCAGCCTTCGCCGGCGCCCAGCGTGTCGCCGTACGAGAAGCCGCCGCACGCCACCGCGCCGGCAAAATCCGCCAGATTGGCGCGGCCGGTCAGCAGGTCGCTCATGTGCACGTCGTGCGCGTCGAAGCCGGCGCGGTCGAATGCGTAAGCCGTTTCGAGGTGCGAGTTGACGCCCTGCTCGCGCAGAATCGCCACACGCGGACGCGCGCTCCTGCCGATGAACGGCGCGGCGACGTCTTCCGTCGGATCGAAGCTCAGCACCGGCGTGATGCCCGGATCGGCCGCGTCGGCGAGCGCCTCGTATTCGGCGTCGGCGCAAGCCGGGTTGTCGCGCAGACGCGAAATCCGCCAGCTCACTTCGCTCCACGTGCGATGCAGATCGGTACGCGGCGCTTCGTAAATCTTCTTGGCGTCGCGATAAATTTCGATCGTGTCGCGCTCGTTGATCTTGCCGATCACATGCGAGCACGCCGACAGGCCGTGTTCACGCAACGCGCCCAACACCGCGTCACGTTCGGACGCGCGCACCTGAACGACAGCGCCGAGTTCCTCGGTGAACAGCGCGCGGATCGTGCGGTCTTCGCGGCGGCCGCTGGTCTGCTTCGCCCAGTCCTTGGCGTCGCCGTAATCGGATTCATGGGTCGGATCGAGCACCAGCATGTCGACGTTCAACGACACGCCGACGTGGCCCGCGAACGCCATTTCGCACACCGTCGCCCACAGGCCGCCGTCCGAACGGTCGTGATAGGCGAGCAGCTTGCCGTCCTGGTTCAGCGCCTGGATCGCGGCGAAGAAACGCTTCAGGTCTTCCGGATCGTCCACGTCCGGCACCGTGTCACCGACCTGCTGCGTGACCTGCGCGAGAATACTGCCGCCCAGGCGATGCTTGCCGCGGCCGAGGTCGATCGCGATCAGCACCGATTCGCCCACGTCGCTCGCGCGGCGCAGTTGCGGCGTGAGATGGCGGCGCACGTCTTCGACCGGCGCGAACGCCGAGATGATCAGCGAGACCGGCGCGACCACTTCCTTCGCGACGCCGCGGTCTTCCCACTTCGTGCGCATGGACAGCGAATCCTTGCCGACCGGAATGCTGATGCCGAGCGCCGGGCACAATTCCATGCCGATCGCCTTGACCGTGTCGTAAAGCGCGGCGTCTTCGCCCGCTGCGCCGCACGCGGCCATCCAGTTTGCCGACAGCTTGAGCTTGTCGAGCGACGCGATCGGCGCCGCCGCGATGTTGGTCACCGCCTCGCCGACCGCCATGCGGCCCGACGCCGGCGCGTCGATCACGGCGAGCGGCGTGCGCTCGGCCATGGTCATGGCTTCACCACGGAAACCCGCATAGTCCATGGTGGTGATTGCGACGTCGGCCACCGGGACTTGCCACGGGCCGACCATCTGGTCACGCGCGGTCGTGCCGCCCACCGAGCGGTCGCCGATCGTGATCAGGAACGACTTGCTCGCCACCGTGGGGTGACGCAGCACGCTAGTCGCCACCTCCGACAGTGCGAGGCCGGTGACGTCGACCGGTTCGAGCTTCTGCTCGACGCGTTTGACGTCGCGATGCATGCGAGGCGCCTTGCCGAGCAGCACTTCCATCGGCATGTCCACCGGTTGGTGCGCCGCGTCGTCGTTCAGTTCGGAGTCGATCAGCTTGAGTTGACGCTCGGCGGTGGCCGTGCCAATCACGGCAAACGGGCAGCGCTCGCGCTGGCACATGGCTTCGAAGGCCGGCAGATCGGCCGGCGCGATGGCCAGCACGTAGCGTTCTTGCGCCTCGTTCGACCAGATTTCGCGCGGCGACAAGCCGCTCTCTTCCAGCTGAATCTTGCGCAGGTCGAAGCGCGCACCCTTGCCGGCGCCGTCCACCACTTCCGGGAAGGCGTTGGAGAGACCGCCCGCGCCGACGTCGTGAATGCTCAGAATCGGGTTCTTCTCGCCGAGCTGCCAGCACGCATTGATGACTTCCTGCGCGCGGCGTTCGATTTCCGGGTTGCCGCGTTGGACCGAGTCGAAGTCGAGTTCAGCGGTGTTCGTGCCGGTCGCCATTGAACTCGCCGCGCCGCCGCCCATGCCGATGCGCATGCCCGGGCCGCCGATCTGGATCAGCAGCGAGCCTTCCGGCAGATCGTGCTTGTGCGTGTGCTGGTCCGAAATGTTGCCGATACCGCCGGCGATCATGATCGGCTTGTGATAGCCGCGCACCAGACCCGCGACATTCTGCTCGTAAGCGCGGAAATAGCCGCCCAGGTTGGGCCGGCCGAATTCGTTGTTGAACGCGGCGCCGCCGAGCGGGCCGTCGATCATGATCTGCAGCGGCGAAGCGATGCGGTCGGGCCGGCCATAGGCTTCGTGCTTGTCGTCCGGATTGCGGTGCGCGAGCGGCTGCGCGGCGTCGCGCGCGTTTTCCCACGTCTCGACGCCGTCCGGCAGTTCCAGATTCGACACCGTGAAGCCCGCCAATCCAGCCTTCGGACGCGCGCCGCGGCCCGTCGCGCCTTCGTCGCGGATTTCGCCGCCCGCGCCGGTCGCGGCACCTGGGAACGGCGAGATCGCGGTCGGGTGGTTGTGCGTCTCCACCTTCATCAAGGTGTGCGTGAGTTCGGTGCTGCGGCGATAGTGCTCCGGCAATTCGCTCGCGCCGAGGTCGGCGGGCGTGCGCGGGAACCAGCGCTCGGCCATGCCGCCCGCCATGATCGCCGAGTTGTCCGAGTAGGCGACGATCGTGCCTTGCGGATTGAGCTTCTCGGTGTTGCGGATCATGTTGAACAGCGAGATGTCCTGCTTTTCGCCGTCGATGGTCCAGTCCGCGTTGAAGATCTTGTGGCGGCAGTGTTCGCTGTTGGCCTGCGCGAACATCATCAGTTCCACGTCGGTCGGGTTGCGGCCGAGTTTCGTGAACGCGTCCACCAGATAGTCGATTTCGTCCTCGGCGAGCGCGAGGCCCAGTTCCGTGTTCGCCGCCACCAGCGCGCCGCGGCCCTGGCCGAGCACGTCGACGGTTTGCAGCGGCTTGGCCGGCAGTTCGTCGAACAGGTGCAGCGCGTGGTCGCGCGACGGCGACACGCTCTCGGTCATGCGGTCGTACAAGGCTGCCGCGACGGCCGCGCGGGCTTCGTCGGAAAGCGCCTTCTTGCCGCCCAGCAGGCCGCTTTTCAGCGTGACCGTGTACTCGACGCCGCGCTCGATGCGGCGCACCTGCGTGAGGCCGCACAGATGCGCGATATCCGTTGCCTTGCTCGCCCACGGCGACACCGTGCCGAAACGCGGCACCACGAGGAAGGTCTCGGCCGTGCCGCGCTCTTTGGTTTCTTCGAGCGGATCGCCGTAGTGCATCAGCGCTTCGATCTTCGCGTTGTCTTCAGCGGAGAGCGGCGACTGGGCGTTGACGAAGTGCAGATATTGCCCGCGCACGCCGGTGATGTTCGGATCGATGCGCGTAAGCGTTTCGAGCAGGCGGGTTTGACGGAAATCGGAAAGGGCCGAAGCGCCGGGGAAACACGAGAAGTGGGCCATGGACTTGACGTTGCGTCGCTAATGATGCCGATGAGTGATGCCGATGAATCGCGCGTGAAGGCGACGTGAGGCGGAACGGAAGTCCGAGATTATACCCCGGGAACGGGCTTCCGGCGGCCACGCGGCGTGTCCGGGCGGCCGGCGGCCGCGTGCTTGCGAATGTGTTCTTCCGATACGACATCCCGTCGACATGCCGATGCTTTAATCGACGCGCAAGTGGGGCAATTCATTCGCCCGGACGCGTCGGCGGGGCCGCGTGATGCGCGAACCCGCCCGCGGCGCGAACCGCAAACTCATCTGAACAGGCATGTCATGAACGTGAACCGCTATGGCAGTACCCATCAGACTTCGCATCCGCTGGCTTCGATGCAGCCGCCGCGGGGCATGGCCGCAGCACCCACGCGGCAGGCGCCTCGCATCCATGCGCCGGACGAGACGCTGCGTGCGCCGGTTGGCAATGCGCCGGACTGGACTCGACACGGCAAGACGGACGACCGGGCACCGAGGGTTGGAGGCGGGGCTGAGCCGCTTGAGCGCATCGCCGGCACAGCGGTGCCGTATACGCTGGACGGTTCGGGTGAGCGGGTCCGGGACACCAAGGATGCCAAAGGCAATCCAGTTCGCGACACGTGGGACGCGGACGGCAAGCACACCCGCGACAGCGTGGACGTCAACGGTGCCCCTATTCACGACACGTGGGACTCGGATGGCAAGCACACTCGCGACAGCGTAGACGTCAACGGTGCCCGCATTCGCGACACATGGGACTCGGACGGCAAGCACACTCGCGACAGCGTGGACGTCAACGGCGAACACATCCGCGAGAGTTGGGACGCCAACGGCGAACACATCCGCGAGAGTTCCAACGAAAGCGGCAAACATGTTCGCGACAAATGGGATTCGAGCGGCAACCATCTACGCGACACTTGGGACGCGAACGGCAACCACATCCGTGACGTCTGGGACGTAAACGGCAAGCACAAACGCATCGCCTGGCACGAAAAGCCCGACAACATACCTCCTTCGATGGACGCCGAGGGTCTCACGCCCGAACCTGCGGGCCGCAACGGACGCCCGATGCCTCCACCCGTGGCCGGCGGCGCTCCGGCGTCATCGCCACTCCCGGGTCATGGCGACGGCAGCAGCGAGCCGTCGGCACCTGGGGGCGGCGGCCAGCCCTCAGCGCCAATTGGCAACGGTGGCGGTCAACCCTCCGCGCCTATCGGCAACGGCGGCGCCCAACTCCCCGTGCCCATCGGCGATGGCGGCGGCCAGCCCTCCGCGCCTGCCGGCAACGGCGGCGCTCAACTCCCCGCGCCGATCAGCGATGGCGAGGGCCAGCCCTCCACGCCCACAGGCGATAGTGGCGGCCAGCCCTCCATGCCCACAGACGGCGATAGTGGCGACATCCAGGCGCCCGACAACAACAACGACCACACCGACTACGATCAACCCGCCCCCGGCTCCGCGCCGACCCCGGCGCTGATCGGATTCACGCCGGCGCAAGGCGGCATAGTGAACCGCGCCTATCAACACGTGAAGCGCATGATCGACAGCGCGCTCGACAAGCTCGAATCCGGTCATCCGGACAGCAACTTTGCGCGCTGGTTCGGCAGCCCGACTCAGCGGAACGTGCAGAAAGTCGAACAGGTCTTCACCCGCATGCAGCACGCCATGTCGCACGACCGGTTCACCTTCGTCCTCGGCGCGGCGCACGACAACTCGGAGCTGGCGCACGTGCAATCCAGTTCCCCGCATCAGATCAACCTCAAACCGCATTTCTTCGATCACGCGTTCGGCGCCAACACGCCGGAAGCGACGATCGCCCATGAATTGAGCCATTTCCCGTACATCGGCAACACCAAGGATCACCTGTATGGCCCGGCCGCCGTCGCCGGCCTCGCGGCACGGAACAGCGACATAGCCACAGACAACGCCGAAAACTACGGCATGTTCATTCGCGCGCAGGCAACGGCATGAGCCTCTGAGCAGCACCGGCACTCGCCGCGTCCGCGACGGATCACGAAGGACGACGACGCGTCCCGTGCGCTCCGGGGCCCTCGCCGTTCCGCCCGCCGCGGCCGGAGCCCGCGCCGCGCGCGTGGCAGGCGGGCCGGTTTGACTGCTATCATTCGCCCTTTCACCAGATCGGCGCGGACGGCCCGAGCAGGCCGGGCAGCGCGCCGCATGTCACGCTCAATGGGAATACGCCGCTTCGGCGCCCCGTCGGCAAATCGAATCAGAACATGGATGTCATCGTCATTGGCGGCGGGATTTCGGGCGTCGCCACCGCTTATCAACTGCGCGCGGCCGGCCACCGGGTATGCGTCGTCGAGCGCCACGCCACTGTCGCGCAGGGCGCGACCTACGGACACGGCGGCACCGTGCTGCCCACCCCGCTGGACGTCTGGTTCGGCCCGACCTTCATGGCGAGCCGTCAAAACGCCAAGAACGGCGTAGTCAATAAAACCGGTTTCAACGGACCGGCGCGCCAGCTGGTCAAACAACTCGCCGAACTGCAGGACCCCGACGCTTTCGGCCATCAATTCGGACTGCTGCGACCGCTGATCGAGCTGTCGCGCGACACCATGGCCGACATGGAAGCGCGCTTCGGGCTCGAGTTCGAACAGGCAAGCGGCGTGCTCTATCTGGTGCGCTCTGAACAGGAGTGGCAACAGACGCGGCCGGCCCTCGGCCTGCTCCGGCTCTTCGAAGTGCCGCACCACGAGTTGACACCCGAGCAATGCGCCGCGTTCGAGCATTCCGTACGCACGGAGCCGGAATTCGCGGGCGGCGTGCTGTTCGACCAGGAGCGCACGGCCAACTGCCCGCTGTTCACGAAACTGATCAAACAGACGCTGGATACCCAGGGCGACGTCCAGTTCATGCTGGGCTGCGAAGTCTCCTCGATCCGCCTCGAAGGCCAGCGCGCCGCGGTCGAGTTGGCGCCGCGGCCGGGCGCGGCATCCCGCTCGCGCGAAGTGGATGTGATCCACGCCGACGCCGTGGTCGTGGCCGCGGGCCACGGCAGCCTGCCTCTTCTCGAGCGCCTTGGCTTGCGGCTGCCGCTGCATCCGCTGCGCCTGCACACGCTGGTCGCACCGATCGCGCATGAGGAATGCGCGCCGCACGTCGCCATCGTGGATGCGGTAAAGCGGATCGCGATCAGCCGGATGAACCATCGCCTGCGAATCGCGGGCGGCGCAGTTTTGCAAAGCGCCGGCCAGATCGACAAGCCGCTGGGCGAAGCCGTGACGAAAGAAGCGCTCGCCCTGCTCGGCCAGGCCACGCACGACTGGATTCCGGGCGCGGCGCGCATCTCCGCGGCCTTGCCGTGGGAAGGCGCCAAACTGTTGTCGCCGGACGGCTTGCCGGTGATCGGCAATGCGCTGCATCCGCGCCTTTTCGTCAATGTCGGTCACGGCCCTGCGGGCTGGGGCCTCGCCTGCGGGGCCGGCAAACTGGTTGCCGACCTGATTTCGGGCGGCACGCCGGACGTTCCCGCGGACACGCTGGCCGCATTGCGCGCGGACCGCTTCCACTGAACGAGGTAGGCCCGCGCATGAGCGGGCTGCTTCCACTGACTGTGAGGCGGGAGCGCGCATGAGCGAGCCGCTCGCTACCGCTGACTGAGGCAGGCGCGCGCATGAGCACGCCGCAAGAGGCGCCCGCCGGGCGCCTATCGGCACTACCATAGCGATTCCCAAGCTTTCTCACCTAACTCCAGGTGAACCGCCGAGCCCCGCCATGACAGATGCCGACCACACGCCGCCAACGCTCATCAGCCCGCACAACCGCGCATTGCCGCTACTGACGCTGACTGACCTGCGAATCGCGGAATCGCAGGCGGCGACAGCGTTGCCGCAGCACACGCTGATGTCGCGCGCCGGGAAATCCGCCGCGAGCTTCCTGCAGGAGCAGATCACCCGCGACACCTCGATCGGCAAATCCAGACAGAAGGTGTGGCTCATCGCGGGGCCGGGCAATAACGGCGGTGATGCGCTGATTCTCGCGACGGAACTGCACGAAGCCGGCATTGCCGTCGAACTGTGCATGCCGGTCGAAGTGAAGCCGGACGACGCCCGCTGGGCTCTCGATACGGCGCGCGCGGCGGGCGTCGCGATCACCGCAACAGTGCCCACCTCGCTCGACGGCTATACGTGGCTCGTGGACGGCATGTTCGGCATCGGTCTGACACGTCCGCTCGAAGGTGTCTTCGCGGACGTCGCGCGCCGCCTCTCGCAACGAACGAAAACGCGCCCCCGCAAAGGCGGCGTGCTGGCGCTCGACGTGCCGAGCGGACTCGACAGCGACACCGGCACGGTCGTAGCCAATGGCGACGGCGCCGCCGTCCATGCCACGCATACGATCACCTTCATCGGCGCCAAGCCGGGACTCTTCACTGCGCAAGGCCGCGACCTCGCGGGCGCGGTCACTGTCGCGCCGATCGGCGTGGACACCAGCGGCCGTACGGCCGTCCAATTGAACGCGCCCGAACTCTTCGCCGCCTATTTGCCGCCGCGTGATTTCGCGACCAACAAAGGCAGCTTCGGCAGCCTTGCCGTGGTCGGCGGCGACACCGGCATGTGCGGCGCGCCGATTCTCGCTTCGCGCGCGGCGCTATACAGCGGCGCGGGCAAGGTACATGTCGCGCTTCTGGGCGAAGGCGCCCCGCCCTACGACCCGCCGCACCCCGAACTCATGCTGCATGCGATCGACGCTCTGCCGCTCGATCAGATGGACGCGCTCGCAGTCGGCTGCGGCATGGGTCACCGCGACCGCGCCACCCAGGTCATGCACGACGTGCTGCGCCTCGACGTGCCCAAGCTGTTCGACGCGGACGCGTTGAACCTGATCGCGAAAGATCCCGCGCTCGCCGCCGAAGTCACCGCGCGCGGCGTACAGGGCGACCCGTGCATCCTCACGCCGCACCCGCTCGAAGCCGCGCGCCTGCTCGGCACCGACGCGCCGGGCGTGCAGCGCGACCGCCTCACCGCGGCACGCGCGCTTGCCGCACGCTTTGCCAGCGTCGTGGTCCTGAAAGGCACCGGCACGGTCGTCGCGGCACCGGACGGCCGTCTCGCGATCAATCCGACCGGCAACGCCGCGCTCGCGACGGGCGGCACCGGCGACGTGCTCGGTGGCATCATCGGCGCGCTGCTCGCGCAACATCTGCCGCGCTACGAAGCGGCGCTTGCGGGCGTCTATCTGCACGGCCTCGCCGCCGACACGCTGAGCGCACAAGGCCACGGTCCCGCCGGCCTGACTGCGGGCGAACTGGCGCCGATGGTGCGCACCTTGCTGAACCGTCTGTTCTATCCGGCAGCGGAGTCCTGAAAGCGTTCGTCCCAACCTATGGGCGCACCGTCCAAAGCGCTGCCGCCCGTCACGCAACGCCGTTATACTGACTGACTGCGCCGCGCGTCGGAGCCAGCACGGGTAACGGCGAAGTTTCTCCCGAGATTTCCGCCGAAGCTTCGCCGCCACCCACGGCGAACCCGGCCGCGCGGCATCGCTCTAACAGCATCGTTGCATCATCCTCGGCAGCGCTTCACGCGCGCGCCTTTCTTCGTGCCCCTTGGTTAGACGGACGCTATGACCCAGAACTCGCTCCCCTCCTGGTCCTCGCTGCAAACGCATTACGAGAAGATTCGCGATGCGCACCTGCGCGACTGGTTCGCCCCCGAGAACGATCCCGCTCCTACCCGTGCCGAGCGCTTTGCGTTCGCGGGCGGCGGTCTCGCGGCCGATTTCTCGAAGAACCGCATCACCGACGAGACGCTGAAACTGCTCGTGCAACTCGCGCGCGAAGCCGGCGTCGAAAAACGCCGCGACGCCATGTTCGCGGGTGAAGTCGTCAACCCGACGGAAGGCCGCGCCGCGCTGCACACGGCACTGCGCGCCACGGATCCGAAAGCGCCGTTCTACGACCAGATTCAGGCCGAGCGCGCCAAGATGGCCGCGTTCGCCGATCAGGTGCGCAGCGGCGAGTGGAAAGGCTATACCGGCAAGCGGATCCGCTACGTGGTCAACATCGGCATCGGCGGCTCGGACCTCGGGCCGAAGATGGTCGTGCACGCGCTGCATCATCTGGCCTCACCGGAGATCACCACGCACTTCGTGTCGAACGTCGACGGCGCCGATCTGTACAACGTGATGCAGCAGATCGATCCGGAAGAAACGCTCGCGATCATCGTCTCCAAGACTTTCACCACGCTCGAAACCATGACCAACGCGCGCTCGCTGCGCGACTGGTTCGTCGAGAAAGGCTGCCCGGAAAGCGCGCTGGCGAAACACTTCGTCGGCGTGTCGGCCAATCCTGCGGAAGTGGTCAAGTTCGGCATCGCGAAAGAGAATGTGTTCGAGATGTGGGACTGGGTCGGCGGGCGCTATTCGTTGTGGTCGGCGGTGGGACTGTCGATCATGATCGCGATCGGACCGCAGCAGTTCGGCGAACTGCTCGCGGGCGCCAACGAGATGGACCAGCATTTCCGCGACGCGCCGCTCGAAAAAAATCTGCCGGTGCTGCTCGGCATGATCGGCATCTGGTATCGCAACTTCTTCGGCTCGCAAAGCTACCTGGTCGCGCCGTATTCGGAAGCACTGCATTTCCTGCCCTCGTATCTGCAACAGCTCGAAATGGAGAGCAACGGCAAGTCCGCGCGCCTCGACGGCGCGATGGTCGACTATCCGACCGCCGCGGTGACGTGGGGTGAACCAGGCACGAACGGTCAGCATGCTTTCTTCCAGATGCTGCACCAGGGTCCGACGATCGTGCCGATCGATTTCATCGCCGTGTTGACGCCGGAGCATCCGCTCGTCAGCCATCATCCGAAGCTGCTCGCCAATTGCTTTGCGCAGAGTGAAGCGTTGATGCTCGGCCGCACGCTCGAGGAAGCGAAGAAAGTGGCCGGCGCGGACAAGCCGGAGCTGGCGCCACACCTTGTGTTTCCGGGTAACCGCCCGACCAGCACGTTGCTGGTCGATGCGCTCACCGCGCGGTCGCTCGGCGCATTGATCGCGTTGTACGAGCACAAGGTGCTGGTGCAAGCCTCCGTGTGGGATATCAACCCGTTCGATCAATGGGGCGTCGAGTTGGGCAAGATCCTCGGCAAGGTGGTCGAGGCTGATCTGACCGCGCCGAGCGTCGATGAAAAGAAGCATGACTCGTCGACGTCCGCGTTGATCGCGCGAGCACGCGCGGCGTTGAAGAAGTGACGGTGAGCGGCGCGGCGTATCGCGCCGTCGAGTCGGTGATGAATTTGCCCTGAATGTGTTTCGACTCTGCGCTGAACCTGGTCAGTGCGCTCACCTGCCGACGCGGTAAGCCTCCGCAATGAAAAAGCGGGCCCCTGTGGCCCGCTTTTGCTTTGGCTGCGACGCCTTTTGCGCCCACGGCTCGCTCACACGAGACGCCCCGCCTCGATCGTCACCGTCGTATCGCAGCGGCGCGCCAGTTCGATGTCATGCGTGACGAGAATCAACGTCGCGCCGTTCGCGCGGTTCATTTCGAACATCAGATCGATCACCGCGTGACCAGTGGCCGCGTCGAGACTGCCGGTCGGTTCGTCGGCGAACAGGATCGCCGGATGCGTGACGAACGCACGCGCGAGCGCGACACGTTGTTGCTCGCCACCCGACAGCAGCTTGGGGTAGTGACCGGTCCGCTTGCCGAGCCCCACCTGCTCCAGCAAGCCACGCGCACGCGTCGCAGCTTCGCGGGTGCTGATGCCGCCCTGCAGTTCCAGCGGCAAGGTGACGTTTTCAAGAGCCGTTAAATGCGGCATGAGTTGAAACGACTGAAACACGAAACCGACGGAGCCGCTACGCAATGCGGCCCGCTCGTCTTCGTTCAGCTCTCCGAGTTCTCGGCCGAGTAGCCGAACCGAGCCCGAACTCGCGCTGTCCAATCCTGCGAGCAAGCCGAGCAGCGTAGACTTGCCCGACCCGGATGCACCGACGATAGCCACACTGCTGCCGGCAGCGATAGCAAGATCGATGTCGTCGAGAATCGTCAGTTCGCCCGTTGCATCCTTAACCTTCTTGCACAAACCCCGCACTTCAATGACTGGATCAGTTTTGTTTAGCATGGTGAAGCGTAGGTTGAAAGTGCGTGCCATGACGTCTCGCGCCACGGCGCTGACGAAGGCTTGCGGCTGCACCGTGATGGCCGCCACCCTGTTTTCAGCGAGCTTCGCGGCCCGGGCCGCCAATGCGCCCGAACCGGCCAAGCCGGTGATCGTCGTGCTCGGCGACAGCATCTCCGCCGAATACGGCCTGCCCCGCGACACTGGCTGGGTTGCGTTGATGCGCCAGCGTCTCACTGACGAGCGAATCGATTATAGCGTCGCCAATGCGAGCATCAGCGGCGACACCACGAGCGGCGGACGCGCCCGCTTACCCGCGCTCATGCAGCGCCTGAAGCCGAGCATCGTGATCGTCGAACTCGGCGCCAACGACGCATTGCGCGGCGTGCCCCTTTCCACCACCGAAGACAACCTGCGCACGATCATCGAGCAGGCTCAGCAAGGTCACGCGAAAGTCGTACTGGTCGGCATGTATGTGCCACCCAATTACGGCCCCGACTACACGCAAAAGTTCCACGGCCTGTACGGCGAGTTGTCGAAGCAACTGCGCGTGCCGCTCGTGCCGTTTCTGCTCGCCGGCATCGCCGACAAACCGGAGATGTTCCAGGCCGATCAGATTCATCCCACCCAGCAGGCACAGCCAGTGCTACTTAACAACGTGTGGCCCGCAGTCAAGCCACTCCTTCGCACAAGTTCGCCGCGCTGAAAAGCCTGCTAACAACTTGTTTCCAGAACTTCGGGAACGCGGATCGGTAAGTTCTATCTGACACTTTCGTAATCCCGTGTAGCCCGGCTCGATTTTGAGCGACTTTTGAGGAGATAACGTGAAATATTTACCGTTAATCGCTTTGACCGTGGCAATTTCCGCCTGTGCCGCTCAACCGCCTGCTGGCGTTCAGTCCGTTGGGCAAAGCCAGCAGCCGCCTAAGGCTGTTGCAACCTGCATCGCGCAAAAATGGGCAGACAGCTCGCAGCAACAAGTCGTGTCGCAAGACACGCTGGCTAACGATCAAGCCATGGACGTGTATGTTCCGGGTCAGCAGCCGCCTAACGGCGCCGCGGCTGTCGTACGCCCTTCGTACACCGGCAAGGGCACCTGGGTCGGCTTCCGCGCCAATGGCGCCGCAGGCAGCGACGCCACGAGTGCAATCAGCGGTTGCCTGTAACGCGCTGCTGCCAACCGTTTGACGAGCTTGCACTCGTCAAATGAAAAAGCCCCGCCATAGCGGGGCTTTTTTGCGTTCGCGCGTGGGCTTACGCGTGGGCGTTACTCGCCGCTTGCTTGCGCATTGCTGCTGTCGAGCGAACCGTAGAACTTCACCTTGGAACGCGCGCGCACGGCTGCGACATACGCCTCTGCTTCAGATTGCGCATCGACCTGCGCGATCTGTTGCTGTGCGGCGGCCAAACGCTGCGGATCGACCGTCGTGCCGGCTACCACCGCGTTCACACGGTAGATCGCATAGCCGTCGTCACCCAGATCCACACCGACATAAGCGGGCAATTTTTGCGCGTCCGCCTTGTAGATTGCACTCAATGCCGCCGGCGGCACGCCCTGCGCGTCGTTGCGCGATACCTTAAGCGACGACGAGAATCCCGTGGTCGCCTTCGACTTCTCGAACTCGGCGAGTTTGGCCACGCCGTCTTTGTGAGCCGCGTCATTCGATTGAACCGCGATCACCTTTTGACGCACGGCGTCCTTGACGGCCTCGAGTGACGGCACCGCTGCCGCCTTGTAGTCAGTCACGCGCGCCGCGATCAACGTATTGCCGCCGACGTCGATGGCCTGCGTGTTGTTGCGCGCCGTCACCGCGTCGTTCGCGAACACCGCGGCGAGGAATTTCGCGTTGTTCAGCGGGCTGTCAGGTGCAAGCTTCGGGTCCGGCTGCGGCGTGACCGTAGCTGTTTGCAATTGCAGCTTGTACTTGTCGGCAGCCGGCTGGAGGCTCTTCGCCTTTTCGTAGACGATCGACGTGAAGCCTTCCGAATCGTCGCTGAAAGCCTTGCTTGCCAACTGCGACTTCAGGTCTTTCGAGATCTGATCTTTCACTTCGTCGAACGGCTTCGTAACGGCCGGCTTCACGTCTGTCACCTTGACGATGTGATAGCCGAAATCGGTCTGCACGATGCCGCTGACTTCGTCTTTCTTCAGCGCGAACACAGCGTCGTCGAACGCCTGGCCGCCCGCGATCATGCCGCGGCCGAAGTAGCCCAGATCGCCGCCCTTCGACGCCGAACCCGGATCCTGCGAATTCTGCTGCGCGATCTGCGCGAACTGGTCCGGATGCGCCTTGATCTGCGCGAGCAACTCCTCGGCCTTCTGCTTCGCCTTGGCCTTGTCGGCCGCGCTCGCGTCTTTCGGCGCTGCGATCAGGATGTGGCTCGCACGCACCTGACCGTCGGTACGGTAGTGCGCGATGTTGTCGTCGTAGAACTTTTTCAGGTCGGCGTCGCTCGGTTGCACGGAAGCGGCGAGCGTTGCCGGCGACATCACGAGATACTGGATCGTGCCGGTGGCCGGCGTGGCGAATTCATTGCGATGCGCGTCGTAATACGCTTGCAGTTGCGCGTCGGTAGGCTGCACCTTCGCCGCGTAATCGCGCGGATGGAACGCGATGCCCTGCACTTCGCGCTGCTGTTCCGCGAGTTCGGTCAGATGCTGCGCGAGCGTCTTCGACGTGAACGCACTGCCTTGAATGCTGGCCGGCAATTGCTGCGTGGCGATGCTGTAGCGCACGCGTTCGTCGTACTGGTCGGGCGTCATGCCCTGCATGGCGAGCAGCTGCTTGTAGCGGTCGACGTCGATCGTGCCGTCAGGATTCTTCAGCGACGAGATCACCGGATCGTTGAGCAACACGCGACGCACAGCGTCGTCGGATGCGGTCAGGTGCAGGCGCTGCGTTTCATCGGCCAGCACACGCTGTTCGATTAGACCGTCGAGCATTTCGCTGCGACGCTCCGGCGTGTCGAACGACTTCATGTCGAACTGGGCGCCGAGCATCTGACGGGCGCGGTCGAGTTGCTGACGCATCGCGTTATCGTATTCAGCGCGCGTGATCTTGTGACCGTTGACGCTCGCGACGTTTGCACTTTCGTCAAAGAAGCCGCGAAAGCCCTGAATACCCACAAAACCCAACCCCGGCACAATGACGAGGATGAGCATGAACATCATCAGGCGTTTGTGATTGCGGAAAAAATCGAGCATGCGTGAGGAGTGCCAAAAACAGAACGCCCGATCTTACAACAGCGGGCAATAAAAAAGGCGAACCGGAGTTCGCCTTTCGAGGATACTGGCGGAGTGGACGGGACTCGAACCCGCGACCCCCGGCGTGACAGGCCGGTATTCTAACCGACTGAACTACCACTCCTTATGCAGCAACTGCGCTGCGCTGAAACATTCAGCCGAATCTGAAACTGGTGGGTGCTGAGAGGCTCGAACTCCCGACCTACGCCTTGTAAGGGCGCCGCTCTACCAACTGAGCTAAGCACCCGTTTCACGATTCAGTGCTGCCGCTGCGTGACTTCCGCCTACTGACTTCTATCTACCGACGTCCCTCAAGCAGCGAGCCCATTAGTTTAGCGCATCCTTCAGAGCTTTGCCAGGCCTAAATTTAGGAACCTTTGCTGCCTTGATTTTGATGGCGGCGCCGGTGCGCGGATTGCGCCCGGTGCGCGCGGTACGCTTGCCGACCGCGAACGTGCCGAAACCGACCAGCGTGACCGAACCGCCCTTCTTCAACGTACCTTTGACACCACCGATCACCGCATCAAGTGCACGGCCCGCCGCTGCCTTCGAAATGTCGGCTTCCTGTGCAATGTGATCGATCAATTCCGTCTTATTCATCCCAACCCCCGAGAATGTTATGGCGATCGTGACGGCGCTCTATAGCGCCTGATATCACGCGGCCGGCGGCCAACGCCGGGCGCAATCATTAGAATGGGCCGAAACCCTTGTGTCAAGCGGGGTTGAGCCTGATTCGAGTGGTTTTCGAGCGGGCTTTTCATAACCGGATGTTGCCGCAATTCGATGCGCACACAACCAATCGGCCGACGCATCAAGGCTTTGCTCAATAGATGGGAAAACGTGTCTCACGACACTACTGGCCGGCATTGAGCGAACAATAAAAAAAACCCGCGGCCGTGACCGCGGGTTTTGTTCCAGCTAGCAGCTTCGTTGCCGGCTGCGTTAGTGCTTAACGACTTCGGTTGCTGCGGCGTCTTTGCCAGGTTCCGCTGCAACCGGCGCAGCAGGCTTCGGCTCTTCATCCGGCAACGCCGACGGCACACGTTCGAGCGCAAGTTCGAGCACCTTGTCGATCCACCGGACCGGCACGATTTCGATCGCGTTTTTCACGTTGTCCGGAATCTCCGTCAGATCCTTGACGTTTTCTTCCGGAATCAGCACCAGCTTGATACCACCGCGATGCGCCGCCAGCAGTTTTTCCTTCAGGCCGCCGATCGGCAGAACTTCGCCACGCAGCGTGATTTCGCCCGTCATTGCGACATCGGCACGCACCGGAATACCGGTCAACACCGACACCAGCGCGGTCGTCATCGCGATACCGGCAGACGGACCGTCTTTCGGCGTCGCACCTTCCGGTACGTGGATGTGAATGTCCTGCTTCTCGAACGCTTCGTCCTTGATACCGAGACGACGCGAGCGCGAACGAACCACCGAGCGTGCCGCTTCGACGGATTCCTTCATCACGTCGCCCAGCGAACCCGTGCGGATCACATTGCCCTTACCCGGCATCACCGCGGCTTCAATGGTCAGCAGATCGCCACCCACTTCCGTCCACGCAAGACCCGTAACCTGGCCAACCTGATTTTCCTTCGCAGCCAGACCGAAGTCATACTTGCGCACGCCGAGGAACGTGTCGAGGTTGCTGCCGTCCACCTTCACCGCGCCTTCCGCCTTCTTCAGCAGAAGCATCTTCACGACCTTGCGGCAGATCTTCGAAATTTCACGCTCGAGCGAACGTACGCCCGCTTCACGCGTGTAATAACGAATGATGTCGCGGATCGCGGTTTCCGTCACATCGACCTCGCCGTCCTTGAGGCCGTTGTTCTTCTTCTGCTTGGGCAAAAGATAACGTTGCGCGATGCTGACCTTCTCGTCTTCCGTATAACCCGACAGACGGATCACTTCCATCCGGTCGAGCAACGGCGGCGGAATGTTCAGCGAGTTCGACGTCGCCACGAACATCACGTCCGACAGATCGAAGTCCACTTCGACGTAGTGGTCGGCGAACGTATGGTTCTGTTCCGGATCGAGCACTTCCAGCAGAGCCGACGACGGATCGCCGCGGAAATCCTGACCCATCTTGTCGACTTCGTCGAGCAGGAAGAGCGGATTGCGCACGCCGACCTTCGTCAGGCTTTGCAGAATCTTGCCGGGCATAGACCCAATGTACGTACGACGGTGGCCGCGAATCTCGGCTTCGTCGCGCACGCCGCCGAGCGCCATACGCACGAACTTGCGGTTCGTGGCGCGAGCGATCGACTGACCCAGCGACGTCTTACCGACACCCGGAGGCCCAACGAGGCACAGGATCGGCGCTTTAACCTTGTCGACACGTTGCTGGACCGCGAGATACTCGAGAATGCGTTCCTTCACTTTCTCGAGACCGAAGTGGTCTTCGTCGAGCACGCGCTCCGCATTCGAGAGGTCGTTGTTGACCTTGCTCTTCTTGCGCCACGGCAGGCCGATCAGCGTGTCGATGTAGTTACGCACGACGGTCGCTTCAGCCGACATCGGCGACATAAGCTTGAGCTTTTTCAGCTCGGCGTCGGCCTTCTTCTTGGCTTCCTTCGGCATGCGGGCAGCCGTGATGCGCTTCTCGAGTTCTTCGAGGTCCGCACCTTCTTCGCCTTCGCCGAGTTCCTTCTGGATCGCCTTGACCTGTTCGTTCAGGTAGTACTCGCGCTGGCTCTTCTCCATCTGGCGTTTGACACGTCCACGGATGCGCTTTTCAACCTGCAGGATGTCGATCTCGGCTTCGAGTTGCGCGAGCAGATGCTCGAGGCGCTCGATGACCGGGAACATTTCGAGGATGTGCTGCTTCTGGTCGAGCTTGAGCGGCAGATGCGCCGCGATCGTGTCGGCCAGACGACCGGCTTCGTCGATACCCGACAGCGATGTCAGGATCTCCGGCGGGATCTTCTTGTTCAGCTTCACATACTGGTCGAACTGCGACACGATCGCGCGGCGCAGCGCTTCGGTTTCAGCGCTGTCGGCGTGGTCGGGTTCGAGCGGCATGACTTCGCACGAGAACTGCGTTTCCTGTTCTTCGATGGAAAGCGTTTTCGCGCGCTGCAAGCCTTCGACCAGCACCTTGACGGTGCCATCGGGCAGCTTGAGCATTTGCAGGATGTTAGCAACGCACCCTACTTCGTACATGTCCTTTTCGGTCGGCTCATCTTTCGCAGCCGTTTTTTGGGCGACGAGCATGATGTGCTTGCCGCCTTCCATCGCTGCTTCGAGAGCCTTGATCGACTTCGGGCGGCCTACGAAGAGCGGAATCACCATGTGCGGGAAGACGACTACGTCACGCAGCGGGAGCAGCGGGAGCGTAATGCGTTCCGGCGGAAGGAGTTGGGTTCCTGACATTTCATTTCCCCATGAGTGGAATCAGTTCGTTCGATAGGTGAGGCCAGCAGAAAAGATTGCAAGCCTCCGCGTGTGGGAAAAGTTCAGTGACTCCGAAGGTTCAGTGACTCCATAGTGAAAACAACCATCCTGACCACACGATAAACGAAAAAAGCCGTTCACGTTGCCATGAACGGCTTTTTTTGCAAGAACCCGAAAGCCGATCAGTTCGAACCCGCGACCTTGGGCGCGTCTTCGTAGATCAACAGAGGTTTGCCGTCGCCGTCAATAACGTTGTCGTCGATGATGACCTTGCTAACGCCTTTCATCTGCGGCAGGTCGTACATCACATCAAGCAACGCCTGTTCCAGGATGGAGCGCAGACCACGAGCACCCGTCTTGCGACGAATTGCCTTACGCGCCACAGCTTGCAACGCCGCCGGGCGAATTTCTAGCTCGACGCGTTCCATATTGAACAGCTTGTGGTACTGCTTCACCAGAGCGTTCTTCGGTTCGACGAGAATTTTCATCAACGCGACTTCGTCTAGCTTGCCGAGCGTGGCGACCACCGGCAGACGGCCGATCAGTTCGGGAATCAGGCCGAATTTGATCAGATCTTCCGGTTCCACTTCGCGCAGCACTTCGCCAGCGTCGCGGTCCTGCTTGCTCTTTACGCTTGCGCCGAAGCCAATGCCGGTCTTCTCGGTACGATCGACGATGACCTTTTCGAGGCCGTCGAAAGCGCCACCGCAAATAAACAGAATATTGGTGGTATCGACCTGGATGAAGTCCTGATTCGGATGCTTACGCCCGCCCTGCGGCGGCACCGACGCCATCGTCCCTTCAACCAGCTTCAGCAGCGCCTGCTGCACGCCCTCACCCGAAACGTCGCGGGTGATCGACGGGTTGTCGGACTTGCGGCTGATCTTGTCGATTTCGTCGATGTAGACAATGCCGCGCTGGGCCTTGTCGACTTCATAATTGCAGTTTTGCAGCAGCTTCTGAATGATGTTCTCGACGTCTTCACCGACGTAGCCGGCTTCCGTCAGCGTGGTTGCGTCGGCAATCACGAACGGAACGTTCAGAAGGCGCGCGAGCGTCTGCGCAAGCAATGTCTTGCCGGAACCGGTCGGGCCGATCAGCAGAATGTTGCTCTTGGACAGCTCGATCTCATCCTTCTTGTCGAGATGCTTCAGGCGCTTGTAGTGGTTGTACACCGCCACGGCGAGAATTTTCTTCGCGCGCTCCTGACCAATCACATACTGATCGAGGATTTCACGGATTTCCTGCGGACTCGGCAGATCGGACTTGGACAAGCCCGCCTCGATGCCCGCACCTGCAGCCTCATCGCGGATGATTTCGTTGCACAGGTCGATGCATTCATCGCAGATGAACACCGACGGGCCGGCAATCAGCTTTTTGACTTCATGCTGGCTCTTGCCGCAAAACGAGCAATACAACAGCTTTTCGCTGTTAGAACCTTTCTTGTCCGCCATAGATGTGTGAGCCTCCGGACACTCGATTACATAATACGCCGTTTGCCCCCGCCTCGCAGTTTGGGCGCGGCAGGGACTGAGCCAAGGTGACGGCGTTTGCCGCAGGCGCTCAAACGAGTCTTGATTGTTTCACAATAGATCGTGTAACGGTTTTGCCCCAATTCAGGGCAAAACCGCACCAGATCAAGGACGCTTGTGCGCCACCTGGTCAACCAGACCGTAAGCTTGCGCGTCGTCGCCGGACATGAAGTTGTCGCGATCGGTGTCGCGTGCAATACGTTCGACCGGTTGGCCGGTGTGATGCGCCAGCAGATGATTCAGCCGCTCCTTCAAATACAGGATTTCGCGCGCCTGAATTTCAATGTCTGACGCCTGACCGCGAGCACCGCCGAGCGGCTGGTGAATCATCACCCGCGAATTCGGCAGAGCAAAGCGCTTGCCCTTCGCGCCTGCTGCCAGCAGGAACGCGCCCATACTGGCAGCGAGACCCATGCACAGCGTGGAGACGTCCGGCTTGATGAACTGCATCGTATCGTAAATCGCCATACCGGCAGAAACCGAACCACCCGGGCTGTTGATATAGAAACTGATGTCCTTGTCCGGGTTCTCACTTTCAAGGAACAGCATCTGCGCAACCACGAGATTAGCCGTCTGATCGTTCACTTCGCCGACCAGGAACACAATGCGTTCCTTCAGCAGACGCGAATAAATGTCATACGAGCGTTCGCCCCGGCCGCTCGTCTCCACGACGATCGGCACCAGACCGAGCGCCTGCGCTTCGAGATCCCGCGACGACTGGGAGGTCAACGTGTCCAGCATTTGAGCGCGAAAGGTCATGCAGTGGATCCTTGTCTGAAATATTCTGAATATTAGATGCTAGACAGGTGTGGTCGACGACCCCGTATTCAAGTGCGCGATCAGTGCGAGCGGAATGCCTGTGCCTCGCACAACGCTCCACACTTTTGCAGCACAAAAAAACGGCGTGCGGGCCGTCGCTCCGACAGCCGGCACGCCGTTGCAGCGACGCTTACGCTTGCGCCGTTGCGCTTGCCAGTTCTTCGAAGCTCACTTCCTTGTCCGTCACCTTGGCCTTGCCAAGGACGAAATCGACGACGTTGGCTTCAACGACGTACGCTTCCATTTCGGCAAGGCGTTGCTGGTTGGAATAATACCAGCGGACGACTTCCTTCGGGTCTTCATAGCTTTTCGCGAATTCGTCCACTTCGGCACGAATCTGCTCCGGCTTGGCTTGCAGTTCATTGGCCTTGACCAGCTCGGCCAGCACGAGGCCCAGCTTGACACGGCGCTCAGCCTGTTCCTTGAACATGGCAGCCGGAATCGGTGCGTCTTTGGCGTTCGGCACGCCACGTTGCTCCAGATCCTGACGCGCCATCGCGACGAGGCGCTCCTGATCCTGCTCGATCAGCGCGTTCGGTACGTCGAGTTCCGAAATCTTCAAGAGCGCATCCATCACCTGGTTCTTGACGATGGCTTGCGTGCGGCGCTTCGCTTCACGTTCGAGATTGTCTTTGATCTCAGCGCGCATCTTGGTCAGGTCGCCGTCTTCGATACCGAGCGACTTGGCGAATTCGCCGTCGATTTCCGGCAGATGCGGCCACTCGATCTTCTTCATCGTGATCGTGAATTGCGCGGTCTTGCCGGCGACTTCCTTGCCGTGATAGTCCTCGGGGAAAGCCAGGTCGAATTCCTTCGCTTCGCCGACCTTCAGGCCAGTGGCTGCCTTTTCGAATTCCGGCAGCATGCGGCCTTCGCCCAGCACGAACGCGAAGTCCTCAGCGCTGCCGCCCTGGAACACTTCACCGTCGATCTTGCCGACGAAGTCGACCGTCACGCGATCGCCTTCTTTGGCTGCCGTGTCCGCGCCGCCGTCACCGTGCTCGCCGGATTCACCGCGAGCGTGGAAGTGCACGCGCTGCTTGCGCAGGATCTCCAGCGTGCGGTCGATTTCCGCTTCGCTGATCGTGGTCGTGGTGCGCTCGATTTCCGCCGTGGCGACGTCGCCCAGCTTCACTTCCGGATACACCTCGAAGGTCGCGTCGAACGCGTAGTCGCCTTCAGTGGCGTCTGTCTTCGGCGCGAAGCTCGGCTGACCAGCGACGCGCAGGTTTTCGGCGCGGCTGATGTCGAAGAATTCCTTGCCGACCTTGTCGCTCAGCACTTCGGCTTCCACCTGGCCCGAATACTGTTGCGTCACCATCTTGAGCGGCACCTTGCCCGGGCGGAAACCCGGCATGCGCACGTTCTTCGCGAGTTGACGGATACGCGAGTCCACTTCCTTCTGCACGGCGTCCTTCGGCAGGGAAATCGTGACGCGGCGTTCGAGCTTGCCGAGGTTTTCAACAACGTTAGCCATGGCTTCAATCGTCCTAAAATTATTCGAGCGAATCAGTTATCTTCTCCGTGCCGCTTTTCGATGCTGCGCGGTGTCGCGCAGTGTGGCGATCACGTCTTTAGCATCGATTGCGCGCCTGCGCCGCGGGCTTGCAGGCCACCGGCAGCACGGTTGGGTCCAAAGAGCCGAATATTTTAGCAAACTATTTGCGCGACTAGCCGGGATTCGATGAATGCGCGCTTTTTTATCGGGATTTTGATCGGTTTCCGGCCGCTTTCCGATCTGTTTGATGCCAGTTTCCGCCCCGTTCCGGTGCGCCCCCGGCGGCGTGCCGCCGCCCCTGCGCCACCTGCTCTCACGCGCAAGCCGGGCGCTTTGCGCCACTTCACATCGATCATTCAGCGTCGCCGGACTGATGCGCCGCGTGGTAGCGCGCGCCGCCGCCGACGATGCCCGCTATGCCGTTCGACATATTCAGTCAGCGCGCCCATGCTGATAAGCTAATGGACGCGCTCGGGGCTGCGCCCGCATCGTCATTTCACCCGCCCTCGCAACGACTCCAACCATTCAGAGACACCATGCCGAATTCGCCGTCCTCGCCCGTCGTCGTCATTGCTCCCGATTCCTTCAAAGGCTCGCTTAGCGCGGAACAGGTCGCCCAAGCAATCGCGTCGGGCATCCAGCGCGCCCGCCCCGACGCGAGCGTGCGCATCTGCCCGATGGCCGACGGCGGCGAAGGTACGCTCGACGCCATGCTCACGAGCGGCGGCGAGCGCCGCAAGCTAATCGTGCGCGGTGCGGCCGGTCCGGTGCGCGAAGCGCTCACGGGCCTCCTTGCGGACGGCAGCGCGATCATCGAAACGGCGGAGATCGTCGGCATTACGGATCCGGTGGGAATGGGCGTGCCCGTCGAGGCGCGCAGCACACGCGGCATGGGCGAAGCGATTCGCGCGCTGATGGACGCCGGCGTGCGGCGCTTTTTCGTCGCGCTTGGCGGCAGCAGCACGAACGACGGCGGCGCGGGCCTGCTGGCGGGCCTCGGGCTCAAACTGTTCGACGCGCAGGACAAGGAACTCGACGCCACGCCTGAACAACTCGCGCGGCTTGCGCGAGTGGACGTGTCGCAACTCGACGCGCGCCTGGCGAACACGCTGTTCGTCGGCATGTCGGACGTCGACAATCCGCTTACTGGCGACCACGGCGCAACCGCGGTGTTCGGTCCGCAAAAGGGCGTGAAACCCGAGCAGATTGCTTCAATCGACGCAGCGCTTGCCCGCTTCGCCGATCTGCTCGAACCGGCGCTCGGCCGCACGGCGCGCGACCAGCCTGGCGCGGGCGCGGCCGGCGGCCTCGGCTTCGCGCTGCATATGCTCGGCGCGCAGTTCGAACCGGGCGCGGAAACCGTCGCGCGGCAAATCGGTCTGGACGCCGCGCTCGAAGGCGCGAACTGGCTGATCACCGGCGAAGGCCGCTCGGACGTGCAAACGCTGCACGGCAAAGCGCCCTTCATCGCGTGCCGTCATGCGCAGGCAGCGGGCGTGCCGGCCACGCTGCTCTCGGGCGGGGTCGACTCCGCGGCCTTGCCGCGCCTTGCCGAATATTTCAGCGGGTGCTTCTCGCCGGCACCCGGGCCGATCACGCTCGAGGTCGCGATTCGCGACGCGGCACGCCTTCTGGCGGACGAAGCCGAACAGTTGACGCGCCTGAAGTACGGCACGCGTTGACCGGCAGGACGGTTGCGGCAACAATCACAGCGCCGCGACCGCTCACTCACTACGGGAAGACCATGAAGGCACCCAAAGCCGGGCTCGAACAATTCCTCACGTACCGTCTGCATGTTCTCAACAAACTCGCCGAGCGCGGCATCAGCGAACGCTATCAGGACAAGCTCGGCGTCACGTTGCCCGAGGCGCGGGTGATTGCGTCGGTGGGATCGTTCGGCCCGTTCTCGATCATGGAACTGGCAAGGCATGCCAATCTCGACAAAAGCCAGGCAAGCCGCGCCGCTGAAGCATTGATCAAACAAGGACTCGTGAAGCGCGAAGCGAGCGCCGAAGACGGCCGTGTCGTGCTGGTCTCCCTCACGCCCGAGGGCCGCGCGTTGTATCGCAAGGTGATGCCGATCGCGCGCAAGTGGAACGGCGACATGTTCGGCTGCCTCGACGAGCAGGAACAACTCGCGTTCGGCCACGCGCTCGACAAGATCATCGGCACAATGACCGCGCGCGAGGAAGAGTGACCGGCGCGGCAAAGGCGCGCGCCGAGTTCAGCCGTTGCCGCCTTGCCCGTTCGTGTCGCCCGTGGCGGCATCGTGAGTCGTCGCGCTCGCCACGCCGGACCCTGTGGACCCGCCAGACACGCCACCAGACGCAACGCCCGCTCGAACCTGAGCGCGGCGCGCGAGTCGCCAGGCGATCGCCCCGAGCGAACCGACGGCCAGCAGCAGCGCCGCCCACACCAAATAGCGGCGCATCGCATCCGGATCGTGGCTCGCGGCCTGCGCGCTCGCCACCTGCTCCGCAGATAGCGCGTCACCCAGACGGGCCGTCGCGGGCACTGCTGAGGCGCCCATCAACAACTCGCTCCGGCTCACCGCTGCGGATGCCGTTGCCGCGCTCCCCACGGCCAGCGTGAACGGCGCGGCGCCACGCGCGGCGAAAGTCAGCGTGGCCGGACGCCAGCCCGCGGCAATAGTAAGCACTCCGCTGCCAAGCCCACCGTTGCGCGTGTCGACCACCACACGCCATTGCCGATCCGCGTCGGGCGTCAATTCGAGTGAAGGATTGCTCTGCTCCACCGCGCCGTTGTGCAAGCGGAACAACATCGCACCGGCGACTTCGCGCCACGGCGCCTCCAGCCCCGAGCGTGAATAGACGACGGCAGGCGCGACGGTATTCGGCTGAGGCAGATTCAGCCGCAGCCGGTCGACGGGATACGGGCCGCCGGTGTTGAAGAAGTACTCGCCGGGTTTCACGCCCGCGTGGGCGACGATGCCTTCGCGCCACGCCCGCTCCGCGCGTTGCACGGGCTCGACGGCAAGCGCCTGCACCTCCATCTCCATCGAGTCGACGTACGGCGCGCCGTCGAGCCAGCGCATTCGCAGGTACCGCGCAGGTGTGCCGCCCAGTTCGATCCGGTCCTGACTCAGTGTGCTGCCGTTGTAGCTGACCTTGAGGAGTTGTGCGTCGCCCGCGGGCTGCCAGTGACGCAAATCGTCACTGGCTTCGACGCTCACGCGCCCCTGGTAATTGTCGTCGCGCAGATGCACGAGCAACGCGCTCACGCGGCTCGTGCGCGACACGCGCCCGGTATCGATCAGGTCGGTGTCGTGCTGCGCGCGGGACGGCGGCGCCGACGTTGCGCGCAACGAACCATCGCCGGCAATCGTCACTCCGAGCGGCGCGCCAGCGCTTTTGGCGGCCGTGGACGGCAACGGAAACCAACGCGCCGGACGCAGCGTGGGCGGCGTGCGAGCGGGTTCGCGAGGCGCGTCGAGCGAGTACGGCACCGGCTCGCCCGCACCGTTGAAGATGCGCACGTCACCCAGATCGCTGCGCTGGCTTGCCGCGTAGACGGCTGCCGGCAACGTCATGCTGTAATGCGCGGCGCCCTCGTCGAGTTGGAGCGCAAAGCGTTGTGCGAAATCATCTGCCGCAAATGCGGGCGCGCACGTCCATGCCGCGACGATCGCAACACCCCAGCCAGTCAATGCGAAGACATGTTTCATTGTTCAGTTTCCAGGACCATAGCCTTGGGCAGCAACGGCGAGAAGAAGCCGATGAAGCCGATCAACAGCACCATCGACCCGATGCCGATAAACGATGCGGTCCTCCCGATTTCCGTCACGTGGGACAGGTCGAACAGAACCCGCTTGAGCAAAGTCGCCGCGAGCAGCGCGGCGCCAATGAGCCAGAACAGCCGGCTCAACAGGCTCACCCGGCTCACCCGGCGCTTCGCCCAGATCGTCACGGCGAAGCGCGCACACCGTCCAGAATACCGATATTGACGCCTGCACGAGCATGAAGTGACATTGCATCGAGCGCATACGGCAGGCGGCCACGATAAGCCGCCAACCATGTCAAAATTCGGCACCGGCCATCGAGCCTCCAATCTCCCACATTTCATCCAAGGAAGTTGCAGTGGACATCAACAAACAGGTCGCGGCCCTCACCGCTTCGGAACTCCAGACGGCCGGCGCAAGCCAGGCCACGGCGATTGCGGTCAGCGTGCTGCTGCGTCATCTTCGCTCGCCTGAGCTCGCGAAACTATTGTCGTCGGCCTTCGAAAATCACCAGGCGGTCATGCTGCAAACGCCGTGGCCCGATCAGATGCTGCAGGCGTTCGAATCGACCCGTCGCTTTCTCGAAGGCGCCGCACAAGCGGATCTGCCAGGCGCGCAAGCGCCTGCGCAAACACCGGAGGCCTGAGCGCGGCCGAATCGCGCCTGCGGCATTGCCGAAAAAGCAAAAAACCCCGTCAGCCCAAAGACTTGACGGGGTTTTTCACTACGAATAAATGGTGCGAGGGAGGGGACTCGAACCCCTACACCCTTGCGGGCGTCAGGACCTAAACCTGGTGCGTCTACCAATTTCGCCACCCTCGCAGCCGGGCAATGCGCGATGCGTTTGCCCGTTGTCCTGCATACTGTCAGCCGCGTCTGAAACACGCGCCCGAAAGCGTAAGCGCGAGATTCTAACCGATTGATTCGCGCTTGTCTGCATTTGCCCGGCATCTGTCGAAGCGGCGCCGATGCTACAATTTTTGGCTTGATGCACGCACGACGTGCCCCCTCTTCGCCTGCCCTTCCCCACATTCCCAATCCAGTGAATTTCGAAGAATATTGCCAGCAGAAAGCGGCGCCGCCCGGATCGAGCATTTACTATGCGCTTCGGCAGGCGCCCGCGGCCAGCCAGCCGCTGTTGACCGCGCTGTTCGCGCTGCGCCGCGAGTTCGAGGAAACGGTCAAGGAGACGAGCGATCCTGCCATTGGCCGCACGAAACTCGCATGGTGGCAAAACGAAATCGCCGCGCTGGCTTCGGGTTCGCCGTCGCATCCGGTGTCCAAGGCGCTGGCCGCGCATCTGCCCGACGTGAAAGCCGAGTATCCGGCGCTGCAAACGTTGCTCGCGGGGTTCGAAATGGACCTCGACCAGGCCCGTTACCTCGATTACCCGAATTTGCGGCGCTATGTGCAAGGCGTGGGCGGCACGTTCGCCTCGCTGGTCGCGCGCGCCACGGCGAAAGACGCCGCCCAGGCGTCGAACTGGTCCGCACCGCTCGGCGAGGCGCTAATGCTTGCGCAATTCGTCGTGGAAACGGGCCATGACGCGCGCCACGGCCGCATCTATATTCCGATCGACGAAATGCAGCGCTTCAATGTGACCGCCGCGGATCTGATCAATCGGAAATACACCGAGGCATTCACGGAGTTGATGCGCTTCGAGACGAAGCGCGCACGCGATGCACTGCAAAGCGCCCTCGGCGCCGTGCCCGCCAACGAGCGCCGCACGCAACGCACACTCGTCGCGCAAGCCGCCTTGGCGTTGGCTCTGCTGGATGAAATCGAACGTGACGGCTATCACGTGCTGCATCAACGCATCGCATTGACGCCGATTCGCAAGCTTTGGATCGCGTGGCGCGCAAAGTGACCAGGCGGCGCGTCGATCTGGCGGCGGTCTGGCGTCGGAAGCGGTCGGCGTCTCACTCACCGCGTCGCTAGAAAAGGACGTCGGTAGACGGGTTCGCAAAAAACCGCTGCCTAGGTGTCGACAAAAGCTGCCGTCAAACCCGCAGCAACGGCAGCGGCTCGAACCGCTGCTGCAGAATCGCCGGCGCGTCGAGCCCCCACCACGGCCCGAGCACCGTGGCATAAAGCTGCCGGAAATCGACACCGACCGGCAAGTTGCCATTGCCGTCGAGCCGCGCCAGCACCGGCGGCACGCCGTACAGACCACCTCGCACGCGTCCGCCCATGACAAAATGCGGCGCCACGGTGCCGTGGTCCGTGCCGTTGCTCTGGTTCTCACGCGGACGCCGGCCGAACTCGGCATAAGTCATCACCAGGGTATCGTCCCAGCGACCGAGTTCAACGAGCGCCGATTTCATCGACGCGACTCCTTCCGCCAGTTGCTTGAGCAGCACCGCCTGCTGACCCGGCTGATTCTGGTGTGTATCGAAACCGTTCAGCGTCAGGCGGATCACCGCAACGCCGTGGTCGTTTTTTGGTGCGTCGCCGGCCGCGAGCACTTGCATCGCTGCCTTGATCGAACTGCCAAAAGCTCCACCCGGAAACACGGTTTTCAACTGAGGCTGCCCTTGCGTTGGACGCAGCCGGTCGGCGGCTCTCACAATGTCGTTTTCGACGTCGAGAATATGCGCCAGCTCGGGATTGCGCTCGTGCAGCGATACGGGCGTGGCGAGCCGCGAAGCCGCCACGAACTGCGCCGGATTGACCAGCGCGATGGCGCGCGCGCCGTTCGCGAGCGGCCCCATCTCGGCGCTGCCGATCACCACGCCGTCGGCGGCGAACCCGGCGGGCACCGGCATTTGTGCAAACGCGCGGGTGAGCCATCCTTCGCGCAGATACTGGTCGGAACGCGACGCGGTGTCCCAGATCTCGATCGAACGGAAATGCGACAGGTTGGGCTGGGCATAGCTCACGCCCTGCACGATCGCCAGTTGCCGGTCGCGCCACAGCGGCATGAGCGGTTGCAAAGACGGATGCAATCCGGTGCGCTCGTCGAGTTGAATCGCCTGGTCGCGTTTGATGCCGATGTTCTTGCGCAACTGATAGTAAGCAGGATCGGCAAACGGAATCACGGTATTCAAACCGTCGTTGCCGCCTTTCAATTCGATGAGGATCAACAGGTTCTCGTAGCCGCGCGCCGACGATGCGTACGGTTCGGCCGGCTGCGCGCCGTATGCGCGTGGCAGCCAGAACGTGACGCTCGAAGCCGCGCACATCGAGAGAAAGCTGCGTCGTTTCATCCTGCACCTCGTTCGATTGTCACGGCGCGGGTCATGTCGGCTTCGACACTCCCATTCTTTTTCACCGCTTGGCGCGTACCTGTTTCAGTGGCTCACTTCAATTGATACGCCGGGTCCATCAGCAATGCTTGCAAATAGGCGCCCGCGGTCGAATCGGTCTCGATCGCGTCCACCGGCGTGAGCGGCAAGACCGCGTGTTGCAACTGCAACTCGGCCGACAATCCGGGGCGCGCCGTCGGTGCGGTGTTGTAACGCGCGAGCCATGTTCCAATGTCGAAGCGTACGCCACCTTTGCCACCCTGAGCGGCATGCACCGTTGCGCGCTGCAGCGGCGCTGCGGTCTGCATGCCGGACATCGTGTCGCTTGCCGCGATCCTCACGCCCGCCAGATTCGCCGTACGCGGCGGACCCGCGGCCTCGGTCGCGCGGAACAACTGCTCGACGAACTGCTTGCGGGCAAGCAGTGTGGAACTGTTGATCCATGTCGTGCCGCCCGGCCATCCTTTGACGTTCGGCGGATAGAACAGGTTTTCGCCGAGCGTGCGGATTTGCGCGGCAAACGGCGCGGTATTCTCATAGCCGATGTCAAATGCGCGCAGCGTGCCGACCACGAACTCCGCAGGTGACTTCACGAGGACGCCGCGATGATCGTCGTCCCAGAACGCGTCGCTCAGGAAAATGCCGCGCAACGCCACCTTGATATCGTAGCGGCTCGCGTGGAAGCGCGCCGCGATCGGCGCGATACTCTGCGGGTCCGGCGTATCCGAGACGAACTCGCGCCACAATTTCGTGGTCACGAAGGTGGAGGTCTCTGGCTGCGCCAGCAGAATATCGAGCACCTGATCGCCATCGAACGGCCCGGTCTTGCCAAGCACGGTCTTCTCACCTTCGTCATGCTGGTTGGAGCGCCACACGTAGGCCTGCGTGTCGGGATCGAGACTCCACCCGGTGTAAGCGCGCGCCGCCTCGGACACGTCACGTTGCGAGTAATGCCCCTCGCCAAGCGTGAATAACTCCATCACCTCACGGGCGAAATTTTCGTTGGGCTTGCCCTTGCGATTACTCGCGCCATCGAGGTACTGCAGCATCGCAGGATCTTTCGCGACGTCGTGCAGAAGCTCGCCGAAATTGCCGAGCGCGTTTCGGCGCAACAGCAGGTTCTGCAGCGCCATTTGCTGCGGATACTGGACCTTGTCTTGCCCCGACGTGAAGTGGTTATGCCAGAACAGCGTCATGCGCTCGGTAAGCGGCGACGGTGTGGCCAGCATCTCGCGCACCCACCATGCGCGTAATAGTTCGTAACGCTGTCCGCGCAATCGCTGCGCTTCGCGACGCTGATCATCGGTCCATGCCTTGCGCGTTTCGCGTGTCGGTATCGGCTCGAGGACCCAGTCGGGCAGCGGCGTGACCGCCTCGGTTCTGGCGCTCGCGAGCACTGTGTCGACGGCCTGCACTCGCGTGAGTCCGACGTATTGCGCGAGCTCGGCGGCATCTGGTGCGAAGCCGACGCGCGTCAGAAAGAAGCGCGCGTCGTCGGCATCGAGAATGCTCTGCTCGCGTTCGGAAGCCGCACTGTCGCCGGCAGTGGGCGCATGATGAGTGCGATGCCCGACATGCGACGCTGCCGACGGCACGGCGGCGGGCGGCAAACCCACGGCCGCAGCCGGTAAACCGATTGCGAGGACCGTCATGGCAGTGGCCCATGCTGCCAACCTGCGGCGGCAATTACCACCTGTGAGCAATCTCATCATCGATCATCCGGATTGACGGGACACGTTGAACAAGCGGCGGCGCACGCAATGCATGCTTAGCGCGATTCGCATTGACGATTCAATGGCAGACGGGCCGGGAAGTTGACGAGGGAAGTGCAACGAATTTTTTCACGCACGGCGGAACGCGAAAGATGTTGCGGGACGAAGAGTGAAGCGCGTGCCAACGCAGGCACGAAAATAGCTACCGCTTATAGAGTTCGCGGACAGCGTCTTCGATATGCTGCCGTAACAGACGCCGTTCGTCGGGCGTCATATGACCATCACGACGGCGTTGATCGAGATCGGGGGGAACAGCGGTGCGCAAAATCACATCCGACGCGGGCCGTTCGGTCGAAGGATCGTGGCGATTGGATCTGCCTGACTTAGGCGCGCGCTCGCTCGCAGCTCTGTCGGCCGAAGGCTGGGCATGGGCGAGCGTTGGTCCCAGTGAGCCTGCAAGCGTACCGGCTACCGCCAGTGCAATCACGCTGAGGCGCACATTCGGCCAAACCCCTCCCTTCATGTTGTTCCCTTCGTGGCGCGGCAACCGGCTACCTCAAATGCGTATACAGACCCCGGTAACGGGCCGGGTACGAGAGTTTTATTCGAGTGAAGTATCCACCGAACAGCCGCATTCAGTAAAGGAGTCTACCTGCCCCCGCTTTACGTCGTGCCACACTGCGGGTAAATTTTGTAACTGACTGTAACCCCGAAAACGATGCAAACGCGCACCACTTTCTAATCGCGCTAAGATGCCGACCATGGAAACCAAAAACCCTTCGAAAATTCTCGTCGTCGACGACGATCCGCGCCTGCGCGATCTGCTGCGCCGCTACCTCGGTGAACAGGGCTTCAATGTCTATGTCGCCGAGAACGCTCCCTCCATGAACAAGCTCTGGGTGCGTGAGCGCTTCGACCTGCTGGTGCTCGATCTGATGCTGCCCGGCGAAGACGGTCTGTCGATCTGCCGCCGTCTGCGCGGCAGCAACGACCGTACGCCGATCATCATGCTCACGGCCAAGGGTGAAGACGTCGATCGTATCGTCGGCCTCGAGATGGGCGCCGACGACTATCTGCCCAAGCCGTTCAATCCGCGCGAACTGGTTGCGCGGATCCACGCGGTGTTGCGCCGCCAGTCGCCTTCGGAGTTGCCGGGCGCGCCGTCCGAAACCACCGAGGTGTTCGAGTTCGGTGAGTTCGCATTGAATCTCGCTACGCGCACGCTCACCAAGGCCGGCCAGGAAATTCCGCTGACCACGGGCGAGTTCTCGGTGCTCAAGGTGTTCGCGCGTCATCCGCGTCAGCCGCTGTCGCGTGAAAAACTCATGGAGCTCGCACGCGGCCGTGAGTACGAAGTCTTCGACCGCAGTCTCGACGTGCAGATTTCGCGTCTGCGCAAGCTGATCGAACCTGATCCGGGCAGCCCGCGTTTCATCCAGACGGTTTGGGGTCTGGGTTACGTGTTCATCCCGGACGGTGCAGCCTGAGTTTGCTCTCACCTCCAGTGTCGACCAGAGTGGGCGCTTCAGCGCTTACTCTGGTCCCATGCAAGGCCATTGCCTGCTTTGATTTCAGATAAGAAGGGCCCATGCGGATCGACCGGCGCCTCCTGACGCTCGCGTTCGGTGGCCTTTTCTGGCGGACCTTTCTGTTGATCGCGCTGTTGATCGCAGTCAGTCTCGCCGCGTGGTTCCAGAGCTTCCGGGTGATCGAACGCGAGCCGCGCGCGCAGCGCGTCGCGTTGCAGCTCGTCGCGATCGTCAAGCTGACGCGCACCGCACTCCTCTATTCCGATCCCGACCTGCGGCGCGCCCTGCTGCAGGATTTGGAAAGCAATGAGGGCGTGCGCGTGTACCCGCGCGAAACCACCGACAAGTACAAGCTGCAGCCCGACGAGTCGCTGAACCGGCTGATCGAACACGACATTCGCGGCCGCCTCGGCGACGACACCGTAATCGCGCAAAGCGTGAACGACATTCCCGGCGTGTGGATCAGCTTCAAGATCGACGACGACGATTACTGGGTCGCGCTCGACCGCGATCAGCTCGACAACGCCACCGGCTTGCAGTGGGCGGGCTGGGGTGTGTTCGCGCTGGCGTTGTCGCTGTTCGGCGCGGCATTCATCACGAGTCTCGTGAATCGTCCGTTCGCGCGCCTCGCCATGGCCGCTCGCAAAGTCGGCTCGGGGCAATCGCCAGAGCCGCTGCCCGAACGCGGCATGGGTGTGGCCGCGGAAACCAATCGCAGTTTCAACCAGATGGTGCAGGACCTCGAACAGCTCGAGGCCGACCGCGCGCTGATGCTCGCGGGTATCTCGCACGATCTGCGCACGCCGCTCGCGCGGCTGCGTCTCGAAACCGAAATGAGTCCGTCGGATCAGGCCACCAAAGACGCAATGGTCGACGACATCGAGCAGATGGACATGATCATCGGCCGGTTCCTCGATTACGCGCGGCCGGTGCAGCGCGTGCCGGAACCTGTCGACCTTTCCGTGATCGCAGGAGAACTGGCCGCGCGCATGCAGAGCGAAGACAGCATGCGGCTGATTACGCGGCTCGCGCCGTCGGCGGTGATCGAGGCCGACGAAACCGACATGCGGCGCGTGGTCGGCAACCTGCTGGAAAACGCGCGCAAATACGGCCTGAGCGACGGCGACGGCATTCCGCACGTGATTCTCGAGACGCGGGTGTCGCACTCGCGGGTCGAACTTTCCGTGGTCGATGAAGGGCCGGGCATTCCAGAAGACCAACTGGCGCTTGTCACGCGGCCGTTCTATCGTGTGAATTCGGCGCGCACCCAGGCGAACGGCACTGGACTCGGCATGGCCATCGTTCAGCGCCTCGTGGGCCGATACCGCGGCGCGCTGCGCTTGCGTAACCGCACGCCAGGACCGGGGCTCGAAGTGACTATCGAGTTTCCACTGGCCAAGGGTGTCTGAGCGCAATAGCCTCATCCGCCCTTTTCCGCCATCTGCCGCACTGGATAACAACTATTTCGATAGTTAGTTAAAAACTATTGGATTAATATATCAATAGAGTTATAGTGAATCACGTGTAACGCGCTCGTCTGCACGAGCTGGTAGCCTCAACATGCTGTTTTTCCAACACACGAAGGAGCACTCGCATGAAAACCGTTGGCGATAAACTCGAAGCGTTCACCGTCACTGCTGCAAAGCCGGGCTTCAACCATCCTGAGGAAAACGGCGTCTCGGCGTTCGAAGACATCACGGAGCAGTCGTTCCCGGGCAAGTGGAAGATCATTTATTTCTACCCGAAGGACTTCACGTTCGTGTGCCCGACGGAAATCGTCGAGTTCGGCAAGCTGGCCAAAGATTTTGAGGAACGCGACGCGGTGCTGCTGGGCGGCAGCGTCGATAACGAATTCGTGAAGCTGGCCTGGCGCCGCGAGCACAAGGATCTGGACAAGCTGAACCATTACGCGTTCGGCGACGTGAAAGGCGAGTTGATCGACCAGCTCGGCGTGCGTGACAAGGAAGCAGGCGTCGCGCTGCGCGCCACTTTCATTGTCGATCCGGACAATACGATCCAGCACGTTTCGGTAAATAACCTGAACGTCGGCCGCAACCCGGAAGAAGTGCTGCGTATTCTGGACGGCCTGCAAACGGACGAGCTGTGTCCTTGCAACCGCGCAGTCGGCGGCGCAACGCTCTAAACCGTGCTACCTGTCAAAAGCCCGCTGAGCTTGAACGAGCCGCGGGCTTTTTTTATCGACGAACTGATAGGAGATCTCAATGGAATTCCTGGCTTCGATTAAGGCGCGTGTGCCTGACTATGCGAAAGACATCCGGCTGAATCTGGATGGGACGATCGCGCGCTCATCGCTCGAAGGCAATGACGCCGTCGGGGTCGCGCTAGCGGCCGCCTTCGCAGCGAAGAGCACGGTGATCGTCGACGCGATTCGCAATGCCGGCGTGTTGTCGGCCGAAGAGACCCAAGGCGCGCTGACGGCCGCTGCGCTGATGGGCATGAATAACGTCTGGTATCCGTACGTCGAGATGACGGAAAGCGCTGACCTGAAGTCGCAGCCGGCGCAGTTGCGCATGAACGCTTATGCGTCGCACGGCGGAGTGGATAAGCGGCGCTTCGAGATGTATGCGTTGGCGGCGTCGATTATCGGCAAGTGCCATTTTTGCGTGAAGTCGCACTTCGACACGCTGGTCGCCGAAGGCATGAGTTCCACGCAATTGCGTGACGTTGGCCGGATCGCCGCTGTGATCAATGCGACCGCGCAGTGCATTGCCGCCGAAGACAAGTAAGCCTCGATATGCGCGCAGTGCGATGCCTTTCCCGCAGCTGCGCGCGATCTCAAACCAATCAGTTCTTGACCAGCAGAACGGCGGCCTGAGCCTCAATGCCCTCGCCTCGGCCGAGGTAGCCGAGCTTCTCGTTGGTCTTGGCCTTGACGTTGACCCGCTCGACCGGCAAACCCAGGTCGGCGGCGATATTGGCGCGCATGCCCTCGATATGCGGTGCCAGCTTCGGCGCCTGCGCCACCACGCTGCTATCCACGTTGGCGATGGAAAAACCCGCCGCCTTTACGCGCGCGACGCATTCGCGCAGCAAAACCCGGCTGTCCGCGCCGGCGAACTTCGCATCGGTATCGGAGAAATGGCGGCCGATATCGCCCATCGCGGCCGCACCGAACAGGGCATCGGTAATGGCGTGCAGCAACACGTCCGCGTCCGAATGACCGAGCAAGCCACGCTCATAGGGAATCGTCACGCCGCCGATAATCAACGGACGTCCCGGCACCAGCGCGTGCACGTCGTAGCCTTGCCCAATTCTGAAATCCATATGCGTCAAATCCTCAAGTCCGCTCGTTAAATTTGAAATTGCCCGTCATGAAGCCGCGGGGCGGCTGAGAATCGCCTCGGCCAGATCGAAGTCTTCCGGATAAGTCACCTTGAAGTTGCGCAAGCTGCCCTGCACCAGTTTCGGCGCATGACCCAGCCACTCGATTGCGCTTGCTTCGTCGGTCAGGTCGTGACCGTCGGCCTGCGCGCGCAGGATCGCCTCGCGCAACATGCCGATGCGGAACATCTGCGGCGTCTGCGCCTGCCACAAGCCGTCGCGCGCCTCGGTGCGCGCGATCCGGCCGTCGGTCGAGTTCGCGTCGATCCGTTTGAGCGTGTCCGCGACCGGCAAGGCCATGATGCCGCCCACCGCGTCGTCCTTCAGCGCGCCGATCAGCGTGCGGATCAGCGCGGGGGTAATGCCGGGGCGCGCCGCGTCGTGCACCAGCACCCAGTCGTCGTCATGGGCGCCGAACTCGGCGAGCGCGTGCAGGCCGTTGAGCACCGAGGCCTGGCGCGACGCTCCACCGCTGCGGCGCACGGCGAAACGCAAGCCGCCGAAGCGGCGGGCGTCGAAATGGGCGTCGTCAGGGGCGATCACGACGACGGTTTGCGCAAACTCGCTGCAGGCGTCGAACGCCGCCAGCGAGTAATGCAACATGTCGCGGCCGGCGACAGTGCGATATTGTTTGGGCATCGCGGCGCCGGAACGGCTGCCGGTGCCTGCGCACGGAATCAGGGCAAATAGACGGGAAGTCACGAGTGCGGATGCCGCGAAGTCAAAGTAAAGGACGGATTTTATAATAGGTCCTTCGCATCCACGCCCCGACACGCGTAAACTTGCCGGTCACGTGTGAGCCTGAGGCCGTTTTTTCTCATCTATGCCAGACATCGCCGCATCATCGCAGTACTCCCCGCCCGTCGCGCTCGTCAAGGCCGGCCAGCGTTTCGCCTTCGACGGCACGCACGGCTCGTCCGACGCGCTGCTGATCGCCCGCTACCATCTCGCCTATCGCGAGAAGGTGCCGCTGCTCGCGGTCGTGTGCGAAAGCGCCGTCGATGCGCAGCGACTGGCGCAGGAAATCGGCTTCTTCGCGCCCGAGGCGCGCGTGCGCCTGCTGCCGGACTGGGAAACGCTGCCTTACGATACCTTTTCACCGCACCAGGACCTGGTCTCGGAGCGTCTCGCCACGCTGCACGATCTCGGCGAAGGCCGTTGCGACATCCTGCTGGTGCCCGCCACCACAGCGTTGTACCGCATGCCGCCCGCGTCGTTCCTCGCGGCTTATACGTTCTCCTTCTCGCAGGGCCAGCGCCTCGACGAAGCCAAACTCAAGGCCCAGTTGACGCTGGCCGGCTACGAGCACGTGAGCCAGGTGGTGCGCCCGGGCGAGTACTGCGTACGCGGCTCGCTGCTCGATCTCTATCCGATGGGCTCGCCCTTGCCCTACCGGATCGACCTGTTCGACGACCAGGTCGACTCGATTCGCGCATTCGACCCGGACACCCAGCGCAGCCTGTATCCGGTGAAAGACGTGCGCCTGCTGCCGGGCCGCGAATTTCCGTTCGATGAAGCCGCCCGCACCGCTTTTCGCAGCCGCTGGCGCGAGACCTTCGAGGGCGACCCGAGCCGCGCGTCGATTTACAAGGACATCGGCAACGGCGTGCCGTCCGCGGGCATCGAATACTATCTGCCGCTCTTCTTCGACGAAACCGCCACGCTGTTCCACTATCTGCCAGAAGGCGCGCAACTGGCATTCGTCGGCGATCTGGACGCGGCGATCCGGCGCTTTACCAACGACACGAAGCAGCGCTACAACTTCCTGTCGCATGACCGCGACCGGCCGATTCTGGAACCGCAGCGGCTGTTCCTGTCGGACGAAGATTTCTTCACGTTCGCCAAACCCTTCGCGCGGCTCGCGCTGCCTGCGAACGCCGCCGGTGGCTGGTCGACGCCATTGCCCAATCTCGCGATCGACCGTCACGCGGAAGATCCCGTCGCGGCCTTGCGCACGTATCTCGACACCACGCCCAATCGCGTGCTGTTCGCCACCGAATCGGCAGGCCGGCGCGAAACGCTGTTGCAGTTGCTCGCCGACAATCATCTGCGACCGGTATCGAGCGACAGCTTCCAGGACTGGCTCACGAGCGACGAGCGCTTTTCATTGGGCGTCGCGCCGCTCGCCAACGGTTTTGCCGTGCCCGTCGACGGTATCGCGATCATCACCGAGACCGAGCTGTATGGTCCGCTTGCGCGTCGCGCGGGGCGCCGCCGCCAGGAACAGGCGAGCAACGTCGATTCGATGGTGCGCGATCTGTCCGAGCTGAAAGTCGGCGATCCGGTCGTGCATTCGCAGCACGGCATCGGGCGCTATATGGGCCTCGTCACCATGGATCTCGGCGAAGGCGAGACCGAGTTCCTGCACCTCGAATACGCCGGCGACAGCAAGCTGTATGTGCCGGTCGCACAGTTGCACGTAATCTCGCGCTATAGCGGCGCTGATCCGGAAAGCGCGCCGTTGCACTCGCTCGGCTCGGGCCAGTGGGAAAAGGCCAAACGCAAAGCCGCGCAACAGATTCGCGATACCGCCGCCGAATTGCTGAACCTGTACGCCCGTCGCGCGCTGCGCGAAGGCCATGCGTTCGCGCTCGAACCGAAAGACTATGTGAAGTTCGCGGAGAGCTTCGGCTTCGAGGAAACGCCGGACCAGGCCGCCGCGATCGCGGCCGTGATCGGCGACATGACGAGCGGCAAACCGATGGATCGGCTCGTGTGCGGCGACGTCGGCTTCGGCAAGACGGAGGTCGCGTTGCGGGCCGCGTTCATCGCGGTGATGGGCGGCAAGCAGGTGGCGCTCCTCTCGCCCACCACGCTGCTCGCCGAACAGCACACGCAAACTTTCAGCGACCGTTTCTCCGACTGGCCGGTGCGGATCGCCGAACTGTCGCGCTTCAAGTCGACCAAGGAAGTCAACGCGGCGATCCAGCAGATCAACGAAGGCACGGTCGATATCGTGATCGGCACGCACAAGCTGCTCTCGTCCGACGTGCAGTTCAAGCGGCTGGGCCTTGTGATCATCGACGAGGAACACCGTTTCGGCGTGCGCCAGAAAGAAGCGTTGAAGGCGTTGCGCGCCGAAGTGGACGTGCTCACGCTTACGGCCACACCGATCCCGCGCACGCTCGGCATGGCACTCGAAGGCCTGCGCGATTTCTCCGTGATCGCCACCGCGCCGCAAAAGCGCCTTGCGATCAAAACCTTCGTGCGCCGCGAAGAAGACAGCGTGATTCGCGAAGCCATGTTGCGCGAGTTGAAGCGTGGCGGCCAGGTGTACTTCCTGCACAACGAAGTCGAGACGATCGAGAATCGCCGGCAAATGCTCGAAGCGTTGGTGCCCGAAGCACGTATCGCGGTCGCGCATGGTCAGATGCATGAACGCGAACTCGAACGCGTGATGCGCGACTTCGTTGCGCAACGTGCCAACGTATTGCTGTGCACGACGATTATCGAAACCGGCATCGACGTGCCGAGCGCCAACACGATCCTGATTCACCGCGCCGACAAGTTCGGTCTCGCGCAGCTGCATCAGTTGCGTGGCCGTGTGGGCCGCTCGCACCACCAGGCGTATTCGTATCTGCTGGTCCACGATCCGCAAGGGCTCACCAAGCAGGCGCAGCGCCGCCTCGAAGCGATCCAGCAGATGGAGGAACTCGGCTCGGGCTTCTATCTGGCCATGCACGACCTGGAAATTCGCGGCACGGGCGAAGTGCTTGGCGACAAGCAATCGGGCGAGATTCACGAGATCGGCTTCCAGCTTTATACCGACATGCTGAACGACGCCGTGAAGGCGCTCAAGGAAGGCAAGGAGCCCGACCTCACCGCGCCGCTCGCTGCGACCACGGAGATCAACCTGCATGCGCCGGCAATTTTGCCAGCGGACTATTGCGGCGATGTGCAGGAGCGTCTGTCGCTGTACAAGCGGCTGGCTAATTGCGAACACAACGATTCGATCGACAGCATTCAGGAAGAGTTGATCGACCGTTTCGGCAAGCTGCCGCCGCAAGCGCACGCCCTCGTGGAGACGCATCGTTTGCGGCTTGCCGCGAAGCCGCTGGGCATTTCGAAGATCGATGCCGGCGAAGCCGTGATCGGCTTGCAGTTCATTCCCAATCCGCCGATCGACGCGATGCGGATCATCGAGATGGTGCAGAAACACAAGCACATCAAGCTCGCGGGCCAGGACAAGCTGCGTATCGAAACGCGCAGCCCCGATCTCGCGGTGCGTGTCGCCACCGTCAAGGAAACCTTGCGCGCACTCGGCACACCGAGCCGCGGCACCGCCGCCAGTGTCGCCGCACGCTGAGACCGTGGACGGCGACGGCCTGGCGCCGCGTTGAAAAACCGCGGTACGTGTAGCATTTTTCGTTCATGCTGCGGTGCGCAAACGCGCACCGCAGCGTACGGACGGGCTTTTTTTTGGGTATGATCGAAAGACTCAAATGCCGGAGTCTTGTCATGTCGCACGTCGCTGAATCAGCGCAGTCTTCCCCGTCTCCCGACTCTGTTTCGAATCCCGCCTCCTCTGCGTCACTACCCGCTTCACTGCCTTGGGTCACCCGTCTCGTGTCGATGGACACGGTCAGCCGCAACCCGAATCTCGGCCTGATCGAAACCGTGCGCGACGAGCTGCGCGCCGTTGGTATCGAGGCCACGCTCACGCACGACGAGAGCGGCAAATGGGCCAACCTGTTCGCGACGATTCCCGCACACGACGGCGAAACGAACGGCGGCGTGGTGCTGTCGGGTCACACGGACGTCGTACCCGTGGACGGCCAGCAATGGGACAGCGATCCGTTCAAGCCGGAAATTCGCGGCGACAAACTCTACGGCCGCGGCACTTGCGATATGAAAGGCTTTATCGGCGCGGCGCTCGCGCTCGTGCCGGACATGCAGCGCACCAAACTCGCCAAGCCGATTCACTTCGCCCTGTCGTTCGACGAGGAAGTGGGCTGTGCGGGCGCGCCCCTACTGATTGCCGACCTGATGAAGCGCGGTGTGAAGCCGGACGGCTGCATTGTCGGCGAGCCGACCAGCATGCGGCCCATCGTGGCGCACAAAGGCATCAACGCCTACCAGTGCTGCGTGCGCGGTCAGGCCGCGCACTCGTCGCTCACGCCGAAGGGGTTGAACGCGATCGAATACGCCGCGCGTCTGATCTGCTACATCCGCGACATGGCCGACCAGTTCCGCGAGCAAGGCCCGTTCGACGAACTGTACGACGTGCCCTTCACCACCGCGCAAACCAGCACGATCGTGGGCGGCAATGCGATCAACACGGTGCCGGCCGAATGCAAGTTCCAGTTCGAATTCCGCAACCTGCCCACGCTCGATCCCGAGCCGATTTTTGCGCGCATCGATCAATACGCGCGCGAAACGCTGCTGCCGAAAATGTTGCGCGAGCATCCATCGGCGGCGATTGAAATTACAAAGATTGCCGCTGCGCCCGGCCTCGATTCGTCTGAACAAGCCGCGATCACGCAACTGGTGCGCGCGTTGACCGCCGATCAGGACAAGCGCAAGGTCGCTTACGGCACGGAAGCCGGCCTCTTCTCGCTGGCGGGGATTCCGAGCATCGTCTGCGGTCCGGGCAACATCGAACAGGCGCACAAGGCCAACGAATTCGTCGCGCTGGATCAACTGGTGGCGTGCGAGCGCTTCCTGCAGAAATTCATTCACAGCATGTCGGTCGACGCGCACGCGCACTGAAACCGAGCCGCCCGAAAAGAGTCTTACTCATACCGACTTTCGCACACCCACGCCATGTCAACTGCCGCGCCGCAACACACCGACCATACGATCGACGGCGAGCCGATCCCCACGCTCGACGACATCGCCGCGCAGCACTTTGCGTTGACGCCGTGGGTGACGCGAACGCCGGTATTCGACAGGGTGGACTTTCCGTCGCTGGAAGGCACGCTGGTGAATTTCAAGTTCGAACTGCTGCAGGCGGGCGGCAGCTTCAAGGCGCGCGGCGCATTCACCAATCTGCTCGCACTCGACGAAGCCCAACGCAGCGCGGGCGTTACGTGCGTGTCGGGCGGCAATCATGCGGTGGCGGTCGCGTATGCGGCCATGCGCCTTGGCATCAGCGCCAAGGTCGTGCTGTTTCGCGCGGCCAATCCGGCGCGCGTGGCGCTGTGCCGGCAGTATCGCGCCGAGATCGTATTCGCGGAGAACATTGCCGAGGCATTCGAACTGGTCCGCCGCATCGAGGCGGAAGAAGGCCGCTATTTCGTGCATCCCTTCAACGGCTATCGCACGGTGCTGGGTTCGGCCACGCTCGGCTACGAGTGGGCCACGCAAACGCCCGATCTCGAAGCGGTGATCGTGCCGATCGGCGGCGGCGGCCTCGCCGCCGGTGTCGCGACGGCCATGCGGCTCGCGAATCCGAACGTGCATATCTATGGCGTGGAGCCGGAAGGCGCAGACGTGATGGGCAAGAGTTTCGCCGCCAATCACACGGTCAAGATGGGCCAGATGCACGGCATTGCCGATTCGCTCATGTCGCCGCACACCGAGGAATACAGCTACGAATTGTGCCGCCGTCATATCGATCAGCTCGTCACGGTGTCCGACGACCAGTTGCGCGCGGCGATGCTCACCTTGTTCGGACAACTGAAGCTTGCCGTCGAACCGGCCTGCGCGGCAGCCACCGCCGGCTTGCTCGGCCCGCTGCGCGAACAGTTGCAAGGCAAGCGCGTGGGCGTTCTGCTGTGCGGCACCAATACCGACCCGGTCACATTTGCAGCGCATATCGAGCGCGCGCGGCATAGCGAGTCACTGTTTCCGCAATAAAGAAACAAACGTCGCGTTCCTGGCCAAAAGACTAGCCTATCCTTCTCAGGTTGGTATCATTCGAACATCGACTTCTGGGAGGAACCTCTATGAGCATGGTCAAGGAATTCAAGGAATTTGCCCTCAAGGGCAACGTGATGGATCTCGCGGTCGGTGTGATTATCGGCGGCGCGTTCTCCACCATCGTCAATTCGATTGTCAAAGACCTGATCATGCCGGTTGTCGGGGTTGCCACCGGCGGCCTCGATTTCTCCAATAAGTTTGTTCGCCTCGGCGAGATTCCTCCTAGCTTCAAAGGCAGCCCCGAGTCGTATAAAGACTTGCAAACGGCGGGCGTCGCCGTATTCGGTTATGGCTCGTTCATCACCGTACTGATCAACTTCCTGATTCTCGCGTTCATCATTTTCCTGATGGTCAAGTTCATCAACAATCTGCGCAAGCCGGCTGAAGCCGCACCGGCAGCACCGCCGCCGACACCGGAAGACGTGCTGCTGCTGCGCGAAATCCGCGATTCGTTGAAGAACTCACCGCGTTAAACGTTCCGGCGCGTCAGCCGCCGGCAAAGCAAAAGGCCTGTTGCGAGTCAATCGCAACAGGCCTTTTTCATATCGTGAGCCGATGCGCGCGGCGTGCATCCTTAAATCTCTTTCTGCTCCTTCCGACTGACCGCGCCTTCGATCATCGTCTCGAGCTGGCTGAAATTGACAGGTTTGGTCAAATGCGAAGTAAAGCCGGCACTGAGGCAACGACGCACGTCTTCGTCGGTGCCGAAGCCGGTCAACGCCACCGCGGGCGCGTCCGAGTGTTCGCGGAACGCCTTGATGAAGTCGAGGCCCGTGCCGTCGGGCAAACCCACGTCGCTGACAACCAGATCGAAATTCTGCAATTGAGTAGCGGCCAGCGCGTCGTCCACCCGGCCCACCGTCGTCACCTCGTGGCCGAGGCTGCGAATCAGTTGCGCCATGACCTCGGCGGTGTCCACGTGATCTTCGATCAGCAGGATGTTCAGCAGGCCGGCCGGATGCACGGCGTCCGGCACCACGACGGGTGAAGTTACCTCCGGCGGCATGGCCGTCGGCAAGGTGATCGTGAAGGTTGCGCCGCAATGTGCGCCGGGGCTTTGCGCGGTCACCGTGCCGCCGTGCACGTCGGTCAGCGCCTTCGTGATCGCGAGCCCGAGGCCGAGGCCGCCGAACTGCCGCGTCATGTTCTGGTTGCCCTGCTCGAACGCATTGAAGAGTTTGCCGATCTGCTCCGGCTCGATGCCGATCCCCGTATCTTCGACCGAGATCTGCACATGCATGCGTTCGTCGCGCGTGCGTACGTAAATATGGCCGCCGTCCGGCGTGAACTTGGCGGCATTGCGAATCAGATTCCACAGCATCTGTTGCAGCCGGGCGCGATCGGCCAGCACGTAATGATGCCGGGCGTTCTTGTGAACATGCACGTCCTGCTGCTTGACCTGAATCTCGCTGCGAAACAGTTCGAGCACGCTGTCCATCACGTCGTGCACGTCGACGGTTTCCAGCGTCAGGCGCAATTTGCCGTTCGCCACTCGCGTCAGGTCGAGCAGGTCGTCAATCAGCCGCGCTTCGAGTTCGACGTTGCGGCGGATCATGCGCACGCTCGCGCGCGCCTGATCGGGCAGCCCCGGAATCATCTCCAGCACGCTGGCGCCCGCGAGCACCGGCGTGAGCGGCGTACGCAATTCGTGCGACAGCATGGCCAGAAAGCGGTCCTTGGCTCGGTTGGCTTCTTCCGCAATCTGGCGCGCGGCCTGTTCCGAAGCAAGCAGCCGCTCGCGCTCCTCGATCGCCTCGCGCTGCGAATGAATGTCCGTGCAACTGCCGAACCATTTGCTGATGTTGCCTTCAGCGTCGCGCATCGCCACCACCCGGGCGTCGAACCAGCGGTATTCGCCGTCGTGGCGGCGAATCCGCAGCTCGTGCCGGTAGTCGCCGGCGTTGCCCGACACCGCCTTGAGCCAGCTGCGGCGAATCGCTTCGCGGTCGTCCGGATGCACGGCGTCGAGCCAGGCGAGACCATGCGAGCTGCCTTCGGCAAGGCCCGTGTAGTCGTACCACTGCTTCGACAGAAAATCGCAGTCGCCCGCGGCGTTGCAGGTCAAGACGAGGTGCGGCAACGCCTCCGACAAGGTGCGGTAATGCTGCTCGCGATCGCGCAACAGCAAGGCTTCGTCCGACGCTCTCTGCAGACGCACTTGCGAGAGCACCCGCTCGACGGCTTCAGGAAGGTAATCGAGGTAATCGCCGGATTTCGGCACCACGTCCGACACGCCCGCGCGCAGCGCTTCAATGACGCGCGATTCGTCGGTAAAGCCGGTCACGAGGATGGCGGGAATCCGCACGCCTTCCGCGCGCAACCGGCGAAAGAAGTCGAGGCCGGTCTCCGGCCCGCTGAGTTGATAGTCGAGCACCAGCAAATCGGGGCCGCCGCCCGCGAGCCGCTCACGGGCCGCGTCGACGCCGGCGCAGATGGCGACCCGGCAGCCGGCGCGCTCGAGCGACTTGCGCGCGAGCCGCAGGATGCCTTCGTCGTCATCGACGACGAGCACGTAGGCGGCATGCTGCGTGGACACGTCTTCGGTCATGCGGAGTCTTCTCTGGCTAAGGTCTTCAAGTGGTCTCTATCTTGTCACGAGCGGCTTTCGGCCACCTTCATGCGAGTGTTGCATTACGGCGCCGCGAGGCGCTGCCCGGACGGCAGTTTGACCACTTGCAGGAAAAACCCGAGGCGGCGCACGGCTTCGATGAACGCATCGTATTCGACCGGCTTGGTAATGTAGACGTTGCAGCCGAGTTCGTAGCAGCGCGCGATTTCCCGCGGATCGTCGGTGGTGGTCAATACGATCACCGGCACGGCGGCCGTCTGTGGCGATTCTTTGAGACGTCGCAAGACTTCGAAGCCGTCTACCCGCGGCATTTTCAGATCGAGCAGGACGACGAAATTCATCAGATCTTCGCGCGCCGGGCAAGACTTGCCCGCCTGGTCGACGCCGGCACTCGCGGCGGCGTCCGCCGGCGCCGGGCCGAAGAAATAATCGAGGGCCTGCTGGCCGTCGTGAAAACGCACGAAACCGTTCGAAATGCCGGCACGGCGCAAATTGCGCTCCACGAGCGTGGCGTGGCCGTCGTCATCTTCGATCAGAACGATGCTGACCGTTTCCCCGTGACTCATATGCTCTCCGTGCTGAACGATGCGTGGATGCCTGCCCGCCCGTGATTATCTTCGCTGCCGCCGCGTCTGCGCGCTCATGTCATGTTCAAAGGCGTGCGGGCTGTTCCGGCAATACGACGAAAAAGGTCGAACCCGCGCCTTCCGCCGATTCGACCCACACCCGCCCGCCATGCCGCTCAACCATGCGCCGCACCACGGCGAGGCCGATGCCGTCGCCTTCGGCGACGTCGCCGTGCAGGCGCTGAAATGCCCTGAACACTTTCGACATATACGCAGCCGGAATGCCGAGGCCGTTGTCGCGCACATAATACGTGCGCATGCGCACCGAGCGCGGCTCCGTGTCCTCGACCGGCTCGGGTTCCAGCGCGCCGACTTCGATGCGTCCGTTGCGCGCCGGATCCAGATAATTCAGTGCATTGCCGATCAGGTTGCTGAAAATCTGCTCGATCGCGCCCGGGTCGCCCCATGCGGGCGGCAGCTCGCGCACGGTCACCACGGCCGAGCGTTGGCCGATCACGCCTTGCAGCGCGTCGACCACCCGGCCCACCACGCGCCCGACGCTCACGCGCTGCCACTGATATTCGAGCCGGCCGGCGCGCGAAATCCGCAACAGCGCGTCGATGATGGCGGCGGCTTGCGTCACCGCGGTGCGCAAATAGTGCAAGGACTCGCGCACGTCGCCATCGAGAATATGCACCATACGTTTATGCTCGGCTTCCGGCAATCTGGCCGCCTCGACGACGCTATCCAGTTCATTACAGGAGACCTGCAACTCCTTCGAGAAACCTTGCAGATTCACCAATGGCGAGCGCAGATCGTGCGACACGCTGTAGATGAACATTTCATTGTCTTGCGTCTCCTGACGCAACTCCTCGTTGACGCCGGCCAGTTCGCTCGCGCGCGCTTCGAGCCGCGTTTTCAACATGGCCTGCTCGGCCTCGGCCTCGCGCAGACGCGTACCGGTCTGATGCAGCACCGTGTCGAGCGCGGCGATTTCGTCGCTGCCCGACAAAGGCGCGGCGAGCGTGCGCCCGCTGCCCAGACGCTCCGCGTTACCGGTCAACACTTCCAGCCGGCGGCCGATGCTGCGCGCAAACACCACGGCGGTCGCCGCCCAGATCAGCATCGAGCCCAGCACGGCGCCGATCAGCGCGTATTGCTGACGCGCCCGCCGTCGCGCGAGCGCCGCCGAGCGGTCCGCGTCGAGCCGCGACGCTTCGTCGCCGAACGCCGCGAGTTCCTCGCGAAATAGCGCGATCTGCTGCGGCAACGCGCCGGTCTCCAGCGCGGCGAACGAATTCGGCGCGCGTCCCGCATGCAGCGCCTGCGAGATCGCGACAGTCTGCGCGCGATAGGCGTCGATCGCCCGCTGCATCTTGTGCACGCGCTCGACCTGTTGCGGCGCATCGGCAACCAAAACTTCGAGCTTCGACAGACGATCGCCGAGATCGACCCAGACGGTATGGCGGTCGATCAGCGACGCGTCGCCGATCACCATGGCGGTGCGAACCCGCGCCGCCTGACGCAACAACGGATCGACAATGGCCGACGACTGATAAAGGATCTGCTTGCTGTTGGTAACCCACTGCGCGGCCTGCGCTGTCTGCTCCTGGGTATCGAAGACGACGCCGAGAAGCGCCAGCTCGACCGCGCTTGGCACGGCGATCAGCAGCAGACCCTTCGTGAATAGTTTCATGTTCGCCCGAAGGGTCGCAAAGGGTCGCTCAAGCCGCGGCGCTCGTAATGCCGGCCATGCCGCGCCGCGCTGGCGGCCTTGGCGGTGACGGGATCGGCGAGCATGGCGCAGTGCAGCCGGACGGGCCATTATCGACGTGAATTGGAGATATTTCAACGTAGCGGCAAGATGCGCTCGCCCACACAAAAATGACTTTTTTATTGGTATGAGATGTTTTTTCCGCGCCTCGTGCGTCTATGATGGAGACAGATGTGCTGGGAAGCGAAAGCGCGCGGCGAGGCGGTTCGGCATGATTCGTGCGGGAGGCGGTGGGGCGGCGCAGTCGTCGAATCACCGTGAATCCGGCCTTGTCGTATGCTATAAAAGATCGACGTGCGGCGCGCGAAGCCGGGAGTGGTCGCATGAGGACGCTGCGTTTCTTGCAATTCTTTTTCAGGCGAATTTTTATGTCCTTCCCGAAAAAGCGTAGACGCGCGAAGGTGGACGGCGATGAGTCGTTCCTCGCGGTACTACGGCATTTCAAGCCGTTCGGTCAGCTCGACACCAAAATTGCGCGTGCTCGCGCGCAAGACGAGCCGGTCCTTTATGCGCACGTGCTGCCTGGGCTCGACGTACTCTTGTGCAGTGTGCGTGGCGCACAACCGCCCTATCCGGCTCCCGCCGAATTGCGGCGCCGCTGCATCGAATCCATTACCAATGCACTGGAGCAACCGCTCGACGGGCTCGAGAACGGCGGTTACTGGTATGAGGCGGATGGCTTCGGTTTCCTGGTGTTCGCCAGCCGGGCTCGCGGCAAGATTCTCACGGAATTCGGCGCGACCCGCATTGGCGGCGCCCGTCGTGGGGTTCGCCGTCAGGACGCGGCCGGGGATGCGGCTCCGCGATCGCTGCGATAGACGGCTGCGCTCGGCCTCAACGGTAGATAATCAAGTTCGCAACGCCAGCGCCTGATCGCGGAGTCGATCAGGCGTTGGCGTTGTGTCGTTTCTCGTTGTGTTGTTTTCCGCGGTGTGCCGGCTGCGTCGTACCGTTACGTGGCTGCGTCACGACATTCCGTGACGTGACGGCGTGACGTTTCCGTTACCTCATTGCTGCTTCGCATTCGATCCGCGCCGCGGCCCGGCTTTAATCGCGTCCACGCGTGCCGAACTGGCCGATCTCATTTCGTCGCGATGTCATCCATGCGGTCGCGCACTGGCGGCACGCTGATCAGCCACAGAAAAATCAACGACAGGCCACCGCCCAGGCTCCAGCTCAACCACTCCGCAGGCAGAACGAAAGGCATCAGCTCCCCTTGTATGCAGCCGCGCTAGCCGGCGACATCACCGCCGGCTTCTTATCCGCGGCACCGGGCGACGATGCGCCACCCGAAGACTTGTTGACCGGCGCGCCATCCAGAGAAATAGCGACCTTCGGCTGCTGCTTCACGCCCGGCGGCGGCGCCGTCGGCGCCTGCCGGACCTGCGCCAGCAACTGGTTGCATGGCAACGGCTTGTTGTTGCTCGGCGCGAGCAACGGAATCAGCGCCGCGAACGGATTGATCAAGCCGAGGCCGACGGCCGCGCCGCCGCGCAACGCCAGCGCGGCAGCGTTCACGCCAACATGCGGATCCTTGAAGGTGCCTTTCACATAGAGCGGCGAGCGCAGCGAGAATACCCGGAAGCCCTTGGTATGCGGATGCACGCCCAGGTCCATCGACTCGTCGCGCAGATTCACATTGCCGTCGATGTCGATCACCGCGTCGTCCGTATCGAGCGCGAAGACACGCGAATCGAGCACGCCATTGGTGGCGACAAAATCGGCGGCCGCGCAGTTGATCTTCACGTCTCGATTGCCGAACAGCTTTTCATACACGACGTTCGCCACGTTCAAGCCGGCCGCTTCCATCAGCAGGCGGCTTACCGTGCCGTCCGTCACCAGCGCCTTCACCTCGCCGTTCGAGGTGGCCGCGAGCGCGGCCGGCGAATTGCCCGTCGCCGTCAGCGCGGCGTCGCCGTTAATTTCGCCGAGCGCGTTCTGCATCGTCTTGAAGTTCGGAAACAACTGCTTGAGCTTGAGATGCCGCGCCGATGTGGCGAAACGGCCCTTCAGCGGCGTCGCACTGCCGTCCAGATGGATGTCCGAAGCGAGCGTGCCGCCCGCCACGCCGAACTTCAGCGGCTCCAGCGAGAGCACGCCGTCGGTCATCACGATATGCGTATATAGATCCGTGATCGGCAGATTGACGTCCTTCACGATGCGCCGGCCGGTAAACTTCACGTCGGCGTCGATCGCCTTCCAGCGGTCGGTGCGGAATTCTTCGACCGGCAGCGCCTTGTTGGAAGGTTGCGCCGTTGCGTCACCGCGCTTGGCCTTGCTCGCGTTCGAATCCGCGCCGATCACCGGCGCCAGATCCGAGAATTGCAGCAGATGCGAGACCAGTTCGCCCTGCAACAACGGACGCGATTCACGCGCCGTATAGGTCAACGAGCCGTTCAGATCGCTGCCGCCGACCCGGCCTGTAAAATTTTCATACTTGAAGACGCTGCCGCTGGACTTGAACTGGCCGACGAAGCGTCCTTCGGTCGCATACGGCGGCGTGTCGGGAAGGGTCACGCCCGTCAGCGAATAGAGACGCGCCATGCTGTTGCCTTGCAGCCAGAGGCGCAGATCGACCGCAGCAAGATGCGCCGGGTCGGTGATCGTACCGACGAGACCGACATGCAGATCGCCCGCCTTGACATCGGCCTGCACCGGGAACGGCCGGTTTGCGTCCTGTAACGCCAGCACGCCGCCGACCTTACCGCTGCCCGACACCGGCGTCTTGTTGTAAGTCCCTTTGACGGTCCAGCCGATGGCGTAGGGTGGAATCTCCCGTTTCGCTACTGCCTGAGCCTCGGCACTGCTTGCACCGCTTGCTCCGCTCACACCCGTAGCCGGTGCCGACGCCACGACCGCGCTGCTCGCGCCCGCGCCAACGGCAGCGCTGGCGCCTTTCGAGCCGCCCGCGACCATCGCACCCGAGGCGCCGGTGGCCGCCGTCGTGCCCGACGCCGTGATATCCGTGGCCGATGCGCCCGAGGCCGCCGCTGCGGAAGCCGCTGCGGCTTCGGATGCCGCCTGCGCATTCGCCTGCGCGGTTAGCTTGTTCGCGCCCGACTTGCCGATCGCTTCCGCCGACGCGCTGCGCGACGCCGCTTCCTGCTGCTTCATCGCCTCACCGATCGGAATCGGCTGCCCGAGCGTATCGACGACCATCTGCATGTCGACTTTCTTCTGCTGATCAGACAACGCAATGTTGCCCTTGGCGAAAGCGATATCGTGCAGATCGAGTTTCCATTCGGAAGGCCCGCTGGACGAAGCCAGTTTGAAAGTCCAGTTGTTGCGCCCATCGAGCAGGCGCTCGAGGTCCACCGAGGGATTCACGAGGTTGATCGCGGGAATCACGATATCGTGCGCGAGCAGCGGCAACACCTTGACCTGGAAGTCGATCTCGTCGAGCGTGGCGAATTGCGGCTGCCTGGTCCAATCCGGATTGCCGACGGTAATGTTGGCCGCCGAGAAACGCGGCCAGGGTACCCAGCCACGCCAGCCGGTCTCACCCACCGGATGCCGCCAGCCCACTTTCAGGTCGCCGTTAATGGCGAACGGCCTGCCGATCGCCTGCGTGACCTTGTCGTTGATATAGGGCCTTGCCCGGTTCCAGTCGAAAGTCAGGATGAAAATGGTCAACGCCACAATCAGAATGACGATGATCGCCAGCAACCATGCGATGATTTTTCCGATCCGTCTTCCGATCGTGCTCGACACTGCCATTGATAGGCTCCGCTGTTGGTTCCAGGTTGATCACCGACCAGCACGTTGCGTGCCCGCTGGGTGGCCGTCAAGTGCTAGTGCATTGCCGTTTTATCATGCTGCACCGCCGGCCGCGCATTCACCGCGGGAACGGTTGCTAACGCGTCATTACCCCATCACCGCGAGCTTCGACCTCATGCATTGCCTATTACGGTCCCACTCATGACCGACGTTCCCTTGGTTTTCGCTGACGGCATCGTGCGGCGCGATGCCGTGCGCGGCCAGACGCTGCTGCAACCCACCACCTTCGCGTTGCATGCGGGCGACCGCGTCGCGGTCACCGGGCCGTCCGGTTCGGGCAAGAGCGTGTTCCTGCGCGCCCTCGCCCTGCTCGATCCGCTCGATGCGGGACGCATTATGTGGCATGGCGCGGCGGTGGAGCGCGCCGCCATACCGCGCTACCGGCGCAACGTGGCGTATATCCGGCAGCGGCCCGCGCTGCTCGACGGCAGCGTGGAAGACAATCTGCGCTATCCGTTCGAACTGCGCGCCTATCGCGACGTGCGTTTCGATCGCGCGCGCGCCGCGAGCCTCGCCGCTCAGGCCGGCCGTGGCAACGACTTTCTCGACAAGAGCGCCAGCGAACTGTCCGGCGGCGAGGCGCAGATCACCGCGCTGATTCGCGTGTTGCAACTGACGCCCGAGGTCCTGCTGCTCGACGAACCCACCGCCTCGCTCGACCCGGAGTCGTCGCGCGCGATCGAAGGTCTGGTGCATGCCTGGTTCGACGCCGATCCTCTGCGTCATGCGTCGACCTGGGTATCCCACGATCCGGCGCAAGCCATCCGCATGAGCGAGCGGCATCTGGTCATGCGCGCAGGCGTCCTCGGTGAAACGGCGCGGCAGGAAGAGCCGACCGAGCGTCACGATCATCCGGAGTTCGGCCAATGACATTGCAAAACCTGAGTCTCTGGGATGTCGCGATTGCGGCGTTGCTGATCGTCGTGAACGGCGTAGTGTCGGTTGCGCTCAGGCTCGATCTGGAACGCAAGCTGGCATGGGCCGCCGTGCGCACCGTCGTACAGTTGCTGGCGATCGGCTACGTGCTCGGCTGGGTGTTCCGTTACGACCGTTGGTACGTGGTGCTGCCGCTCATGATCCTGATGACGCTGATCGCCGGCTTCGCGGGCGCGCAGCGCGGCAGCCGCACCTATCACGGACAACGCGCGGACAGTGTGCTGTCGATCTGGATCAGTTCGTGGCTGGTGGCCGCGGTCGGGCTGTTCGTCGTGATCCGCATTCACCCGTGGTACGAGCCGCAGTATGCGATTCCGATTCTCGGCATGATCCTCGGCAATACGCTGACCGGCGTGTCGCTCGGTATCGAACGGATGACCGAGGAGTTGACCGCGCGGCGCGACCGCGTCGACATGGCGCTCGCGCTCGGCGCGACGCGTTGGGAAGCCGCGCAGGCGCCGGCGCGGCAAGCGGTGCGCGCGGGCATGATGCCGACGCTCAATCAGATGGCGGTAGTCGGCGTGGTGAGCCTGCCCGGCATGATGACCGGCCAGGTACTGGCCGGCCAGTCGCCGCTACAGGCCGTGCGTTATCAGATCGTGATCATGTTTCTGATCGCTGCGTCGTCGGCCCTCGGGACGGTGGGCGCAGTGTTGCTCACGTACCGGCGGCTCTTTTCGGCGGAGCACCGGTTTCTGTCCGCGCGGCTCGTGGAGCGGACCACGGCGCGGCGTTAAGCGCGTCCGCCCGCTCTTGCGCGCGCCCGACTCAACGCTTCGCGCTGATCGCGATTTCCGTGCCGTCGCTGAGCGTGAGCGTTTTCGTGCTGCCGTTGACAGGCATCGTGAATCGCACGATCTGACTGACGCTGACGTCGTTCGGACACTTGAGCGTTTTGCCGCCGCTCGTCACTGATTTCACGCCGTGCGGTGTCTGTGCCTGGAAGCTCAATTGCACGGTTGCGGTGCCGTCAGCGGCGACGACCGGCGCAAAACGGATCTGCGTCTGGCGAATCATCGCGCCGTTGGTATCGAGCGGCAGCGACGCGTAGTTCGGGCATGCATCCGTGGCGGGAACCGGGCCGCCGGGCGGCACGGTCTTCCACGTGAAGTCATCCGATTCGCCGGAGCGGATCGTGCGGGTTTCCTGCGAATTGCCGAACTGTTTCGACGTGACGCGAACCGTGTAGCGGATCGGGCCGTCGAGGGCGGACTGGGACGTGACCGTGATCGGCGTGGCCGCGTGGGCCGCCGGCACCAGCATGCCGGGCGCGAGCGCGCAAGCGAGAGAAGCGACAACTGAAACGGCGGAGAGTCTGAAGCTCATACTGTCACCTCGTTGTTGTGCCGCTGCGCGCTCGCTTCAGCACGACTGCCCACGCACCGCGTGACTGGATGAAGCCGGTCGATGCCTGGCCAGCCGGGGCTGCGAGACACGCAGCTGTTTTAGCATGATGCCCCGTCAGTCTAACGCCAAGCGAAGCCGCGCGCGCTGCCCGCGAATCGGGTGTTAACCCGCTTGCGGCAACGCGTTTTCTGCGCGCGCGGCCGCGCAGGCGCGCGCCGCGCCGTTCTGCTACGAATCGTCACGCACGCCGCGAGAACGCGCCGTTTGATGCACTTTAAATGAAAACGGCCGGCGCGCATGGCTGCGACGCCGGCCGTATGAGCCAGGCTTGCTGGTTCAGGCGCGGTGCGGCTTAGTCTGCAAAGCCCGTCAGCACCAGCTTGCCGATGGCCCGCCCTTCTTCGAGCAGTTGATGCGCGCGGCGCAGATTCGCCGCGTTGATGGCGCCGAGGTCCTGACCTACCGTGGTGCGCAACGTGCCCGCATCAACGAGACGCGCGACTTCGGTCAGCAGTTTGTGCTGCTCGATCATGTCGGGCGTGCCGAACATCGAACGGGTGAACATGAATTCCCAGTGGAACGCGGCGCTCTTCGCCTTCAGCAGTTCGACCGGCACCGGTTTGCTGTTTTCCACAATCGTGCAGATGCCGCCTTGCGGCTTGATGACTTCGGCCGCCGCGGGGAAGTTCTTGTCGGTGTCGTTGAACATGAGCACGTAATCGACCTCGTCGATCCCGAGCTTTTTCAATTGCGCGGGCATATCGCCGAAGTGATCGACGATGTGATCCGCGCCCAGTTCCGTCGCCCATTTCGCCGATTCGGGCCGCGATGCGGTCGCGATCACCGTGAGCTTCGCAAGTTGCTTCGCCAGTTGAATACCGATCGAACCGACCCCGCCCGCTCCGCCGATGATCAACACGGTCTGCCCCTCATCCGCGCCTTGCGGCGACACGCCGAGGCGGTCGAACAGGGCTTCCCAGGCGGTGATCGCGGTCAACGGCAGCGCGGCCGCGTGCGTGAAATCGAGCGACGCGGGCTTGCGCCCGACGATGCGCTCGTCGACCAGGTGGAATTCGCTGTTGGCGCCCGGCCGCGTAATGCTGCCCGCATAGAACACAGGATCACCCACTTTGAACAGCGTCACGTCCGGACCGACCGCGACGACCGTGCCGGCGGCATCCCAGCCGAGTACGCGCGGGGCTTTTTCGACGGTGTCCTTCGGGGCGCGCACCTTGGTGTCGACCGGATTGACGGAAATGGCTTCGACCTTGACCAGCAGATCACGACCGGTGGCCTCGGGCTTGGGGATATCCACATCGACCAAGGCTTCGGCTTGATCAATGGGCAAGTAGCGATAGAGACCGACAGCTTTCATACATGCTCCTGTTCGTTCAGACGAAATGGGAGGATCGCGATCCTTGCGCAGAGCCTGTCGCGCCGCTGATCAAGGATTTCGATCCCAATGGCGTGATCCTAAGGCGATTCTTACTTCTTTAAAACCGCGATAATGACTTAAACATCTTTTGGAAATTCAGAAGAATGAATCTGACTGCTTACCCCATGCGTGGCGCTTCAGGCGATCGGGAGCGGCTCGATTTGCTCGATGTCGCCCTGTTCGTGCGTGCGGCTCTGCTGGCCAACGTATCGGCGGCTGGGCGCGAATTCGGTTTGTCGGCCGCGGTGGCCAGTTCGCGCATCGCGCAGCTGGAAAAATTGCTCGGCGCGCGGCTGCTGCACCGGACCACCCGCCGCATCAGCCTCACGCAGGATGGTGAAGTCTTCATGTCGCGCGCCGAAGCCCTGCTCGACGCGGCCGCCGCCGCGCGCGCCTCGGTTGGCCGCGCGCAGGCCGAGCCGCAAGGCCGCTTGCGCGTTTCTATGCCGTCGTCGTTCGGACGGCAACACGTTTCGCCGGTGATCAGCGAATTTCTGCGCCGCTTTCCCGGCGTGAGCGTCGATCTGCGATTGACGGATCAGGTAATCGATCTCGTCGATGCGGGAATCGACGTGGCGATCCGCGTCGGCGTGCTGAAGGATTCGTCGCTGGTGGCGCGGCGCCTGGCAGTGAATCGCCGGGTGCTGTGCGCGGCGCCCGCTTACCTTGCCGCGCGTGGTACGCCGCACCATCCTTCGGAGCTTGCGGAACACGAGTGCATGATTCTGTCGGACCAGCGCGACTGGGCCTTCGAAACACCCGCCGGCGCGCTCGAGGTTCGCGTGAGCGGACGGCTAGTCACGGACAACGGCGAAGTGATCCGCGACGCGCTGCTGGCCGGTTTCGGCATCGCGCTCAAATCCACCTGGGACGTGGCGCCGTTTCTGCGCAGCGGCGAACTGGTCAGCGTGCTGGATAGCTATCCGCTCGCCGAGCGCGTGGCCATCTGGGCGGTGTATCCGAGCCGCTCCTTCGTGCCGCCGAAGACGCTCGCCTTTATCGAATTCCTCGCCGCCCATTTCGGCGATCCGCCTTATTGGGATCGGGAACCGGGTTGAGCGGAGGGGCTATGCGGGAAGGGGGTGGCGCGCTCAACTGAGCGACCGGCCGTGGATGTAGTGGGTGGCGCGGTGGCATGTGGCACGGTGCCGTTGTGCTGTTGTCGTGTTACGCCGTAGTCCCGTCAATGCTTGCCGCGCCCGCCCCCGGCTTCTTTGCCATCGGAATTGACGTCGGCGTGCGCGTCGTTCTGCGTCTTTTCCTGATACTCGTCGCCGCCGCGCCGGTCCGTATCTTTCAGCCCGCGTTCGAGGTCGCGATGTGCCTGCTTACCAACAAGGCGCGGGCCGTCCTCGTGCTGGGATTCCGGATCCTGGTCGGTTTCATGCGGCAGCGGCGCGGCAGCCTCCTGCATCGAGCGAGGTTGCTTTTTAGCATGCGGATCGGCCTGCTTGTCGCCGTCCGAGGATTGCGGTGAGGTCTTCATGATGTGGTCCTTTTCGCGGTGAATCAGGTTTGCTGAAGCGCCCTTACTGCGCGCCGCCAAGTCGTTTCTTCATGGCTGCGGTAATACGCTGGCGTGTTTTCGCGTAGTCCGCCCACGGGTCGCTTTTCAGATCGGCCAGGCGCTCGTGCAGATTCTCGATGGTCCACTGATCGCCGCCTGTGGAAGTGGCGACTTCGTCCCACGTCAGCGGCACCGATACGCCCAGCCCCGGACGCGCACGCGCCGAAAATGCGGCGACCGTACTCGAGCCGCGGTTGTTGCGCAGGTAGTCGACGAAGATCTTCTGCTTGCGATTCTGCGCGCCCATCTTCGCGCTGAAGTACTTGGGCAGCGTCGCCGCCATGTGCTGCGCGACGGCTTGCGAAAAATCCTTCACTTCGTCCCAGCCAGCCTGCTTCGCGAGCGGCACGACCACGTGCAAGCCTTTACCGCCGCTTGTCTTGCAGAAAGACGTGAGGCCGAGTTCTTCGAGCAGCGAACGCGTCAATTGCGCGGCTTCGATCATGCGCTCCCAACCCAGCGAGGCGTCGGGGTCGAGGTCGAACACCATGCGGTCCGGTTTTTCGATATTCGAGGCGACGGCATTCCAGGTGTGAAATTCGACGGTGCCCATCTGCGCGGCGCCGATCAGCGCCTTGAGCGTGTCGACGGTAATCAGCGGTGGATGCCCCGGATCGAGACCCGGGTGCTGGGTGACATTCGGAATCGACAGCTTCTGGCTGTGCTTCTGGAAGAACAGTTCACCGCCGATGTCCTCGGGCGCGCGCACCAGCGACACCGGACGGTCCTGCAAATGCGGCAGCATCCAGTCGGCCACAGATTCGTAGTACTGCACGAGATCGATCTTGCGCGTGCCCGTGCTTTTGTCGATGACACGATCGGGGTGCGAGATGCGGACGCCGCCGACTTCAGAGGGGATCGACGGGGCATTTGATTTTGTTGCTGCGCGTGTCTTGGTGGCCGTGTTTTTGGCGGCGGCGGCTTTGGAGCTCGCGGCTTTGGTGCTCGCGGCTTTGGTACTCGCGGCTTTGGTACTCGCGGCTTTGGTACTCGTGGCTTTGGTACTCGCGGCTTTGGTGCCTGTGGCTTTGTTACTCGCGGCGTTCTTACTCGTGGCTTCCGTACTCGCGACTTCAGTGCTCGTTGCTTTCGCACTCGCGGATTTCGTGCCCGCGGCTTTCTTGCCCGCGGCTTTCGTACCAGTGGCCTTCATACCCACTGCCTTAGCACCCTCGGCCTTGATGGCCGTCGTGCGCCCCTCGTTCGCACCACTCGCTTCGGACGCCGCCGAAGTACTCGCGGCAGTCTTGCGCGCTGTGCGCTTCTTCGGCACGCCGTCAGACGCAGCATCGGTTTGCTCTTGCGCGTCGGCTCCCCTGCGAGGTGATTCCTTGACGATCTGACGCGCCGGCTTGTCGTTGCGCAGACTCACGAACGAAGCCTGACGCACGATGCCATCGCTCGTCCACTCCGCGAAATTGCATTCGGCGACCAGCACCGGCTCCACCCAATGGACCGGCGTGCGGCTGCGCTCGCGCGGTGCGGCGGCAAACGGCATGCGCTGGGTCTCGTGCGCATCCAGTTCTTTCTTCACCGAGCGCAGCAGCGCCGCGTCGAAACCGGTGCCTACGCGCCCCGCGTACTGCAATTTGCCGTTGCCGTCGTAGATACCGAGCAGCAGCGCACCGAACGCCGCGCGGCTGCCGGACGGTTCCGAATAGCCGCCGATCACGAATTCCTGACGTCGGCGGCACTTCAGTTTGATCCACGCCGAAGAACGCCCCGACATGTAGCCACTATCGCGCCGCTTGCCGATAATGCCTTCCAACGCCATGTCGCATGCGCTCCTGAGCAGGTCGTCGGCGCTGAAGTCGAAATCATTCGAGAAGCGCAGCACGCTGTCGTCGACCTCCTCCAGCAGGGCGCGCAAAATCGCACGACGCTGTTCGAGCGGCACGCCGCGCAAGTCGTAGCCGTTCAGAAACGGTATGTCGAACAGGTAGATGACAATGTCTTGTGGACGGTTCGAATCGAAGGCATTCTGCAGCGCCTGAAAATTCGGCACGCCGTTGGGGTCCAGCACGACGGCTTCGCCATCGAGCCACGCGCTGTCGATGTCGAGTTGTTCGAACGCCTTGACCTGTTTGCCGAACTTCGCGGTCCAGTCGTTGCCCGCGCGAGTGAACACCTTGACCGCATTTCCCTTGGTCATCCTATCGATTCTGACCAGCACACGATAGCCGTCGAACTTGATCTCATACGACCAATCATCGCCGGCGGGCGCCGCGTCGACGAGCGTGGCGAGTTGGGGTTTGAAGCTCGCCGGCAGGCGGGCCGGCACCGCACCCTCGATCGAAGGCGAGGCGGCGAGCTCGCGCAGCGATCGCGCGCTGCGCGTCGCTACGATGTCGGGTCGCTTGGGGTCGGCGCGTTCCGGTGAAGCGAACTTCGCGCCATTCTTGCCGCCTCGTTTCGCGGTGGATACCGCATCCGGTTTCGCGGTGGCTTTCGTGGCCGCAGCGCGTTTGCCTGCAGCCTTGTCTGTTGTCCGCTTCGCTGTCACTGCTCTCGACGTTCTCGCACCTGTGCCCGCGGCGGCGACGCCGTCGAGCACGCTGCCTGGGCGCTTCTTCAATATGTCGTAGTCGCCTTCAGCGCGCGCTTCGTCATCGCGTTCCTTGATCAGAAGCCATTGCTCCTTGTCGCCGCTGCCGCGCATATGGCTGCGCACCAGCGTCCAGCCGCCGCGCAGCTTTTCACCGTGCAGCAGGAATTTGAGTTTGCCGGCCGCGTACGCGCGCGTCGCCTCGGCCGTCCCGCCAACCGGCTCCCACGTGCCGCGATCCCATACGATCACGCTGCCCGCGCCGTAATTGCCTGGCGGAATTTCTCCTTCAAACGACCCGTACTCGACCGGATGGTCTTCGACATGCACCGCGAGCCGCTTCACCGACGGGTCGAGGCTCGGCCCTTTCGGCACCGCCCACGACAGGAGCGTGCCGTTCAGCTCGAGCCGGAAGTCGTAGTGCAAACGACGTGCGTCGTGCTCCTGAATCACGTACGAGAGCGCATCGGCGGATGACTGTCTGGTCGCCTTCCGGCTGCCTTGTTTGCGGGCCACGCGCATGCCCGACGGCTCCGGCGTTTCGTCGAAGCGACGTTTGCGGGTGTAGGTATCGAGTCTGTCGTTCATGACGATGGTGGCGTTGCTCGCAGGCGGCGTGGACGCGAGGCTGACAATCAAGCCGCCGCGCGACGCTTGCGCGTGGCCGGCGTCGAAGCAGTCTTGGCGCTCGCACGGCTGCCTGCGCTGCTGCGCGTTGTTGCCGTACTCGCGGAGCGCGCGGCGCGCGGTTTCTTGCGGGCCGGCGCCGACATTTCGGCTTCGCTATCGGCGTCGTCTTCATCGTCGTCCGCAGCGCGCTTGCGACTGGCCGACGCCGGCTGCTTGCTCTTGCCACGTCCCAGGCTGCGTTTGAGCAGATCCGACAGATCGAGGATATCGGCAGACTGACGCGACTCGTGCGGCGCTTCGACCTCGGTGATTTCCTCGGTCTTGCCTGCGCGAATCTTGCGATCGACGAGCGCCATGATGTCGTCGCGGAAGGTGTCGTGATACTGCGACGGATCCCATTTGTCGCTCATATCGTCGATCAGCTTCTTCGCCATGTCGAGTTCGCGCGTTGACACTCCCGCGGCTTTCATGCCCTCGGGCGGCAGCTTGAATTCGTCGAAGTCGCGCACTTCGGCAGCCCAGCGCAACGTGTTCAACGCGAGTACCGGACCGACCGGTATCAGCGCAGCAAGATGCTGCTTGTTATGCAGCACGACGCTCGCCACGCCGATCTTGCCCGACGCCTTCATGGCTTCGCGCAACAGCGCATAGACTTTTTCGCCCTTACGGTCGGGGGTGAGGAAATACGGCGTGTCGAGATAGAGGAACGAAATGTCCGGAGCATCGACGAACGCGAGAATATCGACCGTTTGCGTCGACTCGGGGTTCGCTGAGCGAATCTCGTCGTCCGACAGCACGACGTACTTGTCTTTTTCGTACTCGAAGCCACGCACGATGTTATCGCGCGTCACATCCTTGCCGGTGCGCTTGTTGATCTGCTTGTAGCCGATCGGATCGATGGTGCGCTTGTCGAGCAGATTGAAGCCGACCTTCTCCGATTGCGTTGCCGGATACAACTGCACCGGCACGTGAACGAGGCCGAAGCTGATTGCGCCTTTCCAGATCATGTGTGCCATCGTGCGCTCCCTTGGGCCTAGGACCTGAAGCGAAGCAGCAAGCGTGCCACGGCATTCCGGCCAAAGCCAGCAAGCGCCGCCGCCCGGGCGCCCTTACACTCAGGCTGTAAGTCTTGCGTCACTCCGGCAAAAGCTACGCCGTTCCGGGCTTTGCGGTTTAAGGCTTTTGCCGGGCCAAGGCTTCTGCCAGCTTAAGGCGATTCAAGCCAGCTCAAACGGCCTCAAGCTCGATCGGCACCGCGGCGAAGCCTCGAAACCGCACTCGCCCGCCGCGCGTCGGCTCGCCGTTCAGACGATACGCCGGAAAGCGCTGCACCAACCGGCCAATCGCAATGCGCGCCTCGAGTCGCGCGAGCGACAACCCGGCGCACTGATGAATGCCGAAGCCGAACGCCAGGTGCCGGTTCGGATCACGGCGGATGTCGAAGCGATCCGGATCCTCGAACTGTTCCGGATCGCGATTGGCCGCGCCGATGCACAGCGTAACCGGCGTGCCGCGCGCCACCGCGATGCCGCCGATCTCGGTGTCGACGGTCGCCATGCGGTTGCCCAGCTGATTCGAACTCTCGAAGCGCAGACATTCCTCCACCGCCGTTCCGATCAGCGACGGCTCGCGCAGCAACGCCGCACGCTCTTGCGGCCATTGCGTCAGCGTGACGAGTCCGTTGCCGATCAGATTCGTGGTCGTCTCATGTCCCGCGTTCAGAATGAAAATGCAGTTTTGCAGCAACTCCGCTTCGGACAGCTGCTCGCCGCCCTCTTCGCCCTGGATCAGGCGCGTCAGTACGTCATGTTGCGGATCGCCCGGCTCGCGGCGGCGTCGCGCGACCAGATCGCGCAGATAGTCGACGAATTCGCTCACCGCGCGATTGCCCCGCTCGAGTTGCGCCTCGGTGAGCGACGGCTCGAGCGCGCCGAGTATCGCGAGCGACCAGTCACGCAACGGCTCGCGCTCCGCATGCGGCACGTCCAGCAGATTGCCGATGATCTCGACCGGAATCGCCGACGCGAACTCGGCGATCAGGTCGATCCGGCCGCGTTCGGCGGCGGCATCGAGCAAGCCGTCGACGAGGCGCACCAGACCCGGCTCCATGGCCGCGATGGCGCGCGCCGTCAGCGCACCGGCGATCAGCTTGCGCACACGCGTATGGCGCGGAGGATCGTTGAATACAAGACTCGTGGTGTGATGCGCGTAGAGCGGCGAATCGCCGTATTTCGGCTTGAATTCGACGGTCTTGTCGGAGCTGAAAGTCTTCGGATCCCGGTAAACCGCCTGGACGTCGCGAAACCGCGTTAGAAACAGCGAGCCGTCCGGCATGCGCTTGACCGGTTCGTGGGTGCGCAATGCGTGATAAACCGGATAGGGATCGGCATAGAAAGCGGGATTCAGGTGGCGCAGATCGAAGTCGCGCGCAAGAGTGGATGCGTCGCCGGCGGTCGCCTGGGGCATGCGTTGTCTCCGTGGTAGTGCGCCTCGTCAAGGGTGCCGGTGCATTCGCGGGCCGGCCATTGCGCCTCGCGAAGGCGCGAATGGGACGGCCGGTGCGTGTATTGGCTGCGAGGCGTCGTTCGATGCGCCAGTATGAACCGCGCGCCGGCGGATTGCACGGCGCAATGCACGGTGGCGCCTCCGGCAGTTCCAGCGGAGCGCGAGAGGCGATGCCGACCGGCGAACCGTTACAATAACGGGATTTTCCGCGCGCGCCGCGCGCCCGTCCTTTCCTGCGTCATTGCGTCGTCGTCCATGAACCTCGTCATTCAAAGCCCTGCGCCCCTTTCCGCCGACCATCAAAAAACGCTCGTCGCGCTCGCGCGCGGTTCGCACGCCAGCGTCATCGACGCCAACGCGATTCGCATTGCCGACGCAAGCGTCGCTCAACGTGGCGACCTCGACGTCTATTGCGGCACCCATCAACTGGACTACGCGTTTGTCGAAGCCGGCCGCCAACTGCGCGACTTCGGGCTGGTGGCGATGGACATGGATTCGACGCTGATCACCATTGAATGCATTGACGAAATCGCGGACTTCTGCGGATTGAAAAGCGAAGTGTCCGCGATCACCGAGGCCGCAATGCGCGGCGAAATCAAGGACTTCAACGAAAGCCTGACGCGCCGCGTGGCGCTGCTCAAAGGCCTCGACGCAAGCGCGCTCGAACGGGTGTACGAAGAGCGGCTGAAACTCTCGCCGGGCGCTGAGCAGATGCTGGCGGGCGCGAAGGCGGCTGGTTTGAAAACGCTGCTGGTGTCGGGCGGATTCACGTTCTTCACCGAAAAACTGAGAGCGCGTCTCGGACTCGATTTCACGCGCGCGAACACGCTTGAAATCGTGGACGGCAAACTGACCGGCAAGGTGATCGGCGAGATCGTCAACGCAGATGTCAAAGCCCGCACGCTCCGCGAAACATGCGCGCAATTGGGCGTTGAACCAGGCCGCTCGATTGCCATGGGCGATGGCTCGAACGATCTGAAGATGATGGCTGAAGCCGGTCTCTCCGTTGCGTTCCGTGCGAAGCCGGTGGTGCGCGAAGCGGCAAGCGTGGCGTTCAACCATGTGGGGTTGGACGGGTTGCTGCGGCTGTTCTGATACCTGTTCTGATACCTGTTCGAAGGCTGTTTGATGCGCTGACCGATGCAATGGCGGCCAGCGCCAGCCATGGCACTATTTTTTCACAATGCCCGTTGAAAGCGTCAACATAAGGCTAATCGCATCGAGGCTTGCGATGATCGTGATCCACATCAAAAAGCGCGGGTAAATTTTCTCGGACACCAGCCACAACGAGAATTTCTTCATGATTGCCTCCTTGAGAGGATCAGTATAAATGCTGCACTATCTAAAAAATCTAGATCAACTGCACATGTAGGGATGCTAATAAAGCTGCGGCAATCACCGTGAAGAAAACGGAGAGGACGATCTCGGTGGGCGAAAAGCTTCCATCAGCAAATAAGCTGTTTCGCCGCGGCGCTCCCTGCCTTGCTCGCCTGGAATGTGGATTGACCAGCCCCGACATTACGAGGCTCGAACAGGTGAACGCCATCACACACAGTCCAGCCACCCAGTACGCCAGAACCGACGCCTCACCACGGCCCCGCTCCAGCGCCGTCACCGCCTCATAAACCGCGGAAGCAAGCAGGCCGATCGCACACCAGAACAGTTGACCGTCTTTCACCGAGCCGGCAATCAGCGCCTTTGCCACGCGCCAACCGTGCGCGGGCGCGACAAGGGTTAGCGTAAAGATCGGGCCGATGATCGGCACGCCGAGATTCAGCAACATCCAGAAGAAAAGATTCATCGAAGCTCACCATGGTGCGGCAACCTTGAGTTGGAATGCACGCCATCGTAGCGTCGGGATATCATGCTGAACATTCAGCCGAATGGTTAGGCTTACTGGCTATCGTGACAACAATAGAGTGACAACAAAAAAGCCCGCCGGAAAAATGTCCCGACGGGCTCACTGATTCTACGAAAAAACGTCGCCTGGAACGTTCAACCCAGCGCGGCCAGCGACTGCTCGATATCCGCGCGCAGATCGGCTTCGGTTTCGAGACCGATATAGAACCGCACCAAGGTGCCGCGATGCGGCCATTGCCCCGCGGTGCGCATCGACGCGACGTCATACGGCATTGCAAGGCTGTGCGCGCCGCCCCAGCTCCAGCCGAGCGAGAACAGTTCGAGCGACTCGCAGAACGTGTCGATTTGAGCCGGGCTGTAGCGGCCGTCGAACACAACTGAAAAGAGCCCGCCCGCGCCCGTGAAGTCGCGCTTGAAAAACTCGTGCCCCGGACAGTCCGGCAGCGCCGGGTGCAACACGGCGGCAATTTCCAGCCGCGTCTTCAACCATTTGGCCAATCCGAGCGCCGCGCGATCATGCTGCTCGAAACGCAACTGCATGGTCGGCAGACTGCGCAGGATCAGCGAACAGTCGTCCGACGAGACCCCGATGCCCATGCGCATACGCGCCGCCTTCAGCTTCAGGTGCAGTTCGCGATCGACGGTAATGGTCGCGCCCATCAACACATCGCCACCGCCCGACTGATATTTGGTCAACGCCTGCACCGAAATATCGACGCCATGATCGAACGGCCGGAAACCGAGCCCCGCAGACCACGTATTGTCGATGGCGGTGACGACGTTGCGTGCGCGTGCCACGGCGGTGATAGCGGGCACGTCGGCGACTTCCATCGTCACCGAGCCGGGCGCTTCGAGCCAGATGAGTCGCGTAGTCGGCCGGATCAGATCGGCGATGCCCGCGCCGATCATCGGATCGTAATAGCGCACGGTGACGCCAAAATCGCGCGCCAGCCAATCGCCGTGATCGCGGTTCGGCGAATAGACGTTATCGGGAATCAGCACGTCGTCGCCTGACTTGACGAGGCCGAAATACACATTCGAAATCGACGACAAGCCCGACGGCTGCAACAACGCGTGATTGCCGCCCTCGATGGTGGCGAGGCGCTGCGCCAGCGCAAGCGAAGTCGGCGTGGCATGCAGGCCGTAGCGCCATTGCGCGTCGTTTTTCCAGTCGAGCGCACGCATGGTCGCGAGATCGGGGAACACGACCGTCGAAGCCCGCGTGACCGGCATCGAGAATGATTCGAAGCCCGGCGTGAGCTGGTCTTCGGCACGCACGATACGGGTTTGCAGATCGCGTTGGAGTTTGGATTGGGTCATGGTGTGTTTCGGAGAGAATCTGACGGAAACGGAGGGCACGCGAATTCGGGGCGCGCCGCACACGCAAGATTAGCCGAGCCGGTTGGATTTCGCTTATCGGACAGCGCGAGTCGGCGGGCCGAGGAAGCCCGCATGGCGAGGTTCACTCGCCGGTTTGCAAGTTGCTGACGCCGCCGACGGCGTGGCCACCAGCGGCAGTTGCCGGAGCCGGAGCCGTGGATGCGCCTGCGGAAGGCTGGGTCGCGGCCTTGTTCGCCGCGCTCGCCGGCGCGCCGGGCGGCGGCACCGCCTGCCCTGCCGCCAACGGCTTGAGATCGAATGGCTGCGGGTCGGAATCGTCGACGTTCATGCGGTCGCCCGCCACCGAGCCGTCTGCCGCGAACTTGCCGACCCAGTTACCGGTGATATGGGTGCCGTCGTTCGATTCCTCGACTTCGAGCGTGTCGCCGTCGCGGTCGCCGGCGATCAGGATCACTTCGCCGGTGTCCGTGTACTGATACTCGCCGTGCACACCGGCAGGATCGTCGGATTTCGGGCCGAGCTTCAGCACGATCTGGCGCGAGCCCAGCATGCCGGCGTAGCGTGGGAACTTCGCGAATTCAGCACTGGGCTTGAGCGGCAACTGGATCGGCGCGGGTGCCGCCAACTCCTTCACCGCGTCGCTTTCCGCCCATGCCTGGGCGGGCATCACCACCGTCGCGCCCGCACACAGCAACGCGGCAATGGTCGCTATTGCCCAACCGCGCCGACGCATGGCACCCTTCATCGCTTTCAGTTCCCGCATCCGTTCGTTCCTTATTGCTCGATACTGCCGCTACGCGCAGCGCTTCAGATCCGTTCGAAGATCGCCGCAATACCCTGCCCGCCGCCAATGCACATCGTGACCAGCGCATAGCGGCCGCCGATCCGCTGCAATTCATACAGCGCCTTGACGGTGATGAGCGCACCAGTCGCGCCGATCGGGTGGCCGAGAGAAATGCCCGAGCCGTTCGGATTGACCTTGGCGGGATCGAAGCCCAGCTCCTTGCTGACCGCGCAGGCCTGCGCGGCGAACGCTTCGTTCGCCTCGATCACGTCGAGGTCGGCGACCGTCAGGCCGGCCCGCTCCAACGCGCGGCGAGTGGCCGGCACCGGGCCGATGCCCATGTACGCCGGATCGACGCCTGCATGCGCATACGACACGAGGCGCGCCAGCGGCTTGATGCCCCGCTGTTCAGCGACGCTGCGCTCCATCAGCACCACGGCCGCGGCGGCGTCGTTGATGCCCGACGCGTTGCCGGCCGTCACCGTGCCGTTCTCTTTCACGAACACGGGTTTCAGCTTGGAGAAATCTTCAGCCGATGCGTTCATGCGCGCGTGCTCGTCCGTGTCGAACACGACGTCGCCTTTTTTCGACGGGATCGTGATCGGCAGGATCTGTTCCTTGAAGTAGCCATTCGTGATCGCGTTGGCCGCGCGGCGATGCGATTCGAGCGCGAGTGCGTCCTGCGTTTCACGCGAGATGTCGTACTTGCGCGCGACGTTCTCGGCAGTCACGCCCATGTGGATCGCCTGGAACGGATCGTTCAGCGCGCCGACCATCATGTCGACGAGGCGCGCGTCGCCCATGCGCTGACCGAAGCGCGCGGCAGGCATGGAATAAGGCGCGCGGCTCATGTTTTCCGCGCCGCCACCAATGGCGATGTCGGCGTCGCCGAGGAGCACGCTTTGCGCGGCGGAGACAATGGCCTGCAGGCCGGAGCCGCACAGGCGGTTCACGGTCAAGGCCGGCGCGTGTTGCGCGACACCGCCGTTGATCGCCGCCACGCGCGCCAGATACATGTCTTTTGCTTCGGTATGCACGACGTTGCCGAACACCACATGGCCGACTTCGTCGCCCGACACGCTGGCGCGGGCCAGCGCTTCACGCACGACGCGTGCGCCGAGATCGGTCGGCGAAAAATCCTTCAGACTGCCGCCGAAAGCGCCAATTGCCGTGCGCACACCGCTAACCACCACTACGTCTCGTTGCATCGCTCGCTCCTTCTTTAGTCTCTCAGGATGATTTTGCCTCGGCGGGCCCGCGTCGCAACGCCCGTGTTCAGCCCGCCAGAAGTTGTTCGACTGTTGCGCGCGAAGGAATCGGCGCCACCGCGCCGTAACCTTGCGTGGACAGCGCCGCGGCGACGTTCGCATAACGTGCCGCCGCAAACGGATCGTCACCCGCCACGATCCGCGCGATGAACGCGCCGCCGAAGCAGTCGCCCGCGCCGGTTGCATCGACCGCGTTGACGACGTGGCCCGGCACCACACGCCGTTCGTTCGGCGTGGCGATATATGAGCCTTCCTTGCCAAGCTTGAGCGCGACCACGCGCGGACCGTGCGACAGCAGGAAATCGACGATCTCGTCACGGCCGGTCAGACCCGTGAGTTCGGTGACATCGTCCCAGCTTGGCAGGCAGATGTCGGTCTGGCGAATGGCTTCGAGCATCACCGCGCGCGCCCGCGCGAGCGGCCACAGCTTCAGGCGAAGATTGGTGTCGAAGCTCACGCGCACGCCATTGGCGCGCGCATGCGCGATCGCTTCGAGCGCCGCGTCGCAGGCACTCAGGCTGATCGCGAGGCTGATGCCGGACAGATGAATCACCTTGGCCGCGGCAATCGCCTCGAGCGGCAGATCGTGCGGTGCATAGCGGCTCGCGGCCGAACCTGCGCGCAGATAGTCGAACGCGTGGCCATTCGGACCGTGGGACACGAAATACACGCCGGTAGGCGCGTGCGGATCGACCCGCACCAGCGCCGTATCCACCTGTTCACGTTCCCACAGATCAACCAGCAAACGCCCGAAATGATCCGCACCGACCGCGGAGACGAAACCCGTCTTCGCGCCTTGCCGGGCGGCTGCGATACAGAAATTCGAGGTATCGCCGCCGAAGCCTTGCAGGTAGTTCGGCTCGTCTTTGGCCGACTGGTTGAACTCGATCATCGCCTCGCCGAGCGCGAGGATGTCGGGGCGCTGAACTTCCGGCGTTGCAGGCATGCTTGCCGCCATTGCTTAAACCTCGCCCCACAGGTCGTGACCGTCGGCGCCGGTGATCTTCACCGACACAAAATCGCCGACCTTGTAGCGCTTGGACGCCTTGGCAGCCGGCGCGATATACACGACGCCGTCGATCTCCGGCGCGTCCGCCGCGGTGCGGCCAATGCCGCCGTCCGCGTTGATCTCGTCGACCAGCACCTTCAGTGTCTTGCCGACCTTCTTCGCGATACGTTTGGCCGACACTTCCTCGGCGACTTCCATGAAACGCGCGCGGCGCTCTTCGCGCACTTCGTCGGGCAATGCACCGTCGAGTTCGTTGGCCGTTGCGCCTTCGACCGGCGAGTACGCAAAGCAGCCGACGCGGTCGAGTTCCGCTTCGCGGATGAAATCGAGCAGCGTCTGGAACTGCTCTTCGGTCTCACCGGGGAAGCCGGCGATGAACGTGCTGCGGATGGTCAGATCCGGGCACATCTCGCGCCACTTCTTCACGCGCTCCATCACCTTCTCGGCGTTGGCCGGGCGCTTCATGCGCTTCAGGACTTCCGGATGCGCGTGCTGGAACGGCACGTCGAGATACGGCAGCACGTGGCCCTTGAACGGGCCTTCGGCCATCATCGGGATCACTTCGTCCACGCTCGGATACGGATACACGTAATGCAGACGCACCCATGCGCCGTATTGCGCGGCGAGTTCGCCGAGCGCGCCGACGAGGTCGGTCATGCGCGTCTTGATCGGCTTGCCGTTCCAGAAACCGGTGCGGTATTTGACGTCGACGCCATACGCGCTCGTGTCCTGCGAAATCACCAGCAGTTCCTTCACGCCCGACTTGAACAGATTTTCCGCTTCGAGCATCACGTCGGCGACGGGACGCGACACCAGGTCGCCGCGCATGGACGGGATGATGCAGAACGTGCAGCGGTGATTGCAGCCTTCGGAAATCTTCAGGTACGCGTAGTGGCGCGGCGTGAGCTTCACGCCGGCGGCCGGCACCAGATCGACGAACGGATCGTGCGGCTTCGGCAGATGGGTGTGCACGTGCTGCATGACTTCGCCGAGCGCGTGCGGACCGGTCACGGCCAGCACCTTGGGATGCACTTCTTCGACCAGCCCCGAGCCGCTCGCGCTCTTCTTGGCACCGAGGCAGCCGGTCACGATCACCTTGCCATTTTCGTTGAGCGCTTCGCCGATCGCGTCGAGGCTTTCCTGCACCGCTTCGTCGATGAAGCCGCAGGTGTTGACGACCACGAGGTCCGCGCCGTCGTACGTGCCGGAAATCTCGTAACCTTCGGCGCGCAGTTGGGTGATGATCTGCTCGGAATCAACCAGGGCTTTCGGGCAGCCGAGCGAGACAAAGCCAACCTTCGGCGTGGCATTCGGGGCAATCGGGGGGGTGGCAGACATGGGGAACCGCTTGAAGACGTTAAACCCTGAATTGTAGCGGTTCGCCACGGCTGCCGCTCGTAAGTCTTTGAATTTCCGCCTTCAACTGGCCGCGGCGTGCGCCGGATCGAGTCGGCCGGCAGACTTGGACTGATGTGGCGCGATTAATTTATCGAATCCCAAAGCGTGCTCGATCGTCGCCAGAATTTCGTGCGAATCCTGCACCCGGCGTATCGCCGCATGCAGTTCGGACGCCTGCGGCCAGGTGCGCTGCAGGTAGCTGAGCCACTTCTTGACGCGTCCGTGCTCGTGACGGGAGGCGACGCGGGCCTGTAGTTTCCGCAGATAGCCGGCCATGTGACGAAGCACCTGATGCCATTCCCCTTCGGATGGGGACCGGTCCATCAGGCCGCGTATCCTGAGCGCGAGGAACGGGTCCGATACGGCGCCCCGCCCGAGCATCACGTCCGCACAACCGCTGACAGCGCGGCAGCGCTCCCAGTCGGCCACCGTCCAGACTTCTCCGTTCGCGATAACCGGCACGTCCACGGCCGAATCGATACGCGCGATCCACTCCCAGTGAGCCGGCGGCCGGTAGCCATGATCGCGCGTCCTCGCGTGCACGACGAGCGAGGCGGCGCCGCCTTCCGCGAGGGCGACCGCGCAGTCGATCGCCAGCGACGTGTCGGAGACGCCAAGGCGCATTTTGGCCGTCACGGCGATGCCGGCAGGCACCGCAGCCCGAACCGACGACACGATCCGGTTCAGTTGTTCAGGGTCGGCCAGCAGCATGGCACCGCCGCCGTGCTGATTGACCACCTTGGCGGGACAGCCGAAGTTCAGGTCGATGCCGTGCGGTGACAAGGTGGCCGCGTGCGCCGCGTTCAGCGCCATCCATTCGGGATCGCTGCCGAGCAACTGGATCACCATCGGCGTACCGGCGCGGGTGTAGGCGCCGTCGAGCACTTCGGGGGCTTCCCTTTCGTAGACCCGGCCGGGAAGCAGAGAGCCCGTCACCCGGACGAACTCGGACACGCATCCGTCGAATCCGCCCATGCCGGTCAGCACGTCGCGCAACACGTAGTCAGCGAGCCCTTCCATGGGGGCGAGAAAGAGCCGGCTCATGCGGAAACGGGCGCCGGGAGGTGGCGGGTTTCCAAAGGGCGACTGGGGCAGTGATGAAACATGAGATCGACCGTGGGAATGGGGGGAGTCGGCGGCCAGAGCGCCCTCTCCGAAGAAAATGCCCCACACACGCAGCCGCCGATTGTACCGCGCCGGCGCCTTACGGTCGCAGCCGTGCCCTCCGCATCGGCGCGCAGGCTGCGCCGTTACTCACCTGTTGAGGGCGGTGGCCCCGGGTGGCCCCGTATGGCGCCCCAACGCGTGGAAACACCACTAGCTTGAGCCCCCCCGCCCTTACTTCTTCTCCGGCTCCGGATTACCCTGAGGGTTGCCTTGCGGAGTAGCCGGTACATTGCCGGCACCGGCCACGTTGGCCGCGCCGCCCGGCGTAAACGGGAAAGTAGCGAACATCGACTTCGCCTGATTCTGCATCTGCTCCTGCATCTGCACGAACATGTTCTTCGACTGTTCGATGTAGCTGGTCATCATGCCCTGCATCATCGGCGCCTGCATGTTCATGAACTGCGACCAGACCTCGGGATTCATGGCCTTGCCTTCGTACAGATTCTTCGACTGGTCGGCGAGCTTCGCCTGAATGTCGATGAAGGCCTGGATGTTCTTTTCCAGATACGTGCCCATCATGCCCTGCATCGCATGACCGTAGAAACGGATGATCTGCGAGAGCATCGACGACGAGAACATCGGCAAGCCGCCGCTTTCCTCTTCGAGAATGATCTGCAACAGGATGGCGCGCGTCAGATCCTCGTTGCTCTTCGCATCGATGACCTTGAAATCCTCCTGATCCAACACGAGCTGCTTGACGTCCGTCAGCGTGATGTACGTGCTTGTCTCGGTATCGTAGAGCCGACGATTCGGATATTTCTTGATCAGTCGTTCGGCTGTTTTCTTTGTAGTAGTGGTCATGTAACGCCTTTGAGCGCAAGTCGAGCGCGGAAACGGCGTCATACCGGCTGCGCAATCTGGTCATCGCGCAATCGAGACGCCGCCGAACCATCTGAGCCGAAGCGCACCACCTCGTGAGCGGCGCGCCCGTGACTCAGCCCATATGCAATCCGCCGTTCAGCGAAAAATCAGCACCCGTGGAGAAACCCGATTCTTCCGATGCCAGCCATGCCACGATCGAGCCGATTTCCTGCGGCTGACCCAGACGGCGCACCGGAATCGTCGCGATGATCTTTTCCAGCACGTCGGGGCGGATCGACTTGACCATATCGGTGCCGATGTAGCCCGGCGACACGGTGTTGACCGTCACGCCCTTGGTAGCCACTTCCTGCGCCAGCGACATCGTGAAGCCGTGAATGCCGGCCTTCGCGGTCGAGTAGTTGGTCTGGCCGAACTGGCCCTTCTGGCCGTTCACCGACGAAATGTTGATGATGCGGCCAAAGCCACGCTCGACCATGCCGTCGATCACCTGCTTGGTGACGTTGAAGAGGCTGGTCAGGTTGGTGTCGATCACCGCCGTCCAGTCTTCGTGGGTCATCTTGCGGAACACGACGTCGCGCGTAATGCCCGCGTTGTTCACCAGCACGTCGATCTCGCCAACTTCGGCCTTGACCTTGTCGAACGCATTCTTGGTCGACTCCCAATCGCCGACGTTGCCTTCGGACGCGATGAAATCGAAGCCCAGCGCCTTCTGCTCTTCGAGCCACTTCACACGGCGCGGCGAATTCGGGCCGCAGCCCGCGACGACCTTGAAGCCCTCTTTGTGCAGCCGCTGGCAAATGCTCGTGCCGATGCCACCCATCCCGCCCGTTACGTACGCAATTCGCTGTGTCATAAACTACACTCCGTTATCGTTTTCGAGGCACCGACCGGCCGCCTCTTCCCTCGTCTGTGCTTCATCTCCGCAGCCGCCGGGCGACCGGCCGACGAGGCCACCGCTGACCGCGCGCATGACACGCGCGGCAACGCTCCGTTTGCCACGCGACCAACGCCTGTGGCGTCGGTCACGCGGCGATACTCAAGCGCGCTCAAGCGCCAGCGCCACACCCATGCCGCCGCCGATACACAGCGACGCCAAACCCTTCTTCGCATCGCGCTTCTGCATTTCGTGCAGCAGCGTGACGAGAATCCGGCAGCCGGACGCGCCGATCGGATGGCCGATCGCAATCGCGCCGCCGTTCACGTTGATCTTCGACGTGTCCCAGCCCATCTGCTGATTCACTGCACATGCCTGCGCGGCGAACGCTTCGTTGATTTCCATCAGGTCCAGATCGGCCGGCGTCCAGCCCGCGCGTTCGAGACAACGGCGCGAGGCCGGCACCGGGCCCATGCCCATCACCTTCGGATCCAGACCCGAGGTGGCGTACGCCTTGATGCGCGCGAGCGGCTTGAGGCCGAGCGCCTCCGCCTTCTTCGCCGACATCACCAGCACGGCCGCCGCACCGTCGTTCAGACCCGACGCATTGGCCGCCGTGACCGAACCTTCCTTCGAGAAAGCCGGCTTCAGGCCTGCGAGCGATTCAGCCGTCACACCATGGCGCACGAACTCGTCGGTCGCGAAACGCAGCGGCTCGCCCTTGCGTTGCGGAATCTCGACCGGCACGATTTCGTCGTCGAAACGGCCCGCTTTCTGCGCGGCTTCCGCCTTGTTCTGCGACAGCGCCGCGAACGCGTCCTGCTGCTCGCGCGTGATGCCGTATTCCTTGGCGACGTTTTCCGCCGTCACGCCCATGTGGTACTGGTTGTAGACGTCCCACAGGCCGTCGACGATCATCGAGTCGACCAGCTTCGCGTCACCCATGCGGAAACCGTCGCGCGAGCCCGGCAGCACGTGCGGCGCCGCGCTCATGTTTTCCTGACCGCCGGCCACCACGATATCGGCGTCGCCCGCGATGATCGCGTTGGCCGCCAGCATCACGGCCTTCAGGCCCGAGCCGCACACCACGTTGATCGTCATGGCGGGCACGGCGTTCGGCAAGCCCGCCTTGATCAGCGACTGACGCGCCGGATTCTGGCCCGAGCCTGCCGTCAGCACCTGACCCAGGATCACTTCGCTCACCTGCTCGGGCTTCAGCCCTGCTCGCTCGAGTACCGCGCGAATCACCGTGGCGCCGAGATCGGGTGCGGCGATCTTCGCCAGCGACCCACCAAATTTGCCAACTGCCGTACGGGCGGCCGATACGATCACAACATCAGTCATTTCCATATCCTCCGGGCGAGTCGGCCAAATGCGCCGCAGCCCGTCAAGTTAAAAATCTCGTTGCTTCTGCTTATGCGCCAGGTTTACGCGTCAACTCAGCGCGTCAACTCAGCGCGCCAGCTCAGCCGGACGCTCGTTCACAGCGCAAAGGGCCGCGCCGTGGAGCAAGCTCAAACCTACTCCCGTTGCCGTACATAACGTCCGGGCGCCGGCTCGATCACCGGGAATTCCGCCGAGCCTGCAGAGGCCCGCGGCTTCACCTTCTTGCCGCCGTACTGATCGAGCCATGTGGTCCATTCGGGCCACCAGCTGCCAGGCACTTCGGTCGCCTGATCGAGCCATTCCTCGGCATTCTCCGGCAGCGTTTTGACCTCACCTTCCAGCATCCAGAAATTGCGCTTCTTCTTCGCGGGCGGATTGATCACGCCGGCAATGTGGCCCGACGCGCCGAGCACGAACTTCAACGGCCCGCTGAGCAGCGGCACCGACGCGTACGCCGTTTGCCACGGCACGATATGGTCCTCGCGTGACCCGTAGATGAAGGTGGGCACGTCGATCTTCGACAGGTCGACCGGCTCGCCGCAGGTGGTCAACGCACCCGGCTCGCGCAGACGATTTTCGAGGTACGTATTGCGCAAATACCAGACGTACATCGGGCCCGGCAGGCTGGTCGAGTCGCTGTTCCAGTAGAGCAGGTCGAACGGAACCGGCGTGCGCCCTTTGAGGTAATTGTCGACGACGTAGTTCCACACCAGATCATTCGGGCGCAGGAACGAGAACGTGTTGGCGAATTCGATGCCGCGCATCAGTCCAGGCGCACCGTTCTTGCCGCCGATGGTCTGCTCGCGCATCTGCACATGCGCCTCGTCGACGAACACGTCGAGCACGCCCGTGTCCGAGAAATCGAGCATGGCGGTGAGCAGCGTCATGGACGCAGCCGGATGTTCGCCGCGCGCCGCGGCCACCGCCAGCGCCGTGGCGAGCATCGTGCCGCCCACGCAGAAGCCGAGCGTATTGATCTGCTCGCGACCGCTGATCTTGCTCACCGTCTCAATGGCGGTGAGCACGCCTTCACCGATATAGTCGTCCCACGTCTTATGCGCGATGGATTGATCCGCGTTGCGCCACGAAATCAGGAACACCTGATGCCCTGAATCGAGTCCGTGGGCAACCAGCGAATTCTCCGGTTGCAGATCGAGAATGTAGAACTTGTTGATGCAAGGCGGCACGATGAGCAGCGGCCGTTCGCGCACGGTCGCCGTGCGCGGCTTGTACTGGATCACCTGCATCAGGTCGTTTTCGAACACCACCGAGCCTTCGGTGTTGGCAAGGTTCTCGCCGACCACGAAACCCGATTCGTCGGTCTGCGAAATCTTGCCGCGCTGCAAGTCGGTGAGCAGGTTCATCACGCCCTGGCGCAAGCTCTCGCCCTTGCTGTCCAGCAAGGTCTTTTGCGCTTCCGGATTCAGGGCGAAGAAGTTGCTCGGCGACGCCGCCGCGGTCCACTGCTGGACAGCGAAACGGATACGCTCACGCACCTTGGGTTCCGTGTCGAGCGCGTCGACCATTTCCTGCAGATAGCGCGCGTTCAACAGATACCAGGCGGCAGTGAATGCGTAGGCCGGCGCCGCACTCCATGCGTCGGAACTGAAGCGGCGATCCTTCAGTTCGGGCGCTTTGGTTGCGGACGTGGTGGCTTGCTGGATCAACTCCATTGCCTCGCGCGAATAGTCAGCCTGCAGCTTCTGCAGTCGCTCGGAGGGAATGGCTGCGCTCGGTATGTTCAGACCGGCGAAAGACGGCATGGCCGGCATCGCTCCGGCCGCCAGTTTGCTGAAGTCCGGCATGCCCGGAAACGACGGCATTTGCGGCAGACCTGCTTGCGGTATCTGGAACGGCATGGGAAGCGGCATTTGAGGCATCGGGAAAGGCATGCCGTTGCCGCCGGGTGGCGTGCCAAGCGAGCGCCAGGCGCCCATCCAGGCGTCGAACAGCTGCTGCATCCCAGGGGCCGGCGCTGCACCGCTCGTACCGGCCTGCTGCGTGTTCTCCGTCGAGGAGTCCGTCTTGGGGGAAGCTGAGGTATGTGATGCTGCCATGCCTGCTTTTGACCGGTAAGTCCTTGCGGACGGGTTGAGAGGCAGGTTCGTGCGCACGTGAGCAATTGCTCGCGACCTCGTCACGCCCTGTCCCTTGTACGAGGATCCGTGAGGAACATTCTTGCTCCCCATCGCAAGGCATGTCAATGCTTGTTCCCGATTTTGCCGCAGTGCGATAGTTTTTTAATTATCGTTTTCCCTGTGTAGCAGATCGCGCTTTTAGGACAGGCATGATTCAATGCAGCCGCGAACGAAAAAAGCTCCCATATTGCATAGGTTTATGCGCACTTATCCGTTCGCCTGCGAACAGTTTGCGCGGCAGATTCACGCATCTCAGGCAATTCCGGCAGCGCAGCAAAAACACATGCGGCGTCTCCCAATAAACCCTCATACGCGTGCTCGTAAGAATGCCGCGGCAATGCTCTGACGTAGCCTGCCGGCACGATGACGTCGACCTCGCCGAACGTCATTCGTGTGTGCCGATGTGTGTCTTCTGCATTGACAGCAAGAGCGCCGCGAGGGGCGGCGTCGCGAGTAGGACTAGTCGGCGATCGACTGCGCCTGATCGTCCAGCCAGATGAGTGCGGCCATGCGGCCGGTCTCGCGGTCGCGGCGATAAGAGTAGAAACGCTCGCGCAGCGTGACCGTGCAGAGGTCGCCGCCGACAATCTTTGTCACGCCGAGCCGCTGCAGCCGCAAACGCGCCAGCGCCGGGAGATCGGCGAGATATTTGCCCGGATTCTGCGGATGCTCGACGAATGCGTTTGCCGTGGCATCGCGTTGTGCGCCGCCCACGCCGTTCATGAACGCGTCACGCACATCTGGGCCGACTTCGAAGGCGTCGGGTCCGATCGAGGGACCGAGATAGGCATGCAATGCACTCGCCTGCACCTGCGCGAGTTCGGCGACGCACTGCGCAGTCTGTTCGACGATGCCCGCAGCCAGTCCGCGCCACCCCGCGTGCGCCGCGCCGACCGCGCGGCCCGCCTCGTCGCACAACAGCACCGGCATGCAATCGGCCACCATCACGACGCACACGGTGCCGGGAAGATTCGTGACGCTCGCATCGGCGCGCGTCGGCCCACCGCTCACGCGTGCCGATGCGATCACCTCTTCCGCGCGCACGATGCCGGCGCCGTGAATCTGTTCGAGCCACGCCGCCTCGCTCACGCCGGCCAGCTTCAGCAGACGCTCGCGATTGGTGGCGACCGCGGCCGGGTCGTCGCCGGACTTCATGCCCAGGTTCAGGCCGCCGGGCAAAGCCGCGCCGTTGTGCCAACGGCCGAACGGCGGTTCGCTCACGCCGCCATTACGCGTGGTGACGAGCGCGCGCACGCGCGGCGACACATTCCATGCGGGTTGCACGACATCGGCAAAGCTCAGCTCGGGCGCACTCATGCGTGATCGTCCTCGTCGTGTTCGTGGTCGTGGTCATCTGCACCGTCGTGTTCGTCGTGGTCGAGTGCGCCTTCATCGCCGTCCTCGTCGAACGACGCGTCGTAGTCGTCTTCTTCGTAGTACGTCTCGTCGAACTCGCCCGCGTCGTCGCGGCCGAGACCGAGCGCCGCCGACAGCGCCTGCATGTCTTCCGGCACGTCGGCACGCCACTGCATCGTGCGGCCGGTCTGCGGATGAATCAGGCCGAGCCGCCATGCATGCAGCGCCTGGCGCGCGAAACCGCCAGGCAGCGGCGTGACCGAACGCTTGCCGCGCGCGCGCCCGTAAATCGGATCGCCGAGCAGCGGATGGCCGATGTGCGCGCAATGCACGCGAATCTGATGAGTGCGGCCGGTTTCGAGATCGCAATGAATCGCGGTCACCGGCTGGCGCTCCCAGATCGCCGAATCGACACGCCGGAAATGCGTGCGCGCGGGCTTGCCCGACGCGCTCGTCACCACCGCCATACGGGTGCGCTCGCGCGGATCGCGGCCGATCGGCGCGTCGATCGTGCCTTCTTCGGGCATGTTGCCCCACACCAGCGCGAGATAACGGCGCTTCACCGTGCGCGCTTGCAACTGGCGCACGAGGTCGGTCTGCGCCTCGAGCGTGCGTGCCACCACCATCAGGCCGGAGGTTTCCTTGTCGAGACGGTGCACGATGCCGGCGCGCGGCAGGCCCGCGGCAGCGTCTCCATAGCGATACAGCAGTCCGTTGAGCAGCGTGCCGCTCCAGTTGCCGGCGGCCGGATGCACGACCATACCGGCCGGCTTGTTGATGACCACCAGCGTGTCGTCTTCGTAAACGATCTCGAGCGGCACCGGCTCCGGCGTGAACGCGAGCTGCTCGGGCAGCAGATCGGGCACGAGTTCGATGGTCGCGCCGAGCGGCACCGGCTGGCGGATTTTCGCGGGCTTGCCGTCGATCCGCACGCGCTCGGCTTCGATCCAGCTCTGCAGACGGTTGCGCGAGAACTCGGGGAAGACCCGCGCGAGCACCTTGTCGAGGCGCTCGCCGGCCAGTTCGTCGGGCACGACGACGCTGCGCGGCGTCTCGTCCGTCACGCGGTTCGCGACCGTCGGCACGAGGCTGGACACGGCCGCGGCGCCGAGCGCGTCGCTGCCGAGATCGTCGTCGAGGGAATCGACGCCCAACGCGTCGGAGGGGTCAGCGCTTACGCTATAATCTTTGTTGCTATTCCCGGCGCCGGTTGCGGCACCTGGAGTATTTGAGCGGGTCATTGAGTCTGGGTCACCTGGACGTAAAGCTAGACTGGAAAATGCGAGCCTTGAACACCATCACTAAAGCGGCGATCAATTTGGCGGCCATCAAGAAGGCGGCCCGGAAAGTGGCCGGATACATTGCGTGTGCCGCAGCCGTCGCGGTTGTCGCGGCTTGCCACGGCCTGCCGGAGAAGACCGACGAAACGGCAACGTGGAACAACAACAAATTATATACGGAGGCGAACGACGCCTTGTCCGGTGGTGATTACGGCAAGTGCGCCAAGTACTTCGAAATGCTCGAGGGGCGCGATCCGTTCGGCCACTTCGCCCAGCAGGCACAGATCAATGTCGCTTACTGCAACTGGAAAGACAATGAAAACGCCGCCGCCGACCAGGCGATCGACCGCTTCATCCAGCTGCACCCGGATCATCCGGACATCGCTTACGCGTACTACCTGAAGGGCATGATCCACTTCAACGACGACCTCGGTCTGTTCGGCCGCTTCTCCGGCCAGGACATGAGCGAGCGCGATCCGAAGTCGCTGCGCGAATCGTACGACGCCTTCAAGATCGTCGTGGACAAGTACCCGAACAGCAAGTATGCGCCGGACGCAGCACAACGCATGCGCTATATCGTGAACGCGCTGGCGTCGCACGAAGTCCACGCGGCGGATTATTACTACCGCCGCGGCGCTTATGTCGCCGCGATCAATCGCGCGCAACTGGCACTCACGCAATACAAGAACGCGCCGGCTATTGAAGACGCACTGCACATCATGATGCTGTCGTATCAGAAGCTGAATCAGCCGCAACTGGCCGACGACACGAAGCGCGTGCTGGCCGGCACCTTCCCTGACAGCCCGTACATCACGGGTCATGCAAGGCCGGGTACGGAAAAGTCGTGGTGGCAGTTCTAAGCCGCGCCGCGTACTGAAAAGCAGCAGGAATAAAAAAACGCCACGACTTCGGTCGTGGCGTTTTTGTTTGTGCGCTCCTTTTCGCCTCTGCCTTACGCTGCCTTAGGCCGTCGCGCTGCCGCGCAGCGCCGACGCAACCAGGCGCGCCCGTCAGTCCCGGTCGAACAGCGCGATCGACTCCACATGCGACGTGTGCGGGAACATGTTGACCACGCCCGCGCCCACCAGCCGGTAGCCTGCTTCGTGCACGAGCAGACCGGCGTCGCGCGCGAGGGTCGCCGGCGCGCACGACACGTAGACGATGCGCTTCGGCAGCGGCCCGTTGCCGCTCTGCGCGATCTCAGCCAGCGCCTTGGCGACGGCCAGCGCGCCTTCGCGCGGCGGGTCGATGAGGAACTTGTCGAAGTGGCCGAGCGCGCGGATGTCGTCGGCGGTGACTTCGAACAGGTTGCGGCACGCAAACGACGTATGCCCCGCCACGCCATTCAGTTCGGCATTGGCGAGCGCACGCGAAGTCAGCACCTCGCTGCCTTCGATGCCCATCACTTCCTTCGAGATCCGCGCGAGCGGCAGCGTGAAGTTGCCGATCCCGCAAAACAGATCGAGCACGCGATCGGTGCGCGCCGGCGCCAGCAGACGCAGCGCGCGGCTCACCAGCACGCGGTTGATGGCGTGATTCACCTGGGTGAAGTCGGTCGGCTTGAACGGCATGCGAATGCCGTACTCCGGCAGCGTGTAGTCGAGCTCCACGTCGAGCGGATAGAACGGCGTGACCGTGTCTGGGCCGCCCGGCTGCAGCCAGAACTGCACCTTGTGCTCGTCGGCGAAATCGCGCAGCACCTGCTCGTCCGCGGCTGTGATGGGCTCGAGATTGCGCACCACCAACGCCGTCACCGACGAACCGACCGCCAGTTCGAGCTGCGGCATGCGGTCGTAGATCGACAGCTTGCGAACCATGAAGCGCAACGGCATCAGCATGGCCGACACGTGCGGCGGCAGCACTTCGCAGGTTTTCATATCGGCGATGTAGCTGCTCTTCTTCTCGTGGAAGCCTATCCGCATACCGCCCTTTTCCGGCAGGAAGCGCACTGCCAGACGCGCACGGTAGCGATAACCCCAGGACGGACCGTGGATCGGCCGGAACACCGTTTCCGGGCGCAGTTTGGCGAGATGCTGGAGATTGTCTTCGAGCACGCGCTGCTTGACGGCCACCTGCGCGCGAATGTCCAGATGCTGCATCGAACAGCCGCCGCAGATATCGAAGTACGTGCATTTCGGCTTGGTGCGGATCACGCTCTCGCGGAATACCTGGACCACTTCGGCCTGCTCGAATTTCGGCTTGCTGCGATGCGTCGAGTAGCTTACGCGTTCGCCCGGCAGCGCACCTTCGACGAAAATCACCTTGCCGGGCGAGCCGTCTTCGGTCTCGGTGCGGCCAACGCCGCGCGCCTCCATATCGAGCGAAACGATTTCAATGACCGGCTCGTTGCCGGTAACGACGTGTGCCGGCGCGGGCGGAGGCGTCTTGTGACGCTTCGGCGCGCGGCGTTGGGGGGCAGTTCGGGACACCTGCTACTTCCTGACAAACTTGGGGGAAAGGCGAGATTGTAGACGAAGCGCCGCGCGTGACCATCATCCGGCGCGGCGGGAATGGCTGCCAGACGCATTAGCCACGATAACCGCGGTGGCGGCGACAGCCGGAGACGAGCGCGCCTCACACCGACTTGTACCTTGCGAGCCTTTCGCGCCTTTGGAGCGAACGGCTGCGGCGGCCTCGCTGCTCTCTCCGCACGGCGGAACCCCGTCTTGGCTCGTCCGCGAGCGGCTTACTGATCGAATGCCGCCAGATATTCGGTCCATTGCGGCGCCGTTTCCAGCGCCAGCGCGTTCTTGACGAGGTTGATCTCGTCAGCATACTCCGCGGGTGAAAACGCGCCGCGGATCAACTGGAAGCGGCAATAGAGCAAGTACGTATTGACGACGTCGGTCTCGCAGTAGTTGCGGATTTCCTCGATGCGCCCTTCCTGGTACGCGTGCCACACCTGGCTGCCGTCCATGCCCATCTTGCCGGGAAATCCGCACATCTTGGCGAGCGCGTCGAGCGGCGCGTTGGCGCGCGCCTGGTACATGGCGAGCACGTCCATCAGATCCGTGTGACGCGCGTGATAGCGGCTGATGTAGTTGTTCCACTTGAACTCGCGGTCGTCCTCGCCGAGATCCCAGAACTTGTAGGCGGGAATGCCGTTGACCAAGGCTCGGTAGTTCAACACCGGCAGGTCGAAGCCGCCGCCGTTCCACGACACGAGCTGCGGCGTGTACTTCTCGATCACGCGATAAAACGACTGCACGAGCGCCGCCTCGCCGTCTTCCAGCGTGCCGAGCGAGCGCACGCGGAAGCCGTTGTTGTCGCGGAACACGCAGGAAATTGCCGCAATCCGTTGCAGATGATGCGGCAGGAAATCGTTGCCGGTCTTTTCGCGGCGCGCGGCAAATGCATGCTCGGCGACCTCGGCGTCGCTCAGGTCGGCGGGCAAATCTTCGAGGCGGCGAATGCCGGCGACATCGGGAATGGTCTCGATGTCGAAAACAAGAATCGGTGTCATCAGGTTATAGAACGGCGTCCTTCCGAACACCGTTGGAGGCAAAGAAGCGCTTCAACCGCACGAGCGCTTCCTGTTGGATCTGGCGCACACGCTCGCGCGTGAGGCCCATTTCGTCGGCCAGCTCTTCGAGCGTGGCGGGTTCGATGTGATTCAGGCCGAAGCGGCGCTCGATCACATGGCGATGCTTGTCGGACAGCCGTGCCAGCCACGCGCGCGTGAGCGTTTCCAGTTCGCGGTGCTGCACTTCGGCATCCGGCGACTGGCTCTGATCGTCTGACAGCAGATCGAGCAGACTGCTCGCGGGATCGAGATCGAGCGGCGCGTCCAGCGAAGCGGTGTGCTCGTTCAACGCGAGAATGTCCGTCACTTCGTCGGTGGTCTTGCCGGTCAGATAGGCAATGTCGTCGATGCTGGCGTCGCGGCGCTCGGCGGCTTCGCCGGAGTTCATCGAATTCTTTTCCAGATGGCGCTTGGCGCGCAGCACCTGATTGAGTTCACGGATCACGTGCACCGGCAAACGGACGGTGCGCGCCTGGTTCATGATCGCGCGCTCGATACTCTGGCGAATCCACCAGGTCGCATAGGTAGAAAACCGGAAGCCGCGCGTCGGATCGAATTTCTCGATCGCGTGCATCAGTCCGAGATTGCCTTCCTCGATCAGATCGAGCAACGGCACGCCGCGGTTCAGGTAACCCTTCGCAATGCTGACAACGAGCCTTAAATTGCGCTCGATCATGACCTGCCGCGCCTCGAACTCGCCCGCCTTGGCAAGACGCGAATACTTCTGCTCTTCCTCGACGGTCAGAAGCGGCTTGACGCTGATACGGTTCAGGTAGTGCTGGATCGTGTCGGCCGTCAGCTCGGCTTGCAACAGCGCGCGGAAATCGTCCGCGTCCGGCGCGGCTTCGCTCGCGCTTTCGCGGGCGTCACCGCCTTCGTCCGCGCCGCCCTGGCGTTCGTCGAGATCGCGCTCTTCCGCGATCTCCTCTTCCACTTCCGAAGCGCCGCTTTCATCCACCGAAGCGGACATAGCGTGGCTGATCGTCTCAGACTCGGCTTGCTGCGGCGGGCGCTTCGATTTCGGCATGGTCGTATCGCTTATTGCGGCGGCAAATACTTCAGTGGGTCGACAGGTTTACCCTGCCGGCGAACTTCGAAATGCAACATCACGCGGTCGGAATCGCTATTGCCCATCTCAGCGATCTTCTGCCCCTTCGTCACCGCATCCCCCTCTTTTACCATCAAAGAGCGGTTGTGTGCATACGCGGTGAGATAAGTTGCATCATGTTTGATGATAATGAGATTACCGTAACCACGCAGCCCATTTCCGGCATAAACCACGCGACCATCCGCCGACGCCTTCACCGGATCACCCGCGGCGCCGCCGATATTCACGCCCTTGTTGGTCGAGTCGTTGAAGGTGCCGAGCAGCGGCCCACGCACCGGCCAGGCGAACACCACGTTGCCGGATGCACCGGCGTTCGAGTCGCTCGCCGCGCCCGGGTTGGCCGGCGGCGCCGACGACGCGTTGTTGGCGGCCGACCCGTAGAGCGGCGGTGCCGCGACACCCGCGGTCGCACCCGTGGCCGGCGCGGTGCTGCCGAGCGGCGCGCTCTGCACCGAAGCGCTGCCACCGATCGGCGCGGTCGAGACTCCCGGCGTGAGCGCCGCGGTGTTCGCACCCGGCGGCACGACACGCAACAACTGGTCGACTTCGATCTGATTCGGGTTGGTCAGATTGTTCCAGGCCGAAATGTCGCGGTAGTTCTGGCCGTTCTCCAGCGCGATCCGATACAGCGTGTCGCCCGGCTTCACGCGATAGTAGCCCGGCGGCGGCGGACCGAGCGGCACGGCCGGCTGCGCTGCTTGCGTGCTGAGCGTGCCGCCGCCGGAGCGGTCGACGACCGGCGCCTGGTCGAGCCGGGATGCACAGGCCGTCATCAACAGGGACAAGGCGAGCACGCACACGCTGCGCTGGGTTACGGTCATGGGGGCATTCAGTCTGGTTCTTTGCATCGCGCGCAACATACTCATCGGTGTCAAATCACTCCGGATTTTAAGGGTACAAAGAAAACGCGATCAAGCCGCGACTCGCGCCACTGCGCGGGTCCGAGGCGCTCGACCAGAGTCAGCACCTGGTTCTGGCCGTCCTGCGAGCCGACCGGCGCGACCAGACGGCCGCCGATCGCGAGTTGTTCAAGTAAGGCTTGCGGTACGTCGAGCCCCGCCGCGGCGATCACGATCGCGTCGAACGGTCCCGCCGACGGCAAACCGAGCCGCCCATCGCCGTAGTGCAGGCGGATGTTCGGAATGCGCAGCGGACGCAAGTTTGTCTTCGCGCGCTCCGACAGCGGCTTGATACGTTCGATCGAGTACACCTCGCGCGCGACCTGGCTCAGCACGGCCGCCTGATAACCGCAGCCGGTGCCGATTTCCAGCACGTTATTCAGCGTGCGGCCGGCGGCGGCCAGTTCGATCATGCGGGCGACGACCGAGGGCTTGGAAATCGTCTGGTGATGGCCGATCGGCAATGCGGCATCTTCATAGGCCTGAGCCGCCAGACCCGGATCGACGAACATGTGGCGCGGCACCACCGACATCGCGTTCAACACGCGCTGATCGGTCACGCCGTTCGCTCGCAGGCGTTCGACCATCCGTTCGCGAACCCGTTCCGAAGTCAGCGCCAATGCGCCGCTCAACGCGACGTTCGGCGCGGCACTGCGCTCGGTTGAGCGGGTGGCAGGCTTGGCCGGCGCCGGCTGCGGCGCGGGGCGCGCAGTCGAATTCGGCACGGCGACCTTGGCCGGTGCTTTCATTGGCGCTTTCACCGGAGCGCTCGCCGGCGCTTTGGCGGAAGACGCGGCCAGCGGCTTTGGCGGCGTTGCCGCCGAGGGCTTGGCTTGCGGCTTCGCGTGCGCCGCGGTCTGCGCCCTCGCCTGTTGCTTCGATTGGGATTGACCCGTGGAACCGAGCGGCGCGTTTTTCGCGGCTTGCGGACGTGCGTTCAGCGCCGCGCTCGCTGCCAGCGCCGCCGCGCGTATTTCGCCCGGGCGCCCTTCGGGCCGGCGCGGTTCACGCACCAGGTCCTCGAGGCCGAGCGGAAAGCGCTTGGCGCGCTCGTTCGTCATGAAGCGCCGCTGCCGGCGCGCACCCAGTCGCGCGCTGCGGGCAGCATTTGCGTGTGGGTCAAGTCGAGCTGCAGCGGCGTGATCGACACGTGGCCGTTGGCGACGGCGTGAAAGTCGGTGCCTTCGCTCGCGTCGCGCGCACTGCCCGCCGGCCCGATCCAGTAGATCGGTTCGCCGCGCGGATTGGTTTGCCGGATCACCGGCTGCGACGGATGCCGCTTGCCGAGACGCGTAATCTGCCAGTCGCCGAGCTGCTCGTAGGGCAAATTCGGAATGTTGACGTTCAGAAGCGGATGTCCCGGCAACGGCTGCTCGAGATAATGGGCGACGATTTCGGTGGCGACGCGCACGGCGTCTTCGAGATGCACCCAGTCCTTATCGACCAGCGAGAACGCGATGGCCGGCACACCGAACATGATCCCCTCGGTGGCGGCGGCGACGGTCCCCGAATAGAGCGTGTCTTCGCCCATGTTCTGACCGTTGTTGATGCCCGAGACCACCAGGTCCGGCGTATGGTCGAGCATGCCCGTGAGCGCGATGTGCACCGAGTCGGTGGGCGTTCCGTTCACGTAGTAGAAGCCATTGGCCGAACGCAGTACCGAGAGCGGCCGCGAAAGCGTCAAGGAATTCGACGCGCCGCTGCAATTCTGTTCGGGTGCCATCACGGTGACGTCCGCGATCGGCTTGAGCGCTTCGTAAAGCGCGGCAAGGCCGGGCGCCAGATAACCGTCGTCATTGCTGAGTAGGATTCGCATGCGGCGATTGTAACCGAGGAAAGAAGACGCGCGAACGACACGGCGGCCCATGCGCATGCGGTATGCAATGCGCACGCGCGGGAATCGCGCTGACCTCGCGCGAGTCGTTTGCCGCACGCGCATCGATCACCCGACGACAATCCCGATGACCGCGGGCAAGGCAATAAAAACGCACGATCGTGCTGATTGTTTTAGACTCAGAATACTTGCGAACCCCTGATCGACATGGAGACACGATGCGCGCGATTCGCTGTAATCAATATGGGCCACCGGAAAGCCTGGTCGTCGAAAACCTGCCCGACCTCGAAGCACCGCCGGGCCACGTCGTAATCGACGTCAAAGCCGCAGCCGTCAACTTTCCCGACGTGCTGATCATCGAGAACAAGTACCAGTTCAAACCGCCCCTGCCCTTTACCCCCGGCTCGGAAGTCGCGGGCGTGGTGCGCGCGGTCGGCGCGGACGTCACGCAGTTCAAGCCAGGCTCGCGCGTGGTCGCCTTCACCGGTCAGGGTGGTTTCGCGGAGCAGGCGCTGGCGCCGGTCAGCGCCTGCGTGCCGTTGGCGGACGGTGTTCCGTTCGAACTGGCGGCGGCCTTCACGTTGGCGTACGGCACCTCACATCACGCCGTGGTCGATCGCGGTGCATTGCAGCCCGGCGAGACGATGCTGGTGCTGGGTGCGGCCGGCGGCGTTGGACTCGCGGCCGTGGAGATCGGCAAGGCGCTCGGCGCGCGCGTGATCGCAGCGGCATCGAGCGACGAGAAACTCGCGACCTGCGTCAAGCACGGCGCGGACGCCACCATCAACTACAGCACCGAAGATCTGCGCGAGCGCATCAAGGCGCTCACCGACGGGAAAGGCCCGGATGTGATCTACGACCCCGTCGGCGGCGTGTATGCGGAGCCGGCGTTTCGCAGCATCGGCTGGCGTGGGCGTTATCTCGTGGTTGGCTTTGCGAACGGCGAGATTCCGAAGCTGCCGCTCAACCTGACGCTGCTCAAAGGCGCAAGTCTGGTCGGCGTGTTCTGGGGTGACTTTGCGAAGCGCGAGCCGCAGCATAATCACGCGGCGTTCCAGCAGATGACTCGCTGGATCGCTGAAGGCAAGCTTAAACCGTATGTGTCGGCGCGCTATTCACTCGAAGAAACCGGGCGCGCGCTGCGTGACATGGCTGAACGTCGCGTGATCGGGAAGGTGGTGGTGACGCCTTAGTCGAAGCGAAGACTGCGCTTGAGGGAAGTTTGATCAGGCGGCTCTTTCAAGCGCCCGGAAAAAACGGCGCGCGGGCATCCACCCCGCGCGCCGTTTTCGTTCATGCATTGCGCCACATAACTTCGCGCTCGCGGAGCTACAGCTTTTCCGTATCGCCCGTCTTGGGCTGCCACTTCATCAAGCGCCGCTCGCCCATACCGACGATGGCATCCAGAATCAGCGCGAACGCGGTGAGCACGAGGATCCCGGCAAACACGGTATTGATATCGAACGTGCCTTCGGCCTGCAGAATCAGATAGCCGACGCCGCGCGCCGAGCCGAGATACTCCCCCACCACCGAGCCGACGAACGCCAGCCCCACTGAAGTATGCAAGCTGGAAAACACCCAGCTCATCGCACTCGGCAAGTAGACGAAGCGCAGCAACTGCTTGCGGTTGGCGCCGAGCATGCGCGCGTTGGCGAGCACGACCGGACTGACTTCCTTCACGCCCTGATAGACGTTGAAGAACACGATAAAAAACACCAGCGTGACGCCGAGCGCCACCTTGGACCAGATGCCGAGGCCAAACCACACACCGAAGATCGGCGCGAGAATCACGCGCGGCATCGAGTTGGCGGCTTTGATATACGGATCGAATAGCGCGCTCGCGAGCGGCGACAACGCGAGCCACAGGCCTACGCCGAGTCCGAGCGCCGTGCCGAGCGTAAACGCGAGCACGGTTTCGACCAGCGTGATCCACAGGTGCAGATAGATCTCGCCGCCCGTGAACCATTCCCAGATCCGCTGCAACACCTTCTGCGGCTCGCCGAAGAAGAACGCCGCTTTGTTCGGGTCGTCGAAATAGAACGCCGGCAACAGCGTCGGACTGGTCAGCACGTACCAGAGCACGAAGCACAGCACGAGCAGCAGCCATTGCCAGATCACCAGATTCGCCCGGTTCGGGCGCAACGTCTTCCACATGACTCGGTTTGCCTTCGACGATTAATGGACACTAACCAGGGACGCCAACCCATGACGCCAATACGTGACGCAATGACGTGACGCGCCTAAACAGCCGTGAGCTGCTGTTGATAGCCTTTGAGCACCTCATCGCGCAGCACGCTCCAGATCTGCGCATGCAATTCGACGAAGCGCGGATGCGCGCGGATTTCCGCCACATCACGCGGACGCGGCAGATCGATCGTGAATTCGCCGATCGGATGCGTGCCCGGCCCCGCGGACAGCACCACCACGCGGTCAGACATGGAGATCGCTTCGTCGAGATCGTGCGTGATGAACAACACCGCTTTGCGTTTGGCCGCCCACAGGTCGAGCAACTCGTTTTCCATCAACTGACGCGTCTGGATATCGAGCGCGGAAAACGGCTCGTCCATGAGGATGATGTCGGGATCGAGAATCAGCGTCTGCGCCATCGCGACGCGCTTGCGCATGCCGCCCGATAGTTGATGCGGATAACGATCGCCGAAACCGCCGAGGCCGACGCGTTTTAACCACTCGTCGGCTTTCACGCGTGCTTCAGCGGGCGGCACGCCATGAAAAGCGAGGCCGGCCATGACGTTGTCGATGGCCGAGCGCCACGGCATCAGCGCGTCGGCCTGGAACATATAACCGGCGCGCCGGTTGATGCCCTGAAGCGGCTCGCCGAACACGCTGACCGTGCCCGACGACGGACCCAGCAGGCCCGCGCCGACATTGAGCAGCGTGGATTTACCGCAGCCGGTCGGGCCGACCACCGAGACGAATTCGCCCGGCGCGATGCGCAAGGTAGTGTCCTTCACCGCGGTGTAGCGCTGCGCGCGATTGTCGCGCGCAGCGAACGTGCAGGTGATGTTGTCGAGCGCCAGTGCGGCAACTGTCATCGTTCAGCTCGCTTCGAAGATCGGATTCGGTGTGTGATCGCGTCATGGCAAACGGGCCCGCAGCGAGCGTGGTGGCCGCCGCCTCGCGGCCCGCTCGCCCTCACCCGGCTCACGCCTTGACGGTGCTCAGCGCTTTCTTGACGAAGTCGTTGGTCCACGTCTTCGACAGATCGATCGGCTTGCCCTGGACGTTCGGGTCGAACGCCTGCAACGTCTTCAGCGAGGTCGCGGGGCCGTCCGCCGGCATCAGGCCGTCGGGGGACATGGCTTCCTTCACGTGCTGCCACGCGTCCAGATACACCGCGCGGTCGCCGAGCAGATAGCCTTCCGGCACCGTGTTGATCAATTCGCTGCCGGTCGCCGTTTGCAGCCACTTGAGCGCGCGCACCATCGCGTTGGTCAGCGCCTGCGTGGTGTTGGGATTCTTCGTGATGAAGCTTTGCGACGCATACAGGCAACCCGCCGGCATATCGCCGCCGAACACGCTGCGCGTATCGGCGAGCGTACGCGTATCCGACACGACGCGAATCTCGCCGGTGCGTTCGAGCTTGGTCATCACCGGATCGAGATTGGCGAGGGCGTCGATCTGCCCCGACTGCAACGCGGCGATCGCGCCGGCGCCCGCGCCCACGCCGATGAAGGCGACGTCTTTCGCGGTCAGCCCGGCTTTCGCCAACACAAAGCTCGCCATGATCGAGGTCGACGAACCCGGCGCGGTCACGCCGATTTTCTTGCCCTTCAGATCGGCAATCGATTTGTAGTTCGGCATGGTCTTCTTCGAGACCGCCAGCACGATCTGCGGCGCGCGTCCCTGCAGAACGAATTCGCGGAACATCTGCTTTTGCGCCTGCAGCAGCAAGGTGTGCTCGAACGCGCCGGACACCACATCCGCGCTGCCGCCAACCGCCGCCTTCAACGCCTGCGAGCCGCCGGCGAAGTCGGAGATTTCGACCTCGAGCCCTTCGTCCTTAAAGTAGTTGCGACGCTCGGCGATGGTGAGCGGCAAGTAGTAAAACAGGTTCTTGCCGCCGACCGCGATCGCCACCTTGGTGGTTTCAGGTTTGCCCTGCGCGAAAGCGAGCGGCGTGGCTGCGAGCGAGGCGCCCGCGAGCGCGGCCGTACCGGCGAGAAAGCTTCTCCGTTGCATGGTCTCGAGTCTCCAAACTTTTGTTGTCCGTTGTTTCGGCTTTATTGGTTGCCGCGGCGTGCACACTCAAACTATTTGTTGCGCGTGCAACCTTGCAATGTGGTCAGAATCATAACCTAGCGACTGCAGGACTTCATCGGTATGTTCACCCAGTTCCGGGCCCAGCCAGCGCGTCTCGCCGGGCGTTGCCGAGAGCTTCGGCGTGACCGACGGCAGCGTGATTTCCTGGCCGTCCTGCCACTTGAAGCGCTGGATCATCTGGCGCGCCATGAATTGCGGATCGGTGAACATGTCCGCCACGCTGTAGATACGGCCCACCGGTACGTCGGCCGCATTCAGCACGGCGAGGGCTTCGTCGATGGTGCGCGTGGCGAGCCACGCGGCGATCGCACCGTCGATTTCCTGGGTGCGCGGCACGCGGCCGTCGTTGTGCGCGAGCGCCGGGTCGTTGGCGAGATCCTCGCGGTCGATTGCGATCATCAGGCGCTTGAAGATCGGATCGCTATTGCCGCCGATCACGATGCTGCCGTCGTGGCACGGATACGTATTGGACGGCACGATGCCCGGCAGCGACGCGCCGGTGCGCTCGCGCACCATGCCGTACACGCCGTATTCGGGCACCACGCTTTCCATCATGTTGAAGACGGCCTCGTAGAGCGCGACGTCGACCACCTGCCCCTTGCCGCCGTTCACCTGCTTGTGATGCAGCGCCATCAGCGCGCCGATCACGCCGTGCAGCGCGGCAATCGAATCGCCGATCGAAATGCCGATACGCGGCGGCGGCAAATCCGGATAGCCGGTGATATGACGCAAGCCGCCCATCGATTCCGCGATTGCGCCGAAGCCAGGCCGGTCGCGATACGGACCGGTCTGCCCGTAGCCGGACAGGCGCACCATGACGAGCCCGGGGTTTTCCGCGGACAGCACGTCGTAGCCGAGACCGAGTTTCTCCAGCAAGCCCGGCCGGAAATTTTCGACGACGATATCCGCTTCCTTCGCGAGGCGCCGCACGATCTCCTTGCCCTCTTCGGCCTTCAGATTGATCGTGACGGATTTCTTATTGCGCGCCTGCACGGCCCACCAGAGCGACGTGCCGCCAACTTCCGGATAGAGTTTGCGCCATTTGCGCAGCGGGTCGCCGCCCTTGGGATCTTCGATCTTGATGACGTCGGCGCCGAATTCGCCGAGAAAGCGCGCGGCGAACGGACCGGCGATCAGCGTGCCCAGTTCCAGCACCTTGACGCCGGCGAGCGGGCCGGTTTTGTTCTGAGGCGCGGCGCTCGCGTTTGATTCAGGGGTGACGCTCATGTGTCTCCTTGGTTCTGGTCCTGGCGCGCGCCGCGTTGCGTTCCCGCCGACGCCTCGGGCTACATCGAGCGGCGGTCGAGCATTGCGCGGGCAATCGTGCCGGCGTCGACATACTCGAGTTCGCCGCCCACCGGCACACCGCGTGCGAGACGCGTGACGGCGAGTCCGCGCGCCTTGAGCGTTTGCCCGAGGTAATGCGCGGTCGCCTCGCCTTCGTTAGTGAAATTGGTTGCGAGCACGACTTCCTTGACGACGCCATCGGAGGCGCGTTTGACGAGCCGGTCGAAATGAATCTCCTTCGGACCGATGCCGTCGAGCGGACTCAGGCGTCCCATCAGCACGAAATAGAGCCCGCGATAGGTCATGGTCTGCTCGAGCATGATCTGATCGGCAGGTGTCTCGACGACGCACAGCAACGTGGGATCGCGCTCCTCGTCGAGACAGACCTCGCAGATCTGCGCTTCGGTGAAGGTGTTGCACTTCTCGCAGTGCTGCAGATGCTCGGTGGCGAACAGCAGCGAGCGGCCGAGTTTTTCGGCGCCCTCGCGGTCGTGTTGCATCAGATGGTACGCCATGCGTTGCGCGGACTTCGGCCCGACACCGGGCAGCGCGCGCAGCGCTTCGACGAGCGCCGACAAGGCGGAGGGTTGTTTCATGCGGATCGGCGTCGAAGTGAGTAGTGCCCGGCTATACGGGTGGCGATACAGGTAATTCGATCGGCTTCAATCATTCCGACGACGGCCCGAACCGGTGCGCGCGAGGTGCATCTCGGCCAGGCCGCGGCCAGTTAAATCAAACCGGCACACGCGCACAGCGCGAGCGGCGCTGGCAGCCGCTACGGCACCGACAGCACGCATCGCTCGCGCTTTGTGGCGCGATTCACGCCGCGGCAACCGCAGTCGCGGCGCGGACACCCCCTTGCGGCGGCGTCGGTCAGAACGGCAGCTTGAAGCCCGGCGGCAGCGGCAGGCCCGAGGTCATGCCGCCCATCTTTTCCTGGGCGGTGGCTTCGGCCTTGCGCACGGCGTCGTTGAATGCAGCGGCGACGAGGTCTTCCAGCATGTCCTTGTCGTCGGCGAGCAGGCTCGGGTCGATCGACACGCGGCGCACGTCGTTCTTGCAGGTCATCGTCACCTTCACGAGACCGGCGCCCGACTGCCCCTCGACTTCGATCAGCGCGAGTTGCTCCTGCATCTTCTTCATGTTTTCCTGCATCTGCTGGGCTTGCTTCATCAGCCCGGCGAGTTGGCCTTTCATCATGGACATGCTCCTTCTTGATAGCGTGAAATTCGGAAATCGGGCGCGTAATGGCGTATCGCGCGGCGAATCAGTGGACCGACGGCGCGCCGTTCGAGCCGGCGTCCGGAGTAATCGGGCGGATCGAGCCGGGCACGATGCTCGCGCCGAACTCGCGGATCAGTGACTGCACGAACGGATCGGCACCGATCTCGCGCTCCGCTTCCTGCTGACGCTGCGCGCGCTGGGCGGCGTCATGCGCGGCGGCCGTGCGGCGCGCCGGACCGACTTCGACCAGCACGTCGACAGTCTGGCCGAGCCTGTCGGCGAGCGCGGTTTTCAGTTTGGCGACCTGCGAGGCTTCGGCATACTGCGGCACAGGCACGTTCAGTTTGAGCGTGTTGCCTTCGAGCGCCATCAGTTCGCTGTTGAACGCAAGCTGATACGAAATGCCCTTGAGCGGCAGGTCGACGGCGAGCGCCGGCCAGTCACCCTTGAAGCCCAGCGCATCGAGCGGCACGGCGGGCGGCAGCGGACGTTGATCGACAACCGGCGCCGGCGTGGGCGCGGCACTCACGCGGACGTCGTCCGGGCCGCTGTCGAACACCGGCATGTAGCCGTCGTCCGGCAGGCCGTAATAGCCTTCGTCCGCGGCCGTGAGCGGCATGTATTCGTCCGGCGGCATATCGTCCCACGGCGGCACCGACGAGCCGTTCTGCTCGGCGCCACTACGCTGGGCCGGTGACGCCGACGCTGACGGCCGAGCCGCAGGCGCTGCAGGCGCGGCGTCCTGCTGCGGCGCGCGGCGCGGCGTGCCCGGCGTCGGCACGGGAACGACCACGCGCGGTGCGGCCGGTTTCGGCGTGGCCGGCGCGGTGGGCTTCGCGGCAGTGGCGGCAGAGGCTCGGCCACGGTCCGAGGACACCTTCAAACCGGCGCTGCGCAAGACGTCGAGAGCGGCGCTCGCGCCACCTGCGCGACGTGGCGCGGATTCGGCTGCGGGCGGCGGCTCTTGCGACGGCGCCGCCGCGGCAGCTTGCTCCGTGCGCGCGAGCGCGGCGGCTGCCGGTGCGCTTAGTGAAGAGGCGGGTGCTGCGTCATCGGGCGCTGCGGTCGCGGAGACTTCATTCGAAGCGGGTTCGTTAAGGCCCGCAGCCGCGGAAAAATCATTCGAAGCCGCACCGTTGAATTCCGCGCTTGCGGAGACTTCATTCAAAGCCGGATCGCCGAGACCAGTGCCCACGGAAACGTCATTCGCGACCGGATTGGCGGGCGCGTCGTCCCACGGCGCCAACGCGGGTGCTCGGGCAGTCACTGACGCCGGCGCGGATTTCGACTCATCAACAGCCGGCGCCGACTCGGCGACGACAGCCGGTTGCGCGGCAGGAGATTGCTCCGCTGACGGGCTCTGAGCGGAATTGACCGGCGCAGTTTGAATGCCACCAACTGCCGCCCGCACTTCAACTGGATTATTGGCGTGCTCCGCAGCACGCGTTGCGGATTCGACCGATGCGTGAACCGCAGCGCCCTTGTCAGCAGGTGCAGCGTCGCGAGACTGTGTTTCACGAACGGGCGCGGCAACGTTCAATTGCGCCTCCCGCGGAGCTCCCGGCACGGCGCTCGAAGCCGTGACCGCCGGCGAACCCGACGCGCCACGTTCAGCGGCCACTGCCGGCGCACCGGTGCGCCTCGCGCCACCCGACCCTGCCTGGCCAGCCGCACGCGAGCCACCCACCGCCCCACCGCCGCCGCCCGTAGGCGCCGGTTCGAACGCCAGCATGCGCAGCAGCGTCATGGTGAAGCCGGCGTATTCGTCGGGAGCGAGACCCAGTTCGCTCCTGCCGATCGTCGCGATCTGATAGAACAACTGCACCTGTTCGGCGCTGAGCGCTTCTGCGAAGCGGCGCAAATCGCTCGCCTCGGGCCACTCGTCCAGCACCGACGACGGCGCGAACTGCGCCCACGCGACCCGATGCAGCAGACTCGCCAGATCCTGCAACGCCGTTGAAAACGACAGGCTGCGCAACGCCATCTCGTCAGCCACCGTGAGGACCGCGGCGCCATCGCCATCGGCAAGCGCGTCGAGCAGACGAATCAGGTAACTCTGATCGAGCGCGCCGAGCATGCCGCGCACCGCTTCTTCATTCACCTGATTGGCCGAATAGGCAATCGCCTGATCGGTCAGCGAGAGCGCGTCGCGCATCGAGCCGTCGGCCGCGCGCGCGAGCAGGCGCAGCGCCTGGGCGTCGTACGGCACCTTCTCTTCGCCGAGAATGTGCTCGAGATGCGAGACGATATGGCCGGCGGGCATCTGCTTCAGATTGAATTGCAGACAGCGCGACAGCACCGTGACCGGAATCTTTTGCGGGTCCGTGGTGGCGAGGATGAACTTGACGTGCGCAGGCGGCTCTTCCAGCGTCTTCAGCATTGCGTTGAAGGCGTGATTGGTGAGCATGTGCACTTCGTCGATCATGTAGACCTTGAAGCGCGCATCCACTGGGGCGTACACGGCGCGCTCCAGCAGCGCCGCCATTTCGTCGACGCCGCGATTACTCGCCGCGTCCATCTCCACATAATCGACAAAGCGGCCCTCGTCGATTTCGCGGCACGCACGGCACACGCCGCACGGCGTGGAGGTCACGCCGGTTTCGCAATTCAGCGCCTTGGCGAAGATGCGCGACAGCGTGGTTTTGCCGACGCCGCGCGTGCCGGTAAACAGATAGGCATGGTGCAGACGGCCGCCGTCGAGCGCGTGCGTGAGCGCGCGCACCACGTGCTCCTGTCCGACGAGCGAAGCGAAATCCTTCGGCCGCCATTTGCGTGCGAGAACTTGATAGGTCATCCGGAAATTGTATCAGTAACAATGCCGCGCAAAACCGATTCGCGACAGCGCACGAACGCATGCCGCCACTTGATTGAAACTGCCTAATGAACCGATAGAAAAAAATAGACAAGGCGCGCGAAGACTCACCACACAGCATGGCGGCATGCGTCGGCACTCAGGGTAAAACAGGAGATGGAAAGTTTTGCGGCAGAACCCGCACAACGAACAACTAGAGAACAACGAAAAACAAAAAGGAAGGGTGACGAGCCTGACCCTCGGCACTGGTGGAAAACGGCTGTGGCTGCTTCGTTCCCGACCTGACCAGGTTGACCGCACCTCCATGCGAGGAGGCCCGTCACGAAACATTCTATCATCGCTTGGCCCGTCGCGCGACTGTTAATACGACCAAAGTGCGAATGGCGCGCTGAATCGCAACCTTCGCACCATATATAGACACCCCGGGCGCAGGTCGAGGCCGGCGCCGGCAATGCCACTTGAGTTTGGCGCCCGGGCCACCACATAGGTGGCGTCATGGTTGATGAAACACGGTGGCACTTCATCGGCAGCCGTTGGCCCCGCTGCCCCTGATGAGTACTATCGCCCCCGGCAACGCATAGCGAATTAAGCTAAACTGCCATACGGATGACCCGCGAGAGCGAGCCTTCTGCATATTCCGTAACAGGTGTTCACCGTGCTCACCTTTTCCGGCGTGTGTCGGCAAGGCTTCGATTGCGGCAAAGCGAACGGAAGTTTCCTTAGGTTTAGACGTATCGTGGCGAGCAATTCAGGCGGGCCTCGAACCGATAGAGGTATTCATACAATGAGCGAACAAATCAAGCATATTAGCGACGCATCGTTCGAACAGGACGTCGTGAAATCCGATAAACCCGTGCTGCTCGATTTCTGGGCTGAATGGTGCGGCCCGTGCAAGATGATCGCGCCGATCCTCGACGAAGTCGCGAAGGATTACGCCGATCGCCTGCAAATCGCCAAGATCAACGTCGACGAGCATCAATCGACGCCGGTCAAGTTCGGCGTGCGCGGCATTCCTACGCTGATCCTCTTCAAGAACGGCGCTGTTGCCGCACAGAAAGTCGGCGCATTGTCGAAGTCGCAACTCACCGCGTTCCTCGACGGCAACCTGTAAATGCGGCGCATCGGCACGCTCGGGGTTCTCTGAGGCCCTCGGGCGAGTCGTGTTGAGCGTGTTGTCAGCCGGCAACACGCTCAACAAGAAAGATGCCATGCCGTCGCACTGACGGAAATTGGCGTGTGCTATGCTAGAATCCGCAAAACGTCGAAAAGACGTGTAAGTCCTTGAGCGGTTCCGCTCACTCTCCTCCCAGATTTCATTTCGTCGCACCTTCTCCTGCGGGTTCTCCGTATGCATTTATCCGAGCTTAAGACTCTGCACGTGTCCGAATTGATCGAGATGGCCAATGGCCTCGAGATCGAAAGTGCGAACCGCCTGCGCAAGCAGGAATTGATGTTCGCCATTCTAAAAAAACGAGCCAAAACGGGCGACACGATCTTCGGCGACGGCACGCTCGAAGTGCTGCCGGACGGCTTCGGCTTCCTGCGTTCGCCGGAAACCTCGTACCTCGCCAGCACGGATGATATTTACATCAGCCCGTCGCAAATCCGCCGCTTCAACCTGCATACGGGCGACACGATCGAAGGCGAAGTACGCACGCCGAAAGACGGCGAACGCTATTTCGCGCTGGTGAAGGTGGACAAGGTCAACGGCCAGCCGCCGGAAGCCTCGAAGCACAAGATCATGTTCGAAAACCTGACGCCGCTGCACCCGAACAAGGTGCTGCTGCTCGAACGTGAAATGCGTGGCGAGGAAAACGTCACGGGCCGCATCATCGATATGATCGCGCCGATCGGCAAAGGCCAGCGCGGCCTGCTGGTCGCATCGCCGAAGTCGGGTAAGACCGTGATGCTTCAGCACATCGCTCACGCGATCAAGCAGAACCATCCGGATGTCGTGCTGTTCGTGCTGCTGATCGACGAACGCCCGGAAGAAGTGACCGAAATGCAGCGCTCGGTGGCGGGCGAAGTGATCGCCTCCACGTTCGACGAACCGGCTGCCCGTCACGTTCAAGTCGCCGAAATGGTGATCGAAAAGGCCAAGCGCCTCGTCGAAATGAAGAACGACGTCGTGATTCTGCTGGACTCGATCACGCGTCTTGCGCGCGCTTACAACACCGTCGTGCCGGCCTCGGGCAAGGTACTGACGGGCGGTGTCGACGCCAACGCGCTGCAACGTCCGAAGCGCTTCTTTGGCGCCGCGCGCAATATCGAAGAAGGCGGCTCGCTGACCATCATCGGCACGGCGCTGATCGAAACCGGCAGCCGCATGGACGACGTGATCTACGAAGAATTCAAGGGCACCGGCAACATGGAAGTGCACCTGGAACGTCGCCTTGCTGAAAAGCGCGTTTATCCGTCGATCAACCTGAACAAGTCCGGCACGCGCCGCGAAGAACTGTTGATCAAGCCGGAAGTGCTGCAAAAGATCTGGGTGCTGCGCAAGTTCATTCATGACATGGACGAAGTCGAGTCGATGGAATTCCTGCTCGACAAAATCCGTCAGACGAAGAGCAACTCCGAGTTCTTCGACATGATGCGCCGTGGTGGTGGCAGCTAAAGCCTTGGGCTGATTTAGCCGCACTAGCCGCATCATCTGCATCGCATCAAAAGCCGCTCGCCGCAAACGAGCGGCTTTTTTTCGTCCGCCTTTTGCCGCTCCGGCGCGGCAAACTCACCCAACCGGCTTTCAGCCATCAACACCGTCGATCCGTCAACGTGTACGTGAACGTACACGTTGGAGTACAATGCCGGCAGTCCGTCATAAACGCCACATGCCATGTCGAAGGACTCACCCACTCTGCTGACCGTGCGCGACGCCGCCGAACGCCTCGGCGTCACACCGCGTACGCTGAAATACTACGAGGAACGCGGCCTCGTCTCGCCCACGCGCAGCGAGGGCCGCTACCGGCTCTACGACGAGGAAGACCTTAAGCGCTTCGGCCGCATTCTGCGTTTGCGCTCGCTCGGTTTCTCGCTGCACGGCATTACCGAGATGCTCAAGCAACCGCTCGAACCCGTCGACGGTCGCAACCGCTACTCGACCGAATCGCTGCAGCAGATTCACGACGCCATCGCCCAACAGGTTAAAGCGCTCGACGCGCGCATCGAAAGCATGCGGCGCGAACTGAAGGAAGCGCAGAAGCTGCGCGCCGAACTGAGCCCCGACCTCGACTATCTCCGGCGGCGCCTCGCTGGCGAAAATGCCGACGCGTTGCTCGAGCAGCGCCGCAACGCACGCGCCAAAGGAAGCGGTACGCCGCACGCAAAGCGCGGCAAGGCCCCGGGCGAATCCACGCCGGGCGAATCCTCATGAGTACGACGTCGTGCCGGACACCGCTGTTCAGTGTCGAGAAACTGCGCGGCGATTTCTTCCCCTGGGTGCTGGCCGTCGTCACCGGCCTCGACTATTTCGACAACTCGATCTTCTCGTTCTTCACCAGCTATATTGCCGGCGGCGTCAATGCATCGCCCGACGAACTCGTCTGGGCGTCGAGTGCCTATGCGGTCGCGGCGGTGCTGGGCATTTTGCAGCAACAATGGTGGGTAGAGCGCTTCGGCTACCGGCGCTACGTGACCGGCTGCATGGTGTTCTATTGCGCCGGCGCGGTGGCAGCGGCGTTGTGCGAATCGTCGATCGAACTGGCGTTCGCGCGCGGCATGCAGGGCTATTTCATCGGGCCGATGATGGGCACCTGCCGCATCCTGATCCAGATGAGTTTCAAGCCGCAGCAGCGGCCCGCGGCCACCCGTGCGTTCCTCGTGCTGATCGTCCTGAGCAGTGCGCTCGCGCCGCTGATCGGCGGCCAGTTGATCGCGCATTTCGGCTGGCGCGCGCTGTTCGCGTGCACGGCGCCCGTGGGCTTGCTGTTCGCCGTTCTGGCCTTGCTCGCGCTGCCCGACTCCGGCAACCGCCTGCCCGAAGAACGCGGCGCCGCGCATTTCTGGCCGTACCTCATTTTCGCGTTCGCACAAGGCGCCCTGCAGATCGTGATGCAGCAGGTGCGCTTCCAGTTGTTCAGCGCCTCACCCGGGCTGATCCTGCTGACCGTCGCCGGGATCGTCGCGTTGGGCTGGTTCGCCTATCATCAGTGGCACCATCCGGCGCCGCTCGTGCGCCTCCATGCACTGCGCGAGAAGGTGTTTCAGGCCGGGCTCGTGCTCTACATGTTCTACTACTACATCTCGACCGTGTTCGGCTTTCTGATCTCGCGCTTTCTCGAAGGCGGTCTTGGCTATCCAGTCGAAAACACCGGGCAACTGGTCGGCGTGACGTCGCTTATTTCGGCGAGCGCTCTGTTCGTCTACCTGCGCTATGCGAAACTGCTGCCGCGCAAGAAGTGGATCATCGTGCCGGGTTTCGCGGTGGCCGCGTTCGCCGCGGTGTGGATGACGCGCATGTCGCCCGGCGTCGGCGAAGCGGCGTTGATTGTCCCGCTTTTGTTGCGCGGCCTGCTGCTGTTGTTCATCGTGCTGCCGGTGGCTAATCTGACTTTCCGAATTTTCGCCATTGAAGAATTCACGCACGGCTACCGGTTGAAAAACATCGTGCGGCAGGTGACGATCTCGTTCGCGACCGCCTCCATGATCATCGTCGAGCAGCATCGGCAGGCGCTGCATGAAACCCGCCTCGCGGAGTTCGTGAATCCGTACAATCCGCTATTCCAGAACTCGCTCGCCGCGCTCACGAGAGGCCTGGCCGCCGCCGGCCGCTCACCGTCCGAAGCGCACTCGCTGGCCATCGTGGAAATCAGCCGTACGGTCGCGCAACAGGCCAGCTTTCTCGCCTCGCTCGACGGCTTCTACTTCCTCGCCGGCGTGGCGATATGCGGCGGCATTTTCGCCGCGTGGCAAAAACAGATCGACTAGAGGTTGCATCAGGCCATGCTCTCGAAACTCACTCACTGGCTCGGCACACGCCGGCGCGAGCGCGCGTTGCGCGACTACGCGATCGACGACTCGCTCTGGCAAGCCACGCTCGACGGCCTGCCGTTTCTCGCGCATCTCGATGCGCCAGACCTCGTGCGTCTGCGTGAACTGACGAGCCTGTTCCTTGCGCAAAAGGAATTTTCGACCGCGCACGAACTCGAACTCACCGACGCAATGACCGTGGCGATTGCCGCTCAGGCGTGCCTGCCGGTGCTGAATCTGAGCCTCGATCTGTATCGCGGCTGGGTCGGCGTGATCGTCTATCCGGGCGAATTCGTGATCCGCAAGACCGTCGAGGACGAAGATGGCGTGGTGCACGAGGTCGAGCAGGACGCGAGCGGCGAAGCGTGGGAAGGCGGCCCCGTGGTGTTGTCGTGGGAAGACGCGCAAATGACGGACGGCACGGACGCCTACAACGTCGTGATTCACGAATTCGCGCACAAGATCGACATGCTGAACGGCGAGGCGGACGGCCACCCGCCGCTGATGCGACGCTGGCACGCGCCGCTCGATGCGCAGGCGTGGGCCGACGTATTCGACCATGCGTACGACCACTTCTGTGCAAAAGTCGACGCGGTGCCGGAGCGTCGCTGGGCGAGATTCGAGCGCGATTCGCTGATCGATCCGTACGCGGCGGACCATCCATCGGAATTTTTTGCCGTTTGCAGCGAGGCGCTGTTTGTCAAACCGCAGGCGTTCGAAGCCGAATATCCGGAGCTTTACCGGCTGCTGGCACGCTACTACCGGCAAGATCCGGCGCGAGTCGGCGTGACGTTCCCTGCCGGCTGACCCGCAACGCCCGCCAGTCAAGGCCCGGCGGACGCAGCGCTCCAGGGCCGCGATCCGGCAGGAACGCCGCGAAATCAGCGCACACGGCTCGCAAAAGGCTGGCACAAAAGTCGTCAAGCGACTGATTTTCTGGCATAATCGCCGTTTTTCGACCATAGGCAAGTGGCTCGCGCCTAGATGCGGTCCGTTCAAAGACGGTCGCACGCGGGTTGGCTACCGCCAGATTAAAGGAAAGACCATGAAAGAAGGCATTCACCCGGATTACCGCGAAGTTCTGTTCATCGACGTGTCGAACGACTTCAAGTTTGTGACGCGCTCGACCATCCAGACGCGTGAAACCGCCGAATTCGAAGGCAAGACCTACCCGCTCGCCAAGATCGAAGTGTCGTCGGAATCGCATCCGTTCTACACCGGTCAGCAAAAGATCATGGACACGGCAGGCCGCGTCGAGAAGTTCCGCAACAAGTTTGGCTCGCGCGCTACCGGCAAGGTCGCAGCGAAGTAATACCCGCCTCCTCGCCAGTTCAGCCGGTTCGGCCAATTCAGCCGGTCGGGCGAGCAGCGAAGCAGGAGCAAAAAGGGCAGCGCGAGCTGCCCTTTTTTGTCGCCTTGCCGATCTATCGTCAATGGCAGGAAGCGAGCGCGGCGCACTGCCGAACCCGTGTTACCGCTCGTCGAATCACGTTGCGAGCCGTTACCGGCCGTGACGCGCATCGCACGGCACGACTACAATGCCGGATGCTCCAAATTGGCCATTCCAGCCGGACATGCCGTCCGGTCCCGGCTGCACCGCTTATCCGATATCCACACACCGCATGAGACCTGTCGTTCGCCTCACTGCCTCAGCGACCAGTGCGTTGCCGCGCTGGCTGCTGCTGACCATCTGTATCGTCTACGCATCGTTCGGACTGTTCGGCCGCGATCCGTGGAAGAACGAGGATGCAGCCGGCTTCGGCGTCATGTGGACCATGGCGAACGGCAGCGCGCACGACTGGCTTCTGCCGAATCTGGTCGGCAAATATCTCACTGAAGACGGCCCGCTCGGCTACTGGTTCGGCGCCAGTGCGATCCGCGTGCTTGCGCCGTGGGTCGATGCTAGCAACGCGTCGCGCGTATTTACCGGCCTGCTGTTTTGCGCGGGCTGCGCGTTCGTCTGGTATGCCGCGTACCTGCTCGGCCGGCGCGCCGAAGTTCAGCCATTCAAATACGCATTTGGCGGCGAGCCGGAACCGCGCGACTACGGCCGCACCCTCGCCGACGGCGCACTGCTGATCCTGCTCGCGTGCTTCGGCCTCGCCGAGCGCGGCCATGAAACCACGCCGCAGCTCGCGCAGTTCTGCGGTATCGCGATGCTCGTGTACGGGCTCGTGCGCATGATCGACAAGCCGATTCAAGGCGCGCTGATCTGGGGTCTCGCCATCGCGTTCGTGACCCTGGCCAGCAGCCCGGTGCTGGTCGGCGCACTACTGCTCGGCACGCTGGCGATGACCCTGATCGTGCGCGAAACGCGCTCGCGCTGGCTGCTGCTGGCGGGCCTGCCGGTGGCGCTCGTGCTGTCGGCGGCATGGCCGGTCGCCGCGCTCGCCACCTTCCCCGACGACGCCGTCTGGTATCTCAATCAGTGGGTGCACGTCAGCCTGAGTTCGTTCGCCGGGCCGCCGGGTTCGGTCGCCGGCTACGCGCTGAAAAACCTGCCGCTCTTCACCTGGCCTGCATGGCCGCTGGCACTCTGGGCGTGGTTTAGCTGGTCGGGCCTGCGCCGCGCGCCGCATGTGGCGATTCCGCTTTCGGTGATCGGACCGCTGTTCGTGCTGGTCGTTCTGCAAAGCCACCAGTCGAACCGGCTTTACATGCTGCTGCTGCCGCCGCTCGCCGTGCTGGCCGCGTTCGCGCTGCCTACGCTCAAGCGCGGCGCGATCAACGCGATCGACTGGTTCGCCCTCCTGAGCTTCACGATTCTCGGCAGCTTCGTGTGGCTGGTTTATATCGCGGGACTGACCGGTTTTCCGCATCCGCTCGCGCGTAACCTCGCGCGTCTCGCGCCGGGCTTCGCGCCGCAGTTCAAGATTCTGTCGTTTGTGTGCGCGGTCGCCGTGACAGTCTGCTGGTTCGTGCTGGTGCAATGGCGTCTTGCCCGTCACCCGAAAGTGTTGTGGCGCAGCGTGGTGCTCTCGAGCGCCGGCACCACCTTGATGTGGGTGCTGCTCATGACGCTGTGGCTGCCGGTCGTCAACTACAGCCGGACCTATAAAGACGTTGCCGAACAGATCTCCGCCCATCTGCCGGACGACTACACCTGCATTTCGCCGGTGCGTCTCGGCAATGCGCAGATCGCGACCTTTGCCTACTTCGGCGATATGCATTTTTCCTTCGACCAGGACTGCGACGTCATCCTGCGCCAGGATACTCAGGACTACGGCGAACCGAGCGCGATGTCCGACTTCGTCTGGAAGCTGGTGTGGGAAGGCCGCCGCGTGGCCGACCGCGACGAGCGCTTCCGCCTGTACGTGCGCATCGACCGTCCGAAGCCGCCAGTCGTCAAACGCCGTAACTGGCACAAGAAGTCCAACTGAGCATGCTCGCCGATGTACGGAAAATCGCCGCATTAGCATGGCCGGTCCTGATCGGCCAACTCGCGATTATCGCGTTCGGTGTGATCGACACGGCGATGGTCGGCCGTTTCTCGGCAGTCGACCTGGCCGCGCTCGGCCTCGGTTCATCGATCTATATTTCCGTCTACATCGGCCTGACCGGCATTCTGACCGCACTGCAGCCGATTACCGCGCAACTCTACGGCGCGCGCCGCTACAGCGAAATCGGCGAGGAAGTTCGCCAGGCTCTGTGGCTTGCGCTGGCGCTGACCGTGATCGGTTTCCTGATTCTGTTTTTTCCCGGCCCGGTGCTGCAACTGGCGCGCGTGCCCGACGCGTTGCACGACCGCACGGTCGCCTATCTGCGGATTCTGGCCTTCGGCTTGCCGGCCGGTCTCGCCTTTCGTGTCTACAGTTCGGTCACCAATGCGGTCGGCAAGCCGCGGCTCGTGATGATCCTTCAAATCGGCGCGCTGTTGCTCAAGGTGCCGCTCAATACGTGGTTCATCTTCGGCGGGTTGGGCGTCCCGGCGCTGGGCGGCCCCGGGTGCGCGCTCGCCAGCACCTTGATCAACTGGGCGCTTGCCGTGCTCGGAATGATCCTGCTGACGCGCGTCGATGTGTTCACACCGTTCGCCATCTTCTCGCGCTTCTGCTGGCCGGTCTGGCGGCGCCAGGCGGCGCAACTGCGGCTAGGCATTCCGATGGGCCTGTCGTACCTGATCGAAGTCACCTCTTACACGTTCATGGCGCTTTTCATCGCGCGCTTCGGCACGACGACGCTGGCCGGCCACCAGATCGCCGGCAACATCGGCGCGGTGCTGTACATGACACCGCTGTCGATCGGCATTGCTTCGTCGACGCTGGTCGCGCAGGCGCTCGGCGCGCATCGCCCGGAAGCGGCGCGCACGCTGTCGCGTCACGGCATCATGATGGCCGTGGCGATCGCCTGCTGTTACGGCGCAATCGTGCTGGCGCTGCGGCCTTATATCATCGAAGGCTATACGCCGAATGCGCAGGTCGTGGCCGCGGCGTTGCCGCTGGTGTTGATCGTCGCGTGCTATCACGTGTTCGATGCTTTGCAGATCACCACCGCGTTCGTGCTGCGCGCCTACAAAGTGGCGGTCGTGCCGACCGTGATCTACGCCGTAGCGCTGTGGGGCGTCGGGCTCGGTGGCGGCTATGCGCTCGGCTTCAACGTGACCGGCGGGATGCCGGAATGGCTGACTGGCGCGCGCGGCTTCTGGGTGGCAAATACGCTGAGCCTGGCGATTGCCGGCATTGGCTTGCTGATTTACTGGCGGGTCGTGAGCAAACGGCATTTGCATACCGATGCGGCGCTTCGGGTCGATTCGGCCGCGTGACAGGGCGCTCGCCGGCCGTAAGATCGCGAGGCTTCTTGCTGCTGAACCTGTAGCGCATTGGTCGACCACAAACGCGCTGTTGGGCGGGTTACCAGTAATTGACTGTTAGTTGCGTTGTCAGCACAAGAAAACGGCTGCGCAAAGCAGCCGCCGGCCCTACCCTTGGCATCGCCGCCCGCGGGCGCAACCTCAACCAGCGTGCGCGTCGGTCTCCATCGCCCGCCCCGCCCTCACAGATTGCGCGTTATTCGCGGCCTGATCATGCCGCTCGAAAATCTCATGCGCGGCGAACAGCGCATTTAGCGCCGCCGGAAAGCCCGCATAAAGCGCCATCTGCATGAACACCTCGACGATCTCCTCGCGCGTGCAGCCGACGTTCAACGCCGCCTCGATATGCACCTTCAATTGCGGCTGCGCGCAGCCTAGCGTGGCGAGCGACGCAATCGTTGCGATCTCGCGCGCGCGCAGATCGAGTTGCGGGCGGCTGTAAATATCGCCGAAGCCGAATTCGATCAGCAGACGCCCGAAATGAGGCGCGATCGGCGCGAGCGCGGCGATCACCTGCTCGCCGGCCGAGCCGTCGATTTCCTTCAGTTTGTCCCAGCCTCGGGTGTAGCGGTCGTTGTGTGCGTGGTCCATGGTGAGTCCTCTTCCGAATGTGAATGCGAGTGGGTTTCGCCGGTCTGTCGTGTCGAGCGATCCACGGCGGATGCGCGCCCCGCCGCCTCGTAGTACGCAATCTTGTCGACGATCGCGCCGAGATTGACCTGCAACTCGGCGATCCGCGCCAAAACCGCATCCCGATGCGCCACCAGCATGTCGCGGCGCGCGTCCACCGTCGGCTGGCCTTGCGCGCGCAGCGTCGCGAACGCCTGCATGCCGGCTATCGGCATGCCGGTCGCCTTGAGCCGCATCACGAACAGCAGCCAGTCGAGATCGGCCGGCGAATACAGGCGATGCCCCGCCTGCGTGCGCCCGACAGCGCGAATCAAGCCCGCCTGTTCGTAGTAGCGCAGCGTATGCGTCGAGACGCCGATCGTTTCAGCGACCTGCCCGATGGTGAGTGCTTTCGAGATATTCGACATGACGGAACTCAGGTTAGGACTTCGAGTGCACTCTAAGTCAAGCGCGGCATACTGTCATTTGTCTGCGCCGTCATTTTTTATGGCGCGTGGATTTGATCGATAAACTGACCAGAGCCTAATCAGTAGGCAAAAGGTTTAAATCTCGTTCACATTGATTTACTTGTCATCAATCGATCGGTATAAATCGTCCGCGTTCGCAAATAAGGGCGCGCAATTTGTTCTATGCTTAAGCGCAGCGCGTACTACACAACGCATCGTCCCTAGTCGTTACGAGTTGTCCCGAGTTGTCTCGAGTTGTCTCGAGTTGTCCCTTAGTGGCTAACTTTTTTGCCCTCAATGGAGTGCTTGCCATGCTGAAGAAGCTTTTAATGCTTTGCCTTGCTTTGGCTTTGTCGCTGTCGGCCGGTTTTGCGGCGGCCGTCGAAGTGAACTCCGCCGATCAGGCGGCGCTCGAATCGGTCAAGGGTATCGGCCCGGTGCATGCGAAAGCGATCATCGACGAACGCACCAAGAACGGCCCGTTCAAGGACGCCGATGATCTCGCCACGCGCGTCAAAGGCATCGGCGCCAAATCGGTCACCAACCTCGAAGCGGCCGGCCTGACGATCAACGGCTCGTCCACCCCGCCGAGCGGCGCCAAACCCGCCACCAAGGCGGGCAGCACCGCCACAAGCAAGGCAGCGCCGGCCGCCACTACCGCGGCGCCAGCCACGGCCGCGACCACGACGCCCGCCGCACCAGCGGACGCTTCGGGTGCGAAGGCGTCGAAGTCGAAGAAGAAGAGCAAGGCCGAGGCGGCAGCGGCTTCCGCGCCGGCCGCCGCGAGCGCGGCGGCGCCGGCTGACGCTTCCGACGCCAAGGCCTCGAAGAAGAAAGCGAAGAAGAGCAAGGCCGCATCGGCTGCGGCGGCCTCGGGTGGTGCCTGAACAGAACAGTTCGCGGACCGGACGCGCATGAGACGGAGTACGAAACAGGATTGAGCGTCGGCGGCGTAACGGGCTGAGTGCTTCGCGTGTGATCTCGTGCGACGAACCCACCGGCCCGTCCCGCCGCCTCCCGCCTTCCTTCCACGGCGCCGCGCAAACGCGCGGCGTTTTCACCCGCCGACCCGTCAAGCGCGTGTCGGCATTCAAGAGAGACCGTCATGAGCCTACTCGACACACTCGGTTCCCTGGTTGGCAAATCCCCCGAAGGCGGTGGCCAGCAAGCGCTGGTTGCTGCCGCACTCGAATTCGTGAATAACCAGCCGGGCGGCCTGAACGGCCTGATCGACCGTTTCAAGGAAAAAGGCCTCGGCGACGTGGTTGCCTCCTGGGTCAGCAACGGCGAGAACCAGCCGATCGCGGCCGATGCGCTGCACAGCGTGCTCGGCTCCGAGACCGTCACCAACCTCGCGGCAAAAGCCGGCGTGCAGCCGGATCAGGTCACCGGCCTGCTGTCGCAGATTCTGCCGCACGTCGTCAACGCGGCCACGCCGGAAGGCGAAGTGCCGGCCGAGGGCAAACTGAACGCCACCACTGTGCTCGGCGCGCTCGGCGGCCTGTCGGCGCTGTTCGGCAAGGGCAACGCTTAACCGCTGCTTAAACACACAGGCGTAAGCGCGCGGCCGCGCCACGCCACGCCACGCCACGCCACGCCACGCCAAGCAAGGCCGCCAGCGAAGTGCGGCAGCGGGCAAAAAAAACGGCAACGAAGTCACCTTCGTTGCCGTTTTTTACTTCGACGGGAGCGGCTCGACCGCTGCCGCTCCGTCGTTCACAGAGCGCGTCTCGCTTAGTGCACGACGCGTTCGAACACCAGTTTGCCGTCTTCCAGTTCGACCGGAATCACATCTTTCGGACCGAACTTGCCAGCCAGAATCAGCTTGGCGACCGGGTTTTCGATCTCCTGCTGGATGGCACGCTTCAGCGGCCGTGCACCGAACAGCGGATCGTAGCCGACCTTGCCCACGTGCTCGAGCGCCGCGTCCGACACCACCAGTTGCATGTCGAGCTTGGCAAGCCGCTCGTGCAGACGCTGCAACTGGATCCGCGCGATCGACTGGATGTTCGAACGGTCGAGCGCATGAAACACCACGACGTCGTCGATCCGGTTCAGGAACTCGGGGCGGAAGTGCAGTTTCACTTCCTCCCAGACCGCGTCCTTTACCGCTTCCTGCGGCTCGCCGACCATCGACTGGATCACCTGCGAACCGAGGTTCGACGTCATCACGATCACCGTGTTCTTGAAGTCCACGGTACGGCCCTGTCCATCGGTCATACGGCCGTCGTCGAGCACTTGCAGCAGCACGTTGAACACGTCCGGATGCGCCTTCTCGATTTCGTCGAGCAGGATCACGCTATACGGCTTGCGACGCACGGCTTCGGTCAGATAGCCGCCCTCTTCGTAGCCGACGTATCCCGGCGGCGCACCGATCAAACGTGCGACGCTGTGCTTCTCCATGAATTCGCTCATGTCGATACGGATCAGATGATCTTCCGAATCGAACAGGAACGACGCAAGCGCCTTGCACAGTTCGGTCTTGCCCACACCGGTCGGGCCGAGGAACAGGAACGAACCATACGGCCGGTTCGGATCCGACAGACCCGCGCGCGAGCGGCGGATCGCGTCGGCCACCGCGCTGATCGCCTCGTCCTGGCCGACCACGCGCGCGTGCAGTTTCTCTTCGATCTGCAGCAGCTTTTCACGCTCGCCCTGCATCATGCGCGACACGGGAATGCCAGTGGAACGCGACACGACTTCAGCGATTTCTTCCGCACCGACCTGCGTGCGTAGCAAACGCGGACGCGTCGGATTGTTCTGCTCTTTCGCCTCGGCCTGCGTCACTTCCTTCAACTGCGCTTCGAGACCCGGCAGCTTGCCGTACTGCAACTCGGCGACCTTCTCCAGCTTGCCTTCGCGTTGCAGGCGCGTGATTTCCGCCCGGGTTTTCTCGATCTCTTCCTTCAGTTGCGCACTGCCCTGCACCGCGGCTTTTTCCGCCGTCCAGATTTCTTCGAGGTCCGAATATTCGCGATCCAGCCGCTCGATTTCCTCTTCGATCAGTTGCAGGCGCTTTTGCGACGCTTCGTCTTTTTCCTTCTTGACGGCTTCGCGCTCGATCTTCAACTGGATCAAACGACGGTCGAGCCGGTCCATCTCTTCCGGCTTCGAGTCGATTTCCATCTTGATCTTCGAAGCGGCTTCGTCAATCAGGTCGATGGCCTTGTCCGGCAGGAACCGATCCGTGATGTAACGATGCGACAGTTCAGCCGCCGCGACGATCGCCGGGTCGGTGATATCCACGCCGTGGTGCAGTTCGTACTTTTCCTGCAGACCGCGCAGGATTGCGATGGTGGCTTCCACCGTCGGCTCGTCGACCAGTACCTTCTGGAAGCGGCGTTCGAGCGCGGCATCCTTTTCGATGTACTTGCGGTATTCGTCGAGCGTGGTCGCGCCGACGCAATGCAGTTCGCCGCGCGAGAGCGCCGGCTTCAGCATGTTGCCCGCGTCCATCGCGCCTTCGGCCTTGCCCGCGCCGACCATGGTGTGAATTTCGTCGATGAAGACAATGGTCTGGCCTTCGTCTTTCGCGATGTCGTTCAGCACGGCCTTCAAACGCTCTTCAAACTCGCCGCGATACTTGGCGCCGGCCAGCAACGCCGCCATATCGAGTGACAGCACGCGCTTGCCCTTGAGCGTTTCCGGCACTTCGCCGTTGACGATACGCTGCGCCAGACCTTCGACGATCGCGGTCTTACCCACGCCCGGTTCGCCGATCAGCACGGGGTTGTTCTTGGTACGACGCTGCAGGATCTGGATCGAACGACGAATTTCGTCGTCACGGCCGATCACCGGGTCAAGCTTGCCGGCCCGCGCGCGCTCGGTCAGGTCCACGGTGTATTTCTTCAGCGCTTCACGCTGGCTTTCGGCGTCCTGGCTATGCACCTGCGAGCCGCCGCGCACGGCGGCAATCGCGCTTTCAAGCGACTTGCGCGACAAGCCGTGCTGACGCGCGAGACGGCCGGCCTCGCCTTTGTCGTCCGCGACGGCGAGCAGGAACATCTCGCTCGCGATGAACGTGTCGTTGAGTTTTTGCGCTTCCTTATCGGCCTGGTTCAGCAAGCCGGTCAGCTCGCGGCCGATCTGCACGTTGCCGTCGGTGCCCTGCACTTGCGGCAGACGCGTGATCGCGTCGCCGAGCGCCGTTTGCAGCGCCTGCACATGCACGCCGGCACGCGAGAGCAGCGAGCGTGCCGAACCATCCTGCTGCGCGACGAGCGCCGACAGGACGTGAACCGGTTCGATGTATTGATTGTCGTGGCCGACGGCCAGACTCTGCGCATCCGCCAGGGCTTCCTGGAATTTAGTGGTAAGTTTGTCGATTCTCATCAAGAGACCTCCAATTTCGATTACCACCAAAATGAGGCGTTTTATCCAGGTTTCAAGCGCTTTTTTGCATCAGACAGCGAATATTTAACGTTTGGACGCAAGAGAACTGCCTCACCGTTTTCAGGCAATCGGCGCGGGATTACCACCGGCCGGCGCGACCGGCACGATCGGAATCACGCTGCTCAAGCCGAGCAGCGCGGACAGCGGGCCATGCGGCTGTGCCACCTCACCAATGGTATGTCGGTCCAGCTCGGAGAGAAAGGCATTACGCGCCGCTTCGAGCGCGCCACGCAAACGGCACTGCGGTGAAATGACGCAACTGCGGCGCTCACCTTGCTGGTCTGGAAAACAACCGACGAGCGCAAAGTCGCTTTCGGTCGCGCGCACGATTTCGCCGACCGTCAGCGCGCTGGTTTGCTCGGTCAGCCGCAATCCGCCGTTGCGCCCGCGCACCGTTTCGATCCAGCCGAGTTCGCCCAGCTGCTGCACGACCTTCATCAAGTGGTTCTTGGAAATGCCGTACGCGTCCGAAATATCCTGGATCGTCGATAGCCCTTCGCCGCGAACCGCGAGGTATAGCAAAACGCGTAGTGAGTAATCCGTATAGTCGGTCAGTCTCATAGGTGCAGGTATCACGATGAGCGCAAGCCGCGATCCGGGGATAACCGCGTCGATGCAAGGGTTGCCGTGGGCCGTCGCTTCGCCCTAAGATGCAGGCGCTACGCATATTTTCTTGTTCTGCGCAGTTAGGCGGTGCGTATGTTTCGGCAGTAATGGTAACGTTTCCTGCGTGGGGCATTCTTACGAAAAGCGGGGTATTCGCGGCCTACTTCCTTTCGTTTGGACTCCGTTTGAGGCCATTCCTGACGCAGTGCGGCGCCTTGTGGCGACGCACAATCGAGAACCGCACCTTTTGGACTTTGCATGAACCCGTCTTTTCCCGCCGCGCCGGTCGTCGAACGCGCTGTCGAGCCCACCGAGGCGAATATCCGCGAACTGGTCTACGCCTTTTACGATCGCGTGCGCGCCGATGCGCTGCTGGGTCCGGTCTTCGACGCGACGCTCGCGGGCCGCTGGGACGATCACCTGCCCAAGATGTGCACCTTCTGGGGCAGCCTCGTGCTGGGCGCGAAGCAATATCGCGGCAACGTGCAGCAGGCGCATCAGCCGCTCGAGGGCATCGAGCCGCAGCACTTCAGCCGCTGGCTGTATCTGTTTCTGGACACGGTGCAGTCAAGTTATCAGCCCGCCGCCGCGGTCCGCTTCATGGAGCCGGCGCTGCGCATCGCGCAGAGTCTGCAGTTGAGCCGTTTCGGCTGGGATTACAAGATCCCGGAGGAACAACAGGCGCTGCTGGAACGCGTTGCGCCCAAACGTCGTCCCCACGATGTTGACGAGGCAGCGCACGCGGCGCGCCCGCCAGGCGAGCCGTTTCCGACGCGCATTGTCGGCCGGTCGCGGGACGAATGACGCAGACGCCGCGAGGCTGCCGTTTAAACCCGTGCAGCGGGCCGGCAGGCATCGGCCAGGCCCGAACCGTCAGGAGCGCCTGCGAACGGCGTAAGCGGCGTCAAAACGCTTGCTGTTCCCAGACTCGCGGACCCGCTGACACCCGGATTCCACCGGCGCGCACCCGCGCCTAGTCCTCGGCACGATTATCCGATTCGATACCCCAGCGGGCGAGCGCCGCGTCGTCGGTGACACGGGCGTCGACCCAGCGCTCGCCAGCCTCGGTCTTTTCTTTCTTCCAGAACGGCGCCTGGGTCTTCAGATAATCCATCACGAATTCGCAGGACGCGAAGGCATCGCCGCGATGCGCGGCCGTCGTCGCCACCAGCACGATCTGGTCGAGCGGGTACAGCTTGCCGACCCGATGCACGACCAACACCTCGATGCCCGGCCAGCGCTCACGCGCGCTGACGATGATCGCCTCCAGCGATTTTTCCGTCATGCCGGGATAGTGTTCGAGCTCCATCGTCTCGATCGCGCTGCCGTCGTTCAGATCGCGCACGGTGCCGACGAAGCAGGCGACCGCGCCGATTTTCGGATTGCGCGCGCGTAATCCGGCGACCTCGGCGGTGAGGTCGAAGTCTTCCGTCTGGACGCGAACGGGCATCTGGGCCTCCTATGCAGTTGGGAGCGGCGCGGCGGATCAGCCGCCGGTAACGGGCGGAAAAAACGCGACTTCGCAGCCCTCGGTGACGCGAGTGCCGGCGCCGGTCATGACATGGTTGCAAGCCATACGCAGCGCGCGGCCCTCGGCCAGGGTGTCGGACCAGATGCCGCCGCGCGCGCGCAGCCAGGCGCGCACGTCGCCGACGGTTGCAATGCCGTCGGGCAGATCGACGGTTTCGTCGGCCAGATCGAGCGCTTCACGCACGCTCGCAAAATATCGAAGTTGAATCTTCATCGGGATGCCACCGGCGACCGCCGGCCTCAGTTCAGCAGTTCGGAAAAAGGAAGGAAGCGCACCGTCTCGCCGGCGCTGATCGCGTGATTCGGCGGATTGTCGATCAGGCCATCGCCCCAAACGGTCGAGGTCAGCACGGCTGAACTCTGATTCGGGAACAGATCGAGCCCGCCCGCCGGGTTGATACGCGCGCGCAGGAATTCGTTGCGGCGGTCGGCCTTGCTCTGCGTGAAATCCGCGCGCAGCGACAGTGCGCGCGGCGCAACCGCCTGCACGCCGGCCAGACTCAGGATGAACGGGCGCACGAACAGCAGGAAGGTCGCGAAACTGGACACCGGGTTGCCCGGCAGGCCGATGAAAAAGGTTTCAGCCGAATCCGGCGCCGCCGCGGTCTCGCCACGCCGCGCGACACGGCGCACCGCGCCGAAGGCGAGCGGCTTGCCCGGCTTCATGGCGATTTGCCACATCGCAAGACGCCCTTCTGCTTCCACAGCCGGCTTCACATGATCCTCTTCGCCCACCGACACGCCGCCGCAGGTGAGGATCAGGTCGTGTGCTTCGGCGGCTTCACGCAAGGTCGTGCGGGTCGCGTCGAGCTTATCGGCGACGATGCCGTAGTCGGTGACTTCGCAGCCGAGTTTTTCCAGCAGCCCGCGCAGCGTGAACCGGTTCGAGTTGTAGATCGCGCCGGGCTTCAGCGGTTCGCCCGGCATGGTCAGTTCGTCGCCGGTGAAGAAGACGGCTACCTTGACGCGCCGCCGCACGACGAGTTCGGCGCACCCGACCGAGGCCGCAAGCCCCAACGCCTGAGGCGTGAGCCGCGTGCCCGCCGGAAGGATGACCGAGCCGCTGCGAATATCCGCGCCCTGCGCCGTGATCCATTCACCGGGCTGCGGGCTGTGCAGGATCGTGACTTCCGCGCCGCTGGCTTCGGTTTGCTCCTGCATCACGATCGCATCGGCACCGGGCGGCACGGTGGCGCCGGTAAAGATACGCGCGGCCGTGCCGGGTGTCAGGGGCTCTGGCGCGTGGCCGGCCGGAATGCGTTGTGAGACCGGCAAGCGGCCGGTGGCTTGAGCGGCCAGGTCCGCGCTGCGGATCGCGTAGCCGTCCATTGAACTGGTGTTCATCGGCGGGACGTCGAGCGGCGAGGTGACGTCGGCCGCGAGAACACGGTTCAGCGCATCCAGCGTGGGGATCGACTCTGTGCCGGCAATCGGGCTCGCTGCGCTGAGCAGGGTCGCCAAGGCTTCGGCGGTGGCAAGCATCGGCGCGCGGGGCGTGGGTGTGGACATCTCTGGTCTCGAAGCCGCAGGTTAAAAGAATATTGTAGCGGTCGAAGCAGGAAGTCTGGGCTAAGGGGCGTTATGAGCGGATTTCTGGTGATTGAGCGCTTGCCGCGGGGTTCGCGGCAAGCGCCTTTGACATGCGGCGCATGAAGCGCGCCGACAGACTGGGCGTGCCCCAGGCGGTATGACGCGTCAAGGCGACGGCGGCTGACTTATGCGCTGAATCATGCGCCGCCTGATGTGCCAACTTACGCGCCTACCTTCGCGACGATAAAGTCCTTCACGCGCTGCGCATCCGCCGGCAGCACTTCGAAACGCTGCGGTAGCGATTCGAGGCCCGAGAACGCCGCGGGCCGTTCCGGTTCGCGCAACAGCGCTTCGCGAATCGTCTCGCCGAACTTGATCGGTTGCGCCGTCTCCAGCACGATCATCGGAATGCCCGGCTGCAAATGTTCGCGCGCGACCTTCAGGCCGTCGGCGGTGTGCGTGTCGATCATCGTGTCGTAACGCTCGAACACGTCGCGGATCGTCTCCACGCGCGATTCGTGGCTGCTGCGGCCCGACACGAAACCGAACTCCCGCACGCGCGCAAAGTCGCCGCTCGCGGCGAGATCGAAGCCGCCCTTCTCTTCGACGTCACGGAATAGTTGCAGCACGCGCGCCGGATCGCGGCCGAGCAGATCGAACACGAAACGCTCGAAGTTCGAGGCCTTCGAAATGTCCATGCTCGGGCTGCTGGTGTGATACGTCTCGGCCGCCTTGCGCACGCGATAAATACCGGTGCGGAAAAACTCGTCGAGCACATCGTTTTCGTTCGTTGCCACGACCAGCTTCTCGATCGGCAAACCCATCATGCGCGCGATGTGACCCGCGCACACGTTGCCGAAGTTGCCCGACGGCACCGTGAACGACACCCGCTCGTCGTTCGACTTCGTGGCCGCGAAATAGCCCTTGAAGTAATACACGACCTGCGCGACGACGCGCGCCCAGTTGATCGAGTTGACCGTGCCGATCTTGTACTTCGCCTTGAACGCGTGATCGTTCGAGACGGCCTTGACGATGTCCTGAGCGTCGTCGAATACGCCTTCCACCGCGATGTTGAAGATGTTCGGGTCCTGCAGGCTGTACATCTGCGCGGTCTGGAACGCGCTCATCTTCTTGTGCGGCGACAGCATGAACACGCTGATGCCCTTCTTGCCGCGCATCGCGTATTCCGCGGCGCTGCCGGTGTCGCCCGAGGTCGCGCCGAGAATGTTCAGCGTCTGGCCGTGTTTGGCGAGCGCGTATTCGAACAGGTTGCCGATCAACTGCATGGCCATGTCCTTGAACGCGAGCGTTGGCCCGTTCGACAGTTCCAGCAATGACAGCGGCGCGCCCTCTTCAACGCCCAGCACCTTCAACGGCGTGATCTGCGCGGCGCTTTCGTCGTCGCGCACGTTGCAGTACGTTGCCGCCGTGTAGGTCTTGCGCGTGAGCGCGCGCAGGTCTTCGGCGGGAATGTCGTCGATGAATTTGGACAGGATCTCGAAGGCGAGGTCGGCGTACGGCAGCGTGCGCCAGCGCGTCAGTTCGTCAGTCGTGACGCGCGGATATTCGGCGGGCAGATACAGACCGCCGTCTTTGGCGAGACCGCCCAGCAGGATGTCAGCAAAGGAGTGGTGCTCGCCGGCGCCGGCGCCGCGGGTGGACAGGTAGTTCATAGTTCGGCCTAGTTCAGCGCTTCCATGCGCAGCTTCGTGACTTGCGAGACAACGGTCTTCAGCGCTTCGATCGTTTTGATCGCGGCGTTGACGTGCTTTTCGACCGTTTCGTGCGTGATCAGGATGATGTCGGTTTCGCCCTTGCCGTTCGCGTCGACGTGCTCCGACTCCTTCTGCAGCAGCGCGTCGATGGAAATGCCGGTGTCGGCCAGAATGCGCGTGATGTCGGCCAGCACGCCGGTCACGTCCGCCACCCGCAGACGCAGGTAGTAGCCGCTCGTGACTTCTTCGATCGGCAGGATCGGGGTGCTCGACAGGCTGTCCGGCTGAAACGCCAGATGCGGCACGCGATGCTCCGGGTCGGCCGTGTGCAGACGCGTCACGTCGACCAGATCGGCCACCACCGCGGAAGCCGTCGGCTCGGCGCCCGCGCCCTTACCGTAGTAAAGCGTGGTGCCGACCGCGTCGCCATGCACGACGACCGCGTTCATCGCGCCTTCCACGTTCGCCAGCAGGCGCTTTTCCGGAATCAGCGTGGGATGCACGCGCAATTCGATGCCCTTGTCGGTGCGGCGCGTGATACCGAGCAGCTTGATGCGGTAGCCGAGTTCCTCGGCATATTTGATGTCGATCGCCGCGAGCTTGCTGATGCCTTCGACGTAAGCCTTGTCGAACTGCACCGGCACGCCGAACGCGATCGCGCTCATGATGGTCGCCTTGTGCGCTGCGTCCACGCCTTCGATGTCGAAGGTCGGGTCGGCTTCGGCGTAGCCGAGTTCCTGCGCGGCTTTCAGCGCGGTTGCGAAGTCGAGTCCGCGGTCGCGCATTTCCGAAAGAATGTAATTCGTGGTGCCGTTGATGATGCCCGCGATGTACTGAATGCGGTTGGCCGTCAGACCTTCGCGCAGCGCCTTGATGATCGGAATGCCGCCCGCCACCGCCGCCTCGAACGACACCATCACGCCGTTGGCGCGCGCCGCCTCGAAAATCTCCGTGCCGTGCACGGCGAGCAGCGCCTTGTTGGCGGTCACCACGTGCTTGCGGTTCTTGATTGCGCGTAGAACGAGGTCGCGCGCCACGCCCGTGCCGCCGATCATCTCGGCCACGATATCGATCGACGGGTCGTCGACCACCGCGTTGAAGTCATCGGTCAGCGCCACCGTGCCGGCCTCAGTGCCGAGCGCGGCTGTCGCCTTGGCGGGATTGCGCACGGCAATGCGCGCGATCTCGATGCCGCGGCCCGCGCGGCGTTTGATTTCTTCCTGATTGCGACGCAGTACCGTGAAGGTGCCGCTGCCTACCGTGCCGAAGCCCAGCAGTCCAACTTTGATCGGTTCCATGCAGCGTGTGTTTTCGAGTAGGTGATTAAAAATAAACAGGTCGCGGGTCTGGCGCGTTCCGCACGGCGCGGCGTCAGCCCGCATTGCCCGCGAGCGCGCCGCGCGTTGCGCCCTATTGTGCGCTAGGCCGTGTGACGTTTGCGGTAACCGTCGAGGAAACGCGCGATCCGGTTGATCGAATCCGCGAGGTCGTCCACGTTCGGCAGGAACACCACGCGGAAGTGATCCGGCGTTTTCCAGTTGAAGCCGGTGCCCTGCACGAGCAGCACGCGCTCTTCCAGCAACAGGTCGAGGATGAACTGCTGGTCGTCCTGGATCGGATAGATCTTCGGGTCCAGCCGCGGGAACATGTACAGCGCCGCTTCGGGCTTCACGCAACTCACGCCGGGGATCGCCGTCAACATGTCATACGCGAGTTCGCGCTGTTTGTACAGGCGCCCGGTCGGCACGATCAGGTCGTTGATGCTCTGGTAGCCGCCGAGCGCGGTCTGGATCGCGTACTGGCCCGGCACGTTCGGGCACAAACGCATGGAAGCCAGGATGCCGAGCCCTTCGAAGTAGTCTTTCGCGTGGCGGCGGTTCTCGCCGGCGGTCAGGCCTGAAATGAACATCCAGCCGGCGCGATAACCGCACGACCGGTAGCTCTTCGACAGGCTGTTGAACGTGACCGTGAGCACGTCTTCGGAGAGCGCCGCCATCGACGTGTGCTTCTTGCCGTCGTAGACGATCTTGTCGTAGACCTCGTCGGCGAAGATCACGAGGCCGTGCTGGCGGGCGATCTCGATCAGGCCGAGCAGCAGTTCGTCCGAATACAGCGCGCCGGTCGGGTTGTTCGGGTTGATGACCACGAGCGCGCGCGTATTCGGCGTGATTTTCGCGCGAATGTCGTCGAGGTCGGGCATCCAGCTATTCGATTCGTCGCAGATGTAATGCACCGGCGTGCCGCCCGACAGGCTCACGCCGGCGGTCCACAGCGGATAGTCCGGCGCGGGCAGCAGCACTTCGTCGCCATCGTTCAGGAGGCCCTGAAGCGCCATCACGATCAGCTCGGACGCGCCGTTGCCGATATAGATGTCGTCCAGCTCGACCCCGTGCACGCCCTTTTGCTGCGTGTAATGCATGATCGCCTTGCGCGCGGCGAACACTCCCTTGGAGTCGGAATAACCCGACGAACCCGGCAGGTTCAGGATCATGTCCTGAATGATTTCGTCCGGCGCGTCGAAGCCGAACGGCGCGAGATTGCCGATGTTCAGCTTGATGATGCGGTGGCCCTCTTCCTCGAGCCGCTTCGCATGTTCGAGGACGGGCCCGCGAATGTCATAGCAGACATTCAACAACTTGTTGGATTTGAGTATCGGTTTCACGGCGGGCACTTCATCCTGGTTGATGGCTTGGGCAAACCGGCGCGCGCAAACAGCAAAATGGGCCGGGCGGGTTCGCCGATAGGGGGAATTCGGGCGCGGCACGACCGGCGACGGCAAGCGGCGACCGGCGCCACGCGAATCGGGCCGAGTCTCAGGCCGAATCTCAGGCCGAATCTCAGGCCGAATCTCAGCGCCGGTTCGTCTAGCCGTTGTCGAGCCGTCGTCGCGTCGAGCTATCGTCGAGCCCTTGCGCAGGCCGCTTCGCGAGCCCTTCTCGCGTTGACGCACGCAGACAGAACCGACGAACAGCGGCCGAAAGCGGGTAAAACCAAGGCGGGTAGCCGGTGGGCCGCACCCGCCGACTCAGCGCGGCTTGTGGCGGCATATGAGCGAGGGGCGCCGCAAGGCGGCTAAAAAGTTATAATTTAGCGGATTTTGGCCGACTTCCGCAATGCACCAACCGCATCGGCAAGCCTTTTCGGCCGCTTCTGTCCCATTCGCGTGTCCCATTCGCGTCGAATCGCCCCGCCTGGGCCCCGCCCGGTCAGGCCGTCAACACGCATGATGTCTCACGACGACTTCGGAAAACCAATTTGAAATTACATCAGGATTCGAGCGGCGCCCTCAACACCGTCACCGGCTACGGCGCCGACTATGTCGAAATCAATCTGGTGCGCCATTCGGGCAGCCTTCTCGTGCTGCCGGACGCGCCGGTCATCCCTTGGCCCGTCTCCTCTTTCGAGCAGCTGAGCGCCGAGCACTTCGCCATGCTGGTCGACTCCGCGCCGGAAGTGGTCGTGTTCGGCAGCGGCGAGCGGCTGCGCTTTCCGCATCCGCGCCTGACAGCCGCGCTGACGGCGAGGCGCATCGGCGTCGAAACGATGGACTTCAAGGCCGCCTGCCGCACCTACAACATTCTGATGGCCGAGGGCCGCAAGGTCGCGGCCGCGTTGCTGATCGAAGCCTGAATCCGTGCCGCGAGGCCGCCCCGGAGCAATTCGCCGCGGCCTGCTGCGGACCTTGTTCGTGGCCTCGCGGCGTCGGCGCTGACTGCACGCCCTGGCCGCGTCAGGGCCGATAACGTACACTGCGCGCCATCGAACGAAGGCAGCACCGGCAGCCTGAGCGCAACCGCGCGCCGCGTCAGCGCCCGTCGCCGGAAGGTGAAGAAGCCACCGCTGTCGAAGCGGGCTGCGGTTGGACGCAACTCGAACGCCGCGTCGGGAGTCTGATGCACGCGCCCGGAAGACGGGCGCCCGCAGAGCGCGGGTCGCTTCGCTGATGGCCGCGCCGCATGGCCGGTCGCCATTTCCGAACAACATCGCTTCGCCGCCTGTGCGGCGTCGCCATAAAGGTTGAAATCCATGAACGATACGCCGACGAGGCTACCGCTCAACCGCACCACGGTTCTGCTGCTGGTGCTGGCCCTCGCCGTGATCTGGTTCGTGCCGCTCGGCTGGCGCCACCTGCTGCCGAGCGACGAAGGCCGCTACGCCGAGATGGCGCGCGAGATGTTCGTCACCGGCGACTGGATCACGCCGCGCTACAACGGCTACAAGTATTTCGAAAAGCCGCCGCTGCAGACCTGGGCGAACGCGCTCACGTTCGCGTGGTTCGGCATCGGCGAATGGCAGGCGCGGCTCTATACCGCACTGACGGGCTTTGCCGGCGTGCTGCTGGTCGGCTTCACCGGCCAGCGCGTGTTCAACACGGCAACCGGCGTGTTCGCCGCGATCGTGCTGGCGACCTCGCCGTACTGGAACCTGATGGGCCACTTCAACACGCTCGACATGGGCCTGTCGTTCTGGATGGAACTGACGCTTTGCGCGCTGCTGCTCGCGCAGCGCCCCAACCTCCCGGGCGGGTGCGTGCGCGGCTGGATGTGGGTGTGCTGGGGCTCGATGGCGCTGGCGGTGCTGTCCAAGGGACTCGTCGGCGTGATCCTGCCGGGCGCCGTGCTGGTGCTCTATACGCTGATCGCGCGCGACTGGGCGGTGTGGAAGCGTCTGCATCTGATCGGCGGGCTGATCGTCTTTTTCGCGATCGTCACGCCGTGGTTCGTGCTGGTGCAACAGCGCAACCCGGAATTCCTGAACTTCTTCTTCATCGTTCAGCAGTTCAAGCGCTATCTGACGCCTGAGCAGAACCGTCCGGGACCGTTCTACTACTTCGTGCCGGTGCTGCTGGTGGGTTTCCTGCCGTGGCTTTCGGTGACGCTGCAAAGCGTGCGCCACGCATGGCGCCTGCCGCGCCAGCCGAACGGCTTCGCGCCGGTCACGCTAATGCTGACGTGGACCGTCTTCATCTTCCTGTTCTTCAGCGCGTCGCATTCGAAGCTGCTCTCCTACACGCTGCCCATCGCACCGCCGATCGCGCTTCTGATCGGCATGTATCTGCCGCTCGTCACGCGCGACCAGTTGCGCCGTCATCTGGCCGGCTATGCGCTCTTTCTCGTCGTGGCAGCGTTTGCCGCGTTGTTCCTGCCGCGCTTTGGCAGCGCTCGCAATCCGGCCGAACTGTATGCCGAGTACCGCACGTGGGTGCTGGCGGCGCTCGGCGTCGCCTTTGTGCTGACACTCGCGGCGCTGTGGTTGAACCGCCGCAGCCGGGCCGGCAGCCTCGGCGCGATCGCCACCTTCGGCGCGGCGTGGCTGCTGCTCGGCACCATTGCCGGCACGGGTCACGACGTGTTCGGCCGCCTGAGTTCCGGTGCGCCGCTCGCGCCGGCCATCAAGGCGGAGATCGCGAAGCTGCCGGCCGACACGCCGTTCTACTCGGTGGGCGTACTCGACCACACGCTGCCGTTCTACGTCGACCACACGATGATCATGGTCGAGCATGCGGACGAACTGGCGTTCGGCGTGTCCGTCGAACCGCAGAAATGGATTCCGTCGGTCGACGCCTGGATCGAACGCTGGAAGGCCGACCGCTACGCGCTCGCGCTGATTCCGCCGCCGACCTACGACCGGCTTCTCAAGGAAGGCCTGCCGATGCGGGTGATCGCCCGCGACTCGCGCCGCGTGGTGGTGGAAAAGCCGATCGCGTCCGACGCGCCGGCAGCTGACGCACCCGCATCCGTGCCAGTGGAAAAAGCACAACAATGACCCCATATCAGGATCTGCCCGTTCGATGAACCCGATTTCCCTCTTTTGCATTCTTGCCGGCGTCACGTTGAACGCTGGTGCGCAGTTGCTGCTCAAAGCCGGTACGAATGCCGTTGGACACTTCGAATTCACCCGTGCGAACATCCTGCCCATTGCCTTTCGCATCGCAACCCAGCCGCCGATCATCGGCGGGCTGGCCTGTTATGTGATCAGCGTGGCCGTGTGGATCGTCGGGCTGTCGCGGGTGGACGTATCGATCGCCTATCCGATGCTCTCGCTCGGCTACGTCGTCAATGCGTTCGCGGCATGGTATCTGTTCGGCGAAGTGCTGTCGGTACAGAAGCTGATTGGCATCGGCATCATCCTGATCGGCGTGCTGGTGTTGGCTCGCAGCTAGTCATCCCGGCCCGCCGCGGCGTGCCGGTCACAATCTATTGCTGTTTATTGCCGGGCCGCCTGTGCGCATGAAGGCGGCAAAGATACCGTAAGCGGCCGTTCCGGCCGGCTAAGCAATATGTAAGGTTGATCCTGGTATGCTGCGCGGTTGCGCCCTTTTTAGCCGCGGCCCCGGTTGCGCACACTATGTGGTTTAGTTCGCGCCCTTCGGGGTTGCGCCCCCTTTAAATCGAGCGAAGCTTTCATGAGCCAGTCAACACTCCCGTTTCTGCCCTTTGTCAAACCCGAGATCGATGAGGAAACGATTCAGGGCGTCGCCGAGGTGCTGCGCTCCGGCTGGATCACCACCGGCCCGCAAAACCAGAAATTCGAAGCGTCGCTCTCCGAATTCTGCGGCGGCCGCCCGGTGCGCACGTTCAATTCCGGCACGGCGACGCTGGAAATCGGCCTGCGCATCGCCGGCGTGGGCGAAGGCGACGAGGTCATCACGACGCCGGCCTCGTGGGTCTCCACCAGCAACGTGATCTATGAAGTCGGCGCGACGCCGGTGTTTGCCGACATCGACCCGGTCACCCGCAACATCGACCTCGATCTGCTCGAAAAAGCCATCACGCCGCGCACCAAGGCGCTGATTCCGGTGTATCTGTCGGGCCTGCCGGTCGACATGGACCGTCTCTACGCAATCGCCCGCGCCCACAAGCTGCGCGTGATCGAAGACGCCGCGCAGGCGTTCGGCTCGACCTGGAACGGTGAGCGCATCGGCAAGCTGGGCGACATGGTCTCGTTCAGCTTCCATGCGAACAAGAACCTGACCTCGATCGAAGGCGGCGCGCTCGTGCTGAACAACGAGGAAGAAGCCATCCTTGCTCAGAAATACCGCTTGCAAGGCATCACGCGCACCGGCTTCGACGGCATGGACTGCGACGTGCTGGGCGGCAAGTACAACCTGACGGACGTCGCCGCGCGCGTCGGCCTCGGCCAGTTGCCGCATCTGGAGCGTTTCCTTGGGCAGCGCAAGAAGCTCGTGCGCGCGTATTTCGCGGGCCTGGAGGGCGGCGCGGCGAAGAAACTCGGGCTCGGCCTGCCGTTTGCTGACTTTGAAAACAGCAACTGGCACATGTTCCAGGTCACGCTGCCGCTTGAGAAGCTCTCGATCGACCGTGCCGGTTTCATGGGGCAACTGAAAGAGCGTGGCATCGGTTCGGGGGTGCACTACCCGGCCATCCACCTGTTCTCGCTGTACCGCGCGCATGGCTTCAAGGAAGGCATGTTCCCGCATGCGGAGCGCTTCGGCGCGACCAACGTCACGCTGCCGCTGTTCACGCTGATGAACGAAGGCGACGTGGAGCGCGTGTGCCGCGCGGTCAATGAAATTTGCGAACAATACGGAAAATAAGCGGAAATGATTTATTCGGAACATCGCGCCGTCGCACCGGAAGTGTCGATCATCATCCCGGTGTACAACGAGGAAGCCGGCCTGGCTGCGCTGTTCGCGCGCCTCTATCCTGCGCTCGACGCGCTCGGCACCGGTTATGAAGTGATCTTCATCAACGACGGCAGCCGCGACAAATCCGCCGCCCTGCTCGCCGAGCAGTTCCGCGCGCGTCCCGACACGACCCGCGTGATTCTGCTGAACGGCAACTACGGCCAGCACATGGCGATTCTGGCCGGCTTCGAGCAATCGCGCGGCGAGATCGTCATCACGCTCGACGCCGACCTGCAGAATCCGCCGGAAGAGATCGCCAAGCTGGTCAACAAGATGCGCGAAGGCTACGACTACGTCGGCACGATTCGCCTGCAACGTCAGGACAGCCTGTGGCGCCGCAAGGCCTCGCGCGCGATGAACCGGCTGCGCGAGCGCATCACCCGCATCAAGATGACCGACCAGGGCTGCATGCTGCGCGCCTACAGCCGGCACATCATCGACACGATCAATCGCTGCGGCGAAATCAACACCTTCATTCCGGCGCTTGCGTACACCTTCGCGCAGAATCCGGTCGAAATCGAGGTCGCGCACGAAGAGCGCTTCGCCGGCGAATCGAAGTACTCGCTGTATTCGCTGATCCGCCTGAACTTCGACCTCGTGACCGGCTTCTCGGTCGTACCGCTGCAATGGCTGTCGTTCATCGGCGTGATCCTGTCGCTCGGGTCCGCGGCGCTGTTCGTGCTGCTGCTGATTCGCCGCTTCATTATCGGTGCGGAAGTGCAAGGTGTGTTCACGCTGTTCGCCGTGATCTTCTTCCTGCTCGGCGTGATCATCTTCGCGCTCGGCCTGCTCGGCGAATATATCGGCCGGATCTACCAGCAGGTGCGCGCACGCCCACGCTATCTCGTGCAGACCATTCTCGAACAGCGCGACGGCACGACCGTGGCCGAAGCGCCGCGCCAGGCAGTCGTGCAGGCCGTGCAGGCCGCGCCGCTCGTCGATCAGGGCCCCAATCCATGAAGCCACGCGCCGTCGTATTCGCTTATCACAACGTCGGTGTGCGCTGCCTGCAGGTGCTGCTCGCGCGCGGTGTGGAGGTGGCGCTCGTCGTCACGCACGAAGACAGCCCGACCGAAAACATCTGGTTCGGCAGCGTCGCCTCGGTCGCGGCCGAGCACGGCATTCCGGTGATCACCCCGCACGATCCGAAGAGTCCCGAGTTGCGCGCCGCGGTGAGCGCCGCGCGCCCGGACTTCATCTTCTCGTTCTACTACCGCCACATGTTGCCGGTCGACGTGTTGGCGCTCGCCGCACGGGGCGCTTACAACATGCACGGCTCGCTGCTGCCCAAGTACCGCGGCCGCGTGCCGACCAACTGGGCGGTGATTCACGGCGAAACCGAAACCGGCGCGACGCTGCACGAAATGGCCGCCAAACCGGACGCGGGCGCGATCATCGCCCAAACGCCGGTGCCGATCCTGCCCGACGACACGGCGAGCCAGGTGTTCGACAAGGTCACGGTGGCCGCCGAGCAAACGCTGTGGCGCGTGCTGCCGTCCCTGCTGGCGGGTGAAGCGCCGCATCTGCCGAACGATCTCGCGCACGGCAGCTACTATGGCGGGCGCAAGCCGGAAGACGGACGCATCGACTGGACGCAATCGGCGCAGCAGGTCTACAACCTGATTCGCGCGGTCGCGCCACCCTATCCCGGCGCCTTCACGGACATCGGCGAGCAACGTTTCGTCGTGACGCGCGCGCGCCTCGCCGCGCCCGGCGCGCTTCGCTCGGATTTGCCGCCGGGCCTGCACGTAAGCGATAATGGCATTTTCGCGATATGCGGCGACGGCCGCGCGATCGCCATCCACGAATTGCGGCGCCAGCACGACGGCAGCGAGACTGTCGTCACTCCGGCCGAATTTGCCCAGCTCATCCAAACTCCCCGTTACTCATGAAAAAAGTCCTGATTCTGGGTGTGAATGGCTTCATCGGCCATCACCTGTCCAAACGCATTCTCGAAACGACCGATTGGGAAGTCTTCGGCATGGACATGCAGACCGAGCGTCTGGGCGACCTGGTCAATCATGAACGGATGCACTTCTTCGAAGGCGACATCACGATCAACAAGGAGTGGGTCGAATATCACGTCAAAAAGTGCGATGTGATCCTCCCGCTGGTTGCGATCGCCACGCCCGCCACGTACGTCAAGCAGCCGCTGCGCGTGTTCGAACTCGACTTCGAAGCGAACCTGCCGATCGTGCGTTCGGCGGTCAAGTACGGCAAGCACCTCGTGTTTCCGTCGACCTCCGAGGTCTACGGCATGTGCACGGACGAGCAGTTCGATCCGGAAGAATCGCAACTGTCGTACGGCCCGATCAACAAGCCGCGCTGGATCTACGCGTGTTCCAAGCAGTTGATGGACCGCGTGATCTGGGGTTACGGCATGGAAGGCCTGAACTTCACGCTGTTCCGTCCGTTCAACTGGATCGGCCCGGGCCTCGATTCGATCTACACGCCGAAGGAAGGCAGCTCGCGCGTGGTCACGCAGTTCCTCGGCCATATCGTGCGCGGCGAGAACATCAGTCTCGTCGATGGCGGCGCGCAAAAGCGTGCGTTCACGGATATCGACGACGGCATCGGCGCGCTGATGAAGATCATCGAGAACAAGGACGGCGTGGCGACGGGCAAGATCTACAACATCGGCAACCCGACCAACAATTTCTCGGTGCGTGAACTCGCGCACAAGATGCTGACGCTCGCCGCCGAATTCCCGGAATACGCGGAAACGGCCAAGCAGGTACAGCTGGTCGAAACTTCGTCGGGCGCTTACTACGGCGCCGGCTACCAGGACGTGCAGAACCGCGTGCCGAAGATCGACAACACCATGCAGGAACTCGGCTGGGCGCCGAAGTCGACCTTCGACGAAGCGCTGCGCAAGATTTTCGAAGCGTATCGCGGCCACGTCGGCGAAGCGCGCGCGCTCGTCGAACAGCAATAAGGGCTGATCCTTGGCTCGTATCGTCCTGAAGATCGACGTCGACACGCTGCGCGGCACCCGCGAAGGCGTGCCGAATCTCGCACGTATTTTCGACCGCTTCAAGGCGCGCGCCACCTTCCTCTTCAGCCTCGGGCCCGACCACACCGGTTGGGCGATGCGCCGCGTGTTGCGGCCGGGCTTTCTGCAGAAAGTGTCGCGCACCTCGGTGGTCGAACACTACGGCATCAAGCAGTTGATGTACGGCGTGCTGCTGCCCGGTCCGGACATCGGCGCCAAGGCCTCGGCGGAAATGCGCGCGATTCACGAAGCCGGCTTCGAATGCGGCATTCATACGTGGGATCACGTCTACTGGCAGGACAATGTGCGCTCGAAAGACCGCGCGTGGACCAGGGCGCAGATGCAGCAGAGTCACGACCGTTTCGTCGAGGTGTTCGGCGCGCCGCCGGTCACGCACGGCGCGGCGGGCTGGCAGATGAACGGCCACGCGTTCGAGCAGATCGACGCGTGGGGCATGCACTACGCGTCCGACGGACGCGGCCACTCGCCATATCTGCCGGTGGTCGACGGCCGCACGCTCACGCATGTGCAAATGCCGACCACGCTGCCCACGCTCGACGAAGTGCTCGGCGTGGACGGTGTCGAGTCGCACAACGTCGCCGCATGGATGTTGAAGCACACGGAAAACAATCCGCACGATCAGGTATACACGCTGCACGCCGAACTCGAAGGCCAGAAGCTCGCGCCGATTTTCGAACAGCTTCTGGAAGGCTGGCGCGCGCAGGGCCACACCTTCGCGACGATGGGCGATTATTACGCCACGCTAGACCGCAGCACGCTGCCATCGTACCCTGTTACGTGGGGCGAAATTCCAGGGCGCTCCGGCGAACTGATTGTCCAGCCCTGACTGGTCAACCGGCAGCCGGCCCTGACGACCCGACCGCCGCGCGAGAACATGCCGCGCGCCGGCCGCCCCTCCCCCAAAAGTCTCGATGCCAGGCCGCCGCCGCAATCATCCGGCGCCGGCCATAACAACCGGAGAAGCACGTGCCCATCGCAGTCGACCAACCCATCCCCGACTTCACCGCCCCCGCTACCGGTGGCGAGATCACGCTGTCCAAGCTGCGGGGCAAGAAGGTGGTGCTGTATTTTTACCCGAAGGACAACACGCCGGGGTGCACGACCGAAGGTCTGCAGTTCCGCGATCTCTATCCGAAGTTCAAGAAGGCCGGCGCGGAAATCCTCGGCGTGTCGCGCGACAGCCTGCGCTCGCATGACAACTTCAAGGCAAAGCTGGAACTGCCCTTCCCGTTGATCTCGGATCCCGAGGAAACGCTGTGCGCGCTCTTCAATGTCATCAAAATGAAGAAAATGTATGGCAAAGAAGTACGGGGAATCGAACGCTCCACGTTCCTCATCGACGCTGAAGGCGTGCTGCGCCAGGAGTGGCGCGGCGTGAAAGTGCCCGGGCATGTCGACGACATTCTGGAGGCTGTACAAGCGCTTTGAGGCGCGTTATATTGGGTTGCAATGAGTGCCTGTACACCCCAACTTTTTCGCCGCTGCGCCAGACTTGACGGCTGTTTCCCGTTTTTTCCGGGACCCGTCGGAGTCGCGAGGTGCAACGCGAGCACTGTAGGCGAGCCGCTTGCCCCGTACGCCGGGGCGGCGGCTTTTTTAATTGCGCGAGAGCCGTCGTTCACTCGGCCACGCGCTTCCGTTAAGGAGCCGATCGAAGACCAGGCGAACCGGCATCTCTAGACCGAATGCGCGCCTCCGGGCGCAAACTGCGTGCGCATCCACTGGCACCGGCAGAATGCGACAGGCGGCGCACGATATGTGACCCGAATAATTCGAGGGAAACCATGCCTTTGCCTACCCCCCCCAGCAAGCTCGGCAATCTCCTGCCGCCTGACGAATACAAGGCCAAAGCCGCCAGCCCGGCGCGCTCCGCCGCGAAGAAACAGACGGCCGTTGGGGAATCCGCAGAGTCGGCCGACTACGGCCGCGCGAACGTCGCCACGCCAATGGCGCACGCCGCCAACGCCGCGACCACTTTGCGGCCTGTGCCGACATCGTCGGCGGCCCCGGCTGCGTCCGCCTCCGCGGAACAGGCCGCGCCCACTCGCGGCCGCAAATCGAAGCAAACGGCCGCCCTGTTGCAACCGGTTCCCGCTGCCCGTCCGCAAGCCGAGCCGGCTGCGCCCGCGCAGCCGGTCGTCGCACGCGCGCCGAGCGCGAAGCAGGCTGAGGCGAGCACACCCGCAGCCGCTGCGCCGAGCACACGCGGCACCGGCCGCAAACGCGGCGCGGCCGCCGAGCCGGTCGAAGTCCAGAAGCTCTTCGTGCTCGACACGAATGTGCTGATGCACGATCCGAGCTGCCTGTTCCGTTTCGAGGAACACGACGTCTATCTGCCTATGATGACGTTGGAAGAACTCGACAACCACAAGAAGGGCATGTCGGAAGTCGCGCGCAACGCCCGCCAGGTGAGCCGCACCCTCGACGCACTGGTGGCGAACGCCGGCAACATGTCCGACGGCATCTCGCTGGCGCGTCTGGGCAGCCGCGAGGCGTCCGGGCGTCTGTACTTCCAGACCAAGCTCGCCGCCATCGAACCGGTGGAAGGTCTGCCGGAAGGCAAGGCCGATAACCAGATTCTCGGCGTGGTGCGCGCGTTGCAGCGCGACCGGATGGATCGCCAGGTCGTGCTGGTGTCGAAAGACATCAACATGCGTATCAAGGCGCATGCGCTCGGCCTGCCCGCCGAAGACTACTTCAATGACCAGGTGCTCGAAGACAGCGATCTGCTGTATTCCGGCATCCGCGCGCTGCCGCAGGATTTCTGGACCAAGCACGCGAAGGGCATGGAAAGCTGGCAGGACACCAAGACCGGCACCACGTACTACCGCGTGACCGGTCCCCTGTGCGCCTCGATGCTGGTCAACGAGTTCGTCTATCTGGAGCCGCAAAACGGCGAACCGGCGTTTCATGCGCTGGTGCGCGAGCTGAACGGCAAGACGGCGCTGCTGCAAACCTTGCGCGACTACGGCCACCACAAGAACAACGTGTGGGGCATCACGGCGCGCAATCGCGAGCAGAACTTCGCGCTGAACCTGCTGATGAATCCGGAAATCGACTTTGTCACGCTGCTGGGTCAGGCCGGTACCGGCAAGACGCTGGTCGCGCTCGCCGCCGGTCTCGCGCAAGTGCTGGACGACAAGCGCTACAACGAGATCATCGTGACGCGCGCAACGGTGCCGGTCGGCGAAGACATCGGCTTCCTGCCGGGTACGGAAGAGGAAAAAATGCAGCCGTGGATGGGTGCATTCGACGACAACCTCGAAGTCCTGCAGAAAACCGACGACGCAGCCGGCGAATGGGGCCGCGCCGCAACTCAGGAACTGATCCGCTCGCGCCTGAAGGTCAAGAGCATGAACTTCATGCGTGGCCGCACGTTCGTGGACAAGTATCTGATCATCGACGAGGCGCAAAACCTGACGCCGAAACAGATGAAAACGCTGGTCACGCGCGCGGGTCCGGGCACGAAGATCATCTGTCTCGGCAACATCGCGCAGATCGATACGCCTTACCTCACGGAAGGCAGTTCGGGGCTCACGTACGTGGTCGATCGTTTCAAGGGCTGGGCGCACAGCGGGCATGTGACGCTGGCGCGCGGCGAGCGTTCGCGCCTTGCCGACTACGCGTCGGAAATTCTCTAAGTTTCAATTAGTTAGCTTCAAACCGAAGCCGCTTCCGGAACACTCCGGAAGCGGCTTTTTTCTTTGCCATACGTTCCTGACGGGCAACACTTAGCGCACGAACTTCATGTAATTTATGAAGAATTCTTGCCGGAGCGAGGTTCCAAGGGCTACCATCCCGACATCGTCCGCCATTAAACGAGCGTTTACCGCTCTCCTCGTCTTCATGCGCCGACTCGCCCTATCGCTGCTGACCGTTCTGCTGCTCGCCGCCTGTGCCGGCGCGCCGCAGAAAACGTCGTCGCGTGGGTCGGGCAGCCAGGTCGTGGTGGCGAACGGCGCATATCATGCTCCGCCGCCTGGCTTTCCGAACTTCGTCGATCACAGCATCGGCCGTGAGGAAATCTCGATTCAGGCGATGAGCCTCGTCGGCATTCCGTACCGTTGGGGCGGCAATACGCCGGATAGCGGCTTTGATTGCAGCGGGTTGGTTCGCTATGTGGTCTCGCGCGCGGCTTCCGTGAATCTGCCGCGCACGACGGCGGATATGAGCGGGCGCGGCGAATCGATAGAACCGGACGAGATCGCGCCCGGCGATCTGATTTTCTTCAACACGACAGGACGCGCGCATTCGCACGTTGGCATTTATGTCGGCAAGCTGCGCTTCGTCAACGCGCCTTCTACCGGTGGTACGGTGCGGCTCGACTATTTGACCAATCCATACTGGGCCAAGCGCTTCGACGGCATTCGCCGCGTGGCCTCGCCGGCTGCGACACCCGCACCGTTCGATACGCCGAGCTATCAAGCTGCCGCGCCACAGTCTGAGCGCGTCGCGCCGGTGGCGCAGTCAGCGCCGGCCTATGCGGGCGCGGGTGCGGCCGCGGGCGCGACCGCGACCGTTGCACCGGCGCCGGCGAAGGCAGCGGCGCAGCCGCCGGTCTATGCCGCGGGCGCACTGCAACCCCGGTCGCAGTCGCAGTCGCAGCAGATCGTCCGCGTTACGGCGGCACCTCGTGCGCCGTTGAGCGCGGAGGCTCAACCGGTCACTGCGGCGGCACAAGCCGACCCGTTCGAGCCGCCACCGCCCGGCATGAGCGCGGCTCAGATGCAGGCGCGCGCGGCGGGCGCCGTGTCCCCAACGCCGATTCCGGCCGCTCAACAAGCCAATGCATATAACGCCAGCGGCGCCGCACCGGCCCAACAACAGCTGACCGCTTCGCGGACGGCTCCGCAAACGGCAACCGCCCGCGCGCCCGATCCTATCGACGCCGCCGCCGACGCGTTCGAGCCGCCGCCGCCCGCTTCCGTCGCCGCGCGGCAGGCCCGGCAGGCGCAGCAAGCCGATGAGAACGGCAGCGTGCAGATCATGCGGGCTTCGACGGCCTCGCGCGGCATGCCCGCTCCGACGCAAACCAACGACGACCCGATCGCCCGCTTCGCCAACGGCAACTTCTGACGCCACGGCACGGGGCGTGTCGTGAGCGAGCTTCGCGCTCGGCATGCGAACGAATTCGGATATCGCAGCCGCCTTGGCGCCCACACCTCGTCGTATAGCGCGGCCATTGACGCACGCGTTAAACAGCCGCCGCCCAGCGACTGGCAATCACACGCAGCGCCATCGACCTGCGCATCACAACCATCCCGCCAATCTGCTATCGTCGTCGGTATTCTTTCGACAGCGGGTGATGACGATGGATCTGGGACTCAAAGACAAGGTGGTGTTGATTACAGGCGGCAGCAAGGGAATCGGCCTCGCCTGCGCCCGTGCGTTTGCGATCGAGGGCGCGAAAGTCGCGATCGTATCGCGCGACCCCGCCAACCTCGCGCGCGCTTACGAACAGTTGAAACAGGAAGGCCTGCACGTACACCGGACTCGAGCCGATCTGCACGAACCGCACAGCGCCGCCGATATCGTCGAGGAAGTGAGCACCGCCGTCGGCCCGATCGACGTGCTGATCAACAGTGCCGGCGCCGCGCGCCGCTACGATCCGGAGACGCTCGATGCCGACGCGTTCCGCGCCACCATGGAAGCGAAATACTTCCCCTACATCTATCCCCAGCAGGAAGTGCTGCGCCGCATGGCCGAGCGGGTAAAAGCCGGCACGGGCAGCGAGCCCGGCACGATCGTCAATATCATCGGCATGGGCGGCAAGATCGCGAGCGATATCCATATTGCCGGCGGCGCCGCGAATGCCGCGCTGATGCTTGCCACCGTCGGCCTCGCCCACTATTACGCGCGCTACGGCATCCGCATCAACGCGATCAATCCGGGAGCGACGCTGACCGAACGTGTCGAGGAAGCGGTCAAACTGGAAGCCACGCAGCAAGGCATCGGCAACGCGGAAGCGCTCGCGCGCGGCCAGGCCAAAGTGCCGCTCGGACGCTTTGCCAAACCGGAGGAAATCGCCGACGTTGCGCTCTTTCTGGCGAGCCGCCGTGCAAGCTATGTGACGGGCGCAATTGTCCCAATGGATGGAGGCAGCGCGCCGCTCATCTAGGCGCACGCTTCTTTTCGAACCCTGACAACGTGAACGCGCGGCAGGCGGCGTCGCCGCCCGCGTTGCGCCTTTACAGGAAACGGTGGCCGAGCCACCAGGCAGCCGCGGCGAGCGCCGCGGAGGCCGGAATCGTCAGAATCCACGCCCAGACGATGTTGCCGGCCACGCCCCACCGCACCGCGCTGAGCTTTTGGGTTGCGCCGACACCGACGATCGCGCCAGTAATGGTATGCGTGGTGGACACGGGAATGCCAAGCCACGAGGCGGTAAACAGCGTGATCGCCCCGCCCGACTCCGCGCAAAAACCGCCGACCGGCTTGAGCTTGGTGATCTTCTGGCCCATCGTGCGGACGATCCGCCAGCCGCCGAACAGTGTGCCGACGCCCATGGAGAGATAACATCCGCCGATCACCCACAACGGCGGCGCATCCGCCATCGACGACGCATAGCCCGTCGCGATCAGCAGCATCCAGATAATACCGATGGTTTTCTGCGCGTCATTACCGCCGTGACCGAGGCTATACAAACCCGCGGACACCAGTTGCAGACGCCGGAAACGCCGGTCGACCTTGCTGGGCGGCGTGCGGAAGTAAATCCACGACACCGCCAGCATGAAGAACGAGCCGAGCACGAAGCCAAGGAGCGGCGAAATGAAGATGAACGCCACCGTCTTCATCAGGCCGTCGAAATTGAGCGAGCTCCACCCCGACTTGGCGAGCGCCGCGCCCACGAGGCCGCCGATCAATGCATGCGACGAGCTCGATGGAATGCCGTAGTGCCAGGTGATGATGTTCCAGCCGATCGCGCCGACCAGCGCACCGAAAATCACGTAATGGTCGACGATATTCGGATCGATCGTGCCCTTGCCGACAGTCGCGGCAACTTTCAGATGGAACACGAAATACGCGATGACATTGAACGCCGCCGCGAAGGCGACAGCCTGTTGCGGCTTCAGCACGCCGGTCGAGACGACCGTGGCGATCGAATTCGCCGCGTCGTGAAAGCCGTTCATGAAGTCGAAAATCAGCGCGACGGCGACCAGGCCGGTGACGACCCAGATTGCGAGTTGTATCGATTGCATTATGCGTTTTCCAGCACGATGCCTTCGATGATGTTCGCTACATCTTCACACTTGTCCGTGATCGTTTCGAGCAATTCATAGATCGCTTTCAGTTTGATCAGGGTCTTGACGTTGTCTTCTTCGCGGAACAGTTTCGACATGGCTGCGCGCAGCACGCGGTCGGCTTCCGATTCCAGACGGTCGATTTCCTCGCAGGCCTTCAGAATCTGGCTTGCCTGCTTCATGTCGGACAGCAGGCTGACGGCGAATTGCACGCGCTCGGACGTTGCCGTGCAGATATGCGCGAGCTGGCTCGCCTCGGAAGTCACGGCCTGTACGTCGTACAGCGAGATAGCGGTGGCGACGTCCTCCATCAGGTCGAGGATATCGTCCATCGTGGTGATCAGCTTGTGGATCTCGTCACGGTCGAGCGGCGTGATGAACGTCTTGTGTAGCAGGTCGATGGTTTCGTGCGTGAGCTTGTCAGCGGCCTTCTCGGCCTTTTGCACGTTCTGCTTGTGGGTCTCGGCGTCCTGCAGGTTGTCGATCAGCAGCTCGAGTTCACGGCTTGCCGAGACGATGCACGTTGCGTGCGCATTGAAAATTTCAAAGAACTTGCCCTCGGTGGGCATGAATCGACCGAACATTGGGATCCCGAAAATTGGTCACATAATGGCTGACATAAAACCGCCACATTGTACCGTTGTGGGACCCGCGCCGCACTTCCGGAAGCGCCGTTACAACGGCGTCTCAGTTATCGCTTCCCTTCTCCGCTCAATCGCTGTAGAAATTCTGCGCGCCGGCAAAGTTGTCGAACTTCGTGAATTGACCATGGAACGTGAGCCGAACAGGACCAATCGGACCGTTACGCTGCTTGCCGATGATGATCTCGGCCGTGCCTTTGTCCGGACTGTCCGGGTTGTAGACTTCGTCGCGGTAGATGAACAGGATCACGTCGGCATCCTGCTCGATAGCGCCTGATTCCCGCAAGTCCGACATGATCGGCCGTTTGTTCGGACGCTGCTCGAGACCGCGGTTGAGCTGCGACAACGCGATCACCGGTACGTCGAGTTCCTTGGCGAGACTTTTCAGCGAACGCGAGATTTCCGAGATTTCGGTCGCGCGGTTTTCGCCCGACGACGACCCGCTCATCAGCTGCAGGTAGTCGATGATGATCAGCCCGAGCTTGCCGCATTGGCGCGACAGCCGCCGCGCTCGCGAGCGCAGTTCCATCGGGTTCAGGCCGCCGGTTTCGTCGATGAAAATCTGCGCTTCACTCATCTTCTGCACGGCGTGCGTGAGCTTCGGCCAATCCTCGTCGGTCAGGCGCCCGGTCCGCATGCGGTGTTGATCCAGCCGCCCGACCGAGCCGAGCATACGCATGGTGAGTTGCGAACCCGGCATTTCCATCGAGAACACCGCGACCGGCAAGCCGTACTCTACCGCCACGTATTCGCCGATGTTCATTGAAAATGCCGTCTTACCCATCGACGGACGGCCGGCGACGATGATCAGCTCGCCGCCGTGCATACCGGAAGTCATGCGGTCCAGATCGACAAAGCCGGTCGGCGTGCCAGTCACGTCGCTCGGATTCGCGGTGTGGTACAGCGTGTCGATGCGCTCGACGACTTCGGTCAGCAGCGGCCCGATTTCGAGGAAACCCTGCGTACCGCGCGCGCCGTCTTCGGCGATCGAAAACACTTTCGATTCGGCTTCGTCCAGCAACTGCCGGACTTCTTTGCCCTGCGGGTTGAAGGCGTCTGCCGAAATTTCGTCGGCGACCGACACCAGCCTGCGCAATACCGCGCGATCGCGCACGATTTCCGCGTAGCGCCGGATATTGGCCGCGCTCGGCGTGTTCTGCGCGAGCGCGTTCAGATACGCCAGACCGCCGACCTCTTCCGCCTTGCCCGAAGTGCCGAGCGCCTCGTACACGGTGATCACGTCGGCCGGACGCGTGGCCGCGATCAGCTTGCCGATGTGCTCGAAGATGATGCGGTGGTCGTAGCGGTAAAAATCGCTCTGCGACAGAAAATCCGCGATACGGTCCCACGCGGCGTTATCGAGCAGCAGGCCGCCCAGCACCGATTGCTCGGCCTCGATCGAATGCGGCGGGACTTTTAGCGACTCGAGTTGGGGATCTTTGGACGGTGCGTTCATGGAGAGGAATTATCGGGTAATCGAGCCGCTGCGGCGAGCAGGAAAAACAAAAAAGACGGGCACAAAAAAAACAGGGGCCGGTTACCCGGCCCCTGCCTTTCGCCAGCGACATCCTGGCAAATACAACTTGCTGCTTAGACGTGTTCGCCGATCACAGCCACCGTCACATCGACGAGAACGTCGGTGTGCAGCGAGATCTGAACCGGGTGCTCGCCAACCAGCTTCAGCGGGCCTTCCGGCAGACGCACTTGCGCCTTTTCCACTGCGAAACCTTGCTTGACCAGGGCTTCAGCGATGTCCGCGTTCGTCACCGAACCGAACAGACGGCCGTCGACGCCAGCCTTCTGATTGATCTGCACCGTCGAGCCACCCAGCTTTTCGCCTTGGGCGGTAGCAGCAGCCAGCTTTTCAGCGGCGATCTTTTCGAGTTCTGCGCGGCGCACTTCGAATTCAGCCAGGGCTTCCTTCGTTGCACGGCGAGCTTGCTTGTTCGGGATCAGGAAGTTACGTGCGTAACCGTCCTTGACCTTCACGATATCGCCCAGGTTGCCCAGATTGACGACTTTTTCCAGAAGAATAATTTGCATTCGGAGACTCCTTATCGCGTCGTCGGGTTAGGCCTTGTGCTGGTCGGTGTACGGCACCAGCGCGAGGAAACGTGCGCGCTTGATTGCCGTGTCCAGCTGGCGTTGATAGTGCGACTTCGTACCCGTGAGACGCGCCGGCGTGATCTTGCCGTTTTCGCCGATGAAGTCCTTCAGCGTTTCGAGGTCTTTGTAGTCGATGTGATCGACGCCAGCGGCCGTGAAACGGCAGAACTTCTTGCGCTTGAAGAGCGGATTTTGTTGCTGACGACGCTTGTCGAATTTCTTACCAGTCGGGCGGGGCATGTTCAGTCCTTTCCAATGTCCTGCAATGCTGTGATGTGAAATACCAGAGTTCTTGCGTTGCGGTGCTTTTTTGCCAGAAAGCCTGTGAAGAGCGTTTCCACGCCCATCTGACAGCTTTCGAGCTTACCGCTCGCCTCGCCTGCGGCTACCGCCTGCATGGTCAGTTCGACTTGCCGGGCAATGCCGGCTTCGACGACTTCCGTGCGGTGGTGCAACGTGCAGCCTGCAATCGGAACGCCGGCGGGGGTGTACCGCACCGGTTCGCGTTCGACGACGCTGGCCGTGAGTTGCAGCCGATTCATGTAACCTTGGTCGAGAGCGACGCTTGATCTGATAGCTTAAATAGTGTGTCTTAAGCCTGCGCTTCGGACGGTTGCGTAGCAGCCGACTTCTTGGCTTCTTCGCGCTGCACTTCCTTCATCATCGGCGACGGGCCGGTTTCGGCCTTCTTCATCTTGACGATCAGGTGACGCAGAACAGCGTCGTTGAACTTGAATGCGTGTTCCAGCTCGTCGAGCGTGGTCTGGTCGCATTCGATGTTCATGCAGACGTAGTGAGCCTTCGCGAGTTTCTCGATCATGTAGGCCAGTTGGCGACGGCCCCAGTCTTCGATACGGTGGATCTGGCCACCGTGCGAGGTGATCGTGCTCTTGTAACGCTCGATCATGGCGGGCACTTGCTCGCTCTGATCGGGATGCACGATAAAGACGATTTCATAATGACGCATACACACTCCTTGTGGATTAAAGCCACCCGGGCGTCGGAACCGGTGTGGCAAGTGAGAAGCCAAAGAGTGTAACCCGATTAGGGCCGGGTTGCAAGATATCCCGTTGTTGCGGCGCGCGAATCGGGAGTGTTTTCAAGGGTTTAGGCTGTGACACCACAAAGCCGGACCTGACATTTCGTGCCCGGAGGCCTGAAACCGGCGGCCAGCCCTTGCACGTGACTCGATGGGCCGCCAGCGCGCGCCGCCCGGCGGTCCCCGATCGCGCGCCGAGGCCGAAACAGGCGGCCAAAGCCGCCTTCCGCCTTCTACGAGCCGGTTTCCGTACGCTCGCTGCCGCTTTGCAGCCGCGCCTTCAGCGCCACTTCCAGTCCCTTGAGCGCGTCGGGCGCCGAGTCGGAGATCGCCCACCAGGTCATGCCTTCCGCGTCCCAGTGCGCGATCGAGTAGCCTTCGCGACCGAGCGTGGCCGGTGCCGCGCCATCCGCGTCCCGGCCCGCGCCGGCCTGCGGAAAGACATAGACGTCGATCACATGCTTCTGGTAACGGTACACCAGCACAGCCACCCGCTGATGCGCGAGGTAGTCCAGACGCCCGCCTTCCAGCGCGAAGCCGCTTGCCGCCAGGTCCTCGACCGGCGGCGAATAATCGAGCCGACCGTTGAACCACGGCTTGACCGTATGGCGATCCGTCGAAATCACGTCGATGTCGCGACCGGACACCTGCGCCCGCACGTGGCTTTCCACCAGTTCGTTGGCAAACGGCCCGAAGTCCGCCGGCCGGCGCAGGTTCAACGCCACGCCCGCGGCCACCGCGCACAACGCGAGAACCAGCGCCGCCAGCCAGCCGCGCGCAAAGACGCCGCCTGAACCGACTGAGCCGACCGGACCGCCTGCGCCACCCGCCCGCGACGGCCAGCCGAACCCGCCTTGCGGGGCGCGCCAGCCGTCCAGCCAACGTTCAAGCCAGCCGCGCCGCGCAGGTTCGCGTGGCGGCGTCGTGGCGCTCGGCACACTTACAGCGGGCGGCTCGGTGGCCCCAGCCGGCTCGTCGACGCTCGGCAACCCCGCCACGATCCGCTCGCGCAGCGACTGCGGCGCACGATGATAAGGGGCCGCCCGCAGCGCGCCGCTCAAGGCCCGCAGGTTTTCGCTTTCGCGCCGGCAAGCTGTGCAGCTCTCGATATGCTGCTGAATGCGCCGGGCATCCGGTGCGGGCAATTCGTGATCGGCGTTCGCGTCGAGGAGCGGCCGCGCTTCGTTACAGTCCATCTGGCGTCTCCTGAGCGTTGTTGCCGGCGGCGGTGCCGCCAGGCGTGTTGAGTGGCCGGCCATTGGCGGACGCCCGCAACGGGGTCACGCTCGCCGTGGCGGATTTGCTTGCGCCGGGCGCCGCCGCGCACATCGACGGCCGGCGCGGCGCCGCCGCGCCCCCCTGCTTCTCCGTCAGCAGCGCGGCGAGCTTGCGGCGCCCCCGCGCGAGCCGGGACATCACCGTGCCGATCGGCACGTCCGCCACCAGCGCGATCTCCCGATAGCCCATCTCCTCCAGCTCCCGCAGCATCAGCACTTCCCGATATTCGACCGGCAACTGCGCGAGCGCCTCGTGCACGAGTTTCGAATCCTCGTCGCGGATCAACAGCGCCTGAGGGTCCGTGCCGCCCACCGTCCAGCCGTCGAAGGTCGCGTCGTCCATCGTGTCGTCGAACTCCACCGTTTCGTGCGACGACGCCCGCCGCCGCCATTCCGTGTACCAGGTGCGGCGCACGATCGCCAGCAGCCACGGCCGCGCCGAGTCGCCGCGAAAGGTGTCGAAAAAGCGGAACGCGCGCATGAAGGCTTCCTGCACGACATCGTCGGCATCGTTGGCGTTGCCGCACAACCAGCGCGCAAGGTTGTACGCGGCGTCGAGGTGCGGCAGCGCCATCTGCTGAAAGCGCCGGCTCCTCGCTGCGTCGGTCTCGCCGTGCGCGCGGGCAGGTTCTGAATCGGTCTGGACCACCTCGGCCCTCCAGGGCATTGCGGGCTGTGCGATGTTGCTTGTCGTGACACTCTGTACAGCACATAACCGGGCATCCGCCGAGTTTATTCCCACGCCGCGTGCAATTCGCAAAAAATCCGGCCGTTCTGCCCGGGTGTCGGACCACAGGACCGCCGCCGTGCCGGGCCGCCTTCTGCGTCTGCTGCCTCTGCTGCCTCTGCTGCGTCTGATGCCTCTGATGCCTCTGATGCCTCTGATGCCTCTGATGCCTCTGATGCCTCTGATGCCTCTGCTGCCTCTGCTGCCTCTGATGCCTCTGCTGCCTCTGCTGCCTCTGCTGCCTCTGCTGCCTCTGCTGCCTCTGCTGCCTCTGCTGCCTCTGCTGCCTCTGCTGCCTCTGCTGCCTCTGCTGTCTCTGCTGCCTCTGATGCCTCTGCTGCCTCTGCCGCGTCTGCTGCGTCTAATAAGCCGGCCGGTTCCAGTAATCCTCGCTGGCGTACACCTCTTTCAGATAATCGATGAAGTACCGCACCTTGGCCGGCACATACCGCTGTTGCGGATAGACCGCGAGAATGTCGTAGTCGGGCAGCGCGAACTCGTCGAGCACGGTCTCCAGTTCGCCACGCGCCAGTTGTTGCTGGATTTCCCACGTGGAGCGCCAGCCGAGCCCAAGCCCTTCCGACACCCAACGGTGCAGCAACTCCCCGTCGTTGCAGTCGAGCGTGCCGCCCACGCGCACCGTCGCCAGTTTGCCGTTACGGCGGAAATACCAGCCGCGGTTCTGTCCGCCTTGCAGATTGAACGCGAGACAGTTGTGCTGCGGCAGGTCTTCGAGCGTTTTCGGCCTGCCGTGCCGGCGGAAATAGTCTGGCGTGCCGCACACCACACGCCGGTTCGACGCCAGCTTGACCGCGACGAAATTCGGATCGACCGCGCCGCCAATGCGGATCGACAGGTCATAGCCCTCGCGCACCAGATCCACCACCCGGTCGGTCAGATTGAACGACACTTGCAATTCCGGCTTGTCGGCGAGAAACGCCGGGGCGAGCGGCGCGACGTGCTTGCGTCCGAACGCAGCCGGCGCTGACACGATCAGATGGCCGTTGATCGCGCGCCGCCCGGCGCTCAGTTCGTTTTCCGCCTGATCCCACTCGGTGAGAAGCCCGCGACAGCGCTCCAGAAACGCGGCGCCGTCTTCGCTCACCACCAGCCGGCGCGTCGAGCGGTACATCAGCTTCACGCCCAGGCGCTTTTCCAGCGCGTCGATACGACGGCCGAGAATCACCGGCGACACGCCCTCCTCCAGCGCCGCCGCCGCAAGGCTTCCGGCATCCGCGACGCGCACGAAGGTTTCGATCTGTTTGAACCGGTCCATCGTTGTCTCCTATGTCGATCGGAGTTGGCGCTTTAGCGCTTACTCCGATCCCATGCACCGCGGTCGATCGGAGTTAGCGCTTCAGCGCTTACTCCGATCCCATGCACCGCGGTCGATTGGAGTTAGCGCTTCAGCGCTTACTCCGATCCCATGCACCACACCGGGCGCCGGCCCACCAGCCATTCCATACTTTTTGTTTCGAAATAAGCGACCCGGACTGATCTTATCAAACCTTTAGGTCGGGCCTAAAGTGCAATCAACCCGTTTATTTCGCCCATTCCCAGACATTCAGGAGACATTCATGGCCAAGATGAGAGCCGTCGACGCAGCCGTGCTGGTGCTCGAAAAAGAAGGCATCGACACCGCATTCGGCGTTCCGGGCGCAGCGATCAACCCGTTCTACTCGGCCATGCGCAAGGCAGGCAACATCAGCCACGTACTGGCCCGCCACGTCGAAGGCGCGTCGCATATGGCCGAAGGCTATACGCGCGCCCAACCGGGCAACATCGGCGTGTGTATCGGCACGTCGGGCCCCGCCGGCACCGACATGATCACCGGTTTGTACTCGGCGCAGGCCGACTCCATTCCTATTCTCGCTATCACGGGCCAGGCGCCGCGTGCGCGTTTGTACAAGGAAGACTTCCAGGCCGTCGATATCGAATCGATCGCCAAGCCGGTGACCAAGTGGGCCGTCACCGTGCGTGAACCGGCGCTGGTACCGCGCGTGTTCCAGCAGGCTTTCCATCTGATGCGCTCGGGCCGTCCGGGTCCGGTGCTGGTCGATCTGCCGATCGACGTGCAGCTCGCCGAAATCGAATTCGACATCGACACGTACGAACCGCTGCCGGTCTACAAGCCCAAAGCTACACGCAAGCAGATCGAAGCCGCGCTCACGCTGCTCAACAATTCGGACAAACCGCTGATCGTCTCGGGTGGCGGCGTGTTGAACGCAGCCGCTGAAGACCTGCTCGTCACGTTCGCTGAAACCGTCGGCGTGCCGGTGATCCCGACGCTGATGTCGTGGGGCGCGATTCCCGACGACCATCCGCTGATGGCCGGCATGGTCGGTCTGCAAACCTCGCACCGCTACGGCAACGCGACGATGCTCGCCTCCGACTTCGTGCTCGGCATCGGCAACCGCTGGGCGAACCGTCACACGGGCAGCGTCGAGGTGTATACGAAGGGCCGCAAGTTCGTGCACGTCGACATCGAACCGACGCAGATCGGCCGCGTGTTCGGCCCGGATCTGGGCATCGTGTCGGACGCGAAGGCCGCGCTCGAACTGTTCGTGGAAGTGGCGAAGGAATGGAAGACCGCGGGCAAGCTGAAGGACCGCGGCGCATGGGTCGCCGACTGCCAGGAACGCAAGCGCACGATGCACCGCAAGACGCACTTCGACAACGTGCCGATGAAGCCGCAGCGCGTCTATGAAGAAATGAACCAGGTGTTCGGCCGCGACACGTGCTACGTGAGCACGATCGGTCTGTCGCAGATCGCCGGCGCGCAGTTCCTGCATGTCTACAAGGCGCGCAACTGGATCAACTGCGGCCAGGCCGGCCCGCTCGGCTGGACGATTCCGGCAGCGCTCGGCGTGCGCGCCGCTGATCCGCAACGTCCGATCGTGGCGCTCTCGGGCGACTACGACTTCCAGTTCATGATCGAAGAGCTGGCAGCCGGCGCGCAGTTCAAGCTGCCGTACGTGCATGTGGTGGTGAACAACTCGTACCTCGGCCTGATCCGTCAGGCACAGCGCGCGTTCGACATGGACTTCTGCGTGCAGCTCGGCTTCGAGAACATCAACGCGCCGGAAATGAACGGCTACGGCGTGGACCACGTTGCAGTCGCCGAAGGTCTGGGTTGCAAGGCGATCCGCGTGTTCAAGCCGGAAGAGCTGAAGCCCGCGTTGCAGAAAGCGCAGGCGATGCTCTCCGAGTTCAACGTGCCGGTGATCGTCGAAGTGATTCTCGAGCGTGTGACCAATATCTCGATGGGCACCGAAATCGACGCGATCAACGAGTTTGAAGAACTGGCTGCCACGCGCGAAGACGCACCGACCGCGATCAGCATGCTCGACTGAGCTGCCGTACTGCATCGCATATCGCAACGATGAGCATCACATGAGCGCGGTTCGGCCACACCGAACCGCCTCACGAAAGCTATTCCACTGACCGACCAGAGAGACAGACGCACCATGCCGAAATTTGCAGCGAATCTCACCATGCTGTTCAACGAAATCCCGTTCCTCGACCGCTTCGCGGCTGCGGCGGACGCGGGCTTTCACGCCGTCGAATTTCTGTTTCCGTATCCGTATCAGATCGCCGAATTGAGCGAGCGTTTGCAGCAGAATCGCCTGAAGCTGGTGCTGCACAACCTGCCCGCGGGCAACTGGGAAGCCGGCGAACGCGGCATTGCGTGCCTGCCGGATCGCGTGAGCGAATTCCAGGAAGGCGTGGGCCGCGCGATCGAATACGCGAAAGCGCTGAAGGTACCGCAACTGAACTGCCTCGTCGGCATTCCGACGGCCGGCGTCGATGCGGACAAGGCGCGCTCGACCATTGTCGAGAACCTGCGCTTCGCCGCGGGCGAATTGAAGAAGGCCGGCATCAAGCTGCTGGTCGAACCGTGCAATTCCTACGACATTCCGGGCTTCGCACTGAATCGTTCTGCTGAAGGCCTGGATGTGATCCGCGCAGTCGGCTCGGACAATCTGTTCCTGCAATACGACATCTATCACATGCAACGGATGGAAGGCGAACTCGGGGCGACCATCAGGAAGAATCTGCCGCAGATCGCGCACATCCAGCTCGCCGACAATCCGGGCCGCAACGAACCGGGCACCGGTGAAATCAACTACCCGTTCCTGTTCGATCTGCTCGACTCGCTCGGCTACGACGGCTACGTCGGTTGCGAATACAAGCCGCGCACGACCACGACCGCCGGCCTCGGCTGGATTCAAAGCGTGGCCGGGCAAAGCCGCGGCGCAGCCCACGCCGCCGCCTGAGCACCGCATCGCTACATTGATCGCCGGTTCAGGCGCTTTAAGCCCCGAAAGACGCCCCGAAGGACGTCCTCTCGCGGGACACCCAACAACACTGGAGATTTAGACACATGGCAAAGATCGGTTTTATCGGCCTCGGCATCATGGGCGCGCACATGGCGCGCAACCTCATCAAGGGCGGCCACTCGCTGTTCGTGAATGGCGCGTATCCGGTGCCGGAAGATCTGAGCAAGACGACGAGCGTCGTCGCGAATTCGACCGCTGTTGCGCAGGCCGCCGACATCGTCATCATCATGGTGCCGGACACGCCTGACGTCGCCAACGTGCTGTTCGCCGACGACGGCGTCGCCGCCGGCCTTTCGCAAGGCAAGCTCGTGATCGACATGAGCTCGATCTCGCCGCTCGACACGCAAGCGTTCGCGAAGAAGATCAACGCGCTGGGCGTCGATTACCTGGATGCGCCGGTCTCCGGCGGCGAAGTCGGGGCGCGCGAAGCGACGCTGACGATCATGGTGGGCGGTCCGGAAAAAGCCTTCGCCACGGCCAAGCCGCTGTTCGAACTGATGGGCAAGAACATCTCGCTGATCGGCGACAACGGCGCGGGTCAAACCTGCAAGGTCGCCAACCAGATCATCGTCGCGCTGAACATCGAAGCCGTGGCCGAAGCGCTGCTGTTCGCGTCGCGCTCGGGCGCCGATCCGGAACGTGTGCGCAAGGCTTTGATGGGCGGCTTCGCCTCGTCGCGGATTCTCGAAGTGCACGGCGAGCGCATGACCAAGCGCACATTCAACCCGGGCTTTCGCATCGAACTGCACCAGAAGGATCTGAACCTCGCGCTCGACGGCGCGCGCAAGCTCGGCATCGCTCTGCCGCATACGGCGAGCGCGCAGCAACTGTTCAGCGTGTGCGCGGCGAATGGCGGCAAGGCCTGGGATCACTCGGCGATGGTGCGTGCCCTCGAAATCATGGCGAACTTCGAAGTCGCGCAAGCGCCGGGCAGCGAAGCCAAGGCAGCTTGATTGCGCATCATGCAGTAACACGGACCGCCGTGATGGTTGCATTGTCAACGTCATGGCGGTCGCAGGTGGGGCGCCCGGTTCGTCGTGCGATAGGCACGGCGGAACGGGCAAATCGTGCCGCTCTGGGCTGAGAGCGGCAAGTGGGGTCCGCAGCGGCACCCGGCGACGCCGGGGAAGCCTTGGTCGGTCAGACGTCGTCGTCGGGTGTCCGGCTGTCGGATTTCATGCTTTACCGATGCTTATGCTTTTTCGGCCAAACTCTCGCAGCGGGTGCATCATGCGCGCCGCCTGCCAGCACCTCTCTTTGCCGGCCCCTCGCGCGCGCCCGCAAGTCCGCTTGCATTTGCTTGCAACTCCGCCCTTCCGGCTCGACCTTTTTTGACACATCGCTCCGCGCTTTTCTCCTACACTCGATAAGTCTGGTTGCGGGCGGTTCAGCGTTCAAGTGCGGCTTGCCGATCATGGCAACGCGTGTCCTCTGCTTCATTCGCCCGATTCCCAACCAGTTTTCAACCCGTGAGCGGAATGTGCTTGCGCCAGTAACCTATCTGCAAAGGATTCAGAATGAGCATCTTCGGTGACATCGTACATAAGCTCTTCGGCAAAGCGAAACCGGACCAGCCTGCCCCCGCGGTTGAGCCGACACCGGATCCGGCAGCGGCGCAAGCTGCCGCACCGGCGGCTGCACCGGCGCCCGCGCCGCTCGCCGACGTCGACGTTGCTGTCGTGATGGACCAGTTCGTGAGTGAGAGCGGTCAAACGTTGAACTGGCGCACGTCGATCGTCGACACGCTGAAAGCGCTCGGCGTGGACAGCAGCCTCGAACATCGCAAGGAACTCGCAAAAGAGCTGAAGTTCACCGGCGACACGAACGATTCCGCAAGCATGAACATCTGGCTGCATAAACAGGTCATGCTGGCGCTGGCGGCGAACGGCGGGAAGTTGCCTCCGGATCTGGCGGACTGACGGTCTGGCGGCGTCGCCTATGGTCGGCTAAAGCAAAAAACTTGAACTGAAACGACAACGCGGCGCTCGGGTCGATGACCTGGGCGCCGCGTCGTCATTCAAGCGTCATATGCGGGACACGGTTCTGACTTTGAACCGGACCGCCCGCGCACAATCAATACTTGTCGAAAGTCTTCTGCAGCGCCACGGGTCCCGTGCCGCCCGCGGCCAGCGCCAGCATCAGCAGCACGCGCGCCTTGTACGGATTCAGCGAACCCGCGCTGACGAAACCGAGCGCGTCGTCGGCGGCCGCGCCGTTGCGCATCACATGCCCCGAGCCGACACGCGAGGCACGCACCACCGCCACGCCTTGCGAAGCGGCATCGGCCAGCGCCTGTTGCACCGAGGTATGAATCGAGCCGTTGCCGGTGCCCGCCACGACGATACCGCGCACGCCGGCGGCAACCAGCGCATCCACGGCAATCCGCGTCACGCCCGCATAGCTCACGACGATCTCCACATGCGGCCACTTCGAGCCGATCACGAATTCGGTCGCGAGCGTATGCGGACGCACCACGCCGCGCTGGAATTCGACGCGGCCGTCCTGCACCCAGCCCAGTGCGCCGATTTCAGGCGAATGAAATGCATCGACCGCGTAGGTGCTCGTCTTCACCACGTCGCGGGCGCTGTGAATCTTGTTGTTGAAGGCCACCAGCACGCCCTGCCCGCGCGACGCCGTGTGCGCCGCGACCGTCACGGCGTTCAGCAGATTCAGCGGACCGTCGGCGGACAGTGCCGAGGCCGGGCGCATGGCCGCCGTCAGCACGACCGGCTTGTCCGACTTGACGGTCAGATGCAGCAGATAAGCGGTTTCTTCGAGCGTGTCGGTGCCGTGCGTGATCACCACACCGTCGATGTCGCTGTCGGCGAGCAGCGTGTTGATGCGCTGCGCGAGCGTGGTCCACAGCGGCATCGCCATGTCCTTGCTGTCGACGCTGGCGATCTGCTCGGGCGCGATGCGCGCCACCGTGGACAAGGCCGGCACCACGGCCAGCAATTGCTCGACACCGACCACACCGGCCTGATAGCCGGACGTATTGGTGGCGTCCGCAGCCGCGCCGGCGATCGTGCCGCCGGTCGCGAGCACGGCGATGCGCGGCAACGGCGGCGTGGCGCCTTCGTCTGAAGGCGTAGCGGAGGAAGAAGTCGAAGTGTTCATGGCGGCGATTGTAAGCGATGCGCCGCGCGCCGCCATGCATGGATAAACAAATGGCGCTTCACCGCCCCTGCGCATCCATCAAACCGCTTCTCGCAATTGCGCGGCGATCTCCGCTTCGTTCAACTGCGGCGCGAACATCTCGATCAACCGGTAGGCATACGCGCGCAGGAACGCGCCCTTGCGCAAACCGACCCGCGTCGTGCTCGCTTCGAACAGATGTTGCGTGTCGAGCGCGACCAGTTCCGTGTCGCGCTTCGGATCGTAGGCCATTGCCGCGACCACGCCGATACCCATGCCGAGTTCGACATAGGTCTTGATCACGTCGGCGTCGATTGCGGTCAGCACGACGTCGGGCAGCGCCCCCGCTTTCGCGAATGCCTGGTCGATATGCGAGCGGCCCGTGAAGTCCTGGTCGTACGTGACGATCGGGAATTCGGCGATCTCGTCGAGCGTCAGATTCTGCCGGCCCACCAGCGGATGGTCCTTCGGCACGACCACGACGTGATGCCACGAATAGCACGGGAACGTGACGATATCCGGGAAGCGGTCGAGCGCTTCGGTGGAGATGCCGATGTCCGCTTCACCGTTGATGATCATCTGCGCGATCTGTTGCGGGCTGCCCTGGCGCAACGCCAGATGCACCTTCGGGAACACCTCGGTGAATTGACGGATCACCTTCGGCAACGCATAACGCGCCTGCGTGTGGGTGGTCGCCACGACCAGGTGGCCGCTATCCTGATCGGCATACTGGCGCGCGACGCGGCGCAGATTCTCGGCGTCGAGCAGCATCCGCTCGATCAGCTGATGCACCGCCTTGCCCGGCTCGGTGAGGCCCGTCAGACGCTTGCCGCGTCGGATGAAAATGTCGACGCCGAGTTCGTCTTCCAGATCCTTGATCTGTTTCGATACACCTGACTGCGAGGTGTACAGCACGTTCGCCACCTCGGTCAGGTTCATGTTCTGACGCACGGCTTCGCGCACGAAGCGCAATTGCTGGAAATTCATCTGTATGTCTCCGGTTCGTCCAGAGTTGAGTTATTTGAGTTTGATTGAAACACCGAGTCGTGTTGCCGCGCGGCCGACTGCACCGCGCTGACTGCCCTCATTGCGCCGGGAATACGCGCAAGGCACGCGGCACCGCGGTCACGCCATCGCCGATAGAGAGTTGCAGATCGCGCCACGCTTCCCGATCGAGCTCGGCTTCGAGCAGGTTGCCCTCGCGGCCCGCGAGTTCCACGCGCACCGAGCCGCCCAAGGTCACCACGCGCCGCACGTCGACCACAATGCCTTCGCGGTGGCCCGATGCCTGCGGATACAACTGCAAATCGTGCGGACGCACATAAGCGAACGCAGGACCGCTGAAATCGGCCTTGATCGACACCGGCAGCGCCGCGCCGTCGACCACGAAACCGCTCGCGTCGACCTTGCCGTGCAGACGGTTCGCGGCGCCTAGAAACTCGTAGACGAACGAGGTCTGCGGATGGTCATACACGTCCTGCGGACTGCCCACCTGCTCCACGTGCCCGCGATTGAGCACGACGATACGGTCGGCCACTTCGAGCGCTTCTTCCTGATCGTGCGTGACGAAAATCGTCGAGATATGCAGATCGTCGTGCAGGCGCCGCAGCCAGCTACGCAGCTCCTTGCGCACCTTCGCATCCAGCGCGCCGAACGGTTCGTCGAGCAGCAGCACTTTCGGTTCGACCGCCAACGCGCGCGCGAGCGCGATACGCTGCCGCTGGCCGCCCGACAATTCCGACGGATAGCGTTGCGCGAGCCAGTCGAGTTGCACGAGCTTCAGCAGTTCATGCACCTTCTCGCGGATCACCGCTTCCGAGGGACGTTCCTTGCGCGGCTTCACGCGCAAGCCGAACGCCACGTTCTCGAACACCGTCATATGACGGAACAGCGCGTAATGCTGGAACACGAAGCCCACTTCCCGCTCGCGCGCGCCGACCGTGGCCACATCCTGGCCTTGCAGCACGACCTGGCCGCCGTCCGCGTATTCGAGCCCGGCAATCACGCGCAGCAAGGTGGTCTTGCCACAACCCGACGGCCCGAGCAGCGCGACCAGCTCACCCGGCGGAAAGTCGAGTGTGACGTTATCGAGCGCGACGAAATCGCCGAAGCGCTTCTGCAGGTTACGAACGGTGATACCCATTACAGCTCTCCTTGCTTGAGCGGGTGTTGCTGCGATGCATGCGTTGTGTGGGTTGCGGATGTCCCGGGTGTTGCACTCCCCGCCGGCGTGACGGGACCGGCATACGCGGGCACATCCCGCGCGGCCGACAGTTCCGCCGACATATGGCGTTCCGCGAGCAGCTTCAGGCCGAGCGTCACGAGCGCGAGCAGCGCCAGCACCGACGCCACGGCGAACGCCGCCGAGAAGTTGTATTCGTTGTAGAGAATTTCGACGTGCAGCGGCATCGTGTCGGTCTGACCGCGAATATGGCCCGACACCACCGACACGGCGCCGAACTCGCCCATTGCCCGCGCGTTGCACAGAATCACGCCATACAGCAGGCCCCATTTGACGTTCGGCAGCGTGACGCGGCGGAAAGTCTGCCAGCCCGACGCGCCGAGCACGTGCGCGGCTTCTTCTTCGTCGTTGCCTTGTGCCTGCATCAACGGAATCAGTTCACGCGCGACGAACGGAAACGTGACGAAGATCGTCGCCATCACGATGCCCGGCACCGCGAAAATGATCTGGATGTTGTGGTCCTGCAGCCACGGGCCGAACCAGCCCTGCGCGCCGAACATCAGCACGTAGATCAAGCCCGAGATCACCGGTGAAACCGAGAACGGCAGATCGATCAGCGTGGTCAGGAGCGCCTTGCCGCGGAATTCGAACTTGGCGATACACCATGAAGCCGCGAGACCGAACACGAGGTTCAACGGCACGGCGATGGCAGCGGTGATCACGGTCAGCTTGATTGCCGACAGCGCGTCCGGGTCGGCGAGCGATTCCAGATAGAAACCAAGACCTTTGGCGAGCGCCTGATAAAAGACGGCGACGAGCGGCACCACCAGAAACAGCGCGAGGAACAGCAGCGCGATGCCGGTCAGAATCCAGCGCACGAGCGGTGGTTCGGTGACAGGGTCGGGACGGCGCGCGGCATTCAGTGGCGCGCGCGGCGCCACCGCAACGGCAGCGGCGTTGTTCGCAACACTCGCGGCGGATACGTCATTTACGGTTCGCCGGCTCATTGCACACCTCCGCCGATTGCCGCAACGCTCGCCACACTGGCGGCCGGCACCGGGCCCGCGCCGCCGCGGCCCGTGCGGCGCTGCAAATACCACTGCAAGGTGTTGATCAGCAGCAGCATCAGGAACGACACGACCAGCATCACCACCGCGATAGCCGTGGCCCCCGCGTAGTCGTATTGCTCGAGCTTCGTGATGATGAGAAGCGACGTGATTTCCGACTTCATCGGTACATTGCCGGCGATGAAAATCACCGAACCGTATTCGCCGAGCGCGCGCGCGAAAGCCAGCGCGAAGCCCGTCAACAGAGCCGGAAACACGGCCGGCAACACCACGCGGCGAAACGTCAGCCAGCGCGAAGCACCGAGGCACGCGGCCGCCTCTTCCTGTTCGCGTTCGAACTCTTCGAGCACCGGCTGCACCGTGCGCACGACGAACGGCAAACCGATGAACGTCAGCGCGACCAGCACACCGGCCGGCGTGAACGCGATTTTCAGGCCGAGCGGTTCGAGGAACTGCCCGATCCAGCCGTTGCCCGCATACACGGCCGCGAGCGAAATGCCGGCCACGGATGTGGGCAGCGCGAACGGTAGATCGACCACGGCGTCGACGAGGCGCTTGAACGGAAACGTGTAGCGCACCAGCACCCACGCCACCAGAAAGCCGAACACCGCGTTGATCAGCGCGCCGCCGAGCGCGGAGAAGAACGTCAGGCGATACGACGCGAGCACGCGCGGCGAACTCACCGCGCGCACGAACTGGCTCCAGTCGAGCGTCGCGGTCTTCAGAAAGGTCGCCGCAAGCGGAATCAGCACCACGAGGCTCAGATAAGCCACCGTGATGCCGAGTGTCAGGCCAAAACCGGGCAAGGCGCTCGGTTTTCGGAAGGTCAACGTCGTCATGCTCGTTACTCGTTCAGGTTGATGCTCGTGTTTCCGGCCGCCGGGCCCTGGCTGGCCAAAAGCGCGCCCCTGGGGGCGCGCTCCGGAGTGACGCGTTGCCGCATCGCTTTGCTGCCTATGCTGGTGAAGGCAACGGCTCGATAGTTATTGCGGTTGATAGATCGAATCGAACACGCCGCCGTCGGCAAAGTGCGTCTTCTGCGCGTTGGTCCAGCCGCCGAACGAATCGTCGACCGTGTACAGCTTCAGCTTCGGAAACTTGGCGGTCAGCTCGGCCGGCACCTTGTTCGATCGCGGACGGTAGAAGTTCTTTGCCGCGATTTCCTGGCCTTGCTCGCTATACAGGAAGTTCAGATACGCTTCGGCGAGCTTGCGCGTGCCGTGTTTGTCCACCACCTTGTCCACCACCGCAACCGGCGGCTCGGCCAGAATGCTGACCGACGGCACCACGATCTCGAACTTCTCCGGTCCGAACTCCTTCAGCGACAGGAAGGCTTCGTTTTCCCATGCGATCAGCACGTCGCCGATACCGCGTTGCACGAAGCTGGTGGTCGCGCCGCGCGCGCCCGAATCCAGCACGCCGGCGTTCTTGTAGAGCTTGCCGACGAATTCCCTGGCCTTCTGATCGTTGCCGCCCGGCTGATGCTCGGCGTATGCCCATGCCGCGAGATAGTTCCAGCGCGCCCCGCCCGAGGTCTTCGGATTCGGCGTGACGATCGACACACCCGGCTTGATCAGGTCGTCCCAATCCTTGATGTGCTTCGGGTTGCCCTTGCGCACCAGAAACACGATCGTCGACGTGTACGGCGACGCGTTGTCCGGCAAGCGCTTCTGCCAGCCCTTGTCCAGCAAACCCTTGTTGGCCAGCGCGTCGATGTCGTAAGCGAGCGCGAGCGTCACGACGTCGGCCTGCAGGCCGTCGAGCACCGAACGCGCCTGCGCGCCGGAGCCGCCGTGCGACTGCTTGAAGGTGATCGTCTCGCCGGTCTTCGCCTTCCATTCCTTGCCGAACGCCTGGTTGACGTCCTGATACAACTCGCGCGTCGGGTCATAGGACACGTTCAGCAGTGTCGTGTCGGCAGCATGCGCCTGCGCCATCACGCCGAGCGCGCTCGCCGCGCCCAATGCGAGCGCCGCGATGAGTTTCTTCGTTCTGCCTGCCAGCCCCGTACCTTGGTGATTCATGTCAACTTTCTCCGCGTTGTGCGCCGAAACAGCGTGTGGTGTCTTTTTGCGTCGCGGTCACGTGCACATGAACGGCAACTGGAGGCCAGTCTATCGAAGGGCTTTCATCATTAAAAATAATGTTTCTTCATTTTTTAATACGCAAAAGTGGTAATGACAGCTGGATAAGGCGTTGCGGCAGGTAAACGGGTGTTGGAGCGTCGCTTGACGACGCTCCAACACCACCCTTCGGCACGAACTTAAAGTAAAGCTTGAATTGCGCGGAATACTGTATAAAAATACAGTCACCTGTTCATACATACAGTGGCGCCATGACCAAACTCACCGCACGACAGCAGCAGGTTTTCGATCTGATCCGCAGGGCTATCGAACGCACCGGCTTTCCGCCCACCCGCGCGGAAATCGCCGCCGAACTGGGCTTCAGCTCGGCCAACTCGGCAGAAGAACATCTGCGGGCGCTCGCCCGCAAGGGCGTGATCGAACTCGCGGCCGGCGCGTCGCGCGGCATCCGCCTGCTGGCCGGCCCGGAAGATTCGCCGCACCAGTTCACGTTGCCGCACGCCAGCATCATGCAATTGTCGCTACCGCTGATCGGGCGGGTGGCCGCGGGTAGCCCGATCCTCGCGCAGGAACATATCTCCCAGCACTACGCTTGCGACCCGGCGCTGTTTTCGAGCAAGCCCGATTACCTGCTGAAGGTACGCGGGTTGTCCATGCGCGACGCGGGCATCTTCGACGGCGACCTGCTCGCGGTGCAAAAGAGAACGGAAGCCAAAGACGGCCAGATCATCATTGCCCGGCTTGGCGACGACGTCACGGTCAAGCGCCTGAAGCGCCGGCCGAACGGGCTCGAGTTGATCGCCGAGAACCCCGATTACGAAAACATCTTCGTTGAAACCGGCAGTGCGGAATTCGCGCTGGAAGGTATCGCCGTGGGGCTGATCCGCCCCGGCGAGTTCTGAACGGCCAGGTTCCAGGCGGCTTGTTTCCCCAGCACTTCGATCCAAGCCCCTTCTTGCCCGTTCGACAAAGTAGAAAGCCGCGCCAACGCCGCATTAGCGCTGCATTAACGCTGCATCGCCTGGAGAGTCTCATGGAACGTCTTGCCCGCCTGCTGCCTTTTCGCCAGTTCGGTCGTCTGCGCCATCTTCGCAAGCTGGTGCCCTGCTCATTGATCGAGGCGTCCACGGGCAGCACGCCGTCGCTGTTCGATTCGCCGGACAGCGTGTCGAGCCTGCCATCGTCGTTGCCGGCATTTGCCCGCGTGTCGCTGAACTCGGGTCTGAATACGGCCGAACCGGCCCGTCGCGCACCAGTGCGGGTCTATCACGGCCCGTCGCGCCTCATCATGGTCGGCACGGTGGACGCTGTGTGCCGCATGATCGACCGCTGCATTGCCGACGAGGCAAACGTCCACGGGGCGGTATTCGAGTCTTGATGGAAGGTATGGCGGGCGGCGATATCGCATCGCATGGGATCGTTTTCGTGTGGCCGCGGTCCACGTTAGATCACACCTGATGGAGAGTCCCGTTCGATGGCAGTTTCGAAACGCATTAAAGGCGGCGCCACCCGGCCGCTGATCGTCACGCTGATCGTGATTGTGCTAATCGCGGCGCTCGGGTTTGCGTACGCGTCACCGTATCTCGCGCTGAACAATCTCAAACGCGCCGCCGATGCGCGCGACACGCAAACGGTCAATCAATACGTCGACTTTCCCGCGTTGCGCGAGAGCCTGAAGCAGCAGGTCGCCGGGCTGCTCACGCGGCGGCTCGACGCGCACAGCAACGGCCATCCGCTGGCCGCCATTGGCGCGATGATCGGCGTCGCGCTGATTGGCCCGCTCGTAGATGCCTATGCCACCCCAGACGGCGTGGCGGCTTTACTGAACGGCATGCCGCCGCGCGGCGATCCGGGCGAACGGCCGCCCGCACCGCCTGCTGCGAACACGCCGGCGGATGGCGCCGCGGCCTCACCCGCACCGGCGGCGCCTGCCGTTGGAACTGCGGGCAACGGCAACACCAACGCCGCGCCTGCGCAGCCGCCGCAAACCACCGCGGGCTATCGCGGCCTCAACGAGTTCGTCGTCACCTACCAGCACGGCGCCGGCGACGCGCGTTACTCGGCGATCTTCCAGCGCGAGGGTGTCTTCACATGGAAGCTGGCCGCGGTCAACCTGAACGAGTGATCGCCTGGGGTCGTCGGGCCGAGGCGACCGGCCCGTTGAGCACGCTCGCGGTAGCCGGGCCGGCATCCAGACGCTAGACCCAGGCGCGATACGCAGCCGCTATCAGGCCGCCGCCTGCTGCTGCTCCTGAGCGGAAGAACACGCCACCAGAATGCTGCACGAGACGCGGTCGAGCAGCGGCGTATTACCCGCGCCCATCCACCACCGTGACAAACCGGTACGACAGCGGTGGCCGACCACAACCAGGTCGACGTGCAATTCATTGGCAAGGTTGGCGATCTCGTCGATCGGATGGCCGAACGCGAAATGCCCTTGTGCGCTCACGCCTCGCTCGGTAAGCCAGTCCACGCCTTCCTGAAGGATGTCGCGGGCGGTCTTTTCGAAGCTGCCGCAAGCCACGTCGGTCAGCAGGCCCGCGCTTTGCGCAATGCTCGAACGCATATCGACGACCGACAACAAGTGCGTTTCCGCTTTCAGATCCAACGCCAGATCGGCGCCGCAACGCAATGCTTTGCGGCCTTCGCGCGAGCCGTCGTAGCACAGCAGGATTTTCTGGTAGCTCGCCATGATTTTTCTCCCTTCGCGCGGGACGCGCGATCTGAATGAATCATGGTGCGCCGCAATTCAGGTTGCAAGGGATGGAAAACGCTAACTGTGCGGTAACGGCACACAAGCCACGCTCTAAAGAGGTGCGCGCGCCAACAGGGTTGCTTGCGGCTCGTTGCCGCAGTGCGGGAAACCCGTGCGGGAGCGTCGGGCGCGCACCAACGCCGACCCGCCAATGCCCTAGAATAGGCGGCCCTCCCGGCCATTAGAATCATCCATGTCTGTTCCGGAGACTCGTTCGATCCATGCCTGAAGCCGCCATCGAATTTCACGAGGTCAAAAAAAGCTACGGCGAAAAGACCGTCGTCGACGGACTGTCGTTCCATGTCGACGCCGGGGAATGTTTCGGCCTGCTCGGCCCGAACGGCGCGGGCAAAACCACCACGTTGCGCATGCTGCTCGGCATCGCCTCGCCGGATGCGGGCACGATCCGCCTGTGCGGCGAGCCGATTCCCAGCCGCGCGCGCGTGGCGCGGGCGCGCGTCGGCGTGGTGCCGCAGTTCGACAATCTCGATCCCGACTTCACGGTGCGCGAGAACCTGCTGGTGTTCGGCCGCTACTTCGGTTTGAGCGCCGCGCAATGCCGTGCGATGGTGCCATCGCTGCTCGAATTCGCGCGCCTGGAGAGCAAGGCGGATGCGCGCGTGAGCGAACTGTCCGGCGGCATGAAGCGGCGCCTCACGCTGGCGCGCGCGCTCGTCAACGATCCCGACGTGCTCATCATGGACGAACCGACCACCGGCCTCGATCCTCAGGCACGGCATCTGATCTGGGAACGGCTGCGCTCATTGCTTGCGCGCGGCAAGACCATTCTGCTGACCACGCACTTCATGGAAGAAGCCGAACGTCTCTGCCACCGGCTGTGCGTGATCGAGGAAGGACGCAAGATCGCCGAAGGCGCGCCGAGCGAATTGATCGCCTCCGAGATCGGTTGCGATGTGATCGAGATCTTCGGACCGGATCCGGTCGCGTTGCGCGATGAACTGGCGCCGCTCGTCGAGCGCACCGAGATCAGCGGCGAAACGCTGTTCTGCTACGTCAACGACGCGCAACCGGTGCATGCGCGACTCAAGCAGCGCGCGGATCTGCGCTATCTGCACCGGCCGGCGAATCTGGAAGACGTGTTCCTGCGGCTCACCGGCCGCGAGATGCAGGACTGAAGAAGCATGTGAAGAAGCATGAATAGCGGCATCGCACGCAACGCGCTACAGCCATAACGACGAAGCACGTCCCCTCGGGGACACCGCACGAGACACGCAATGGACGCACGCACCTACGACTCCCCGGGCGAGACCCCGTCGAATCAGGAAACCTTCGCCGCTTTTCCCGCGAACGCAACCAACTGGATCGCCGTGTGGCGCCGCAATTATCTGGTGTGGAGAAAGCTCGCGCTCGCCTCGATGTTCGGCAATCTTGCCGATCCGATGATCTACCTGTTTGGCCTCGGTTTCGGGCTGGGGCTGATGGTCGGCCATGTCGAGGGCGTGTCGTATATCGCCTTTCTCGCGGCGGGCACCGTGGCGTCGAGCGTGATGATGTCGGCGAGTTTCGAGTCGATGTATTCGGGCTTCTCGCGCATGCATGTGCAGCGCACCTGGGAGGCGATCATGCACACGCCGCTGACGCTCGGCGACATCGTGCTCGGTGAAGTGATCTGGGCCGGCAGCAAGTCGATGCTGTCCGGCGCGGCGATCATGCTGGTGGCCGGCGCGTTGGGCTACGCAAATTTTCCGTCGATGCTGCTGGCGTTGCCGGTCGTCGTGCTGACCGGCCTCGCGTTCGCGAGCATCGCCATGGTCGTCACGGCGCTCGCGCCTTCGTACGACTTCTTCATGTTTTACCAGACGCTGGTGTTGACGCCGATGCTGTTGCTGTCCGGCGTGTTCTTTCCGGCATCGCAATTGCCCGCCGTTGCGCGCGGCGTCACCGAAGTGTTGCCGCTGGCGCATGCCGTCGACCTGATGCGGCCGGCCATGCTGGGACGTCCAATCGAACATGCGCTGTTGCATGTGGCCGTGCTGGCGGCGTATGCGGTAGGCGGGTTTGTCGTGGCGGCGATTCTGTTTCGCCGCAGGATGATGAAGTAGGCTTCGGCTCTCGATAACCATAGGCGCTGAGGCCGGGTCGCTCAGTGTCGATCCCAGCGTATCAGCGCCTGCCGCGACCCGGACCGGCTCAGTCCTCGTCGTCGGTCCATGGAATGTCCACGTCGGAAATGAACGCCACCGTGGCGAACGGCCCGCCGTCCTGACGGCCGATCTTGCCGTCGGCACGCTGCCATTCGACGCGGAACATCGTGCCCGGCTCATCGGCGATCAGTCGAACCGTGCGAACCTCGTCCGGATCGGCTTCTTCCACCGGACCGTCGAGCGAGATCTGCAATTCCTGCGGCCACAGCCCGTCGGCCGGATCATAGATCTTGTCGCCGTCGGGAATCAGCGTAAAGGCTTCCACGCCGATCGTCGCCGAGGCCTCCACGATCATCTTGCCCAACGCGCGCAGCAATGCCGTCGCTCGCGCCGAATTCGCCTGACGGATTGCAAGATCCCCGCGCGTCAGCGCCTGCTCAAGTTTTGGGTTTGTTTTTTGTTGCGCCATTCGATGTCCTGAGTTCCTATCGCTCTGTTGTGGACGGCGCGCTGCATCGAGCGCGCGCCGCTCTCCATTTTTCGGGCTGAATCCTACCACTGGTGTGCGCTGCAGCAATCCCCGCCGCGCAGTCCGGCGCTTTCAGCCGGCCCCGTCCACCACAGTTTAGGTCGTGATTCGTGATCCGGCAGGGACATTTGCCTTTCAATCGGCGCTGAATGGATCGCTATCGCACGCACGCCATACGTTCGCCCTAACGTTCGCGGCCGGCCGCAAACGTAGCCTTGCCGCCTGGAAGCCGGGCGGGCTATCCGGGCCTTTGCGCGTTCAGCGCGGGGGCGTGGTTCGCTTTCGAACGGCCTTCATGGCAGTCCCCTGCGCCGGCTTCGCACCCGCGATTTCCGTGATCAGATAGTCCCTGAAGGCTCGCACCGACGGCGGTAACTCACGCCCCGCCATGGTCTGAATCTGAATGCTGCGCTGGCGCATTTGCGGATGCGTGAGCGGCATCACGACGAAGCCGTCATTCGCGTAACGGTCGCGCACGGACAGCAGCCCCGTGAACATGATGGCGCCGGACTTCTGCGCGTAACGGTACATGGCGCCGCTATTGTTGCAGGTGAGATCGGGCTCGAGCAGGATGCCTTCGAGCGCACAGGTAATGTCGATCAATTGACGAATCGTCGTGCCGGGCTCGGGCAGCACCAGCGGATAGCGCTGCAAGTCGGCGAGCGACACTTTCGCGCGCGCGGCCAACGGATGATCGGCGCGCAGCAGCGCCAGCACCGGCGCGCGCTCCGTGTGCTCGACCTTGACGCCTTTTTCCGGCGCGAGGCTGAAGGTCAACGCAAGATCGGCGTCGCCGTCGCGCACCCGGCGGGTCGCCGCGTCCGGTGACATGACCGACAGCGTGAAGTCGATGCCCGGATACTGAACGCGAAAGCCCGCCATCGCGGTAGGCAGGAAATCGGCGGCGAATCCTTCCGAACTGGCCAGCTTGATCATGCTGCCGTGCAAGGTTTCGAGCCCGCCGATCTCCTTCATCACATGCTCCGCCTCGAGCAGACTGCGCTGCGCGTACGCAAGCAGGCGCTCGCCGGCTTCGGAAAGCGCCATGCCGCGCGGCCGCCGCTCGAATAGCGCGACGCCGAGGTCGCCTTCGAGCCGCGCCACCTGGCGGCTGATTGCCGACACGGCGACATGCAGACGTGCGGACGCGTCGCTGATCGAGCCGGTGCGCGCGACTTCGACGAAATAGCGCAGCGCGATGCCATGCAGCGAAAGTGCCATGAGTGATGCCTCATTCAACGGTAGGCGCTGCCAGGTCGATGGCCGCCGGCAGTTTTACTGCTTGCAATGAGCTTTGCCTTTTCGGCAACGCAAGCTTCGAAAGACGATCATTGTGACAAAAAAAACGGCCTCCTAGAATCGATTCGACGCTGCAGACCGTGGCCTGTCTCAATCGACCCGCAACCGACCCGCAATCGCCCCGCGATCGAACCCGAGACCAAGCGCCGCCCGCCCCACATTCGCCCGCATTGGAGACCCCTATGAGCCGCACCGAGGCCATCGAGCACGCCACACACCATTTCGAATCCGGCGCCTTTCTCGACACGCTGAACCGTCGCGTTGGTTTTCGCACGGAAAGTCAGGAGAGTGATCGCGCCGCCGCGCTGCTGTCGTATCTGACCGACGAAATCACGCCCGAAGCGGCGGCCCTCGGTTTCAGCACGCGCATTGTCGCGAACCCGGTGGACGGCTTCGGGCCGTTCCTGATCGCGAGCCGCCACGAGGCCGACGACCTGCCGACCGTACTGATCTATGGACATGGCGACGTGGTGCGCGGCTACGACAGTCAGTGGCGCGCGCCGCTGACACCCTGGGCCGTGACCGTCGAAGGCGAGCGCTGGTTCGGCCGCGGCACCGCCGACAACAAAGGTCAGCACACCATCAACCTCGCCGCGCTGGCGAGCGTGCTGGCCGCGCGCGGCGGCAAGCTCGGCTTCAACGCGAAGCTGCTGATCGAGATGGGCGAGGAAACCGGCTCGCCCGGACTCGACGAAATCTGCCGCGCGCACCGTGAAGAACTCGCCGCCGACGTGCTGATCGCCTCCGACGGCCCGCGTCTCGCCGCGCGCCGCCCTACCGTGTTCCTCGGCTCACGCGGCTCGGTGAATTTCAAGCTGTCGTTGAATCTGCGCGACGGTGCACATCATTCCGGCAATTGGGGCGGTCTGCTGCGCAATCCGGCCACGGTGCTGGCGAATGCGTTGTCGAGCCTCGTCGATGCGCGCGGTGTGATCGCCGTCGAGGGTTTGCGTCCGCCGCCGATTCCCGAGGCGGTGCGCCGTGCGCTCGCCGATATCACGGTGGGCGGCGGCCCGGGCGATCCGGCGGTCGACGACAACTGGGGCGAGCCCGGCCTGAGTGCGCCTGAGCGCGTGTTCGGCTGGAACAGCTTCGAAATACTTGCGTTCAAGGCCGGCAACCCGGAGAACCCGGTCAATGCGATTCCTTCGGCGGCGTTCGCGCATTGCCAGCTGCGCTTCGTGGTCGGCACCGATTGGGACAATCTCGAATGGTATCTGCGCACGCATCTGGATGCGCACGGTTTTTCCGAAGTGCAGATCGAAGTCGAGCGCGGCGCGCCGGCCACCCGTCTGAACCCGGACGATCCATGGGTCACGTGGGCGATTGCGTCGCTCGAACAGACCACCGGCAAGAAGACCGCCGTGCTGCCGAATCTGGGCGGCACGCTGCCCAACGAAGTCTTCGCCGATACGCTCGGCCTGCCGACCCTGTGGGTGCCCCACTCGTACCCGGCCTGTTCGCAGCACGCGCCGAATGAGCACCTGCTCGGACCAGTCGTGCGCGAAGGTCTGCAGATCATGGCGGGCCTCTTCTGGGATCTCGGCGAAAACTCGCCGCGCGCGACAACCCGCGGCGCGATCTGAGCGACGCCTGAGCAGCACCCAAGCAGCACCCGAGCAGAACCTGAGCAACACCCGAGCGACATCCACGCGCTCGGGCCCGGCACGCCGTTATCCGTTTATCTCACGAGGCACGTCCACGATGAGCACGTCCACTTTGCAAGCCAGCGCCGCGCGGCCTTCCGCCGCGAAGGTCCATCGCATCATTCTCGCGGCGTCGATCGGCAACGCGCTCGAATGGTTCGACCTCGTCGTCTACGGCTTTTTCGCGGTGACCATCGCGAAGCTGTTCTTCCCGGCACGCACCGAAGCGATCTCGCTGATGCTCACGCTCGGCACCTTCGGCATCTCGTACCTGATCCGGCCGCTCGGCGGACTCGTGCTCGGCTCGCTCGCCGACCGCGCCGGACGCAAGGCGTCGCTGCTGCTCTCTATCGCGCTGATGATGATCGGCACCCTGACGATCGCAGTGATGCCGCCGTACGCGGCGATCGGGCTATGGGCGCCTGCCGGCATCATGCTCTCGCGCCTCGTTCAAGGTTTTTCGGCAGGCGGGGAATTTGGCGCATCCACGGCATTCCTGGTCGAACATGCTCCCGAGCGACGCGGCTTCATGGGCAGCTGGCAGTTCGCGAGCCAGGGCATGGCGACGCTGCTCGCCTCCGGCTTCGGCGCGCTGCTGACAAGCCAGCTCACCGCGGCGCAACTCGAATCGTGGGGATGGCGCGTGCCCTTCCTGTTCGGCCTCGCGATTGGTCCGGTCGGTTTCTATATTCGCCGTTACGTGGACGAAGGCGCCGAGTTCAATGCGGAGCCGAAAGCCCGCACGCCTCTGCGCGACCTGTTCGGCACGCAGAAGGTCCGCATGCTGCTCGCGGTCGGCTCGCTGGTCATTTCGACGGCGGCCAATTACATGATCCTGTACATGCCGACCTACGCGATCAAGCAATTGCACCTGCCCGCCTCGACCGGCTTCTCGGCGACGCTTGCCACCGGCGTCGTGCTCACCGTGCTGACGCCTTTCGCGGGGCACCTGTCCGACAGCCTCGGGCGCATCCGCATCATGGCGGCGGCCGCCGTGCTGATGCTGGTGACGATCTATCCGGCCTTCGTCTATATGAACGCGCATCCGTCATTCGCGACGATGCTGCTCGCGCTGATCTGGATCGGCGTATTGAAGGCGACGTATTTCGGCGCGCTGCCCGCGTTGATGTCGGAGATCTTCCCGACGCAGACGCGCGCGACTGGCCTGGCGGTGAGCTACAACATCGGCGTGACGGTGTTCGGCGGCTTCGCGCCGTTCGTGATTACCTGGCTGATCGACGCAAGCGGCAACAAACTGGCGCCCGGTTTCTATCTGATGTTCTGCGCAGTGGCGAGTTTGCTCGCGCTTTATGCCGTACGCGCAAAGTTGAAGATTCGCTGAGCGTGCGTCGAGGTGTGACGCAATTTCAGAAGTGGATCAATTGGCAAGCGCCCCGGCCAACTAGCCGGGGCAGCCAGATAACGCAGCGATTCGAGCGGAACTGCGTGTTCCATCAAACCCGACTCGAATCGCAGCGCCGGTAATCGCGCATCAAGGCGCGGGATTCGGCTGCAACTCATGCAGCGCATCGATTTCCGCGAGCACTTCCGGCGAGAGTTTCACGTCGACGCTGGCGATGTTTTCCTTCAACTGATCGAGCGAGGTCGCGCCAATCAGATTGCTGGTCACGAACGGCCGGCTGTTGACGAACGCAAGCGCGAATTGCGCGGGCAACAACCCGTGACGCTTCGCGAGTTCCACGTAACGCGTGGTGGCCTGCACCGCTTGCGGCTTGCTGTAGCGCTGGAAGCGCTCGAACAGCGAGATGCGGGCGCCGGCCGGACGCGCGCCGCCTTCGTACTTGCCCGACAACCAGCCGAAGGCCAGCGGCGAATAAGCCAGCAAGCCGATGTTGTCGCGATGCGCGTATTCCGACAAACCGGCTTCGTACGTGCGATTGAGCAGGCTGTACGGATTCTGAATGCTGACGATGCGCGGCAAGCCGAGCTTTTCGGCCGCGCGCAGAAACTGCGCGACGCCCCACGGTGTTTCGTTCGACACGCCGATGTGGCGCACCTTGCCCGCCTTGACGAATTCGGCGAGCACGGACAGGGTTTCTTCGATCGGCACCGTATAAGCGTCGTCGACCCACGGATACGCGGGGCGGCCAAACGTCATCGTGCTGCGATCCGGCCAGTGCAGTTGATACAGATCGACGTACTCCGTTTGAAGGCGCTTCAGGCTGTCGTTAAGCGCTTCGGTCAGATTCTTGCGGTCGAACTGGTTACCTTCGCCACGAATATGGCGCGGGTTATGCGGTTGACGCGCGGGGCCCGCGATCTTGGTGGCGAGCACGATTTTCTCGCGTGCGCCGCGATGCTGCGCGAGCCATGTGCCGATGAAGCGCTCGGTCGAACCTTGCGTCTCGGCACGCGGCGGAACCGGGTACATTTCAGCGGTGTCGATCAGGTTGACGCCGTGATCGAGTGCGTAATCGATCTGCGTATGCGCTTCCTGCTCCGTGTTCTGCTCGCCCCATGTCATGGTGCCGAGACCGATCAGGCTGACCTGCACATCGGAGTCGCCGAGTCTGCGGTATTCCATTGAACTTGTCCTGTTATTTGGTTGAACGAAAAGCGCTGACGTTACCACGCCGGCGCGATACCTGCAGGGCACGCTAAAATGCATGCTCCAACGGGCGCTGCCCGTTTTTCCACACGCCACGTTTCTCCGCGCCCCGACCCTGTGCAATGAATCCCGAACACCTCGAACTGCTGGTCACGCGCGTCATGCCTTACGGAAAATATAAGGGCCGCCTGATTGCGGACTTGCCCGGTCATTATCTAAACTGGTTTGCCAGTCAGGGCTTTCCGCCGGGAGAAATCGGCCGGCTGCTGGCCTTGATGCAGGAGATCGATCACAACGGCTTGAAGTCGCTGCTCGATCCTCTGCGCAAACGCTGATCGCTTCGCGGTGAAAGCCGCGTGAAGTGTCGTGAAGCGCGGTTGAAAGTTGCCGCGCAGGCATCGTGCAAGTAATGCAAGCCTGTACAAATTTATACAGAGTTTTGCTTGTACCTTGCGCGCTGGATGGACTTTAATCCACGTAGGTCTTCGCGTGTTTCGCCGTGGTTCGCGCCAAGGTTCGCGCCGTGGTTCGCCCCATCATTCGCATCTCATCCTGCCTGCCCGTCCATGTCTGATTTCAGCTTGTCCGCGCTGCTCGATTTTATCGGCCACGACCTCTCGCCCGTGCGTGCCGTCATCGCGTTCTTCCTGATCGGCTACCTCATCGTCGGACTACCCGTTCATTTCCGCCAGGGCGCCGCATCGCGCGACATCTGGGGCACCGCGGCCGGCGTGACGATGGCCGCGATCTACGCGGCGTTCATCATCGGCGTGTACCCGGCCTTGCATCATTCGGGTAGTTTGTTGCGGTAATCCGCTGGGGCGTCAGCACAAAACGCGCTAGCCGCCCAGGCGCCCCGTCGCGGCCAGATACGTGAGCACGTGGTCTACGCATTCGTCGACCGGCATCCGGTCGGTTTCGATCACCACGTCGGATGCGAGCGGCGCTTCGAACGGATCGGAAATACCGGTGAAATGCGCAATTTCGCCGCGTCGCGCGCGTGCATAAAGCCCCTTGGCATCGCGCGCTTCGCAGACCTTCAGCGGGGCCTTCACGAAGACCTCGACAAACCCTTCGCCGACAATTTCGCGCGCCGAGCGCCGATGCCGATGCTCCGGCGAGATCACGGCGGCAATCACGACAAAGCCCTGCTGCATGAAGAGCGCCGCGACGTGCGCGACCCGCCGCAGGTTTTCGGTGCGGTCCTCGGGCGTGAAGCCGAGGTCGGCGTTCAGTCCACGCCGCAGCACGTCGCCGTCGAGCACGATCGCGGCATGCCCTGCCTGCTTCAGCCGCTCAAGCAAGCCGTTGGCCAACGTCGACTTGCCGGCGCCGGAAAGTCCCGTCATCCAGATCACGGCGCCGCGGGATGCGCTCATGCGCGACGCTCCGAGCCGGGTGCCGCAACCTCGTCAGCCTCATGTCCGTGCGCCGGAGCCAGCTTCGGGCCGAGACCGTCGAACAGCGGTTGAAGCAAGGCCTGTTGCGGCTGCCACCGTTGCAACGACGTCCTGTAAAGCGGACGGCGCACCTGCGCGGAACTGGCCGTGTTCACCTGGCGCCTGTTCTGATGAAAGGACAGGCAGCGCTCGTCCCAGTCGAGCCCGCAATGCGCGAGCAGGCGGCGCACATTGCCTTCGAAATCGTCGACCAGTTCTTCATATTTGACCTCGATCATCACCCCTTCCGGGAGCACGCGTTGCCAGTGGGCCATCAGGGCGTCATAGGCGCGGTAGTAGCGGCCCAGTTCGCCGAGATCATAGCTGAATGGCACGTCATGAAAAATCCGCGAGAAGATCGACAGGCACGTTGGCACAGGCGCGCGGCTGCTATGAACGAAGCGGGCGTTCGGCAGCGCCAGATGAATCAGGCCGAGGTTGATGAAGTTGAACGGATATTTGTCGGCGAAGTGCGTGTAGCGCGAGGTCGGCGCGGCGTCTTCCCTCTGTGCAGGGTCGTGGATCTCCGGCAACGCGCCGCGCATGCGACGCAAATAGTCCGCGCCGAGCGCGCGCAACGGCGCGGCGCCGACCTCCCCTAGTGCCTCGATATCGATCCGCAGCGGATCTTGCGGATCGCGGCGGATGCAGCTCACCAGCGCTTCGCCGAATTCCGTGCGCTCACCCGCGCCCAATACCTGAGGATGGCTCGCGAGAATCTGTTCGATCAAGGTCGAACCCGAGCGCGGCATGCCGACGATAAAGATCGGCGCTTCTGACGGATCACCCAGACCGCGCTTCGCGTCCAGCACCGCCGAAGTCGTCAGCTCAGGCAGATGCGCGAACAGGCCGAGCGTCTCCGCCTCGTTGTAGCGCACGCCGGCGCGGTGCAATGCGTTGCCCTTCAGGAAATGATCGAACGACGCGTCGTTGCGGCCCAAATCGGAGAGCGCCTGGCCGTACGCAAAGTGAATCTCCGCCTGATCGGTCGGCGTCAACGAAGCGGCGTTACCGGCGAGGCGCTCCATCGCGACGAATACCGGATCTTCGCTGGTGAGGCGCTTGGTCTGCACGAAATTGCGGTAATACAGCGGCACCCGCGGCGCGGCCTCGATCGCCCGGCGATAGGCGGCGTGAGCTTCGTCGAAGCGGCCGAGCGCCTGCAGGCAATTGCCCATGTTGTTGTGCGAACCGTCGGCTAGCGGATTCAGGCGGGCCGCCTCGCGGTAAGCATCCACCGCCTGCTCGAGCCGATGCATCTGTTCGAGCGTCCAGCCGAGGCCGTGATGCGAATCCGTGTCGCGCGGATCGAGCGCAATTGCCGCTCGATAGGCGAGCACGGCTTCGGGAAATCGGCTCAGGGCGGCGAGCGTCGCCGCGATGCGCTGGTGCGCGAGCACGTCGCGAGGCGCGAGCGCGCGCGCGTTTTCGAAACGTTGCAGCGCGGCGTCGAGTTCGCCGCGCGCAGCAAAGGCGTCGCCTGCGGCGCGCCATTCTGATGCAGTGGCCGGCTGGGGATCGTGCGTCATTAAAGGGTGGATCTTCGCAGGCTTCGCTTCGAGCGATCCTGACGGTAAGCGGGTGCGGTTTTTTCATCCGGCCGGCAAATTGGCATCGGCTGGATTCGAGGTAATTGTCTGAAGGGAACTTAACAGGCGCGCCCTACAGTTGCGTTGCGAAAATTTAACTAACTGTTACAACGGGGTGAATGGGTAAGTTTTCGAAACGTGTCGGTGCGCCTTCAGCAGTGGTCTCCAATTACAACGCGTGATCTCTGGACGCGCCATGTCGCGCGCAAACCGTAATGTGCGGACACAAATGCTGCTGAACTCCTGAGCGTGCGCGGTTTCTCACTCTTACCCGAAGGAGAAAATCGTGAGCAGGCTCATTGCATCAATGGCACTGTTGGCGGTGATGGCCAGCCTGACCGGATGCGTCGTCGCACCGGCATCCGACTACGGCTACGCGCAGCCTTATTACCCCGGCTACGGCTACGCTTACGGACCACCGTATGCGCCGGTTTACGGCAGCGTCGGCATCTACGGCGGCTGGGGTGGGTCCTGCTGTTACTACCATGGCGGCGGATGGCATGGCGGCCATGGGTGGCACGGCGGGGACGGAGGGCACGGCGGCGGCTGGCATGGCGGAGGTTACGGCGGCTACCACGGCGGAGGTAGCGGCAGCGGCGGCGGAAGCTCATGGGGCAGCAGCGGCGGTCACGGAGGAGGACATGGACATTGACGCGGCCCGCACCTGACTCGCGGGCCAGTCAATGGCATGGTTTCTGGACAGCACGGGTCGCGAGTGTCTCGCCCGGACGGCGATTTCACGCGTTGCGGTAAAATCGGTGTTTTGAATCAAGCCGTCTGGCCGCCCCATGTCTTCACCTCGAACTCCCAGTCCGCGCCGCGTCTCGGTTGCACCCATGATGGACTGGACTGATCGTCACTGTCGCTCCCTGCATCGCGTGATCTCTCGCCATACCTGGCTTTACACGGAAATGGTGACGACCGGCGCGCTGCTGCATGGCGACGTGCCGCGCCATCTCGCGTTCACGCCGGCAGAAGCGCCGGTCGCTCTGCAACTCGGCGGCAGCGAACCCGACGATCTCGCGCGCGCGGCGAAACTCGGCGAACAATGGGGCTATGACGAAATCAACCTGAACTGCGGCTGCCCATCCGAGCGCGTGCAACGTGGCGCATTCGGCGCGTGCCTGATGAACGAGCCGCAACTCGTCGCCGACTGCGTCAAGGCCATGCGCGATGTAGTGTCCGTGCCGGTGACGGTCAAGCACCGCATCGGCGTGGATGCAGTCGAGGAGTACGGTTTCGTGCGCGACTTTGTCGGCACGATTGCGGATGCCGGCTGCAATGTGTTCATCGTGCACGCACGCAACGCGATTCTGAAGGGTTTGAGCCCAAAGGAAAATCGCGAGATTCCGCCGCTGAAATACGAGTACGCGTATCAGTTGAAGCGCGACTTTCCGCAGTTGGAGATCATCATCAACGGCGGCATCAAGACGCTTGATGAAGTGGAGACGCATCTTCAACACGTCGACGGTGTCATGCTCGGGCGCGAGGCGTATCACAACCCGTATGTGCTGGCCGATGTCGATGCACGCTTCTATGGTTCGACAGAAACGCCGCTCACTCGCGAGCAGGTCGAAGCGAAACTGATCGAGTATTGCGCGGCTGAAATGGCGCGTGGCACGTATCTCGGCGCGATTACGCGCCATGCGCTCGGCCTCTATCGCGGTGAAGCGGGCGCGCGTGGATGGCGCCGTGTGCTGTCCGATAGCAAACGTCTCGCCACGCGCGATCTGAGGATCTTCGATGAGGCAAGGCAGCATCTGCGCGAGCCTGCCGAAATTTTTGAATAAAGGACTAGGCAAACGAGATTCTTGTTCGTATAATCTCGTTTCTTCATCGACGAGCCAGGTTTTACGGCAAGTCAAGCAGATGTCAGTGGTGGCTGTAGCTCAGTTGGTAGAGTCCAGGATTGTGATTCCTGTTGTCGTGGGTTCGAGCCCCATCAGCCACCCCAAAGAATTCAAGTAGTCAGGTTTTACGAACGGCGTTGTGAGAAATCACTTCGCCGTTTTTGTTTTGGCCTTTGCGGTTTTCCTTCGCGGTTTGAATCCCGCTTCAGCGCGTTGCGTCCGACACGTTGGCTCCGCCCTCATCCGTTTCGGTCGAAAGCCGCCCCGTGTTGCGCATGGCCGATAGCACGTCCTCGATCTTCGCGTCCTCGAGCGGGCGCCGACCGGCGCGCAGGCGTCGAGCGTTTGTCAAATCAATGGCACGTTGCAAATCGGAAGTTTCGGCGGCGATATACACCGCGATCCCGTAGCCGTATCGCTCGGCGAGTTTGTAGTCAAAGAAGTATTTCATGCTTTCGTTTTCGGCAGCCGCACCGAAAACTTTACAGGAACGCCACCAACGTTTCAGCGAGCCGCCCGCTGCGAGGCGTCATCCTCCACATGCTTGTCGGCATCGCCCTGCTGTCGTGAGACGCGGTGCGTCCGCAAAAATCGCCGAACCGTCTGCCGTCAGTGCTGACTCGCGTTCAGCAACATCCAGATCTGCTTGTGTGGCTCGCCGGTCAGAATGCGAGCGAACACCGCGTTGCAGCGCACGCAGGTGTAGTGCTCCTCCACTCGCACGTCTTTCACCGCCCCACGATTATTCAGCGCCAGCCTGTCATGCGGGCTACTGGCGGCCGGTTGGCCATACAGGTCGGCGCAGGCAGCGCATGGTTGAATCCATAGGTCCATCAGACTGCTCCCCCAAGCAACGGATCCGATCGAATTCGATCGAGCCGCGCTCCATTCAATGCATTTAACCTCGTTGCGCCGCGGGTCTTTATTCCTCAAGACCCTTGCCGCACGGGGTCGGACCATCGCTCACGCTTATCCCGCCTGCCTTGCGTCGATTATTCCAGAATAGAGAACAGTAATTTCAAGTTATCGATACAAATTCTCGATAGTAGGGGTATACACTGCATTCCATCGACGTTGCAGACACACCTCACCGGCCCCTGCGACGCCTTCCTGAAATGAAGTCGTAACGTTATCGGAGTCACACCATGAAGACCAAGCTCATCGCCGCCCTGCTGGTTGCTGTTTCTGCCTCGATCGCCGCTCCCGCTTTTGCTAGCGGTTACGGCCCGGCACCGTTCTATCGTCCGTCGGTCGGCGCACCGGCTTCGCAACAAGGCCAGAACGCACAAACCGTCGCAGCTGAGCGCGCTAACGCTGAATCGAATGCCTACGGCGGCGTGAACAACGTGTCGTCGCAATCGGGCGCCAAAGAGCCGGTTTCGGGCCCGCAATCGGTTTTCTTCGGCCACTAAGCAGTTGCCGTTGAACCGGCTGCCTCACGAGGGCGGCCGGTAAACTGGGCGCCGCGCATGCAGTATCGATGCCGGCGCCAGTTGCGTTTACCTTGCGTCACACAAGGCCCCGCAAGCAGCTCCACAAGCCGCTGCAAACCCCCTTCAGAACAGCGCCGCCGATATCACGCCAGCGCGCCTCGGCGCGACGATCTGCCACCAAACCGCTCGCCCCCTAAATGGCAAGCCCCGCATCGATCACTTCGCGCGCCGCGCGGAAGGCCGCCTCGGCCGCGGCATGCTCGGTAGACCATAGGCTGTCGATATGCACGAGCCGCCAGTCGACCATTACCACGTCGTTGCGCAACACCCGGAAATGCGCTTTGACGCCCGTCAGCACCTGCTCGACGGCGACCTCGATGTCGTAGTCCTGATAGCGCTCCTGGTAGTCCCCCATATCGAGGCCCTTCGGCTCCATGGTCTCCTCCGTGATACCTGCGCGAATCTGACGGCCAGACTCGTCCGGCGAGCACGCCAGCGGCTCGCGGAACGATTCGGCCGAACGTCAGGCCGTTGCCGCTTCGACGATCAATCGCAATCGCCCGAAAGGTATTGCCGGCCGTTGCAGGTGATCTCGACTTCGCCGCCGCTCGCTTCGGCAACCAGACCGCCCGCCAGCAATTCGGCGGTCACGGACTGATCGAGTTTCGGCGCCGGCTGTCCGACACCGACGTCGTTCAGACGCCGCAAGGCCTCGACCGATTCGGGACTCAATGACTTAGACATGGCTGTCTCCGTCTACATGCTCAATTCATCCTAGCAAGTTTCGGGGACGTATGCAGGTGCCGCGTCGAGGCACGCGGGTTGCGTCGCGCAATTGATCCCACCAGCACAACGGCGTCGACACCGGTAACCAGCAACCGGAGCCCGGCAGGCGGCACCGCCAAGGAGCACGATCATGGAGCGAAACAGATGCGCCGCGCTGATAGCGGGCGTCGCGCTGGCAATAGCCGGCGCGCGCGGAGCGGTGACATTCGCGCAGACGGCGAAGCCGGGACAAGGGCAACAATCAGGACAACAACCCGCACAAAAACCCGCGCAGGCAGCTGCGCCAGAAGCCAATTCGTCGATGGTCAGGCCGCCTCAGTCCGCCTCGGGCTTGAACGGCTCAAGCGGCCCAAGCGGCACAAGCGGCTCGAGCAATCCTGACAACATGCCGATCAAGCGCCCCGAGAAGCCGACCAACGACAAGATGATGCACGAGCCGCCCGCGAGCGGCGCGAACGCGAAATAGCGCAAGCCTCACAGGCGCGCGATCGAGACCTCCGTCGACTTCACCAGCGCAACCACTTCCGAGCCGACCTTCAGATCGAGTTCGTCGACGGAGCGCGTGGTGATCACCGAGGTGACGATACCGAAAGGCGTATCAACGTCGACTTCGGAGACCACCGGTCCGCGGATGATTTCCTTGACCTTGCCTTTGAACTGATTGCGTACGTTGATTGCGGAAATGCTCATTTCGAGTGGCTCCAGAGAAGCGATTGAGAAAAGTCAGTCAAGGAATGTCAGACGGCCCAGCGGACGTCTGTCGGCCGCCTCGCGCGGCCTTCGTCACGCGTGTCGTACGCACGGTCGGACAGCGCGTCGTCGTTCGGCGCCGTCTTCAGTACGCGTTGCAACACATGCTCTTCGAGCGCGGCGAAACCGGCCGATGCACGCGCCCGCGGACGCGCCAGCGGCACCGGCTGATCGAGCGCAATGCGCCCTTCTTCGATCAGCAGAATCCGGTCGCCGAGCGCCACGGCTTCATGTACGTCGTGCGTCACCAGCAGCGCGGTAAATCGATGTTCGCGCCACAGGCGCTCGATCAACGCGTGCATTTCAATGCGCGTCAAGGCGTCGAGCGCGCCGAGCGGTTCATCGAGCAACAGCAGTTGCGGACGATGCACCAGCGCGCGCGCCAGCGCCACGCGCTGACGCTGGCCGCCGGAAAGCTGCGCGGGCCAATCATTGGCGCGCTCCAGCAAGCCGACTTCAGCGAGCACGGCGCGGGCGTCCTCACGCGCGCTGCGGCCCAAGCCGAGCATCACGTTTTGCAGCACGCTCTTCCAGGGCAACAGACGCGCGTCCTGAAACATGATGCGGGTGTCGAGCGGGCCGCCGTCTTCGGTGCGCTTTTCGAGCACGCCCGAAGTAGTCTTTTCCAGACCGGCGACGAGCCGCAGCAAGGTGGATTTGCCGCAGCCGCTGCGGCCGACGATCGCCACGAAACTGCCGCGCTCGATTGACAGATTGAAATCGGCCAGCACCTCGCGCTCGCCATAGCGCTTGCCGACGCCGCGCAACTCCACCGAATAGTCAGCCGCGCGGCGCACGTCGTCGCGCGCGAGCGCGCCGCCATGCAGCCGCGAATCGACGCGCGCCTGTTGATGATGCGCCGCATCGGCATGCTCGAAGTCCGCGGCTTCGTTCGCGTCATGTTCGACGGTGCGGGCTTGCACCAGTTCGGCTTCGAGGTCGCCGCCGGCGATCCCGCCGAACGACGCCGACAAGGTCGTTGCGTTCATAGCTTCGCTCCTCGTTGGTAGGCCGGGTGCCAGCGCAGCGAGACGCGCTCGAGGCTCTTGGCCAGCACATCGGCGAGTTTGCCGAGCGCGGCGTAGAGCAGAATGCCGACCACCACCACATCGGTTTGCAGGAATTCGCGCGCATTCATCGTCATATAGCCGATGCCGGATTGCGCGGAAATGGTCTCGGCGACGATCAGCGTGACCCACATCAGCCCGAACGCGAAGCGCACGCCGACCAGAATCGACGGCAACGCGCCCGGCAAAATCACATGCCGGTACAGCGCAAAACCCTTCACGCCATAACTGCGCGCCATTTCGATCAGATTGGCGTCGACCGAACGGATGCCGTGGAAAGTGTTGACATAGATCGGGAAAAATACGCCCAACGCAACGAGAAACACCTTCGCTTCCTCTTCGATGCCGAACCACAGAATCACGAGCGGAATCATCGCCAGTGCCGGGATGTTGCGGATCATCTGCACGGTCGAATCGAGCGCGACCTCGGCGGGCTTGAACAGACCCGTGGCGAGTCCGAGCACGAGTCCAATGCCGCCGCCGATCGCGAAACCCGACACCGCGCGCCACGTGCTGACCTTCACGTCCGCCCACATTTCACCGGACTGGATCAGCGACCACGCGGCCTTCACGACCGCGAGCGGCTCAGGGAGCACGCGCGTGGACAACACGCCGCTGCGCGCGGCGAATTCCCACGCCAGCAGAATCGCGAGCGGCGCGAGCCACGGCGCGAGATGCGCGCCGATCCGGCGCAACGTATTGAAACCCGCGCCGCCAGTTGCGCCTTCGTCCCGATCCGTACTTACAGTGGATTGAGCCATGCTTGCCCTTCCTCATTGCTTATCGATGATCGCGCGTGCCGTTCGTAGCACCTGCACTCAGCTCGAACTCGCCGCCTTCGGCAGATAGTTGTTGCCGACGATCTCGCCGAATGGACCCGACAACGGCCCGTTCGAGACTTTGTTCAGCCGGTTCGGCAGCAGCGGAAACACGAGTTCGGCGAAGCGATACGACTCTTCCAGATGCGGATAGCCCGACAGAATGAAGGTGTCGATGCCGAGGTCCGCGTATTCCTTCATGAGCGCCGCCACCTGCTCCGGGTTGCCGACCAGCGCCGTGCCCGCGCCGCCGCGCACGAGGCCCACGCCCGCCCACAGGTGCGGATAGACCTCGAGCTCCGCGCGGCCGCCGCGCTTGCCGCCGTGCAGCGCGGCCATGCGGCGCTGCCCTTCGGAATCCATCTTCGAAAACGAAGCCTGGGCACGCGCGACGGTGTCGTCGTCGAGCTTGCTGATCAGCTTGTCGGCGGCGGCCCACGCTTCTTCTTCGGTCTCGCGCACGATCACGTGCAGACGAATCCCGAACTTGATCTGACGGCCGTGCGCCGCGGCGCGCGCGCGAATGTCGGCGATCTTCTTCGCCACCGCGGCGGGCGGCTCGCCCCACGTCAGATAGGTATCGATATGCTCGCCCGCCATGTCGTGCGCGGCCGGCGACGAGCCGCCGAACCACAGCGGCGGATGCGGATGCTGCACGGGCGGATACAACGCCTTGCCGCCCTTCGAGCTCAGATGCTTGCCCTCGAAGTCGATCGCGTCGTTGGTATGCGCGGCGCTCAGCAGCTTGCGCCAGATGTGCAGGAATTCGTCGGTGATTTCATAGCGCGTGTCGTGGTCGACGAACACGCCGTCGCCTTCCAGTTCCGCCGCATCGCCACCGGTCACGACATTGATCAGCAGACGCCCGTTCGACAGACGGTCGAACGTCGCCGCCATGCGCGCGGCCAGACCCGGCGACGAGATGCCCGGGCGGATCGCCACCAGAAACTTCAGCCGTTTGGTCGCGGCGATCAGGCTCGACGCGACGACCCACGCGTCCTCGCATGAGCGGCCCGTCGGCAGCAGCACGCCCTCGTAGCCGAGCGTATCGGCGGCGACGGCGATCTGCTGGAAGTAGTCGTAATCGGCTGCGCGTGCGCCTTGGGACGTACCGAGATAGCGGCTGTCGCCGTGAGTCGGAATGAACCAGAACACATTCATTTGCTGCTCCTGCATGATCGAAACTGGATTGAATGGAAACGGTGCGTCGAGTGCCGGCGCGCGCGGCCGCGCGCATCCATCCGGCACACAGCCGGACGGTGCAGCGCAAGAAGACGGAAAAACGCGGTATCGGCGCCGGCTAGCGGCGGCAGCGGACCCGCCGGCGCGCGTGCGCCATGTGGCAGGTGAAGATCGGCATCAGGCAGGACATCGCGACGGCTTCCCTCGACCAAACGTGCGCGTCATGCGCGCGTCGATTAAACGGCGACGGCGGCAAACGCCGTCTGTATGGTGAAAGAGTCTATGGATCGGGCCGCGGCTTTTGAACGATTTTTTTTAGCTTAGGTTTTCCACTTTCGTGATTAGCCCGACGCTAAAGCATACGGATGGCGCGCCTTGTGGATGCCTGGTGGACGCGTGGTGGACGCCTTTTTGGAACCGAGTTGCGTCGAGCAAGCGCGTGTCACGCTCGCTAACGCGCCGGGCCGCGCGACGTGTACCGCCCTCCCGCCAGCCCCGGCGCGAAGCGACAGGTCTGGGGCCGCTCTATATAATGGCGCACGTTTCCAATAATCCGGTGCAGGCCACGCGACACCACGCCGCCTGTACCCTGGCGGTGCAATGCATGCAAAAACTCATCCTGCCGTTCGTCGCCGGTTTTCTGGCTTCACTGTTCTTCCACGAATCGACACTGGCGCTGCTGCACGCAGCCGGGATGATCGACCCGACCGGTTTTTCGACCGCGCCGTTTCTGCCGCTCGGGCTACCTGAGTTCATCGCCAACGCGATCTGGAGCGCGTTCTGGGCCGTGCTGATGGCGTGGCTCCTGCGCGTCGCGCCGCATCGTCGCGCGCCCTGGGTGCCGGCCTTCGTGTTCGGCGGCATCGCATTGACGGCGGCGAGCGTGTTCGTCATCGATCCGCTGCGCGGCATCTGGCCGAGCGGCAATATGCTGCCGCGCCTCGCGGTCGGTTTCGCGGCGAATGCCATGTGGGGCTGGGGCGCGCTGGTGTTCATGCGCGCCTTCATGGCAAGCGAAGATGAGGAGTGAGTGTGGACAATGCGCGTGGGCAATGAACGGTCCCCGCACGCTCGCCGCACGTCACGCGCCACGCTGACATGCCGCTCGCAACGACGGCATGACTTTCCGGCGTTTCAGGCTTAGGGCCTAACCGCGCAAATCCCGCAACGGGTGTTCGCTGGCCGGCCACGGGCTCTCGAACATCTTCTCGACCTCGGCGGCGCTCACGTCTTCAATGCGCGCAAAGCGCCAGCGCGGCGCGTTGTCCTTGTCGATGATGCGCGCGCGAATGCCTTCGATCGTGTCGCCCTGCAGAAAGCTGGAGCGCGTCAGATCGAGATCGCCGCGCAGCACGTCCGCCATCGAACCCTCGGCGCGCGTCACCACTTCCAGCGACACCGCCATCGACAACGGCGAACGTTCGCGCAATATCGCGATCGTCTGTTCGGCCCAATCGGCGGCCTCGCCGCTGTCGCGCTCGCTTTCGAGCGAGGCGAGAATGCGAGCGATATCCGGCAACGCGAAGTGACGGTCGATCAACGCACGCGCCTGTGCGAGCGACGAGGCCTCCGGCTGCGGCACGACCTGGTTCGCAAGAGCCTCACGCTCGATGCACGCCACTACGTCCACGCCTCGTTCGAACAGTTCGCTGCGCAAGGTATCGATCAGCGCGGGCAATGCCGCGTCCTCGATGTAGGCGTCGGCCAGACCGGCGTAGAGCGCATCGGCCGCGTCGATCGTCTCGCCTGTCACGGCCAGATAGCGCCCGATCGCGCCAGGTGTGCGGGCCAGAAACCAGCTCGCGCCGACATCGGGAAATAGCCCGATGCGGGTCTCGGGCATCGCCAATCTGGTCGAGTTGGTGACGACGCGCAGGCCGCCGGTACGATGCGCGCCCTGTGAAATACCCATGCCGCCGCCCATCACGACGCCGTTCATCAACGCGATATACGGCTTGGGATAAGTGAAGATGGCGTGATTGAGCCGGTATTCCTCGCTGAAAAACGTGTCGCGCGCGTCCTGCTCGCCACGCTGCGCCGTCTCATACAGAAAGCGGATATCGCCGCCCGCGCAGAACGCGCGCGGGTGCTGGCTGCGCACCACGACGGCGAGCACATCGGGATTTTCGCGCCACTGGTCGAGCGCCGCGTGCATTGCACGAATCATCCCGGTCGACAGCGCGTTCAGCGCCTTCGGCCTTTCCAGTTCGATGAAGCCGATGCGGTTGGCTACGTAGGTCGCGATTTCGTCGCTGACGGCGGGCGAGGCGGGAATGGACATGGAGTGCTAGGCGCAGCGGCGCGATATGAGGTGGAAATGAACGGTATCACGCACGAGTGGGTTTGCGCCTTGAAGCGGGCGCAGGCGTGGGAACCTTGGCCGTCGCCGCTTGCGCCGGCTTCCTGGCCGGCGTCTGCGTGGCAGGTTCCTTGTCTTGCTCCGCCGGCGACTCCGCGCTCGCGCCAGAGGGCTTTTTCTTGCGTGTACCCGCGGTCGTCGCGATGCGCTGCGACGGCGCGTTGTTTGGCGTCGCATCCGACACGCCCAGCCAGGTATCTAAAGCGACGCCCACGACCGTGTCGAGCGGTGCGGTAGGAAACACAGGACAGGTGAGGTTCAGTGCAACGATACCGTGCAAGGTCGCCCAGAAGGCCTCGGCCCACACCGCCACATCCGTCGATGCCGGTAGCCCGCCCGCCGCTTTGAGTTCCTCCAACGCGGAGATCATGATGTGCAACGCGGCCTCGCCGGGGTCGTCCTCGGGTTCGGCCGAATCACCACCCGCCGCGTCCGCTGGCGTGACTGCCGTGTCCTCGCCCGCCGCCGCCCTTCCCTTGAGCGCGCCGCCCAAAGCCGCGCCGGTATAGCTCGGATCTTCCATGAAGATCAGCCGGTAGGTTTCCGGATGCGCGACCCCGAACGCCACATAAGCCCGCCCGAGCGCCTTGAGCCGCTCAGCCGGATCGGCGATGCCCGCGAGCGGCACGAACGTCTCCAGCAATTGCGCGTAGCCTTCCGCGCACAATGCCTGCGCGATCTCGTCGCGGCTCGCAAAGTGCAGGTAGAGCGTGGCCGGTGAATATTCGATGGCGTCGGCGATCTTGCGCATGGACAGCGCGGCGAAGCCCTCGCGCATCACGATGCGGCGGGCGGCATCGAGGATGCGTTCGCGCAATGCCTGCTTCTGGCGGTTCTTTCGTTCAGCGATTCCCATGGCGAACATTCTCCGGTTGACAAACTGAAAAGTCAAATTAAACTGAACACCGTTCACTGAACGGCGTTCATTAAATTTTCATTCGTCAATCCATTCATGCAGGCGCGATGCGGCGCCGTTTCGAGGAGTCGTCATGCAAGCCATAGGCAAGGTCGGTTTATTCGGAGCCGCGGGCGCGGCCGGTCAGATCATTGCAGCGGCGCTCAGTGCGGCGGGCCGCGATTACCGCGTGGTCGGCCGCTCCCGCGAGGCGCTCCAGGCCGCGTTCGGAAACGATCCGCATGCGGAGATCGTCACGTGGAATCCGGACGACCCCGCTTCGATTCGCGCGGCCGCGCAAGGTCTGCAGACGGTGATCTACCTCGTGGGCGTGCCGTACGACCAGTTCGCCGCTCATCCGCCGCTCATGGAGCGGACCCTTGCCGGCGTGAAGGCGGCAGGCGTCGAGCGCTTCATTCTGATCGGCACCGTGTACCCGTACGGCCGCGCGCGTGGCAATCCGATCAGCGAAAATCATCCGCGTGAGCCGCACACGTTCAAAGGACGGATGCGCCTCGCGCAGGAAAATCTGGTGCTGGCAGCGCATGGACAGAACGGCCTCTCGACCCTCGTGCTGCGCCTGCCCGACTTCTACGGCCCGGGTATCGAGCGCAGTCTGCTAAACGGCGTGTTCGAGGGCGCGGCGAACGGCAAGCGCGCGCAGGTGATCGGACCAGTGGATATGCCGCATGAATTCATCTATCTGCCGGATATCGGGCCGGTGGTCGAAAAGCTCACGCGCACGCCGCAAGCGTATGGGCGCTGGTGGCACCTTGCCGGCGCGGGCACGATCACGCAGCGCGAAGTGGCGCGGCAGGCCTACGTGCTGGCGGGCCGCGAACCGAAACTGCTGGTGGCCGGCAAGACGCTGCTGCGCCTGCTCGGTCTGTTCAATCCGTTGATGCGGGAACTGGTGGAGATGAACTACCTGATGACCGAACCGGTCGTGCTCGACGATTCGGCGTTGACGGAACTGATTGGCCCGATCGCCAAAACGTCTTACGAGGAAGGTATCCGCCATGCGTTCGATGCGGCACGCGAGGCGGCAGCCTCTAGCGCTGGGGCAAACAGAAGCGCGGCGAATGCGGCTTGAACGAGGGCGATGATAGCTGTGGAGGAAACCGTGAGCGGTGTTCGCGTGGCCAGTTGCCTGCCGGCTAGCGGCCGTTTATGCCAACGCAGGACGGATCGGCTCGGCCCGCGCCACCGATCGGCCGCACGCTGCAGCAATCCGGAGCGCTCGGCCGCAATGCGGAGCATTCGGCAGCACTCTATTCCAATGAGTCGCACTCACGCGTCATCAACCGCCCACACCGCCCACGTTGCCCGGCGGAAAATGGCCGCTTTTCAGCAGCACGGGCGTGCCGTTACTGATCTGCAAGTGCTCGCGCGCCACCGCTTCGATGCGCGGACGTCCGGCGTCGAACGCGCGCATCCACCCTTCCAGGTCTTCGGAGTAGGCGCCGAAATGATCTTCGAGCGCTTCGACCGAAATCGCGCACGGCACCGGTTCGCCGTCCACCAGCGCGGGAAACACAACGGTCAGATTGGAGTCGCGGTAGGCAGGCGCGTCCGCGGGAAACCGAATTTCCATGGTCGCCTCATCAGAAAGGTCCGGCAGGAAACCGGCGCCGGCGAGAGAGGGCCGGCCCCGGACAACGTCGATATGGTACTCGCGCGACTGGACCGCGGTCCAGCCTGCGGTGGCGCTTTCTTCAGCAGTTTCGACGTTGCTCCCGGCGATGCCTTGCTCCCTTGGAAACACGGCCATCAAGCGCCTCCCAGCAGGCGGTCGACGTAATCCCGCGCGGCCTGCTCGACAAAGAAGAGCGCCTCCTCTTCGCTGCCGAAGCGCTGGCCATCGCCGAGATCGAGCAAGGTTTCCATGCGGTGAGGATCGTCCGGGCCGTGTTCGGCGAGACTCACCGAGCCGACGTAAGTCCCGCTCGCACCGCCCGCAGGCGTGGCCGGCGTATCGGCCGCGTGCACGAGACGCGCGGTGGCGCTGATGTAGTAACCACGATAGGGGCCGCTGACCCGTTCAGCCATATTCGTTCTCCTCGTTGCAATTCATGAGCGGATGCCGCGTGGGCGAGTGTCCGGGACGCCTGCTCACGTTGACCCCGTGTCTGAGCGCCGTGTCGACCCTTGCGCGCCTCGTCCATACGGAACAGGCGTCGGAGCGCCACGGCTAACCACTATGTAAGGCGCCTCGCGAGCCGATTAGTTCTGTACAGCCAGCCAGCGAGGCGCCCAATCGCACTTGTGCGGCCCACGCCGGTCGAACCACCTAGTCGGCACGATCCGTGCTGCCGCGACGACGCCCTTTTCAAGTCAGCGAGCGCAATATGGGAAAATATTTTCTGCAGAACCACGAACTGCCCGAGCCTGATGCGGCAAACACATGGTTTGCCTATGCCGAAAGCCACGGCATCGACATTCCGAAAGCCATCAGCATCTGGGAAGACGCGGCCACGGAAACAGGCGCTGAAAGCCGCCGGCTGGTCAGCGCAGCGGGCATTACGATCGAAACGCCCTGAGCTTGCCCCCAACGAACAGGCGCTCCTTGTCTGCGTGGCAAGCCCACTATCACTCTGAAAGGAAACATCACGATGCATTTCATGACGCAACTGCGCCGCGCCGGCCGCCTCAACCGCCTTCGAACCAGCGCAGCGCTTGCCCTGGTTCGCCGGACGTCGCTCGCGGCGGCTTTGCCCGCAGCCGTGCTGTTGGGCGCGGGGCTGGCCGGCTGCGCATCGTCGAACACCACATCGCTGATCAATCTGCCGAACGGCCAGACCGGCTTCGCCGTGAATTGCAGCGGCGCCGACGCCGCTTCCAGTTGGGCCTCGTGCTACGTGCAGGCCGGCAAGGCATGTGGCGCGACGGGCTACGACATCGTGTCGAAAGACAATGACGAAGGCGCCGCCGCGGGCGGCAGCGTCACCAACGTCGTCTCGGCCAACGTGAAGAACCGTTCGATGATCGTGCGCTGCAAGTGAGCGCCCGTGGCGCCTGTGGGTGCGCGATTCGGTGCGCGATGCCTCAGTGCGCCTGCATCTTCGAAAACATGTTCAGCACGGCGACACCGGCAATGATCAAACCGAGCCCGATAATCGCCGGCACGTCGGGCACCTGCCGGTACAACACCACCGCGACCAGCGTGATCAGCACGATGCCGGCGCCGGACCACACCGCATAGACGATGCCGACCGGCACGCTCTTGAGCGTCAGCGACAGGCAATAAAACGCCACGCCATAGCCAAGCACGACCACCACCGAAGGCACCAGCCGCGAGAAGCCCTCCGACGCACGCATCGCGGAGGTCGCGATCACCTCGGCCACGATCGCGATGCCCAGCAATGCATAAGCAGGCAGCCGCATCGCCTCAGGCCTTTGCAAGCGCGAGCTTGCTGTAGTCGTGACCGAGGTGCGCGCACAGCGCTTCTACGACCAACTCGTGATCGGCGCGCTGCGGCAAGCCCGACACCGTGATCGAACCGATCACGCCCGCGCCCGCCACCGTCAGCGGAAACGCGCCGCCGTGCGACGCATATTCCGTGGCGGGCAAGCCGTGCTTGTCGGCGAGCGTGCTGCCGGCCTGCTGCATCTTCAGACCGATTGCGTACGAACTGCGGCGGAAATGCGCGACCGTGTTGCCCTTGCGGCGTGCCCAATCGACGTTGTCCGGCGTCGCGCCGCCGAGCAGACTGAAGAACAGCGGCTGACCGAACGTGCGCACGTCGATCGCGGCGGGGATGCCACGCGCCTTGGCGACCTCGTGCAGGTAGGCGCCGACTTGCCAGGCGCGGTCGGCATCGAAGTGGGGAAACACTAGCGCGTGTTCCTGGCCGGCAATCACCTGCAGATCGTGAGCGATATCCATGGGGTTCGGATCAAAGGTAAGAGGTGAAGCGTGCGCCGCCGTGCATGCAAGGCGGCGTCGCGAGAAGAATCTGAATTCTAGCGCAGCGCCTTACGCCGGCCTTCCGGCATGCGACGCGCGCAGTGCGTGCCGCGACCTTGGCAAGCTCACGCGAGCCGCACGATGCATTGGATTGAAGCCGGCTCTTAAATAGCTATTGCATCCGCGCCCAACTTCTTCTATAATCTTTTCTTCGACGGACGCGGGGTGGAGCAGTCTGGCAGCTCGTCGGGCTCATAACCCGAAGGTCGTAGGTTCAAATCCTACCCCCGCAACCAAGTGCATTTAGCGTGTTCAACGTGGTGCGCAAAAAGGTTCGAGACGTCGAAACAAAACATTGAAGGCTTGCCCAACCGGCAGGCCTTTTTTGTTTTCTTTCAAGATCTTTCATAATGCGTTGCGCGCTGCGTGCGGCGCACACGTCTTTCCCGCATTCGCATTTCATCAGCGGCTCTCGATCACCACTCGCACTGCCCACACCACGTTTCGCCCTCACGGTTCAAGCCTCGGGCTCAAGATATTCTGCACCCCAAATTAAAAATACCGCCTCCTGTGCCCCAGTCTTCGGCATGCCCCTTGCCAGCTAACCCAATCGTTGCCGAATACCGCGCATCGCAATTTTCCGACGTGAGTAAAAACGCGCCCCAGTGATAAACTCCTATCACCCTTTCCTGTCCCCTTCCTATGAAATTCTGTTCTGTCTGCGGCCACGGCGTCAGTCTGAGCATTCCGCCGGGCGACAACCGCGAGCGCTTCGTCTGCGTCAGTTGCGGCACGGTGCACTATCAGAATCCACGCAACGTGGTCGGCACCGTCCCGGTCTGGGACGACAAGGTGCTGCTGTGCCGTCGCGCGATCGAACCGCGCTACGGCTACTGGACGCTGCCCGCGGGCTTCATGGAAATGGGTGAGACGACCGCCGAGGCGGCATCGCGCGAAACGCTGGAAGAAGCCGGCGCGCGCGTCGAGGTGCAGAGCCTTTTTTCGCTGCTGAACGTGCCGCACGTGCATCAGGTGCATCTGTTCTATATGGCGCGCCTGCTCGATCTGGACATTGCCGCCGGCGAGGAAAGTCTCGAAGTGAAGCTCTTCGAGGAGCACGAAATCCCTTGGGACGAGATCGCCTTTCCCACGGTTGGCCAGACTTTGCGTTTCTTTTTCGCCGACCGTGCCGCCGGCAGCTTCGGCCTGCACACGGGCGACATCTTCCGCTCGCTGCGCGAAGGTTGAGCGGCGCGCATGGTTCCGTGGCTCGGCCCCGACGATCCGTTTCCGCCCGTCGAGCGTGCGCTCGGCGCGACCAGTGGCGCGCCCGGCCTGCTCGCCGCCAGCGGCGATCTGCTGCCGTCGCGACTGATCGACGCCTATCGGCGCGGCATCTTCCCGTGGTATTCGGACGGCCAGCCCGTGTTGTGGTGGAGTCCCGACCCGCGCATGATCCTGCGCCCGGCCGAATTCAAAGTGTCGCCGTCGCTGCGCAAGACGCTCAGGCGCGTGCTGCGCGAGGACGCGTGGGAAATCCGCGTCGACCATGATTTCGCCGCCGTGATGCGCGCGTGCGCTCAGGCGCCGCGACGCGGACAGCGCGGCACATGGATCACCGCGGACGTCGTCGAAGCCTATTCGTCGCTGCATCGGGCAGGCGACGCGCACAGCATCGAAACCTGGTTCGAAGGCAAGCGCGTGGGCGGTTTGTACGGCGTGTCGTTCGGCAAGATGTTCTTCGGCGAATCCATGTTCGCGGACGTCACCGACGCGTCGAAAATGGCGCTGGCCGCGCTTGTCGGACACTTGCGCCGTCACGAAATAGAAATGATAGACTGCCAGCAGAACACGTCGCATCTGGCGTCGCTGGGCGGCCGCGAGATAGCGCGCAAGGCGTTCATCGCGCATGTTCGCGCGTCGGTCGAGGCACCGCCGATTCCCTGGCGCTTCGACAAGACCGTGTTGCTCGAGATCGTCGCGCCAGCGGCGTAGGAAGAATCAGGCCGAATCCGGATCCGCCGCCCACCGAGCCGCGGGTCACGCCGCGGGTGGTCAACCGCAAGGCGCCGGGTTTGCATTACCAGAGACGCTTCGAGAGCTGCCAACGTGACTCATCCCAACGAGCTGCCTCTTTCCCCGCTTTCGGCGCTGCAATTTTATGCAACGGCGCCCTACCCCTGCAGTTACCTGGATGGGCGTATCGCGCGCTCGCAGGTCGCCACCCCCAGTCACCTGATCAACTCCGACGTCTACACCGACCTCGTCAAGGCCGGCTTCCGGCGCTCGGGCGTGTTCACCTACCGGCCGTATTGCGACGGGTGCCGCGCGTGCGTGCCGGTGCGCGTGCCGGTCGACCAGTTCGAGCCGAACCGCACGCAGCGCCGCGTCTGGAAGAAACATGGCGAGCTGATCGCCACCGTCGCACCGCTCCATTACGACGAGGAACACTACGCGCTCTACATGCGCTATCAGTCGGCGCGGCACGCGGGCGGCGGCATGGATCGCGACAGCCGCGACCAGTACGAACAGTTCCTGCTGCAGAGCCGGATCAACTCGCGGCTGGTCGAATTCCGCGAACCGCTGCCGGAGCGGCCGGATGCGCCGGGCATTCTGCGCATGATCAGCATGATCGACATTCTCGGCGACGGGCTCTCGTCGGTGTACACGTTTTTCGAGCCGGGTCTGCCGAACACGAGCTTCGGCACCTACAACATCTATTGGCAGATCGAGCAGGCGCGCAGCCTGAAGCTGCCTTACGTGTACCTCGGCTACTGGATCCGCGAGAGTCCGAAGATGGCGTACAAGGCGAATTTCCGCCCGCTCGAAGGTTTGATCGACGGCGCCTGGCGGGTGCTCGATCCCACGGGCATCGACCTGCCGCCGGTCGATCTGGCGATTCACGGCAGGCGCCCCCCGTTCAAGCCGTAAGCCAGCTGCGGCCGGTCGCGGCGCGCTCGCGCAAGCCGGCTTCATTAATGCGTCAAGGTAACGCTTCAAAGCCGGTAAAATGGCGGGTTCCCATTTTTCGGCCACCCGGCTTCGTCCCGTGTTCAGTTCCCTCTACCCGCTCGTACGCGCCCAACTCTTTCGCATGGACGCGGAAGATGCTCACCACCTGACCCTGCGCATACTCGGCGCCGCCGGCCGCACCGGCCTCGCCGGCGCGCTCGCGCCGCACGTGCCGGATGCGCCGCGCACCGTGATGGGGCTGACGTTCCGCAATCCGGTCGGGCTCGCCGCGGGCCTCGACAAGGACGGCGCCTGCATCGACGGTCTCGCCGCGCTCGGCTTCGGCTTTATCGAAGTCGGCACGGTGACGCCGCGCGCGCAGCCGGGCAATCCGCGCCCGCGCATGTTCCGTCTGCCGCAGGCGAATGCCGTGATCAACCGGATGGGCTTCAACAACGCCGGCGTCGACCAGTTCGTGAAGAACGTGCAGGCCGCGCGCTACCGCGGCATTCTCGGCCTGAACATTGGCAAGAACGCCGACACGCCGATCGAACGCGCCGCCGAAGACTACCTGTACTGCCTCGAACGCGTGTATCCGTTCGCCAGCTACGTGACGGTCAACATCTCGTCGCCGAACACGAAGAATCTGCGCCAGTTGCAAGGCGCGGGAGAACTCGACGCGCTGCTCGCCGCGCTCAAGGACAAGCAGCAGCGTCTGGCCGACATGCACGGCAAGCTGGTGCCGCTCGCACTGAAAATCGCGCCGGACCTCGACGACGAACAGATCAAATCGATCGCCGACACGCTGCTGCGCCACCGCTTCGAGGGCGTGATCGCCACCAACACCACGCTGTCGCGCACCACTGTGACCGGCATGCAATACGGCGACGAAGCCGGCGGCCTGTCGGGCAAGCCGGTGTTCGACGCGTCGAACGAAGTGATCCGCAAGCTGCGCGCGGAGGTCGGCGAGACGGTGCCGATCATCGGCGTGGGCGGGATTTTCTCCGGCGACGATGCGCGCGCCAAGATCGCAGCCGGCGCGTCGCTGGTGCAGCTCTATACCGGCTTCATCTACCGCGGACCGGCGCTGGTGCGCGAATGCGTGCAAGCGCTGCGCTGAACGCGTGCGCGTGCGCAGCACGGCAGCCGCGCCAGTAATATAGACATAAACAAACGATATTTTGGTTTCGATAGTCTGCTTTGTTATGCTTTCGTCTGCTAAAACGCCAGCCGTAAAAAAAGGAACTCGATGAAATTTGGCTTGTTGAAAAAGATTCTGGTCGCCGGTCTGATCGGCGCGTCGTTCACCGCCGTGACCGCCCACGCCGACGACCTGCTCGATCAGGTCAAGCAGCGCGGCACGCTGCGTATCGGCCTGGAGGGCACCTTCCCGCCGTTCAATTCGAAAGCGCCGTCGGGCGAACTGGTCGGTTACGACGTCGACATCGCCAAGGCCGTAGCCGCGAAGCTCGGCGTGAAGCCGGAATTCGTCACGACCGAATGGAGCGGCATCATCGCCGGTCTGCAGGCGGGCAAATTCGACGTGATCGTCAACCAGGTGGGCATCACCGACGCCCGCAAGCAGGCGCTCGACTTCTCGCCGGCCTACACGTACTCGGCCGCGCAACTGATCCAGCGTAAGGACGACACGCGCCAGTTCAAGTCGCTCGACGATCTGAAGGGCAAGAAGCTCGGCGTCGGTCTGGGTACGAACTACATGGACATGGCGAAGTCGGTGCCGGGCATCGACGTGAAGACGTATCCGGGCGCGCCCGAGTATCTGCGCGATCTGGCCGCCGGGCGTCTGGACGCAGCGCTCAACGACCGCCTGATGCTCGCGTACCTGATGAAGAACTCGCAGTTGCCGCTGCGCACCGGCGCGAACGTTGGCGCGGGCAACCCGTCCGGCATCCCGTTCAGGAAGGGCAACCCGAAATTCGCCAAGGCGATCGACGACGCGATGACCCAACTCGAAGCCGACGGCACGTTCTCGAAGATCTCGGACAAGTGGTTCGGTATCGACGTCACGAAGCCGGTCAAGTAACACGCGCTGACTGAAACGAAGGGCGGCATCGTCGGCGATGCCGCCCTTCGCGCTTTGACGGCAACGTTTATGATGTGCGCTTTTGCGCGCCAACCCGACCACCGCTCATGTCCACCACTTCCCTGCTCGTTGAATCGCTGCCCGTGCTCGCGCAAGGCGCCGTCCTGACGATCAAGTTCGCGGTTCTGTCGATGTTCTTCGGCCTGCTTGCCGGCGCCGTGCTCGCCTTGATGGGCGTGAGCCACAGCCGCGTGCTGAACTGGATCGCGCGCATTTACGTGAGCGTGATGCGCGGCACGCCGCTGCTGGTGCAGATCTTCGTGATCTATTACGGCTTGCCGAGTTTCGGCATTTCACTCGACCCCACACCCGCCGGCGTGATCGCCCTGTCGGCGAATGTCGCGGCGTACCTGTCGGAGAGCATGCGCGGCGCGATTCTGGGGATTCACAAGGGTCAGTGGCTCGCCGCCTATAGTCTCGGACTTTCGCGCCGCCAGACGCTGCGTTATGTGATCGCACCGCAGGCCTTGCGCATTGCCGTGCCGAGTCTGTCGAACAGTCTGATCAGCCTCATCAAGGACACCTCGCTGGTGTCGGTGATTACCGTGACCGAACTGCTGCGCAGCGCGCAGGAGATCATCGCCTCGACGTATCAGCCGCTGCCGCTGTATCTCGCGGCGGCTGCGGTCTACTGGGTGCTGTGCCAGGTACTCGAAAGCGTACAGCGCTGGTACGAACGTCGCCTCGCGCTGCCGTCGCGCCACTGAAGAACCGGCGCGCCGACAGTGGCGGCGCCCCGAAGCGCCGGGACGCACCGGGGCGCACCGTAGCGCGCCCGCTCGGATAAGCGCCGGATAACGCGGCGCAGCCCGGTCGCCGCATGTTTAGCCCGCGCTCACTCCCCGGCGAACTTCAGCCCGAGCGCCGCGCGCGCGGCGTCGGCCATCGCGATCATCTGCAACGACTTGGCATGCGGCATCACCGGGCTTTCCACCTGCCCCGCCCGGATCAGTTCGCAGAAGTGCGCCGTCTCGTAGTTCAGGCCACCGCCTTCGAACGGCTCGTCGAGTTCGACCACGCGTCCATCGGCATAACGGATCGTCGCGCGCGACGGGTTCCACCATGGCTCATGAATCGTGACGTGGCCATGACTTGCCATCAACAGCGCATCGCCTTTGCCGTGCAGATCGAGCCCGCAGAACAGCTGGGCGATGCCGCTCTCGTGCCGGCTGTTCAGGCTTGCAAAGGTATCGACGCCGGTCTTGCCGAGCCGCCCGAGCGTCTGCACCTCATGCGGCGCGCCCAACCAGTCGACGGCGAGAAACATCTCGTAGATCCCGATATCGAGCAGCGCGCCACCCGCATGCTCGAACGACAGCGACGGGTGATCGTCCGGCACGCCCGGCACTGAGCAACCGGCCCGCACCAGCCCCACCGTGCCGATCGGGTCGGCGCTTAGATGCGCGCGCAACTTTCTGTACAGCGGATAGAACGGCGGCTTCATGGCTTCCATGAAGAGCCGTTGCGCGGCGCGCGCGGCGTCGAGCACGCGCTCGAGTTGCGGCTGATTGATGGTGGCGGGTTTTTCGCACAGTACGTGCAGACCGGCTTGCAGCGCGGCGATCGAGTAGCCGGCGTGACTGTCCTGGACGGTGGCGATATAGAGCGCGTCGATACCGCTTGCGAGCAGCGCCTCGAAACTCGCGCAAACTTCGCCGCCGAACTCCGCGGCGAAAGCCGCGGCCGGTTCCGCGCGGCGTGACCACAGCGCGGTCAGTTGCGCCTGTGGCACATGAGCGAGACCTTGAGCGAAGCGACGGGCAATGCGGCCCGTCCCAACGATTCCCCAGCGGACCATGCCGTCCAGCGAGGCTTCCTGCGTTGCGATTGTCATCGTTCCTTCGAGTCCATGCAGTTCAGAACAGGCGCTATTGTCGCGCATGCCACACGCTCTCGCGTAGGGCTGAACTCGCGCCTTTTCGTGCTGCGCAGTCTCACAAGGAAAAAACCAGAATCCGGCGTGCCGCCGCGGCGGTCGCGCTCAGCCGTGCGCCGGCGGGTCCGCAGAAAACTGGCTGCCGACTTCTTCCGCGGTGTAGTCGATCATGGCGAGCGAGGCGACTTCCGCTTCCTTCGGATCGCGCCGTTCAATCGCTTCGACTACGCGCTGATGCGAATTCACCGCCGTTTCCCACAGCCCGTCCCGATCGGTGACGATGGGGTTCACGGTCGACAGCGCGCCGCGAATGATCGCCGCCATCTGCTTGAAGAACTGGTTCCCGCTCGCCACCACGATACGGGTATGGAACAGTTCGTCGGCTTCCTGATAGCCCGGCTCGCTCGGCCGAATACCGCGGAATGCCTCGAACGCCTCGCGAATCGCGGCGATATCCGCCGCGCTGCCGCGTGCGGCCGCCTGCGCCGACGCGCGCGGTTCGATCAGGATGCGAAACTCGATCACGTCGCGCAGAAACAGCGGATCGGGTTTCGCACGAAAACGCCATTGCACGACGTCCTCGTCGATCATGCGCCAATCGCTCATCGGCCGGATGCGCGTGCCGATTTTTGGCCGCACATCCAGCATGTCGCGCGCGAGCAGCATCGACAGCGCCTCGCGCATGACGGTGCGGCTGACGTCGAACTCCTTCGACAGCACATCCTGCGGTGGCAGTATGGCGCCGTACTTCTCTTCGACGATGCCCGTGACCAGTCCATCCATGACCTTGCTCACGAGCGATCGATCTTTGTTTGCGTGTTCCATCACACTCTCCCCGAAGCGGTGTTTGCCCCCGCGTAGCCTGTTGATCGAGCGGCCCCGTGTGTCGTTTTATTGGTGTGACAATGTTGTTCTACGATACGTTGCTAGCTTCAAAACGCTTGCGCCAGTTGGGACACTTCCTGAGAGGGTTATCCCTCTGAAGAATTGTTTCTTCCGTGAAACGCCGCATATCTTGACGGGCCATAAGCTTGCGTTTCAAGCGTGCCTGCGTCGTGAAATTTGCATAGTGCGAAGACGCACGTTGCGAGACGAATTGTCTGATCTGCAACGATTGAGGCGGATATGGACTGGCGGAAAGCGACGGTTGGCATTCGCATCAACGCGTAGTCGCCGCGAGCGGCGGCGAGTCCAGTGCGCCATCCTGCGCCGACACGGATCCGTAGCGTCCACCGAAAAAAATCAGGGGCGCGTGCTCATCCAGCGAGAACACCAGCACCTCGCCGACGAACAACGTATGGTCGCCGCACGGATGCCGATCCACCACGCGCGCCGCGAAACGCGCCGCCGCGTGTTCGAGGAGCACGACATCCGGCAACCCCTCGACCGCCGCGAAGCGCGGCGCGAGCCAGCTTTGCGGCTCACCGGCGAAGTGGCGGCTATGCGGCTCCTGCGCCTCGGACAATACGCTCACGCCAAACAACGCGCTGTCCATCAGACGCTCGTGCATACGCGCCCGGTGTCCGACCGAGACGACGACGAGCGGCGGCTTGAGCGAACCCGACATGAAAGCATTGGCGGTCATCGCGTGCAGACTGTCGCCGCTGCCGGTCGAGATCACCACGACCCCGGTCGCGAAGCGCCCCAATGCACGGCGAAAGCGCTGCTCGTCGAAAGCGGCCTGCGCGGGCTGCGGCGTTTCAGCGTGAAGTACCCTTGCCTGCATGGCCGTTCTCCTGATCGCGACCGTACTGATCGTCGAAACGGACGATGTCGTCTTCACCGAGATACCCGCCCGATTGCACCTCGATTATTTCCAGCGAATCTTGCCCGGGTTGTCGAGCCGGTGCGTGACGCCGTGTCTACACGTCAGCCGACAATTCAGGCGCAGGCACTACGCCTGACCGAATAAACGAAACGCGCGCGCACGCTTGACAAGCCATTGCGTGGCCCGCGCGCGTCGCCCACCGGCGCGCCTCGCGAGCGGCTCGCGGGCGGTGACGGCGTCGGGCACGCGCCGCTCATTGAAGGTGTCGCGATAGAACGCTTCAAAATACGACATCACGTTTTCCTGCGCGCTGGCCGACAGGATCGCGTGATCGGTGTGCTCGCAAAACGCCGCGCGAATGTGCCTGAAGCGCTGCAGCCGCGCGCCACGCACGCCGAAATGGCGCTCGAGTTCTTCGACGCCTTCGTCGAGCACTCCGAAGAGGAGCCGTGTCTCGACACCGTGCGCGTCCACTGCGGCGAGGAGGCTCCGCTCTTCCTGCGCACCGAGTTCAATGCCGCAAATACGTTCGATCCGATCGGCAAGCGTCGCGCCGAACCGCGCCGCGAAGCGTCCCGCGAGTTCGCGCGCGACCGGCCATCCGCCCGTTTGCCCCTTCAGCACGCGCAGCCATTTGCGCGGCTCGCACATCGAGCGCAGATAGCTGCGTGTCGAACCAAAAGCCGCGACCGCGACGGTCGGCTTGCCATGCGCGTCGCAGATGTTTTGCCACGTGAATTTCTGCAAGTTCACCAGCACCGCGCCGAGCACCGCCGGTTCGCGTGCCGCCGCATGCAGGCCGACGTAAGCGCCGGCGCAGATGCCGAGCAGCACCGCGCCGCGATGGCCCTGCGCTGTCAGCCAGCGCGCCGCACAGGCGGCGTCGTCGACACCCGACTGCGCGTACAGCGCGTCGAGGCTCAGCGCATCCAAAGATGGCATGCTGTCGCCCAGACCGCCGAGATCGACTCGTAGCGAAGCAATGCCTTGTCGCGCGAGTCGCCTGGCAAAGCGCACGCCAAGCCGCGCATTGCCGATTCGCGAGACCGCGCCTGTATTCAGCAGCAGCGCCGCTGGCGCAGTAACGGCGCCGTGAGCTTCAGGCCGGCAATAGATGCCGAACAGCCTGCCGCCGTCGAGCCATATCGGCGTTTCAACCACGCCGGACTCGACCACGTGGGTCGTCTCGCGATTAGAAGTGTGTGGGGCGCTGCCATGGGTATCGCTGATCGTGCCCGCGCGCCCGGATGCAATCGCATGAGCCGCGCCATCCACCAACCAGTTCTCTATCGACTGAAACGCGGACTGCGGAATCTCACTATCGAGCGACTCCATCATGAACCTGCTGTACTCATCGAAAGGCTGCCGTTCAACGGCGACGCCTTGCTCGCGGTAATGCGCAGCCAGCGCGTCGACTCGCGCGGGGTCCAGCGAATCGAGCATGAGCACGCGACCGGCCGGCCGCGGTGCGTCGCGGGTCAGATCGACAGCACGCAGACTCTCCAACGTATCCTGATAGAGGCGAAAGCCGTACGCCTCGACGAAAGCGTCGGTATCCGGCTCGGGCACGCAGTCCATCGCAGCCGGAATCGACAGCCATTGACGATAATGCGCGCGCAGCTCGCGCTGATAGTTCTTGCCCGACAGGACCGGCGCGAGCAGCACGAGACCGTCCACCCCGCCGAGTTCCTGAGCGGCGAGCGCCGCGAGCGTGGCGCCGAGCCGCAATCCGCACAACGTCACGCGTTCGACACCGGACGATTCGCGCAGCAATGCCTCGGCTTGCCTGATGCTGTCGATCCACGCGCGCCAGCGGCCGGGTTCGCTCGCCTCGCCTGCTGAATCGCCCGTGCCCGGGTAATCGAAACGCAGCACCGGCATGCCGCGCGCGGCGAGCCGCTCGGCCAGCCTGCGCATGCCGCGATACGTGCACAGTGCGTCGTAGCCGAACGGATAGCACAACACCACCCCGTCCGGCCCACTCGCCGGATGCAACCAGCCGAACTGGCCATCGAAGACTACTGGCCTCACGCTATGCTCCTCACGGGGTCCTCCCTTTCAACGCATTACAACAAACGTCACATGACTCATATGTACGTCCTGCCACATTGTCTCGGAGTCCGATTCATCGGCGAATGCGCTTGATCCCGCTCGATCCGCTTGATCCGCTTGATCCGCTTGATCCGCTTGATCCGCTTGATCCGCTTGATCCGCTTGATCCGCTCGATGCGGGTGATCGGAAACGGCCAGCGTAGTCAGTTGCCGTGCGGCGCACGCAACGCGAACGTCGAGCGCGCGGCGAGCAGCAAGTGATAGAAGAACCGCGCGCGCAGTCTGTCGCGCATCGGGTAATGCTTCGACAGCAGCACACGCCACGCGGCAGCGGGCTCGCCGGCTCGCGCATAGGCGGAGGCCGCGCGCGGCGCCACGCGGCGCAATGCATCATCACGCGCGGCCTGTGCCGCAGCCGGAACATGGCTCTCGCGAAGTTGTGCAAACGCGTGCATCGCGGGTAACGCATGCGTTGAAATCGACAGCGCCGTTTCGCGCGATACCGAGACGCACTCGTTCACGAAGCAGATCGCCGTTGCGTCCACGCTGAGCCGCAAGCCGAAATCGAAGTCGCACGCTTCGCCGACTTCGGCGGCCGGGCGATACCCAATGCGGCGTGCCGCCAACGTATCGACCAGAAAACCGTTGTTCGGGAACATCTGGTCGATGCCGGCCAGCGCCGGTATGGGCAAACGGCCGGCACGCTCGGGCACGCGCCGGTAATCGCGATTCAGGCGATCGCTGGCTTCGGGGCGCGGCGTGCCGTCGTCGGCGATCACGCGCTGCTTGCCGAACGCCGCTGTCAGATCGGGGTAGGTTCGCCAGCATGCATCGAGACGATTCAACGCATGCGGTTCCAGCAGATCGTCGTCGTGCAGGAGCACGAGCCGGGCGCCGCGAGCACGCGCGAACAGGCGATTCACATTGGACGCCTGACCGAGCCGGGGCACGTTGCGTTCGTAACGAATGGGCCGGTCGCTGCGCAAGCGGCAGCGTTCCACGACATGCCGCGCGCTGTCGTCGGTCGAGTCGTCGCCGATCACGATTTCGAACTCGCCATAATCCTGCGCGTGGCAACTGTCGATGGCCTGTTCGAGCAACGCAGGCCGGTTGCAGGTGGGAATGCAGATGGAGATGAGCCGCGCATCCAGTCCACTCGCGCCGCTCCCGCCCTGTTCGTCGATGCGCTCAGCCATGGATGTCCCACCAACCGCTCGCGCCCAGGTCCCCTTGCATTCTGGCCGACGAGCGGCGCTCGAATCCGGCACGTTTCATTGTCAAACCCCGTTCGATGATTACGCGGCAACAACCCAGCCGCGCGGCATTACCTTCTGATGATTTGCATTTAACCTCGCCGGATGGCAAGTATCTGTACGGGCACACACATAGACGCGCCAGGGGCCAGGGCAATATCGAAACCTGCGACGGGCCGACACCGTCGTGTCAAGCGCGCTGCAGGGTGCGACTGCGCACCGACAGCGGCCAGAACGGACCACACCATTGCAGGAATTCAGACGCCGGAAAAGCGCACCATGGAAAGAAGTATCGTCAGGAACATCGTCATCAATTTCGCCGGGGCGATCGCTCCAACGTTTATCTCCCTCGTCACCGTGCCCGCCTATATTCACCTGATGGGCGTCGAACGATACGGCGTGATCAATCTGGTGTGGACCCTGATCGGCTACTTCAGCGTGCTGGATCTCGGCACGAGTCTCGCCACCGAAAATCAGATCTCCAAAGCACGCGCCGCCACGGACGATTCGATCGAGCGCATCTTCTGGAGCGCGTGGTTCATGAATCTGGGCACCGGCATTGTGGGCGGCCTTCTCATTTACGTGGGCACGGTTGTCTATATCACGCACGGCGTGAAGATCGAACCGGCCTTCCAGCGCGAAGTGATGGCGAGCCTGCCGTGGATCGCCGTGGCCGTGCCGATCGCCAACGTCTCATGGGTGTTTGCCGGCGCCATCAACGGCGTGGAGCGCTTCACCAGCTTCAACGTCAATCAGACACTGGGCACCGCGCTGTTCCAGTTGCTGCCGCTAGCGGCGATCTTCTGCTTCTCGCCCTCGCTCGCGGTGGTGATTCCGGCGGCTGTGGTGGCGCGCCTCGTGGCCGGCCTGATGCTCGGCGCGGCCGCATTTCGCGCGCTCGGGATTCGCCGCGTGCGGATGCCGCAATGGCATGTGATGACCGAACTCTTCCGCTATGGCCGCTGGATGCTGATGTTTTCCGGCGCCAACATGATTGCGTCGACACTCGACCGGGTGCTGGTGGGCGCGCTGCTCGGCGCGCGCTACGTGACGTATTACGCAACGCCGCAGAACCTGATTACGCGCCTGAATCTGCTGCCCATCGCGATGGTGCGCACACTGTTCCCACGCCTGTCGGCCGTGTCCCGCGCGGATGCGGACGCATTGGCGCATAGCGCTCTCGCGTTTCTCAACGGCGCGTTCACGCCGTGCGTGATCGTCGCGCTATTCGCACTCAAGCCTTTCCTCCTGCTCTGGCTGGGGCCGACGGTCGCGGCCGCCGCGCCGGTTGCCAGCGTGCTCGTGCTCGGCGTATGGCTGAGCGGCCAGTGCGGCATTCTAGGAATTCTGATCCAGGCGCAGACCAGCCCGGCCGCCGTCGCCACGGTGAGCTGGCTCGAATTGCCGGTATTCGCCGGCGCGCTGTGGTGCGGGATTCACTGGTTCGGGATCATGGGCGCGGGTGTCGTCGTCACGCTCAAAGCGCTATTCGACTACGCGGTGCTGCTGGTGTTCGCGCGGCTGCACGTGTGGTCCATCGTACGCAATATGCTGGCCCACCTCGCGTTCCTGCTAGTAGCAGTCGCGCTCGCCGATTCGATCAGCGCGGTGCCGACGCTCATCGTCGCGGCACTCGTGCTAGCCCTCGCGAACCTGGGGCTATCGTTGCACGGGTCGAGCGAGCTTCGCGGCTTGGTCGGCAAGCTCTGGGCGCGCTTTACGCCGTCCACCACCAGCTAGTCCATAGGACTGAAGCGGGCCGCTGCTGAGCGCGGCCCTCTCTTTCAGATCGAGCTCGAGAGCGTGACAGTGTCCGGCACTACTCGTGTAACCGCCGTCATACCGCGTGTGGCGATGCTCGCAAAGCGGCGCGGCTGGCAGCTCGCCAAAGTCCGTTCGTATATCGACAGATAGCCGTCGCTCACCTGCTGCACGCTGAATTTGTCGAGCTTGCAGAGCGCGCGTGCGGACAGCGCCGCATGCGCATCGCGCGCGCTCAGCAGATGCCCGAGCGCCTGTGCCAACGCAGTCGGGTCCTGCACCGGCACGAGCACGCCGGCTTCGCCGCCGTCGAGCATCTCGGGAATGCCGCCCACGCGCGTCGCCACGATCGCCCGACCTAATTCACGCGCTTCACAAAGCACGAGGCCGGCCGCCTCGTAGTGCGAGGCGAGCACGAACACGTCGGCCTGCGCGAGATACGCACGCGGGTCGGCGACAAAACCTTCGAAACGCACCTGCGCGGCGACACCCAGTTGCCGAGCCAGCGCTTCCATGGCACCGCGATCCGGACCGTCGCCGACGAGATACAGGAGCGCGTGCGGCACGCGCTCGCGTAGCAGCGCGAAGGCATGCAGCAGATCGCCGATCCCCTTACGCTCATACATGCCCGACACCGTGACGACGCACGGATGCGCCAGTTGCGGTTGCGCGGGCACCGGCGTGTCGGCGAGGCGCGGCGTGCCGATCGTGCCATTGCGCACGACACTCAGGCGCGCCGGCGCAATGCCGCGCCGCGCCATCGCCGCGGCCACCGCATCGCTGACCGCCACCACGTGATCGCCGACGCCCATCAGCGTGGCGCTGCGCTGAAACTCGTTGTGCACCGTGGTGATCAGCACGTAGCGCCGCCGCAGCGCGCTCACGCGAGCGATCAGCGCGCCGGTCATCATGTGCGCGTGCACGACGTCGGGGTCGACCTGCGCGACCAGCCGTCTGAAGCCCGCCACCATGCTCGCGACACGCGACGGTCTGGGCGATTGCGGCAACCGCACGTGACGCACGCCGTGCCGCGCCAGCAGCGCTTCAAAGCCGCCGCCCGCCGAGGCCACCGTCACGTCGTGGCCGGCGCGCGCCTGCAGGCAGGCAAGGTCGACCATCACGTTGACGATACCATTGCCGACGCATTGCGCGTGATTGGCGAGGTGAATGATTTTCATGGAGTCTGCGCGACAGTCGTTGAATGAGGGGCAGCCGCGACAAGCGGCGCCGAGGGCGGCGTGAAGCGGTACATCAGCGCCTTGCCGTAGGCGTCTTCTTCCACCAGCACGAGGTATTCGCCCGAGGCGAGGCGATGCGCAGTCATCGGCATGGGCACATCGACCCAGCCGCTCGTCGAGCCGACTTCCTTGCCCGGCGAGAGGCGGCCGATATCGCGTCCGCTCGCGCGGTCGTACACACGCACCACGGCGCCGCGCGTTTCGACGGCGAACACGTAGTCGCCCGCCACGGCAAAGCCGCTGATCGACGACCAGTCCGGCGCGCCGCGATCGGGCAAGCCGATCACATAGCGCAGCACGGGCTTGCCGCTTTTCCAGTGGTCATAGCGGGCCAACTGCGAACCCGCGCCATTCCAGTTCTCCTGCACGAACGGATGCGCGGGTGTCGAGCCGGAGACGAACATGCTGTCTTCATCGGGGAAATAATTCAGGCGCGCGACCCGGTAGAACGGCGCGGGCGGCGCATACTGCCGCATCGCCGAGTAGCGGTAGATCGGATTGCCGATGCGATCGAACCCCTGCAGCGGAAAGCAACGAATACCCTGCGATTCGGTGCCCTGCCAGATATCGCCGCGGCTATCCACCCACCAGCCGCGCATTGGCGGAGCGTCGGCGTTGCGAATGTTCTGGTCGAATGCCTGTGGAGAGAAGTCGCCCTTGCCCGTCGTATCGCGCCAGATCCATTCGCCTTGCCGCGGCTGATTGGGCGGCCACGCGCCGTCGATATGCGACTGTGCGAAGAGCCCAGCGGGGATCGCGGTCTCGCGGTCGTCGGCGAAACGATAGATCCGCAGATACGAGGAATACATATCGGTCGTAAAGAGCAGACGGTGACCGCGCACATCGCGCACCATCGGCATGCCCCGCTGGCCGCCGAGATACAGATGAAAATATGGATCGTACGGATAGCGGAAACGGTCCGCGGTGTAGCCGGCATACGCCCACTCCTGCCCGAGTGGCCGCGAAAGATCGAGCGTGAAACGCTTGCTGCCGCTGTACACCGAAGGCGGCTCGCCATCCACGAACTGCGCGCCGTCGACGAATAACAGTCCCTGCAGACTGAAGCGCTGTTTGCCATCGGGCGTATAGCTTTCGAGCAGCGCGCCGTCGTAGGTGCTCGGACCCGTGCCGAACGGGCGCGGACCCGCGCCGTTCATCGACACATAGACGTTGCCGCCGCGGTCCACGCCCACTCCCGTCAGCCCGTTGAAGCGCCGTGGCCCCGGCGCGCCGGCCCGGCCCGCGTAGATGCCGCCCTCCTGTCCGAAGCTCGCCGACAATTGCATGCCCGCTCCTTGCTGAGTCGTGGCGCTCGCCGTCGCGCCGGGCGTCGCCGTGAAGATCAGGATCTGCTGGCGCACGCCGTTGTCGGCGATCAACAGGCGCCCGCGCGCGTCGACCGTCAGGTCTACGGGCACCACGCCGTCGGGCAATGCGAGTTCGCCCAGACGGGCGCCATCGCGTGCATGGTGAACGACGCGCCGCGCGCTGTCCGTGCGGCTGTTCTCAATGGCCCACAACGAGCCGTCGGAAGCGAGCGCAAGCCGGCCAGGCTCGGGCACCGGGAACGCACCGACCGCTTGCATGGTTTGCGCGTCGTACACCTGCACGCGGTTATCGAGCAGGTTCGAAACGAACAGCCGCGTGTCGTCCGCGGCGAGGCCGCGGACCGCGTAGTCGGTCTTGTCGGAATAGGTGGAGATCAACAGATACGCGAGCCGGCTGCTGGCGGGAAACTTCACCTGGCCGGCGAACGGCACGCCGTCGCGTAGGTCGGCCCGGCTGCGGCGCGCCACGCCCGTCCACACTTCGCCCTCGCGCGGGGTCGCGCGGTGTTTCGCCTCTTCGTTGCCGAGGCTCACCATGGTTTGCGCGACGTACACGTACTCGCTGTTCACGGCGATCGCATCGCCCCCCATCATGCCCCAGCCATGCGACTCGCCGCCGTGCCGCACCAGCTCGCCGTTGCGGTACTGGCCGAGTTCGCCGCCGCCTTCGTCCCAGGGCGCGTTCGTGAATACGTCGCCATCCGGCGTGACGGCGAGCGCCTGCACGTCGATCTGCATCCAGCGATGATCGGCATAACCCCACGTATTGCCGATCCACGAGGTTCGGTAGGATAGCGAAGGATGGGCGGATGCCGCCTGTACTTCGGCGGCGGGCCGGCTGGCCGCGGCTGCGGCGACGGTCGTTGCGGCTGCGGTTGCGTTGGGAGTGGTAATGGCTGCCGCCGCCTCGGTACTCAGCGCCGGCCCGTGAATCGTCCATCCCGAGCCAGCGGGGCCGATCACCACCAGCACAGGCAAGGCCACGGCGATTACGCACACCAGGCGCTCGAAGGTTTTGCGTGCGGTGCTTCGCATGATCACAGGCGTATCAGAATGCGCTGATCGCTTCGCGATAGACGCGCGCAACCTGCGCGGCGACCACCGGCCGGTCGAAATGCGCGCTCGCATACGCACGGCACGCCTCGGCATCCGGCACCACGCGGCGCCCGAGCAGGACGTCGGCAATCCCTTCTCCGAGCGAGCGGAAACCGCTCGACGGCAGCACCAGTTCGGACGACAGCGGCGCCACCGCTTCCGGCAGGCCGCCCACCGGCGTCACCAGCACCGGCGTGCCCGCGGCGAGCGATTCGATCGTGGTGAGCCCGAAGCCTTCGAGCGACACCGTCGGCACCACCGAAAGATCGGCGGCCCGATACCACAGCGGCACTTTCTCGTCGGCGACGAAACCCGCCAGCCGAACATTACGTTCCAGCCCGCGCGAAACAATGCGCGCCTGCAACTGAGCTTCCAGCGGTCCCTTGCCGGCGATGATGAGAAGTGCGTCCGGGATCATCGGCTTGACGAGGGCCATGGCGTCGATCAGGTCTTCGAGGCCCATGCGCGAGACGAGACGCCGCATGCAAAAGAGCAACGGCCTGTCCTGAGGCAAACGCAAACGCCCGCGCGCCTCGCGCTTCGTCGCCCGCGTATTGAAGTGCGCCACGTCGACACAGCCCGGCACGATACGAATGCTGTCCTCACGCACGCCGTAGTTCTCGTGAAGCAGCCGGCCAAATGCCTGCGACAGCACGATATGCCGCGTCCCGCTGCGATAGACGAAGCGCTCCAGCGCGACGCGCATGGCGCGCGACCAGCCGCCACCACCGCCCGGAAACGATTCGGCCGCCCATGGTCCGTGAAAATGCACGACCTTCGGCACGCGCCGGAACACGCCGACAGTCGGCGCCGCGTAGAGCGCGAAATGCGAGGCGACCACATCGGGCATCTTCGCGGCGCGCAGCGCACGCGACTGCACACGCGAACCCCACAGCCGCGTGCCGAGTTGCGACTGCGCGCCGGCAAAAGCCAGCACGCGGCCGCCCGACGCATCGAACACGCCCGGCGTGCCGGCCACCATGCCGCGCACATTGACGCCATGCTCGGGCAGCGTATCGATCAATGCCTTGAACATGCGGTCAAGGCCACCCGGCCTCTCGTTGAACCAGTGCATTCCGATTTGCAGCGATTCGATCGACGTATCGCTCATAGTTCCGCCGATGCGGTCGTGCACGCCGCCGGCAGCTCGCGCGCCGCGCGCCGTGCATGCACCTGTTCGTAAACGGACAGATAGCGCTCAGCCATCGCCTGCCAGCTCAACGTGCCGGCCACCGCGCGCGCGGCGAGCCCAAGGCGTCGCGCGTAATCCGGCTCTCTGGCGAGATGCTCGATCGCCACGGCAAGCGCGGCGGCGTCGTTGGGATCGTCGAGCACGATACCGCTGCCGCGTGCGATCACTTCCGCGCCGCCCGCGGTGCGCACGGTGATGACCGGCAATCCGGCGGACAACGCCTCGAGCAGCACGAGCCCCATCGGCTCGTAGCGCGAGGGGAACACGAACGCATCGACCGAGCGCATCAGCGCGGGCATGTCCATCACCATGTCCGTGAAGTGGACCCGCTGCGTCAGTCCGAGCGATTTCACCAGCGCGGGGTAAGGACTGTTGTGCAGAATCCCGGCGACCGCGAGATGCACTTCGGGGGACGTGCGTACGAGCGCATGCAGGACGGTGTCGAGATTCTTGCGCGACATACGCAGGTCGCCGGCGAACAGCAGCATGAACGGCGCTTGCGGCAGATTGAAACGGGCCCGCTCCGGTGTACCGGGCGTGAACTCGCCGACATCGACACCGTTGTGAATCACCTGCACCCGTGCCGAGCCGACGCCCAGCGCGCGAACTTCGCCGGCCACTTTCTGCGAAACCGGCACGATCACCTCGGCATGCCGGAACGCCCACTTTTCGCACAGGATATTCAGCAACGTGTAGACGACCTGGTACGCGTGATACAGGTTGTGCAGCAGCCTGAACGGATAGAAGCCGCAGCGATACCAGCCGTCGTGGACGAAGTGCGCGGCGTTGACGTCGGCACGCGCCCACGCAATGAAGCCGTTCACATGCACCACGTCGAATTCGTCGCGATGCGCGCGAATCCATGCGCCGCAACGCCAGGCGAACATCTGGTACTGAAGCAGTTTGGTCGGCAAACCGCTGGTGGGAACCTGCACGAAACGCACGTGAGGATGCTGCACCAACTCAGGCGCGGCCTCGGCGGCGAGCAGCGTCACCGAATGACCGGCGGCGAGCGCCGCCCGCACGATCTCATAGTTGACCCGCCCCTGGCCGTCGTTTTTTCGCACGACGTGGGTGACGATCAGAATCCGCATCCTTGTGTCCTTCATCTGGATATCTTGTTGTGCCGTAGTGAAGCAACGGCGGCCGCGCCCTGCCGTTCACGCGCATAACGCAGCGAAATCACGGGCAGCGTCACACCGAGAAAGAAAAACATCCCCGATACGGAGGTCAGCGTATTGATGAAAATCATCATCGAGAAAATCGCTACCGCCACGCCCACACCGGAAATCGCCAGCAGGTCGGTCGGATGCAGCCGGCTTGCCCGGTACGCGCGCCAGAGCAAAACGAATACGCCGGTGGCATAGAGCAGCGTGCCCGGCCACCCCATCACGAAGGGGACTTCCATCAGGCCGCTGTCGAAATCGACCCTCGCCGTGGATGATTTGTCGTCGGAGAGCTTGGTGCCAAGGCCGATCGTGCCGAGCCCCTGTCCCGCGATATCGGTAAACGCCGAGGAGAAAAAGCTCTTGTAGAACTCGGCGCGCGCCTGATAGCTGTTGTCCTCGCCGAGGTTCTGCATCGTGCTGAAGCGCTGGATCACCGGTTCGGCAACCTGATCGATCATCATCAGCGGCGCGGCCATCACGGCGAGCCCAAGCACGCCGGCCATCAACCGCATGCGGCTCCTGCCGTCGAGCATGAGGAACGAATACACGATCGCGATCGCAAAACCGCCCCACGTGCTGCGCGCGCTCGTGAGCAGCAGCACGGGAATGCCCACGCAGCCCAGCACGATGCGCGCCTTGCCGCGCGCCGCGAGCGACATCAGCAGAATCGTCATGAGCGTGACCGCGAACGGGCCGCACGAATTCATCGTGCTGCTCACACGCATGCCGAACGGCACCGGTTGCCCTTCGGATTGCATTTTCGAAGCGATCAGCCAGAAGGCGTCCCACGGCATCGGCGAAACGAATTCGACGAGGCCGTACACGCTCATCAGGAGTCCGCCATAAACGAATGCCTTCAGCAACACGCGGTGATAGTCGGGATAGTGGCGCCATGTGACCGTGAGATAAAACGCCACCATCACGGGATACAGCCAGTTGATGAGCGTGTAGGTCGCGGCAGCGGGACCGACCTGCGCCATGCCGACCACATAGGCGTACAGCAACGCGATCACGATCAGCACGAGCGGCGCCGCGCGACGCTGCCCCAGCAGCGAGACGTGCTTGAGCAGGGTCAGGCCTGTGAGCGCGACCGCGAGCAAAGGCGCGATCATGATCGGGCTTTGATCGTTGAACGAGCCGTTGACGAAGTCGGCAAGACGGCGCACTTCCGGCGTCAGGAAAAACAGCCAGCAGACGAAGCCGAGGTAATGCGCGGGCGAGCGCCAGTAGAACAACAATGCAATGCCGAATGCGCCGAGCGGAAAGAAGTATTCGACCACCCTGCCCTGATGCAGCGCGACCAGGCCCAACGTCACCGCAAATAGCAGTAGCGGCAGGCGCAGTGGATGGCGCAGGCCCCTCGCCCGCGCACCGGAGGCCGGCGCGGCAAAAGCAGGTGCCGCGCCCGGCGAAGTGCGTGGTATGTCCGGCGTCGGTCTCGCGAGTGCAAGCTGTGCGCTGGAAGGCGTGACGAGCATTCGCCCCATCACAGCAACTCGAACGTATTCACGAGCACGGCGGCGCCGCGCTCGCGGCGGCGCACGCCGAAGAGCGGCTGACTGACGCGCGCCTGGCGTGTGAGACCGATGAATGGCACGCCATGTTCGAGATAAGGTCCTTCCGTCTTGCGAAAGCCGAATTGCTCGTAGAAGCCGCGCAAACCGAGCGGCGCACTGACACGCGTGGCATGTCCCGGCCAACGTTCGGCGATTGCCTGCAGCACGCGTTCGAGCAGCAGTTCGGCGGTGCCGTCGCCGCGTCGCAGCGGACTCGTCAGCACCTTGTCGATGGTGATCTCCGGGTCTTCCGCGTCGCCGGGCTGCACGCGTGCGTAAGCGAGAATCGGCATGGAGCGCGCCATGTCCTCAACCGCGAACACGTGCAACGCATTTTCGTCGCGGCCGTCGGCGTCCAGACAGACATGCGACTGTTCGACTACGAACACCGCGCTGCGCGCCCGCAGGATCAGATACAACTCGCGTGCCGAAAGCTGATCGAATTCCAGCGTTTTCCAGTTCATCACGTTCCCCAGCGGTCAATAAGTTCAACGAGACCGGCTTTAGGCGCCGGCTTCGACGGCCTGGCTGCCTGCGCCGGTCCGTTCTGATGGCTACACGGTACGTCCGCAAACCGCGTGTTTCCGTGCGCCATCGCACTGACGCTAGGCTTTGACAATTCTTAAATACGGGACATCGGGCACGGCGTGGCAAAGCGCCGCCTGAAACCGCACGCAGTCACTGTGACCGCGCCGCCGCTGGCAAATCGACCACGCCGGCAAGCGCCGCGCGCAATCGACACAAAAACGATCACGTGCGTTCGATCGATGTCCGCGACATTCGAGACCGTTGAACAACTGGGGGACCACACCATGAAAACCGCATTGCGACGCATCCTTTCCGAATCGGCCCGCCTCGACGTCGCGCCGGAGAGCCTCGCCGACGACGCCGACCTGTACGCCGCGGGCTTGTCCTCACTCGCGACCGTGCATCTGATGCTGGCCATCGAAGACGAATTCGGCATTGAAATTCCAGACCGTTTGTTGACGCGGCGGCTTTTCTCGAGCATCGATTCGATGGCCGCCGCGGTAACCGAACTGCAACAGGCGAAGGCGGCAGCATGAACGCCCCGCTGCTGGATGCGGCGGCTTCGCTCGCCCCTACCCAGGTGCCGGCCCTCGACGAAGGCGACCCGCCGGCCGTGCTGAGCGCGGTCGAAGCCGAACCCGGCTGGCGCGCGGCGGCGCAACGCTGCGCCGCAGTGGCCGCGCAGTTCGCGGATTCGGTGGATCGTGAGGCACGCTTTCCGCGCGAAGCGTTCGACGCGCTCAAACGCGAGCGCCTGCTTTCGGCCATGGTGCCGGCCGCATTCGGCGGCGCGGGGCTGTCGCTCGCGGACGTCGGCGCGATCTGCGAAACGCTTGCGCAAGGCTGTGCGTCCACCGCGATGGTGTATGCGATGCATCAGATCCAGGTGGCCTGCATCGAGGCGCATGGCAGCGACTCGGCGTGGCACCGGCAGTTGCTCGCGCAACTGGTCGAGAACCAATGGCTGCTGGCTTCGGCCACCTCCGAAGAAACCATCGGCGGCAATATGCGCACCAGTGCATGCGCAGTCGAGCTCGACGCTGCGCGCTTTCACATCGAAAAGCTCGCACCGACGATCTCTTACGGCGCACACGCCGACGGCATTCTGGTCACGGCCCGCCGCACCGCCGAGTCGGCCGCGGCGGATCAGGTGCTGATCGTCGCGTTGCGCGCCGACACGCAATTGGAAAAGCGCGGCAGTTGGGATTCGATGGGCATGCGCGGCACCTGCAGCGAGGGCTTCCGGCTCGTCGCCACGGGTCTGGCCGAACAGATCCTGCCGACGCCCTTTGCCGAGATCGCCGATCAGACCATGCTGCCGGTTTCGCACACGCTGTGGGCCTCGGTCTGGACGGGTGTGGCCAGCGACGCGGTGAATCGCGCGAAAGTGTTCTTTCGCGCGCAGGCGCGCTCGAAGCCCGGTGCGATCCCGCCAGCCGGCTTGCGTCTCGCCGAAGCGGTCGGTCTGCTGCAGATGATGCAGGCGCGCCTCGCGGTCGCGCTGGAGGCGGCGCGCGCCGCCCACCAGGCACGCCACGGCGGCTCGCAAGCCGATGCGCCGCTCGCAGCCATGCTCGGCTTCGCCTCCGACATGAACACGCTGAAGACGAGCATCTCCACCACCGCGCTGCAGGTCGTGCAGGAAGTGCTGATGATCTGCGGCATGGCGGGCTACAAGAACGGCACACCGTACAGCGTGGGACGCCATTTACGCGACCTGTACTCCGCGCCGCTAATGATCAACAACGACCGCATTGCGCAGAACACCGCGAGCCTGTTGCTCGCGCAACGTCCTGCCGCCCCGGGGAGAGCCTGACATGAACACGATGACCGATACCGCCGCCCTCGCCGCTGCCGCTCAGGCAGCGGAAGCGCCGGGCTTTCGCGACGAACTGCTGGCCGCGGGCCTGTTGATCGATACCGGCGAAAACGGCCTGTACGGCCGTAGTCAGATTTTCGAGGACGTGGTGGACCGTCTGAACGTGGCGATCACGCATCTGGGCGCGGACCAGCAGCCCGAAGTGCTGCGCTTTCCGCCCGCCATGCGCCGCACCGACTTCGAAGACAGCGAGTATCTGAAGAGCTTCCCGAACCTGGCCGGCACGATTCACTCGTTCTGCGGCGACGACATGGGCCACCGGCGCCTGCTGCGCGCGCTCGACGACGCGATGACCGAAAGCGACGACGACCGCAGCGACTCGTGGATGGCGCAGCAGAAACCGACCCGCGTGGTGCTCACGCCGGCCGCCTGCTATCCGATCTACCCGGTGATGGCGCGACGCGGTCCGCTGCCCGCCGGCGGCCGCACCATCGACGTGCTGTCGTATTGCTTCCGTCACGAGCCGTCACTCGATCCCGGCCGCATGCAGATGTTCCGTCAGCGCGAATACGTGCGCCTCGGCAGCGGCGAACAGGTGATGGCATTCCGCCAGATGTGGATCGAGCGCGGCTCGCTGCTCGTGAAACTGCTGCAACTGCCGGTCGAAGTGGATCTCGCCAACGACCCGTTCTTCGGCCGCGGCGGCAAGATCGTCGCCGACAGCCAGCGCGCCCAGGCGCTGAAATTCGAACTGCTGATTCCGGTGGCCGACCCGCGCGGCAAGACCGCTTGCCTGTCGTTCAACTATCACATGGAACACTTCGGCGCGATCTGGAAGATCGAGTGCGACGACGGTACGGTTGCGCATACGGGCTGCGTCGGCTTCGGCATGGAACGCATCACGCTCGCGCTGTTCCGTCATCACGGGCTCGATGTAAACGCCTGGCCGGACGACGTGCGCGCGCTGCTGTGGGGCGATACCGAAGCACGCGTGACGCACGGCATCGCGTCCATGCAGACAGAAACAGGCGTGGCGGCGCAAGACGCCGGAGAGCGCGTATGAATCCGTCGCTGACACCCGTGCCGAACGGCGCGCACACCGCCTTCCCGCTGACCCGGCGCGTCGATCTGTCCGCCGCGGGCGGCGTTGCCGCGGCCACGCCGGCCGCGCCCGCCACGCGTTTGCGCGAGCATGCGCCACACGCGTTGCATCAAGGCGAGCGCGTGTGGCAAGAAACGAATTGCTACGTGGACCTGTGGATCGAACTGCTGCACGGCTTCGGGCTCGATCCGCGCGCGGCGTTCGGCTTTACCGTCACGCAGGATTTCGAAGGCGATCAGTTCACGTTCTTCAAGTTTCCGCTCGAAGACCTCGAACGGCTCTACGGCACCCAGGTGCAGGAACTGGCCATCTACGATTCGCTCGAAGCGCGCGTGCTCGCGCAGACTTCACGCGGCCACACGGTGCTGGTGGAAGTAGACGGCTATTACCTGCCGAACACGCGCGCCACGTCGTACCGGCGCGAGCATCCGAAAACCACGGTGGGCATCGACTTCATCGATCCCGCCGCGCGCCGTCTCGGCTATTTCCACAACACCGGCTATCACCTGCTCGACGGTGAGGACTACGACGGCGTGTTTCGCAAGCTGCCGCAATTCGCGCAGCAGCCCGACCTGCTGTTTCCGTACGTGGAGTTCGCCAAGCAGGCGCGGCCCGCGCTCGAAGGCACCGCATTGGCGGAAGCGTCGGCGGAATTACTGTGTGCGCACCTGGGGCGCCGGCCGCTGACCAATCCGATTTCGTCATGGCGTGCCGCGTTTCCCGCGCATCTCGATACGCTGCTCGAACGCGGCGAAAAATTCTTCCACCCGTACTCGTTCAACCTGATGCGGCAGCTCGGCGCGAACTTCGAGTTCCTCTCGAAGTATCTGGTGTGGCTTTCCGCACAAGGCTTCGAGATTCCGGCATCGATTCCGGCCGCGGCGCAGAGCATCGCGTCGGAGTCGATGATCATGCAGTTCCGGCTCGTGCGGGCCATTGCGCGCGGACGCCGCGATCTGTGCGAAGACTGCTTCGACGTGCTCGAAAGCGCTTACGAAAAGACGCTGCCGCCGCTCGCCGCGCTGGTGCTGTGACGCTCCGCGCACGGCTTCGCGGACTTCTCGGGAACTCGCCGTGGATGCATTGACGATCGACCTGGTGCCTGACAATGGCGATGCGAGCGGCGAACTCGCGAACGTTCTTCACGAAGCCGGCGATTCTGGCGATGCCGTTCAAACCGATGCCGCATTGGCGCGGGCATCGCAAACACTCTGGCCGCAGCGCCTCGAGATCGGCTGGGAATGTTTGAGCACGGCGGCGGGCGCATGCGCGTCGCCCGCCGATTTGCCCGCGCACGGCTGGCTCGCCGCGCAAGTGCCGGGCACCGTGGCGAGCGCGCGGCGTGCCGCAGGTCTTCTCGACCTCGCCAATCCGCCGCCGCTTGCCTTCGACGATCACTGGTATCGGCTCGCACTCGAAGGCGCCGGCAACCGCCGCTTGCGCCTGCACGGGCTCGCCACGCTCGCCGAAGTCTGGCTCGGCGGCATCAGGCTTCTCGACTCCGATTCGATGTTCGTCGCGCACGATCTCGACATCGAACTGAACGGCAACGCGACGCTCGCGCTGTGCTTCCGCTCTCTCGCGCCGGCATTGGCGGCAAAACGTTCGCGCGCGCGCTGGCGGCCCCGGCTCGTATCGCCGCCCACCTTGCGCAACGTGCGCACCACCCTGCTTGGCCATATGCCTGGCTGGTGTCCTTCGGTGCAGGCGGTCGGCCCATGGCGTCCCGTCGAACTGCTGAGCGACGCGCCCCACGCATTCGACACCGTGGACATAGCAAGCCGGCTCGACGGCGACGACGGCCTTGTTTCGTTGACGCTACGTTTCCTGCATCCGCATCACGATGCGAACTGCCACGCCTCACTTAAATGCGGGGATGCTGTTTCGTCTTTGCAATGGCGCGATTCATATACACTGACCGGCAGCGTGCGCGTGCCGCACGTGCAGCGCTGGTGGCCGCACACGCACGGCGAACCCACTTTATATGCATTGTCGTTGCAGCTTGATGACGGGCGCGCGATATCTCACGCGTTGGGTCTGGTCGGCTTTCGCAGCATTGACGTGGAGCATGGCGCGGACGGCATGGGCTTCGCGTTGCGCGTAAATGACCTGCCCGTGTTCTGCCGTGGCGCATGCTGGACCAGCGCGGACCTCGTCACCCTGAGCGGTAGTGAAGCGCAATTGCGTCGCGCTTTTACGCTCGCCCGCGATGCGGGCATGAACATGTTGCGCGTGGGCGGCACGATGGTGTACGAGTCCGACGCGTTTTACGCGCTTGCCGACGAATACGGCATGCTCGTCTGGCAAGACTTCGCATTGGCGAATTTCGACTACCCGAACGATGCCGCATTCCGCGCGTCGATCGAGCGCGAGGCCACCCAGTTTCTCACGCGCACACGACGCTTCGCTTCGCTCGCGGTATTGTGCGGCGGCAGCGAAGTCGACCAGCAGGCGGCCATGTTCGGCCTGCCGCCTTCAATGCGCGCGCAACCACTCTTTACCGAACAGTTGCCCGCCATCGTCGCGCGTGAGCGCTCCGACGTGCCATATGTGAGCAACTCCCCGTCGGGAGGCGCGTGGCCGTTTTCGACTAACGAGGGTGTCACTCACTACTATGGCGTGGGCGCCTATCAGCGTCCGCTCGACGACGTGCGCCGCTCGCAAGTGCGCTTTGCCGCCGAATGCCTCGCTTTCGCCAACGTACCCGACGACGCCACCTTGCGCGACGCGCTGGGCACGATCCATCTGCACGATCCGCGCTGGAAGGCCGCCGTGCCGCGCGACCCCGGCGCAGGCTGGGATTTCGACGACGTGCGCGACCACTATCTGCAAACGTTGTACGGCGTCGAGCCCGCCCGCCTGCGTTATGAAGACCCCGAGCGTTATCTGGACCTGTCGCGCGCGGTGGTCGCCGAATTGATGGCAGACGTGTTCGCCGAGTGGCGACGCGCCGGCTCGTCATGCGGCGGCGCGCTCGTCTGGCAGCTTCAGGATTTGCGACCTGGCGCAGGCTGGGGCTTGATCGATGCCACAGGGCGGCCTAAAAGCGCCCTGCACGGCCTTGCCGGAGCGCTGCAACCCATTCAGGTGATGATCACCGACGAGGGCCTCAACGGGCTCGACATTCATCTGCTCAATGAGCGCGCACAGCCATTGCACGCGCAACTCGATCTGCTGTGTCTGCGCGACGGCAGCGTCAAGGTCGCCTCCGCAAGTTGCGCTATCGACCTGGCGCCGCATAGCGCACAGCGTTTGAGCGCAGCCGCGTGCCTTGGCCAGTTCTTCGATTTCACGCACGCGTACCGCTTCGGCCCGCGCGCGCACGACGTGACGATCGCCACGCTGCGCGACAAGGCAAGCGGCCGGATCGTTTCGGAAGCGTTTCATCTGCCGGAGCGTCGCATTGGCGAACGGCACGACCTGGGCTTGACGGTCGCCGCGGAGCGTAACGGCGACGGCTGGCAGCTCGTGATCGAAACAAAGCGTTTTGCGCGCTTCCTTCATATCGTTGACACACACTACCGTGCCGCGCACGACTGGTTCCATCTGCCACCGAACCGCCGTTGCGTCGTGCCGCTCATCCCGCTCACACCGCTGGACGGTTTGGTTGCACACGCATCGAATGCCGTGTTTAAAGCTGATGCAACATATGCGGCGCCCGCCGGAGAAGTTCGCGCGGTCAATGCGATATCCGCCACGTTCTACGGCTGAACGTCTCCCTGATCTAGCCACCCCTTCGCGAAGCGCGTAAAACCTCGCGCTGCGCGGATCCACCTGTCTGGTCTGCAGAATCACTGTTGGTTTTTCTCAGACTTTTGCGTCGCCAAAAACCTCATCGGTACGCCACCGCACGCAGCGTGTCGAACACATCTGAATCAAATCCGGCACATCCCGGACGCCGTATCAAAACGCATCCTGATGGGCTGATTCAACCGTGAGACACCCGGCACCAGGCCCCTACCAGCACCCGCCAGGCCAATCCCAGCAAGGCGTTGATCCGAATCGACAGACCCCGCGAAGCGGCCTCGGAGCGCGAGGCCGTTGTACAGATTTGAAACAAAAAGGCGCGTTTGGCTTCGCACGCCGCTAAGACTTGGTACGTTACCCCGCACCAGTCCTCGTTTCCCCTACCGCTGGCACGCTCCTCGCTAATAGACGAGCGCAACACAGCGTCACCGCAGATGAGATCGACAACAACGGCGGCGGCGCATCAGGCCAATACGGGGCCGGTCCTGTTTATCCTTCGCTGCTCGCCAGGCAGCAAGTCGTCCAACAAGGGATGCAGGCATCGGATCAAAAACAGAAAGTCACGCAGAGCGCGACTTTCACGCGAGGACCGATCATGTTGACACTTCAATCCGATTTGCACGGCAACCATTTGCTCGGCGCATTGCCGTCCCACGAATGGCAGGCCCTGGCTCCTCATCTCGAACTGGTTCACCTGCGCACCGAGCAATTGCTGTGTGACTCCGGTCAACGCATTCATCACGTCTACTTCCCGACCACTGCGATCATCTCGATGCTCTCGACGATGGAAGACGGCAGTTCGGTCGAAATCGCCGCGGTGGGCCGCGAAGGCATGACGGGCGTGCCGGTGCTCACGGGTGGCGAGACCATGCCGAATCGCGTACAGGTTCAATGCGCCGGCTTCGCGTACCGGATGAGCGCACAGGCGCTCAAGCAACAATTCGCCCGCTCCGACTTTCTGCGCCGCCTGATGCTGCTGTATATGCACGCGCTGCTCACGCAAGTCGCGCAAACGGCCGCCTGCAACCGCCACCACGCGCTGAACAAGCAACTGTGCCGCTGGTTGCTGATCGAGGTGGACCGTGTCGCGTCGAATGATCTGACCGTGACCCAGCAACTGATCGCCGACATGCTCGGCGTGCGCCGCGAAGGCATTACCGAAGCGGCCGGCAAGTTGCACGACGAAGGCCTGATTCACCATAGCCGCGGCCACATCAAGGTGCTCGACCGTAAAGGACTCGAAGCACGCGCCTGCGAATGCTATGGCCTCGTCAAGCGCGAATTCGACCGCCTTCTACCCCGTCTGCGCCAGGCTGAAACCGTCGAGTAAGCGCTGGTTCGTCCGACTAATGGGTAGAGTCAAACATGTTCAGGAATACTGCGCGATTCCTCGACGCACTCTTCGTGATTGCGGGAGGCCTGCTCGCTCACTGGATGCGGTTCTCGACGCCGAGTGCGGTGTCGGACACCGAGCGTCTTCTGATCGCCTTCAACTGCGTGCTGGTTCTGCTGCTGTTTCCCGGCTTCGGGGTTTATGAAACCTGGCGCGGCAAACCGTTGTCCTCCATGCTGGCAAGAGTTGCCGCCGCATGGATGGTGGTGGTCGCCACCGCGCTGATCCTCGCGTTCACGCTGCATCGTATGGATGCCGTGTCGCGTTTGTGGTTCGGCTACTCCACGTTGATTTCCGGCGCGCTGATCATCGCAACCAAGTGCCTCGTGCATGTGGCATTGCGCTTCGTACGCAGCCGCGGGATGAACTACCGCACCGTCGCGATAGTCGGCGCACCCGGCTTCGCACGCACGCTGCTCGCCCATCTCGAACATGCGCCACAAGCCGGCTTCAAACCGGTCTGCCTGTTCGACACCAGCCTCGAAGCGGCCGGGAACTACGGTGCGCATCCGCACCGTCTGCCGGTACTGACCGATCTGAACGCGTTCGCCGCCAAGGTGCGCGAGGAACATGTCAACGAAGTGTGGCTCGCGTTGCCGCTTTCCGAAGAACACACGATTTACCGGTTCACGCGCATGTTCCGGCATGACTTCGTGAATCTGCGCTTCATTCCCGATGTGCGAAGCCTCTCGCTTTTCAATCACGCGCTGGTCGATGTCGTCGGTTTACCGACGCTCAACCTGAGCGCGACGCCCTTCTCGCCGCCGCAGATGTGGCCCAAGCTGATCTTCGACCGCCTGTTCGCGGCAGCCGCGCTACTCGCGCTCGCGCCGGTGTTCGTGGTGCTCGCGATCGGCATCAAGCTCGGCTCGCCGGGGCCGGTGTTCTTTCGCCAGACTCGCAAAGGCGTGGACGGTCAGCCGTTCGCAATCTACAAGTTCCGTTCGATGACCGTGCATCACGAAGCGCAGGGCCAGCTCACCCAGGCCTCGCGCAACGACGCGCGCATCACGAAGCTCGGCGGCTTCATGCGCCGCACGAGCCTCGACGAACTGCCGCAGTTTCTCAACGTGCTGCTCGGCCAGATGTCGGTAGTCGGCCCGCGTCCGCATGCGGTCGAACACGACGATCTCTACAAGGATCAGGTGTACGGCTACATGTACCGCTACCGGATCAAGCCCGGCATTACCGGCTGGGCGCAAGTCAACGGCTATCGCGGCGCTACCAGCAAGGTGGAAAAAATGGAAGCGCGCGTCAAGTTCGATCTCTTCTACATCTATAACTGGTCGTTCTGGTTCGACATGAAGATCGTGTTCATTACGATCTTCAAGGGCTTTGTCGGCCGCAACGCATACTGATCATGCCAATACGGGAACCGTTCGTGAAAGTCTCCGTGATCGTGCCGACCTACCGGCGCACCGCCGACCTGGCGCGCTGCCTCGCGGCACTCGACGCGCAGGAGCGTCGCGCCGACGAGGTGATCGTGATCGCGCGTCACGACGATTACGCCACGCTCGACTGGCTGCGCACCCGCGAGGCCAACCGGCCCGATCCGCGCCGCTCGGTCGTACTGGTGCGCAAGCCCGGCGTGGTCGCCGCGTACAACCTCGGCATCGAGAGCGCGAGCGGCAACGTGCTCTGCTTCACCGACGACGACGCCGCGCCGCATTCCGACTGGGTCGCGCGGATCGCGCGCGCCTTCGAACGCGATGCGACGCTCGGCGGCCTGGGCGGGCGCGACATCGTGCATGAACGCCACGGCATCCTGCAGGGGCAGAAGCCGCGCGTGGGCCTCGTGCGCTGGTATGGGCGGACCATCGGCAATCACCATATCGGCCACGGCAAGGCGCGCGAAGTGCAGGTGCTCAAAGGCGTGAACATGTCGTTTCGCCGCGAGGCGATCGGCGCGTTGCGCTTCGACGGACGCTTGCGCGGCACCGGCGCGCAGGTTCACTGCGAGATGGCCTTCAGTCTCGACATAGAGCGGCGCGGCTGGAAACTGATCTACGACCCGGCGCTCCTGGTAGAGCACTTCCCCGCCCAGCGCAGCGACGAAGACCAGCGTTTCACCTTCAACGACGCAGCGTTCTATAACGCGTCGTTCAATCTCCGACTCATCATGTGCGAATACCTGACGCCGCCTGGCCGATGGGCGTTCGTCGCTTACTCGACGCTGATCGGCGATCGCGCGGACCCGGGGTTCCTGCGCGCATTGTCACTGGCATTCGAGCGCGGAGGCTTGGCGCTTGCGCTGCGCAAGTGGCGAGTCGGCTTACGCGCAATGCGCGGGGCATGGCAGGAAGCAATGCGCTGACGCTTGACGCAACCGATCGACACACCTGATCGGCGTACCGGTTTCTCGCGGGGGGGACCACAACATGACGATCAGAACGATGGCCGTCGGGCTCTCGGCAGCATCGCTTTTCCACACACCACAGTTGTTCAGAACAATCGCTCGCAACGGGGTATCACTATGAGTACATACGACATGCTGGAACCGGGACCGGCGTCCAGCAGCGACGAAGATGCCGTGATGCGCGATCTCTTGCGCATGGTCATGGATCAGATCTGGTGGGTGATCGGCATCGCCGCGAGCGTGATTCTCGCCGCCGTGCTCTACACGAAGGTCGCCACACCGATCTATTCCGCCGACGCGCTGCTCCAGGTCGACGCGCAAAGCAACAACAACGGCAGCACGCAGTCGCAGAATTCGCCGACGCTCACGCCGTCGGTCGGACCGATGCGCACCGACGCGGAAATCGAAATCATCAAGAGTCGCGCCGTGGTCGAGCCGGTGGTCGAACAGTTCAAGCTGAACTTCGCCACGTCTGAAAAGACCGTGCCGGTGCTCGGCAAGATCTCGGCGCTGTTCGCGCGGCCGGGCCATCCGCTCGGCGCGGCGTTCGGCCTGGATTCGTATGCGTGGGGCGGAGAGCAATTCGAGGTCCAGTCGATCGCCGTGCCGAAGTCGCTCGAAGGCGCGCGCCTCACGCTGCGCGTGCTCGAATACGGCCGCTACGAACTGACCGATGCGCTCGGCCAACAGATCCTCACCGGCGTCGCCGGCCAGGAAGCCGAAGGGGGCGGCGTCACGTTGTTCGTGAAGACGCTGGTGGCGCGTCCGGGCACCGAGTTCTACGTGACGCGCTACAACCAGCTCGACGCGGTTTCCGGCCTTGCCGCCGGTTTGCAGGTCACGGAAAAAGGCCGCGACACCGGCGTTGTGCAACTGTCGTACACGGGCACCGACCCGCACGCGATCACCGACATCGCCAACGCGGTGGCCCACTCGTACCTGAAGCAACGCACCGAACGCGCGCAGGAAGAAGCGAGCCGCATGCTCACCTTCCTGAACGGCGAATTGCCGCGTCTGCGCGAAGAAGTGAAGCGGACGGAAACCGCGTTGTCGGAGTATCAGTCGAAAGTCGGCTCGTTCTCGTTCCAGCCCACTCAGGAAGCCGGTGTGTACCTCGCCGGTGGCCTCGACTATGACAAGCAGCTCGGCACGTTGCGCATCCAGCGCGCGCAACTGTTGCAGCGATTCACCGAAGCGTCCCAGGAGGTGCAGCAGGTCGACGCGCAAATCGCCGCGATGACGCGCGAGAAGAAAAACTTCGAGGATCACTTCGCCTCCTTGCCGAGTTCCGAGCGCAACGCCATCGCCTTGCAGCGCGACGCGAAAGTGGCCGGAGAAATCTATGTGACGCTGCTGAACAAAACGCAGGAGCTTTCGATTTCGCGCGCCGGCACGATCGGCAACGTGCATATCATCGACGAAGCCTTGCTGCCGTCCCAGCCGGTACGGCCGAAGTCGGCGCTGATCATTTCGGCGGGCACGGTGCTCGGCGTGATCGGCGGGATTCTGTTCGCGTTCTGCCGCCGCACGTTCTTTACCGGCGTGTCCGACCCCGAGTTCGTCGAACGGCGCTTTCATCTGCCGATTTTCGGCTCGATCGCCTTCAGTCCGGAACAGGCGCGCAGCGACCGGCAATTGAGCGCGATGCGCCGCGCCGCCCTGCCCGGACCACGCTCCACGCCGACCGAAGTACGCGCGGTCGCGGACGAGCCGTCGGGCGTCATGCGCCTACTGCGCTCGCGTTCGGCGGCCGACAGTCGAGCCCAGGTGGCGGTGGGCACGCAGACCGTCATCGGTTCGGGCAAGACGCCGATACGGCCGCTGCTGGTCAAGACGCATCCGTACGACACGACGGTGGAAGGCTTGCGCGGGCTGCGCGCCACGCTGCAATTCGGCCTGCTCGACGCGCCCAACCGGATCGTCGCGATCACGAGCCCGGCGCCCTCGGACGGCAAGAGCTTCCTGTGCGCGAACCTCGCCGCGCTAATGGCGGAATCGGGCAAGCGCGTGTTGCTGATCGACGCCGATCTGCGACGCGGCCGGCTCGCTCACTATCTTGGACGCTCGCCTAACGGCGGCCTGACTGAACTGCTGACCGGCCAGGCGGATCTGGAAGCCGTGGCGCGCGCGACAGGCGTGGATGGCCTGCACTTCATCGGGTCGGGCGCTTATCCGCCGAATCCGTCGGAGATTCTGACCTCGCCGCGTTTCAGCGAAATTCTCGCGCGCTTCGAGCAGGAGTTCGATCTGGTCATTGTGGATACGCCGCCGCTGCTGGCGGTGGCCGACGCCGCGGTGGTCGCCCACATCGCCGGGTCCACGGTGCTGGTGATGCGCTCGGGCGCACACACCGAGGGCCACGTGGCCGACGCGCTGAAGAAACTGCGGCGCGCGCGTGCGCGGGTGGTGGGCGGCGTGATGAATGCCGTGCCGCTCAAGAGTCACAATCGCAACGGCACGTATGACTATGCCTATGCGTATACCTACTCCGCCGGTGACCCGCCTGACATTCATGCGCCGAGCTGAAGCACGTTGAGCGTTGAGCGTTGGGCGCTGGACAAAGAAAGGGCTGCGCCGCATGAAGGCGCAGCCCTTTTGTATTTGCGCGAAGGTCTTTAGACCACAACGAAGCGCGCGCTCAGAACGCGCCACTCGCGTGTGCCTATTCCTGTGTGTGGATCGAGGATGCGGGCGCGCACGCGCTTCTTACGCGAAGGTGCTTCGCATGCTTCGCGTGATCGAAACAGGAACAGCGCCAATGCGCCGAGCACCGACACCGGCGATTAACAATGCCGCCGGTGCGACGTGGACAGGCTGAGGTGAATGGACGAGAAAAGGCTTGCCGGCCGGCACAGCGCACAGCGCGAGGCCGACGCTGCGCGGCGTTTACAGGAACGCGCTGACGTCGGTATGAAAACGCACGGCCAGCGCCTTGGCCACCTTCTTGCTGATGGCGCGGCGGCCCGCGAGGATATCGCTCACCACGGTAGGCGACGCAATACCTATCAGGTCCTTCTGCCTCAAGCCATGCGTTTCCAGCAAATGACGCAACACCTCGCGCGGCTCCGCTTTGGGAATCGTCACGTTGTGCGCTTCCCATTTTTCGATCAGATCGGTCACGATCGCGAACAGATCGGACAGCGGATCTTCCTCGTTGCCATTCAGATGGTCGGCAAGCGAGTTGGCGAGCCGCACCATGGTCTGGTAGTCCTGCTCGTTGCGAATGGGTGTGATCGGCAACTGGGTTCGCAGTGCCGCCCAGGTTTGAGCGATGTCGGGAAAGGCTCCCGGAAGGCGATCGGCATTCATGAGTTTAGATTCTTCCTCGTCCAATGGTCGTACTCCGCATGCGTCATGACATGACGAACGAATAACGACTGCCTGTTGTAGTGAATCGCCGCAACGATCCGGAACCGGTTGCCGCCTACATCGAAAACGGTGTATTGAGGCGGCACGTAGTCCACGCCGGCGAACGTCTGCTTCAGGTCGTTATAGCCATACGCGAGGCATGCCTGCGCCAGTGAATACCACGTCAATAGCGCACTGCGCGCGCCCGGATGTCTCTTTATGAAGTCCAGCAACGCTTTCTTTGAAATGACCCGCATCGGATTTCCTCGCACGTTTTCGCGCGCTGAACATGCGCGCTTCACCTGCAAGGCTAAACGGAGCGAATCGACACCGATAGCCGGCCGGACGGCATAGTCCGAACGGCTATTTACAGCTCACCGCGGTACCACGAACAGCATTTTATTCGCATACCGCGAAGTTCGCAATATGCGAATAAAGAGACAGCCCGGCGCTTCTCCGGGCCGTTCCCCAATCCATACCGGGCCCAGCTGCCGAGCTCACGTTCGAGCCCGTCAGCGGCCCCAACTGCTTTTCGGCGCCGGTTCGGCGGGCCACCGGAGCTCCTGGGTGGCCAGATCGGGTTCGGCCCGCTCGACCATGCCGACCCGATGGCGCAACCCCGCCGCCGCGATCGTGCGCGTCACCTCCGCCATGAACGCGCGCCGGAATACCGCCGCCGAAAAACGTTCCGCGTTCGCGCGGCACGCCGCCGGCGTGATCTGCTCGCACTGACGCTCGAAGCGGGCGATCGCGTCGAGCATCGACACCACGGTCTGGCGCGCGAAATACACGCCGGTGGGATGCGCCTCGCCGATCGGCACCACGGTTTCGAGCGCGCCGCCCTTGCCGAATGCAATGACCGGCGTGCCGCAGGCCTGCGCTTCGAGCGCGACGATGCCGAAATCCTCTTCCGCGGCGAATACGAAGGCTCGCGCGCGTTGCAGATGATCCTTCAGGACCTCGAACGGCTGATAACCGAGGATCGTCACATTCGAACGCGCCTTGGCGCGAATCGCCGCCATCTCCGGCCCGTCGCCGATCACGATCAGCTTGCGATGCGGCGTGGCGTTGAACGTCTCGACAATCAGATCGATGCGCTTGTAAGGCACCATCCGTGAAGCGGTCAGATAAAAGTCTTCCTTGCGCGTGCACAGCTCGAATTCGTGTACGTCGACGGGCGGTGGAATCACGGCCGCATCGCGCCGATAAGTCTTCATCATGCGGCGCGCCACGAACTGCGAGTTCGCAATCAAACGGTCCACGCCGTTGGCCGAGTGCGAATCCCAGCCGCGCAGGTAGTGGAGCAGCGCGCGCGCGGCCCACGACTTCGGTCCATGCGTCAGATTCGCTTCGCGTAGGTACTGGTGCTGCAGATCCCACGCGTAGCGCATCGGTGAATGCACGTAGCTCACATGTGTCTGATCCGGGCCGACCAGCACGCCCTTGGCGACCGCATAGGAACTCGTAATGATCAGATCGTAGCCGGACAGATCGAATTGTTCGACGGCAAGCGGCATCAACGGCAAATAGGTGCGATAGTGGCGTCGTGCGAACGGCAAACGCTGAATGAATGAAGTCGTCACGGGCTTGCCGCCCAAAGGTCTACGGTCTTTAAGGAAATCGACAAGACTGAAAAGATCCGCGTCGGGAAAGCACTCGATGATCTGCTCAAGCACCTTCTCCGCCCCGCCCGGCGCGACCAGCCAGTCGTGCACGATCGCCACTTTCATGATCACCCCGTTTTTTAATTAATGCCTCTTGGGCCTGGTAACGAGTGTATGTGGCGCATCGTTAGCTGTGCGTGCGCGTGCCCACATTCGGCGCGCGACTGTACGCGAATAATCAAGCATCGCCATTCGCCTATTGCGAACCTGCGCGTTCCATTACTTCGCCTTCCTATGCGCCCGACGATCGACGCCACGCCACTCGCCCCTCTTGCTCCACGCGCCCCGCTTGCGCATTCCTTGCCGCGGGTTCAGCCCGCGCTGATCGATCCTGCTGGCGCGTCCGCACCTGCGTCCGCATCTGCATCTGCACCTGCCTCGCCGACGGCAATTGGCGCAACGCCTGCGATACCGCGCGTGCTGTTCGTCGATCAGAGCGGCCAGCTCGGCGGCGCTGAATTCGCGCTGCTGCAACTGGCGCACCATTGCGCTGCGCGCAGCGAAGTCGTGCTACTTTCCGATGGTCCGTTTCGCGCGCGCCTCGAAACACTCGGCGTGCGCGTCCAGGTGATCAACGACGCGCGGGTGTCGAACGTCGAGCGGCAAGCGTCCGCGTTGAGCTGTCTGCGCGTCGTGCCCGGCATCCTGCGTCAGGTGCGTGCGATCGCAACGCGCGCACGACAGTTCGACGTGCTGTTTCTCAACACGCAAAAAGCGCTGGTGCTCGGCGCGCTCGGCAAACCGCTGCATCGCAAACCGGTGATCTGGTATCAGCACGACATTCTCACGCGCGAGCATTTCGGGCGCGTGCAGTTGAGTGTCGTCAAATGGCTCGTGCGGATCGCGGTCGATCACGTGGTGGTGAATTCGCAGGCGTCGGCGCGCTCGCTCGCGGCGTTGACAGGTATCGCGGCCGGCTCGGCGCCGGTCGTCTACAACGGCATCGACGCCGCCGCGTTCATCCGTGTGAACGGCAGCGACATGGCCGCATTGCGGCGGCGTCTCGGCCTGCCGGAAGAGGCATGGATAGCGGGCCTGTTCGGCCGCCTCGCACCGTGGAAGGGCCAGCATATCGCGCTCGACGCGCTCGCGCGCCTGCCGGACGCGCATCTCGTGCTGGTGGGCGCGCCGCTATTCGGCGAGGAAGCCTACGCGCAGCGCCTGCGCGAGCAAGCCTCGGCGCTCGGCGTGACGGATCGCGTGCATTTTGCGGGCTTTCAGGACGACGTGCCCGCGTGGATGAAAGCGATGGACGTGATCCTGCACACATCCACCGAACCGGAGCCGTTCGGGCGGGTGGTCGTCGAAGGGATGGCGGCGGGACGCCCGGTGATCGCCTCGGCGGCCGGGGGCGTGACCGAGATCGTGCGGCACGGGCGCAATGGCTGGCTGGTGAAACCGGGCGACGCCACCGCGTTGGCTGACGCGATCGGCGCGTTGCGCGCCGATCCGGCCTTAGCGCAGCGCCTTGCACAACAGGCGCTGACCGATGCACAAACGGAATTTTCAGTGGAGCAGTATTTGCAGCGGATGACGCAAGAAATCAGGCAAGCCGCAGGCTAACGCTTGTCGTTGCGAACTTCATGCCCGACGCCGGACGCGAGCCGGTTGACCCAGGCTCGCGCGCGGCGCTCACGCGGCGCTCAGACAGCGTTGCTCAACTCTTGCTGTACTGGATCGTCTCGACGCCGGTATCCGTGCCGAGCATGCACAGATCCGCGCCACGGGTGGCGAACAGGCCCACCGTCACCACGCCCGGCCATGCGTTGATATGGGTTTCCAGCGTGCGCGGGTCGCTGATGCGCAAACCCTTGACGTCGATGATTTCATTGCCGTTGTCGGTAATGAACGGCACGCCCTCTTTCGTGACGCGCACCACCGGTACGCCGCCAAGCGCCGCCACGCGGCGGCCGATCGCGGTACGCGCCATCGGCACCACTTCGATCGGCAGCGGGAAATTGCCGAGCGTATCGACCAGCTTGCTGGCGTCCGCAATGCACACGAACACGTCCGACACCGACGCGACGATCTTCTCGCGCGTCAGCGCGCCGCCACCGCCCTTGATCATCGCGCCGCTGTGGTCGATCTCGTCGGCGCCGTCCACATACACCGGCAGCGAATCGATTTCGTTGAGGTCGAGCACCTTGAAGCCGTGCGATTGCAGCCGTGCGGTGGTGGCGAGCGAACTCGACACCGCGCCGCGATAACGCGTCTTGTCGGCGGCCAGCGCGTCGATGAAACAGTTCGCGGTCGAGCCGGTGCCGACGCCGATCACCGAGCCTTCGGGCACGTTGGCGTTCACGTAGTCGGCGGCGGCCTGGCCGACCAGTTGCTTGAGTTCGTCTTGAGTCATGGGAGAGGCAGGCGAGCAGTAAAAAACGCTAGTTTACCGGAGTGGCGCGCGAGCGCCCGTCGGGAATACTTCTTCAGCGGGGGCTGCCGCATTGCGTCCAGCCGGTGGAACCGAGTGGATATGGCAAGTCGACCGCATGAGCAGCATGCACACAATCATCGCGAGACAAAACACAAGAAAAAAGGTTGGGTAGCGAAAGACCCGACAACTTTGCCAGTTTCGTCGCAAAATGCCCTACGGTCGGCTATGTCGCTAGAGGGGGTGCCACTGACGGATTTTAACGATCTCCTTTGGATCATGGCGCAGGAGTCGGACGGCGTTGTCAATGCACGCAATACTGAATCAACTGCGCGGGGCCTGTTTCAACTGCTACGCCCGCAGTACAGCTTGAATCCAAACGGTGAAAAATCGTTCGGCAACGCCATCGAAGAGTGCCAGGGCGGAATTCACTACATCTTCGGCCAATATCACACGGCGCAGATGGCCAGGAAGTTCTGGGAAAAACATCACTGGTATTGAAAATGAAAAAGCTATTTTTCGCGTTTCTTGCGTTGTTGGCTTTCTCTATCGGGCAGTCCTCCGCTGATGAAGCAGCGCCCCAATTTAACGATTTTCCCGCCACAGACGTATTTAATGGCAAACCGTCGAAAGTCAGAATTATCTCTTCCCGAGATAGAAAATTCGCCACTCGACTACGCGAGTTAAGTGGTCAGCGTCCGAATTTTGCGGGGCACTATACGCTCGCCAGTTGGGGATGCGGCGCGTCCTGCATTCAAACGGTCGCAATTGATGCGAAGACAGGAAAGGTGGCGTGGCTTCCCTTTACCGTGTGTTGCTGGGACATCGATATAAGCGAACCGATCGAGTTCAAACGCGACAGCAGCCTGATCATCGTCCACGGAAGCCGGAATGAGGCAGGCGCCGGTGTGTACTATTACCGCCTGGACAAGGCCGGATTCACGCTGGTAAAGGCCGTTGAAAAAGTTGCGTCGTAATCGAACGGGACAGGGCGGCCGGGAAAACGAAGCACTGACGAAACCGCGCGTGTTTGCGGCACTCGAGCCAGCACACGCGCGTCGTAACCCGGCTTGCATTTGCCACTCACTCGCCGGACAGTTGCAGACCACTTCAATCGCTACTGTCCGGAAAGCGGCTGCTTGAACTTGCGCAAGCTCTTGCCTTATCGGCGTTACTTCTTCACCGACCGCTGACGCACCGCTTCGAACAGACAAACCCCGCTTGCCACCGACACATTCAGGCTTTCGACCGTGCCCGCCATCGGGATCTGCATGACCACGTCGCAGGTGTCGCGCGTGAGGCGGCGCATGCCCTCGCCTTCGGCGCCCATCACGAGGGCCACCGGACCGTCCAGTTCCGTGTCGTAGAGGCTCTTGGTGGCCTCGCCGGCCGTGCCGACGACCCACACTCCCGCGTCCTTCAACTCACGCAGCGCGCGCGCCAGATTCGTCACCGTGATGTACGGCACGGTGTCGGCCGCGCCGCTCGCCACCTTCGCGGCCGTCGCGTTCAAACCGACCGCGCGATCGCGCGGTGCGATCACCGCGTGCGCGCCGGCAGCGTCGGCAACACGCAGACACGCGCCGAGGTTGTGCGGATCGGTCACGCCGTCGAGCACGAGAATCAGCGGCGAACCGTTGATGCCGTCGAGCAACTCAGCCAGATTCTGCGCGAGCGGCATGTCGCCCGCGCGCGCGACCACGCCCTGGTGACGCTCCGTGTGCGCGAGGCCCCACAGACGCGTTTCGTCGGCGGCGATCAGGCGCACGCCGGCTTCTTTCGCCGCGTGCAGGAATTCGGTCATGCGACGGTCTTTGCGCGTCGCGTCGTAATAGACATCTTCGACCGTCGACGCATCGTGCCGGATACGCGCCGTCACTGCGTGGAAACCGTATAGAACCTTGAGACGTGCCATAACTGATACAACCTTTGATTGAGCGCGCATGCAACGCGCGCTGCTGTGATGAATATGAACCTGTGCGAATCTGTTTACCGCGCCTGCTTGCCGCAGTCGTAAGCCGCGTTCGCAAGCCGCGTTCGGACGGCAGGCTGCGATGAAATGCAGACCGCGCGCAACCGGCACGTTGCTACGTGCCCGATGCGCGCGGTTCAAGCAGTCAGGCGACTTCAGCGCTTCTTGCGTGCCTGCGGTTTCGACGCCGATTTGGTCGCGGCGCCATGCTTCTTCGCCGCGCCGCGCGCCGCGCGTGCTTCCTTCACCGCTGCGGTTTGCGCGGGCGCAGGCTTCTTGCGGCGCGCGCCCGGCGCGGCCGCGCCACCTTCCGCCGGCGGCAACGCACGCACGCGTGCACCGCCATTTTCACCGGATGACTTGTCGGCCGCCGGCCCGCGCACCAAAGGCGGCTTGATCGGCGTGTCGCGCACGAGCCGGAAGTCGATCTTGCGTGCGTCGAGATCCACGCGGCTCACCTGCACCCGCACACGATCCGACAGACGATAACGAATGCCGGTGCGCTCGCCGCGCAACTCGTTCTTGATCTCGTCGTACTGGAAGTAGTCCGAGCCGAGTTCCGTGACGTGCACGAGGCCTTCGATAAACAGCGAGTCGAGCTGCACGAAAATGCCGAACGACGTGACGCCATTCACCATGCCGCCATACTCTTCGCCGAGTTTGTCGCGCATGAAGTAGCACTTCAGCCACGCTTCGACGTCGCGCGAGGCTTCGTCGGCGCGGCGCTCGTTGGCCGAGCAATGCAGACCGAGTTCTTCCCAGATCGCCACGTTGTTGCCGCGCACGCGGCCGCGTTTTTCGTCGTCGGCCTGCTGCATGGCGCGAGCGCGCGGCGAGAGCGCCGTATTCAGCTCGACGCCTTGCGGCGGCTCCGGCTGATACTTGCGACCCTGCAGGATCGCGTAGATCGCGCGGTGCGTGAGCAGATCGGGATAACGGCGAATCGGGCTCGTGAAGTGCGCATACGCCTCGTACGCGAGACCAAAGTGGCCGATGTTGTCCGGGCTGTAGACCGCCTGCTGCATGGAGCGCAGCAGCATGGTTTGCAGCATCTGCGCGTCGGGCCGCTCGCGGATCTGCGCCATCAGCGCGGCGTAATCGCTTGCGTGCGGCGTCTCGCCACCGTTGAGCGTGAGGCCCATGCCGCGCAGGAAGGTGCGCAGATTCTCGAGCTTTTCCGCGGTCGGTCCGGCGTGGACGCGGAACAGCCCCGGATGTTTGTTGCGCTTGAGGAAGTCGGCCGCGCAGACGTTCGCGGCCAGCATGCATTCCTCGATCAGCTTGTGCGCGTCGTTGCGGGTGCGCGGAATGATCTGCTCGATCTTGCCCTGCGCATTGCAGACGATGTACGTCTCGGTCGTATCGAAGTCGATCGCGCCGCGTTTCTGGCGCGCGGCGAACAGCGACTTGTACACGCCGTACAGATTCTGCAGTTGCGGCAGCAGCGCGGCGCGGCGCGCGGCCTCCGGACCCTTGGTGTTCTTCAGGACCGCGGCGACTTCGGTATAGGTGAGCCGCGCGGCCGAGTGCATCACGCCGGGATAGAACTGATACGCCTTCACTTCGCCGCGCGCGGTGACGATCATGTCGCACACCAGCACACAACGGTCGACGTTCGGGTTCAGCGAGCACAAACCGTTCGACAGTTTCTCCGGCAGCATGGGGATCACGCGGCGCGGGAAATACACCGAGGTGCTGCGCTCGATCGCGTCGGCGTCGAGCCCGCTCTTCGGGTGCACGTAGTGCGAGACGTCCGCGATTGCAACGATCAGCCGGAAGCCCTCGCCACGACCCACCTGAACCGGCTCGCAGTACACGGCGTCGTCGAAGTCGCGGGCGTCTTCGCCGTCGATCGTGACGAGCGGCACATCGCGCAAGTCGATGCGATGACGCGCGTCGACCGGACGCACTTCGTCGGGCAAGCGCGAGGCTTCGTCGAGCGCGGCCTGGCTGAATTCGTGCGGTACGCCGTACTTGCGCACCGCGATTTCGATTTCCATGCCGGGGTCGTCGATATCGCCGAGCACTTCCACCACGCGGCCGAGCGGCTGCGAATGACGGCTCGGGAAATCGGTCAGCTCGACCACCACCACCTGGCCGACCTTGGCCTTCTTGGTGTTCTGCGTGATCAGAATGTCGTGGCCGATGCGCTTGTCTTCAGGCGCGACGATCAGCGCGCCGTTCTCGTTGAGCAGGCGGCCGATCACGCGCTTGTTGGCGCGGTCCGTGACCTCGACGATATGCCCTTCCGGCCGGCCGCGCCGGTCATAGCCGACGATGCGCGCGAGCACGCGGTCGTTGTGCATGACCTTCTGCATTTCGCCGGTGGGCAGGAACAGATCGTCCTGGCCGTCGTCGCGAATCAGAAAACCGTAGCCGTCGCGATGGCCTTGCACGCGGCCCGCAACGAAGTTCGACGGATGGGTCAGCTGATAGAGATTGCGCTGATCGAGCCGGATCTGGCCGTCGCGCTCCATCGCGCCTAAGCGCTTGAAAAAACCTTCGCGCTCCTGGCGCTTGATCGACAGCGCTTCGGCGATGTCGTTCGCGGCAAGCGGCGCTTCACTCGTGCGCAGGACGCCCAGGATTTCTTCGCGGCTTGGAATCGGATACGGAAATTTGCTCAAGGGCTTATCGATGATTTTTTCTCGTTGCATGGACGTCGGTCGGCGATGTGGCTCGGTCTAGGAAGCGATGACGGTGCGCTTCGGTTGCGCTTGAACCGCGCTTGAATTGCACCTGCAAATGCACAGAAAAGACTGCTCGGGTCCGGCTCGTTCAAAGCTGAGTCCGACGGGCGTGTGCACCGTGCCAACGAACTACTGCGAGGCATTCTAACACCCGTATTGCGCGCCAAGCGGCCCCGACAATAGTCGTTAGGCAGTTGCTGTGAAGCGCTTGCAGGCACGTCGTCGCGATGTTTAAGCAAGTTTTGAGAAACGCTTGACAGGCCCTAATCTGTCGCTATAATGGCGTTCTTTGCTGTTCATCACCTGCCCAGGTGGCGAAATTGGTAGACGCACTAGGTTCAGGTCCTAGCGGTGGCAACACTGTGGAGGTTCGAGTCCTCTCTTGGGCACCAGATTCAAAAGTAAAGCCGCTTACGAGCGGCTTTACTTTTTGTGTGAGACCTGGTGATCTGCTTCCGGTTATTCGGAGTGGATTGCGTGGTTGACAGGTAGTTTGAGGTACTTGGCAGAACGGTTGTTGAGCAGTGAAGTATCGCTTCGCTGCACGACTTATCCGGGCGGTTGAGTGAAGCGAAGTTAGTTTGCAGGTAGGGATTGACACGCTGCATCATCACGCTAAAATAGCGGTCTAGCTTGAAGACGTGCCCAGGTGGCGGAATTGGTAGACGCACTAGGTTCAGGTCCTAGCGGTGGCAACACCGTGGAGGTTCGAGTCCTCTCCTGGGCACCACCCCTCTTCAAGTGAAACGAAACACCCCGTTGAGCCTTTGCGCTTCGCGGGGTTTTTTGTTTCTGGCGACGCTTCTTGATGCCTGCCGGACTTCGCCTGCGGCAGAGTGACATTCAACATGCCACCCGGCCAAAGGCCGAATCCTCATCGCGCTTTACCTGCCCCGCTCCAGTTCAAGCCAAAGCTCGACTGCAACGCCGGCACCCACTTCGCGCACGCGCGATACCCCAGCAGCGCGCCGCCCACGGCGAACAGAACGGGAATCAGAAAATCCTGGCTCACGCGGGTGAATTCGAACATCAGCACCACGGCCGTGATCGGCATTTGCATCGAGGCGGCGAGAAATGCCGTCGCGCCGACCACCGCGAATGCGCCCAGCGACGCCCCCGGCCACACGACGCTCCACAATCCGCCGAGCACGATCGCCAGCAACGCACCGTTCGCAAGCCCCGGCGTGAGCAAGCCACCCTCCGCGCCTGCCCGCAGACTGCTCGCGGTGATCACTACCTTCAGCACCAGCAGCATCGCGGCAAGACTCACGGTCAGGCCACCATCGAATGCCAGTCCCGCGGGGCCCTTGCCATTGCCGAGCAACTGCGGGAAATGCATTGCCAGCACGCCGATCATCGCGAAGTTCAGCAGCGACAACACCGGCAGGCGCCAATTCTTCGGCGCGGCCGCACGCGAGCGTTGCATCAGTTCCGCGAAGCTCCACGCCGCCGCGCCGAAGATCGGACCGCACACCACGGACCACACCACGAGCGACGAACTGAGCGTCAGCGAAGGCACGAAGTATTGATGCTCGTTGCCGAGGCCCACCTGAGCGACCAGCGCGGCCACCGACGAAGTCACGATGGCCGGCACCAGAACAGGCCAGCCGAAGCTGCCCAGCAACACTTCGAGTACGAACACCGCGCCGCCGAGCGGCACGTTATAGACGGCGGCCAGCCCGGCGCCCGCGCCGCACGCCACCATGATCCGGCTTTGTGCGACCGACAGGCCCGCCCGCCGCGACAGCCAGCCGGCCAACGCCGAGCCGATTTCACGCGGCGCTACTTCACGGCCGAGCGGCGAGCCCAGCGCAACGGTGACGATCTGGAGCACGGCATGGACCGTCGTGCTTGCTACAGGCATCTGCGGATCGTCGGACTTGACGGCCTGGCGAATGCTCACGAGCGGCCGGCCGAAACGGTACAGCGCCCACCAGCCGAGCCCGGCCACGAGTCCGCAAACCGTCAGCACGAGCAGGCGGCGTTCGGGCGAGGCGCCGCTCACGCCCTGCAGAAAACTCTCCGCGCTGATCACGTGCGTCACGCTGTAGCCGTAAGCGAGATGCTGAATGCCATGCAGCAGCAACGCGAGCAGCATGCCGCCAAGACCGGCGCCGACACCCGTGAGCAGCGTGACGGCGGCGACTACGGCAAATGGACTCCGTTCGCGGCGTACGGACTCGGAAGCGATTGATTTGAATGACATGGCGCGCGGACTACGGCGAAATAAGTGGAATGCCAATCATGTTATTCCGCGACGCAACATGAATCAAATTGATTTTTCAGCTCGACTGATTCACTGCACGCATATATAAGACGGACCGACCCGCAGCACAAACGCCGCGGCGCCTTCACGCTGGCCTAGCGAACCGACACAAAGAACATCGACACCACGCACGCGACACCGACGAACCAGACCAGCGACCTGAGCGACGCCAGGTTAGCCACATACAGTACGCCGTGCAGCACTCGTGTGATCACGAAGGTGATCGCCAGCCAGTTGATCCACGTGCTCGATCCGCCCACCTGTCCGGCTACGACGATCGCGGCGGTAAACATCGCCAGCGCCTCCCACGCATTCTGATGCGCCGCATGAGCTCGCGCTCGCCAGCCTTCGAGGTTCGCAAGATAAGCGCGCGGCGTGCGATTGTCGTAGCGTTTGCTGACCTTCGCCAGCATGGTCCACGGGAACGGCAGCAGCGCCACGATGAGCAGGCATATATGCGGAATCGTCATTGGTTAGTCTCCCTTGTATGCGCGGCGCGAATGCCGCGCGAGCCGCTGTTATACCCGCCGGTGCGCGCCGTCGCCAACCGGAATCCCAGGAGTGTCACCTCTACCTGCAAGCGAATTACCTTAAGTCAAACTGACCGGATTACCGCAATGGCAGCCGAAAAACATTACAGATTACACACTCTATTGCAACACCATTAATACAATAATTACATTTACCCGACGCATAAACATGTACCGCGATTCCGCGTGAAATTGGCTCCAGGGATTAATACGGATAAACGCGCGTTCATTCATGCAAGCGTTTAACAGTCGGCGTACACTCGCTCGAAGCCTATGCCACGGGGGCGTCGGGGCTGCACAGCCGCCCGTGGTCGATCACGGGATATCGGGGACTCAGGAGAACAATCAATGAGCTGGACACGGGAACAGAGAAACGTCACGATCGCCGCCTATCTGGGCTGGACACTCGACGCATTCGATTTCTTTCTAATGGTGTTCGTATTGAAAGATATCGCGGCGGAGTTCAATACAAAAATCCCCGAAGTCGCCTTCGGCATTATGTTGACCTTGATGATGCGTCCGCTCGGCGCATTGATTTTCGGCTGGCTCGCCGACAAGTACGGCCGCCGTCCCACGCTGATGGTCAACATCGCGTGCTTCTCGCTACTGGAATTGCTCTCCGGTTTTTCGCCAAATCTGGCCACCCTGCTCGTGCTGCGCGCGCTGTTCGGCATCGCGATGGGCGGCGAATGGGGCGTCGGTGGCGCATTGACCATGGAAACCGTGCCGCCGAAATCGCGCGGCATCGTCTCGGGTCTGCTGCAAGCCGGTTATCCAAGCGGTTATCTGCTCGCCTCGGTCGTGTTCGGCGTGTTCTATCAATACATCGGCTGGCGCGGCATGTTTTTCGTCGGCGTGCTGCCGGCGTTGCTCGTGCTGTACGTACGCGCGCATGTGCCGGAATCGCCCGCCTTCAAGACGCTCGAAAAGAAAGCGCGTCCGGGTCTCGTCGCCACGCTCAGGCAGAACATCAAGCTGTCGCTGTACGCGATCGTTCTGATGACCGCGTTCAACTTCTTCTCGCACGGCTCGCAAGATCTGTATCCGACCTTCCTGCGCGTGCAGCATCAGTTCGACGCGCATACGGTCTCGTGGATCACGATCACGCTGAATGTCGGCGCGATTTGCGGCGGCCTGTTCTTCGGTTCGTTGTCCGAGAAAATCGGCCGCAAACGCGCGATCTTCATCGCCGCATTGATCGCGTTGCCGGTGCTGCCGCTGTGGGCCTTCTCGAGCACGCCGGTGCTGCTCGCGCTCGGCGCGTTCCTGATGCAGATCTCGGTGCAGGGCGCTTGGGGTGTAATTCCGGTACACCTGAACGAAATCTCGCCCGACGAAATCCGCGCGACGTTCCCCGGTCTCGTGTATCAGCTCGGCAATCTGATCGCGTCGGTCAACGGCCCGTTGCAGGCGAGCGCTGCTGAAGCGCACGGCAACAACTACGCGCTCATCATGGCGGTCGTGATCGGCATCGTGGCGGTGGTGATCGCCGCCCTGATCCCGTTCAGCCGCGAGCGCCGCGGCATCGACATGACGCAGTCCGCCAAACAGGTGGCGGCACAGCTTTAAGCGTTCGAACTAAACAGCTATTTTGCCGGCGCGTTATCAGGCACAATAGCCTGCAAAGGCGGCTCGAACCGCCGCGACGCAAAGCACGCGTCAGCAAACAGAAGCAGGGCCAAACACAGGTAGCAAAGCAATACGAGGCCGTTCCGATTTTCATCGGAACGGCCTTTTTTATTTCCGCGCGGTTTGACGCACTGCGCGCAGGGAAAGCTCGACCTTCGTCAGGTCTTCTAGAGGAGTTAGTCGACACCGATCCCTTGCTCGCACGCACCATTCCTTCTTATCCTGAAAAAAACGGCTGTTTCAAATCGACATTTGAATCGCTTGTTTGCGGGCCGGATGCCCGGCAACTGGGAGACGCAACATGGCAGTTCGCACAACAGGCCGGCATGCCGGCGATACGAAGTCCCGCATCCTCGACGCCGCCGAAACGCTTTTCGTCGAATGCGGCTATGAGGCCATGTCGCTGCGCCAGATCACTTCGCGCGCCGAAGTGAATCTCGCGGCAGTGAACTATCACTTCGGCAGCAAGGAGTCGCTGATCCACTCGATGCTGTCACGCCGTCTCGACCGTCTCAATCAGGAGCGGCTCAAGCTGCTCGACCGCTTCGACGCCATGCTCGGCGAGCGCCTGACCTGCGAGCATGTGCTCGGCGCAATGTTCATTCCGGCGCTGCGCCTGTCACGTGAACCGCGCGTGGGTGGCAAGGCGTTTCTGCGTTTGCTCGGCCGCGCTTATACCGACCCGTCGTCGTTCATTCGCGACTTTCTCAACGGGCATTACGCTTCCGTCGCGGTGCGCTTTTTCGATGCGTTCCAACGCGCACTGCCGCATCTGCCGCGCGAGGAACTCGGCTGGCGCCTTCACTTCGCGATCGGCGCGCTCTCGGGCGTGCTGGCCGGCACCGACACGGACAGTCTGCTTTCCGAGTTTTCGCAAGGCAAGTCGATGAACGATCTGCAACTCATCGCACGCCTCGCCTCGCTGATGGTGGCCGCGCTCAAGGCACCGCTGCCCGACGGCTCGCAACTGGCCGTGTTCGCCGCGGTGCTCGGCGACGCGACTGAAGGCGGCTCGGAATGCGCGACTGGAGACGGCACGGAAAGCGCGGCGAGCGCGGCACGCGCGTCGGGCGAATCGGCGTCGGCGTCGCCCTTTTCGTCCGTATCGGAAGGCGAACGGCATGGCGGCGCTATGGAAGCGGGGGCGTTTCAGCAGGCGTTGCACGGCACGGCATAGCGTTGAACCGGCGCGGACGGCACTGTCGTGAGCCGTCCGCACGGAGCGCCCATGCAAGGCAATAACCGGATCGCCACCGCACCATGCAAGCAATCCACGCAACGTTAAGCACGCCGCAGCATCGAAAGAATCCTCGACCGGCAATCCCTACACAGGCGGTCAGCATCAGAGAAGCAATACGTTCCCGATACACACTCAGCAGGAAGGCGACCGGACATCATGAACGCTGCATACCTGAGCAACGACCTGACCAGCAACCTGAGCGGGACGTCTAAGTCCCGCACCTAAGCGTCGCCGCGCTGTCGAACTACAAACGCGACACGCCAACGAAGCAGGCTCGACAGGAAAGCGAAACGCAGGCAACACCCGGACGCGCGACAAAGCATCCCGCTCGCCGGAAACAAAATCATTAGAACGCGCACCATCCGCGCCCCGTGGATGCGTTCGCACGCACCATCGAAACAGGAGGAAACGTCATGCCGTGGTTCATCCTAGTGCTCGTCATCGCCGCTTTCGCGCTCGTCTACGTTCAGGCACGCGCCGTGTGGTGGCTTGCCTTCATGATCGTCTGGGTCGCGGCCGCGCATGTGAGCGGCGCGGCGGGACCGCTGGCCACGACGCTGCTCGCCATCGTATTCGTCCTGCCTGCCCTCGTGCTCGCGCTCAAGCCGCTGCGCCGCGCATGGCTCGCGAAGCCGGTGCTCGACATCTTCCGCAAGATCCTGCCGGAGATGTCGCCGACCGAGCGTGACGCGATCGAAGCCGGCACGGTCTGGTGGGACGCCGAACTGTTCTCGGGACGCCCGCACTGGGACAAGCTGCTCGGCTACGGTCCCGCCACGCTGACAGCGGAAGAGCAGTCGTTCCTCGACGTCGAATGCGAGCAGCTGTGCGATCTTGCGAACGACTGGGAAACCACCATGGTCTGGCAGGATCTGTCGCCGACCACCTGGCAGTTCATCAAGCAGCGCGGCTTTCTCGGCATGATCATTCCGAAGCAGTACGGCGGCAAGCAGTTCTCCGCCTACGCGCATTCGCAAGTCATCATGAAGCTCGCCACGCGCTGCTCGGCCGCCGCCGTTTCGGTGATGGTGCCGAACTCGCTCGGCCCGGCCGAGTTGCTGATGCACTACGGCACCAACGAGCAGAAAAACCACTATTTACCGCGCCTCGCACGCGGCGAGGAAATCCCCTGCTTCGCGTTGACGAGCCCATACGCGGGTTCCGACGCGGCGGCGATTCCGGACGTCGGCATCGTGTGCAAAGGCACGTTCGAGGGCCGCGAGACGCTCGGTTTTCGCGTGACGTGGGACAAGCGCTACATCACGCTCGGACCGATCGCGACCGTGCTCGGCCTCGCGTTTCGCGCGCTCGATCCCGACCATCTGCTCGGCACGGACAACGAACCCGGCATCACCTGCGCGCTGATTCCGACCGACCATCCGGGCGTGAACATCGGCCGCCGTCACTGGCCGCTCAACGCCGTGTTCCAGAACGGCCCGAACTCGGGCAAGGACGTCTTCATTCCGCTCGACTGGGTGATCGGCGGGCGCGCCCAGGTCGGCAACGGCTGGCGCATGCTGATGGAATGTCTGGCCGCGGGCCGGGCGATTTCGCTGCCGTCTTCGAATGTGGGGATGGCGAAAATCGCCGTGCGCGGCACCGGCGCTTACGCCGCGGTTCGTCGCCAGTTCCGCACCGCCGTCGGCAAGTTCGAGGGCGTGCAGGAAGCGCTCGGCCGCATGGGCGGCAACCTGTACGTGATGGACGCCGCGCGCCGCCTGTCGGCGCATGCGGTGGATCTCGGCGAAAAGCCCTCGGTGATTTCGGCGATCGCCAAATATCACATCACCGAGCGCGCCCGCATGGTCATCAACGACGGCATGGATATCGCCGCCGGCAAGGGTATCTGCATGGGGCCGTCGAACTTTCTCGCGCGCGCCTATCAGCAGGTGCCGATTGCGATCACCGTGGAAGGCGCGAACATTCTCACGCGCTGCCTCATCATCTTCGGCCAGGGCGCGATCCGCTGCCATCCGTATGTGCTGAAGGAAATGGCCGCCACGCGCGAAACGGATCGCACCCGCGCGCTGCGCGATTTCGACGCGGCGTTCTTCGGCCACGTCAGCTTCACGCTGTCCAACGTGGTGCGCAGTTTCGTGTACGGCGTGACGGGTGGCGCGTTCATCGTCAAACCGCGCACGGCGTATGCACCGCTGCATGCTTACTATCGTGCGGCCACGCGCCTGTCCACCGCGTTTGCGCTGCTTGCCGATGTCTCGATGTTCGTGCTCGGCGGCGACCTGAAACGCCGTGAGCGCATCTCCGCGCGTCTGGGCGACGTGCTGTCGCAGCTTTACCTGATCTCGGCCACGCTCAAGCGTTTCGAAGACGAAGGCCGTCAGGAAGAAGACCTGCCGCTGGTTCGCTGGGGCGTCGAGGATTCGCTGTACAAGGCGCAACACGCACTCGACGGCGTGCTCGCCAACTATCCGAACCGCCTCGCCGCCGGCCTCGTGCGCGTGCTCGCCTTCCCATTCGGGCTGCCCCACCGCGAACCGTCCGACCGCCTCGGCAGCGAAATCGCGGAACTCATGCAGACACCTGGCGCCGCGCGCAACCGTCTGGTGTCCGATTCGTACGTGCCGCATCCGGATGTCGACGCGCTCGGTTACGGCGAGCTGGTGTTCGAGCTGAACCCGCGCTTCACGCAGATCGACCAGAAGCTGCGTGAAGCGGTCAAGCAAGGCCTGCTCGAACCGATGCCGCAGAGCCTGCCGCAACTGGCCGCATGGACCGAAGCGGCACAGAGAAAAGGCCTGCTCGACGCCGACGAGCGCCGCGTGCTGGACGATTACGCGCGTTATGGCGCGCAAGTCGTGAAGGTGGACGACTTCCCCGCCGACTTCGACATGCTCGCCAACCTGCAAAAGCGCAAGGAGACCCTGGAAAAGGCGCTGGAGCTCGCGGCCTGAGCCCTGCGCCGGTCTGAAAAAAACATCCGGGCAAGGCGCGCCGCGTGCGCCGAACTCGGTGCACACTGACACACGTTCGACGCCCCCGATTCCCCAAAGACGAACCCCTTTGGGGCGGGCGGCTTCCTTCGAGGCGTGGCCAGCGGAGCAACCAATAATATGAACGACTCTTATCTGAACTTCGTCAATTCGCCGTTCGGCGCGCGTCTTGCGCGCTCGCTCGGCCTGCCCAGGCCCGAGGTGCTGCGCCGCTTTCGCGCCGACCAGCCCGAGTTCGGCGGTCTGGTGGCGATCGGTGCGGGCCGTGAACCGCAGTTGCTCGACGCGCTCGCAAATCTCGTGGCCAGCATCGGCGTGACGAGCGTCGCGCATGAGAGCGCCGGGCTATGGGTGCCGCTCGCCAATCGCCACGGTCTCATGACGGGCCGTTTCGAACCTGCCGACTCTGCATCGCAAGGCAAGCTCGCGGCCCTGCTGTTCGACGCGAGCGGAATCGACGACAGCACCCAGCTCGAACCGCTGCACGGCTTCTTTCACGACACGCTGCGCTCGCTCGGCAAGTGCGGGCGCATCATCGTGCTGGGACGGCCGCCGGAAAGCTGTGCGACGCCACGTCAGTGGACCGCGCAGCGCGCGCTCGAAGGCCTCACGCGTTCGCTCGGCAAGGAAGCCCGGCGTGGCATCACCGCCAATCTCGTCTATGTGGAGCAAGGCGCCGAGAACGGCGCGGAAGCGACGTTGCGATTCTTTCTGTCACCACGTTCGGCTTATGTGTCGGGTCAGGTCGTACGCATCGCCGCTGCCGGCGCGGGCCATGAGGCCATGCCGGCTTTCGACTGGCAGCAACCGCTCGCGGGCCGGCGCGCGATCGTGACGGGCGCCGCGCGCGGCATCGGCGCCGCGATTGCGAGCGTGCTGGCGGCCGAAGGCGCGCACGTGATCGGCATCGACATTCCTTCAGCGCGCGAGGCGCTCGACGCGACCATGCGTCAGCTGAACGGCACCGCGCTCGCGTTCGACATCGCCGCACCCGAAGCGCCCGCACAAATCGCCGCTGCGCTCGACGAACAGGGCGTGGATATCGTCGTGCACAACGCCGGCATCACGAAGGACAAAACCATCGCGAAGATGACCGACGCCGCGTGGCAAAGCGTGATCGACATCAACCTGTCCGCGCAGGAGCGGATCGACGACGCCCTGCTCGCCGCCGGCATTCTGCGCGATGGCGGCCGGATCATCGGCGTGTCGTCGATCAGCGGCATTGCCGGCAATCTCGGCCAGACCAATTACGCCACCTCGAAGGCCGGCGTGATCGGCCGGGTGCAGAGCATGGCGCCGTCGCTGCGCGCGCGTGGCATCACGATCAATGCGGTGGCGCCCGGCTTCATCGAGACGCAGATGACCGCGAAGATTCCGCTGACCATCCGCGAAGCCGGTCGTCGCATGAATTCGATGAGCCAGGGCGGCCAGCCGGTCGACGTCGCGCAGACCATCGCCTGGCTCGCGCATCCGGGATCGGCCGGCGTGAGCGGCCAGGTCGTGCGCGTGTGCGGTCAAAGCCTGATTGGAGCGTGATCATGAGCGAGCCGGGGCACCCGTTCGGCGGCAGTCATGCATCGAACACGGCGCGGCCGAAGACCGTCGTGATCGAGACCTTGCCGGCGCCCGCGAAGCTCTATGCGCGCGCGTTGTCCGGCGTCGTCAAACGCGGGCGCGAGACGCATCTGCCGCCGCTGCGCCTCGTGCGTCCCGCCGTCCCCCTCGACCCCGGCCCGATCTGGCGCTATGCGCGCGTGTGCGGCTTCATCCCCGAGCACGGCGTGCCGCTCACGTATCCGCACCTGCTCGCTTTTCCCCTGCATCTGCTGATGCTGACCGACCCGGCGTTTCCGTGGCCGGCGCTCGGGCTCGTGCATCTGGCCAACCACGTACGCCTGCGCCGGCCGCTCGCCTACAAGGACATGCTGCGCGTCGAGGTGGAATTCGGCGCGCTGCTGCGCCACGACAAAGGCCAGGCGTTCGTGCTGCATACCCGCATGTACCGGCGCGGCGAAGCGGTGTGGGAGGGCGACAGCGTTTATCTGAAGCGCGGCGTGCCGGCGAGCGGCAGTGCGCTCGATCCGCTCGAGCTCGGGCCCGAACCGCTGCAACGCATCGCGCGCTGGCAACTCGCGTCGCAACTGGGCCGCGACTACGCCGGCGTATCGGGCGACTACAACCCGATCCATCTGACCGCTTTGTCGGCGAAGGCGTTCGGTTTTCCGCGCGCCATCGCGCACGGCATGTGGACGCTGGCGCGCGCCGCCTCCGCACTGCAACCGCCCAAGCCGCTCGCGGAAGCCACGCTCAGCGCCGAATTCAAACTGCCGATGCTGCTGCCCGGCGAAGCGTCGCTGTGGAGCGCGTCGCCTTCGCTGATCGAACGCGACATCGAAGTGCGCGACATCAGCGGGCAAAAGCCGCATTTGCGCGGCCGCATGCAGTGGAGACTGCAATGAGGTGCGCGCGGCGTGCATCGAGTCATGGAATCAGAACCGGCTGAAATCGTTGTTCTATCAGGACGGTCAGAACGGTCAGCACGATCAGGACCGCCGCAGTCGATCATCGCAGCAGTCGCACCATTCGCCCACTCAATAACCAGGGAACGACCCGAAGGAGCCGAGCATGTCCAACCCCCAGCCAGCCGTACGCCGCGTCGCCATTGTCGGGGGCAACCGCATTCCGTTCGCCCGCTCGAACACCGCCTACGCGACCGCGTCGAATCAGGACATGCTGACCTTCACGCTGCAAGGGCTGATCGACCGCTACAACCTGCACGGCGAACGGCTAGGCGAAGTCGCGGCGGGCGCCGTCATCAAGCATTCGCGCGACTTCAATTTGACGCGCGAATCCGTGCTGTCCACCACGCTCGCCAGGGAAACGCCCGCCTACGACGTGCAGCAGGCCTGCGGCACCGGACTCGAAGCCGCGATTCTCGTCGCCAACAAGATCGCGTTGGGACAGATCGAGGTGGGCATTGCGGGCGGCGTCGATACGACTTCCGACGCGCCGATCGGCGTCAACGAGCGGATGCGCAAGATTCTGCTCGAGGCGAATCGCGGCAAAAGCGCCGGGCAACGCGTCGGCGCGCTGACCAAGCTGCGGCCCGGCATGTTTTTCAAGCCGCTTCTGCCGCGCAACGGCGAGCCGCGCACGGGCCTCTCGATGGGCGAGCATTGCGAGCTGATGGCCAAGCGCTGGAATATTTCGCGCGAGGCGCAGGACGTGCTCGCCTACGACAGCCACCGCAAGCTCAACCAGGCGTACGCACGCGGCTTCGTCAACGACCTGATGACGCCGTACCGGGGACTCGCGCGCGACAACAATCTGCGCGCCGACCTCACGCTCGAAAAACTCGCGAGCCTGAGGCCCGTGTTCGACCGCGACGCCGGCACGCTCACCGCCGGCAATTCGACGCCGCTCACCGACGGCGCCTCCGCCGTGCTGCTCGCGAGCGAAGACTGGGCAGCGCAGCATGGATTGCCGGTGCTCGCGTATCTGAGCTGGTCCGAGACCGCGGCCGTCGACTTCTTCGACAAGAAAGAAGGCCTGCTGATGGCGCCCGCGTACGCCGTGCCGCGCATGCTCGCGCGCGCCGGACTGAGTTTGCAGGACTTCGATCTGTACGAAATCCACGAAGCGTTTGCCGCACAGGTGTTGTGTACGCTCACGGCGTGGCAGGATGACGAGTATTGCCGCACGCAACTCGGTTTGCCAGGCGCGCTCGGGGCAATCGACCGGGCAAAATTGAATGTGAACGGCAGCTCGCTGGCAACGGGTCATCCGTTTGCCGCGACAGGTGGACGCATTGTCGCCGGCCTCGCGAAAATGCTCGCGCAACTCGACAAACCGGCCGGCACCGCGCGCGGTTTGATTTCGATCTGCGCGGCGGGCGGCCAGGGTGTGGTGGCGATTCTGGAGCGGTGAACGGCCGTAGGATCAGCATACAAATAGATGAAGCCCTAGCTTCAGCGATTATTCCGCATCAAGCTTTGCATGGGAGGAGACGATCATGACGCAGCCCACTCAAACCCCTTTCCCGCTCGCCACGGATTCCGCGGCGCCGAGCGCGGCAACCCACGCGCCCAACACCGACGGCATCTGGTACGCGTCCTATCCGGCGGACGTGCCGCACGACATCGACGTCAACCAGTACGAATCCGTCGTGCAGTTCTTCGACGAATGCATTGCGCAGTTCCGCGAGCGCGTGGCGTATGTGAGCGTGGGCGCGAACCTGACCTACGGCGAACTCGGCCGCAAGGCCAGCGCGTTCGCCGCGTATCTGCAAAGCGTCGGCGTGAAACCTGGCGAACGCGTGGCGATCATGTTGCCGAACACGTTCCAGTACCCGGTGTCGCTGTTCGGCGTGCTGAAAGCCGGCGGCGTGGTGGTGAACGTGAATCCGCTCTATACGGTGCGCGAACTCGCGCACCAGTTGAAAGACAGCGGCGCGCAAACCATCATCGTGTTCGAGAACTTCGCGAAGACGGTCGAAGACGCGCTGCCCGGCACCAAAGTGCAGAACGTCATCGTGACGGGTCTCGGCGATCTGCTCGCCGATGGCCTGAATCTGAAGGGACGCCTGCTCAACTTCATGCTCCGGCACGTGAAGAAGATGGTGCCCGCGTACACCCTGCCGAAGGCCGTGCCGCTCCTCGAGGCGCTGTCGATCGGCTACTCGCGGCCGCTGACACCCGTGCACCCCACGCATGCGGACATCGCGTTCCTGCAGTACACGGGGGGCACGACCGGCGTCGCCAAGGGCGCGATGCTCACGCACAAGAACATCATCGCCAATCTGCTGCAAGCGAAAGCGTGGTCCGAAGGTCAACTGACCGGCGACATCGAAACCGTGCTCACGCCGCTGCCGCTCTACCACATCTATTCATTGACCGTGAACGCGCTGATCTTCATGGGGCTGGGCGGGCGCAACATTCTGATCGCCAATCCGCGCGACATGAAACGCGTGATGATGATCATCCGTCACGAGAAATTCACCGGTATGACGGCCGTGAATACGCTCTACAACGCCTTCCTCGAAAACGAGGAGTTCTGCAAGCGCGACTTCTCAAATCTGAAGCTCGCCATGGCGGGCGGCATGGCCACGCAGAAATCGGTGGCCGAGCGCTTCAAGGCGGTGACCGGCAAGCCGATCATCGAGGGATATGGGTTGACCGAATGCTCGCCGATCGTGTCGATGAATCCGGTCGATCTGAACAACATGCGTGACTTCGAAGGCTCGATCGGTTTGCCCGCGCCGTCCACCCACGTGCGTTTCAGGAAAGACGACGGCAGTTGGGCGAACATCGGCGAGGCGGGCGAATTGTGCGTGAAGGGGCCGCAGGTGATGAAAGGCTACTGGAACCGCCCGGACGAAACCGCCAAGGTGATCGACGACGACGGCTGGCTCGCCACGGGCGACATCGGCGTGATGGATTCGCGCGGCTATATCCGCCTGATCGACCGGAAGAAGGACATGATCCTGGTGTCGGGCTTCAACGTCTATCCGAACGAAATCGAAGACGTGATCGCCGCGCATCCGGACGTGCGGGAAGTGGCGGCCATCGGCGTGCCCGACGCCACACAGGGCGAACGGGTGAAGGTGTTCATCGTCAAGCGCAATGCTTCGCTGACGGCCGAACAGGTGATTGCCCACTGCCGCAAGAATCTGACAGGCTATAAGGTGCCGAAGCTCGTCGAGTTCCGCGACGAGCTGCCGCAAACCAACGTGGGCAAAATTCTGCGCCGCGCGCTGCGCGACGAGGAACTCGCGAAGCAAAAGCCTGCCTGACTGGGATTGCGCCTCGCGTCACCTTACGGAGAGATTCATGAAGCACCGCATGTCCGCACGCTCATGCCGCACGTCGGCCTTCATGCCTCTCCCCCGTGTTTCGACGCAGGCCGCCGGTATACGGGCGTCGCTCCATGCGCCGTTGCAAAGCACGCCGTCGCGCAAACTGCTGCTCGCGGCGCTCGTGGCGAGCGCGGTCGCGCTGGCCTCGCCTCACGCATTCGCGCAAAACGACGATACGCCGCCCGCGCTCGATACCGTCAGCACCCTCAAGGCGCCGGCCACGCCGTCCTCGCAGGTCGGCAAGCTCACGCTGGATCAGCAGGTCAAATGGCTGCGTGCCGCACAGCAAAGCGGCGCCATGGAAAAGCTCGACGACGCGCAACTGGTCGCGCTATTCCAGTCGCTCGATCCGCTCGCGTTGCCGCGTTATATCAAGGAAGGGCCGAACGGTTATCCGTCGTACGAGTTCACCATGTTGCGTTCGGAACGCATTCGCGGCCAATGGCCCGATAAGCCCGATCACATGCTGGTGCGCCTCGCGCGCGACCCGCTGCGAATCTACGCAAAGTGGCTGCCTGATGGCGCGCACGCGGGCCAGGAAGTCATCTACGACGAGTCCAGGCGGACCGACGAAATGTACGGACACCTGGGCGGCATCCTGAACGTGATGCCGTTGTGGACCTCACTGCACGGCGTCCTCGCCCGCGCGCAGTCGAACCATGACGTGCGCGATCTCGGCACCGAATACATCGCGAATCAGTACCTCGCCGAGGGCAAGAAATACGCCGAGGCCGGCTTGCCGCGCTCGACCACGATAAACGTGAAAACCATCGACGGCGTGCGCGTGGTGGCCTTCACCTTCGAGACGCCGAACGGCCAGCCGCAGTTCTACGCGAAAAAAGAGACGCTCGGCCTCGATCTGCGGCACCCGTATTTCCGCTCCGTCGAGTCTTACGACAATAACGGCAATATCTTCGAGCGGATCGTGTTCGAAACCATCACGCCGAAAACCTTCGACGATTCGACGTTCGATCCGAAGAACAAGGCGTACAGGTTCTAGCGCGGCGCGAACGCGAAGGCGACATGGACCGGTTGCGCGTGGGCGCCCGTCCCGTGCTCGTCACTCCGTTCGACCCGCTGTCCCGCACGGATCGCGAATTCGCTAAGGACGAAGAAATCCGAGGCGCGCGTGAGGCCGATCAGCCTCGCCGCCGATCGCGCGGACGTCGCGCCGAGCAGCGGCGCGAGGGTCGTGTACCAGAGCACGCCGATATCGTCGCCGGTTTCGAAAATCGGCCACTGCCTGTGCGCGGCATATTCGGCGAGCGCGACGCCGTGCGCGAGCGTCGAATCGACCACCGCCACCATGCTGTTACGCGCCGCGCCGTGCGCGAGCCACGGCCACGCGCTGCCCGCCACGCTCGGCAGGCAGGCGCCGGTCATCATGAAAGTGCGCCGATGCATGGTTCGCTCCTGTCGTCATATCGGGCGACACGCGCCCTCAGGTGTAGCCTCGCCGGTCGCGCCACGCAGCCGGCCAGATGCCCTGCTTGCCCGGCGCGAGAATGCCGTTCGGGTCGAGCGCGTCCTTGATCGTTTCCGAGAGGCGCAGCAAGGCGCCGTCGTTGAAGCTGTATTGGGCGGCGGCAAAATCCATATACGCGAGATGCGCGCGATATTCGCCGTAGCCGGCGGCGCGCGCGTCGCTCATCAGCGAACGCAAAAGCGCGCCGGCCTGCTCGACCTGGTTCGCGTCGTCGCGGTCGAAAATCGCCGCGAAGATGTGATGCAGATGACGCGCGCCCGCCGTAAAACCGCCGTAGTAATCAAAGCCGTACTCCGCGGCGCGCGTTTTGACCATCGTGTATTGACGCAACGCGTCGCGCCCGGTCGCCGGGCACACCGGCGCGAAGTCGACATGCGCGCCCGCGCCGCCGCGCCAGTCGAGCATGCGAAACGCGCTCATCGCGGGAATGCCGGCGAGATTGCGGTCGCCGCCCGCCGTGGGCTGCGCATCGCCGGCATAACGCGTAGCGGAGAACCGTGCCTGCGGCACACGGGCAAACGCGCGCTGCACGATCGCATAACGCGCGTCGATCAATTCAGGCGTACCGTATAGCGCGAAATGCAGATTCCAGCGGCCCACGTTCAGCTTGTCGAGCATGGCGGCCACCGCGCGCTCGGGCATCGCGCCCGGCCCGTCATACCACTGCGCGCGTGCCGACAACCCGGCCGCGCGGCGCAAGCCGCCTTCGATCACCGCATGATTGCGGATCGTTTCATCGAGCCGCAGCGGACGCAAAGTCTCCACGATCGCTTCGAGATCCGCTTCATGGCGAAACTGGATTTCGCCCAGCAGATACGCGGGCGGCGCGGGCATCAGCCAGACGCCCAGCTTGGTGACGATGCCGTAGTTCGACTGCATGAACATCGCGTCGAACGAGGGACCGAAGCCCGGTTGATACAACTGCCACGCGGTGCCGATTTCGATCCCGCCCATTCCCGTGCGCAACACGTCGCCATTGGCCAGCACCACTTCCATGCCGCATTGCGACGCCGCATGGTCGCCGTAATCCGTATACCCGAAGCCGCGCTCGAGCGTATTGCCGACCACACTGCCCCAACCGGCCGCGGGCGGATCGACCCACAGCTTGTAGCCTTTCTCGCGTAAATACGCGTACAGATCGAAATAACTCACGCCCGGCTCGACCAGCGCGTATCCCATCGTCTCGTTCACTTCGATGATGCGGTTCATCCGGTGCAGATCGAGCACCACCGAACCGGCGAGTCGCGGCGCCGCTCCGCCATAGGCGAAGTTGCGCCCGGTCGAGACGGTCCACAGCGGAATGCGAAATTGATTGGCAATCCGCAATATCGCGCGAATCTCGTCGACGGATCCAGGCAAGAGCGCGGCACTGGCCGAAAACGCCTCGCGCTCGCCGGGCGCGAACGGATCGAGATACGCGGCGAGCCCGTCCGCCGAGGTGACCACCTGCGGCTCGCCGACAATCGAGCGCCAGGCGGCGAGCGCGCGATCGAACTGCGCGGCGGATACCTTCGGCGGCAAGCTGCGAATCAACGCATCTCCTTGGCCGTCGCGCGCGCGAGCGGCAGCGGGTTAGCGGCGCATTCCACCGCCGCCATGCGACATGCCACCCCACGAGCGGGTGGGCGGCGCACCGCGCCAACCGCCATGGCCGCCCACGCCATACGGTCCGCGCACGCCGTGCATGTAGCGCACATGATCCATGTGATGAAAATGATGAAAGCGGTCGACGAACACGAACGACACGCCGACACCGAACACAACCGGTGGCCCCCAATACCATGGATCGTAGTAGTAGACCGGCCCATCCGCCAAGGCCTGAGCAGCAGCATCGTCTTCGACGATCTGCCACGTGCCATCCGCTTGCAGGCACGCGCGGCCGGTGATCTGCTGCATGACGCCGTCGATTTCCGCCTGCCCCACCACGAAACGGCACGTCGACGTATCGGCTGAAACCGGATCCGCTTGCGCTTGCGCCTCGACGGGTGCCGCGCATGCGGCGCAAAAACACAGGCAGGCTGCGGCGCTAAACAGCCGGCTGCCGAAAAGATGAAATGTGAACATGATTTTGCTGCCTCGACGCACCGGCGTTGCGACCCGCAAAAAACGTGTCGGCGCCGTGAAGACACCGTCGGTTTGCCTTGCTCGAAACCGTGCCGCGCATGCGCACGCGAGGACGACACGATCCAGCACCGAGTAAACGAAACGCCGCGCAACGCTATTCCGCTTGCGCCGCTGCAACGCCGGCGGTTTCGGTTACCGCGTATTGCAGCGCCGCGCGACGGCGTTTCGCGCCTGCGAACACCGCTACTGCCAGGACTCCGGTTTGCCGCCGAGCGCGCTGCACACGTCGATGGCGATGGTGCGCAGTTTGCCTTCCGCGATCGGCCCGGAGAGCGCATAGCCCATGCCGTCGTTGATCCAGTAGAAGGTGCGCCGGTTGCCTTCGCGCAACAGCCGGAACGCGGTTTCGTCGCGCGAAGTGCCGGTGACGTAAAGCGTGAGCCGCGCGCCGCTGCCGTTCTCGTACATGAATTGCGCGGCCGGTCCCGCTTCGCCGGGCAACAGCCGCCCGCCCACCAGCGAATAGCCATACTCCTGCAACGACGGCACCGAGAGCGGCCGGTTCAGCCGCTTGGAGAGCCAGTTGATCAGATGCTCTTCTTCGCTGGCCGCGACCTCCACCGGGTGACGACGCTCCGGCGTGTACACCGCATAAGCGATGTCCGCGCGCTGGGCGAAGCTCGGCGGCTGGCCGCCCAAACCGCCCCACGCGCCACCGGTCAGACGCGGCGCGAGCGGACCCAGAGCCAGCGCGAGCCCGGCGCCAGCCGCCAGCCAGCAGGCCGCGACGCCCACTCGCTGCCACCATGGCGTGTTCCGGCGCAACACGATGAAGGCCGGTTCGTCGGCGGCATCGTCCGCACGGCGTTGATTGCGCTCATCACGCTCGCTGCGCGGCGGCGCGCCGCACAACGCCCGCAACGCGGATTTCTGCGCGCGCCAGGCGGCCACGCGCGCGGCGGCCTGCGGATGCTGGTGCAGTTGCGCCTCGATCGCGGCGCGCTCCGTGCCCGGCAATTCATCGTCGACAAACGCCGACAGCGCTCGCAGGTCGAGCCCTTCGGGCAAGCTGGAATCGTAGTCGTCGTTATTCATCACGGGTTTCTCACTACTTTCAACGGCGGAGATTTACGCGCCGGGCCTTGAGCCGGCCCCTCCGTCAGCAACGCGCGCATATGTTCGCGCGCGCGCGACAGCCGCGACATGACCGTGCCGATCGGCACGCCGAGTGCGCGCGACGCTTCCTGATAAGACAGATCCTCCACGCAGACCAGCAACAGCACTTCGCGCTGTTCGACCGGCAGACAATACAGCGCGCGCTGCAGATCGCGCAGCACGAGCCCGTCGACTTCACCCTGAGGCGCTTCGAGATTGCGCCACGGCGCGCTCTCTTCGTCGACGGCAATCTCGCGGCGGCCGCGCAACTGGTCGATGTAGAGATGCCGCAGGATCGTCAGCAGCCACGCGCGCAGATTGCTGTCCGGCCGGAAAGCCGCCCAGCGCGCGAGCGCGCGCTCCGCCGTATCCTGCACGAGGTCGTCGGCCCAGGCGCGGTCACCCGTCAGTGCGCGCGCGTAGCGGCGCAACTGCGGGAGCCACGAAATCACTTCAGTTTCGAAACTCACCCGGCGCGAGACGTTCAGTAGCCGCCGCCGCTGCCCGTGCCACCACTCGTGCCGGAGGCGCTGCTATCGGTCGCGGACGTGCACGCGCTCGTCGCGAGCGTGCCGCCCGCGAGCGCCAGCAGGACGAAAACGGCGGAGAGAATGCGGGATAGTTTCATGGTGAGTCTCCTCATGGGCGCCGGGACGCCTCGCGCGAACCGTGCAACCGATCGGCCGCGCGCACGATGCAGCGCCGCCATGCCTGATATAACGCCGGCAGCCGGTGGTTTATTCCGCTGAAGGCGCCGCCCTGCGCTATCTTTTTCCGCCATCCGCGCCGCGAGGGCCTGCGGGTGGCGGAAGAATGCGGCATTCGTCCGCAGATTCGTAACTCAACGTTACAGTCAATAGTTATCAGATGCTTATGTGTCCACAAGCCGTTATAGTGGACGCAGTTCGCCCGCCGACGCGTTCCGCCCCCACACAGGGTAGAATCGCGGCGAACAACCGTCTTTCTAACCTGAATTGTCCATGGCTTCCGCAGAATCGCATCCGCAAAACGACTTCATGAACGCCGCGCGCAAAGAACGAAAGCGCGTTGAGATCTACCTTGTCAATGGCATCCGCCTGACCGGGTGCATCGAGTCGTTCGATCAGTATCTGGTGATGCTGCGCACGCCTGTCGGCCTGCAAGGCATCTACAAGCGCGCGATCTCGACGATCCAGCTCGACACCGGCACGCGTCCGGCTCCGCGCGCGGGGCGTCCGTCGCACGGCGAACACACCACGCGCGGTCCGCACGGTTCGCGTGAACCGCGCGATCATCGTGAGCCGCGCGAACCGCGTGAACCGCGCGAGTCGTATGGCGCGCCGTCTTCGGACCGGCCTGCGTCAGATCGTAGCAGCAGCACGTCGGACGGCCCCGTGGTCGTGACGCGCCGCCGTCGTTTGTTCGGCACGGGCGGCGACGGTGGTAATCATGGCGGCGGCCACCATGGTGGCGGCAGTCACGGTGGCAACGGCGGTGGTAATGGTGGTAACGGTGGTAATGGCGGCACCGAGTAAGTTGCCGCAACAGCGCTCGGCTACTCCGTTGAATGGCCGAGCCGCTGCAAGATCTTTTCCAGGCGCATCACCTGCAGTTCCGTCAGTTCGAATCCACATTTGACCGCCAGCACGCGGCGGCGCCAATAGCAGGCGTCCAGCATGCGCTGCGCCGGTTGCCTCGTTGCCCAATCCAGATGTTCCAGTTCTGCTTCCACGACGTGTGACGCGTTGAGGCGCTGTGCGCACGCAGTTTTTTTCCGGTTCATGGTTTTCGCTGCCTTGTTGTTCACGGGTTCCTGGTTGCGCTCCTCCCGAGCTCGACACTGCCGGTTCGCGACATGCGTTGCGGTCTTCCGGCCAACACGATCGGCGATTGATTTTGTTTTTCCCGCGCCGCTTTGCGTCGACACACGGAAAACGAGCTGATGCGCATTGGTTTTAAGTTTTTATTGATGACGCCGCTTCGCCTCCCCGCTCGTTCGCCTCGCGCTTTTGAAGCAGACGCTTACGCGCACATTCCTAAGCCATTCGGCCGATATTCGCCGGCGCCCGCTTTGCGCTATGCTGGATTGCCGACTCTCTTCTCACGGAGCACGTCATGACCAGCAAGAAGCAACACGAAACTCACAAAGCCGAAACGCAAACGCCCGCCGAATCCGCTGAGTCCGAGGACAACAGGCTCGATGAGGCACTCGAGGAAAGTTTTCCCGCCAGCGATCCGATCGCTGTGGACACGGGAGACCCGCATCACGTGGAGGACAAAGAGGGGTCTTCGGAGGGAAAGAAGCGGCGCTAGAAATTGCCGCACTGATGTATCACGTGGGCACAGCGAAATGATGTCGTGAAGGTTGGGCTCGCCCGCGCAGATGCGGTGAGCCAGGTGTGGCCCCTTGAGCGCGTGCTCGTCAGATGCGGTATCGCAGAGGTCGCATGCCGAGGGTGGCAGGCGCTGCTTGCGCAGCAAGCACAGCGGGCAGGTGTCGGGCGGCATCTCCAATCCCGCGCCGCCCTGCCCAGCCGACAGTCCTCAGAGCATCGCCCTCAGTGCGAGGGCAAACCGCTTTCCAACTGGCGTTGCAGCTCGCGTACCTGACGCTGCGCGGCACGCAACTGATCTTGCGCGGAAGCTTTCTGCTGAGCGAGCGCCGTGGCTTCGGCGCGCGTTTGCTGCTGCTGGCTCGCCACGATGGTCTGCTGCTGACGCGCAACATCCAGGTCCGCTTGCAGGCGGTTCGCACGGTCCTGCGACAGCGCGATCATCCGCTCCGTGAACGCCTTCTGCGCCTCGAGTTGCGTGCGGCGAATCTCGACGTCCGACAGTTGCACCGTCTGACGCACGAAATCCTTGTAGATCATGTCGGCACGCGCCGCGTCCTGCGTCTTGATGACCCGCCAGAAGTTTTTCTGCTGGAACAGCGCCACGTAGTACGTCATTTCCTTGCCGTAAAACAGCAAGCTCGCGCCGTAACTACCGTTATAAGTGGTGCGCAGTTCGCTCAGATCCGAGCCGTGGATCATTTGCTGCAATTCCGCCACGTTACCCGCGGCGGATTGCTTCGCTTCGTCGGGCGTGAGCGCGGAAGTCTGGGCCTGTCCCGCCTGTGAAGTTGCCGGCAACGCCGCCGTCGTGCCTGGCTGGGAAACAACGCCGCTCACGGCGCCAGCGCTCGTGCTGCTGTCCGGCAGAGCCTGCGCATTGACACCCCGCGCTGCCCCCATCGCGATGACTGCGGCGAAGGCAATCTGTCGTAGTTTCGACTTTCGGTCCATGTAATTCCTGCTTGAACAGTTTTTGTTTTAGTACAACCGTCTCATTATTACTCACTTTCGCGTGTTTCGGGCTCTTCGTCAAAAATTTGGTACTTGCGCATTTTCTCCCACAGCACCTTGCGGCTGATGCCGAGATAGAGCGCCGTATCCTGGCGACGCCAGCCGTTTGCGTCGAGCGCGGCCAGCACGCGGTTACGCTCGGCCATGTCCCATTTGCTGCGGTCCACCAGCACCTCGGCGACACTCTCCGCCGGCACCGGCTGGCTGGTGCGCGCCAGCGCGAGAAGCCGTTGCAGGCGCGCCGCATCCCACGCGCCGATCTGGCGCACGGTCACGCCAATGCGCTCGGCCAGGTTGCGCAGCTCGCGCACATTGCCGGGGAAATAGGTATCGGCCACGGCATCGGCGAGCCAGTACGGCAGGTCGGGCAAAGCAGCCAGACGCTCGGTACCGACGATCTGCGCGATGAACGCCTTGAAGATCGCAATCTTGTCGACGGCGCCCCGCTCTTCGAGTGACGGAATTTTCAACTCGATCACGGCGAGGCGGTAGTACAGGTCGGCGCGAAACGTGCCGTCCTTCACCAGTTGCGGCAGCAATTTGTTGGTCGCCGCCACCAGCCGGAAGTCGAGCTTCACCGGCGTCGCCGAACCGATACGCGTGACCGCGCTGTCTTCGAGCACGCGCAGCAGCTTGACCTGCTGATAGAGCGGCAGATCGCCGATTTCGTCGAGGAACAGCGTGCCGCCGTCGGCCTGCTCGAAATAGCCTTTATGCGCGACCACCGCGCCCGTGAACGAGCCTTTCGAGTGACCGAAGAACAGCGACTCGAACAGGCCGTCCGGTATCGCGCCGCAGTTCACCGCGACGAACGGGCCTTGCCCGTAGCGGCTATGTTTCTCGTGCAGCAGTTGCGCGATGCGCTCCTTGCCGACGCCGGTTTCGCCGTGCACCAGCACGCTCGTGTCGCAGTCGGCGAAAGTATCGACTTCGTGCAGCAGCGCCTGCATGCACTCCGAGTTCGCGATCATCGCGTCGGACTCGTGCGTCTTCGCGCTATGCGCGCGCATTTGCAGCACGAGCTTCATGACCATGCCGCGCAATTCGGCGCAGGTGAAGTCGAGCGGCAGGATATGCGAGTACTCGGACGGATAGGTGGCCGGATCGTGTTCGCGCGGCGCGGCGCCGACCCATACGACGGGGATGCCGTGCGCCGCCTGCCAGTCGCGCAGGATCAACGCGCCGCTGTCGATCACCGACACGCTGATGATCGCGAGCGACGGCCGCAGCGCGGTCCGTTCGGGCGAGATCGCGATATCGTCCGCACGGATCACTTCGACATCGAAGCTCGCCATGCAGCGCGCGACCCGGTCGACGATGTCGGCCTTGCCCTCCCAGACGTAGATATCGAGTTCCTCGATTTTGGTGGGGGTTCTCATCTTGGATAGGCTAGTTGACCAGTTGCGCGACGCCGCACGTCAGCGACATGTTGTGGACCGTGGCGGTGCCGACCTGAACGCCCAACAGGGAAAGTGTCGGGACGAGGACTGCGTCGAGCAGGTTGAAAACGGGTTGGAGAGCCGTCGAGAATACGGGCGCGAGGGCCGCGAGCAAGGGCTTGGTGACCGTTGTCAAGTCAAGCCCCGCAGCGGTCACTTGAAGCAGGTTCGGCAACGCCTTGAGTAGCTGCGCGGTTAGCGTCGACGCGTCGCTTCCGACGGCATTGGAATTGACGGTGATCGACGAGTCGAAACTGCCGGATGAACCGTTGAAGGTAACGGGCTGCGGCGAGGGCGGCGCCAATGGCAATTGGCCCGTGCCACCAAGCGCGATCTGCGTGAGGTCAATCGTGCCGGTCAGAATGGTCCACACCGTAACGTCAGCGATGTTGATCAAGCCGCCGCAAGCCGCGTTTGCCCCGAGGCAGACCGTAGCAATACTCGGAGCGACCTGAATCGTGGCCTTGGTCGCCGCCTTGGTCGATTCGCAGCCGACCGAACTGAGTGAGGCAGTGCCCTGCGCACTCGTCAACGAAAGCATGATCGGGGTATTGAGAGCGGCGATGCTGATCGAGCCGATGCCGAGATTCAGGCTGATCGGCGTGAACATCACCGGCAACAGATTGACGCTCGCGTTGATCACCGCCGTGCGCGCTTGAGTCCGGTACGTCCCGTCGGCCGACGTGCCGCCCTCGCCTACGGCCAACACGGGCGGATTGATGATCTGTAGCGAAATGCCCGCCACGCCGGCCAGCCCGGCCGCCACATTGATCACCGGCGCGTTGCCCTGGCTGCCATCCGGGCTGCGTTGCGCGATCTGTGCGGCGACCAGTAAAGCATCGAACGCGTTGATCGTCGCGCTCGCCGCGGCATTCGGATTAGCGAGGCCGAGCGCGAGCAGTCCTGGCGCGGACGTGCCGCCGTCGCCGATCGCAATGTTCTGCCCGCCCGGAATGGCCACGGCCACCTTCTGCAGAATCGCCGCGTTGATGGTGTCGCCGCCCGCCTGCAGCGCGTTGACCATCGCGACCATCAGTTGCTGAAAACTCACCGTGGTGCCGAGCAGCCCCTTCATCGTCGCGGCACCCAGCGCCACCTTCAGATCGTCCAGCTTGACGTGCGCCGTCGCGAGACTCTGCGTGTCGCCCACGCTCAGCGACACGCTGGTTTTCAGCAGTCCGCCGAGGATCGCGTTCAACAGCGCCGACTGTTGCGTATTGATCGTCGCGATGCCGGTGCCGAGCGAGAACGCGTCGATGTTGGAGGCGAACGCGGTAGCCGTCGCCGAGACGTTACGGTTCGGTCCGACGAAGAAGTACGGTACGCGTTGAGTCGTCGTCACCTGCACCGCATTGAGCGGGTTGCCGCTGGTGCCGAAGTACGTGCTCGAACTCGTGTCCCAGCGGCCGCACGTGGTGGTGATAGTCGTGGTGCTGCCGGTCGTGAAACCGTTGGCGCTCGCATTCTGCTGCGCGGCGGTGGTAGCCGTCGCGCAACCGCCCGAGGAGGCGATCATCTGAACCGCCGCCATCGCGGCCAGATCGGCCGTGCGCTGCAATTGCCTGCGCGCGAAATACACGTTGCCGACATCGATCGCGCCGAGCGCCGCGATCGCGAGGCTCAGCCAGATCGCCGCGACCACCGCGACCGCGCCATGCTGACCGCGCGCGAGCGCGCGCCGCGCGTGCAGCGGACGTGCGTTGCGCGCGGCGAGGCGCATGGCAAAAGGCAACTTGCGCATGTCAGTTCGAGCCACCGCTACTTCCGCCGATGCCGCTGTTCAAGCCCATCGCGCCGCTGCCCCCGCTGCCGCTATTCAATGCGGAGCCATACAGATCGGGAATCTTGCTCTTGAACGATTCCATATACCGACGGTAGGCCAGCCCGGCTTCGGCGCCGAGCATCGGCAGCGCCGGCGCAGTCTGCGTATTGCTGCTCTGCAGGTCGAGCCAGGCACGGGCCGCGTGACCCACTTCGCTGGCCTGCACCACCGGTTGCACAGCCTGAACCGGCTGTTCCGTGTCGCTCGTCTGCGCGCTCGCGGGAGCGGACGCGCCCAGCAGCATACCGGCCATTGCGGCCATCGCGGCCATCGCGGCCTTCGCCAGCCGCCGGCTCGACTTTGCCGCCCGCCAACCCCGCTTCGTCATTCTGTTTTTCATTGTTGCTCCCTGATTGCCTGATGCCTCAGCACGAAGTCGCCACGCGCCCGCTCATTGCGAAAAACGCTGCAACAGACGCGGCGCGGGCTCGATCCCCTGCGCGCTCGCGACCGTGCGCGCGCCCGTACTCCCCGCGCCCACCTGTGGCTGCGCTGGCGCGCCGCGTTGCGCACGCCCTGCCGCGGCCACTTTCGCCGCGTCGCTGCGAATCGCGGCTCGCACGTCCGGCGCGAGTTGCTGCTGATTCATCACGGCCAGCGCCTGCGCCTGGTCGCCATTGGCGAGCAGATAGAGCGCCACGTTGCTGACGATCTTCGGATTGGTCGGGTCCAGTTCGGCCGCCTTCATGAGCGGCACGCGCGCACCGTCCACATCGCCGTCGCGCAAACGCGCATAGCCGAGGTCGGACAAGGTCGCCGCATCGGTCGGCGCGAGCTGGACCGCCTGCTGAAATTCCTGCGCGGCGCGCGTGAAGTCGCCGGCCGCGCCAGCGATCAGACCGAGGCCGCGATAGCCACGCGTGGCGAGCGGCGTCTTCAGCAGTTGTCCGTAGACGGCCACGGCGGCGGCAGGCTGATCGGTCATACGCAGCGCGTCGGCGCGCAGCAGAATCGAGTCGGGGCTCGCGCCGTACTGCTTGTCGTACGCATCGATATGCGCGAGCGAAGCGAAGTACAGTCCCTGAGATTGCATCCGGTCGATCAAGCCGAGGTACATGCCGGGCGTGTCCGGCGCGGGATCCTTATTGGCCTGCTGGGCCAGCACGGCGCGCTCGGCCTGCGGTCCGACGCCGTAACCCACAAGGTCTTTAGATGCGCACGCGCCGAGCAGCGACAGCGCGGCCAGCGTCGCGGCGCAACGGGCGCCCGGTTTGACGGAATCGAACGGGAGACTGTAAGTCATGGCAAATCCTCAGTGCTTCGCTGCGCCCAACGAATGCTGGACAGCCAGCACGCCGGGTCCGGCCGTGACGATCATCAACGCGGGCAACAGCGTCACGATCATCACGCCTGTCATCTTCACGGCGAGCCGGCCGATACGTTCGCGCAGCATCGCGCGGCGCGTCTCCCGCAGGCGGTCGCCGAACTGCTTGAGCGGTTCCTGCACGGCGCCGCCGTGCCGGTCGACCTGCACCAGCAAGCGCATCACCGCGCGCAGATCTTCGTTGTCGTAGCTCGTCGCGAGCCGGTTCAGCGACTGCTCGCGCGTGCGTCCCGCGGCGAACTGACGTTGCGCGATCTCCAGCTCGCCGGCGAGCACCGGCAACATGCCGCGAAAATCGTTGACCACCACCTGCAGGCTCTGATCGAGCGACAAGCCCACGCCTTGCAGGAGACGCAGCAAATCGACCAGCAACGGCAATTCGTCGACCACACCGTTGCGGCGCTTGCTGGCACGCCGCCGCAACACGACCTTCGGCAACATGAAGCCCACCATCGCGGCGATGATCACCAACGCCATATAGCGTGCCCCCTCCAGCTGACCGCGCGCCAGCATGGCGACCAGCACGGGCAGCACCAGCGCACCGACCAGCCGCGCCACCAGAAAGAGGCCACGCGTGCGCGTATCCACGAAACCGCATTGTTCGAGCAGCCGGCGATCTTCTTCCGCGACGATCTGGCGGCCCAACGGCGTGTCGAGCCAGCGAATCCCGGCATGCGCAAAGCGCTCCAGCAGGCCTTTGAGACCCGTGGGCCGAGCGCTGCGCGCTGCCGCCTTCGCGCCACTCTGTGCGCCTTCTCCATTGCGTGCCGCCGCGGCGGCGAGCAGCGCGCGCTCGTCGAGCGCGTGGCGCAGCGTGCGTTCGCTGCGCCGCGCCGCCGCCACGCGCGCCAGCACGAGGCCTGCGATCAGCAGCAAGCCGAGTGCCGCCAGAGCGAGCGCGAGTGCGACGAGTTGTTGAGTCTGCATCGTCAATTCCTCAGGTTCGCGAGGCGATACAACAGATAGGCCCCGCCCAGCTGCAATGCAAACGCCAGATAGACCAGTTGCCGGCCGGTCGGGTCGAACCACATCGACGCGAAATACTTAGGATTGGAGAGGATCAGAAACCCGCCGATCCCGACCGGCAGCATGGCCAGCACCCACGACGAGAGCCGCGTTTCCGCCGACATCGCGACCAGTTCGCGCTCGGCGTGTTCGAGGTCGCGCATGAACGAGGCCATCCGTTCGAGCATGACGTCGGCGCGTCCGCCGTATTTGACCGACAGACGCAGCACGGCGCCGACCAGTTCGAGTTCGCGCACGCCATAGATCAGCGCGACCTGGGAGAGCGCGCGATCGATCTCCACGCCGGTGCGCAGCATTCGCGACACGTAGTCGAGGCATTCGCGCAGCGGCGCCTCGGTGGTTTGCATCGCGGCCTGGAAGGCCGCGGGCACGCTGTTGCCGAGCGTGATCAGACGCACGATGCCGTCGAGAAACAGCGGCAACTGCCGCACGATCTGCTGACGGCGTTTGTTCACGCGCAGCGTCAACAGAAAATAGAAGAACATCACGCAGGCGATCAACGCGGCGCCGGCCGCGAGCAAGCCGCCTGCGAGCGCGGCCCAGCCGCACAGCAGCAACACCACGGTGCCCGCGAGCGCGGCCGGCGCTTTTGCATTGGCAATGCCCGCACGCGCCATCGCGTGCCGCACCATGAAACGCACGCGCGCCTGCAGATAACGCCAATACTCGAGCCAGCCAGCGTTGGCAGACGGTGCCTGCGGAGCGATCACGGCCTGCGTCGCGACGGCGCGCGCGGGGCCGCCGCGCGCACCGCTTGCCGGGCCGCTGCCCATCCCACCCGCAGCGACGCCGGCCGCCATGGGGGACGCCCCAAACGAACCCCCGTTAGGCGACGCCATGCGGCTGTCGATGTAGCGTTCCGCGCTCACCTGGCCTTTGCGTTGCGCGCCGCGCTGCCAGAGCAGCAATGCGAGCGCCGCGCAGAGCAGCGCAAGCGCCGCGAAGACCAGGACCGCGCTAGACATTGAAGCCTCCGCCAAACCCGCCACCACCACCGCCGAAGCCGCCACCGCCAAATCCGCCGCCACCGCCCGATCCGCCAAAGCCGCCGCCGAAGCCCGCGTTGCCGAACGCATTGTTTGCCTCGCCGCCGCCGAGCGCCTGGCGGAAACGCGCCAGCTTCGGCGAGTGCGGATGAATGCCGAGCGAGACCCAGTTGTCGAGCTCGTCGCCTTCGGCGGTCAGGATCGGCTCGTAGCGATACAGCTCCTGCGTGGCGATGATGTTGTCGGACAGCCCCGTCACTTCCGTGATCGACAGGATCCGACGGCGGCCGTTGGAGAGCCGGCCGATCTGCACGATGAAGTCGATCGCATTGGCGATCTGGCGGCGCAGGCTCGACTCGGTGCCCTGAAAGCCCGCGAAACCCGCCAGCATTTCGAGCCGGTACAGACATTCGCGCGGCGAGCTCGCGTGCACGGTGCCCATCGAGCCGTCGTGGCCGGTGTTCATCGCCTGCAGCATTTCGAGCACCTCGCCGCCGCGCACTTCGCCGACGATGATGCGGTCCGGCCGCATCCGCAAGGTATTGCGCAGCAGGTCGCGAATCGTCACGACGCCCGCGCCGTCGAAGCCGCCCGGCCGGCTTTCCAGCCGCACCACGTGCGGATGGTTCAGCGACAGTTCGGCAGTGTCCTCGATGGTCACGACCCGTTCCGGTTCGGGAATATGAAACGCCAGCGCATTGAGCAGCGACGTCTTGCCCGAGCTCGTGCCGCCCGACACCAGCACATTGCAGCGCGCCGCCACCGCGGCTTCGAGCAACGCGCCGATCTCCGGACTGTAGGTGCCGTTGCCGAGCAGATCGTCGGGCCGCATCGGATCTTTGCGGAATTTGCGGATCGAGACGATCGGCCCGTCGATCGAGAGCGGCTCGATCACCACGTTCACACGGCCGCCGTTCGGCAGACGCGCATCGACCATCGGATTCGATTCGTCCAGACGTCGGCCGATCGGCGCGAGAATGCGCCGCACGATTCGCAGCAGGTGCGCGTTGTCGGCAAAGCGCACCTGAATGCGCGTCAGAATGCCGTGGCGCGACACGTACACGTCGTTGTAGCCGTTGATCAGAATGTCTTCAACGGCCGGATCGGCGAGCAGATCCTCGATCGGACCGAAGCCCGCGAGTTCCTTGGTCAGCGCTTCCGCGATCAGGCGCACTTCGCTCTCGTTGATCGGTATGCGGCGCAGCCTGACGAAGCTGTCCATCTCCAGATCGACGAACTGGTTGATCGCGTTACGCGACCAGCGGCCGAACTCGGAGCCGAGTTCCTCAATACGCGTGAGCAGATGTTCGTGCGCCGCGTTCTTGATATCCTGGAACTGCTGGCTATGCGCGAACGAAGGCGCGTCGTCGGCAAATTCGATTTCTTTTGCCATCGTCTATGACCGCTTGTGAGTGGTTGGAATGAGGCGCTTGAGCGCGCCGAGAGCCGACTTGCCGCGTGCCTGCGAAGCGGTGCGCTCGGCGCCGCCGAGCCGCTCGATCAACGGTTCGAGCGCGCGCACATACGGATCGCGCGCGGCGACATCGGCCAGCAGATGCCCCTGATTGACCGCCTGCCCAAGCGCGATACGCCGCTCCGGCAAGGTGGCGAGCAATGGAATGTCCAGACGTTGCGCGATCTGCGCGGCGGCGAGACCGAGATCGGCGTCGAACTTGTTGACGATCAGCTGCACGTTCGCGGTATCCACGCCCTCTTCGCGCAACGCGTCGAGCACGCCGACTGCCGATACGATCGAGGCCACGCCCTGATCGCACAGCAGCCAGGTTTCATCGGCGGCCTGCACGACATGGGCGATGAACTCGCCATTGGTGAAGCCGCCGAGATCGACGATCTGCTGGTCGAAGAACGCCCGCAGGCGGCTCAGCAAACCGATCGACGACGAGTACGAGACCTCGCGCATGTCCGCCAGATTCGGCGGCAGCGTGGTGAGCGCGAGGCCGCTCGCGTGGTGCGACAGCGCGGTATGCACGAAGGTCTGATCGAAGCGGCGCAGGTTGCGCACGGCTTCGACGAAATTGAATTCACTGCGCGTATTCAGGAGCAGCGAGGCGTCCGCGGCCGGCAGGCCGAGATCGAGCAACGCCGCTTGCCGGCCCTGCGCGACATCGCGCCGTTGCAGCATCACCGAAAGATTCGCGGCCAGCGTGCTCACGCCCATGCCGACGCGCGCGCCCAGCAGCGCGGTGACATGGCCATGGCGGCTAACCGGCTCGACAAGGTTGTCGAGCACCTGGCGCGTGATTCGCAGAGCGTCTTCGCGGGGCGCCGTCAGATCGATGAAGTCGCGCACGCCGGCACGCAACGCGGCCAGCGCGCTTTCGGGTTCCGCGAGCGAGCCCAGCGCGACGATCTGCATGCTGGGATAGGCGGCGCGCACCGCGCTCGCGGCAGCGCTCGCCGCCGCGGCGCGGCCGCAGGAAAAATCGACGAACACCAGCGACGGATTCAGCGTCGCAATGCGCTGTGTCAGCATCGACGGATCGAGCGTGGCCACTTCGACCACACCGGCGCCCACCAGCGTATCGGCGAGCCAATGCACGTGTTCGTCGGTTAGCGACGCGAACACGAAATAGTCGGTGACCGCCCGTTCAGTCAATGAATGCGTTCTCGCGTTCATGTTGGACTTCCTTATGCGGCATAGGCGACAAAGCCCCCGCGTCGTACTGCTTGCCGGCGGACGCGCGCGGTTCGCGCGCACGCCGGCTCACCCCTGTATTCATCCGGCGCACTGCAAGAGCGCCTGCCGGCTTCACTTCGAAAATCCCGGCGACGAATCGCGCGCCGCCACGCCGCCGATCAGCGAGCGCCACACCGGCCCGTTGCGCTGCTCGGACTGCTCGCCCGGCGTCGACGGCAAGGTCGCGCCCTTGGCGAGCGGCGAGACCAGATGCGGCGTCACGATGATCACCAGCTCTTTCTCGTTCTGCTGGTAGTTCAGCTGTTTGAAGAACGTCCCGATCACGGGAAGGTCGCCGAGCAACGGCACTTTCGAGACATTCGACGCCGTCTCGCGGTCGATCAGCCCGCCGATCACGAAGCTCTCGCCGTCGCCGAGTTCGACGGTGGTGTCCGCTCGCCGCGTGATGAACGCGGGCACCGACACGCCGCTGATCGTCACCGCGTTGGCGAAGTCCAGCTGGCTAGCCTCCGGCGCCACTTTCAGGGCGATGCGTTGCGGGCTCAGGACGGTCGGCGTGAGCGTGAGTCCAATGCCGTACGGCTTGAATTCGATCGAAGTCGTACCGAGCGCCTGCGGCACCGGAATCGGCACCTCGCCGCCGGCGAGGAAACTCGCGCTCTGGCCTGACAACGCGACCAGAGTCGGCTCCGCGAGCACCCGCGCGAGGTTGTTGCTCTCGAGCAGACTCAGGTTCGCGAACAGCCCGTGCGTCGCGGAGTTGAAAATCAGGTTGAACGCCGACGAGATCGGCGTCACGCCGGTCAGACTCGGCGCCTGGCCCGCCGTCGCCGACACCGAAGTCAAAGCCGACGGCGCGAACGAACCAAATGTGAAGCCGTTGTTCTGCTTGAAGAAGTTGAAGCCCACTTCCTTCAACACCGAACGGCTGAACTCGACCACCCGCACGTCTACCTGGACGACTGCGCGGCTCGCCACCCTCGACGTGTCGAATACCGAACCGTCCTTGCCGAGCGAGCCCTCGGCCGCGACCACGGCGCGCTGGTGAGCCTCCATTGTCGCGGACGTGCCGGACACCACGGCCGTGCCGCCGAGCACTTTCACAGCCGGCGTGTCGGGTCCCAGCAACGACGCGGCGGCCGGCGTGGTCACGTCGACCGTATATTGCAACGGCGCTTCGCGCTCGCGCGCCCACAGCATCAGGTTGGTCGTGCCCGCAGCCTTGCCGACCAGCAGCACGCCACCGCGCTTGTCGCCCTTGATGATCAGCACGTCGGCCACCGACGGGTCACCGATCGCGACACGTTGCAGCGTGTGGCCGACGGCGATTTGCTGCTGCGCGCCGACCGACAGCGCAATGGTCTGCCCAGGCGCAGCGAGCGCTGGCTGGGCCGATTGACCCGCTTGTGCCGCTTGTGCCGCTTGTGCCGCTTGTGCCGCTTGCGCCGCCTGCCCGCGCTGCACCGGCCCTGCTGCATCGGTCGCCGCCGATACGGCCAGCAAGACCACCCCCAGCCACGCCGTCTTGCGGAAAACAAAAATCCGTTCTGTCATGTAGTTATGGACGCGACCGGCCGCCCGCTCCCTGAAACTGCTTTACCAGGCGACCGTCTCGGCGCGCCCACCCCGTATCACTTCGATACCGCTCTTTGTACTGTTGGTATTGCCGGCCACGCGCGTCGGCAGCACGCGCGGAAGCGGCGGCAGCCGTGCGGCGGCGCCGGCGCTGCCAGCGTTCACGCTGCCCGACAAGGTGTCGAGCGCCACGCCGGCTGCGGCGCGGGTCGAATCCTGAAGCGGCGCGCCAGTGCCCGCCTGGGCCGCGGTCTTCAGCACGCCCGGATAAGCCGGCAAAACGCTTTGATCGACTACTTCGGCATCCTTCGGATTACGCAACGCGAAGATCAGACGGCCGGCGCTCTCGGCGAGCGTCAGACGATCGACATCGGCGACCGGCACGGCGAGCACCGCCGTGCGAACCATGCCGTTCGGATCGCCCGCGCTGTCGCCGCTCGCGGTGGCGTTGCCGAACGCCAGCACGCGCACTTTCGACATCAGCAGACGCGCCTGGGTCCGGTCGATTTCGCCGCCGTTCCCCATGCTGCCGCCGTCGCGCTTGAGCGTAAAAAATACGTCGACGAAATTGCCCGGCCGCAGACGGTTGCCGACCGCGTTGCCCTCGTCCACCCGCACGGCGAGCGCGCGCTCGCCCGGTTCGACGCGCTCCGCGAGCCCCGACGACAACTGGCTTTCCAGCACCGGCGAGTCCGCGCCGATCTCCGCGTTCGGCACGCGCCCGGCCAGTTGCGCCGGCTCCGTGAAGGCGCCGTTCGGATTGATCGGCAGCGATTGCACGCGCAGATCGTCGGGGGTAATGGCTTTGCCCGCCGTCAGCGTGCGGGTCGCCACCACCACCGGAAAACTCGCATGCATGGCGGGCGTGACGGCCACGGGCGCCGGGCGGCGCGACAGTGTCCACGCGAACATCCCGAGCACGAGCGCCACCACGATCAATACACCGGCAAAAATTCTGGTCAGATTCGGCATGACGATTGGCTGCTTCGGTTAAACGATGCGGTGCCGTGCGCGCGTGCAATCACGCATTCACGGACGACGAGGCACGGAGCCGGCGCGCGCGTCACTGGATGTTCTCCGGATTGAGTTGTACGGTGGCGCTGCTCGACAACGACTTCGGCACCACGATTCCCAGCAGCGGCAGGATCGGCACGATCGGATTCGCCTGATAGTTATAAGTGAGCAGCACGTTCACGCATTGCATGGCGCCGCCCGGCCCGCACGTCGCGGAAGACGGCGTGCATTGCATGGCCTGCACCAGTTTCGAGGCCACCAGCTTGGCCGCCGCGCAGGCCGCATTGCCGCGGTTGGTCAACGCGGTTTGCAGCGACGTGTTGCTCTGCCAGTTCAAGGCCGCGCGCGCACCCTCTTCCGCGGCCAAGGTCAGATTCTGCTGGGCCACGAGGATCAGGCTGAACGTGATGATCGCGTACAGGATCGCGAAGAAGAGCGGGAACACCAGGGCGAATTCAATCGCCGTGGCACCGCGCTGCGCCCGCGCTCCGCGTTGATGGATTCGCTGGTGTTGCAAACACGTGCGCTGCATCATGGCCGGCTTCATCGCAGTCCTCCGGCCATGCCATGCAGCACGAGCCAGCCGCTTGCGGCCACGGTGAGACACGCGGCGTACGGCGTGGATGCTTTACCGGCAAGTTCGAAGGTCGCGCCGGATCGACGGACAAGACCCATGAGCCGCGAGCGGGTCTTGATCAGCAGCCAGAGCGCATGCACGCCGGCTGCAAGACTCGCGGCCATCCACAGACCGGGCAACGCCTGCATACCGCACCACGCACCCAGCACGGCGAAGATCTTGACGTCGGCGGCGCCCATGACACCGAGCGCAAAAAACGGCAGCAACGCAGCGAGACCAATCAGCGCCCCAATACCCGCGCGAGCAGGAGAAATCCCGAAAGGCCCGCATTGAAATAGCGCGCAGCCGAATGCCGCGGCTAAACCCGCCACGACAATCGAATTGGATATACGCCGCCAGCGGCAATCGCTAATCGCGACTGCCGCGGCCCAGACGATAAATAACATAATGCCAACGAAAACATTCATTTCGCGCTCGACAGGCAAAGCTACGCCCTGCGAATTGCAATGCAATTCGCATTAATCATTCAGCGATGCGTAATACGTCAGCGAAACGAGCGGTCGCCGGAACGACGACCGCTACGCCCAACCGCTTCGCACGACGCTTACGGTTTGCCCTTGATGATTATTACGTGGTAATCAGGCTGGCGACTTTGTTCATCACAGCCGAGATATTCGAGCCGACACTCCCCACCGCTGTAGCGATGACGAGCACAACAAGCCCCGCGATCAGGCCATATTCAATGGCGGTCACGCCTTTGTTGTCGTTCAGAAAACGTTGTGTGAATTTTTTCATTTGAACCCTCGGACTTCATTTATTTCATTTGTGTACGTGCTGCATCGGCCGGTGGAGTACCCGAGTGCGCGAACCGTTGGTCTCTCATTCCCGGTTCTCTTGTTGCACCGCAGTAGCTTCACTTTGCAGCCGCCGTCAGTAAAACGGATGCATATGAGCTGTCTGTTCGATAACCCACCTCCCTCGTCAATCTCCGATGCTTTCGGGTTTTATAGCCGAACAATGATATTTAAGCAATTGTTCGCTGCCCCGATGCTCGTCACGTGTGCGTTTTATCCGCCCGCTCAGATTAACGGCAGTCCGTGCGTTGCAGCACATAGGTATAACCATGAGTTAGATTCGCTCCACTAATTATTTGTTTGAACAGAACGTTTCAAGCGCGCGGGCCCGTTTCGCGCACCTGCGTTACGTCGTGCAGCGTAACGGCGCGCGCGGCTCGTTACGTTACGCCGCCTGCGTAACCACCCCCGAGCATCGCATTTTGCGGACCCATTCTGATTCAGCGCGCATTCCATCAACTTCTCGCAAAGCCTTATCGGATAAGGCGCGGCGCGACACCTCGAGAAAATCCTCCGCATCGCTCAAGCGAAATGGCACGGCTCGTGCAGAGATAGGCACGCAGCAACATCCAACAACACATGCGATTCGAGGGCGACATGAACATTCAAACGACCAACACGACGATACGGGCAACCATGATTGCGGCCAGCGTAGCCGCGATGCTTTCTCTCGGTGCTTGCGGCGGCTCCGGCAGCCTGAGTTCCGGCACCGGCAGCAACGGTAGCGGCTCCGCGGGAGGCACACTGTCCACCTCGGGTGGCGGCAGTGGTTCGATGGGTTCGGGCGGCTCGGGCTCGGGCACCACCACCGGCAGCAACGGCTCGGGAACGTCGGGCACGGGCACGGGCACGGGAACAGGCAACGGAACGGGAACGGGGACGGGCACCACCGTGGTCGCCAACGCGCTCGGCACGGTCGCGGGCAATACGGGCGGCGTGGTCAGCGACGCCGGCTCGACGGTCGGCAGCATCGGCACCGTGATCGGCTCGCAGACCTTGCCCGGCGTCAGCTCGCAAACCACCCAGGCCGCCGGCGGCATCGTGCAGCAAGTCGGCGCGGCCGTGTCCACGCTCGGCGGCGGGGTGTCGCAAGGGCTCGGCCAGCTCGGCACCGGCGGCAACGCGGTCGGCACGACGGTCTCGAGCCTGGGTGGGGTCGTGGGTCATGTCGGCGGCGCGGTGACGGATGCGGGCAACCTCGTGACGAGCCTCGGCAGCGGCCCGCTCGCTCCGCTGTCGGCGATCACCTCGCCGCTCGGCGGCGTCGTCAACACGCTCGGCGGCGCGGTAACCAATGGCGGCAGCACGCTCACCACCGCCCTCTCGACTGGCCCGGTCCAGAAAGTCACGCAAACCCTCAGTACCGCAATCACGCCGATTACGTCGATGGTCGCCGCGACCACGCAGACGGTCGGCAACACCACCGGCCTCGGCGCACCGCTGAACGGCCTGCTCTCGGCGGTCGGCGGCGGGCTCGGCAAAGCCGGCGCGCTGTTGACCGCGACCGGCGGCAACCCGGTCACGGCTGCACTCGGCCACACGGTGACCGACACCGGCACGACAGTCGCTTCGGTGGGCGGCCTGCTCACGGGCGGCAGCGGCGGCAATCCGCTCGCTCCGCTGACCAGTGCACTCGGCGGCCTGACCGGCGGCACCAGCAGCGGTCCGCTCGCTCCGTTGACCAGCGCACTCGGCGGCCTGACCGGCGGCACCAGCAGCGGCCCGCTCGCTCCGGTCACCGGCGTGCTCAGCAGCGTGACCGGCGCAGTTGGCGGCGCAGCCAGCGGCGGCAGCCCGCTCACTCCCGTCACCGGCCTGCTTTCGAGCGTGACGGGCGGCCTCTCCGGCGCGGCAGGCGGCAGCAGCGGCCCGCTCGCTCCGGTCAGCGGCTTGCTGACGAGCGTGACGGGCGCGCTTGGCAGCGTCACGACCACGGCGAGCGCCTCACCGACTACGACGACCACGGCCGCCTCCACCAGCTCGGGCGCCGGTCTGTCGCTGTCGACCAGCACGGGTAAAGGCACGACAGGCAATCCGCTCGCACCGGTGACCTCGCTCGTCGGCGGCCTGCTCGGCGGATTGGGCAAGAAGTAACCAGGACGCTCGGGAACAGCACAAAAACGTAGCGCGAGACCAAGCCGGAGCGCGGCCCGCCAGCCGTGCTCCGGCACTACCCGAGACCGACTGAACTGGGCGCGCCGCTCAGACACCCGTTGCACCGGCGCACTGGAACCAACGCACACGACATCCAGAAGACACGGAGGAGCACACATGTCCACTCAACGTTTCTTTTCTCTCCACGCGACGTGCGCGACTGTGTCGTCGTTGCGCACCCCATTGATCGCCGTGGCCGTCGCCGGCCTGCTCGCGGCGTGCGGCGGCAGCACCGTCAGCGCGCCGCCGACCACCTCGAGCACCGGTAGCGGCAGCGGCTCCGGCTCGACCACCACCGGCACCACCACCACCAAGACCGGCACCACCGGCCTCGCCACCGCGGCCGCACAGACCACCAACGACCTCGGCTCGACGATCGCCTCGCAGACCATTCCGGGCCTGAGCCCGCAGGTCACGCAAGGTCTCGGCAATGCCGTATCGAGCACGAGCGGCACGCTCAACGCGCTCGCCAATGCCGTGAGCAGCGGCGTCGGCCAGACCGGCACCACGGCCAATCCGGTCGGCACCACGGTTGCCGGACTCGGCTCCGTGGTCGGGTCGACGAGCGGCGTCGTGCAAGGATTGAGCACCGCGGTCGGCGGTCTCGGCAGCGGCAATCTCGCGCCGCTGTCGCCGCTCACGACACCGTTGGCCAGCACCCTCTCCACCGCCGCGGGCGCGCTGAACGCCGGTGGCGCGACACTCGGCAATTCGCTCGGCTCCGTGCCCGTGCAGCAGATCACGCAACCGATCAGCACCGCCATCACGCCGATCGTGACGACGGCCGGCCTCGTCACGCAAACGGTCGGCACGCAGACCGGCCTCGGCGCACCGCTCGGCGGCGTGCTCGCGCAAGTGGGCGGCGCGTTGAGCGCCGCCGGCTCGCAAGTAGGCGGCGCCACGAAGAACCCGCTCGGCGCCGATCTCGGCACGGTGGTCGGCTCGCTCGGCAACACGGTGACGAACGCTGGCGGCCTCGTCAATCCGAACGGCCCGAATGGCGCCATGCCGATTCCCGGACTGATTACAAGCCTCGTCGGCAGCACGAACGTCAACGTCGCCAATGGACCGCCCGCCAGCAGCAATCCGTTCGGCCCGCTGCAAAGTTCGCTGGCGAGTCTCGGACTTGGCAGCAATCCGGTCGGCTCGTTGTCGACGCTGCTCGGCGGCACCCCGCTCGCCGGCCTGACCTCGGCGCTAAGCGGCACGCCGCTGGGTTCGCTGACTTCCGGCCTGAATGGCACGCCGTTGAGTTCGCTGACTTCGACGCTGGGCGGCTCGGGTAGCGCTTCGAATCCGTTGTCGACGCTGACCGGCGCGCTGTCCGGCGTCACGAGCGGCACTTCGGGTAGCGGCGCTCAGCCGCTCGCGCCGGTGACCGCACTGGTCGGCCAGTTGACCGGCACGCTCAGCTCGGCGGCAGGCTCGACGAGCGGCTCGGGCACCGCGACGGGCGGCTTGACGACCCTGCTCGGCGGCTTGCTGCCGGCAACCCATAAGTAGTAAACCTAACTGTCTTGCGGCTATCGCACGCATCATCTATCCGATGAGACTTGCGCGAAGCGAGCTCATCGGATGGAACCTGAAGCCGCGAATAGCCAATGCGCATAGACAGTCCGACTCATCACGTGCTCCGGTTTTCTTCGGCGAAGGCTCAAGCCCCACGGAGCATGTGACGTAATACATGCAAGCATGGCAGTACGCATCGAGCCACATATAAGCGTTCGCAACCCGCCCGGCCAGGCAACGCGAGCGCGACACAAGAACGGCACACGAGGAAGATCCGATGAAACTCGGGTATGGCAGCACATGGACCGTCGTCGTCGCCGCGATTGCGGCGAGCACCCTACAGATGCAGGCACACGCGCAGTCCCGCGCGGGCAGCACGGCAGTTGGCGGCAATCCCCTGGATTCGCTGCCGCAGATCAAGGCGCCCGACAAAGGGCCCAATGTGACCGTGCAAGTCGCACCGCAAGCCCCCCAACTCGAAGAATTGCTCGCCCGCCACATCACGCCCTCGCGCATACAGGTCGAGGGCGTGAAGTCCATTCCATTCGACGACGTCGCACAACGGTTCACGCCGCTCGTCGGTAAAGACACGACGATCGGCGATCTGATCCAGGTCGCCAACGGCGTCACGAAGCTCTATCAGGACCGCGGCTTCGCTCTCTCGTTCGCGTTTGTTCCGGCGCAGACATTCGAAGGCGGCGTGGTGCGCGTGACGGTGGTGGAAGGCTACGTGTCCGCGGTCAAGGTAACCGGCAAGGCGGGCGCCGTGGAAGACAAGATCCGCGCGATCGCCGACCACATCACCGCCGACCGCCCGTTGCGGCGCGCCACCTTCGAGCGTTATGTCAACGTGCTGGGCCTGCTGCCGGGCGTGAAGGTCGCGGCCAACGTGCCGCCGCCGCAGAACACGGACGGCGCCACCACGCTCGAACTGAACGTGGAGCGCAAGCCGTTCGACGTGAGCACCGGGATCGATTTCAATCACCCCGGCGTACAAGGATTGTTGACCGCCACCGAAAACGGATTGACCTCGTTCGGTGAACAGTTGAGCGTGTCGGCCTTGCTGCCGAAGGGGCGTGACAATGTCACCTATCTCGCCGCGCACGGCGCGGTGCCGATCGGCAGCAATGGCCTGCTCGCGAAGATCGACGCCTCGCACTATCGCGGCAACCCGACCGACAACCCGGGACTGCCCTCTTCGATCGAACGCACGGTCATCAACGACAAGGTGGGCGGCTCGCTGGCGTATCCGATCCTCTTGAGCAACACGCAGAGCGTGATCGGCACGGCGTCGGTCTACGCGTCGCACGACGAGGATCGCTACAACAACCACGACACGGGTGCGCAGATCGGCTTCCGCTCGCAAATACGCGTCATGCAGTTACAGGCCGACTACACCGGCGTGCAGACCGGCCAGGTACGCCGTGCGAGTGTCAACGTGGCCAAGGCGTTCGACATTCTGGGTGCGTCGAAATCCGGCGACTCGAATGTGCCGGGCTCGCCAGTCACCAATCCGGCGTCGATCAACTTCGTGCGAACCGGCGCCAGCTTTTCGCAAACCAACGAGTGGCCGTTGAAGATCGGCACCGCGGTCTCGCTGACCGGTCAATACAGCGGCGTGTCGCTGCCCACCTCGGAACAGATCTCGTTCGGCGCGCAGCGGTTTGCGCAAGGCTATCAGCCGGGCGAAGCATCGGGCGATTCAGGCTGGGGCGCGATGTTCGAAGTCAATCGCGCTTTCACGCCGGGCTTCACGTATTTACGCACGCTCACACCCTACGTCTCGTTCGACATGGCGCGCGTCTATCTGCATGCGGGTACGCCCTCACCTTCGAAGCTTTCATCGATCGCCTTCGGCTTCCGGATCTCGGACGCGAAGTACTACAGCCTGGATCTGTCGGTGGCCAAAGCGATTGGCGATGCACCGGTGGAAAGCGCGTCACGCAGTCCGCGCATCAACGCGACGTTCTCATACCAGCTGAACTGATTCGCCAAAGTGCCGCGTCCTGATTAGAGGGTCCACTATCAAACGGCGCGCGCACTTTCACGTATTCTGCGCTGACGATGTCGCGACCGGTGGCGCACGAGCTGCAATCCGCAAGTAGCGCACCCAGCCGGACGATGCAGAACCTGAGAGGCCATGCAGACATCGGCAGGCATCACGGTGGCAAAGTACGAAGGCCGCCCGAGATGCCAATAACGCCGCGCGACCATGATCGCGCCGTCTTTAATCAAGGAGGAAGACAATGACGCAATTCACCCACCGTGCTCGCGCAATCGCGCTTCGCTCAGTCAAACATGCCGCGCTCGCCGGCGTCCTGCTCGCCAGCGCCGTGACGGCCATGGCGCAAGCCGACAGCCCGGTCGGCACGTGGCAAACCATCGACGATCATACCGGCCAGCCGAAAGCGCTCGTGCAGATCGCGCAGGACGGCAGCGGTTCGCTCAATGGCAAGGTGATCAAAGGACTCGGCGCGAACGACCAGCCGGACCGCCGCTGCACGGCATGCACCGACGCGCGCAAGGATCAGCTGATTCTCGGCATGACGATCATTAGCGACATGAAGAAGGACGGCGACGCCTGGGACCACGGGCAGATCCTCGACCCGGAAAACGGCAAGCTCTACAAGTGCAAGATGCACCTGGAAGACGGTGGAAACAAACTGGTCGTGCGCGGCTATATCGGCGTTTCGTTGCTGGGCCGTTCGCAGACGTGGGTGCGTCAACAATGATGCGCGGGTAGTTCAGATGTAACGCGGCGAGCTCGGCGCGAGGCGCGCACCTATGCGCCGAAGCACCTGGCAGAGCCCGGGCCACACCGCGAGAGAAATAAAGGGGACTTGGGCGCGGAAGAACCCGAGAGAGACTCACAAGAAACGGCCGACGATCATCATCGCTCGGCCGTTTTCTTTTGTTTGGAGTCGCCCGTTCGAATCCGTCATGCAGCGTGTTTGAAGGGCGAATTGAACACGAACGGCGAGGACGGCAGCGGCTGCGGCGATGCCGGGCTGAACACCGCAGGCGAGACGAGCGCCGCTTTTTGTGTTTCGGCACTCTTCTGCTCCGCACTCACGTGCGAGCGCATCCGACCTTCCATGAGCGCGCACAACTCGACGCTCGCCGCGCCGAACAGTTGTTCCATCACCCGCTTGAGTACACCGGACTCATACCACGCCTTGAAGCGGCGATGGCAGGTTTGATACGACGGGTATCGACGCGGCATGGCGGACCAGGTGGCGCCGCTGTACATGACCCACAGCACGCCGTTCAGTACAGAGCGCGTATTGGCGAGCGGCCGGCCACGCAGTTCCGAGCGCGGACGCAGTTCCGGCAGAAGAGGTGCGATACGTTGCCATTCTTCGTCGTTGATATCACGGTAGGGATTCATGGTTTCTCCTTTGTCAGAACCTCGACAAAAGATAGCCAGTCGTCCGCGGCCGGAGAATAAGACCAATCCGAATCTTGAAAATACGCCGGGTGCAGTTGCCCCGTTCGCCAACGCCGTGCGATCTATCGCGAAAGCACCGCCGGCCGTACCGCGCAGTGTGTCAGGTCAGCGACGTATCGACGATCCGCCGTGGCGCGTCGAGATACTCCTTCGACTGCATTTCGACGATACGTGAGACCGTTCGGGTGAACTCGTTGGCCATCGGACCGTCCACATACAGTTGCTCGGGCGGCACGGCGGCGGACATCAACAGTTTCACTTTGTGGTCGTAAAACACGTCGATCAACCAGGTGAAGCGACGCGCTTCCGAAGCCATGCGCGCCGACATCTGCGGCACGCCCGAGAGCACCACGGCGTGAAAGCGGCTTGCCAGTTCCAGATAGTCGTTCTGCGAGCGCGGACCGCCGCACAACGTGGCGAAGTCGAACCACACGACGCCGTCGGCGCGGCGCAGCGCCTTCAACTCGCGCTTTTCGATATGCAGGATCGGGCTTTCATCGGGAACGGCCGCAAGGCGCCCGAAAGCGTCGCGCAATGCTTTGTCGGCGGCGGCGCCAAGCGGCGCGTGATACACCTCCACCTGAGCCAGGGTTCGCTGCCGGTAGTCGATGCCCGCATCGACGTTGATCACGTCGAGCTTTGCCTTGATGAGTTCGATCGCCGGCAACATCCGGTCGCGATGCAGTCCGTCCGGATACAGCGTGTCAGGATCGTAGTTGGAGGTCATCACGAACTGCACGCCGTTTTCGAACAGCTTGTCGAGCAGGCGGTACAGGATCATCGCGTCGGCGATATCCGACACGTGGAATTCGTCGAAACAGATCAGGCGGTAGCGCTTTGCGATCCGGCGCGCGAGTTCGTCGAGCGGATCGGCCTGACCTTTCAGATCTTCTAGTTCCCGGTGCACTTCGCGCATGAACTCGTGGAAATGCAGACGCGTTTTGCGATGCAACGGCACGATCATGTAGAAGCTGTCCATCAGGAAGCTCTTGCCGCGCCCTACACCGCCCCACATATACACGCCGCGTGGCAGATCCGGGTGGATGATCAGTTTCTTGAACGCGTTCGAGCGGCGCGACTTGTATTCGGTCCACTCTTCATAGCACCGCTGCAGACGGTCGACCGCCGCGCGTTGCGCCGGGTCCGATTGGTAACCCCGCGTCTGCAGTTCTTTTTCGTAGTATTCGGTGACGTTCATCGTGTTGCCGTTGCTGCAAATAGAAAGGCGGGAGGGAATGAACCCGCCCGCCTTCGTGGTAATGCCGGAGTACTGTCAGTCAGGCGTGCGCGTGATTACATGTTTAGCGCGCGCTTGTCGACGGCCAGTGCCGCTTCGCGCATGACTTCCGACAGCGACGGGTGCGGATGGCAAATGCGGCCGATGTCTTCCGACGCCGCCTTGAATTCCATCGCCACCACGGCTTCCGCGATCAGGTCCGATGCGTTGGCCGAGATGATGTGCACGCCGAGCAGTTCGTCGGTCTTCGCGTCGGCGATCATCTTGACGAAACCATCCGCCTTGTTGATGCCCAGTGCGCGACCGTTCGCCATGAACGGGAACTGACCCGTCTTGATCTCGCGGCCTTCGGCCTTCAGCTGCTGCTCCGTCTTGCCGACCCATGCGATTTCCGGTTCGGTGTAGATCACCCACGGAATGCAGTTGTAGTCGATATGCGGCTTCTGACCGTCGATGATTTCGGCAACCAGCACGCCTTCGTCTTCGGCCTTGTGCGCGAGCATCGGGCCACGCACCACGTCGCCGATCGCGTACACATTCGGCACCGCCGTTGCGCAGTGGTCGTCGACGTCGATGAAACCGCGCTCGTTGGCCTTCAGGCCGATCGCTTCGAGACCGAGGTTGTCGGTGTTCGGCACGCGGCCGATCGACACGATCAGGCGGTCGGCTTCGAGCGTCTGCGCGTTGCCGTCCTTGTCCGTGTACGCGATCGTCACGCCGTTGTCGGTCGTCTTCACTTCGCCGACCTTCACGCCGACGTGGATGTCCAGACCCTGCTTCTTGAACTGCTTGGCCGCTTCTTTAGCCAGCGCCTGATCAGCCGCGCCGAGGAATTCCGGCAGCGCTTCGAGCACGGTCACTTCCGCACCCAGACGACGCCACACCGAACCCAGTTCCAGACCGATCACGCCTGCGCCGATCACGGCCAGCTTCTTCGGAGCCGTGTCGAAGCTCAGTGCGCCTTCGTTATCGGCGACGATCTTGTTGTCGACCGGAATGTTCGGCAGATGGCGCGCCTTCGAACCCGTGGCGATGATCACGTTCTTTGCCGTGACCACTTCGGTTTCGCCTTCGCCGCTCACTTCGATCTGCACGCCGGCGTCCGTCTTGCCGGTGAACTTGCCGTGACCCTTGAGCCACGTGATCTTGTTCTTGCGGAACAGGAATTCGATGCCCTTCGTCATCTTTTCGACGATGCCTTCCTTGCGGGCCAGCATCTTCGAGATATCGACCTTCACGTTTTCCACGGAGATGCCGTGGTCGGCGAGGTGATGCGACGCGTTTTCAAACTCTTCCGACGACGCGAGCAGCGCCTTCGACGGAATGCAACCCACGTTCAGACACGTGCCGCCGAGCTTCAGCGCGCCGGCCGGGTTCTTCCATTTTTCGATACATGCGACGGTCTTGCCGAGCTGCGCTGCGCGGATTGCGGCGATATAGCCGCCGGGGCCTGCGCCGATCACGACGACGTCAAATTCTTTGGACATGACAATCCTTTTGATGGCGGAACGGCGCGCGGCCACGCTTCGTGACGCGCGGCGTTCCTGTACTGCGGAATGCGAAAGACGTGTTGCTTGCCTGTTGCTTATATGGTGCCGGCTCGCCCTACGACAAGCCGGCACCGGCCGGGCCGGTGATTACAGGTCCAGCAGCAGGCGAGCCGGATCTTCCAGCGCATCCTTCATGGCGACCAGCGACAGCACCGCTTCGCGACCGTCGATGATCCGGTGGTCGTACGACAGCGCCAGGTAGTTCATCGGGCGGATCACGATCTGGCCGTTTTCGACCACAGCGCGTTCCTTCGTGGCGTGCACGCCCAGAATCGCGGATTGCGGCGGGTTGATGATCGGAGTCGACAGCATCGAACCGAACACACCACCGTTCGAGATCGAGAACGTGCCGCCGGTCATTTCTTCGATCGACAGCTTGCCGTCCTTGGCCTTCTGGCCGAATTCGGCGATCTTCTTCTCGATGTCGGCGAGGCTCAGCTGATCCGCATTGCGCAGGATCGGCACCACCAGACCGCGCGGCGAACCGACAGCGATACCGATGTCGAAGTAGCCGTGATAGACGATGTCGTTACCGTCGATCGACGCGTTCACCAGCGGGAACTTCTTCAGCGCGTGGACCGCCGCCTTCACGAAGAACGACATGAAGCCGAGCTTCACGCCATGTTCCTTCTCGAACTTGTCCTTGTACTTGTTGCGCAGGTCCATCACCGGCGCCATGTTCACTTCGTTGAACGTGGTCAGGATGGCGTTGGTTTGCTGCGACTCGAGCAGACGCTCGGCGATACGAGCGCGCAGACGCGACATCGGCACGCGTTGTTCCGGGCGGTCCTTCAGCCATTGGTCAGCCGAAGCCGGCGCCTTGACGTCCGGCAGCGACGGCTTCGCAGCCTTCGGTGCAGCGGCCGGAGCCGGTGCGGCCTTGGCAGCAGGAGCGCCCGCAGTCAGCACGTCACCCTTGGTGATGCGGCCGTCGCGGCCCGTGCCGGCGACGTCGCCCGCGCCCAGGCCCTTCTCGGCCATCAGCTTGCCGGCAGCCGGCGAAGCAGCGGTGTTGGCACCCGTTGCGGATGCGGCTTGAGCCGCCGGAGCCGGTGCAGCGGCGGGTGCCGGTGCGGCTTGCGGAGCGGGCTTCACTTCGGCTTCGACAGCAGCGGCGCCTGCCGTGCCTTCGGTGTCGATCTTGGCGATCACCTGATCAGCGACGACGGTATCGCCGTCGTTCGCGATGACTTGCGCGAGCACGCCGGCCGAGGGTGCCGGCACTTCGAGCACGACTTTGTCGGTCTCGATTTCGATGAGAATTTCGTCTTGAGCAACAGCCTCGCCGGGCTTCTTCTTCCACTGCAGCATCGTGGCTTCCGAAACCGACTCGGAGAGCTGGGGAACCTTGACTTCAACAATAGCCATTATGAATATCCTGAATACGTATCGGGTGACGGCGCGCGATCCATGGATCCGCCGACCGCCTGCGAACCTTGACTGCCGCGCTGATCATTCAGATGCGGCACGGGAAAGCGCCCTGCGCTTTCCCGGTTCGGCTCTTGTGATTATTTAGCGATCGACGCGCTCTTGAGGCGGCCGAAAGCGCCTTCGACCAGCGCCTTCTGCTGCTCGTAGTGCTTCGCGTAGTAGCCGACTGCCGGCGAAGCCGAAGCCGGACGTCCGCTGTATGCCAGCTTCTGCCCTTCCTTCATGCCGTCCTTCAAGTGGTGCTCGATGTAGAACCACGGGCCTTGATTCTGCGGCTCGTCCTGCACCCAGACCACTTCGGTCGCGTTGTCGTACTTCTTCATTTCCGCTTCGAACTGCTTGTGCGCGAACGGATAGAGCTGTTCGATACGGATGATCGCGACGTCGTTCGACTTCGATTCACGGCGATGCGCCAGCAGGTCGTAGTACACGCGGCCCGAGCACACGACCACGCGCTTGACCTTCTTCGCGTCGATCGCTTCGTCGATTTCGCCGAGGATCGGCTGGAATGCGCCCTTCGCCAGTTCGGACAGATCCGACACGGCTTCCTTGTGACGCAGCAGCGACTTCGGCGTGGCGACGATCAGCGGCTTGCGGAACAGGCGGATCATCTGACGGCGCAACAGGTGGAAAATCTGCGCCGGCGTGGTCGGTTGAACGACCTGCATGTTGTGGTCTGCGCACAATTGCAGGAAACGCTCGATACGTGCCGACGAGTGCTCCGGACCCTGACCTTCGTAGCCGTGCGGCAGCAGCATGGTGAGACCCGAAACACGGCCCCACTTCACTTCGCCCGACGAGATGAACTGGTCGATCACGACTTGCGCGCCGTTCACGAAGTCGCCGAACTGCGCTTCCCACGCGACGAACGTATTCGGTTCAGCGGTCGAGTAACCGTATTCGAAGCCCAGCACCGCTTCTTCCGACAGCACCGAGTCGATCACCGTGAACTTGGCCTGACCTTCAGCGATGTTCTGCAGCGGCACGTACGTGCCGTCGTTCCAGCGTTCGCGGTTCTGATCGTGCAGCACCGCGTGGCGGTGCGTGAACGTGCCGCGGCCCGAATCCTGACCGGTCAGGCGAACCGCGTAGCCCGAAGCGACCAGCGATGCAAATGCCAGGTGTTCGCCCATGCCCCAGTCGAGCTTCGCTTCGCCACGGCCCATCGCGCGACGGTCGTTGATGACGCGCTCGACCAGCGGGTGAACCTTGAAGTTTTCCGGAATCGTGGTGATGCGCTCAGCAAGGCGCTTCAGTTCCGCGAGCGGCACTGCGGTATCCGCGGCGTCGGTCCACTTGCGGTTCAGGAACGGCACCCAGTCCACCGCGTACTTGCTCTTGTAGTTCGAGAGCACCGGGTCGACCGTGTGATGGCCTTCGTCCATGGCCTTGCGGTAGGCCTTGACGTATTCGTCCGCGTCGGCAGCCGTGATCACGCCTTGCTGCACCAGCTTTTCAGCGTACAGCGCGCGCGTGCCCGGGTGCTTGGCGATCGTCTTGTACATCAGCGGCTGCGTGACAGCCGGCGTGTCCTGCTCGTTGTGACCCAGCTTGCGGAAGCAGACGATGTCGACGACGACGTCCTTGTGGAACTGCATGCGGAAGTCGATAGCCAGCTGCGTAGCCAGCACCACTGCTTCAGGATCGTCACCGTTCACGTGCAGCACCGGCGCTTCGATCATCTTGACCACGTCAGAGCAATACAACGTGGAGCGCGAGTCGCGCGGGTCCGACGTCGTGAAGCCGATCTGGTTGTTGATGACGATGTGCAGCGTGCCGTGCGTGCCGTAACCGCGCGTTTGCGCGAGGTTCAGCGTTTCCATCACGACGCCCTGGCCGGCGAAAGCCGCGTCGCCGTGGATCTGCACCGGCAGCACTTGCAGGCCGCTGTCGTCGCCGCGACGGTCCATACGGGCCTTGGCCGAACCTTCGACCACCGGGTTGACGATTTCGAGGTGCGACGGGTTGAACGCGAGCGACAGGTGAACCGGGCCGCCTTCGGTCGAGACGTCCGACGAGAAACCCTTGTGGTACTTCACGTCGCCGGCCGGCAGGTCGTCGTGGTGCTTGCCTTCGAATTCGGCGAACAGGTCCGCCGGCATCTTGCCGAGCGTATTGACCAGCACGTTCAGACGGCCACGGTGAGCCATGCCGATGACGATTTCCTGAACGCCATTGGCGCCGCCGTGACGCACGACTTCGTCCATCGAGGCGATAAAGCTTTCGCCGCCTTCGAGCGAGAAGCGCTTCTGGCCGACGTACTTGGTGTGCAGGAAGCGCTCGAGGCCTTCAGCGGCCGTCAGGCGATTCAGGATGTGCTTTTTCTTTTCGTTCGAGAAGCTCGGCGTGGAACGGATCGATTCCAGCTTCTCTTTCCACCAGCGCTTCTGCTCCGGATCGCTGATGTACATGTACTCGGCGCCGATCGTGCCGCAGTACGTGTCGCGCAGTGCCTTGACGATCTCGCGCAGCGAAGCACGCTCGAATCCGAAATACAGATTCGTGGCGCTGAACTCCTGGTCCATGTCGGCTTCGGTGAAGTCGTAGAACGCGGGTTCGAGTTCGGGGATGGCGGGACGTTCGCGGCGCTTCAGGGGATCGAGATTGGCCCATTGCGAGCCGAGGAAGCGATATGCGCCGATGAGGGACTGCACATAGACTTGCTTTCGCGCGGTGGCGAGGTCTTCGCCGCCGGTTGCGGTGCGCGGGATGAAGGCGTTGGCCTTGGCGCGTTGCGCAAACGATTCGACGATCGGGCCATGGGCCACGTCGTTGGCATTGCTGCCATCCGATGCAGGGACGTTCTGCAACGCGTCGAAATAGCTGCGCCAGTTCTCGGGCACTGACGCCGGATTATCGAGATACGCTTCGTACATTTCTTCTACGTACGGAGCATTGCCGCCGAACAGATAAGAGTTCGACTGGAATTGCTTCATCATTTTTACGCTCACCTTTCTTCGAGCTTCTCGAGAAATAGCGGGTTACAGAACCTTCCGCGACACGGCCTGACCGTTTAGCGGATTGCGCGAATCAAGTCTTGCTTGGAAGGACCTAAAACTTTGCACCCGGGGAGCATATCACAGAACGGATAGTGCAGATAGCAGACGGACCGGCCCCAGAGCCCGTCCGGACGGCGTTTGCGCGTCGTTTCGAAAATCCGCAAGAGTGCATGGCGCCATGCGCAACGATCGTCTTTCGGAGGATGCGCCTGCATTCACGGACACGAAGAATGGACGCGAAGAGATAAATCCTGTTGTGGGGCGCAACCCTGTTCGCCACGCGGTGCGACAACAGGACGAGGCCGCGAACGCGGACTTCTTCTGGCCACCCTCGGATGTAGTGGCTGCTCAATACCCTGCGCGGTGGCGTTTTCCACAGACTGGATGTGCGCAATACGGTTCCGGCACTGACAGGCCGACGAGAGGATCGCGGCTGATCAAAGGAAGCGATGCGTATCGGTATGCCATGACTTTCACGCTGTTCTTACGATTTTCCAAAGGAATCACCTAATGGGACTTACCGTCCAGAGCACGAGTGCAGTGATGCAGAAACAGATTTCCGACAGCCCGACTTTCGCACCGAAAAGGCCGGCGCGGACACCCGAAGTATTCCCGGGCCAGATTTTGTCCGGGGACAGGCGCACGCCGCGACACGAGCGCTCCGTCGATCCAACGCCGGGCGCAACCGGCAACGGGCCAACGGACCCTGCCAAACAAGGGCCGGGCGCCGATAAGACACTGGAGCGGGAAAAACGCGGCCAGGTGCTGGGCGCCTGTAAAGGGTCCTACTTCCGGGAATGCAGAGGCGGAGAGGAACTTCTCGAACTCTCAACAGCGCACGAAAGGTTCGATCAGGCCTACCACGAAAGGACGAGAAAGGGCCCCGATGGGAAGGGCAGTTGCCAAGGCGTTGTTTTCGAAGCCATGCGCCGCGTTGATCGCGCAACCGATGGCGCCTCGGCTCCCGACACCCTGCCCGAGGCGATCAGTCATATGAACAGGGACATGGACACCCTGTCCGCCGCACACCCAGGTGGCATCTATGACCGTATCGACGGTTTCCAGAGCGGGTCGAGGCTCCCGCCACTAGCGAACTACCGCCAGTCGTCGAGCACGAATTTCAATGTCCACGGCACCACCGATCGCTCGAGCCGCATCGACGGATTGATCCATTCCTTCGATGACAACACCATGCCTGAAGGCGCCCTCGCATACGTACGTTTAGGCATCCGGCACGCTGACTCGATGGCGTCGGAGCCATACGGACACGCGTTAGCCATACAGCATCTTCCGGGCGGGAGCCAGTACACACTTTTCGATCCGAACAACGGCGCCTTCACGTATAGCAACCTTGCGGATATGCAAACCTCTTTGAGCAATTACCTAGGTACAGCATTCTCAGAGGATGGATACGTGGTCGCCCCGGATAGCGTTAATTTCTATACGCCGCCCGCAGCGCGTGATTGGGGCTCAGCAGCGCCGGTCACCCAAGTTCCTCCGCCCGGCGTCGTTCGGCCCGAGACCAATGAATTGCTACAACACTTTGGACTCCACCACACCCAACTCTAAACCTCACCTCGCACAAAGCACGAATCACGGCCGACAAATGTAACCTGTCCCGGCCGTCGCCCAAATGAAAGAAGCCGTTCCGGACAAGTCCGGAACGGCTTCTTTTTATCCACGCGGCGCCGAGGTCAGTAACAGCGGCGCCTCAAGCGCACGTGCCATTCACTCAGTCCACCGCGCCCTTACGGCTCGCGCTGCGGCGCTCGTGTTCCTTCAGGTAACGCTTGCGCAGACGGATGGATTGCGGCGTGACTTCGACCAGTTCGTCATCGTCGATGAATTCGACCGCGTATTCCAGCGACATCTGGATCGGCGGCACGAGGCGCACGGCTTCGTCCGTACCCGACGAACGCACGTTGGTCAGCTGCTTGCCCTTGATCGGGTTCACGACCAGGTCGTTGTCACGGCTGTGAATGCCGATGATCATGCCTTCGTACAGCGGCTCGCCCGGCGACACGAACATACGGCCGCGATCCTGCAGCTTCCACAAGGCGTACGCGACTGCCGCGCCGTCGTCCTGCGAGATCAGCACGCCGTTGCGACGCTCGCCGACCGCGCCTTCCTTGACCGGCTGATACGAGTCGAACGTGTGGCTCATCAGGCCCGTGCCGCGCGTGAGCGTGAGGAATTCCGACTGGAAGCCGATCAGGCCACGCGCCGAAATACGGTATTCGAGACGCGTACGGCCACGGCCGTCCGACGCCATGTCGAGCATTTCGCCCTTACGGCGGCCCAACTCTTCCATCACGCCGCCCTGGTGGCCGTCTTCCATGTCGACCGTCAGGTTTTCGTACGGCTCGTGCTTCACGCCGTCGACTTCCGTCATCACCACGCGCGGACGCGACACGGCCAGCTCGTAGCCTTCTCGACGCATGTTTTCCACCAGAATGGTCAGGTGCAGCTCACCGCGGCCCGCCACTTCGAACGTGGTTTCGTCGCCGGTTTCCTTCACGCGCAGCGCGACGTTGTGGTTCAGCTCCTTCATCAGGCGGTCACGGATCTGACGGCTCGTGACGAACTTGCCTTCGCGGCCGGCCAGCGGCGACGAATTGACGAGGAAGTTCATGGTCAGCGTCGGTTCGTCGACGGTGATCATGGGCAGCGCTTCCGGTTGTTCCGGTGCGCAGATGGTCACGCCAATGCCGATTTCTTCGATACCGTTGATCAGCACGATGTCGCCGGCTTCAGCCGAGTCGACCTGCACGCGCTCCAGACCCTTGAACGACAGCACCTGGTTGATCTTGCGGTTCAGGATCGCGCCGTCGGGACCCGAACGGACGGCGACCGCCATGCCGGGCTTGATGCGGCCACGCGTGATACGGCCGACGCCGATACGGCCGACATACGACGAATAGTCGAGCGACGTGATCTGCAGTTGCAGCGGCGCCTCCGGATCGGCCGGACGGACCGGCACGTGTTGCAGCACAGCCTCGAACAGCGGGCGCATATCGCCTTCGCGCACGTCCGGGGTCAAGCCTGCGTAGCCATTCAGACCCGATGCGTAGACGATCGGGAAGTCGAGTTGTTCGTCGGTTGCGCCGAGCTTGTCGAACAGGTCGAACGTCTGGTTGATCACCCAGTCGATCCGCGCGCCCGGCCGGTCCACCTTGTTGATCACGACGATCGGTTTCAGGCCGAGCGCCAGCGCCTTCTTGGTCACGAAGCGCGTTTGCGGCATCGGACCTTCAACGGCGTCGACCAGCAGCAGCACGGAGTCGACCATCGACAGCACGCGCTCCACTTCACCGCCGAAGTCCGCGTGGCCCGGGGTGTCGACGATGTTGATGTGCGTGCCTTCGTACTCGACCGCGCAGTTCTTGGAAAGAATCGTGATGCCACGTTCTTTTTCGATGTCGTTCGAGTCCATCACCCGCTCAGCGATCTGCTGGTTGTCACGGAACGTGGCGGTTTGACGGAGGAGCTGGTCGACGAGCGTGGTCTTGCCGTGGTCGACGTGGGCAATGATGGCGATGTTGCGTAGGGCGCGAGTCATAGGAACCTGGAGACAGTTGAGTGCGCCAGCAGAGCAGCATTGTGTACGAAGCCAACAAAGCCCAAAGCGCACTTTTGGGAACCCAACATTATAGCACGCGTAAATGATGCTTTCTGGTATTCCCTGATAAGCCTGCCGATTTCCTCGTAGCGGCCCGCCGGAAATGAAGAGTAAGGGTGCAGCAAAACCCTACGCAAAATCGCGCGGACCTTGACTTGAGCTGGAATGGACCTTTGCCTAAGCTGTAATAACACTTGCCGCGTCAACCAACCGCCCACTATAATCCTGCCTAGTCAACCATTGCATTCGCACGAGAATCATGACCGAGCCGTCTTCCACACCCACGCCGGACGTCATTAGTGAGTACCAGTTAGGCGAAAGCGTCGGCTACCTGATCTCGCGAGTGAAATCGACCATGTCGAACCTGGTCAATCAGCGCAGCATGGCCGAGTTGGGCATCACCAGCCAGCAAGGCAGCATCCTGTTCATGGTGGCGAGCGGGAAGTGCCTGCTGGCGGCCGAACTGGCGCGTGAATATGGCATCGACGCAAGCGCCATCACGCGTCTAATCGACCGGCTGGAAAAGCGCGGCCTGCTCACACGGGTGCGCAGCAACGAAGACCGCCGGGTCGTGCGCCTCGCGCTGACGCCGGAAGGTCTCGCGATCGCCGCCAGAATGCCGGCTATTTTCACCGGCGTAATGGACAACCTGCTCGGCGGCTTCACCCCGGAAGAAGTGGGTTTTCTGAAGAGCATGCTGCGTCGCGTGCTCCTCAATTCCGGCGACCAAACGGGACTAACCCGTGATGCAGCAAGCAATTTTGACAGTAAATCGTAAGAAATTGCTTGCAGCGTCCATCATTACAATTCACTCAAAGAGTCGAGCGATGAAATCCCTTTCCCTGTCCGCGCCCGCGCTTTCGAGCCGGGCCGCTGTCGCCGCCGCGGTGACGGTGCTCGCCCTCACAGGGTGCGCGAACTACATCGGCATGAAAAGCGACAAGCAGATGTCGTCGCCGGCCCAGTACGAATCCGCGCAGAGCCTGCCCGCTCAGAGCGGCCAGTGGCCGTCGCTCGATTGGGCCAACCAGTTCGGCGACCCGCAACTGCCCAAGCTGATCGCGGAAGCGCTGGAAGGCAGCCCGTCGATCGCGCAAGCCCAGGCGCGGCTCGCCAAAGCCTCGTCCTATATCGAGAGTTCGCGCGCGGCCCTTTATCCGAAGGCCAACGCCAGCTACTCGTGGACCCGCGAGCTCTTCTCCGAAAACGCGCTCTACCCGCCTCCGTACGGCGGCACCTGGTATAGCGAGAATAATGTGCTCGCGAGCGCGTCGTGGGATCTGGACCTGTGGGGCAAGAATCGCCAGCGTCTCGGCCAGGCCGTGTCGCAGGAAAAGGCCGCTGAGGCCGACATGCAGCAGGCGCGCGTCACGCTCGCGGCGTCGGTGGCCAGCACGTACAACCAGCTCGCGCAGCTGTACGCGTTGCGCGACATCGCGGCGCGCGAAATCGCCAACCGCCAGGATATCGGCCGCATCACGAACGGCCGCGTGGCCGCCGGCCTCGACACCAATGTCGAGCGGCAAACCGCGAACGGCAACATCGCGACCACCCAGGCCAATTTGACCGACCTCGACGGCCAGATCACGGTCGTGCGCTACCAGTTGGGCGCGCTGCTCGGCAAGGGTCCGGATCGCGGCCTGCAGATCGCCGAACCCACGCTGACCAAGGGCGACGTCGTGGCACTGCCGAACAATCTGCCCGCCGACCTCGTGGCGCGCCGCGCGGATATCGTCGCCGCGCGCTGGCAGGTCGAAGCCGCGATGCACGACGTGAAGGAAGCCAAGGCCGAATTCTTTCCGGACGTGAACCTCGCCGCCGGCTTCGGTTTCGACGCGTTCGGCTGGGGACGCTTCCTCAAGGCCGGCAGCCGCCAGATGCAATTCGGCCCGGCGATTCATCTGCCGATCTTCGACGCCGGCGCGCTGCGCTCGCAACTGAAGGGCCGTTATGCCGACTTCGACCTCGATGTGGCGAACTACAACCAGACGCTGATCAACGCGCTCTCGGACGTCGCGACGCAAGTCTCGTCGATCAAATCGATCGACCAGCAGCAAGGCGACGCACAGCGCGCGCTCGACGCATCGACCAAGGCATATCAGCTGGCGGTGATCCGCTACAAGGCCGGTTTGTCACCGCAGTTGCAGGTGCTGACCGCCGACCAGAACCGCCTCGCCGCTGAACAGACCGTGACCAGCCTGAAGATGCGCCGCCGCGATATGCAGATCAGCCTCATCAAGGCGCTCGGCGGCGGTTTCGACGCGACGCAAACCGGCCTCGTGGTGCCGACCGATGCCCCGGCATCGGCCACCACGGCGACCGCAGCGGCTAATTGAGCGCGAATCACGGCCAGAACGAACACTCGCACGAACATCCGAATAAACGACGACGCTTGAGAGAACCCGGAGCACATCAATGAGCACCCCCCAGCAGCCCGCGGCTAACACCCAGCCGGCACAATCGGCGAATAACGGCAAACGCAAGCGCATGATGACGCTGCTCGTCATCGTGATCCTGATCGCCGCGATCGCTTATGGCCTTTACTACTTCCTCGTCGCGCGTTTTCACGAAGACACCGACGACGCGTATGTGAATGGCAACGTCGTCCAGATCACGCCGCAAGTCACCGGCACGGTCGTCGCCGTGAACGCGGACGACACCCAGACGGTGAAGGCCGGCGACCCGCTCGTCGTGCTCGATCCGGCCGACGCCCGCGTCGCGCTGGAACAGGCCGAGGCCAATCTGGCGCAGACGGTGCGCCAGGTGCGCGGCCTGTTCGCCGACGACAATCAATATCAGGCGCAAGTCGCCGTGCGTCAGGCCGACCTGTCGCGCGCCCAGGACGACCTGAAGCGTCGTATGACGGTTGCGCAAACCGGCGCCGTGTCGCAGGAAGAAATCTCGCACGCCCGCGACGCCGTGAAGAGCGCGCAAGCCGCCGTGGACGCCGCCCAGCAGCAGTTGGCGTCGAACCGCGCGCTGACCGCCAACACCTCGATCGCGAATCACCCGAACGTGCAGGCCGCCGCCGCGAAGGTCCGCGACGCATACCTGAACAACGCGCGTAACAACCTGCCGGCGCCGGTCACGGGCTACGTGGCGAAACGCTCGGTGCAGGTCGGCCAGCGCGTCTCGCCGGGCACCCCGCTCATGGCGATCGTGCCGCTCGGCGGCGTGTGGGTCGACGCGAACTTCAAGGAAGTGCAGCTCAAGCACATGCGCATCGGCCAGCCGGTCGAACTGACGGCCGACGTGTACGGCTCGTCGGTGGTGTATCACGGCAAGGTGGTCGGCTTCTCGGCCGGCACGGGTTCGGCGTTCTCGCTGTTGCCCGCGCAGAACGCGACCGGCAACTGGATCAAGGTGGTGCAGCGTCTGCCGGTGCGGATCGCGCTCGATCCGAAGGAACTCGAACAGCACCCGCTGCGCATCGGCCTGTCGATGCAAGCCGACGTGAGCATCAAGGACGACAACGGCGGCCAGCTCGGTCAGGCGCCGAACACGGTCTATCAGACCAACGTGTTCGAAAAGTACGGTGACCAGGCCGACGCGGAAATCGCCCGCATCATTTCGGAAAACGCAGGCCCGAACGGTGGCTCGCAGAAGTCGGCCCAGGCGGGCGGCGCGAAGCCTGCCGCCGCGAAGCTGATGTAAGCCGAGTGACGAATCAGACAAGGCTTCTTTAATGGCTCAGGCTCAGGCGCAAGTCCCTCACCCGCCGCTCGAGGGCGCGCAACTGGTGATCGGCACCATCGCGGTGTCGCTCGCCGTCTTCATGAACGTGCTCGACACGTCGATCGCGAACGTATCGATTCCGTCGATTTCCGGCGACCTCGGTGTGTCGTCCGACCAGGGCACGTGGGTCATCACCTCGTTCGCGGTCGCCAATGCGATCTCCGTGCCGCTCACCGGCTGGCTGACCGACCGCATCGGCCAGGTGCGCCTGTTCATGGCGTCGATCATCCTGTTCGTGATCTCGTCGTGGATGTGCGGCCTCGCGCCGACGCTGCCGTTCCTGCTCGCTTCGCGCGTGTTGCAAGGCGCGGTGGCCGGTCCCATGATCCCGCTGTCGCAAACGCTGCTGCTCGCGAGCTATCCACGCGCCAAGGCCCCCATGGCGCTATCCATGTGGGCCATGACCACGCTGATCGCGCCGGTGGCGGGCCCGATTCTCGGCGGCTGGATTTCGGACAACATCTCGTGGCCGTGGATTTTCTACGTCAACATTCCGGTCGGCGCGATTGCCGCCGTGGCGACGTGGATGATCTTCCGCAACCGCGATTCCGTCGTCAGAAAAGCGCCGATCGACGGCGTCGGGCTCGGTCTGCTGATCGTCTGGGTCGGCTCGCTCCAGGTCATGCTCGACAAAGGCAAAGATCTCGACTGGTTTTCGTCGACCACCATCGTCGTACTGGCGCTGGTCGCGGTGATCGCGCTGGCGTTCTTCATCGTGTGGGAATTGACGGCCGAGCATCCGGTGGTCGACCTTTCGCTCTTCAGCCGACGCAACTTCACGGGCGGCACGGTCGCCTTGTCGATCGGTTACGGGCTCTATTTCGGCAATCTCGTGCTGCTGCCGCTGTGGCTGCAAACCGATATCGGCTACACGGCGACCGAAGCCGGCCTCGTCATGGCGCCGGTCGGCCTGTTCGCCGTGCTGCTGTCGCCGATCACGGGCAAGGTGTTGCCGCGTACCGATCCGCGCTATATCGCGACCTTGTCGTTCCTCGTGTTCGCGCTGTGTTTCTGGATGCGTTCGCGCTATACCACCGGCGTCGATACGTACTCGCTGCTGGTGCCAACCTTGATTCAGGGGATCGGCATGGCCGGGTTCTTCATCCCGCTGGTGTCGATTACCTTGTCAGGGCTGCCGGGTAACCGGATTCCGGCGGCGTCGGGCTTGTCGAATTTCGTGCGGATCATGTGCGGCGGCATCGGCACGTCGATCTTCCAGACCGCGTGGGACCACCGCTCGATCATGCATCATGCGCAACTGGCCGAGCAGGCCAACGCGTACAACCCGGTGTTCGACCAGTCGATCCGGCAAATGGGCGCGGCGGGCTTCAGTCAACCGCAGGCGTATGGCCTGTTCAACTCGATGGCGACGCAGCAGGCCGCGCAACTGGGTGTGAACGATCTGTTTTTTGTGTCCGCTGGTATCTTCGTCGCGCTGATCGCGCTGATCTGGATCACGAGGCCTGAGCGCGCCGGTGGCGACGCGGGTGCGGCGGCCGCGGCGGCGCACTGAGTTTTCCGCGACGGTTGCCTCGGCAGACGATATGAAAAAAGGCGGGACCGCTATCGAGCGGTCCCGCCTTTTTTCTGCGCCTTCGATCAGCTATGCGCATCACGCACGCTGCCCACCGTCCAGAAGGCTTTCAGCTCGCCGCAGTGACGACCAACCGTTCCGGCGCCAGCACGCCTTCGCCCTGCTTCGCGACACCCAGCAGACGCCCCTGCGCGGCATACACCCGAACGCGCGGCGCATTCAATGCTTCGCCCGTGATATCCAGTTCGGACAGTTTCAACCGCTGACCGTGCAGGAAGCGGCGCGTCGCGTCTTCGTTCAACTGGACGAGCGGGAAGGTGGACAGCAATGCGTCCACCGGTTGCAGCCACGCGTCGCGCTCGCCTTCCGTTGCATCGGACAATGCGTCGAGCGTCACCGAATTTTCAAGCGTCAGCGCGCCGACGCCCGTGCGCCGCAGCGCCACCAGATGCGCGCCGCAACCCAACGCTTCGCCGATATCCTCGGCCAGCGTGCGCACATAGGTGCCCTTGCTGCAGGTCACGCGAAACGTCACGTCCGGCAACGCGCAACTGAGCAGATCGAGCTTCAGGATCGTCACTTGGCGCCCTTCCCGCTCCACCGTCTGGCCGGCACGCGCATATTCGTACAGCGGCTTGCCGTCACGCTTGAGCGCCGAATACATTGGCGGAACCTGAGTGATTACGCCGAGGAATGTGGGCAGAACCGCTTGAATCGCCGCCTCGTCGCAGGTTACTTCGCGCGTGTCGATGGCTTCGCCCTCGGCGTCGCCGGTGGTCGTGCGAATGCCAAGGCGCATGGTGGCCTCATACGTCTTGTCGGCATCGAGCAGGTCTTGCGAAAACTTCGTGGCTTCGCCGAAACAAAGCGGCAGCAAGCCAGTCGCGAGTGGATCGAGCGTACCGGTGTGGCCCGCTTTTTTTGCCAGATAAAGACGCTTCGCGCGAATCAGCGCGTCGTTGCTCGACAGGCCGAGCGGCTTGTCGAGCAACAGGACGCCGTCGAGCGCGCGGCGCGGCACGCGGGGGCGTTGAGATGCGGTCATGTCGGAGGGACGAAATCTTCGATAAATACGGAAAACAGCGCTGAGCGCAGGGCCACTCAAGCATCGCGGCGAGAGCCTCGGCTACAGCGCGCTCAGTCTTCTTTCGCGCGATTCGCGTTCGCCTCGTCGATCAGACGCGACATTTCGACGGCTCGCTCGATCGTCTTGTCGTAATGGAAATGCAGCGTCGGCACGGTGTGGATATGCAGGCGCTTGAACAGCTGATTGTGCAGATGCCCGGCCGCATGCGTGAGCGCTTCGAGCGTCTGTTGCGGATCGCCCGTGAGCGTCGTGAAGTAGACCTTGGCGTGCGCGTAGTCCGGCGTCAGCTCGACACTTTGAATCGTGACGATGCCGATGCGCGGGTCCTTGACCTCGCGCAGCAGCTCGGACAAATCGCGCTGGATCTGATCGGCGATCTGCACGTTGCGATTGGGGGAAGAACGTTTTTTAGGCATGGTGTGATGTGATCCGCTTTAACGGATGCAAAAAATGGTTCGCGCTAGCGCGGTGCGGGCTTTCCTTCCGGGCGACATTCAGGCGGCCGGGAGAACCGGAAGCCCGACAGCGGGCTGTTACGCGGCGACCGGCGTCAGAGCGTGAAAGAGCGCGGTAAACCGGGAATAAACGCGCGGGAACAAACGCGCGGCAACCAACGCGCGGCAACCAACGCACAGCAACCAACGCGCAGCAGCAAATCACGACAGCAAAGCGTGGCGCCGAAGCGCGGCAATCACGCGGAACAACGTGCGGCGCCAAAAACAACGGGCGGAGCGGGCGTTAAAGCCCGCTCCGCCCCTTTGAGCCGTGCCGCGTAAATTACAGCGAACGCGCGACTTCGGTGATCTCGAAGACTTCGAACTGATCGCCTTCGACGATATCGTTGAAGTTCTTGATCGACATACCGCACTCGAAGCCCTGACGGACTTCCTTCACGTCGTCCTTGAAGCGCTTGAGCGAATCGAGTTCGCCCGTGAAGATGACGACGTTGTTGCGCAGCACGCGCACCGACGACGAGCGCTTGACGAAACCGTCCGTGACCATACAACCGGCCACCGCGCCGATCTTCGGTACCTTGAAGACCTGACGCACTTCGACCGTACCCGTCACGACTTCGCGCTTCTCCGGTGCCAGCATGCCCGACATCGCGGCCTTCACGTCATCCACTGCGTCATAGATGATGTTGTAGTAGCGAATATCGACGCCGTTGGCTTCCGCCAGCTTGCGAGCCTGCGCATCCGCACGGGTGTTAAAGCCGATGATGACTGCTTTCGAAGCCGTTGCAAGGTTGACGTCGGACTCGCTGATGCCACCCACGGCGCCGTGCACGATCTGCACGCGGACTTCGTCGGTGGACAGCTTGAGCAGCGACTGCACCAGCGCTTCCTGCGAACCTTGCACGTCGGCCTTGACGATGAGCGGCATGTACGCCACTTCGCCTTCGCCCATCTGTTCCAGCATGTTCTCGAGCTTCGCGGCCTGTTGCTTGGCCAGCTTGACGTCGCGGAACTTGCCTTGACGGAACAGCGCGACTTCACGCGCCTTGCGGTCGTCCGGCATGACGATGACTTCTTCGCCAGCTTGCGGGACTTCCGACAGACCCTGAATTTCAACCGGGATCGACGGACCGGCCGACTTGGTCGGCTTGCCGGTCTCGTCAAGCATGGCTCGCACGCGACCGTAAGCGCTACCTGCCAGCACCACGTCGCCGCGGTTCAGCGTACCCGACTGGACCAGGATCGTTGCAACCGGACCCTTACCCTTGTCGAGCTTCGCTTCGATGACGAGACCCTTGGCCGGCGCTTCGACCGGTGCCTTCAGTTCCAGCACTTCGGCTTGCAGCAGCACGTTTTCGAGCAGATCGTCGATGCCCGCGCCGGTCTTGGCCGACACCGACACGAACGGCGAATCGCCACCGTATTCTTCCGGCACGACACCTTCAGCGACGAGTTCCTGCTTGACGCGCTCCGGATTCGCATCCGGCTTGTCGATCTTGTTGATCGCGACGACGAGCGGCACGCCGCCTGCCTTCGCGTGGGCAATGGCTTCCTTCGTCTGCGGCATCACGCCGTCGTCGGCAGCCACCACAAGAATCACGATGTCGGTTGCCTTCGCACCGCGAGCACGCATAGCCGTAAAGGCTTCGTGGCCCGGCGTGTCGAGGAAGGTGATGACGCCACGCGGCGTTTCGACGTGGTAAGCGCCGATGTGCTGCGTAATGCCGCCCGCTTCACCCGCTGCGACCTTGGCGCGGCGAATGTAGTCGAGCAGCGACGTCTTGCCGTGGTCGACGTGACCCATGACCGTGACGACCGGCGGACGCGGCAGTGCTTCCGCATCGGACACTTCGCCTTCGACCAGCATGGCTTCCGGATCGTCCAGCTTGGCCGCAACCGCGTGGTGGCCCAGTTCTTCGACGATGATCATCGCCGTTTCCTGGTCCAGCATCTGGTTGATCGTGACCATCTGGCCGAGCTTCATCATCGACTTGATGACTTCCGAAGCCTTGACCGCCATCTTGTGCGCCAGATCGGCGACCGTGATGGTTTCCGGCACGTGCACTTCACGCACGATCGGTTCGGTCGGCGCCTGGAACGTGGTGCTTTGATCCTGATGCTTGCCGCGACCCTTCGGGCCACCGCGCCAGCCACGATCGACACCGCCGCTCGAATCGCCACGCGTCTTGATACCGCGGCGCTTCGCTGCGTCGTCCTGCCAGCCGCCCTTGCCGCCGCCCGGCTTCTTCTTGTCGCCGGCGGAAGGCGTGGTCGTGGCAGCCGGAGCCGCCGCAGCCGGTTTCTTGGCTGCCGGACGTGCCGCCGCTTCACCCGCCGGACGCGCCGGCTTGTGCAGCGTGCCCTTGGCTTCCGCGGCCTTGGCCGGCTCGGCGGGCTTCGGTGCCGGTTCCGGCGCCTTGACCTGCGCCTTGCGCGGCGTGTTCATCATTTCGCGGATCGCGCGTGCTTCGGCTTCAGCCGCGGCACGACGCTTGGCGATTTCTTCCTGCTCGGCACGCGCTTTCTCAGCAGCCTGACGCGCTGCGTCTTCCGCCTTCTTCGCGGCTTCGCGTTGCGCGGCACGCTCTGCAGCTGCGCGCTCGTCGTCCTGCTCGTTATCTTTGGCAACTGCCGGTTCCGCGGCCTTAGCCACCACCGGCTCGGCCTTCGCGGCCGCCGGCTGCGCGGCTTGCGCCGGCTTCGCAGCCTGTGCCTGCTGCTCGCGAGCTGCCGCCTCGGCCGCAGCCGCTGCGCGCTTCTTCGCTGCTTCTTCTTCCGCACGGCGACGCTCGGCTTCGGCAGCCGCTTCACGCGCCTGACGTTCCGCTTCTTCGCGTTCGAGTTGTTCCTGGCGCGCCTTCAGCTCCTGAGCCTGCTTTTCGAGCAGTTCGGCTTCGTGACGAGCTTCCTCTTCACGACGCTGGAGTTCGAGATCGTCGACGTCGGCCTCGGCCACATGATTCGATGCATCTCCGTTTTCGGCGGAGGTTTCGTCGCGGCGGACGAAAGTGCGCTTCTTACGCACCTCGACCTGAATGGTGCGAGCTTTGCCCGTCGCATCGGATTGCTTGATTTCCGACGTATGCCGTTTCGTCAGCGTGATCTTGCGCTTGTCAGCATCAGTCGAGCCGTGAGACTTGCGCAAGTGGTCGAGCAGACGCGCCTTGTCCGTTTCGGACAAGCTGTCGTCTTCGCTCGCTTTTGTGACGCCTGCTGCCTGCAGCTGCTCAAGCAGCACGCCTGCAGGCATTTTCAGTTCCGCGGCAAATTGGGCTACGTTGTTACTCGCCATTCATTCCTCTTAATGCAAGGACCGATTCCTTGCGGTTAGCATCGGGTCATGCGGCCTGACGGCCGCTTCAATTTAGTGCGCCATGGTCATTTCTCACTGGAACCAGTGTTCACGTGCTTTCATGATCAACGCCTTAGCGGCATCCTCTTCCATTCCGGTCATCTCGACCAGTTCATCCACAGCCAGCTCGGCGAGTTCGTCGCGCGTCTGGATCTGATGTTCGGCCAGCTTGGCGAGCAGGTCGGCGTCCATGCCGTCCAGGCTCTTCAGGTCGAGCGCTACATTTTCGACCTTTTCTTCATTCGCGATCGCCAGCGTCAACAGCGCGTCGCGTGAGCGATTACGCAGTTCGTGAACAGTGTCTTCGTCGAATGCTTCGATTTCGAGCATTTCGTTGAGCGGCACATAAGCGATCTCTTCGAGGCTCGTAAAGCCTTCGTCGATCAGGATGTCGGCCACTTCTTCGTCGACATCGAGACGCGCCATGAACAGGTCACGCAGTACGCCGCGCTCCTGATTCTGCTTTTGCGCAGATTCGTCCGGCGTCATGATGTTGATCTGCCAGCCGGTGAGTTCGCTGGCAAGACGCACGTTCTGGCCGCTGCGGCCGATCGCGACCGCCAGTTCGTTTTCGTCTACGACGACGTCCATCGAATGCTTTTCTTCATCGACGACGATCGATTGGACGGCTGCCGGCGCGAGGGCGCCGATCACAAACTGAGCGGGATCCTCCGACCATAGCACGATGTCGACGTTTTCGCCACCGAGCTCGTTACGCACCGCCTGCACGCGCGAGCCGCGGATGCCGACGCAAGTGCCGATCGGATCGATGCGCTTGTCGTACGCGACCACGCCGATCTTGGCGCGCACGCCCGGATCCCGCGCGGCCGCCTTGATTTCCAGCAGACCTTGCTCGATTTCCGGCACTTCCATCTCGAACAGCTTCATCAGGAATTCGGGCGCCGTACGCGACAGTTCGATCTGCGGACCGCGAGCGGTGCGATCGACCTTCGCGATATAGGCGCGCACGCGGTCGCCCACGCGCAGGTTTTCCTTCGGAATCAGCTGATCGCGGCGCAGCAACGCTTCGACACGGCCGGTTTCGACGATGAAGTTGCCCTTATCGAGGCGCTTCACCGAGCCGGTCATGATGTGCTCGCCGCGCTCGAGGAAGTCGTTCAGGATCTGTTCGCGTTCGGCGTCGCGCACCTTCTGCAGGATCACCTGCTTGGCAGCCTGCGCGCCGATCCGGCCGAATTCGATCGACGGCACCGGTTCTTCGATGAACTCGTCGAGTTGAATCTCGGGCTTCTGTTCGCGTGCTTCGAACAGCAGAATTTCCTGATCCGGTTCCTGCAAACCGGCTTCGTCCGGCACCACTTTCCAGCGGCGAAACGTTTCGTGCTCGCCGCTTTCACGGTCGATATGGACGCGGATATCCGCATCTTCTTCGAAGAGTTTCTTGGAGGCCGAAGCGAGAGCCGCTTCGAGCGCGGCAAATACCACGTCTTTGTCGACATTCTTCTCGCGTGCCAGCGCATCCACCAGCATCAACACTTCGCGACTCATTGTTTGCGGCTCCTAAAGTCAACTTTCGGAACGAGGCGTGCTTTGTCCATGTCCGCGAGCGTGAAATCGAGCATCGCGGCGCCTTCCTTCCCTTCAAATTCCAGACCGATCGTCTCGCCTTGCGGAGCATGCAGGATGCCCCGGTACGATTTCCGTCCGTCCAATGGCTTTTTCAATGTGATTACCACTTCGCTGCCTGCGAAGCGTTCGAAATCCGCCAGTTTCTTCAGCGGGCGGTCGAGACCCGGCGACGACACTTCAAGCCGCTCGTAATCGATATTTTCGACCGTCAGAACGTGCTGGAGCTGACGCGTGACTTTCTCGCAGTCTTCGATCGCGATGCCGGCCGGCTGGTCGATATAGATACACATCATGCCGCGCCCGGTGCGCTCGAAGTCGACGAGCTCGTAGCCGAGTCCCACGACCGTGGTTTCAATCAGTTCCGTCAGTTGCACAATGCCCTCTTAGATGTTCGCGCAGCGAGCCTGCCGCCTGTTCTGCAAACAACCAATGCGGGCCGCGCGCCAAGCCGGCGCACGTTCGTGCTACCCGAGATGCCGAACCACTGAGAACTGAGCGGCAAAAAAAAATGGGCTAAACGCCCATCATCTTATTACCGGTGGTCGCACCTGAGCCGCACATAAAAAGCCGCACGCCCAGCGACTTCGCGATTGTAGCCATTTTTCAGGACAAACGCAAACCGCAAAGCGCCGCCCAACGCGCATTTCAGCTTGATTTCATGGGAATCTTTCGACGATATGGCGGCCGTTCAGGCCTTTTGCAAGGCGGCTCGCGCCGCCGCGGATCCACGCCGGACAGGCCGGGCAAGTGAAATCTGCCCCCACTTCCGTCCGCGCTGCGGTTTTATGTGCCGCAAGAAAATCGCGAAACAACACGAAACCTGGAGAGCGCGTCGATCGACCACGGCGGCAGCTGACGAAAATCGTTGAAAAACGTTTCAGCGGCCGGCCGCCATGCATGACTCGCTTACTTTAACGGCCGCGCGAACGGCCGCGCGGCGCGCCACCGCCGCGATTGGCGCCGCCCGGGTTGGCATTGCCGCCACCCGCGCGGTTGGCGTTGCCACCGCGATTGCCGCCCGGCCCGCGGCTACCGCCGCCATTGCCGGGATTGGCACCCGCACCGCCGGGACGCTTGCCGCCGGCCGCGCGATTGCCATTGCCCGACGGCGCACGATTACCGTCGACCTCACGCCCGCCGCGCGGGCCGCCCGCACCGCCGCCCATCGGACCGCCGAGGCCACTCGCGCCGCGGCCGGCACCGCGATTGCCGTAACCACCACCGCCAAAGCCGCCGCCGCTCGCACCGCCACCGAATCCACCGCCCGGCGCACCACGGCGGCCTTGGCCGCGCGGTTGCTGCTGTTCGAAACGGCTATGCGACATCAACACGGGCTCACGGTTGATGAAGCCCATCGACGTCTGCATCGGATCCGGCTGCTTACGCTCCGGCGCTTCGCGGCGGCTGCCCTTGTCTTCGGTCGGCGCCTTCAGGCCCACCGACGCCATCAGCGCACGCACCTGGTTGTCTTCGAGCTCTTCCCAGCGGCCGCGCTTGAGGCCCTTCGGCAGCGAAATCGGGCCGTGACGGGTGCGGATCAAACGGCTGACCATCAGGCCGGCCGCTTCGAACATACGACGCACTTCGCGGTTACGCCCTTCGGCGAGCGCGACGTGATACCAGTGGTTCGTGCCTTCCCCGCCGCCATCACGAATCCGCAGGAAGTTTGCCGGGCCGTCGTCCAGTTCGACGCCGTGCAGCAGCTTCTGGCGCATGCCTTCCGCCAGTTCGCCGACCACCCGCACCGCATATTCACGCTCGACGCTGTAACGCGGGTGCATGAAACGGTTCGCCAGATCACCCGACGTGGTCAGCATCAGCAGACCTTCCGTGTTGAAGTCGAGACGGCCGACCGCGAGCCACTTGGCGGTTTTCATCGGCGGCAGTTTGTCGAACACCGAAGGACGGCCTTCCGGATCGGCATGGCTGACGATTTCGCCGGTCGGTTTGTGATACAGCAGCACGCGCGGCGGCTTGTTGGCGAGCTTGCGCTTGACCGGCTTGCCGTTGATGCGAACCTGGTCGGTCGGCATGATGCGCTGGCCGATGTGAGCCGGTTCGCCGTTCACCGACACGCGGCCGGCAACGATCAGCTCTTCCATGTCGCGACGCGAACCCATGCCGGCCTCGGCCAGCACCTTGTGCAACTTTGGTGCGTCGTCATCCGCTGCCAGCACGCGCTTGGGCGCGGCGGGCTTGCCACGACGCAGCATCGGCGCGCGCACGCCGCCGGTGGCGCTGTTATCCGCGTCGAACGCGGGAGACGTAACGTACGAGAACAGATCGTCCTGACCGGCTTCCGCGGCAGCCGCCGGCGCTTCACCACCGCGGCGGTTCTGACGCTGGCCGCCTTCGCGCGGCTGACGCTCGCGCTGACCTTCACGAGGCGCTCCTTCACGCGGTGCGCCCTCGCGGCGCGCGCCGCCCGCATTGCGGCGCGGCCCCTGACCCTTCGCGCCGGCATCTTTGCGCGGCATACGCACTTGCGCGACGACCTCGCCGTCCGGCGGCGCCTCACTGACAACCGGCGCCTCTTGCGCGGGGCCGCCTTCGGCGCCCTTCGTCTTCGCGCCGGCGCGGCGCCGGGCGATCAGGCTGCGCGGACCGCGACGCAGGCCGCGGCGCGGACGGTCTTCACCGTCTGCTTCCGTGGTCTGCGCCGGGCGCTCGCCCTCGCCTGCCGACGCTTGCGTGGTGCGCGTTTCGTCAGCGCGAGCCGACGGCACGGCGCGCTCGGATTCGGACGAATCGGTGTCGTGGGTATGTGTCAAAACAACCTCAAAATGTCAGGTCGCGCACGCCCGTTGCGGGCGTGGCAAAAAAAGTTCGGTTACGTCAGGCGCTGCGCGACTCAGGTTCGTCGTCGGTCAGAACGCCCGCGTCCTGCGCCGCATCGCGACGATCCAGAGGATCGCCGTGCGCCGCCTTGGTCGGGTTCGGCTCGGCGGCGTGCTCCGTATTGCGGAGTACGCCCGAGTCGTGCGCGGGTATTGCCGGATCGGTCTGGGAGACCGGATCGTGATTCTGTGCGGACCCGGCGGTGCCGGTCTGCGGTGCAACGTTTTCCGCGTGCGCCGTTTCAGCATGATCCTGCGCGGCTGGCTCACCCATTGCGTCCGGATGCAAGCCAGATGCGGGTGCGATTGCCACTGCGCTGTCAGTCGCTCCGGCCGCCTGCGCTGCTTCCATCGGCTCAGCGTGCTGCTTTTGATGCAATTCAGCGAATTCGCCAGCGATTTCCGCTCCGGGCGCCTCGGCTGATGTTTCGAGCCGGCTGGCACCGGCATGGCTACCGGCGTCCGCGTCCGCCTCTACGGCATCGAACTGCGGCGCTCCGCCCACGGCCTCATCAATAGCCGGAGGTTCACCACTAGCGGTCGAATCGACAAGCTCGCCCGCAGCGGCGCTTTCATCTACCACGCCGGAATCCACCGGCTCTTCGAGCGTGCCCTCTTCGCCCGACGCCAACGCTTGCGCGGCGTCCGCGTCCGCGTCCGCGAACTCGATCGCATGCTGGCCGAGCAGATCCGCGTTCAACTGCGCCGACGGGTCCGCGAGCGGCGGCAATTCGTCGAGCGCTTTCAGCCCGAGGTCGTCGAGAAACTGCCGCGTCGTCGCGTACAGCGCGGGACGGCCCGGCACGTCACGATGACCGATCACTTCGATCCAGTTGCGGTCTTCGAGCTGCTTGACGACTTGCGTATTCACCGTGACGCCGCGAATTTCTTCGATATCGCCACGCGTGACCGGTTGCCGGTAGGCAATGATCGCGAGCGTTTCGAGCACCGCGCGCGAATATTTCGGCGGTTTCTCAGGATGCAAGCGATCCAGATACGAACGCATTGCGGGCTTGCTTTGAAACCGCCAGCCCGACGCCAGCCCGACCAACTCCACACCGCGCCCAGACCAATCCTGCTTGAGGTCTTCGAGCAAATTCCGAACGGTGTCTGCCGACACGCCGTCGGCAAAGAGCTTGCGCAACTCGCCGAGCTTTAACGGCTCCTGCGCGCAGATCAAGGCAGTCTCGAGGACGATCTTCGCCTCTTGGGTATTCATGCAGCTAGGTCAGACCCTGTGGTCAAAGAACCGGATCAAACAGACGATGTGGAACTGAAGACGCGCTCGCCCGATTCTGATCGGTCATATTGATGGGAGCACGCACCGGGGGGAGGCGAAACAGACAATCGAACCAAACCCAGCCGGACGGAGCAGCGATATTCCTGAAAGGAATCGCGTGACTGAGCGCCATATTACGCAAAAACAATCAGTGCGTAAAGATGAAATCCCCCGCGCATTTTCCGGCCTCGCCTTGGCGGGCGTGCTTTAGTGAAAAAGCGGGCTTAATTGGACGGAAACCCGCTTTCTTCGGTTGTTCTTCTCCCGGTTTGCTCAATAGTGTTTTGCGCGGCCACCTTGCGGCAGGCGCTCAGCGGTCAGTCGTGTGGCGCGCGAGGAACCGCTTCAGGCGCTCGACGCCCGCGTCCAGTCGCGCCGTGTCGCAGGCATAGCACCAGCGGACGAAGCCCTCGCCCTGCGGGCCGAACGCGCTGCCCGGCGCCACGCCGAGCCCTACCTCACGCACCATTGCCTTGCATAGCTCCAGACTGCGCGAGGCACCCGGCATCGAGAAAAACAGGTACATCGCGCCGGGCGGCGCCTTGACGTCCACCCCCGGCACTGTAGAAAGCGCGCGCACCAGATGATCGCGCGACGCTTTCAGGTCCAGCACCAGTTCCTGCGTGAAGGCTTCGCCCTGCTCGATGGCCGCGATGCCGGCTTGCTGAACGAAGGCCGGCGCGCACGAGGTGTTGTACTCGACGAGCTTGCCCAGATCGTCCATCAACGAGGCGGGCGCGACGATCCAGCCGAGCCGCCAGCCCGTCATCAGCCATGCCTTGGAAAAGGAATTGACGCAAATTACGCGCTCGTCGCGGGTAGCCAGGTCGAGGAACGACGGCGCGGTGAGCGAGGGCGCGGCGTTGGCGTTGGCGTTGGCGTTGGCGTTGGCGTCCTCATAGTAGAGACGCTCATAGACTTCGTCCGCCACGATCCAGATACCGTGGCGCCGGCAGTGCGCCAGCACCGCGCGCTGCTCGTCGCGACTCATCACCCAGCCGGTCGGATTGTTGGGCGAATTGATCAGCAACATCTTCGTGTCGGGCGTCAGCGCCGCGAGCAGTTGCTCGAGGTCGAGCTGCCAGCCGCGTTCCCCGTAGCCCAGCGCGACGGTTTCGACGTGCGCGCCGAGAATCTTCGGAATCTCGACCAGATTCGGCCAGAGCGGCGTAACCGCGACGACGCGGTCGCCCGCGCCCACCACGAGCTGCGCCGCGAGCATCAACGCATTCACGCCCGCGCTGGTCACCGCGATGTGCTCCGGCGATGTCGCGCCGTGCAGCTTGCTGACGTAGCCCGCCAGCGCGGCGCGCAGCGGTGCGATGCCGAGATTGTGCGTGTAGAACGTCGCGCCCGCGGCGAGCGACGCGCTGGCCGCGTCGCGGATAAACGCCGGCGTCACGCGGTCGGACTCGCCGAACCAGAATGGCAGCACGTCGTCGACGCCGAAACCGGCGTTGGCGACTTCGCGAATCTGCGAAGGACGCAGGTCGCGCACGGCGTCGCGCGCATTGGGGATAGCAGGGAAAAACGAATCCGTTTCGCTCATCGAGACTTCCAGACGGGTGGATGGCATGAATTGAAATGCAGCGGAGGCGACAGTTTAGCTTGGCGCTCCTTCTGGGGGCGGCGAGGCAGGCAGCATTATCGTTACTAGCTCAAATCCTCCGCCCGCCCCGGCAACTGACGGATCAGCCCCCACACCGCCTCCGCAGCCGGCGAGAGCGAGCGGTCGCGCCGCCGCACCAGTTCGACCGTGCGCTCGGCGCGCGGCACCAGCGGCCGGGCCACCAGCGAGGCGCCCTCCGGCAGCGGCAATGCCAGCCACGGCAGCACGCTCACGCCGACGCCCGCCTCCACCAGCCCAAAAACGGTCGCGGAATGCCCCAGCTCCTGCACCACCGTGGCGCTCACGCCATATTCCTGCATTACGGCGTCGATGATCGGCCGGCTGCCCGATGCGTAGTCGAGCATCACCAGTTGCTGGCCTTCCAGGTCCGTCCACGCGACCCGCTGCCGGGCGGCAAGCGGATGATCGTCGCGCGTAACGACGCAGAACGAATCCGTCATGAGCGATTCGCTAAGCAGATCGTCTGCGGCGAACGGGCCGATGATCACGCCGAAGTCGACCTCGCCCGACTTGACCTTGCGGACCACGTCGCTCTGCACGTCGTCACGCAGGCCCAGTGCGACGTAGGGAAACTGTTGGCCGCAGGCGGCCACCACGCGCGGCATGAGGCGGCACGCCACCGTCGGGCTGGCGGCCACCACGACGCGCCCGCGGCGCTGTTCACCAATTTCGCGGATCTCGCGCAGCGCGTCGTCCAGATCCGAGAGCAGACGCGACACGCTCGACACCAGGTTGCCGCCCACATCCGTGAGTTGCACCTCGCGGGTCGTGCGATCGATCAGCTTGAGACCGATCTCGCCCTCCAGTTCGCGCACGCAGCGGCTGACCGCTGACTGCGTCAGGCCGATTTCATCGCCCGCCCGGCTGAAGCTTTGCAGACGGGCGACCTCAATGAAAACCCTTAGCTGCCGCAGCGTGACATTCATTTACCGACCTCATCAATTGCATCATTTAATGCGTATTGTAAGTCGAAAGTCAGCACCACAATCGGTTTTAGTCATTGCGCTGCAATGCAGCAATAAGGCGCAAACGCACGCTGGCCGGGCCTGATTGCACAAGATTGGTGATTGTCCCGATTTGCGAGATGGGTTTTTTGGATTCTTATACGCCCCTAGCTAGCGCCCGCGCTGGCCCGCTGTCATGGGGCTTTCAGGCGGTTGGACTCAACTTGGCACACTTCCTGCATTTACATGCACACAAGGGTCGGCGCCATGATTCTGACTGCATAGCAGACCGTGGCAAGCCCGACCCTCCTTGGCACTCGCCTATCGAGTGCATGGAGAGTGCGCGGCGCGGGGCAGCGCACCGGAGTTAGCTTCGCTGAGGTGAAACATGATGCTGTTCGACGATTTGAGAGACAACGAGTGGGCGCTGGTCGAGGCGTTGTTCTGTGCGGAGCCAGCACGGAGCGAACGGCGCGGTCGACCACGCGTGGAAGCGCGCGCGGTTGTCAACGCCGTGCTGTGGGTGCTGTCGACGGGCGAAGGCTGGTCCAAACTGCCGGGCCGCTATCCGTCGCCGCCGACTTGCCGCCGTCGCTTCGACGAGTGGCAAGCCGATGGTACGCTCGCCGAAATAGTTAAGCGACTCGGCACGAGCGGTCGTGAAATTTCGCTGCGCGGCCGTATCGGCGCAACCGCAGCCAAACCGCCGGCACCGCCGAGCCGTGACCGCCTGCGCGGCGCATTCTGGACCAATCCGGAATCGTGGCGCGCTCCGGTCAAGATGGCCTGACGCGAACTGTTTGACCGCCGGGCGCTTGCGGGCGCCCGGCGTTTATCCGATTCAGGTCGACGCGCGCCGCTTGTCTGCGCTCGCCGCATCTGTCATGGGCACCGCTCCTCGGCGCGCCCAATGCAGTCGTCCCCTCCTGCTTACACCCAGCTGAGTGCGCGCTGCTTCAGATGTCTGAAGCAGCGCGATAGTTGCGGGTGAAACATCCATTTACTATTACTTACAGCGTGCTTTCGCGACTGCGCATACCTTATACGTATGCAAACAGGCCTTGAGTCGATCGGCTTGACGGGAGCTCAGCATGAAACCAATGTCACTGCTTCTGTGCGGCATTGTCGTTTCATCAATGGCCGCACCGGCGCTTGCTCAGCAGCGCCAACAGGCATGGAACTGGCGGCCGGATCGTCCGGCTACCCTCGAAGCCTGGCAACAAAGCGATACGCGTGGCCGCGACTTCACGCCGCCGGCGCCGCGCGGAGATTTGCGTGGCGACATCGCCAGTAACGTGCGCACGCGTCCGGAGGCGCCGCGGCAGGATCCGACGCGCCGGCGTTAGTCAGCGCTTGGTCAGCGGTCAGCCAGCGTGAGCACGGAAACGGTTCGTTATGTGCTCGCGCGCCAAGCTGTGCTTTTAATTAATTGGGGGAACCACCCCGCCGAATGGCAGTCTGATTTAACGCCATTAGCACAGCGTGGCAGTAGTAATTCCGGTACGCCCGTATCCTCGCGATACGGGCTTTTTTTTGCGCGTCTCGGGCGGATGCGAAATGTATGCGCGTACGGGCGAGCAAGACGCCCGACACGACCGAGTGTGCTGTGCGATTACCCGCTAGAAGTCAGACGGACACAGCAATGGGATCACCGCCAGCCGCGTCAAGCGGCTGGGAAGGTACGCCTGGCAGCCCGCCGGACTTATGGCCGGACTTCGAGCGCGGCAGTAGGCCGCGTGTCGGCTGCGGCGACGACGTAGTCGTTCATTCGCTGTGCGGTCCAACTGAGCAGGCGCTCGTCATGTGCAAGCCGCGCGAATTCCGCTCTACCGCGCTCAGTCAGCACGGCAATGTCGACCGGTGCGTGAAAACCCGGAGCCGGTGCGACAGTGCGCTGCCGAACGGTGTCCATCAAGCCCAGTGCGCGAAGATATTGGAAGACGCCCGGTCTTCTGGCCCATGGGACCTGGCGATATTGCGCCCGCCGCAGCGCTTCAAGTACCGCTTCGTTGGAATACGTGGTCATCTCACTTCTTTCTTAAAGTGCAGCTATGACACATCCATGCCCAACACGTCACCGCGCCACCAGTGACGCGCTTGGCACCCGCCCTTGGCTGGAAGCTGGCTGCGATTGTCGCAGTCGAATTCCGCCAGGTGCTGCCTGGTCTCGTTTTCGGAACCCCCGTCTGAACGGCATGTTAGCGTTCTGCCTACGAGCCGACGATGCAACCGCTGCGGCGCGATAGCAAGCCCATAGATTTGTCCCGAAAGACATACGTTACCCCATTTAAATTGATTCTATTCACTTTATTAGCGCTTTTTTTTGCAGCAATCGTGCTATGGAAGCGCGCCAGGCGCCCGCTCGCCGTCTGCACGGTTGCCCTGTTCTGGCTGCTCGCCGCCGGCTGGCTCACCGCGCCTTTGCTGTATCTGGCGCAACCGCGCTGGCAGACCGATACGCCCGCCCGGTTCGCGCCGCGCACCGCGATCATCATGCTCGGCGGCGGCACGACCTACGACGACCACACGCTCGTGCCTCCGCGCGACGTGATCGCGCGCATCTCGGCGAGTGCCGAAAACTATGCCGCCTGCAAACGCGCGGCGGCCATATGCCGTGTGATCGTGAGCGGCGGCAATCCGCAGCGGCACCCCGCGACGGAAGCCGATACCTATTTGCCATATCTGTTGCGTGAGCAGGTGCCGCGCGCGGATATCGTGCTGGAAAACAGCAGCCTCACTACCTACGAGAACGCGCGCAACGTATCCGCCATTCTGGAGGGCTCACGTTACGATTCGTTGATCCTCGTTACCTCCGCCTATCAGATGCCGCGCGCCCTGCTCGACTTCCACCGCTTCGGCCTTGCGCCACAACCGATGATCTCGAACGCGCGGCGCGCACGTCTTGGTGTACTGCCTCGGTATGACAATCTGGTGAATGCGGAGATCGCGTTGCATGAGTTGATTGGCATCGCACAATTTCACGTCTATCGCGCAATCGGGTGGTTCTAGAATCCAGATGGCATTGAACAGCCATTTATTTAGAAATGCGAAGGTTGTGGATCAGTGACGAAACCTGATCGTGACTTATTCGCGAAGTGAGTCGCATCGCAGCCGCGCTCGGCGTAACAAGATGTAACGAATTGTCATCGCACTTACAAATCCGTCCGCTGGAGCGGATATTGCTGACTAGAATGCATTGTCTTTCCGTCTGGACAGGCAAGTACTCGGGTCCACAACCACTCTGCGGAGGTAGCAATGAAGAAAGTGTCCCTGGCGATCCTGGTTTCCCTCAGTGCCGTAACGGGCGCGGCTTATGCGCAGGACAACGGCGTCATGATGAGCACCGATCCGGCCAAGGCCGCCGACGTCGAGCAGCGCGCGCAAGATTTGCAAAACCGCCAGCAAGCAATGGAAAGCGCACCGGCCGCACCGATGAAACACCACAAAGGCGCCCCGCATCACAACAAGGCGCCGAAGGCCGACGCCGGCTCCTGAGCACCGTTCACCCGACTCACCCGCGGCCGCGCCGCGACGGTGAAAAGCCGAAGCCTGCATCGCCGGTTTCGGCTTTTTTGTTGTCTAATGGTTTGGCGAGTGGTCTTCCGAAGGTCTGGCGGAAAACTTGCGAGCATCGCAGCAGGCCGGCGCGCCGGCCAACCCGGACATGCCGCTTAAGCCCTGCGGCGCGCGCCTGACGGTGTGCTAAAGTCGCGCACCGACCGGCGCCCAGCCGGAATCCCTAACCCGTGCGCACCCTGGTGCGGAGGACAGCATGAGCAACATCCAGCTTGATATCGAATGGACTGAAGCAGCATCTCGCAAAATCGAAAAACTGATGCCGCGCGGCGGTCAGGAGGCGTTTCTGGCGCTGCCGCCCGTCGAGTGCCTGCCGATGGAAGGCGACGTGCTGTTTCTTGGACCGGATGGCAAGCAGCAGCCGTTCATCGTCGCGGAACGGCAGTATCACCACGACGGCGATGCCGACTGGACCATCATCCTGATCCTCGACGTTCCGCAAGCCACGCATTGATCATCAGGTAGTCGTCAAACGGCGAGCGGGTTGCCGGCCGAACCGGCCCGGCAACCCGCTCGCCGTTATGCACCGTGTCCGCCCGTTCAGGCAATCTTCGACACGACGCGAATCTCAGCGTGCTCCACCCAATCCGCCACCGCTTTCCTGTAGGCCGCGATGTGCTCGGATTTCGCATGCGCTGCCAGTGCTTCCTGGCTTTCCCAACGCTCGACAAACACGAACCGGCGCGGCTCCTGCACGTCGCGGTGCAAGTCGTATTGAAGCGCTCCCTGCTCCTTGCGAGTCGGCCCGACCAGACCTTCAAGCACCTGACGCAGCTGCTCTTCGTGGCCCGGCTTCGCCACCGAGATTGCGACCACCGCGATTTCCGACATGCCTAACCTCCGTTTCATTAAAAGCAGCAGCATACCGGGCGCCTACCAAACCTGCAGGACGCGGATTCAAGGCACCGGCTTCGCGGTCCATGCCTGCGCTCTGCTGACCGATAACGCGCGCACGCATTCAAACGTCTAAGCCGCCCTCGCCTGGAGTTTGGCGGGTGTCCGCTCAGCGCCCTGTTAGGCTCGATTTCATACATGCAATAGATTGCGATGGAGGCAATCGGTTTTGCGCGCGGCATGTGGGCGCAAAACTCGCGCGGCGGGCCAGCGGCATCGTGCCGAATGGCCCGCGGGGAAAGGGTTTGCGGGGCGCCCGACATATGCGCGAGTACGACCCCGCGTCTGTGATTACCCGCACATTCACGCGAATTGCAAACTGCTAGACTGGTTTTGACTAATCCGCCGGAGTCCAGCATGGCTGGCATTGCTCTCCGCGTTCCCGGGCTTTATCCGACCCGCCCTGCACACGTGGGGGCCGTGCCTCCGTTGCGCGCCGAATCGTCAGACGCGCCCCGTCACCCGCTTACCGCGATGCCGCCATGTCCGCACTCATGCCCGCCTTTATGCCATCCGTCAGCGAATTGACCCTGAGCGGCCTGCTCCCGCATCTGGTCCGGCACGAGTCCGGCTGGAGCGCGACGTGGCGCGCGCTGACTTTGCACAGCGTGTTCCAGCCGGTGCTCTCGGTGACGCACCAGCGCATCGTCGGTTATGAAGGACTGCTGCGCGCCTTCGACCCGGTCGGTTTGCCGGTCTCGCCAGAAGTGCTCTTCTCGGGCACCCGCTCGGCCGCCGACGCTCGTGAGCTCGACCGTATCGCGCGCTGCCTGCATGTGGCGAACTTCATGGAGCAAGGCATCAGCACCGGCTGGCTCTTCCTGAATACACGTCCACAGGTGTTCGAAACCGGCTGGCCGCAGCGCGCGTTCATCGACGAACTGTCGGCGCACTTCGGATTGCCTCAGGAGCGCATCGTGATCGAAGTGCTCGAGCAGCCCGCCGACGACGAATCCGCCGTCGCCAGCATGCTCGCCGCCTCGCAGCCGCGCGACTTCCTGATCGCGATCGACGACTTCGGCACCGGCTTCTCGAACTTCGACCGCGTATGGCGCTTCCGCCCCGACATCGTCAAACTCGACCGTTCGTTGGTCGCGCGCGCCGGCAGGCGCGAAGGCGACGATTCGATGATCAGCCACCTGATCGCGATGCTTCATCAATCAGGCACGCTGGTGCTGGCTGAAGGCGTCGAAACCGACGAAGAATTGATGATCCTGATGGAAGCCGATGTGGATTTCGTCCAGGGTTTCTGGCTCGGTCAGCCGAAGAGTTCCGTGCAGGCGGCTTGCGCCGGCGTGCCGGCACTGATCGAATCGATGTGGAGCAAGTTCGCCGACTACGAGCGCGAGCATGCCGGCCACCAGCGGCTGGGTTTCGAGGGTTTCGCCGAAGCAGTGCTGGCCGCCGCCGACACCTACAAAACCACCGGCGATCTGCGCCAGGCGGCGCAAAAGGTGTGGCATCTGCCGGAGGCCCGCCGCGTGTTCATTACCGACGGACAAGGCGAACAAACCCTGCCCTCGGTCACGGCCGCCTCTGTGCCGCCGCCTCCGCTGCGGCTCGCGCCGCTTTATACCGACACGCGCAGCAACTGGTCGCGGCGCGCCTACTTCAAGCACGCGCTCGCCGCGCCGGGGCGCGTTGCGATGATGGGTCCGCACTATTCGCTCGCCGACGCTCAGGACTGCTACACCGCCGCCCTTGCGTTCGAGCGTGACGGCACGCATGTGCTTTGCGTCGACTTCGTGCCGAGCGCCACCCTCCCCGACGTGCGCCCCGCGGGACGCGGCAGCAAGCGCTAATCGTCCACCCGCCCGCGGCCGGATTTGACCTCGCTGCGTTTGGCCTTGCTGTCGAGGCGCCGCCGGTTCGACGCGCGCGTCGGCCGGGTCGGCACGCGCTGCTTGCGCGTCACGCTGACGCTTTCGATCAGTTGATCGAGCCGCGCCAGTGCCGCCGCGCGGTTCATGTCCTGAGTCCGATGCTCCTGCGCCTTGATGATCACGACGCCGTCACGCGTGAGCCGATGATCGGACAGCGCAAGCAGGCGCATTTTCAACACTTCCGGCAACGATGAAGCGCGCACGTCGAAGCGCAGGTGGATGGCGCTCGAGACTTTGTTGACGTTCTGGCCGCCCGCTCCTTGCGCGCGCACGGCAGTCAGTTCGATTTCGTTCGACGGGATCGGATAGCGGGATGTCATGACACGAGATTGGGCTGGGAGACATGAGTGTACACAGTGCGCCCGAACGCCGATTATCGGCTATCGGACGCGGCGGCCGATGCGAAAAACTATTTGCATCCGCACCGCCGCTTCATCGATACTGCGCTTTTCGCTTACGGCGTAAATTAACATGAAGCTTCGTCCGGCTTTTGTGCTCGAACTGGCCGTCAACTTTCTGTTGCCATGGCTCGCCTACCGTCTCGCGTTGCCGCATCTGGGCGAGACCGGCGCGTTAATCGCGTCCGCCGTGCCGCCGATCGTCTGGAGCCTGGTTGAACTCGTGCGGTTTAGGCGCGTCGACGCGTTGAGCGTGATGGTGGTGGCCGGCATCGCGCTCTCGGTCGCGGCAATGGCGCTCGGCGGCAGTCCGCGCATGCTGCTGTTGCGCGAGTCGCTCGTGTCCGGCGCGGTCGGCGTGGTGTTTCTGCTCTCGCTGCCCATGCGCCGTCCGCTGATCTTCTATCTCGCGCGCGCCACCGTTGCCCGCGAAATGGAGGGCGGCGCCGCGCGCTTCGAAGCGCTGTGGCAGGAGCGGCCCGCGCTGGTCGCCGCGATCCGTCTGATGACGCTGGTGTGGGGCGTCGGCCTGACCGGCGAAACGGCGCTGCGTGCGTGGATGGCGCTCACCTGGCCGATCGAGCGCTTTCTGGTCGTTTCGCCGTTCATCGGCTACGGGATCTATGGCGGGCTGACGCTGTGGACGCTGTGGTATCGGAAGACCATGCGCGGGCGGGTCGACGCGCGCGTGCAATCGGGTGGCGCGGTTAGTTGAGCAGGTTCCACGCGCAGTGCGTGGGGCTGCCGTTCTGCCGTTCTGCCGTTCTGCCGTTCTGCCGTTCTGCCGTTCTGCCGTTCTGCCGTTCTGCCGTTCTGCCGTTCAATGTTGGCAGCGGACCTCGAAGCAGTGCCGCTGCCCGCGCATCATTCTATTCAGCGCCGCGCCACGCCTGCACTATCCGCGCGGCCAACCCCGAATCGCGCTGCGTTGGCGTCGCAATTGCCTGCGCCAGCACGGCGCGAGCGCCGACCACTTCCACCCGTTCGCGCGCGCGGGTGATCGCCGTGTACACCAGTTCGCGCGACAACACCCGGCTAAACACCGACGGCAGCATCAACACCGCATGCTCGAACTCCGAGCCCTGCGACTTGTGAACCGTGAGCGCGAATGCGGTGTCGTGCGGTGGAAGCGCCGCCGGCGATACCGCTCGCAGACCGCCATCGCCGGTACGGAAATACACCCGCAACGTGCCGTTCGCGCCCGGCAGCGCAATGCCGATGTCGCCGTTGAAAAGACCGAGTGCGTAATCATTACGCGTCACCATCACGGGGCGCCCGGCGAACCAATGCGCGCCCACTGCCAGCGTCACGCCAGCCGCGCGCCGCACTTGCGCCGCCATCGCCGCATTCACCTGGTCGACGCCGCGCGGACCGGACCGGGTCGCGCACAGAATGCGGAAACGGTTCAACGCGTCGAAAAGCGGCAGCGGGTCGGGCGTATCCGCCGCGAGCGCCGCGGCAAGCGCATCGGCGTAGGGTGCGAAACCCGCCGCAAGGCGCGCGACGGTGCGCTCGGCAAGCGTCGCATGCATGTCTTCGTGAAGCGCCGCCGCGCAAGATTCCACGGGATCGATGCGCAGCACGTCGAGCGCCGCGCTTGCCGAGCCGTTACGGATCGCGAGCGACAGGCGGCCGATCGGCGATTCGAGACCGAACCGGTAGTTGCGCTCGAGCCAGACGACGCAATCGGCGAGCGGGCTTTGCGTGTGCGCTGCCGACCCAGGCGGTGACGCGGCGTTGTCGAACAGCTCACCGGCGCGCGATTCATCGAAGGTGTCCGACGAATCCGCGTATGCAAACAGATCGTCAGGCCGCGCTTCGAAGTCGTCCGGTACATCGGCTTGCGCGGGCAAACCGGCGGCCTCTTCACTGAAACTACGCGATGCGCCCGGCAGCGCCTGCCTGAGCCGCGTTTCGTCGATGCCAAGCGCCGCGGCAATCCGCTGCAAACCCTCTTGCGTAAAAGCCGGACGAGCGCTGAGTTCGGCGAACACCGCGCCGGCTTCGACTGCGGCGAGTTGGTCCTTGTCGCCGAGCATCACGAGACGCGTCTGCGGTGCAATGGCATCGAGCAGGTGCGCTGCCATGGCGACGTCGATCATGGAAGCCTCGTCGATCACCACGACGTCGTAAGGCAACGGATTGTCCCGATGATGCCGGAAGCGCCCTCCCGGCCCGGACCCGAGCAAACGGTGCAACGTGTACGACGTCTGCGGCAAACGCGCGGCGAGTTCGGGCGGCAGATCGCCGGCGCGCGCGAGCAAGGCTTCCTGCATGCGCTGCGCCGCTTTGCCGGTGGGCGCCGCCAGCGCGATTCGCAAGTCCGCGCGCGCATCGAGCAGGCAGGCAAGCACGCCGACCACGGTAGTGGTCTTGCCGGTGCCGGGTCCGCCGCTGACGATGGTGAGTTGCCCCGACAACGCCATGACCGCCGCGACACGCTGCCAGTCGACCTCATTATCCTTCGGCGCCCCGAAGTAGCGCAGCAGACGCTCGCGCAGCGTTTGGGCGCCGACGCCCGCTTCAGCTCCAGCAGTGGCATCAGCGCCCGCAGCCACCGCAGCCACTTCAGCATGCGCGACCAACGCGCGCGCAAGCCGCCGCTCGTAGTCGTAGTAGCGAGCCAGATACAGCCGCCCTTGCCCATCGACCACCAACGGCCGCAACGCCGCCGCGCTTTGCGAACCGTCGCTCGCCATGCCGCTAGCGAACAGCGCCGCACGCGCGTCGGCGCTCGTTGCCGCGAAGCGTCTGGCCAGCAATGCAAGCGGCACACACACGTGGCCTTCAGCCGTCGCGCGGCTCGCCGCGAACGCGGCTCGCGCCGCCCACTTGACCGCTTCCGCCGATGCGCCGCCGCGTCGCGCCAGCGTGCCGATGCGACGCGCGAAACCTTCCGCGAGCGCGATGCTGAAATCGGCCGGCGCGGGCAAACTCACGCCGATATCGTCGAACTCCGGCGGCGCCGATGCGCTCTGTTCGAACGTGCTCATGCGACACCTCCGATCATGGCCGCATCGAGCAGCGCGACCAGTTCGAATGCGGGCCGCCGCATATGCACGCCCGCCGGTCCATCGGCGTCGTGCCAGTGCGGACGCACGCCTCGCACGAACAGATACAGATAGCCGCCAATATGCGTGTGGTACGAATAATCACGCACCCGCGTTTTCAGATAGCGATGCAGCGCGACCGTATAAAGCAGCGCCTGCAGGTGATAGGCATGACTCGCCATGGCCGCTTCGAGCGGCGCGGCGGCGTAGTCGGCGGCCGTGGCGCCCAGATGGTTCGACTTCCAGTCGACGATCCAGAAACGTCCGTCGTGCTCGACGATCATGTCGATGAATCCTTTGACGAACCCGCGCAATACGCCGGGTTCCAGTGCAACGTCGGGATAGCCGTATTCGATCAGCAACTCGCGCAACGCGGGAAAATCGAGCGACGGTGCCGCGAACAGAAACTCGAGTTCGTTCAGACGCCGGCGCGGATTCAGATTGGCCAGCCTCATGCCGGGCTGCAGTTCGGTGGTGACCACGTCCTTGAGCAGGTTGTGCATCATCGCGGGCAGGCGTGCGGCGAGTTCGGGCACAGCCGGCGCCGGACGCTCGCGCAGCGCACCGCGAATGGCGTCGCTCCAAGTATGCGGGTCGGTGAAGTCGGCGAGTTCGAACATACGATGCAGACAGTCGCCGGCCGCCGCGCCGCGCGGGAACGCGAGAATGTCGTCTTCCGCATGGGCCTCGGCGTGCGGCGCGGGCACCGGCGTGACGACGAGTGCATCGGCAATCTCGTCATGATCCGGGCGCACCTCTTCGACCGGCGTGTGCGCTGCCTCGGCTTTACTGCCCGCGGCAATCAGCCCACTGAAACTCGCCATGCGCCATTGATCGCGCAGCGGCCTGCGATTGGCCCGCGCCTGCATGTGCGCCTCGTGGTCCTGAAGGCTTTCCAGCGGCACGCGACGTTCGGGCCGCGGCAGTGTCTGCAGCGTGATCGGGCCGCCCGCCAGCGCTTGCCAGCGCGCCGACAACGCCGCCTCGTCGGGCGGCTCGGCGAGCCAGCCGTCGAAGCTATGGCCGTCGCCGCCCACGAGCCAGTTCAACACGCTGCGGCGCGACTCCTTGGTGGAGCGCGACGACAGGTACGTGCCGGCGACGAGATAGCAGCGGTACACCGCGCGCGTCAGCGCCACGTAGACGAGCCGCGCCCTCTCCGCGGCCTGCTCGCGCACCGCGTAACGCGACGCATGCTCGGCCTCTTCGTCGTCGCAACCGTAGTGCAGCACCGCGGCGCCTGCTTCGTCGTGGTACTCGCGCGCATCCGGCAAACCGGACGACGGCGGCTCACGCAACGCGCCGTCGTTCAGGAACGGACAGAACACCACCGCATATTCGAGCCCTTTCGATTTGTGGACCGTGACGATCTGCACGAGGTTGCGATCCGATTCGAGCCGCAACTGCGCGTCTTCGCCGCCGCCCTGCGTGCGCTGCGCGGCGAGCCAGCGCAAGGTGGGCGCAATACCCGGCTGCGTCGCGGCACGCGCCTGCACGAGTTCGGCCAGGTGGTTCACGTTCGTCAATCGACGCTCGCCGTCCTGCCCGGCAACCAGCCGTTGCGCGACGCGCAGCTCGCGCATCAGCGTGCGCCACATCACCGCGAAGCCGCGCTCATGCCACAGCGTGCGGTAGCGTGAAAAACGCTCGACCCAACCCATCGCATCGGCGGCGTGCGCGGGATCGTCGGCGGCCGACGGCGCGTCGGCGACCTGCTCGAGGCGCCACAGCGCCGCGGCGTCGAGACCCAGCCAGTCGGTTGCCAGCGCGGCGCGCAAACGGCGCAGATCGCCCGGCGTATCGACTGCGGCCAGTACGCGTTCGATCTGCTCGGCGTCGAGCGTCGCGAATACCGACGCCTGCGCCAGTTCCACGCTGCCGACACCCCATGCGGCCAGCACGCGTTTGATCAGACTGCCTTGCTTATGCGTTTGCACCAGCACCGCGATGTTGCCCGGCGCGAGCGGCGCGTCGCCGATCGTCACCGCGCCTTCGCGCGCGCCGCGCAGCAGGCGCACGATCTCGGCGGCGCACGCCTCGCTCGCTTCGCGCTGAGCCTCGCGCTTGGTCAAGGCGGCGTCGCCTTGCGGCAAGGTCCAGATACGGAAGTCGCCCGCGCTCGTGCCCGGATCCGCGAACGGTGGCCGGCGCCGTTCGCCCGCACGCACCGGCTGATAGTCGAGCCCCTCCAGCACGAATGCCTGACTGTTGGCTTCGAAGAGCCGGTTGCACGCCTGAACGATGGGCGCGGTCGAGCGCTGATTGACGGCCAGCGTGTAGCGCGCGGATGCCGCCTCGCGCGCCTTCAGATAGGTATGCAGATCCGCCGCGCGAAAACTGTAGATCGCCTGCTTGGGATCGCCGACCAGGAACAGCGGACCGGCCGGCGCGAAGATGCGGCTGAAGATCGCGAACTGCAGCGGATCGGTGTCCTGAAACTCGTCGATCAGCGCTGCGGGATAACGCGAGCGCAAAGCATCGGCAAGCCAGGGGTGTGCGGCAAGCGCGCGGTACAGGTTGGACAGCAGATCGTCGAACGACACGACCCGGCGCGTGCGCTTGCGCGCCACCAGCTCCGCGGGTGCGTAGTCGAGCCAGCTCTGCACGAGCGAAAGCCAGCGCGCGCGTTGCGCGGCTTCGGCCGCGACCACGGCCGCGGCCAGCGCTTCGGCGTGCTCGAAGAACGGATGCTCAGGCGGTTCGAACTTGACCTTGGTGGCCTTCTTCAAAGCTGAAACCGTGAGCTTCAACGCGGCTTTCGGCGGCGGCGCATGGCAGTCGCCCTGCGCGAAGTACTCGGTCCATGCGGCGATGGCGGCGCTCACATGGTCGGGCTTGTGCGACGTCTTGCTCAGACGGTCTTGCGCCTCGGCGAGCAAAGTGACGATCCTGTCTCGTTCCGCATGCCAGAGGTCGCAGGCTGCGTCGAAACCGGCTTGCGGATCGGCGCCATTGCCGGTTGCGTCGAGCTTGCCCCAGCGCAACTGCGCCAGCGGTTTTTTCAGACGCCGCGCGAGTTGCTCGTCGAGTGAAGCGGGACCGGCGCGTTTGCCCACCAGCCACGCGGCGAACGCTGGATGCGCATGCGCCACTGGCTCCACCTGTTCACGCCAGAAATCAGCGGCCATTTCGAAGCGCAAGGCCGCGTCGTCGGCTTCCATTTCAAACGCGAACGGCATGGCGGCGGCGAACGGCGCCTCCTGCAACGCGCGCTGACAGAACGCGTGAATGGTGTGGATCGCCGCCTGGTCGAAGGTGCGCAGCGCGCGCCGCACCACCTTCAAGGCGGCCTCGCGCTCGATGCCCCGCTCCGGCGCGAGCGTCGTTTCAAAGAGACGGCGGATGAACGGATCGCCGCCGTCGTCATCCATTTCGATTGCACGGTCCAGCTCGGCGAGACGGCCGCGAATGCGCTCATGCAGTTCCGCGGTCGCCGCCTTCGTGAACGTGACGACGAGAATCTGATCCGCATTCAGATTTTTTTCGAGCAGCAGCCGCACGTACAAGGCGCAAATATTCCAGGTCTTACCGGTCCCCGCGGAGGCCTCGATCTGATTCACGCCGTCGAGCGAACAGGCGAAGACGTCGAGCTCTTCGGCCACCAGCGCGTAACTGTGCTTGCCCCCGCTCATGACGCGCTCCGCAGATGCTGGATGAGCGGCTTGAACACGATCGCGGCGAGACTGCCGAACGGTTCGTCGAGCGTGAGCGGCGTGCCGCGCAAGGCAATGCGCAAGGCGGGGTCGTCGGACTCGCCGCGCACGCGGTCGTTGATCCAGACACCGAGCGCCGCTGAATCGCTTTCGCTGACTTTGGTCCACGCGCTCTTCGGGAAAAAGCGCAGCGGCAGCCTGCGCCCGGCCTTGAACAACGCGGCAAGCGCCGCGAGCTGGTCGAGCGGCGCGGCGACCGGCGTGAGCTCGAAGCTTTCGCCGCTGCCATGCCATACAGTGCGGCGCGGACCCTGCGGTCGCACGGCGCAATACACCAGATGCGCAAGCCACGCCGACAGATAGTCGCGTGCGGTAGGTTTGGCGTAACGGAAAATCACTTGTCCTGTTTCGGTGAGCAGATTCAGACTGCCGTGCAGTTGCAGCGGCGTTTCGGCGGCTTGCCGCAGCAGCGCGTCATAGGGGCCAAAGAGCGCACCGGCCATGTCCGCGCTTTCGGGCCAGCGCGGCGCGATGTCGAGCACGAACGGCAAACGCTCGACACCCGAAGCCACTTCGCGGCGCACGCTGTCGGCGAGCTGGCGCAACGCGCCTAGCTCGCGTGCGCGCCACACCGCGCCGGTCGCGCCGCCCGGCAGTTCCGGGCTCGCTGCCGCCACGCGGCGCACGCGGTCGAAAATGACGTCGTCGTCCGTATCGGCGTCGAGCAGCACTGGCAAAAGACGATCCGCCAATGCGTCGCGTCCTGCGTAATCCAGGTCGAACGGCTCGGTGTCGAGCAACTCGCCCTGTGCGTCCGACAACACGATGCCCAGACGGTCGCGCAACAATGCCCGCGCGGGATGGCGCCAGAAACGCACGAACTCGTCGAAGGCGATCGGCGCCGGATCTTCCGGCGGCAACGGCTGATCGAAGAAGGGCGCGGCAACGGAATGCGTGGGCGCGGCGAGTAATGTGGCCAGCTCCGCGCGATCCGCGTCGTAGCTGAACAGCCCGGATTGCGACGAGAAATAGTCCGATGCGAATGCCTGCAACGGATGATCGACGACGAACGCATGCCGCGCGCGCTCCACTTCGGCCGGGCTCGCGCCCTCTCCCGCGGACACCCGCGCGAGATGGTCGAGCAATTCGTCGACCAGCGCGGCCGGCGGCAACGGCGCGTTGTCGCGAATGCTGCGGCCCGTATAAGCGATGAAGAGACGATCGCGCGCGGCGAGCAGCAGATCGAGGAACAGATTGCGTTCGTCGTCGCGGCGCTGGCGGTCGCCGGCTTTGCCAAACGCGGCCATCAGATCGAATTCGTCGGCGCGCGCGAGACTCGGCAGAACACCGTCGTCCATGCCGAGCAGGCAGACGACGCGATACGGCAATCCGCGCAAGCTGGTCAACGAAGAAAACGTCACGCTGCCCCAGGGCACGCCGCCGCGCGCGGGGTCGTCGAGCGCTTCGGTAAGCGCGCTGCGCACCACTGCGGCGGGCATCACGATCTCTTGTGCGCCGGCTTGCATCGCGTCGCCCATCTTGTCGATCGCGTCGCGCACGGCGGCGAGCGAATCGGCAAACTCGACGCCGCCGTCGAAACATTGCGCGAGCGTATCGAGCAGCAGTTGCGTCCACTCGACGGGCGTGCGCTCGATCACGCAATTCGCCGCGAAGCTGTCGATGTCGTCGACGAAGCGCGACAGGCGGCCGAGCAATTCCGCGTCCGAGCCGTCAGCGCCTTCGACCGGCAGCCAGGCGTCGACCGGCTCGCCGCCGTCCGGCATCGCATAGCCGAGGTAGAGACGCGTGAGCGCATCCGCGAAGGTATGACGGGCGATCGGCACATGTTCGCCCGTGGGCTCGACCGGTGCGAGCCCGCGACGCGCGCCGGCTGCGGCCAGCCACTCCTGCGCGGCTTCCAGCGAGCTCGCGTCGATCCCGTAGCGCACGGCGATCGCGTCGACGCGCAACCATTCGATCAGATCCGGCGCACCCACGCTGCGCTCGGGCAAGGCCAGCCAGTCGAGCAGCAAGCGCGCGACCGGATTGGCCTGCGAGGGCGGCAAGCCGGTGATCCGATACGGAATGCGGCGCGTGTCGCCTGGCGGCGTGGTGCCGAACACGGCGTCGATCAGGGGACCGGCCGCCGCGAGATCGGACACGGCGACCAGCACGTCGGACGGCTGCAGGTCGTCGAACTCGTCGAACCAGCCGAGCAGGCGATCGTGCAGCACTTCGAGCTGGCGCGACAGGCTGTGGCAGACGTGGATTTCAATGCCATGCTCGATGGGCAGTTCGTCGGTGTCGGTTTCTGTTCGCAGATCGAGGATGCCGTTCTGAACGGCGGCGAGCCAGCTCGGTTCCGGGTTCTCGGTGAAATCGCCGGTCTCGCCGGAGGCCGCGCTCTCGGTCAGCTCGTGCAGCATGTGCAACTGCGCCTGGGTCTGACGGCCCCACTCGGCGAGCAGCGGATGGCCGACTTGCTGATAGTCGAGCTGGCCGGCGGCGTCGAGCGCCTCGACACGTCCTTCGCTGACGACGTCGAACCAGAACTCGCGGCACGGGTTCATTACGTACAGACGCACGTCCACCCAGCGCGAGAGTGCCCGCAGCAATGCCACGTGCAACGGCGGCATGGTGGGCAGCGCGAATACGCTGACCGCTTCGGGCCACTGCGCGTTCGAGATGGCCTCGAGGTCGAGCGTGCCGATCTCGTCCAGAAAACGGTAGGCAGGCGGCAACGCGGCCGCGGGCGTTTGCGCGTTGCCCGACAGCTCCGTGAGCACCGCGCGCCACAATGCCGCTTGCCAGCGCTCGTCCTCGCGCGCCGCTTCGCTCGCGCCGACCAGACGCGGCCCGCTGTCGTCAGCCGCCCCGCTCGCGAAAATCGAGCCGCCCTTCTGCCATTGCAGCAGCCATTCCGGGCGATAAGTCAGATAGTGGTCGAGCACGGTCGCCACGCGGCGCGCAAGTTCGTAGCGCATCGACGCGTCCGCCGCGTCGAGATACGTGCGCAGACGCGGCGACGCATTCCACGGCGGCGCTTCGTCCCCTTCGTTCACCTGGCCCAGCAGCCGGTAGCAGCGCCACACGAGCCGGTCCGGCGCGAACGGCGAGTGCCTCGGCACCTCGATCACACCGCCGATCTGCGCCCACAGCCATTGCGCGAGATAACCAAAGTTGACATTTGCGCAGATACCCTGGCGCGTAGCGATATCGAGCTCGAGACGACGCCGCACCGCCGCGCTCGGGACGATCACGGGCTGCGCGGTCCAAGGGTCGGACGGCGCCTGCGCGAGGTCGTCGAGCAACGCGCCGACAAGGGTTTCATAGCGGTTCGAGTAGAAGAGCTGGAGCATGGATCCTGGGGTTTGCGCGCGGTGGGAGCGGAACGCCAAAGCCGCGACAGACAGTGAAGCGACAGCATAACAAACGCATCCCTCGCGCAGAACCTGGCCAAACGGACGAGGTCAGATCACCCATAAAATCAGTTAGACTCGTCGGCAGTTTGGGTCTGTCTCTTCAACCGCGTTTATCTCAGTGAACGGAATCCAGGCAGTCGATGCGCTATTCGGTCGAAATAAAAAAATTCCTCTATAGCCAGTACTTTTATGGCGGCCTGCGCATCGCGGTCGGCGTGTCGTTACCGGCCGTGTTATGCCTGATCGTGTTTCACGATCGCGAGCTCGGCTTCACGATCGCCACCGGCGCGCTCGGCGCATGTGTGGTCGACATGCCGGGTCCGCTCAAGTACAAGCACAACGAAATGCTGGCGTGCACGGTGATCGGGTTCCTCTCCGCGCTCGCCACCGGACTCGCCACGGTCAACGCGGTAGCGCTGTGGTGCACCGTCGTGCCGCTTACGTTCCTGCTGTCCTTGATCGTCGTGTATGGCAACCGCTGGCCGCAGATCAGCTTTGCCACGCTGTTCATGATGATCATGACGCTGGAGGAGCGCTTCACACCCATGCAGGCGCTCGTCAACGCGTCGTGGATTCTGGTGGGCGGTCTCTGGTACACCTACTGGTCGACCTTCGTCAGCCGCTGGATGATGCACCGCATCGAACAGCAGGCGCTGGCCGAAAGCGTGTTCGCGTGCGCCGACTATCTGCTCGCGCGCGCCGAGTTCTACGATCTGGATAACGACCTCGACGAGTGTTATCGCAACCTGGTCGACAAGCAGATCGCCGCGGTGGATCGCCAGGACGCCGCGCGCGACATCGTGCTGCGCAATCTGCCCAAGCTCAAGAGCGGCAAGCTCGAGCCGCGCCGCGCCATGCTGTTCAATCTGTTCATCAACACGGTCGATCTGCACGAACTGTTCGTGGGCGCGCACACCGATTACCCGCTGGTACGCACCACTTTCGGCGGTTCCGATCTGCTCGTGTTCTACCGCGACCTGATTCGCAAGGCGGCCGCCGACCTCGAGGAGATCGGGCTCGCGGTGCTGCAGAACCAGGCGCCGCGCGCGCGCGTGAACGTCAAGGCGGAGTTGCGCGCTATCGAGTTCGAAATCGAGTTGATGCGCAAGCAGAACCTGCCGGCCAAAAACCACGAGGCCTATTCGGCGATCTCGTCGACCTTCCGCCGCGTCTGGAGCGCCACGCGTCTGATCGACAAGATGCGCAAGAGTCTCTCGAGCGAACCCAGCACGACCGAGACCGAATTGCGCCTCGACCAGGCGCTCACGCGTTTCGTGTCGAGCCGCCGCGTGCCGTTCGGGCAGATTTTCTCGAACCTGACGATGGCCTCGCCGAGCTTCCGTCATGCGTTGCGCGTCACGATCGCGGTCGCTGTGGGCTTCTGGCTCGGCCGTTTGCTGCCGCTCACCAACGCCTACTGGATCGTGATGACCACCGTCATCATTCTGAAGCCCGGCTATTCGCTCACCAAACAGCGCAATGGGCAGCGGATCGTCGGTACGCTGATCGGCTGCGCGGCGAGCATCGCGCTGATCATGTTCGTCAAGGAGCCGCACTTCCTGCTGGTCGTGATGTTCGCGTCGATGGTCATGAGCTACAGTCTGCTGCTGTTCAATTACACGGCGAGCGTGGTGTTCACCTCGTCGTATGTGCTGCTGATGTTCCATCTGCTCGCTCCGGGCAGCATGCGCATCATCGGCGAGCGTGCGATCGATACCGTGGTGGGCTGCGCGATCGCGATTGCGGCAAGCCACCTGTTCCCGTATTGGGAATATCGTTTGATGGGCAAGCTCGTCAACAACATGATCAACGCGACGCGTCAGTATCTCGAAGCAAGCTGGTGGTGGAGCGGCAAACCGGCCGCCGCAGTGGTCGCCACCGTGACCGAGGCCGGTGCGCGCGCCCCGGCCGCGGCCATGGCCGATCCGGCGCTCGACTTCGGCAAACCGGTGCTCGCGGCTGCTGATGGTCGCGCAAGCGCTGCAGACAGCGGCACAGGTGCTACTCAACGCGGCGGTGCAAGTAGTGGCGTAAGTAGTGGCGTAAGCGCCGGCGCAAGCGCTCAAGCCGCCGCAGGTCCCGGCGCGTCAACAACACCACCGGTTGCCGGCGCCGGCACCACGACGCTCAGCAATCCGACCGCGAGGCCGGCTTCGGGCGCCTCCGCTGCCGCCGCAGCCGCGGCGACAGCGCTCGATCGCGATTACCGCTACCGGCTCGCCCGCAAGAATGTTCACGTGGCGTTCGCGAATCTGGGCCAGGCGTTTCAGCGCATGATGCTGGAGCCGAAGTCCGCGCAAAAGTTCGTGCCGGAACTGAACGGCCTGCTGGTGCGCAGCCACGTGCTCGCCTCGCAGATCACGGCGGCCGCGCCGTTGCTGCGCACCTCGGCGCAACAGCAGGCCGACGGCGTTTCGCTACAGCCGCTGCAACGCGCGTTGAGCGTGGTGCGTGACAATCTCACCGAGGCCGAAACCGGCACCCCGCCGCCCGCCGATCAGGGCGAGCAGATCAAGCAGTTGGGCCGTGAGCTCGATGCGATGGTGGTCGAGACGGAAAAGTCGCCCGACTATTCGACGGACGCCGTGCACGACATGAAATTGCTTGCTCATCAATGCAAGCAGATGCTGTCGGCGGCAGCGTTGATTCGCAAGGACGCGAGTGTGATTCGCCTGCCGGACGAGTGAGGCGGCGTGGGGCCGACATTGTGCGTGGCGCGCGCGTTGTGTTTCTGGCTGTTGGTGCGTCAGCGTTTTGCGTGGCGGCGAGCGTCGCCGGAAAATCGGGCGTGACGCTCGAACCGGGGCTGCGCCCAGTATTACTGAGCCGCGCCGCTTGCCGGCTTCACGGCGTTGGCCGCTGCCGCCGCGTCCGATGAAATCGACGGCGCCGGTGCGTTCTGGCTGTCGAAATCGTGCTTTTCCTTGATGGCGTTATAGAACAGCGTGGCGATCACCAGCAGTACTGCGACCACGATGAAGACAGCAATGCCAAAGGTCGGGTTCTTCTTGCGCGGCGGTTTGTTCATGAGGCGGGCTCGGTTCGCGAAGCAGTCGCGGATGATGGCTGGGAAGGCGGCATTCTACGCCCAGTGAGCTTGCACGCGGCTTGCAATGGACGCAACGAACGAGCGAGCAGCGGGCTGGCAGTAAGCGCGGGCGCGCAAGGTTGCCGCATAGCGTCACCGGCCCCTGCGCGTTGCACGATTCGCTAAATGAACAAATGCAAACAACGGAAAAGCAACAACGTACCTGCGGCCTTTCGCCCTACCTCACCATGGCGGGCCGCACCGGCAGCGCCGTCGAATACTTGATCTGCTCCATCGCGAAGCTCGAACTCACGTCATACAGCGGTACGGCCGCGATCAGCAGCTTGTAGACGCGGTCATAGTCGTCGATATCGGACACCACCACGCGCAACAGGTAATCGGTTTCGCCGCTCATCCGGTACACCTCCACGACCTCCGGAATATCCTGCACCGCACGCGTGAAGGTCTGCGCCCATTCCTCCGTGTGCTGATTGGTGCGTACCGCGACGAACACGGTCGTGCCCACCCCGAGCTTGCGCGCATCGCAAAGTGCGACCTGCGCGCGGATCACGCCCGCCTCCTTCAGACGCTGCAGCCGCTTCCAGCAAGGCGTTTGCGACAGATTCACGCGTTGCGCCAGTTCGGCGATAGGCATGGTCGCGTCCTCCTGCAGCAGTTCCAGCAGCTTCCGGTCGATGATATCCATTCCCACCATGACACCCCCATAGGAAATTATTCTACTTTTCAGATTCCAGGGGGAATTATATGGAAACTCTTTCTCCGGGCAAACCGGTATAAATATCGCTATCCGAAATTAACGATAAGCAGCCCGCGCCGCTGCCCAACGATCATGAGCCAAGAGTTTCAATCAGCGTCCCTAAAACGTGCCACCGTCCAACGTGTGCAACCTGCCGGTGCGACTCCAGCAGCGCCGCGCGAGCCTGCGGACCCGCCCTCGTGCGCCGGGCGCAACGCGCCGCTCGCGCGACTATGCGATAGCCTGGACGCGATCTTCGAAGCCTGCGCCCATTTCCCCGAACCGTCCGATTCGACCTTCTTTGCGCGCAGCATGCGGATTGCGCTCGCTCAGGCGGCGGCGAACCCCGACTTGCTCACGGCAGCGCAACGCGAAGGCTCGGTCGAAAAGTACCGGCGTCATCTGTTGGCTGCGGATCCGCATGGCCGCTACGCGATCGCCGCGCTGGTGTGGCTGCCGCAGCAGGCGAGCCCCGTGCACGCGCATCACACGTGGTGCGGCTACGCGGTGGTGGATGGAGCGCTGAGCGAGACGATCTTCGAATGGAACGGCGCGCAGCACTACGCGAGCGCCACACGGACCCAGGCGCGCAATCGGGGCGCCGTGTCGTTCGTGCGAGGTGGCCGCGGCGGGATTCATCAACTGGGCAATCGCAGCGCCGAGCCTGCGGTGTCGCTGCATATTTACGGCGTTGCGGGCGCGCAGATCGCGACGCACGTCAACGAGGTCTTGCGCGTGGCGCAGACATCGGCACTGGCCTGAAACGACGTGTTACGGGTGCCTCGCACCCTCCGCTCGCTGAGTTGACGACACACCGCCCCATCTCACGCGCGAATTCCAAACCCCGCGTCTCGCCGGCAATCCGCCTGCTCCGGAAATCGACTCGCGCCAAAGCCGATCCTGCCGGCTTCCGGTCGCGATCATGAGCGCCATCAGCGCCATCAACTCTTCCCGCCCGCCTCGCCTGCCGTAGGAATCTGCGGCGGAATCGGCGCTGTCTGCCCGGTGGGTGGCGGCGCCGGCCGCGGTTCGTGCGAAACATCGCGCGCCACGGCGAGAGGCGCATGCGCGGTCCGCGCTGCCACGGCCCCCGACAATGACGCAGCTGGCGCCTCCGCATGCCCATGCGGCCCCATCCCCGACACTTCGTCGTCCTGCAAAGGCTGACCTTCGCTATCCTTCGACGACGTATACACACGCATCTGCGGCACCGGAATCTCGATGCCCGCTTCGTCCATCTTGCGTTTGAGACGCAGATTGAAGGCTCGCGCCACGCTCCACTGCTGTAGCGGCCGCGTCTTGATCTGCCCTTTCACGACCATCCAGTTCGGATCGAAACGGTCCAGCCCCCACACTTCGATCGGCCCGAGCATCTCGCGACGGTAGCGGAAGTCGGCCATCAGATCGGCGCCGACTTCACGGATCAGTTGCGTGATTTCATCGACGTCGGTGGAGAACGACATGCGCACCTCGAACACCGCATACGCGAAATCGCGCGACAGGTTCTTGACGATCTTGATCTGCGAAAACGGAATCGCGTGAATCGCGCCTTGCCCGTCGCGCAGGCGCACCGTGCGGATCGACAGATGCTCGACCGTGCCCGCGTGGCCGCCGTCCACGTCGATCCAGTCGCCCACCGAAATCGTATCTTCGATGATGATGAACAGCCCCGTGATCAGGTCGGTCACGAGCGACTGCGCGCCGAAACCGATCGCAAGACCAATCACGCCGGCGCCGGCCAGCAGCGGCGTCACATTGATACCGAGATTGGCCGCCGTCACGATGCCGGCGATCGTCATGATCGTGACGAGCAGCACGTTGCGCAGGAGCGGCAGCATCGTGCGGGCGCGCATGCTCGGCGCGCGCGCCTTGTTGCGCGGGCCACCCGGATTGAGCGCTTCCGTGATCGCGGTATCGACCAGAATCCACAGCAGCCAGGCGATGAACACGGTGGCGATGATCGCCGTCACCGCGTGCGCGATGCCACGCGCCGCGACGTTTTCCTCGACCACGGCGGCAAGCGAGACGCCCCACAAACGCGCCGCTAGTTCAAAGAAGAACAGCCATACGAAGAGCGTCAGCAAGGTGCCGGAAAAACGCAGCAGGCGCGTGAGATACGGCGAGCGGCGACGCGTGCGCGCGCTGCGCGGACGCGTCAGGCGCAACACGATGGCCGAGACGAAAAAGGCCAGCACCAGCAGCAGCGCGGTCACCACGGAAATCTGCAGCACATTTTCGTTCGACCCCGAGCCGCCGAGCGTGGCGACCACCGACGCGGTGGCGAGCACCAGCACGGGCACGTGCCACAGCGCGGCGAGCACGTCGAAGGCGTCGGTCGCGGCTTTGTGATGGGTGCGCTGCTCGTAAGGCCGGTTGCGGATCAGATGCGCGACCGGCCGGCGAAACGCGAGCGCGAAATAGCCGGTGAGGACCGCGGCCGTCATGTTGGCAGCGGTCGAAATCAGCGCGGCGAGGTTCGGTCCGAGCTGATGCGCGACGTCGTAATTGACGGCGGCGTCGCCAAGCGCGCCGCACACGCCGACCACGAACAGCACGCGCCGCGCGTGATCGATCAGCAGGCGCACCGCGATCCGCCGATGCCCCGATCCGAACAGTGAAAACATGATCAGACAGATCGCGGAGAACACCGCGCCCGCCACGATCGCATACGCGACCACCATGCCGAGCGTGCGGCCGAGCGCATCGGGCATGGCGCGCACGAACAGCAGCGCGGCGAGAAAGGCGATGATCCACGGCCCGACACGGCGCAGCGCGAAGATCAGCAGCTCGCGCGTGGTGGGATTCGGATTGAGCCCCATGACGATGCCGAAACGCCGGTACAGCCGGTGCTGCACATAAATCAGCGCGGCGGCGCACGCGCCCCAGCCCACCAGCATCGCGATCATCGAAAACAGAACGCGGCCGAAGCTCTCGTGCCCCTGCCCTGAAATGATCGTGTAGAGCTCGTTGCCGGCGGCGTTGAAGCGTCCGCCCCAATAGCGGACCGGCGTGCGGCCCTGATGCACGTCGGATTCGAACGACGCGATGCCCGACGCGATCGCGCCGAGCAAACCGGGGCTCGGTTGCGCGGGTGCGGCTGGGGCGACGTTTTGCGACACGTCGCGCAGCTTTTTGAGCTGGGCGACGAGCGCGCTGCGCTGCCGGTCGTTGTCGAGCGTGGAGATCACACTGTCGAGCGAGCGCGTCAGTTCCGCCTGGCTCGCCGGCGAGGGTGCGGACGCCGCCTCAGCCGCCGAGGCGCCGGAAGCGGGAGACGCGCTCACCGTCGCGCTGTTGATCAGGCTCTGCAAAGCCGGGATGACCGGCGCGCCGGTGGCGGCGCCAGCCGCGACAGCCGCCGTGGGCATCCAGCCGACGCACAGAATCAGCGCAAAGCAGGCCGCGGCCAGCCAGGCGCCGAGCCAAGCCGCGAGCCGCGGGCGCACGCCGCGGCGGATATCGCGCCCGCTACGGCCAGAAGAAAAGTGAACGGCGGCGTGGGTCGCCGGCTGCCCGCCGTTGAACGGCGCAGCCTCGGACTCACGCCGCAACGGGCATGACTGCATGGCAATCCGTAGGAAAACGGGAGACGCCAGTGTAGCCGCAGTTTCGCGAGGAGCAACCTGACATGCGTAACCGAATGTTAGGACGCTTGCGCGGACTTCACGCAACGAGCACCGCGCGCGCCCTGTTCACCCTCGCTCAGGCCTCATTTCCGGCTCATTTCACCCTCAATAGGCAACCGTCGCAATCTGACGGACGAAATGGCCCTGCTCCAGTTCATCGACGAAGGCAATCGCGTAATCTTCCGCGGAAATGCGGCTATTGCCCTCGGCGTCGGCAATCAGCGTGTTCGCGCCCGTGCGGAATTTGCCTGTGCGCTCGCCCGGCGCGATCAGCGCGGCCGGCGCGAAGAAAGTCCAGTCGAGGTCGGTGACGCCACGGTAGTACTCGAACGCCTCGCGGTGCGCGAGCGCGATCGCCTTGTAGGCGTCCGGGAAGCCTTCCGTATCGACCAGTTGCTTGCCCGGCGCGACCTCCAGCGAACCCGCGCCGCCCACCACGACGAGGCGCTTCAGGCCCGCCGCGCGCACGCCTTCGACGAGCGCACGCGTCGCCTTGCCAAGCGCCGCGAGATCGTCCTGCGGCGGCGCATAGGCGCTCGCCACCACGTCGTGACCGCGCACCGCGGCGCTCACGCTCGCGGCGTCGAGCAGATCGGCTTGCGCCGCTTTCAGATTCGCCACGCCGGCCGGCACGCGCGCCGGATTGCGCGCCAGCGCTGTTACCTGATGCCCGCGGCGGGCGGCTTCCGCAGCGACCCGCGAACCGATCATGCCGGTGGCGCCGAACAACGCGATCTTCAACTGTTTGCTCATTTTCACTGCTCCTGTCATTAACATATATGTAACTACATTGATTACATATAACGAGGAAAAAAGAGGGGCATGAGCCCCCGATTGTCTAAAGACGCGCGCTTCGAATAACCGATACGCGCCCTTCCGTTCTGCTTTACTGCCAAATCACCCGTGCGAGCGCCGCTTGCGTTCGCGTAGCTTCTCGGCCCGCACTACGTCGGCCGTGGCGTCGGCCAGCGTGCGCGCGCCGAGCGAGGCCTCCATGGCCTGTTGCGCTTCGTCGATGATGCCGCGCAGCACGCCCTGAATGTTGCGCCCGACCATGCACGCCGGATTCGGCTCCTCGCGATGCAGCGCGAACAACTGCGCGTCGTCCACCGCACGATACACCTCGAGCAAGGTGATCTGTTCGGGCGCCCGCGCCAGCAGCGCGCCGCCGCCCGCGCCAAGCTGTGACGTGGTCAGGCCCGCCTCCGCCAGCATGGTGAGAAGCCGCCGGATCAGCGCGGGATTCGTGTTGACGCTGCCCGCGATCATTTCCGAAGAAAGCGGCACGCCCTCCTGCAATGACAGCAGCGCGAGCACATGCACCGCAAATGCAAACCGGCTACTCGTGTTCACAACAAACCCGCCCGGCGACGACAATATGTAACCATAGTAATTACATTTAATCCGGCTGTCAAATGCCCTTGTAGTGCGGCCGGCATGTCACTTGTCCATCTGTTTTTGGGCATCGCCCGATTCGCCCGATGAGGTCGAAGCCGCCGCATTCGCCGAAGACGCCGAGCTTTGCGCCGACCACTCCTGCAGCTTGCGCCCCGCCGATTCGAGGCTCTGGCCGGTCAGCGAAGCAGCCTTGCCGAGTTGCGCATTGGTCGCGCTCGCGGCACTTTGCAGGTTGGCTTGCGCGGTCGAGGCAAGCGCGTTGGGATCGATGTTGATGGACGGCGCGGAGGCCGATTCGAGGTTCTGCTGCGCGGCGGACCTGGTCGCGTCGACCTGCTGGCCGACATAGCTGGCCGCCTGATCGAGCTTCTGACCGGCAACCTGGGCGGCGTCGTTGAGCTTGCCGGCGACCTGGCCCGCGGACGCGTCGTTCTTCTGACAGGCGGCGAGGCCGCCGAATACGACGGCCACGAACGCCGCACGGCGCAGCAAGGATGAACGAATAGATAAAGTCATGTTTGAGTATGAGCCGCGTCGAGCGACTTCCGCATGCGAAAACGCGCCAATGATACGCCGTTGCGCTGCACCCGCTCCTCAACGAGTATCTGGAAGCCCGCTCGTTCGAAGCTGCGGCGCGCGCCCTCGTCATTAGCGAGGTGCGGCAGGCCCGGTGAGCGCGGCGCGAAATAACATGGCGAGCGGCGCCGCATCCCCGGCGCGAAAGGTGTGCCATTCGAACATGTGCATTGCGTGATCCGTCGCGGTTCTGTCAAACGTAGTGGAGTAGACTGCTTGAGCTTATACGAGCGTCAAATGAGCATTCGCTGTGTTCCGTTGATCAATTGGAGGCATACGATGGCGGCAAAGAAGATTCTGTTTCTGACCGGCGACTTCGCCGAGGATTACGAAACGATGGTGCCGTTTCAGGCGCTGCAGGCAGTCGGCCACGTGGTCGACGCGGTCTGCCCGAACAAGAAGGCGGGTGACCGGATCAAGACCGCGATTCACGATTTCGAAGGCGATCAAACCTATACCGAAAAACCCGGCCATCAATTCACGCTCAACGCCACCTTCGACGACGCCGATCCGCGCCAATACGACGCGCTTGCGATCGCGGGCGGCCGCGCGCCGGAATATCTCAGGTTGAATCACAAGGTGATCGAAGTCGTGCGGCAATTCGCCGAAGCGGGCAAACCGATCGCCGCGATCTGCCATGCCGCGCAACTGCTGGCCGCCGCCGACGTGATCCGCGGCAAACGCATTTCGGCCTATCCGGCCTGTGCACCCGAAGTGAAAATGGCGGGCGGCGAATACGCCGACATTCCGGTCGACGCCGCGATCACGGACGCCAATTTCGTCACCGCGCCGGCATGGCCCGCGCATCCCGAGTGGCTGCGCCAATTCCTCGTGCTGCTCGGCACCCGCATCGAACTCTGATCTTTTTGCCTGATCCACCGGCGAGCGCGCCGCCTCTTCGGCAACCCGCGCTCGCTAAAACTCCTCGCATTTGAGACTCGTCCGATAGTTTGCAACGAAAGGCTTTCCTATAGTCGCCGGCTGACTTGGGAGTGTTTTTCGATGGAACTGATCGACTGGATCGTCATTCTCGCCGTCGTGCTGATGGCAATTGCCTTTTTCTGCGGACGTACGCCCGCCAACTGGTCGCGGGAAAATCGCGCGCGGCGCCTCGCAGGTATGCGCATGCTGGTTCAGGCCGCGTGTTCGGTATGGGCTGCGCTGCTGATCGTCGCGCGCGGCCTCTTTGCGCTGGACGGCCTGCCGGGCTTGCGCGCCACGCCCATGCAATTCATGGCCAGTTCCGCCGTGCTCATCGCCTGCGGCTGCTACTGGTCGATTCGCGGCAGCCAGTTGCTCAAACCGCGCCGTCTCTTTACCGCCTGACGGCTATGGCGCACTGATGCCGGGTTCGGCATCCGCGGTATGCGCAGCAGAGCCGCCGCCGCTTGCGTTGCCCCTTCCACTTCCGCTTTTTCGATCGAGAGCTTCCAGGCCGGTGCCGCCATGGCGAACGGCGTGAACACTGCCCGCCGCCGGCGACCCGTGCGTACCGGCAGCCAATTGGGCGATCCGCACCTCAGCCTCAGGCAACGACAGATAGAACGTCGTGCCCGCCCCTTCTTTCGATTCCGCCCACACGCGTCCGCCATGCCGCTCCACCACCCGGCGCACGAGCGCGAGGCCGATGCCCTCGCCCGCCACCACATTGCCGTGCAAGCGCTGAAACGCATTGAATAGGCGCGGCAACGCAACCGCCGGAATGCCCAGACCGTTGTCCCTCACATAGAAGATCCGTAGCGAGTGCACGCCCGGCGGCGGCGGCGTAGTACCGATCTCGATCCTGCCCTCACGCGACGGATCCAGATAGTTCACCGCGTTGCCAATCAGGTTCGCGAACACCTGCTCAAGCGCGGTCGGGTCGCCCCATACCGCGGGCAATTCATGCACGTCGACATGAGCGTGCCGAGCCCGGATCGAGCCTTGCATCGCGTCGATCACGCGCGGCACGATATCGCGCACCTCGACCTTCTGCTGCCGGTACTCCACCCGGCCGACGCGCGACAACCGCAACAGCGCGTCGATGATATGCGAGGCGCGCAGCACCGCCGTCTGCAGATAGTGCAACGCTTCGCCGATATCCTCATCGACCACCCGTTCGATGCGCTGTCGCGTCTCGAACGTAAGCGACGATTCGCGCACCGCGACGCGCAGTTCGTCGCACGCGCGGATCAGCTCCTTCGAAAAGCCTTGCAGGTTCACGAGCGGCGCACGCAGATCGTGCGACACGCTGTAAATGAACATTTCGTTTTCCTGGGTCTGCTGGCGCAAGGTCTCGTTGATCCGCGCAAGCTCGCTGGTGCGGCGCGCCAGGTCCGCCCGGAAGCGCGCCTGGATGCGCTCGGCTTCGAGCAGGCGACGACTGGTCTCGTGCAAGGTCAGATCGAGGCGCGCGATTTCATCGCCGCCGGGGCCGATCGGCGCCAGCGGCTCGTTGCCCGCAAGGCGCCCGGCGTTGTCGGCGAGGAGCGCGAGCCGGCCACGCACGCCGCGCGTGAACAACCAGACAGCCAGCGCGACGAATAGCAACGAGCCGAACACGGCCGCGACCACCAGGGTCTGCTGCCGCTCGCGCGCGGCGTCGGCGGCATTGGAACGCAGCGTGTCGAGACGGCGCTCTTCGGCCTGGAACGCGGCGAGCTGCTGACGAAAGCGGTCGAGCACATCGGTCGAGGCGAGGTCGCGGAATCGCGTCAGCACATCGCGGTGTCGGCCCGAGTGCAGCATGTCCTGAATGCGATCGGACCATTGCCGGTAGCCTTGCACCGACTGACGCACCTGAACCACGCGTTCGACCTGCGCAGGGTTGTCCGCGACCAGTTCGGCCAGTTGATCGATACGCCGGTCCACATCCATCCACACCGTCACGGGGGTGGCGAAGCGGGTGTCGTTGGCGAGCACCGCGCCGCGCAACGCCACGGACTCCCCCAGCACCGGATCGAGAATCGCGGTGGTCTGCCGCAGCACGTCTTCGCTATGGATGGCCCAGCGTTCCGCCTGGGCCGCATCCGACTGCGCCTTGACCAACCCGGACAGGAGCGCCAGTTCAAAGACAGCCGGAATTGCGATCAGCAACAGGCCTTTAGTGGTCAGTCTCATGCATGCGCATTGGAGGTCGGTGGCCGGCAGATCATGCTCGGGGACGGCACATTATGTCGGCGATTGCGTGGGAAAACAAAGAGGACACGCCGTTGACCGCCCATTTGCCGGCGAGCGGCGGCGAACGGAAGCAATGGAATGCCAATTAGTCGTCAGCATTTTGAATTAAACGTAAATCAAATCGAATATTGCGCCCCTATTTGGGTCGCTCAGCCCGCAATCGCAACGTCATGCACATTTATTGTGCTGTTACGCGCCACTCGATTGTGCAGCCCCATTCTGATGATAGTGGACGAAACCCACGCAGAAACCCATTCCGGTGCCGAATTGCACTGGTTCGATGCGACTCGGCACAAATTTGGCCCGCTTCTTGCATTCAGTGCCCGCTTTTTTGGCATACGCAGGACATATCGATGGAAAGTCTGAAAACGGGCACCGATACCCTCTTCCTTCTGCTCGGCGCCGCCATGGTGCTGGCGATGCATGCAGGGTTCGCCTTTCTCGAACTCGGTACCGTGCGCAAGAAGAATCAGGTCAATGCGCTGGTCAAGATTCTGGTGGATTTCTCGGTCTCGACGATCGCGTACTTCTTTATCGGCTACACGATTGCATACGGCGTGCAGTTTTTCGGCAGCGCGGAATCGCTGGCGGCGCACAACGGCTATGCACTGGTGCGCTTCTTCTTCCTGCTGACCTTCGCCGCCGCGATTCCGGCGATCGTGTCGGGCGGCATCGCCGAACGCTCGAAATTCAATCCACAACTGTTCGCGACGTTCGTGCTGGTCGGTTTCATCTATCCGTTCTTCGAAGGGATCGCCTGGAATGGCCGCTTCGGCGTCCAGAACTGGCTGGTCCAGGTGTTCGGCGCACAGTTCCACGACTTCGCCGGTTCGGTCGTCGTGCATGCGTTCGGCGGTTGGGTCGCCCTGCCGGCCGTGCTATTGCTAGGCGCGCGCCACGGCCGCTATCACCGCGACGGCGGCATCGCCGCGCATCCGCCGTCGAATATTCCGTTCCTCGCGCTGGGCGCCTGGGTGCTGGCGGTGGGCTGGTTCGGCTTTAACGTGATGAGCGCGCAGACCATCGACAAGATCAGCGGCCTCGTCGCCGTCAATTCGCTGATGGCGATGGTCGGCGGCACGCTGACCGCGTGGCTCGCCGGCCGCAACGACCCCGGCTTCACCTACAACGGCCCGCTTGCCGGACTGGTGGCGGTCTGCGCCGGCTCCGACATCATGCATCCGCTCGGCGCGCTGGTGACGGGTGGCATCGCCGGCGTGCTGTTTGTCTACATGTTCACCTGCGTGCAGAACCGCTGGCGTATCGACGACGTGCTGGGCGTATGGCCCTTGCACGGTCTGTGCGGCGCGTGGGGCGGGCTCGCGGCGGGCATCTTCGGCCTGCGCGCGCTCGGCGGCATGGGTGGCGTGTCGTTCGGTGCGCAACTGGTCGGCACATTGGGCGGGATCGTGGTGGCAACGCTCGGCGGCACGCTCGTATATGGCGCGATCCGTCTGACCGTGGGCCTGCGGCTCGATCAGGAAGACGAGTACAACGGCGCCGATCTGTCGATCCACAAGATTTCGGCGACGTCCGAATAAGCACGCTTGCACGCCCGTCTTGCCGCGCGCAAGCGCACTGGCGGCGCAGCATCCGGCGCTTGCGCGTTGTCAGCGGGCGCGCCGGATTCGAGCGACGGGCGCGGGCCAGCCTGCTTTCGCGCGCGGGCACCGAACTGTCCCCACATGAACTGGCGATGTTAGACTCCTGCGCTGGAGATGGCATTCTCCATTAACCGCCCCTGTGGCTGATGATGCCTGCTTCGCCCGGATGATTGCGGACGCGGCGTCGCGCGCCACACTCAGCCCGGTTTGTCGACACTCCGGTTTTGTCAGGCCTCCCCATGTATTGGTCCATTCTCGCTGTCGGCATCGGCGGCGCGCTCGGTTCGCTATTTCGCTGGTTTCTTGGCATCCGCCTGAACGGCCTCTTCAGTGGCTTGCCGCTCGGCACGCTCGCCGCCAACGTCATTGCAGGGTATGTCATCGGCGTCGCCGTCGCGGGGTTCGCGCGGGCGCCGCAGATCGCGCCGGAATGGCGGCTCTTCGTCATCACCGGCTTGATGGGCGGCCTGTCGACCTTCTCGACTTTTTCAGCAGAAGTCGTGCAGCGGCTGCAGGACGGCCGGCTCGGCTGGGCCGCGGGCGAGATCGTGATTCACGTGGGTGCGTCGCTCGTCATGACCATTCTCGGCATCGCGACCGTGTCGTTGCTGTCACGCTGAAAGCGCGGCGGGCGGCCGCCGGCGCGCCTGCCGCTCGCGCGTTGGTCATCAGGCGTGTCCCTGCCGTCGCGACACGACGCGGTTCCTGCCCGCGCGTTTTGCCGTGTACAACGCACGGTCGGCGCGCTCGAGCGCGATGTTGATGTCGTCGGTCAACTCCACGCCGCATACACCGGACGAAAACGAGTAGCCGATCGAAATCTCCGCGCCGATCGCCACGCGCCGCCCGGTCAAACTGCAGCGGATTCGCTCGACCGCCGCCACGGCTTCGTCAACAGAGGTGCCCGGAAACACCATCAGGAACTCCTCACCGCCGATCCGGCCGATCAGATCCGACTGCCGCATCGCCTTGCGGCTTAGCTCGGCGAAGTCGCGCAACACGGCGTCGCCGGCAGCGTGCCCGTAGGTGTCGTTGATGCTCTTGAAATGGTCCAGGTCGACCAGCGCGAGCGTAAGCGGCACGGTGGCATGCACGAACGCCGAAATCGCCAGCTGCAGATATGATAAGGCGTGCCGCCGGTTGGCGAGGCCCGTCAACGCGTCGGTGCGCGCCTCCTGAATGGCGCGGTCGCGTGACGCGATCAACGCCTGTTCGCCGTGGCGCAACGTCGAGATTTCCGTGCCGATCACGACGAGCCAGCCGGATTCGAGCAGCGTCTCGGTCATCCAGTACCAGCGCCCGTCCACGAGATCGGCGGCGAAATTGCGCTGACCCGGCTGGCCGCGCCGCGCCGCCTGGGTTTCCGCGATGAACTCCAGCGCATCACCGCGATCGATGCGTGCGCCGCACTGTTTGAGCACGCCGTGCAGAATGACGTCGGCGAAGGTCATGTCGCGTCCGCCTTCGTCGATCTGAAACGCGGTCCTGAACGTACTGTTCGCGAAGTCGAGCCGATCGGCCGGATCGTACACGCCCACGAGGACATGCGGACCCTCGAGCGCTCCGAAGAGCGCCTGCAAACCGGCAGCGTTGCCGGGAAGGTCCAGGATCGATTTCATGTCTCGTATTTTGTGCGCAATTTAGGAAAAAATAGCACGATACATACCGCGTTCGAATGGAAGTTTCGCTGCGTCAGTCTGATGATTGCGGGTTGCGTCGTATGAATAGCCACGCATGATTCGCGGAACGCGGGTCACACGCGAGAGACCGTTCGACGAAAAAAGTCGAAAAAAAAGGCGTCACGTTTCCGTGACGCCTTAAAAAGTTCTAGCCATTCCGAGGGCCGTGCTAGAACCTGAGAGACGGTATTCGAAAGTTTGGCCTGCGATGCGGCGCCGTTAAGGTGCACGACATGGACTGTTGCGGAGGACTATGAGAAGACACTCGACTAGACTTTGCGCGGGCCACGGCGGGTTCAGAAAACTTCAAAATACCGAACCTGAAACCGTCTTTCGAAATAGGATTCCATTTTTTATGGTTATGCTGACTAAGTCAAGCAAAATATAAAGGACATCAGTCGTTGCGGCAAAATGTTCCGATACAATAAATCTTCTGATGGAAAGCATATCCATGCCCCACTTCGGGGCCTGCGGCGGCACTGAGAGAGACAGCCTCCAGTAAGGCTGGGGGCAGAAAACTGAAATAAAGTTCCAAAAAATTTCCATGACCCAACCCACCCCCTTGCGAACCGTAGCTGATCCGGCCAAAGAAAAAGACGGCTCCGGCGAGGAAGTGACCGCCCTCGCACGCGGCTTGACGGTGCTGCGCGCCGTGGCCGCCGCCGACGCGCCGCTCAGCAACCGCGAGTTGACCGAAATGACCGGCATTCCCAAGCCCACCGTTTCGCGAATCACCGCGACGCTGGTCGGCGCGGGGTTCCTGTTCCGCTTGCCCGATAGCGAGCGTTTCGTGCTGACCTCGTCGGTACTGGAATTGAGCAACGGTTTTCTGCGCAACTTCGACATTCGCGCTCGCGCGCGGCCGTTCCTGATCGAACTCGCGGAACGCACTGCGCTGTCCGTGCATCTGGCCGTGCGCGACCGCCTCGACATGGTGGTGATCGACGCGATCCGGCCGCGCTCGGCTGTGCTGGTGTCGCGTCTCGAGATCGGCTCGCGCATGAATCTGAGCCGCACCGCTATCGGCCGTGCCTATCTCGCCGCGCTCGAAGCACCAGAACGGGAAAAATTGCTGATCGGCTTGCAAGCCGCGGAAGGCGACGATTGGGGCCACGTCGGCAGCCGGCTTGAGAGCGCGTTGCAGGAAACCATCGAGCGCGGCTTCGCCATCGCCACCGGCGAATGGTACGACGGCCTGAACGCGATCGCGCTGGGCTTTACCGGCCCGTCGGGCGAACGCTACGCGGTCAACTGCGGCGGCTCGGCCGACCAGTGCCCGCGCGACTGGCTGATCACGCGCGCCGCCCCCGCGCTGCTCGAGTGCGTGGCCAACATCGTGCTCGAAATCGGCGGCACACCCGGGCGCCGCCTCGATACCTGAAGCGGTCAACGGCTCGCCGGTCGGCGGCCATGGCCATGGCAACCCATCCTGTAACCTTCGTAATCAAAAGAAAAATACGCGGGTGGACTGTTACAGAGCCCGCGACGTAGGATCATGCCTTCCCGTCGCGGGACACACGCCCGGCTTGCCGTCTTCCTTCTGAACGACGTTGCGCCCGCCTGCCAGGATGCCGCCTTGCGTTAGCATCCTTGTCCCGCGTCTCCGGTAGCATCGCGCTGAACGCGCGCGGTGCAGCCGTTGTCGAAACCGCCTGCCGCGCCACTCGCATGCCGGTCCGCCGAACTGTCGAAACGGCAGGAACGCGCGAGCGGCTCACATCCAAGCCAGTCACCTGACCGAACCGATGGACGAACAACAAAAGCATTCGGAAACCACACGCCCCATCCCTCCGGCTTCCCAACCGTCCTCCCGCGGCGGCCCGGCCGGCACCCCGACCAGCGCGCCCGGCATGGTGAAGCGGCACCGCGGCCGCAATCTCGCGCTGATCGTCGCGGCGCTCGTCATACTCGGGGTCGTGCTGTGGCGCTGGCATCCGTGGGGCGGCCCCGGCGGCGGCGCAAGCGGCGCGTCCGGCGCCAGCGCGGCGAGCGGCGGACGGCCCGGCCGCGGCGGTCCCGGCGGCATGGCCAATATGGCGCAACCCGTTCATGTGGCGACCGCCACGAAGGGCGAGATGCCGGTGGTGCTGACCGCCCTCGGCACGGTCACGCCGCTTGCCAACGTCACCGTGCTGCCGCAGCTGAGCGGGACGCTGCAGGACGTGTATTTCAAGGAAGGCCAGATGGTCAAGAAGGGCGACGTGCTGGCCCAGATCGACCCGCGCCCCTATCAGATCTCGCTCGATAACGCGCAAGGCACGCTCGCGCGCGACGAAGCGCTGCTGCAAACCGCCCGCCTCGACCTGAAGCGTTATCAGACCCTGCTCTCGCAAGACTCCATTGCCAGCCAGCAGGTCGATACGCAGGCGTCGCTCGTGCGGCAATACGAAGGCACGGTGAAGTCCGACAAGGCCAATATCGATACCTACAAGCTCGACCTCATCTACGCGCGCATCACCGCGCCCGTGTCGGGACGCGTCGGTCTGCGCCAGGTCGATCCGGGCAACTACGTGACGCCGAGCCTGACCAACGGCATCGTCGTGATCACGCAACTGCAGCCGATCAGCGTGATCTTCACCACCTCCGAAGACAATCTGCAACAAATCATCCAGCAGACCCAGGCGGGCGCAAAGCTCTCGGTCACCGCGTATGACCGCAGCAACACCACCTCGCTCGAAGGCGGCATGCTCGAAACGCTGGACAACCAGATCGACACCACCACCGGCACGGTCAAGCTGCGCGCGATCTTCCAGAACAGCAAGAACCTGCTGTTCCCGAATCAGTTCGTGAATACGCGGCTGCTGGTCGACACGATCAAGGACGCCGTGATCGTGCCGACGCCGGCCGTGCTCAACGGCTCGATGGGACCGTTCGTGTACGTCGTGAAGGCGGACAACACTGTCACCGTGCGGCCGGTCAAGGTCGGCCCCGTGGATGGCGAGCGCACCAGTATCAAATCCGGACTGGCTGTCGGCGAGCGCGTCGTGATCGACGGCTCGGACCGCCTGAAGGAAGGCGCGAAAATCACGATTCCGGCGGACAAGCCTCGGGGTGCTTCGGGCACCTCGGGTGCGCGCGGCGCGGCCGCGGCCTCGGGCGCCTCCGGCGCGCACGGGCATCATGGCAAACACGCGGCGCAAGCCTCGCAATAAAGGCACGGCACCTACCGCATGAATCCATCCCGCGCCTTTATTCTGCGCCCCGTCGGCACCGCGCTGCTGATGGCGGCGATCATGCTGGTCGGTCTCGTCGCGCTGCGCTTTTTGCCGCTCTCCGCGCTGCCCGAAGTCGACTATCCGACCATCCAGGTGCAGACCTTCTATCCGGGCGCGAGCCCGGATGTGATGACCTCGTCAGTCACCGCGCCGCTCGAGCGCCAGTTCGGGCAGATGCCGTCGCTCAATCAGATGTCGTCGCAAAGCTCGGCCGGCTCGTCGATCATCACGCTGCAATTCAGCCTCGATCTGCCGCTCGACATCGCCGAGCAGGAAGTCCAGGCCGCCATCAACGCGGCGGGCAACCTGCTGCCTTCGGACCTGCCCGCGCCGCCGATCTACGCCAAGGTCAATCCGGCCGACGCGCCGATCATCACGCTCGCGATCACCTCGAAGACGCTGCCGCTCACGCAGGTGCAGGATCTGGCCGATACGCGTCTCGCGCAGAAAATCTCCCAGGTGGCGGGTGTGGGTCTGGTGAGCCTGTCGGGCGGCCAGCGTCCGGCCGTGCGGATTCAGGCGAATCCCCGCGCGCTCGCCGCGTATGGCCTGAATCTCGACGACCTGCGCACCACCATCTCGAACCTGAACGTCAACACGCCGAAGGGTAACTTCGACGGTCCCACGCGCAACTACACGATCAACGCGAACGACCAGTTGACCGACGCCGAGGCGTACAAGAGCGCGGTGGTCGCGTACAAGAACGGCCGTCCGGTGATGCTGACCGACGTCGCCACCATCGTGCAGGGCGCGGAAAATACCAAGCTCGGCGCATGGGTGAACGGCACACCGGCGATCATTCTGAACGTGCAACGCCAGCCGGGCGCGAACGTGATTCAGGTGGTGGACAACATCAAGAAGCTGCTGCCGCAATTGCAGCAGTCGCTGCCCGCCGCGCTCGACGTGGAAATCGTCACCGACCGCACCACCACGATCCGCGCTTCCGTGCGCGACGTGCAGTTCGAACTGGCCATGTCGGTCGTGCTGGTGGTGCTGGTGATGTACCTGTTCCTCGCCAACGTCTACGCGACCATCATTCCGAGTCTCTCGGTGCCGCTGTCGCTGATCGGCACGCTCGCCGTGATGTACCTGTGCGGCTTCTCGCTCGACAACCTGTCTTTAATGGCGCTGACCATCGCGACCGGCTTCGTGGTGGACGACGCGATCGTGATGATCGAGAACATCGCGCGTTACGTGGAAGAAGGCGAGTCGCCGCTCGAAGCCGCGCTCAAGGGTTCGAAACAGATCGGCTTTACGATCATTTCGCTGACGGTCTCGCTGATCGCCGTGTTGATCCCGCTGCTCTTCATGGGCGACGTGGTCGGCCGACTGTTCCACGAGTTCGCCATCACGCTCGCCGTGACGATCGTGATCTCGGCGGTCGTGTCGCTCACGCTCGTGCCGATGATGTGCGCGAAGCTGCTGCGCCACACGCCGCCGCACGAGAGCCACCGTTTCGAGGCCAAGGCGCACCGCGCGATCGACTGGGTGATCGCGCGCTACGCGGTCGCGCTCACGTGGGTGCTGAACCGGCAGCGCTCCACGCTGGTCGTCGCACTCCTCACGCTGGTGCTGACCGGACTGCTGTACGTGTACATTCCGAAAGGCTTCTTCCCGGTACAGGACACCGGCGTGATCCAGGCGATCACGCAGGCGCCGCAGTCGGTGTCGTATGCGTCGATGGCCGAGCGTCAACAGGAACTCGCCGCGCAGATCCTGAAGAATCCGGACGTGGAAAGCCTGACTTCGTTCATCGGCGTGGACGGCAGCAATATCACGCTGAACAGCGGCCGCATGCTGATCAACCTGAAGCCGCGCGACGACCGCAGCAACACGGCAAGCGAAGTGATCCGCCAGTTGCAACGCGACGTCGCGCATATTCCCGGCGCGTCGCTATACATGCAGCCGGTTCAGGACCTGACGATCGATTCGACGGTGAGCCCGACGCAGTATCAGTTCATGCTGACCGATCCGAATATCGGCGAATTCACGACGTGGGTGCCGAAGCTCGTCGAGCGCCTGCGGCAGTCGCCCGAACTGGCGGACGTCGCCACCGATCTGCAGGACAACGGCCAGTCGGTCTACATCGAGATCGACCGCGCCACCGCATCGCGTTACGGCATCACGCCGGCCACCGTGGACAGCGCGCTGTACGACGCGTTCGGCCAGCGCATCATCTCGACCATCTTCACGCAATCGAACCAGTACCGCGTGATTCTGGAAGCGCAGCCGCAGATGCAGCATTACACCGAATCGCTGAAGTCGATCTATCTGCCCTCTTCCACGTCCTCGGGCGGGCAAGTGCCGCTCTCCTCGATCGCGCGTTTCATCGAGAAGCCCGCGCCGCTGCTGGTCACACACCTGAGCCAGTTCCCCGCCACCACCGTGTCGTTCAACCTCGCACCGGGCTCGTCGCTCGGCGCGGCGGTCAAGGCGATCGACCAGGCGGAGAAGGACATCGGTTTGCCCGCGTCGTTCCAGACGCGCTATCAGGGCGCGGCGCTGGCCTTCCAGGCGTCGCTCTCGAACGAACTGTTCCTGATCCTCGCCGCGATCGTCACGATGTACATCGTGCTGGGCGTGCTGTACGAGAGCTTCATTCACCCGATCACGATTCTCTCGACGCTGCCCTCGGCCGGTGTCGGCGCGTTGCTGGCGCTGCTCATCACCGGGCATGATCTGGACATCATCGGCATCATCGGCATCGTGCTGCTGATTGGTATCGTGAAGAAGAACGCGATCATGATGATCGACTTCGCGCTCTATGCCGAGCGCGAGGAAGGCAAGCCCCCGCGCGAGGCGATCTACCAGGCGTGTCTGCTGCGCTTCCGGCCGATCCTGATGACCACGCTCGCCGCCCTGCTCGGCGCGCTGCCGCTCATGCTCGGCACCGGCGCCGGCTCGGAATTGCGCCGCCCGCTCGGTATCGCGATCGCGGGCGGCCTGATCGTCAGCCAGTTGCTGACGCTGTTCACCACGCCGGTGATCTACCTCGCGTTCGACTCGCTCGGTCGCCGTGCGCGTGAGCGCTTCAATCGGGGCGGCTCGTCCAGCGACTCGACGCCGCCCGCCACCGATGCGGGGACCTGACCGATGAACCTGTCGCGTCCGTTTATCTCCCGCCCGGTCGCCACCACGCTGCTCGCGGTCGGCATCGCGCTGGCCGGCATCTTCGCGTTCACGAAGCTGCCGGTGGCGCCGCTGCCGCAGGTCGATTTCCCGACCATTTCGGTGCAGGCCACGCTGCCGGGCGCGAGTCCCGATACCGTGGCGACCAGCGTCGCCAGCCCGCTCGAACGGCATCTCGGCTCGATCGCGGACGTCACCGAAATGACCTCGATGAGCTCGGTCGGCTCGACGCGCATCACCATGCAGTTCGGCCTGAACCGCGACATCGACGGCGCCGCGCGCGACGTGCAGGCCGCCATCAACGCGGCGCGCGCCGATCTGCCGGCGAGCTTGCGCAGCAACCCGACGTACCACAAGGTCAATCCTGCCGACGCGCCGATCCTGATTCTGGCGCTCACGTCGAAAACGCTCACTGCCGGCCAGTTGTACGACTCCGCGGCCACCGTGCTGCAGCAGTCACTTTCGCAGGTGGACGGCGTCGGCGAAGTGGATGTGAGCGGCTCGGCCAATCCGGCGGTGCGCGTCGAGCTGGAGCCCAACGCGCTGTCGCACTACGGCATCGGTCTCGAAGACGTGCGCGCGGCGCTCGCCGCGGCCAACGCGAACAGCCCGAAAGGCTCGATCGAATTCGGCCCGAACCGCGTGCAGATCTACACCAACGACCAGGCCAGCAAAGCATCGCAATACCGGGACCTGGTCATCGCCTATCGCAACGGCTCGGCGGTGAAGCTCTCCGACGTGGCCGAGGTGGTCGATTCAGTCGAAGACCTGCGCAATCTCGGCCTCTTCAACGGCAAGCATTCGGTGCTGGTCATCCTGTATCGCCAGCCGGGCGCGAACATCATCGACACCATCGACCGGGTGACGGCGATGCTGCCGCAACTGCACGCGTCGCTGCCCGCGGATGTCGACATCGCGCCGGCCGCCGACCGCTCCACCACGATCCGCGCCTCGCTGAAAGACACCGAGCGCACGCTGGTGATCGCGGTCGCGCTGGTGGTGATGGTGGTGTTCCTGTTCCTGCGCAACTGGCGCGCCACCCTGATTCCGAGCGTGGCCGTGCCGATCTCGATCATCGGCACGTTCGGCGCGATGTACATGCTGGGGTTCTCGATCGACAACCTCTCGCTAATGGCCTTGACCATCGCGACCGGCTTCGTGGTGGATGACGCGATCGTGGTGCTGGAGAACATCTCCCGACATATCGAGAACGGCGTGCCGCGCATGAAAGCGGCCTTTCTCGGCGCGCGCGAGGTCGGCTTTACCGTGCTGTCGATCAGTATTTCGCTGGTCGCCGTGTTTCTGCCGATTCTGCTGATGGGCGGCATTGTCGGGCGCCTGTTCCGCGAATTCGCGCTGACGCTCTCGCTCGCGATCGGTGTTTCGCTGATCGTCTCCCTCACACTCACGCCGATGATGTGCTCGCGCCTCTTGCGCGAGCCGCACGAGCAGAAGGAAGAAGGCCGCTTTGGCCGCTGGCTCGAACGCGGCTTCGCGTCGATGCAGCGCGGCTACGAGCGCACGCTCGGCTGGGCGCTGCTGCATCCGCGCCTGATCGTGACGACTCTTCTGCTGACAATCGGCCTGAACGTCTGGCTGTACATCATCGTACCGAAAGGCTTCTTTCCGCAGCAGGACACCGGGCGACTGATCGGCGGCATTCAGGCCGATCAGAGCACCTCGTTCCAGGCCATGAAAGGCAAGTTCGCGCAGATGATGGAGATTGTCGGCAAGAATCCGGCGGTGGACAGCGTGGCCGGCTTCACCGGCGGGCGGCAGACCAACTCCGGCTTCATGTTCGTGACGCTGAAACCGAAGTCCGAGCGCAAAGCCTCCGCCGATCAGGTGATCCAGCAACTGCGCGCGCCGCTCGGCGACGTGGCCGGCGCGCGGACCTTCCTGCAGGCGGTGCAGGACATTCGCGTCGGCGGACGGCAATCGAACGCGCAGTACCAGTTCACGCTGCTGGCCGATTCGACGCCCGACCTGTACCTGTGGGGGCCGAAGCTCACCGAAGCGTTGCAGGCGCGCCCCGAACTGGCGGACGTCAATTCCGACCAGCAGCAAGGCGGCCTGGAAGCGATGGTGACGATCGACCGGGCCACCGCCGCGCGCCTCGGCATCAAGCCGGCGCAGATCGACAACACTTTGTACGACGCGTTCGGCCAGCGCCAGGTGTCGACGATCTACAACCCGCTGAATCAGTATCACGTGGTGATGGAAGTCGCGCCGAAGTACTGGCAGAGCCCGGACATGCTGAAGCAGATCTACATCAGCACCTCGGGCGGCAGCGCGAGCGGCGCGCAGACCACCAACGCGCCCGCGGGCACGGTCACAGCGACGAGCGCCGCCACCACGACCTCGTCCACCAGCGCAACGACGGGCGGCACGGCGGGCACGACCACATCGAGCGCGGCGAGCATCGCCGCCGACTCCGCGCGCAACCAGGCGATCAACTCGATCGCGGCGAGCGGCAAGTCGAGCGCTTCGTCGGGCGCGGCGGTGTCGACCTCGAAGGAAACCATGGTGCCGCTATCGGCGATCGCGAGCTTCGGACCAGGCAATACGCCGCTCTCCGTGAATCACCAGAGCCAGTTCGTGGCCTCGACGATTTCGTTCAACCTGCCTCCGGGCGTCTCCCTGTCGACAGCGACCCAGGCGATCTACGACACGATGGCGCAGATCGGCATGCCGGGCACGATCCACGGCAGTTTCCAGGGCACGGCGCAGGCGTTCCAGCAGTCCATGTCCGATCAGCCGATCCTGATTCTGGCCGCGTTGGCCGCCGTCTACATCGTGCTGGGAATGCTGTACGAGAGCTATATCCACCCGCTCACGATTCTGTCGACGCTCCCTTCAGCGGGCGTGGGCGCTTTGCTGGCGTTGCTGCTTTTCCGGACCGAGTTCAGCATCATCGCGCTGATCGGCGTGATTCTGCTGATCGGCATCGTGAAGAAGAACGCGATCATGATGGTGGACTTCGCGATCGAAGCATCGCGGCAAGGACTGTCCTCGCGCGATGCGATTTTTCAGGCATGTGTGCTGCGCTTCCGGCCGATCATGATGACGACGTTCGCTGCGCTGCTCGGCGCGTTGCCGCTCGCGTTCGGCCGCGGCGAAGGCGCGGAACTGCGCGCGCCGCTCGGGATCGCGATTGTCGGCGGGTTGATTGTCAGTCAGATGCTCACGCTTTATACGACACCGGTGGTGTATCTCTATATGGACCGGATCCGCGTCAGGTGGGAGTCACGCAAGGCTCGCAGAACGGGAGTGGCGCCTTCTTCCTGAGGGTTTGCCAACGCGGCGCCATGGGGGCTGCGCACTGACGACCAACACCCCCAAGGCGCGCGCTAGAGCACGCGAGGCCTCACAGTTTCTGCTCTCTCGCAAGCAGAAAAATCCGCTGCCATTGCCTCGCCTGCCGCTCGCTCGACATGGGCAATACCCACACCTCACGCGCCGCGTCCTTGACCTTCAGGGCGACCCGCGCTTGCGCCTCGGGGCCTTGCGCTTCGGCGTCCAGCAGATCGGCAAAGATATAGGCACCCTGCTGCTCGCCAAGCCGAATCTCGCACAGGCGCTTGCCGGCCGCGAGCCGGACCGATCCCCAGCTGCCCTGGAGTTCGTGAGTCCAGTCACCATTGCGGACATTCGGCGCCACGTCCTTGCGGCGGCGCCACCAATAAGCCAGAGCGGCCATCACCAGGAAACCGGCCAGCGCGGCAACGCCGAGCGCAACGGCCAGTCCGAACGCTGCCTGCAGGGCATGAAACGCGCGGACCGCGCCGTACACCAGCGCGACCAGCGCCATCAACGCAACGATAATCGGCATCGCAAGCTCACTAGACGAAAAACTCAGGCTGGCACGCGCGGCGCTCCCCTCTCACCGCAAGAAACCATGGCGGGAAATGCGTGAGCGCCCGCTTTCGACTTTACGGCTTATGCGTCGCGGCCCAGTCTTTCACCGCCTTCAGCGTGTTCTCGACATGCTTCTCCGGCGACAGGCTCGTGTACTCATAGATGATCTTGCCGTCTGGCGCGATCACATACGACACGCGATTGGCCATCGACGCATGCATCGGCATGCCGGCGTCATACGCGCCGATCACCTTCGAATCGGCGTCGGCCGCGACCGGGAATTTGCTGCGGCATTCGCTCACCGAAAACTTCGTCAAGGTGTCGATGTTGTCGTGCGACACGCCGATCACTGTCGCGCCATATTTCTTGTATTCGTCGACGGCTTCCGCGAATTCGTGCGCTTCGATCGTGCAGCCCGTGGTGAAGGCGGCCGGGTAGAAGTACAGCACCACCGGCCCTTTCTTCAGTTCGGCCGCGAGCGAATACGTATAGGTCTTGCCGCCCAGCGAAGCCTGCGCGGTGAACGCCGGCGCCACGTCGCCCGGCTTGAGGGTCGCCGAGGCCGTCAGCGAATGCAGCGCGAATCCCACCGACACGGCGGCGGCCAGTGCCGCCGATATGAGTTTCTTCTTCATCTGTCTGTTCCTCCAGGCGTTGATGCACGCGGTTCATCCAATGAAAACGGGGCCGCCGCGTTCATCAGAACGCCAGCCGACTCCGCTATTGGACCACGTACTCACAAGGTACGTAAGAACCCGCCGAAAGGATGCGCAAGTCGTTGCCGTCAATCCGGCAACGACAACCTACGGCAACCCGCGCCAACCCGTTGCTCCGCACCGAAAGCAGTGCGAGACCGGCCGGCCGCCCGTCAGGTCACCACTTCTCCGATATGCGCGCCGAACCAGGCCGCGGCCGACAGGTTCAGCTCCGCCAACACTTCAGGCGTGAAGGCCACGAAGCCAGCCGGCGCATCGGGGCCGAGCGCGATCGACGCCGCATCGACGCCCGCGCCGGCCGCCTCGGCAAGGCGTAGCAAAGTGCCCAGTTCGCCTTGCCGCAACACGATCGCTTCGCGAATCTGCGGCGCGAGGCCGAGCTTCTCCAGCGCCGCGCCTGGCGAGCTGCCGAGCACCACATGAATCAGAGAAAAAATACCGGTCATGAACGCGGCATCGGCAAACTCGTCATCGGACGGATGCAGCCAGGCCGCGGCCAGCTCCATGAAACGCGAGCGCGTGCCCGCCAGTTGCACCAGCGGATCGGCGCGCAGCGGCAGCTCGCCGCTATCGGCATACAGCAGCAGCTGCGCCCAGCGCGCGATCTGCCGCGTACCGGTGGCGATGATCGCCTCGCGCAGCGACGCGATATTGCGCCCGAGGCCGAATGCGCTCGAATTGACGAGGCGCAGCAGTTGCACCACCACGCTCGGATTCAGCTTGAGTTCGGCTTCGAGTTCGGTAATGCCGGCATCTCGCGACAGCAACGCCAGCAAGCGCAGCAGGCCCGGCCGCGGCGAGCGGTTGCGCGGCGCGGCCAGCACCTGAGGGCGCGCGAAAAAATAGCCTTGAAACAGATCGAACCCGAGGTCGCGAGCGAGCGCGAAGTCTTCGCGCGTCTCCACCTTCTCGGCGATCAGCGTCTTGCCCTGCCCGCGCAACAGGCATGCGAGCTTCGGCAACACCGCGCGGTCGGTCTGCATGAAGTCGATCTTGACCATGTCCGCGTAGGGCAGCGCGGCGAGCAACTCGTCCGACAGTTCGCTGACGTCGTCGAGCGCCACCTGGAAGCCGGCGCGGCGCAACTCGCCAAGACGGCGGCCCAATTGCGCATCGAATCGCACCGTCTCGAGAATTTCTAGCACGAAGCGCTCCGGCGGCATCAGATGCACGATGTCGCTAAAGAGCAGCGCACGGTCGATATTGACGAAGCCGCGATGCCGGCCCAGCACGGTCGGCACGCCGATCCCGCCAATGGTCCGCGCCACGACCTGCGCCGTGGCCTGGGCGTCGTCGGTGACTTCGGCGTAGTTATGCGCGCCGGCTCTAAACAACAGCTCGTAAGCATTGAGTGCGCCGTCGCGATCGAGAATCGGCTGGCGGCCCAGATAGACGAACTGCACGGGAGGCGGCGGTTCGCAGCCTTCGGCAGTCGACTCGAGCACCTCGCTGTGCCGGGCAAGGGCCCCGGCTTGATGGCGGTCAGACATGAGCATCGGTGCAAGTGTTCGGAAAGCTACGCAGCAGCGGCGTCATAGCCGGCACTGCACAACGGGTTTCCCGTATTAACGGACGTCGGGCGGTCGCACTTTAACTGATTCGGTCTCCAGGCGACGGTTTGGCGCACATACATCCCTTACCGGATGTTTTTCTCAGCACGCGCTAAAGATTTTCCGGCCTGGGCCGTTATCTCGATCTGATGGGGCGGCCTGATACCCTCTCGACCGCCGACCCAGGCGGAAACAGCCGCCCCGCCTGCAGACGAATACAGGTTGCCAGCGATAAACATGGAAGCGAACAGGATCACCGCGCCCCGCCGGGGCTCCTTGCGCACGGTCATCGACCGGCTTCGTGCGCTCGGCCGGCGCGAGCACGGCAAACCGCAGGCGGGAGCAAGCCGCACTGCGCAACTGGAACAGGTGGTCGGCGCCGTCGACCTGCTGGCGCACGTCGACGACGAGTTGCGCTTCCTCTACGTGTCCGACGCCAGCCTGCGCTTCATCGGTTATCACCGCGAGTATCTCGAGACCATCACGCTGCACGATCTCGTCGCGCCGGCCGACGTGCCGCGCCTCGACGCCCTGCTCACGCGCGCGGCCGTCTCCGGCAATGTCGAAAAGGCGACGCTCGGCCTGATCAAGTCGCTCACCTACCCGATCACCGTCGAGTTGCGCGTGGTGCGCAGCACTCACGACGGCACCGAAGGCTATGCGATCGCCGGCTTCGACGTGTCGGCCTGGCGCGCCACCGAGGAACGTCTGACCCAGGCGCTGCATCTGGACCGCCTGACCAATCTGGCCAACCAGCCGGCACTGATCCCGGCGCTGCTCGAAGCCCAGCAGCAAGCCGACGCGCACGGCACGCCAGCCGCGCTGCTGCTGCTCGACCTCGACGACTATCAGCGCGTGAACCGCGCGCTCGGCTACGACGCCGGCGACGAAATGCTGCGCGACACCTCGCGCCGCATTCTGAACATGACGAGCCCGAGCGAGACCGTGGCGCGCGTGGCGAGCGACGAGTTCGCGATTCTCATCAAGCCCGCTGCCAGCCGCACCGACGCGGCGGCCGCCGCCGAAGCGCTGGCGCGGCGACTCTTGACCGCGATCCAGCAGCCGTATGTGTTCAACGGCCAGCAGGTGCACCTGTCGGCGAGCATCGGCATTGCGCTCTATCCCGACGTGCGTCACGCCAACGACACCGCCGCGCACGACACCCACCTGCTGCGCTGGGCCGACCATGCCCTCTTGCAGGCCAAGGCGGCCGGCGGCAATACGCTCGCCTTTTACGTCCCCGACGACAACCCAGCCGACGCCGAGCGCCTCAAGCTGGAGGCCGATCTCTACGACGGCGTGCGCAACGGCGAATTCTCGCTGCACTTCCAGCCGATCACGAGCAGCCGCACGCACGGCGTGGTCGGCGTGGAAGCCTTGATCCGCTGGTCGCATCCGGTGCACGGGCTGGTGCCGCCGTCCATGTTCATCCCGCTTGCGGAGTCGATCGGCCTGATCAACTTCCTCGGCAACTGGGTGTTGAAGGTGGCCTGCATGCAGTTGATCCAGTGGGACGCCAAAGGCATCGCCCTGCAATATGTAGCCGTGAACGTGTCGCCGCAGCAGTTCCGCGACCCGCGCTTCAAGGACTCCGTGCGCGAAGCGATCGCGTTGACCGGCATCGATCCGCGCCGCCTCGTATTCGAGATCACCGAAAGCCTGCTGATGCACGACCCGGCGCACGCCAAGGGCCTGCTCGAAGACCTGACGGCGATGGGCATCCGCTTTGCGGTCGACGACTTCGGCACGGGCTATTCGAGCCTGGCATACCTGCAACGCTTCCCGCTCGCCAAGCTTAAGATCGACAGGAGTTTTGTCGAGAATCTGCTAACCTCACGAAACGATCAGGCAATCGTTAGCGCCGTCGTGGGCCTCGCGCAGACACTCGATCTCGAACTGGTGGCCGAGGGCGTCGAAACGGAAGCGCAACGAACCCTGCTCACCGAGATGGGATGCGACCACATCCAGGGGTGGCTCGTCTGCAAGGCGCTGCCCTCCGACGAACTCGCGCTGCGGTTCGAAGCGCGCACGCTTCATCTGCATACCGCATAGCGATGCAGGCAAAGCGCTCATGTAACGGCTCACGCGCCCGCTCATATGCGGGCTCATGTACGGGCTCATGTGTGTGCTCATTTGCGTGGATTAGCAGCGGAACAAGCCGGCCTCGGGCCGGCGTGGCACTCATTGGAACACGTATGGCTTTTGCGGGACTCACATGGTAAAGGCGGCGGTGCTCGACCGGCTCTGGACGCGAATGAGCGAGCGCGGCGATTTCCCCATGCTGTCGCAGTCGCTGCGCACCACCATGGCGGCGATGAATAACGACGACCTCGACTTCACCGGCCTCGTGCAGGTGGTGTTGTCCGATTTCGCCCTGACGCAAAAGGTGCTGCGGCTCGCCAACTCGGCCATGTACATTGCGTTCGGCGGCAACATCACGACCGTGTCGCGCGCGCTGATGGTGCTCGGCATGGACGCGGTCGGCCACCTCGTGGTCGGCCTGAAGATCGTCGATCACTTTCATCACAGCGCGCCGCGCCGCATCGACGCGAAACTTGAACTGAACCGCACGCTGCTGTCGGGTTGCGTCGCGCGCAAGCTGACCGAGCGCGGCGATCTGCGTGCTGGCGAGGAAGCCGTGGTCTGCACGCTGATGCGCCAGATCGGCAAGCTGCTGGTGGTGTTCTATCTCGACGCCGAATGGGACCAGATTCGCCGCCACATCGACGACGGCGCGCTCGAAGCCGATGCCTGTGTGCTGGTGCTCGGCGTCACGTTCGACGAGATCGGCGCCGAAGCCGCCGTGCGCTGGCGCCTGCCCGACATGATCCGCTCCGGCATGGGCGAGTTCGACCCGCAGGACGTCACGCAGCCGCGCCAGGTGCAGTGGCTGCGCGCCATCACGAATTACTCGACGGCGGTCGCCGACGTGCTCACCCAGCAGAACATGCCGGACTGGGAACGCGAGCAGCGCATCGCCGAGCTGGCGCGCGAATATAGCGGCGCGCTGAATACCGATCCCGAAGTGCTGCTCGGCATGAGCGTCGCGCTCGCCCGCGAGGAAGGCGGCGACGGCGTAATGCGCGAAATCGTCGAGTTGCGCGCCAACGCGGACGCGATCGCGCGCGAGGCGCTCAATCCCGAGGCGCGCATCGCGGTGGGAGTCAAGGATCTGCGCGGCCTGCCCGACGGCAGCCCGCTCGCGCCGGCTTTGGCCATGGCCGCGGAAACGCTGCTGGCCGGTCTCGGCTTCGCGCGCACGGTGGTGTTCGTCAAGCACAGCAACGGCACGTTCAAGGCGCGTTTGGGACTCGGACCGAAGATCGACGCGGCGTTACCCAGGCTGACCTTCAATACCGCCTTCGAGCCCGACGTGTTTCATCTCGCGATCGCGAACTCGGTGGGCATCTTTATCGAGAATGCGCGCGATCCGAAGATGGTCGCGAGGCTACCCGAATGGTTCCGCCGCTCATTCGACGACGCCCGCGCCTTCGTGCTGCTACCCGTCGTCGATGAGAGCGACACGACCGTGGCGCTCTTATACGGCGACTGGTCGCATAGTCAGGAGCCACGCCGTATCTCACAGAAAGAAATGAGCGTGTTGAATGAATTGGCCAAGGAGTTAGGCCGTTTTTTCGGCCTGGGGCAGATGCGGGAAATGGAGATGATGTGAAGACCTGGCGTGATCGTTAATCACGGCGCTTCACTCTCCCCCATACTGTATTTGCCCTACGCCACATTGAAGTTGGACCAGTCTCGCCGGACGCGGCATGCACAACATGCCGCGTCCCCGGTTCGAATCACCGGTCTCAATCCTCGATTCTTTCCAGTCCTTGCGCGCTGCGGTCCGCAACACCGGCCCACGCGCCCGCCGCCAGCCCCATATCCGCGATCTGCTCCACCGTGAGTGGCTGCAAGTGCGCGCACAGCGTGCCGATCTCGTCCCACGCGCCGCGCTCCAGTGCGGCGACCGCGCTCAGCAGCATCCCCAACACGCCCTCGCGATGCAGGATCGCGGCCTGGATCGGACGCGACAACGTCAGCACGTTCAAGGTGCTTTCGAGCGAGCCGTCGAATACCGCGTCGACGAATGAGAACACGCCAGTCAGGAATGCCGCGTCGGCTTCATCGCGGCCGGCTTCGGGCAGGCGCTCGATCGCCAGTTCCATGAAGCGCGCGCGCGTCGCGGCGAGTTGCAGCAAGGGATCGTCTTCGAGAGCGACCTTACGGCCGTCGGCGTAGAGCAGCAGCTGGGTCCAGCGTGCAATGCGGTCCGTGCCCGTCGCGTTGATCGCCTCGCGCAACGTCGTCACCTTGTGACCAACGGCGAGGCCGCTCGAATTGGCGAGCTTCATCAGATGCATCACCAGCACCGGATTGAGCTTGAGTTCGGCTTCGAGCTGCGCGACGGTCGGCTCTCCCGCCAGCAATTGCAGCAGATTCAGCAACGCGTGGCGCGGAGCGCTGACGCGGCGCGTGGTGGAAGTCTGCGCGCGCGCGAAGAAGTAACCCTGAAAACGATCGAAGCCGAGTCCCTGCGCCGTTTCGAAATCGGCTTGCGCGTCGATGCCCGAGGCGACCAGCAGCTTGCCCGCCGACTTGAGCACGCTCGCCAGTTTAGGCAGCAGCGCGCGCGGCGCCTGCGTGAAATCGATCTTGACGACTTCCGCGTACGGCAGCAGTTTGGCGAAGGCTTCGTTGGGCTGCGTCACCTCGTCGAGCACGAAGCGATAGCGGCGCCCGTGCAACTGGACGATGCGCGCGACCAGCGCCTCGTCGACCTCGATCGTGGGTGCGAGTTCGAGCATGAAGCGCTCGGCGGGCAGGTGCAGGATCGCGTCGTCCAACAGCATCTCGCGGCTCACGTCGACATAAGCCGGATGCCCGGTCAGCGCAGCGCGCACCGCGCCCTGCAGCAGCCCGTCGATAATGGCGCGCGCCACGAGTTGCGCGGGATCGGGCGCGCGGCCCGGCGCGGCCTCGTTGTCCGCCTCGTTGTCCGCGGCGGCCCGTGCGGCTTCTATCATCGCCGCGGTCCATTGCGGCGCGCGCACCTTGATCTCGTAGCCGCACAGCATGCCGTCCCGGTTCAGAATCGGCTGACGCGCGAAGCTGGCATTCAATTGCGCATCGTCCGTGGCGCCAGTCTGGCCCGGATTCCCGATTGCGATGGTGGTCATTGTGCTCCCCCGCTGAGCGCCTTCGCGGCGCCTACTACAGTATTCTGGTTTTCGCTCCACCGTTAGCGCATGGCCCGAGACATGAAGCCATTGGCGCCCGCGATGTGCCCGGCGATTTTATCGCAGCCCGCCATGCGCGGACACGTCCGTGAAGCAATATCTCGAAATAATTGGAGAAGTGTCCGAAAGATTTCCAACACGAAATCGCCGATACTCTTGTGCAGTGCAGAAGCGTTCCAACCGCGTTTAACCACCGAGGAAAAACATGGACGTCAAAAGCGTGCTGTCAAATGCCTTCGCGATGCCAATCACAAGCCCGGCGTTTCCCATGGGCCCGTACCGGTTCATCAATCGCGAGTTTCTGATCATCACCTACCGCACCGATCCGGACAAATTGCGCGCCGTGGTGCCCGAGCCGCTCGAAATCGGCGAGCCGCTGGTGCATTACGAGTTCATTCGCATGCCGGATTCGACCGGCTTCGGCGACTATACGGAAAGCGGCCAGGTGATTCCTGTCTCGTATCAGGGCGTGGCGGGCGGCTACACGCTGGCCATGTATCTGGACGACCACCCGCCGATCGCCGGCGGCCGCGAATTGTGGGGTTTTCCGAAGAAGCTCGCCAACCCGGTGCTCGCCGTCCACACCGACACGCTCGTCGGTACGCTCGACTACGGCCCGGTTCGGATCGCCACCGGCACGATGGGCTACAAGCATCGCCAGCTCGATCTCGCGCAGCAAAAAAAACGCCTCGAAACGCCGAACTTCCTGCTCAAGGTGATTCCGCACGTGGACGGCACGCCGCGTATCTGCGAGCTGGTGCGCTACTACTTGCAGGACATCGATCTGAAAGGCGCATGGACCGGGCCGGCCGCACTCGAACTGGCGCCGCACGCGCTCGCGCCGGTCGCGGCGTTGCCGGTGCTGGAGGTGGTCGAGGCGCGTCATCTGCTTGCCGACCTGACGCTCGGTCTCGGCGAAGTGGTGTTCGATTATCTCGATCAGCCGGAAGCGAATACACGCTGATCGATCCACAGTTACCGCGCGGTATCGGTGGGCGCGCGCGTCGTCCCTCAAATGCAAACGGCCGCGATTTGCGGCCGTTGCATCAGAGCAAGCGAGAACGCGCGAGACGCGCGAAGCCTTACTTCAACACGACCTTCACGTCGAAGTACTTGGCTGCGAAGCGGTCGATCGTGCCGTCCGCCTTCAGTTCCTTGAGCGCCTGGTTCAGCGCGTCTTTCAGTGCCTTGTCGCCCTTGCGGATGCCGAAGCCCACACCCGCGCCGAGCAGTTTCTCATCGGTGACGGCCGGACCGGCAAACTCGAAGCCGGCGCCTTGCGGCTTCTTCAGAAAGCCCTTCGACGCGGCTTCCGCGTCCTGGAACGCGGCGTCCAGACGCCCCGAGGCGAGGTCGGCGTAAATCTGGTCCTGCGTCTGATACGGCACGACGTCCACGCCCGCCGGCGCCCAGCGCGCCTTCGCGTAAGTTTCCTGAATCGTGCCCTGTAGCACGCCGACATGCTTGCCCTTGAGCGAAGCCGGCGTCGGCAGCAGACCGCTGCCCTTCTTCGCGATCATCTGATTCGGGATCGTGTAGATGGGATCGGTGAAATCGATCGCCTGGCGGCGCTGTTCCGTGATTGTCATGTCCGAGTTGATCGCGTTGAACTTGCGCGCCTGCAAGGCCGGGATCAGACCGTCGAACGAGTTCTCGACCCACACGCATTTGGCCTTCAGCTTCGCGCACACGGCATTGCCGACGTCGATGTCGAAACCTTGCAGTTCGCCCGACGGCGACTTCGATTCGAACGGCGCATACGACGCCTCGACGCCGAAATGCACTTCCTTGATATCGGCAGCCGATGCGGTGCCGGCCGTGGCCGTCGCGAACAGCGCGAGCGCAGCCATGTTTCGCCAATTCATCTTCATTGCGGGTGTTCCTCTACGGTATTGAACAAGACGGAGCCGAATCCAGGCAAGCATGATTGCCGCGCCAAAATTGCGATTCAAACTCGTGCGGCCTGCGTGATGCAGCGCAACAGCCGCGAGGCCGCGATTGTACAGGCTTCGTTTTCCGCCTCTGTAGGCGCGCCGCTCGGCATTTGGTCGAGCGAGCGCCGCGGGCGGCAGGTGTAAAGGTGTAAGTAGGTGTCGCGTTCAGGCAAACCCGCGCGCAGTGTCGCGGGCATCCGCGTGAACTACACGAGCTTCGAGAGCGTGTCCTGCGTCGTTTCAACGACCATCAGGCCGGCGCGCAAACCGGGCTTGACCGTCGCATTCGGGAACACGAGACGCTCCTCGTCGTGCCGCACGACATAGCGATACTCGCCGTCACGCGCGAGCACCGTGTCTTTCGCGAACGGCGTGAAATTGGCGACGTCGGCCGCGACCAGCAGTTCGAACGCGTCGCTCTGCTTGGTGATCTGGTCGATCACCGTGAACGCCCTCGGCATGTCCGCGCGCACCTCGCCCCGCATGCCGGCCACGAGGTGACGCACCGCATGATCGGCGCCCGCGAAACGCGTCAGATCGTTCTGACCGAACGGACGCACCTTACCGAGTTCCAGCGTGCACGCCTGAGCACCACACGCTTGTGCGGTGAAATGCGAATACGTGTTGCCCTTGGTGGTGTGCAACAGCACCGCACTGATACGCGCCTCGCCGAGCCACGCGAACATCGCACGCGAAAACGGTTTGCCGGTGTGCGGCAGCAACGCGAATTGCTCGAAGGCGGACGCGCGGATTGCCGTATGCATGTCGATATGCCAGCGCGCGCCGGGATCGCTCGGCGCGGCCGCGAAGAACTGCGTCGCGGCCTGCTCCAGCGCTGCCGCGCGCGGCGCTTCGTAGCTGTGCGGCACCTGCAGATAACGTCCGCTGAAAAGGCGGTTCAGATCGTCGTCGCGGTAACGGCAAGCTTCGCGCATCGCGTCGACGTTGCCGAGAATCACCAGCAGGCGGCAGGTCAGCGCGGCTGTGCCACGCGCGATGTCGCGCACGAGAAACGCCAGCAGCTCGATCGGCGCGGTCTCGTCGCCGTGCACGCCGGCGGAGACGAGCACACTGCGCGTGCCCGCTTCCCGCGCTGCGGGCTCCATCAACAATACGCCGTCGTCCAGCCACGACCAGCGCACGCCACCGGCGCACGCGCCCTGTGCTTCCTGCTCGGCCGGCCGCGTGCCCGCCAGCGTGTAGGCGAGGAAATCGTCGAGCAGCGAAACCGGCATATCACGCTCAGCGCTGGAAGTCATACAGCGAACCCAGGCCGAGAATCTGCGTCAGTTCGTCGAGCGCGGTGCGCGATTCGGCGAGCAAGTGTGGATCGGTCAGATCGGCGGGTGCGAGGCGGTCGCGATAATGTTTCTCGATCCACGCATCCAGACGGCCGAACAACGTGTCGTTGATCCACACGCCTTTCGTCACTGCCGCGCGTTCCGCGTCGTCGAGCACCACACGCAGACGCAGGCACGCCGGCCCGCCGCCGTTCTTCATGCTTTCGCGCAGATCGAACACCAGCACGTCGTCGATCGGTCCGGTGTGCGCGGTCAGTTCGTCGAGGTAGGCGGCCACGCGCGGGTTCTCGCGGCATTCCTGCGGCACCACCAACACCTGCTTGCCATCCGGGCGCGTCAGCAGCTGGCTGTTGAACAGATACGAAGTGACCGCATCGGCCACGCTCACCTGCGCGTCCGGCACTTCGATCACATTGAACTCCGCCTTCAGGCCGGAGAGCTTCGCACGCAATTCGTCGTACACCGCATTCTGTTCGACGAACGCCAGTTGATGGCAGAACAGCGTGTTGCGATTGCCGACCGCAATCACGTCGTTGTGGAATACGCCGGCGTCGATCACGTCGGGATTCTGCTGCGCATAGACCGTAGCCGCGTCGGCCAGACCATGACGATGCGCGACCGCACGGCTCGCTTCAAACGTTTGACGCGCAGGGAAGCGCTTCGGCTCCGGTCCGCGACGATACTCGCTGCGGCCGTACACGAAGAATTCGACGCCACGTGTGCCGTATTCCGAGCAAAAGCGCGTGTGATTCGCCGCGCCTTCGTCGCCGAGCGCCGGCGTGCCGGGCAGCGCCTCATGCACCGCGAAACGGTCGGCGTCGCTGAAAATCGCGCGCAGCGTGCGGCGCGTCGATTCATGTTCGATCGCGCGATGCAGCTTGCTGCACAGATTGGCCGGCGTGAAATGCACCCGGCCGTCGTGCGTATCGGCGGACGGGCTCACCGTTGCCGCATTCGCGGTCCACATGGCCGAAGCCGAACTCGCCGCGGCCAGCAACTCGGGCGCGTCTCTCGCCACGCGCGCGATCACCGTGGCGTCGTCGCCGGAAAAACCGAGCTCGCGCAACAGACGCATCGACGGCCGCTCCTGCGGCGGCAGCACGCCCTGGTGAAAACCGAGATCGGCCAGTTGCTTCATCTTGCGCAGGCCTTGCTTGGCCGCGGCCTTCGGATTCGCAACCGACTTCTCGTTGTTCTGCGACGCGACGTTGCCGAACGACAGCCCCGCATAGTTGTGCGTCGGGCCGACCAGGCCGTCGAAATTGGCTTCAGTGGCTTGCATCGTCGATCCTTAGAATTGAAGGCCCGGCGAGACGCTCGCGGGCATTTGCAGTTGCGCGCTTTCGACGGAAGCCATCGGGAACGCGCAGTAGTCGGCGGCGTAATATGCACTCGGCCGGTGATTGCCCGAGCGGCCCGGCCCGCCGAACGGCGCGCCCGACGAAGCACCGTTGGTCGGCCGGTTCCAGTTGACGATGCCGGCGCGGATCGTGCGCTGGAAGTGCGTCCAGAGCGCTTCGTCGTCGGCAAGCAGGCCGGCGGAGAGGCCGAACTCGGTGTCGTTGGCCTGCTCCAGCGCTTCGTCGAAACTGCCGTAGCGGATGATTTGCGCCAAAGGCCCGAAGTGTTCTTCGTCCGGCAGGTTCTTCACGGCGGTCACGTCGAGAATGGCCGGCGTCACGAAGCCGAGCTTCGGGTCGCGCTGCTCCATTTTCAGCAGCGCTTTCGCGCCGTCGGCCAGCAGGCGTTCCTGCGCGGCGACGAGTCGCGAGGCCGCCCGCGCCGAAATCACCGCGCCCATGAACGGCTGCGGATCGGCGTTATATTCGCCGACGCTGATGCGCGAAGTGACCTCGGTGAAGCGTTCCATGAAGCGATCGCCCTGAGCATCGTTCGGCACGAAAATGCGGCGCGCGCAGGTGCAGCGCTGCCCCGCCGACAGAAACGCCGACTGGATCGTGTGATGCACGGCGGCGTCGATATCGGCCACCGGCCCGATCACGAGCGGATTGTTGCCGCCCATTTCCAGCGCCAGCACGATCTCCGGGCGGCCGCCAAACTGTTTGTGCAGCAATGTTCCGGTATCCGAACTACCTGTGAAGAACAGGCCGTCGATCTGCCGGTGATTGGCCAACGCAATGCCAGTGTCTTTTTCGCCTTGCACGAGGTTCAGCACACCTGCCGGCAAACCGGCGTCGCGCCAGATCTGCACCGTGAGCGCGGCCACGCCCGGTGCCAGTTCGGACGGCTTGAACACGACCGCATTACCCGCGATCAGCGCCGGCACGATATGGCCGTTCGGCAGATGCCCCGGAAAGTTATACGGCCCGAACACGGCCACCACGCCATGCGGACGATGGCGCAACACGGCCGTGCCGTCCGCCATGGCCGAGCGCTTCTCGCCGGTGCGCTCGTTATAGGCCTGAATCGAAATCTCGACCTTCGCCGCCATCGAAGCAGCTTCAGTGCGCGCTTCCCACAACGGCTTGCCGGTTTCGCGGCCGATCGCTTCCGCCAGCGCTTCCTTGCGTTCGGTGACGAGCGCGGCGAAGCGGCGCACCACGGCGCAACGTTCGTCGAGGCTCAACGCCGACCACGTGGCGAAGGCACGGCGCGCGCTGCGCACCGCGCGGTCCACGTCGTCAGCCGAGGCGCTGTTGCCTTCCCACACCGCCGCGCCCGTGCCCGGGTTGCGCGACGCGAATGCGGGTCCTGTGCCGGCGGCCCATTCGCCGTCGATGAAAAGCTCGCTCATGATCATCCCTGTTTATGTTTCTGCGGCAGCACGCGCACGAGGTCGCCTGCCTTGACGTCGAGCGCCGCGGCCTCGGCCGCGCTCAGACGGAACACGCCGTCCTGCGGCACGCCCGCCACCACGCCGACGCGAAAATCGCCCAACGACGTATTCGACACCATCGATTTCGGCCCGTCCTGCGGCGCACCCGAGCTTGCCGTGCCGATTTCGACCGGCACCACCACGCTCTCGCGCACCGTGCGCAAGTCCGCGATATGGCATTCGAGAACCGGACCCGCGTCGAAGATATCGACGTGATTCTCGTAGCGCAGCCCTTCCGCTTCGAGCATGCGGCGCGCCGGAATCGTGTCGTTATGCGTGAGGCCCACGCAGTCCTGCGCCTCTTGCGGCAACAACTCGACATACACCGGATAGCGCGGCATCAACTCGGCGAGAAACGCCTTGCGGCCGTGCGAACTCAGGTAGTCCGCCGCGTTGAAGTCGATCTGGTAGAAATGCGAGCCGACCGCGCGCCAGAACGGCGAGGTGCCTTCCGCGTCGAAATGGCCGCGCAATTCCGCGCACAAACGCTGCGGAAAGCGCTCGCGAAACTGCGCGAGAAACATGAAGCGCGACCGCGACAGCAAGCCGCCCACGCCGCTCGTGCGGTAACGCGGACTCAAAAACAGCGAGCACACTTCCGCGTAACCCGTCAGGTCGTGCGAAATGTTCAGCGCGCGCATGCGCGTCCAGATGCCGAGGTCCTGGCTCGCATGCACCACCGTGCTCACGCGATAGTTGTAGAACGGCTGCTGCAGGCCCACCGCGGTTTCGATTCCGCACACGCCGGCGACGTCGCCCGTATCCGTGTCTTCCATCACGAAGAAGTAGCCGGCTTCGTACGGCTCGGCCTTGTCTTCCATCGTGCGGCGCGCGCGTTCCACGCGTGCCGCGAGCGCCTCGCGGTCCGGCTTGAAGGTGGTCAGTCCCGGGCCGGTTTCCTGCGCGAGCCGCATGAGCGCGTCCACATCGCCTCGTTGCACAACGCGAACCACGATCATCGTGCGTCTCCCGATTGTTCGTCCTGCTGCGACTGGTGCAACGGCACGCAGCGCACCGTGTCGCCCTCCTGCACGCCGAGCGCGGCACGCGCCGCTTGCGGCAACGGCGCGCCGGCTTCCTTGCCCGCCGCCAGTTCGCCAAGCACGCAACGGAACTCGCCGTCGGCGCCGTTATGCGCGATCAGATACGTCGCACCGTCGGCCGCCACGTTGCTCTCGCGTACCTCACGTGTTTCGTTGCGCGTGACGCAGGCGCTGCGATCCACTTGCGCGGTCAGCACCGGCCCCGCATCGAAAATATCGACATAGCGATCCGTCTCGAAGCCTTCTTCGAGATGAATGTCATAGGCGAGCAAGGCCTTCGAATCCGGCTCGCCGAGCACGCGCTGCGCCGCTTCGGGCAGCAACGGCACATAGATGGGATACGTGGGCATCACTTCGGCGATGAAGGTGCGGCTGCGGCCACCCGATTCGATCTCGATGTCGGCGAAGTCGCGGCCGAAGAACTTGCGCCCCACCGCTTCCCAGAATGGCGACACGCCTTTCTCGTCGGTGACGCCGAGCAGCAGCGAAAACACCTCCGGCGTAAAGCGCTTGCGATTGGCGGCGATATACATCATCCGGGCACGCGACATCAGATGCGCGGCGGCGTCGCCACGCAGCGACGGGTCGATGTAATAACCCGCGAGGCGGCTCTTGCCGGTCAGTTCATGCGACATGGTCAGCGCGTGAATCTTGCGGTTCACGTGCAGTTCGCGCGACGCATGAATCAGCGCGTCGTTGCGAAACGCGTAGAACGGGTCCGAATAACCGGCCGCGGCGACGATGCTCGCCGTGCCCATCAGCTTGCCGCTCAGCGCATCTTCGAGCACGAACAGATAGAACTCCTCGCCCGGAAAATCGACCTCCGCGCGAAACGAGTCTTCCGACAACGCGACGCGCGCTTCGAGCGCGCGCCGGTCGTGCGGCAGGGAATGCAGCACCGGTTGCGCGGTGCGCGCCATATGCTCGAGCGCGTCGAGATCGGCGAGGCGGCCTGGGCGTACAAAGAGCATCATCGTTCCTGTTGAATGTGGCGCGTGATCAATGCTGCGGCTCAGTGCGACGCCGCTTCAGCTTTCGCGCCGACGATGCCTTCGATCGCCTGGGTCAGACGCGCGAAGCCCTCGTTCATGTCGTCGAGCGGCATGATCAGCGACGGCACGAAACGCAGCACGTCAGGACCGGCCATCAGCATGATCACGCCATGCTGGCCAGCGGCCGTGACGAAGTCTTTCGCGCGGCCCTTGAATGCGTCGGTGAGTTCCGCACCGATCAGCAGGCCCCTGCCGCGCACTTCCTTGAACAGGCCGAAGCGATCGTTGAGCTTCGCGAGGTGGCCCTTCAGCGCAACGCTCCGCGAACGCACGCCCTCGAGCACCTTCGGGTCGCTGACCAGTTCGACCACCTTTTCGGCGATCGCCGCGCCGAGCGGATTGCCGCCGTACGTCGTGCCGTGCACGCCGACCTTGAAATGCGCGGCCAGTTCAGTGGTGGTCAGCATCGCGCCGATCGGGAAGCCATTGCCGAGCGCCTTGGCGGTGGTCAGGATGTCCGGCGTCACGCCGGTTTCCTGGTACGCGTAGAAATAGCCGCTGCGGCCCACACCCGTTTGTACCTCGTCAAAAATCAGCAGGGCGCCATGCTGATCGCAGGCTTCGCGCAGTGCCTTCAGAAACGCCGGATCCGCCGGGATCACGCCGCCTTCGCCCTGAATCGGCTCGACGATCACCGCGCAGGTTTGCGCGCCGATGGCTTTCTTCGCCGCTTCGATATCGTTGTAGGGCAAGTGGGTGATGCCGGCCGGCACCGGGCCGAAGCCTTCCGAATACTTCGGCTGCCCGCCGACGCTCACCGTGAAGAAAGTGCGGCCGTGAAACGACTGCGTAAACGAGATGATTTCGATCTTGTCGGCGCCGTGGCGATCGAACGCGACGCGGCGTGCCAGCTTCAACGCGGCTTCATTCGCTTCCGCGCCCGAGTTGGCGAAGAATGCGCGGTCGGCGAAAGTCAGCTCTTCGAGGCGTTTGGCCAAGCGCAGCACCGGCTCGTTGGTGTAGCCGTTGCCGATGTGCCACAGCTTGCCGCCCTGGTCGTGCAGCACTTTCAGCAGTTCGGGATGCGCATGACCGAGCGCTGTGACGGCGATACCGCCGGCGAAGTCGATATAGTCGCGGCCTTGCGTATCCCAGACGCGTGAGCCGAGACCGCGATCCGGCACGAAGGCGGCGGGAGAAAACACCGGCACCATGACTTCGTCGAAGGTCTGGCGTGTCACTGTCAGGTCGTTCATGGCAAATCCTCGTTACAGGTGAGAGGTAATACAGCTAGTGTAGGTAACTGCGCCCGATACGTCTTGCGCATACGCGACGCTTTCTATGAGCTTCCACGCGAGCGGGCGGCGTTCGGTGAATGGGCAGCGGGATTGAATCCGCGCTTTGAGCCCTTGCCTCGGGCCGCGCTTTGGGCCTCATTTTGGCCCTGCCTCCGGCCGCGCTTTGGGTCTCGTTTCAGCCCTTGCCGCGGTCCGCGCCTTGGCCCGCGCTTCAGTCCACCTGATCCGGCCGCTCGATCAGCGCGCCCGGCCGCGGCTCGCTGGCCGCGGCGCCGCTCGCGCCGGTCTGCTTGTCGATCCAGTTGCGACGATCCTCTCGCGGCGTGACACCAAAGCGTTCGCGGTACGCATTCGAAAAGTGCGCCGCCGACGAAAACCCGCAAGCGAGGCTGATCTGCACCACCGATTTACTGGTGCGCTGCAATTGCGTGCGCGCTTTCGAAAGCCGCAGCCCCAGATAGTATTTGGACGGCATCGAGCCGAGATACTGACGAAAGAGGCGCTCCAGCTGCCGCCGCGACACGCCCACCAGACCCGCGATCTCGTCGGTGGTGAGCGGATCTTCGATATTCGCTTCCATCAGCAGCAAGGCGTCGTTCAGGCGCGGATGGCGCTCGCCCGGCGCGGTGACAAACGGAATGCGCTGACGCTCCTCGCCCGCGCGCAACGCGCCGACGCCGAGCGTATCCGCAATGCGATCCGCGAGTTCGGGGCCGTGCTCGCGGCCGATCATCGCCAGCATAAAGTCGACGGTCGCTTGGCCGCCCGCGCAGGTGGCGCGATCGCGGTCGATTTCGAAGATCTGCTGCGTAACGATGGAGCGTTCGAACTGCTCGGAGAACTGCTGATAGGTTTCCCAGTTGACGCTCACGCGGTAGCCGGATAACTGCCCTGCCATGGCGAGCCACCACACGCCGTGGTGAATGCCGGTGACGAGCGGCGTGCGCTGACCGACCCGCGAGAGGCTGGCGAGAAAGAGGCGATAGTCGGCGAACTGCTGAAACCGCTCGCTGACGATGATCAGCCAGTCGCACGCGATCGCGTCGCCGAAAGCGGCGTCGGCCGGCCATTGCGCGCCGCCCGCGAGCGGTACCGCGCGGCCGTCCCACGAGCACACCTGCACGCGGTAGAGCGCGCGGCCGTCGATTTCATTGGCGAGATTGAGGGCGTCGACAATCGGCCCGACGCCCGACATCGACACGGGCGGCAAGGCGACGATAGCGACTTGCGTGGTGCGAGCCGGGCTGGACGTGCGAGCCATCGCTGAAACGGATTAAACGCTACGGCGCGAGCCGCGCGTTATTTGAGGCTGCCGGAAAGGAACTGCTTGAGCCGCTCGCTGCGCGGCGCGCTCAGGACTTCTGCGGGCAGGCCTTCTTCTTCGGTGCGGCCTTGATGCAGGAACATCACATGGTTCGACACGTTGCGCGCGAAACCCATTTCGTGCGTGACGACGATCATGGTGCGGCCTTCTTCGGCGAGCTTCTGCATGACCTTCAGCACTTCGCCGACCAGTTCGGGGTCGAGCGCAGAAGTCGGTTCGTCGAACAGCATCACGTCGGGGTTCATGGCCAGCGCGCGGGCAATCGCCACACGCTGTTGCTGACCGCCCGACAGATGCGACGGATACTGCTTTTCGAGGCGCGGCGCGAGACCAACCTTCTCGAGATACTCACGCGCGCGGTCTTCGGCTTCCTTGCGCTTCAGACCCAGAACATGAATCGGCGCTTCGATGATGTTCTCGATCACGTTCATGTGCGCCCACAGGTTGAAGTGCTGGAACACCATGGCGAGCTTCGTGCGGATGCGCTGCAACTGCTTGTGATCCGCGACTTCGAGATTGCCGGCGCGGTCGGTTTTGGTCTTCACCGCTTCGCCGTCGACGACGATCTGCCCGGCGTTCGGCCGCTCGAGAAAATTGATGCAGCGCAGAAAGGTGCTCTTACCCGACCCGCTCGCACCGATAATGCTGATCACGTCGCCCTTGTTCGCATTGAGCGACACGCCCTTGAGCACTTCGTTGTCGCCGTAGCGCTTGTGGATGTCCTGTACGGCGAGCTTGCAAGCTTCGGTTTGAGTCGTGTGGAGCAAGATGCTCTCCCTTTGAAAATACGGATCAATCTTCATGACGGCGCGCGACTGCCGCGCCGCCCACTGCAAACACGGCGCGTTTCAATGCGTGCGCACCGCGAGATAGCCCAGCCAATGGCGCTCGGCGCGGCGGAACAGCGCCACCAGCACGAACGACACCACCAGATAGATCAGCGCTGCGAGGCCGAACGCGTCGAACGACTGGTAAGTGGCCGAGTTCGCGTCGCGCGCCACCTTCAGAATGTCCGGCACCGTGGCCGTGAAAGCGACCGTGGTGGCGTGCAGCATCAGGATCACTTCGTTACTGTACAACGGCAAGGCCCGGCGCAGCGCGGACGGTATCACAATGCGGCGGTACATCGTGAACCAGCTCATGCCGTAGGCGCGCGCCGCTTCCACTTCGCCGTGCGAGGTCGAACGGATCGCGCCGGCGAAAATTTCCGTGGTGTACGCGCAGGTGTTCAATGCGAAGGCGAGAATCGCGCAGTGAAAACCGCTGCGGAAAAACGCGTCCAGCAGTTGATGCGAGCGCACGAATTCGAGGCTGTACATGCCGGTGTAGATGAGCAGCAGTTGCACGTACAGCGGCGTGCCGCGAAACACGTAAGTGTAAAGACGCACTGGCGTGGAGAGCCAGCGCTTCTTCGACACGCGCGCCACCGCCAGCGGAATCGCCGCGCAGAAGCCGATCCCGACCGACGCCACCAGCAGCCACAGCGTGACCGCGAGACCGGAGATGCGCTGGCCGTCCCAGTAGAGAAACGCGCGCCAGAATTCATTGAGAATGTCGATCATGGTCTTAAAGCTCCGCGTGCCGCACACCGATCGAATAGCGCTTTTCCAACCAGATCAGCACGAGATTCGAAGCGGTGGTGATCGCCAGATAGATCAGCGCGGCGACCAGGATGAAGAAAAACATGTTGAAGGTGCTTTTGCCGGCGTCCTGCGCGGCTTTGACGACGTCGGCGAGACCGATGATCGACACCAGCGCAGTGGCCTTCACCAGCACCTGCCAGTTGTTGCCGATGCCCGGCAGCGCGAAACGCATCATCTGGGGAAACAGGATGCGCGTGAATACGCGCGCGCCGCTCATGCCGTACGCGCTGCCCGCTTCGAGCTGGCCGCGCGGCACGGCGAGAAAAGCGCCGCGGAAGGTCTCGGTGAAGTACGCACCGTAGATGAAGCCGAGCGTCAGCACGCCGGCCACGAACGGATCGATATCGAACTGCGGGAGATTGAGCGCGTCGGTGAGATTGTTGACCGCGATCTGGATGCTGTAGAACAGCAGCAGCATCAGCACGAGGTCGGGCACCGAGCGGATCAGCGTCGTGTAGCCGGTCGCGATTGCCCGCAGCGGGCGGTTGAACGAAAGTTTCGCCGCCGCGCCCGCGAGACCGAGCAGCACGGCCGCCGCCAGCGACAGGACGGACAGCTCGATCGTCTGGATCGTGCCGGCCAGCAACACCGGGCCAAAGCCGTATAGGAACACGCGTGTCTCCATCCAGGTTGTTTGAGGATGTCTCGGACGGTGTCGGCTCATGCCTGCCCGACTCGTCCAGCATGGCGCGGAGTCTCGCAAGCGAAAATTAAATTCTCAAAGGCGCGCGGGCGTTTTGCTGCAACGCAACAGAGCGGCCTTTGGCGCATTGCACGGCGTGCAGGGCTTGGTTTTGAGGGTTGTGGGAATTTGTAAGGCAGGCAGCGCGCGGCGAGCGCCGCCGCGATTTAGCAAGTTTCGGGTCGCTTTTTCGATAGACGGCGGACCGCCGGAACGCCCTAATCGATGCCCAGACGCGCCCGAATCGCCGGCAGCATGTGCTCCACCGCCGCGCGCCCCTCCTCGATGGCAGGCGCCGCGCGATGAAAATCGAAGATCCCCATGCCGCCCAGCCGCGGCTGGATCAGAATGTCCGCCGGTTCGCCCGCCAGACGGCTGCGCGTAATCCGCACCTGCATGATGTCGATGCTTTGTGCGATCGAACTCAGCATGGACGGCACGCGCGCGCTCGGCGCGGGTGGCACGCGCACGTCGTCCGTGACGCGCGCATCGGCGGGCGCGAGCCAGCGTGGCCAGGGCTTGCCGTTGCGGCGTAGCGCGACCGCCTGAGGCTCGGCCGGGTCGATGGCCGGCGTATCGACCACCGCGCCGCCGAAATCGCGGCCGTTCAGGATATCGTTGTTGAGATCGACAGCGATCACGCAGTCCGCGCGCATGCCCCGCGCCACCGAAACCGGCACCGGGTTGCTCAAACCGCCGTCCACCAGCCACACACCGTTGTGCCACACCGGCGTGAAAATGCCGGGAATCGCAATCGATGCGCGCACCGCCTCGACCACGCTGCCGTCCTGCAACCAGCTTTCGCGGCCCGAGTCGAGTTCGGTCGCGACCGCCGCGAACGGCATGTTCAACTGCGCGATCGAACGGCCGTTGAACTTGTCGGCGAACAACTGGATCACCTTGCGCCCGCCGAGCAGGCCGCCCGAAAGCCGCAGATCGAGCAGGCGCACCACCGTCTGCCAGGTGAGCCGCGAGACCCACTCTTCCAGCCAGTCGAGATCGCCGTTCGCATACACCGCGCCCACCAACGCGCCGATCGACGTGCCGCAGACCACATCGGGCCGGATGCCCGCATCGTGCAGCGCGCGAATCGCGCCGATATGCGCCCAGCCGCGCGCGGCGCCGCCCCCCAACACCAGCCCGATCCGGCTGTATCGACGTCGACGTATCATGATCTTCCCCGCTTGCTCTCTTTTATCACTCACCGCTATCGCCCACGAATCACGTCAGAGCGCGATGTCGTGTACACCTTCTGATACTGGTCGAAATGCACGTTGAAAATCCCTTCTTCGGTCACGCCGCCTTCGCGCCACTTCCAGCTCCACACGGTTTCCGGCTTGAGCGGAAACACCGCGACCTGGCCGGGCTTGCCGAGCAGGCGGCGCACTTCGTCCTCGCTCATGCCAATGCGGATCTTCGCGAAGTTGGCCGCCGTGAGCACCTGCGTGATGGCCTGCAATTTACCGTCGCGATCGATGTCGACCATGTACGTATTCAAGCCTTGCGGGCCGCGCGGATACTCGAAGCGTTTCGAACCGTCGGTGAAGGTGCGCTCGGTTTCCGGCTTGCCCATCTGGTCGCGGATCTGCGCCTCGGTCGTGACGCCCGGCGTCATGCCCTTGAGCAGTAACGCGTCCGGTTTGACGGCGTTGAAGAATTCCTTGAGTTTTTGCACGGCGCGGTCGCTCTGTTGGTCGTCGCAACCGGTCAACGCGACGGACGCGGCCAGCATGGCGACAGTAAGCAGTTTCAGGCTCACAGCGGATTTCCTGTTCGGATGTGGCCCGCGAAGGCCCGCATCCTGTTGTGTAGTGTCCGCTACAGGATAACCGCGCACGGGCAAAACCGCGAGCGGGCGCCGCACGGCGGTGTGCGCAGTCGCACAGGGTGCGCAACGGTGACGTAGGCAGAGGCGGAATCGGATGCCGCGAAGGCGGAGTTAGAAGCTGCGGAGTTAGAAGCCGCGGGGCGAAGTCGGCGACGGCGGAAGGCCACGCGAAGCCGAGGCGCGCGCCGCACGGGCCACGCGCGGGCCAAACGCGAAAATCGCGCGCAAAACGGTCGCCACAAGCAAAAAGGCGACGCTGTGCAAAGCGTCGCCGGGTCGGTCGATACGGTCGACCGGGAAAGTGAAATCGGCCGTCCGGCCGACTGAAAACGAAGCGCCCTGGACGACGCGCAGCGGTCTGGTCCCGGACGAAGCGGTGAGCAACCTTGGCTGCTCACCTCGCGCCATCGCCGGAATGGCAAACCGCTGCTTGACTGGCCGCCCTGGTCCCTCGATAAGCCTTCCAAGTGCAGCTAATTTAAACGGATTGGCGGATTTAGACGAGAGCGCGTTTACACCGAATCGGCAGATGATTTGCGTTGAGTGGCAGCGCTTTCATAGGAATGCCGACGGCGCGCGCGCAGCGCGCGAGATTGGCATGCGGGAATTGAGCCGTGCGGTCGAGGTGCGCGACGCTTGCGGCGAACTCGTTCATGAGTTGCGTCAGCAAGCGTCGAATGCATGGCTATCGAGCGGGCGATGACGCCGTGTCACGGCGCTGTCGGCAATCACGGGCATTCATGCGCAAACGCCTGTCGGCCGCATCAAGGCAAAGGGAAACTGCGGTCGAAGCTCGGCCGCACGTCCAGATGCGCGCGGATCACATTGGCCGCTTCGTAAGTGTCCGCCGTGCGCTGCTGCGCGGCCACGACGCTGTCGTCGATCGCCACCGGATGCACCTGGCCGCGCTGATAGACGGTCTTCAGCACCTCGGGCGGCAAACCCGTAACGCGCGACTGCATCGCCGCGACTTTGTCGGGATGCGAGAGCGCCCAGCGCTGGCCGATCGCCACGCGCCGCAAAAAGTCGGCGAGCTGCGTGCGCTTGTCGGCGATCGCGCGTTCTGTCGCCACCTGATAGCTGAGACCTTCCGACAGGCCCACGCCGTTGGCGATGATCCGGTCGTGATCGCGCGCTTCGCCGAGCGCGGTGTACGGGTCCCACACCGACCAGGCGTCGACGCTGCCCGAGGCGAGCGCCGCTTTCGCGTCGGCCGGCGCGAGGAACACGAAGGTGACGTCGGCGAGCGGCACGTTGGCCTTCTTCAACGCGGCGAGCGCGAGGTAGTGGCCGATCGAGCCGCGCGTCGTGGCAATGCGTTTGCCCTTCAGACTCGCGGCGTCGTTCAGCGGCGAATGCGCGCCGACCACGATCGCCAGATCCAGCGGCGTCGAGCGTGTCGCCGCGACCGCTCTCACCCGCGCACCGGCGGCAAGGGCGAACACCAGCGGCGCATCACCGAGACCGCCGACGTCGACCGCGCCCGCATTCAACGCTTCGCCGAGCGGCTGCGCGGCCGGAAAGTTGAACCATTCGATCTTGTACGGCAGGTCTTTCAACTGGCCTGACGCTTCGAGAATGCCGCGCGTTTGCAAGGACTGGTCGCCGACCTTGAGCACGGGGACATCGGCCGCATAAGATGGCGCGGCGCATAGCGACGCTGACATCGCAAGCGCGGCAGCGCCAGCCGGCAGCGACCTTACGCGTTGCATAACAGATCGGATTGCGAAGGAAAAACGGGAAGTCGTCATGGCAGCGCGCACATCGTCGCATCGAGTGGATTTGCAACGACGATAAGGCACACCTTTGTATAAGACAAACGCATTATTCTGCTAAGCAAATATGCGAATTTTCTTCGGCGACAAGCGGTGAGCGCGCACCGATACGAGTATGATCGAGCGCATTCTTTTGCACCATCATTGGTTACCGCTCACCATGAAGATCGACGAAATCGACGCCTACGTCACCGTGATTCGCTGTCAGTCGCTGCAGCAGGCGGCGCTCTCGCTCGGCCTCACGCAACCGGCAATCACGCGCCGTCTGCAAAATTTCGAAGAAGCGCTCGGCGTCGAATTGCTCGACCGTAATACGAGGCCGCTGAAGGCAACGGCCACGGGGCGCATCGTCTATGAGCAATGCCGTGTGATCCAGCGCGAACTCGACGTGCTGCGCGAGATCGTCGCCACCGACACGCCGCCGGTCGGCACGCTGCGCCTTGGCGTCGCGCAGACGATCGCCGATATCGCGCTCAGCGAAGCGATACGCGGCCTGAAAACGGACTATCCCAATCTGCAGGCGCGCGCCTCGACCGGCTGGGGCGGCCAGTTGCTGCAACGGGTCGAACAGGGGGAACTCGACGCGGCAGCGATCCTGCTGCCCAGCAACAAGTCCTTCGACGAGGCGCTGTCGGCCCGCTCGCTTGGCCGCATCAAACTGGCCGTCGTCGCGCAGAAAGGCCTGCTGAAAAAACGTGCGCACACGCTAACGGAATGCCAGTCGATCGGTTGGGTGTTGAATCCGGACGGCTGCGGATTCCGCGACGGTTTACAGCGCGCACTCACCGGCCTCGGGCTCGCTCTCAAGCTGAACCTGGAAACGCCCGGCACCGAATTGCAGTTGCAGCTCGTCGCCGACGGCAACGGCCTCGGTCTCGTGCCGCTGCCGCTCCTGCAGGCGAGCGCTCATGCAAATGCGCTCGATATCGTCCCGATCAGCGACTTCAAGCCACTCATCGACATCTGGCTCGTGCAGCCGCGCGTGCTCGGCAAATTGCAGCAGCCTGTGGAGCGCTTCGGCGCCGCGATCGAGCGGCAGTTCAAGGAAGCGCGAGCGCAGCGCGCGGCCTGAAACGCGCGCGGCGCCCTGCTGTTTCGATTATCTGACTCAACTGCTGCTGCGAGCGTTGCGAGCACTTCGAGCACTCGCTGCAAGCCAGCCGCTCAGATCACGCGGAACCCATGCGTACCATCGCGCCCAAGCTGCGCGACAAGACCATATTCCCACTCCAGATACGCATTCATCGCCTCGCGCGCGTTATCCGTGCCCTCATAAGGACGCCGGTAGCGATCGATACGCGGCGACGCCAGTCGCGTCTCGCCGCTCTCGACGGGCAAGCCGGCCTCGATCCACGCCGCCGTGCCGCCGCGCAGCACCTGCACCGGCTTGCCGGTCAATGCCGCGACGTCGGGCGCCGCAAAACGCGCGAGCAGACTACTTCCGCAGGTCACCACGTAGCGCTGCGCGTCGGGAAGCTTGAGCAGCGCCTTTTCCAGTTCGCCGCGAATCACGAACCACGCGCCGGGAATATGCCGCTTCACGTAATTGGCGCTGGTGGTGAAGTCGAGCACCGCCGTGCCCGGCGATTGCAACAGCGTGACGAGCTCAGCCGCGGAGATTTCGTCGGCGACGGGCGGCGTGGGCGCATGACGGGCCGCGGGCGCCGCGCCTTTTTCGCCGAAGTCGGCGGACGTCAACCCATCGACCACATACACGTCGACATTCATCTGCGCGAGCCACGACGCGGTCATGTTGGCACGCACGCCGTCGTTATCCGCAAGGATCACGCGCGCGCCGCGCACCGGCGCGAACATATCGGTTTCCTGCACGAGCTGGCCGCCCGGCGCGCTACGAAAACCGGGCACGTGACCCGCTTCGTATTCTTCCGGCGTGCGCACGTCGAAGCGATACACGGTGCGCACGGCTTCGCCGGCCCAGCGGCGCGCTTCGTCGCGTGAGGTGCGGCCTACTCTCGCGCGATCCGCCACTGTGCGCGCGGAATCGGCGGCGGCCAGACGCACCTTATCGTCGACGATCGGCTCGAAGCGGCGCGAACTGCCATGCGCGAGCGCCTGCCCGGCCAGCGTCCACCCGATCGTGCCATTGCGCAGCGCCGCGACCGGATTCGGCACGCCCGCATTGATCAGCGACTGCGCGCCAATAATGCTGCGCGTGCGCCCCGCACAATTGACGATGATCCGCGTAGCCGGATCCGGCGCGAGCTGGCGGGCGCGCAGCACCAGTTCGGCGCCCGGCACGCTGACGCTGCCATGGTGTGATATTCGTCGAAGCGGCGGGCGTCGAGCACCACCACGTCGGCTTCATGGTCGAGCAGCGCCTGCACCTGCGGCGCGGCGAGCGACGGCGTATGGCGCTCGCTTTCCACCAGTTCGCCGAACGCCTTGCTGGGCACGTTGACGTCCTGGAACAACTCGCCGCCGGCCTCGCGCCAGCCTTGCAAACCGCCTTCAAGCAGGGCGACGTCGGTATAACCCAACTCGGTCAAACGGCGCGCGGCGCGCTCGGCGAGCCCTTCACCGGCGTCGAACACCACAATCGGCACGGCCTGGCGCGGCAAACGCACCGGCGCGTCGAGTTCGAGCCGCGAAAGCGGCAGATTCGCTGCAAACAGCGGATGACTGCGGGCGTGCGGATCTTCCTCGCGCACGTCCACGAGCGCGATTTCCTCGTGCTCGAGCAGTGCGTAGCGCACATCTTCGAATGATCGGGTACGAAATGCCTGAACGAAACTCATGAGATCGGAGACTCCTTCGCTACATTCCAGATATTCGGCAACACGTCGTTCGCGTAGCCGGAAATAAACAGCTTGCGGGCGGCGCCGCCCGGATAGAGGGACCGTTTTACCGCGCCAATATTTGCACCGTACACGTGAATGCTGATCGACGTACGGTCACCAAAAGCGTTACTCACGCGATGGGTATCGCCGATGCCCGGCGACACCGCATCCACCGCGCCGGCATCGAGCCGTTTTGCCGCACCCTCTTCCTCTAGCGCGCCGTCGGCGGTGACACGGTACCCCTGCGCAATTTCCGCGCCACGTAGTACGCCGATCAGCCCCCAGCCGACACGTAGCGGGAAATTGCTCAAACAAATGACCGACACATGTTTATTCCCAACCTGCATACCAATTCGATTTTGAGACACCGGAGTCAGTAATATCTCGATCCTTACATGCCAATGAGGTGAACGAATGCCTTGGATCTACCGTAGAACACCGGTCGAATCGAGCACGACGGCACTCTTGCCGGAGTCGGATATAGCGGACGCGGGCGAGGAAAAAATAACCCGTCGCGACAAAACGAGGCCATGATCGGACCCATTCCGCGAGGAACCTGGACGATCGGCGCGCCATTTACTCATCCACATGCCGGCCCTTACGCAATGCGACTCACACCGACTCACACCTTTACCTGGCACTGTTACCTACCGCCGCTCAGGCTTCATGATTCACGGCGACAGCACCGCTCATCCGGGCGCTGCGTCCGACGGCTGCGTGATCGTCAATATCGTCACGCGCCGGTGCATCTGGGAAAGCGGCGACCACACGATCGCGGTGACCCTGTGAGGGCCGCCGCCATTGTGGCCATGCTGACGGCCCCTGCCCTGTGTTTCGCCGGCTCGCCTTCGCAATGCGCGAGTTGGCCAAAAAATATAACGCCGCTCATTCTGAAAAACGTCGGTATCACGGATCCGGTCAAAATCGACGACTCGAAAACCAAGGCAGTGCGGATCGCCTCGGAAAAAATCGGCAAAGACCTTTGGCGCGATGTCTACGACATCACCTTTTACGAACAAACCGGACACGCAATTGAGGTCATCACGTCAAGCGAAGCCAGTTCGGCAGAGTGCTCAATGTCCGATCCCGTCGTGTGGGTCGTGACGCAAAAAATCGACATCAAGTAGTCTGATCATTTCAGCCCTTTGCCAGTGCCGCAGACATGCTGCGAGCGCGCATCGCGAAAGGTTCAGGTAAGCACCTCAGGTTCGTGCTCGACCAGTCCCTCCAGCAGGCTCTGGAACGCGAACAGCGCGCCGCCCGGGCGGCCGACCTGCTCATGCGTGAGCGTGGCGATGTCGTGTGGAATCGCTTGCGGCGTGCCCGCGGCTTCAGCGAGCAGTTGCGCGTGGCACGCGTTGTCGAGCGCGATATACCACCACGCCGCGGCTTCCACGCTCGGACCGGCCGTGAGAATGCCGTGATTCTTCAGGATCACCGCCTTGCGCTCGCCGAGCGCGGCGGCAATGCGCGCGCCCTCATCGGTATCGAGCACGACGCCGCGAAAATCGTCGAACAACGCGTGGTCCTGATAGAACGCGCACGAGTCCTGCGTCAGCGGATCGAGCGTGCGGCCGAGCGACGACCACGCTTTGCCATACAGCGAATGCGTATGGGCCGCCGAGACCACGTCGGGGCGCGCTTCGTGAATCGCCGCGTGAATCGCGAACGCGGCCTGATTCACCGGGCCCTCGCCGACCACGATCTCGCCCTCGGCGTTCACGAGCAGCAGATCCGACACACGAATGCGGCTGAAATGCTTGCCGAACGGGTTGACCCAGAAGTGATCAGGCCACTCCGGATCACGCGCGGTAATGTGGCCTGCCAGCCCCTGATCGAAACCGTAGCGCGCAAACAGTCGGAACGCGACGGCGAGCCGCTCCTGCCGGTGGCGGCGTTCCGCTGCAAGGCTCTCGCGCGGCGGAGTCTCGTCGAACCAGAATTTGCGCAACGGCGCGTGACGCTGGATTGCCGGCGGCTCCTCGGCGGTATTGGTGCCACCGGTGAGAGAAAGATCGGTCATCGCGCCTCCGTTCACGCCGCCACGCGCTCGTCGCGCGCAATCCGTTCACGCGTGGCGGGAATCAGTTCACGGCCGTAGTCGATGGCGTCTTCCAACGGATCGAAGCCGCGCACGAGGAACGTCGACACACCGAGCGCGTAATACTCGGCGAGCGTATCGGCCACCTGTTCCGGCGTGCCGACGAGAGCCGTCGAATTCGAGCGGCCGCCGATTTCCTTCGCGACGCCGGTCCACAAGCGCTCGTCCACACGATCCGAGTCGCCCGATGCCGCAAGTAGCCGCCGCGCTCCTTCGCTTTGCGCCGGACCGCCCCGGCCGATCCCCTGCGCCGCGCGCAGCCGCCTTGTTTCTTCGAGGATGTGTTCCGCGCGCTCCCAGGCCGCCGCTTCCGTGGCCGCGAGAATCGGCCGGAACGAAACGGAGAAGCGCACCGTGCGGCCGTGCTTCGCGGCTTGCGCGCGCACGCGCGCGACCTGCTCGCGCACCTGCGCCTTGGACTCACCCCATAGCGCATAGACATCCGCGTGACGGCCGGCGATTTCGAGCGCGGGCGCCGACGCGCCGCCGAAATACACTGGAATATGCGGCTGCTGCACAGGCTTCACTTCGGAGAAGCCCTGCTCGAAGCGGTAGTACTGGCCGTTGTGATCGAAGGGTTTGGCCTCGGTCCAGATACGCCGCAGGATATGCAGGTACTCGTCGGTGCGGGCGTAGCGTTCGTCGTGCGACAGGAAGTCGCCGTCGCGGCGCTGCTCGGCGTCGTCGCCACCCGAGATGATGTGAACCGCGAGCCGGCCGCCCGAATAGTGGTCGAGCGTCGCCAGCTGACGCGCGGCGAGCGTCGGCGCGACAAAACCCGGCCGATGCGCGAGCATGAAGTGCACGCTGCTGGTCACGCTCGCCGCATGCGCGACCGTCAACAGCGCATCGGGACTCGTGGAATGATGCGGCACGAGAACGCGGTCGAAGCCGGCGGCCTCGTGCGCGCGCGCAAACTGTTCGACATAGTCGATGTCGACGACCGGTCCTTGCGCCGCGTGCGTTTCGGACACCTTGCGGGTCTGGATCATGCCGATGAATTCGATGGACACGTGGGTGTCTCCCTGAATGGTTGCTGCCCGGCGGGACGGTGACGCGGCTGGCCGGATGCATGGTTCGCTTCGAGGCGTTTAAGGTAGCAGCGCGGCATGCGCATGTTAAATATTGATCGGCCATATCTATATCGGATTTGCATGTAACGGTCCGGGCTTCGATCTATGCGTCTCGCCTGCCTGGCGCCGCGCGCTAGCAAACCCCCTTTCGCGAACGTGGACATCGCGGCACCGTCAGCAGGAAAGCGGAACCTTTGCGAGAATGCCCCATCGCGCGAAAGCGCCGGAAACAACAAGTGAACAGACAATGATCCCCTTCTCGGTCCTCGACCTCTCGCCGGTTACCGCGGGCGCCACGCCGGCGGACGCGTTCAGGAATACGCTCGACCTCGCCCAGCATGCGGAAAACTGGAACTACCAGCGTTTCTGGCTGGCGGAACATCACAACATGACAGGCATTGCCAGTGCGGCGACCTCGGTGGTGATCGGCTACGTGGCGGGCGGCACCAAAAAAATTCGCGTCGGCTCGGGCGGCATCATGCTGCCGAACCATGCGCCGCTCGTCATCGCGGAACAGTTCGGCACGCTTGCCTCGCTGTACCCCGGCCGGATCGATCTGGGCCTCGGCCGCGCGCCCGGCACCGATCAGAGCACCGCTCGCGCGCTACGCCGCGATCTGCAAAACAGCGCGGACTCGTTCCCTGACGATGTGGTCGAATTGCAGCGTTATTTCGCCGACCCCGTGCCGGGCCAGCGCATTCGCGCGGTGCCGGGCGCGGGGCTGAACGTGCCGCTGTGGCTGCTCGGCTCGTCGCTCTTCAGCGCTCAGCTCGCCGCGGCGCTTGGCTTGCCGTTCGCGTTCGCGTCGCATTTCGCGCCGGATTACATGCTGACCGCGCTGCAGGTGTATCGCGCGCAATTCCGTCCGTCGGCCGCGCTGGAGAAACCGTACGCGATGGTCGGCGTCAATCTGTTCGCCGCGGATACCAACGAAGAAGCGCAACGTCTTTTCACCTCGCTGCAGCAGCAGTTCATCAATCTGCGGCGCGGCACGCCGGGTCAGTTGCAGCCGCCGGTCGAGCGGCTCGAGGCCTCGGAGATGGAATTGAATAACGTGGCGCACTCGCTCGCCTGCACGGCACTGGGCGATCGCGATACGGTGCGCGAAACGTTGAAGTCGATCATCGATCAAACCGGCGCGGACGAGTTGATGCTCACCGCGCAGATCTACGATCACAAGGCGCGGCTGCGTTCGTTCGAAATCGGCGCGCAGGTGCGTGAGGAGTTGGCGGCCGGTAGGTAAAGGCGTTAAACGGATGTACACCACCGTCAGGACGGCATAGCCGCGCAATTGCCCGGTGCGCCGATGTGACAGGTTTGCCAGGTCACGCGCGCGTAGGCCAGATTGCCGGCTGCCGCGATCGGAGGGCCGTTCGTGCCGTAGGTGTTAAGAGCGCCCCAATCCAAAGTTGATGCCTGCGGCCGGGCCAGTCAGATACGTCGTCATCACGTTGTTCGTAACCGTGATGCCGTTGTGCGTGATCGTGCCTTGCATTGAACGCATTCCTTATGACGCCCGGCGACACGGTGTCGAGCGTCGCGTTCATCGACACTGGTTGGTCGCCCACCATCAGGGCTTAAGACAACTTGTTGATCGCGCTAGCGGCGCGCACCAGGCACATTACGATCGTCGATGCGGTAGGTGCTAGTCCGGGTTCTTCGCGGATCTGCGGAGGAAGACGCTTCCCGCCCCAAACAGCCGGTCGGCATCCTCACCCCGAACGTCTGTTTCCGGCTATTAAGCGTGCCTGCCTTTTACGCGCTCTCATCCGCTTCGCTCCGAAGATCCTGGGCGATAAATTCGACGAACGCGCGAATGCGATTGGACATCTGATGTCGTTGCGAATACACCGCAAAAATATCGGCGTTCGGTGTCTCGTGGTCGGGCAGCACGAGGACCAGTGAGCCATCGGCCAGATACTGCTTGATGTCCCACTCGGCCCGCAGCAGGATGCCGTGTCCTTCAAGCGCCCATTTCACGGCGATCTCGCCATCGTTGGTGGTTAGCGTGCCGTTGATCCGCACAGCTTCCGTTTTGCGCGATGCGCCCCGGCCGGAAGTCAGACGCCACACGCCGTAAGCTTCGTCACCCTGACGAATGCCGATGCAGTTGTGCCGCGTCAGATCGTGCGCCGTGATCGGCAATCCGTGCGACGCAATGTACGAAGGTGCGGCGCACAGCAACCGCCGATTGCCCGCGAGACGACGCGCAACCACGCGCGTATCAGGCGGCTCACCGAACCGGATACAGACGTCGAAGGTGTCGTCCGTGAGCGGCGGTGGCGTGACCGACAATTGAAGCTGCACCGACACCTGCGGATATTTCGCGACAAACCGTGAAATCGCCGGCGCGACATGACTGCGCCCGAAGCCGAGCGTCGCATTCACCCGCAGCAGCCCCTTCGGACTTTTCTTCGCCGTTCCAAGCAGCTCGGCCAGTTCGTCGATTTCGTCGAGGATTCGGCGTGCGTGTTCGAGATACAACTCGCCCTCCGGCGTAAGCATCATCCGGCGCGTCGTGCGGTTGATCAGCGCCACCCCCGCGCGGCTCTCCATCTGTGTCAGGCGCTTGCTGACAGCGGCTGGCGTTAGCCCCAGTTCCCGTGCCGCCGCGCTCAGGCTGCCGGACGCCGCGAGGGTTGAGAAAAAGCTCAGATCGGCTGGCTGGACGGTGTCGCGCATGGCCAATTTGTGAATTTAGGTTAAAGATGCTTTGAGTTTAGCACCGGTTTTTGCGTCTGGAGATGGGTAAAGTTCACTCACGCCCACAACACCTGAAGGACGGAGACATGAAAACCTATCGCATCGCAACCATCCCCGGCGACGGCATCGGCAAAGAAGTGGTGCCGGCCGGCGCGCAAGTTCTCGAAGCGCTCGCAAAGACCACGAAGTCGTTCGAATTCGAATTCGAAAACTTCGACTGGGGTGGCGATTACTACCGCGAGCATGGCGTCATGATGCCGGCGGACGGGCTCGATGCAATCCGCAACAAGGACGCGATCCTGTTCGGCTCGGCCGGCGACCCGGACATTCCCGATCACATCACGTTGTGGGGCCTGCGCCTGAAAATCTGCCAGGGCTTCGACCAGTACGCGAATGTGCGTCCGACCCGCATCCTGCCCGGTATCGATGGACCGTTGAAGCGCTGCAAGCCGGAAGACCTGAACTGGGTCATCGTTCGGGAAAACTCCGAAGGCGAATACTCCGGGGTGGGCGGCCGCGTCCATCAGGGACACCCGATCGAGGCCGCGACGGACGTGTCGATCCTGACGCGCGCCGGGGTCGAACGCATCATGCGTTTCGCGTTCCGTCTTGCGCAATCCCGTCCGCGCAAGCTGCTGACCGTCATCACCAAGAGCAACGCGCAGCGTCACGCCATGGTGATGTGGGACGAGATCGCTCTTGAAGTCTCGAAGGAATTTCCGGACGTCAAATGGGACAAGGAACTGGTCGACGCATCGACCGCCCGGATGATCAACCGCCCGGCGACGCTCGACACGATCGTCGCCACCAACCTGCACGCCGACATCCTTAGCGACCTCGCGGCCGCCCTCGCCGGCAGCCTCGGCATCGCGCCGACGGGCAACATCGATCCGGAGCGCCGCTATCCGTCGATGTTCGAGCCGATCCACGGTTCCGCGTTCGACATCATGGGCAAGGGCCTCGCCAATCCGGTCGGCACCTTCTGGTCGGTCGTCATGCTGCTCGAACACCTGGGCGAACTCGATGCGGCCAAACGCGTGATGCAGGCCGTCGAAGCGGTGACTGCCGATACGTCGCTTCATACCCGAGACCTTGGCGGCACGGCAACAACAGCCCAGGTAACGGCGGCTGTTTGCGCGCTCATCGAGAAAGCTGCGGTGCCCGCTGCCAACGCGGCATAAGCCTCATTAGCGACTCCGCTGAAGCCTGGTACACGGCCCGCGATCGTGCGGCCGTGGCCCGGCTCATCCTGAGCGCGGCGAATATAAGGCAGGAGACACGATGTTCACTTCCTTCAAACAATTTCCGTCCCTCTCTTTGCGAGTACAGGGATGAAGACCACCACCCAATTCAAGCTGCCGGTCGGTGACGCCGCACATAGCGAACGCGACGTCGAGCGCCTTTTGCAGGACATGTTCGAAGCCGCGATCGCGACTGCACAGCCATCGCTTCGTGTGCCCGATTTCCTGCCCAATCCGCCGCGCGGCCGCACGATTGTCATCGGTGCCGGCAAAGCATCGGCAGCGATGGCGCGAGCGGTGGAGGATCACTGGACCGGCCCGCTCGAAGGCCTGGTCGTCACACGCTATGGATACGCAGTGCCGTGCGACCGCATCGAGATCGTAGAGGCTGCGCATCCCGTTCCCGACGAGAACGGTCGGAAGACAGCGGAACGCATGCTGGAGCTCGTATCGGGACTGACCACCGACGACCTCGTCATTTGCCTGATCTCCGGTGGCGGCTCGTCTTTGTTGCCGCTTCCGGCCGAAGGGCTGACACTGCGGGACAAACAGGAAATCAGCCAGGCGCTGCTCGCCAGCGGCGCGACGATTGCCGAAATGAATTGCGTGCGCAGGCACCTGTCGGCGATCAAGGGCGGCCGTCTCGCGGCGGCCTGCTACCCGGCACGCGTCGTCAACCTGATCATCTCCGACGTGCCGGCCGACGCCGCCGGCGACGTCGCCTCGGGCCCGACCGTCGCCGACACGACGACGTGCTCCGACGCGCTTGCGGTTCTACGCCGGTATGAAATCTGCGCTTCACCCGCAGTGATCGCACTGCTCGAAAGCGGCGGCACGGAGACGTTGAAGCCGGACGATCCGCGCCTGCCTCAGATCGAAACGCATCTGATCGCGACGCCCCAACTCGCGCTCGAAGCGGCCGCGGAGCAGTCGCGCGCAGCCGGCATCGACGTTCACATCCTCGGCGACGCCATCGAAGGCGAAGCCCGCGACGTAGGCGCCGTGATGGCGGGCATTGCCAGACAGGTGAACCGCCGGGGCCAACCTTTTCGCGCACCCTGCATCCTGCTCTCCGGCGGCGAAACGACCGTCACCATTCGCGGCAATGGCCGCGGGGGGCGCAACGTCGAATTCCTGTTGTCACTGGGCGTGGCGCTGAACGGCGAGCCCGGCGTGTTCGCCATTGCTGGCGACACCGACGGCGTCGACGGTCAGGAAGAAATCGCGGGCGCAATGCTGCGACCGGACACACTGAAACGGGCTCGCGAACGCGGCATCCGTCCTTCCGAGCGCCTCGAAAACAACGACGCGCACGGCTTTTTCCAGGCACTGGGCGACTCGGTCATCACCGGGCCGACGCTGACCAACGTCAACGATTTTCGTGCCATCTTCATTGCCGCTCAGCACGGCGATCTTTCAGGGAGTCGATAAAGATGCGCCGCAACCGTAACGCAAAAATCGTCGCGACATTGGGCCCGGCAAGCACCAGCCGCGAAACCATCGAAGCGCTGTTCAACTCGGGCGCCGATGTCTTCCGGCTTAACTTCAGCCACGGCACGCACGACGATCATCAACGACGCCTCGCCGTCATCCGTTCGATCGAAAAGGACGCAGGCCGCCCGATTGGCGTGCTGCTCGATCTGCAAGGCCCGAAACTGCGGATCGGCACGTTCGCGAACGGTCCGATTGTGCTCGAGAAAGCCGCAGCCTTTCGACTCGACCTCGACGCCCAAACACCCGGCGACAACGCACGCGTCTCGCTGCCGCATCCGGAAATCTTCGCGGCCCTCAAACCGCAGACGAACCTGCTGCTCGACGACGGCCGTGTGCAGTTGCGAGTCGAACGCTGCGGCGCAGACTTCGCTGACACGACGGTCGTCGTCGGAGGGGCGCTTTCAGAGCGTAAAGGAGTGAACGTTCCAGACGTCGTGCTGCCGCTGTCGGCCATGACGGAAAAGGACCGCCGCGATCTGGAGTTCGGCATGACGCTGGGCATCGACTGGCTTGCGCTGTCGTTCGTGCAGCGTGTCGAGGACATCGTCGAGGTCCGCCAGATCTTCGGCGATCGCGTCGGCATCGTGGCCAAGCTCGAGAAGCCGGCGGCGATAGGCAGCCTCGATGCCATCGTCGATGAAGCGGACGCCGTGATGGTCGCGCGTGGCGACCTCGGCGTCGAGATGCCTGCCGAACAGGTGCCGGCGATCCAGAAGCGCATCGTCCGCGCGTGCCGCAAGGCCGGCAAACCGGTCATCGTTGCAACGCAGATGCTCGAATCGATGGTCGCAGCGCCGGTGCCGACACGTGCCGAAGCCTCGGATGTCGCCACGGCCATTTACGACGGCGCCGACGCCGTCATGCTCTCGGCCGAGTCGGCAAGCGGCAGATACCCCGTCGAAGCCGTACGAATGATGGACCTCATCATCTCGCAGACCGAACGCGATCCCTACTACAGGGAAGTCATCGCCGCGTCGCATGCGGCGCCTCGCGCTAACACGTCGGATGCAATCGGCTACGCGATGCGGCACGTCACCGGGCTGCTGAACGCGGTCGCGACAGTTGCGTACACGAGTTCCGGCTATTCCGCGCTGCGCATGGCGCGTGAACGGCCATGCGCACCGATCGTCGGCATGACACCGCAAACAGGCACGGCACGTCGCCTCGCGCTGGTGTGGGGCGTGCACCCGGTGCTGTGCAAGGAGGTCGTCGATGCACTCGAAGTGAGCGACCTTGCCTGCGAAACCGTGCGCACCGAAGGGTTCGGCAATCAAGGACAGACCGTCGTCATTTCGGCCGGCATGCCGTTCGGTACTCCCGGCACCACGAACCTCCTGCGTATCGCGCAGATCCAGTGACGCATCGCATGGCTTGTTCCGAAGGGGTTGAACGACACGCGCGCCTGACAGGACAAGAGCCGCATCAGATGGCTGCGGCGCGCACCGCACCCCTACTCCGTTTCTGAATAGAGCACTGCTCAAGCCTCCAAGGAGGAGACAATGATTTCCGATCTCGAAAGCCGGGTTTCCCGCAAGCTCATGCTGCGGATCATTCCGTTTGTCATGTTGCTGTATTTCGTGAGTTTTCTCGACCGCGTCAACGTGGGCTTCGCCGCGCTGTCAATGAACAAGGCCATCGGTCTTTCGCCGACGGCCTTCGGTCTCGGCGGCGGACTGTTCTTTATCGGCTACTTCCTGTTCGAAGTGCCGTCGAACCTGATTCTTCACAAGGTCGGTGCGCGCCGGTGGATTGCCCGCGTCATGGTGTCATGGGGGATCGTCTCGGCGGCTTCTGCATTCGTCGTCGGTCCGAACAGCTTCTACGCATTGCGCTTTATCCTGGGCGTCGCCGAAGCAGGCTTCTTCCCCGGCATCATTCTGTATCTCAGCCTGTGGTTCCCATCGCGTCAGCGTGCGGTTGCCGCGGCATGGTTCATGGCCGCCGCGCCGATCTCGACAGCGATTGGCTCGCCGCTTTCCGGCGCGATCATGAAGCTGCCTCCGATCGCCGGACTGGCTGACTGGCAGATGCTTTATATTCTGGAAGCGGTGCCCGCCATCATTCTCGGTTTCTTTGTCCTCAAGTACCTCACGGATACGCCAGCGAAAGCGCAATGGCTCGAACCGGAAGAGCGCGAATGGCTGATCGCGAAGCTGAAAATGGAAGCGGACGCGAAACAGTCGCATGCCGGCCATACCGCTGGTGCGCTCAGCGCTTTACGCGATCCGCGGGTTCTGGCGCTCGCATTGATCTACTTCGGCACGTCGGCCGGGCTGTACACACTCGGCCTTTGGGCACCGCTGATCATCCGCCAATACGGGTTCGGGTCGTTCGAGACGGGCCTGCTGGCGGGCGTACCAAGCATCCTCGCCGTGATAGCAATGATCGTGTGGGCAAAGCACTCGGATCGCACCGAAGAACGCACGTGGCACGTGGTCATCCCCTGTGTCGTGGCATGCCTCGGATTCGTCTTTGCCGGCAACGCCACCACCGCATTGATGATCATCCTGGCGCTGGTGATCGTAAACATTGGGATCAGCGCGGCCAAAGCGCCATTGTGGGCGATGCCCAGCATGTTCCTCTCAGGTGCCGGCGCAGCCGCGGGTATCGCGATGATCAATTCGGTCGGCAATCTGGGCGGCTTCGTCGGTCCCTTCGCAATCGGCTGGCTCAAGAATGTGACTGGCGGTTACTCCGCAGGGTTGTATGTGGTCGGTGCGACGCTGGCTGTGTCTGCGGTTGTCACGTTGATGCTGAGCCGGCAATCGAAGCAGGCACCGGTCGCGGCCGAAGAGCGACACGGCCACTGAGCTTGTACGGTCCATCGCCCAACGGACCATTACGCAAGTGGGCGCGTACGTCGCAGAGCGTTCAGTCTATGCCGCGCTGGCCGCATCCATGCTCGATGCCAAGCAGCGGTGCGTTCAGCCTGCGCGCTAGCGCCGCACCGCCTTCGCGCATCACCGCGTCGTGGTTCCATTGAAAAACGGGCCGCAATAGCGGTGCCAATGCATTCATCCACGCTCGGTTCGTATGCACACACCAGTCATAGCGGACCTTCGTATGGTTGCGTCCGTCGGTCGAAAAGCTCCACCTGCCGGCGCCGCCGACATCGCCACTGGCTTCCCCCTCCAGCGCGACCAATGGGTCGACGCGCGTCACCCGCATATCGAACACGAGACGATACGGCAAGCGGCCTTTCCATGTATAGCGTTGCACGAGACCCACGCCCTGATCGGAACCCGCCTCCAGCTGTTCCACGCGCTCGACGCTACTCCACCACTCAGGCCAGCGCGCAGAATCCTGGATTGCCGCCCAAACTTCCTGCACTGGTGCGTCGATGCGCCAGATGGTGGAAAAGCGGTATTCGACCGTCCGCAAACTGCCTCCGTTCTTGGTATTCTTCTGGGGAGTTTGTCACATGCTCACTGCATTTGCCATGACAGGCGAAACTCTACCGTGCTTCCACCCCTCGATATCGCGTCGGCCATCTGCGATAAAACGCGAAGCAGCTGGAGGCAGCCGGCCAGCGCATGGGAGTCACCGGCTGGGAAATTCACCTTGCCAAGCCCGGCCTGCTGCTACCCGACGCGGCTGGCTCATGCAGACCCGTTCGGCCTGTTGGCACGGTTGCGGCCCCAAAGGCCGCATTGGCGTGCCCAACCGATGCTCGAACGCCATCAAGCCGCTTTCGATCCCGTTCATACAGGCAGTGAGAGGCTTCGTCTATCGTGCGGTCATCCTCCAGCCAGGTCAGTGCCATCCGGTTCGGCGAGCGGCACGACGGATCCTGCACTTAAGTTGAACCGCGACCAGCTGAGAGAAACAATCCCGTCATGACCTCGGTCTGGCGGTGCGCAAGAAAGCTCATCTATTCGTTCAGACATGCATCCGGTTAAATGAGCGCGATCACGACATTGATATTGCCGCGCGTAGCCTTGGAATACGGACAGGTCTGATGTGCCCGGTCCGCCAGCGCCTGAGCGACGTCACGCGGCAAGCCGGGAAGGCTCACGTTCAAACGCGCCCCGAGAAAGTAGGCGCCCTCAGTGGTCCCGAAATCAATTTCGGCATCGACACTCGTGTCGGCCGGCAGCGTCACGTTCAAGGCGCGTGCGGCCCCACTCATTGCGCCAATAAAGCATGCCGACCAGCCGGCGCCGAACAGCTGCTCTGGATTCGTCCCGGCGCCTGTGGAACCGGGTCGCGAAAGTTTGATGTCGAGGCGGCCGTCCGAACTGCGCGCGGCTCCTTCGCGGCCGCCCGTCGTATGGATCTTGCCTGTGTACAGCACGTTTTCGATTCGAGTCATGATGGTTTGCTCCAGTTGATCAATGGAAGTATTAAAGCGCGCAGATGTATCCCACTTGTGTCGGAAAGCAGCGGTTCTGTAATTTCATGAATCAACCTGCACTGCAGATACAGTCCGATACACGGCTGCGACGTGCCAGATCCAGCGAATGCGACAGCGGGTTTCGCGCCGTCATATCGAGTGTCAGAAGAGATGTCGCGCGCCTCTCCCGACACCAAACGGATCACTGCACGGAAATGCGCGAGAGGCGCCCTTGCAGGGGACTCGGAAGCTCAGTGCCCAGCGCTCTGACCGCCGTCCACGTGCAGGATCTCGCCCGTGACGAACGGTGCGGAGTCGAGATACAGCACGGCGTTGACGATATCGCTCATCTCGCCCATATGGCCGACAGGATGCAGCGCGCCCAGCGCCTCATGCGTTTCTGACGCGTGCATCGGCGACTTGATGGCGCCCGGTGAGACAGCGTTGGCGCGGATACCCGTCTTCGCGTATTCGATTGCGAGCGATTTGGTGGCCGCGTTCAGGCCGCCCTTCGTCAGCGACGCGAGAACCGACGGCACGCCTGAGATTGCGTGGTCCACGAGGCTCGTCGTTATCTGCAACACGTGGCCGCTCTTGTTCTTTTCCATCTCAGCAATGGCGAGCTGCGTTTGCAGGTATCCAGATCGTCGACGTCGCTTCGGAAATTGCTCCGGGCCACCCTTCGGTGGCCAGATACCATCGGCGTACGACTTGGCGCGAATCGCAAAGCGCTCATCCAGACTTTCCCAAGACCAGATGTGGGTGATGCGTGGCGCGCCATCGAGCGCGTACATGTTGACCGTTAAGCGCGAGCGCTTCGAACGTTCGGGCATTGCGGATTCCCATGCTTTCATCGTCGGCACGAGTGCGCCCGGCCGCAACCAGTAAGTCCGGAGCAGCACTGTGGCTGAAAACCTACCCCGACCTGCGACGCGCGCGAGCTATCAAGGCTGTCATGGCGTTCCTCGTGGATTGCATCGACCGCGAACCACTGCTGAAGTCGGCGTGAATGAGGTTGAGGTTCTGGAGTCGGAAAACAGAACACGGCCACCTATGCGCATTGACGGGAGAGCGCCATGCGAAGCTATCGCGTCGCTGGCCACAACACGCTCATGACGCACAGCCTTGAAGCAAGCAACAAAACTAGCGAATAGATTGCAGCGAGTCTGCCGCGTTCGGCTCTCGCGGATACGCCGCCAGGCACAATTCGAGCACCTCAGCGCGCAGCCACCGATGGGCCGGATCCCGGTCGAGGCGCGGATGCCAGATCGCCGAGACGTCGAAAGCGGGTGTGAGCACAGGCAGCTCGAAGCCGTGAAGCCCGTTTGCGGCGGCATGATCAGGCGTGAACGGGTTGCCGAGGCAGGAGTGCGGAATGACGGCGAGCAGGTCCGAGTGGCGGGCTAGTTGCATGGCACTGGTGTAGGACGGCACCACCATCAACACCTTCCGGCGCAGGCCCTGTGCCTCCAAGGCCGCGTCCACCGGGCTGACTCCATCTTTGATACGCGAGGTCGCCACATGGCCGCACGTAGTCCAGTGCTCCGCGCTGATGCCGGTGCCGCTCATGAGGGGATGGTCGAGTCGGCACACGCCCACGTATCGGTCGCGGAACAGAAGGCGTGTACGGATCTCGGGCGCCGTGGTCCTGACAGTGCCGATCTCGAGATCAACCGTGCCTTCGCGTAGTGGCTGCGCGTCCCAGTCAGGCTTGGGCGTGAAGCAAAGCCGCACGCCAGGCGCTGTGCGGTGGATCCTCTTCATCAGGGGTGCGCCGAGCAGATCGATGAAGCCTTCCCCCGCTCGCAGCGTGAAGCTTTGCTCCAGGGTGGCGACTTCGAATGTATGGTCGGCGGGGTTCAGTAAAGCCTGCGCTTCGCGGGTCAGGCCGGGAAGACGCTGGCTCAACTGCTCCGCGTAAGGTGTGAGCACCAGCGTGCGGCCGGCCTGCAGCAGCAGGCGGTCGCCCGTGGCCGCACGCAGACGCGTGAGCGTGCGACTCATGGCGGAGACGCTCAGGTTCAGTCGCCGCGCCGCGCCCGTGATGCTGCGCTCGGTCAGCAGCGCATCCAGCGCGGTCAGGAGGTTGAGGTCGACGCGTGACATCCCTCCAGCATAGCCGAAAGCTGGTCAGGTATGGCGTTTGACGCAATCGTGGATTGTAGGCGGGGCGTCTGGTGCAAAGGTGGAGTGATCCCCCAGAATTCACTGCATCACCCGACGAAGAAGGAAAGCTCATGCCCCAAGCACGCGACCCGGCTCACACTCCCACGATTTTGCTCATCGGCGCCTCGCGCGGCCTTGGCCATGCGATGGCGGCCGAGTTTCTGAAGAAGGAATGGAACGTCATGGGCACCGTGCGCGCCGGCAGCGGCCGGACCCTGCTGCACGCCCTCGCCGATGCGCATCCGGACAGGGTCGAGATCGAGACGCTGGACATCACCCGGCCGGATGAGATCGACGCCCTGCACTCGCGCTTATCCGACCGGACGTTCGACATTCTGTTCGTCAACGCCGGCACGACCAATCCGGATCCAACCGAAACCATCGGCGAGGTATCGACCGGGGATTTCGTCAACCTCATGGTTGCCAATGCACTCAGCCCGATGCGGGTGGTGGAGCGCCTTGCCGATCTTGTCCCGCCCACTGGGTTGATCGGGGTCATGTCGTCCGGGCAAGGCAGCATCGCGGACAACGAGTCCGGTCAGCGAGAGGTCTATCGCGGCAGCAAGGCGGCACTGAATCAATTCATGCGCTGCTTTGCTGCGCGCCAGGCTCAAACGCCCCGCGCCATGCTGCTAATGGCACCGGGCTGGGTGCGCGCCGACCTGGGTGGGCCGGAGGGAAGACTGTCGATCGAAGAAAGCGTGCCCGGGGTCGTCAATGTACTGCTGGCCAAGCAGGGCCGTCCCGGCCTGGAATATCTCGATTATCGCGGCCGCACCGTCCGGTGGTGACGGCGATACGCCGGAATACTCAGCCAAACCCTGATCGAGCGGACCGCCGCGACTTAGGAGCACCGTGGCGGCACGGAAAGCCGTACGGATGCCTACCGATTCGTCGGCACCGCCGCCAGCCCCGCCAGCAAGGCCCTATGAAACGCCTTCGGGTCCTGCATCTGCGGCGCGTGCCCCAACTCCGCGAATTCGACCAGCGTCGCGTGCGGAATCGCCTTCGCTGCCGCCTTGCCCAGTTCCGGGTAATGGCCGATCTTCGCCCGCACCTCGGGTGGCGCCGTGTCCTTGCCGATCGCGGTGGTGTCCTTCTGGCCGATCAGCAACAGCGTCGGCATGCTCAATTGTCCCAACTCGTACACCACCGGCTGCGTGTAAATCATGTCGTACAGCAGCGCGGAATTCCACGCCACGATCTGCTTGCCCGGGCCGCGGTACATGCCCGCCAGCATCTGCACCCACGGCTCGTAGTCCGCGCGCCATTGCCCCGCATAATAGGTGGACTGCTCGTAGCGGCGAATGCCGTCGGCGGTCGTCTTCAGTTCGCGCTCATACCATTGGTCCACGGAAAGCGAGGGCACGCCCTTCGCCTTCCAGTCCTCCAGACCGATCGGATTGACCAGTACCAGTTGCTGCGTCTCGTGCGGATACATCAGCGCGTAGCGGATCGCCAGCATGCCGCCCGTGGAGTGCCCGATGACGGTCGCGTCGGTCACGCCGAGCGATTGCAGCAGCGCGTGCGTGTTGCGCGCGAGCTGTTGAAAGCTGTACTGATAGTGCTCGGGCTTGCTCGATTTGCAAAAGCCGATCTGGTCCGGCGCGATCACCCGATAACCCGCGTCGCTCAGTTGATGAATGGTCGCCTCCCACGTCGCCGCGCAGAAATTCTTGCCGTGCAGCAACACCGCTGTGCGGCCATTCGCATGCGCCGGTTTGATGTCCATATACGCCATGTGCAGCGCCACCCCTTGCGAAGTGAAGTCGTACTGGCCAACGGGCGCCGGGTAGTCGAAGCCCTGCAACTCGGGACCGTAAGCCGGCCCGGCATCGCCGCCGATGCTGCCGGCATTAGCGGCGTTGGTGGCGTTGGTGGCGTTGGTGGCGTTGGTGGCGTTGGTGGCGATCACAGCGGCCGCACTGGCCTGACTGTCCGTGGTCTGCGCGGTGGCGGCGTTCGCCGGCGTGGCGTCAGAAGCAGCGAAAACGGCGGACGCGCAGGCGCAAGCTAGCGCGCAAACGCCTACGGTGGCGAGCAAGGAAAGGCGGCGAAAACTCATCGAGGTTTTTTACAAAGGAAAAGCAACGGGGAACCTGCGAGGCAGGCGCACGGCGAGGCCAGCGCCCGAACCAGCGGCCGGGAGCGGACGATTCTACGACGCCCCGCCCGACTCTGCCGCCGCCAGCGCAAGCTCATGGCGCCACGGGCGGGCGTGGCACGCATATTGCGGCGGCCCACCTTGCGCTCTATGTGTTGTGGCGCACGGATCGCCGGGATGCAAGGGGAGATCGTGCGCAAGGTGGGCGCGTGAGCGGCGTCCGCACAATTCAGACTATTCGCCCACGGCAAATCAGTGCTAGAACTAGCAGACGGGCCCGCGAAGACGGAGCCGCCTGGCAGCACGAATCATCGGGGGAGCAAGCGACCCAAGCATCCGGGGCATACTAACCAGCAACCATCTTGCATGGGACCGGAGCAGGTGCTTTAGCTGTCGACCAGCGTTCGCGCGTCAGCGCGCCACACGGGTCCCCTGCAAAGCGCCAGGCCCGGTCGACAAAGGAGACAGACATGGACACTCCGGCACGGCTGAACGATCTGCAGCGCACCACCCTCGCCATCGTCCTCGCGGGCGGACGGGGCACGCGGCTCGGCCCGCTTACCAACAAACGCGTCAAGCCGGCCGTGCACTTCGGCGGCAAGTACCGGATCATCGACTTCGCCCTCTCCAACTGCCTGAACTCCGGCATTCGCCGCATCGCGGTCGTCACGCAGTACAAGGCGCACTCGCTGTTGCGCCATCTGCAGCGCGGCTGGAGCTTTCTGCGCGGCGAATTCGGCGAGTTCATCGACCTGTGGCCCGCGCAACAACGGGTGGAAGGCGCGCACTGGTATCGCGGCACCGCGGACGCGGTGTTCCAGAACCTCGACATCATCCGTTCGATCCGGCCGAAATACGTGGTGGTGCTGGCGGGCGACCACATCTACAAGATGGATTACACGCGCATGATCGCCGACCACGCGGAGAGCGGCGCGGATTGCACGGTCGGCTGCATCGAGGTGCCGCGCATGGACGCCGTGGCGTTCGGCGTCATGCACGTCGACGAAAACCGCCGGGTGACCGGCTTCGTGGAAAAGCCCGCCGACCCGCCGGCCATTCCGGGCCGTCCGGACACGGCGCTCGCCAGCATGGGCATCTACGTGTTCAGCGCGGATTACCTGTATTCGCTGCTCGAAGAGAACATTTCCTCCATCGACACCGATCACGACTTCGGCAAGGACATCCTGCCGCGCGTGGTCACGCAAGGCACGGCGATCGCGCATCCGTTCAGCATGTCGTGCGTGTCGTCGGACCCGAACGTGGAACCGTACTGGCGCGACGTCGGCACGATCGACGCCTACTGGGCCGCCAATCTCGACCTCGCCTCCACCATCCCGACACTCGATCTCTACGATCGCACCTGGCCGATCTGGACTTACCAGGAGCAGTTGCCGCCCGCCAAGTTCGTGCGCGACCTGAAAGGGCTGCAAGGCTCAGGCAACAATCTGATCGTGTGCGGCGGCTGTGTGATCTCAGGCTCGCAGATTTCGCGCTCGGTGCTCTCGTCCAATGTGAAAGTGAGTTCATTCTGTAACATCAATGAGGCAGTCTTGTTGCCGCAGGTCACCGTCGGCGCGAGTTGCCGATTGCAGAAAGTGGTGATAGACCGCGGCTGCGCCATACCGGACGGCACGGTGATCGGCGAAGATCCGGTAAGCGACGCCGAGCGCTTTTACCGAACCGACGACGGCGTCGTGCTGGTCACGCCGGAAGCGTTACGGCAGACGGTGAAGTAAGTCCGGTGCCGGTGTCAGACTCAACCCGCATTCACACAGGATAGAGACGGAGCCTATGACGATTCGCGCCCTGCACGTCGCAAGCGAGCTGTATCCCCTCCTCAAAACGGGCGGTCTCGCCGACGTCGCGGGCGCGTTGCCGCCCGCGCTGATCGAGCGCGGCGCGGACGTGCGGGTGCTGTTGCCCGGCTTCCCGGCGGTGCTCGCCGGTTTGGCCGATCTCGCGCCGGTCGCACAACTGGGCCGCCGGTTCGACGCACCGGGCGTTACGCTCGAGCGGGGCACGCTGGCCTCGAACGGCCTGGTCGTCTACGTGATCCGCGCGGACACGCTGTACGACCGGCCCGGCAATCCCTATCTCAATGACGAGCACGTGCCCTACGGCGACAACGCCCAGCGTTTCGCGCTGCTCGGCTGGGTCGCCGCGCAACTCGCCCAGCAGTTGGACCCCACCTGGTCACCGCAGGTCGTCCATGCACACGACTGGCATGCGGGGCTCGCACCCGCCTATCTGAAAGCGGCGGAGCGCCAGCAGGGCCGACCTTTCGCGCGCAGCGTCTTCACGGTGCACAACCTCGCGTATCAAGGCGTGTTTCCCGCTCATCAGTTCGGTCAATTAGGGCTGCCCGCCGATTACTTCAGCATGCACGGCGTGGAGTTTTACGGGCAACTGTCGTTTCTCAAGGCGGGCCTCTACTACAGCGACCGCATCACCACGGTCAGCCCGACCTACGCGCGCGAAATCCAGACGCTCGCCCAGGGCGGCGGACTGGACGCGCTGCTGCGCCATCGCTCGCACGATCTGAGCGGTATTCTGAACGGCGTCGACTACTCAGTCTGGAATCCCGCCAGCGACGCGCTGCTCGAAAACCACTACAGCGCCACGCGCCTCGCCGGCAAACTAACGTGCAAGGAGGCGCTGCAAAAGCGCTTCGGCCTTGCGCAGAAAAGCGACGCATTGCTGTTCGGCGTGGTGAGCCGCCTGACCGAACAGAAAGGCCTCGATCTGCTGCTCGAGGCAGTGCCTGAAATTATCCGGCACGGCGGGCAACTGGTCGTCTTCGGCACCGGCGACCCGGCGTTGGAAAACGGCTTGAAGCGGGCCGCGCAGGCGCATCCGGAATCCGTGGCGGTGGAACTGGGATTCGACGAGACGCTCGCGCACACCATCGTCGCGGGCAGCGACGTGATCGCGGTCCCGTCGCGCTTCGAGCCTTGCGGGCTGACCCAGCTGTATGCGCTGGCTTATGGCTCACTGCCGCTCGTGCATTGCGTGGGCGGCCTCGCGGACACGGTGGAGGACGCCTCCCTCGAAAATCTCGCCGACGACCTCGCCACCGGCTTCGTGTTCGAACGCTTCGAGCTGAAGGGGATCGGCGCCGCGATCCGCCGCGCGTTCGCCCTGTATGGACGCCGCACCGAATGGAAAGCCACGCAGCGGCGCGCAATGCGCCAGGACTTCGGCTGGGGCGCCTCGGCGGAGCGCTATCTGGCGCTGTATCGTGAGCTCGTGTGAGGCTGGCTTGAGGTTCACTTGAGTTTGGCTCACGGCCGCCCTCGCCGCCCGCACGTTTGATGGTTCGACGCAACAACACGGGGACGGATCAACTCGCGCGCGGCAAACTCATGTATTGTTGCCTGACGATGCACAGTGTGCCGATTTCCCGCATCATCTGAAGCAGTCCTGCCGCATGAGGCGTCCCGCATCCGACGGATCGCCACCGCGGCGCATCCTTCCCGTTTTCTTTGATCGCGCCTATCCGTTCGCGCGGGCCCTACCATGACGAAAAACGTTCTGAGCATCCAGTCACATGTCGTCTTCGGACACGCCGGCAACAGCGCGGCCGTGTTTCCGATGCGTCGGCTCGGCGTCAATGTCTGGCCGCTCAACACCGTACAGTTTTCCAACCACACGCAATACGGACATTGGACCGGTGGCGCGATCGACGCCTCGGAAATGGAGGATCTGGTCGACGGCATCGGCGCGATCGGCATGCTGCCGCGTTGCGACGCCGTGCTGTCCGGCTATCTGGGCACGCCCGAGCAGGCCCAGTCGGTGCTGGAAATCGTCAAGTCCGTGAAGGCCGCCAATCCTCGCGCGTGGTACTTCTGCGATCCGGTGATGGGCGCCGCGAGCGGCTGCAAGGTCGAGCCGGGCATCCAGGAGTTTCTCGTGCGCACCATGCCCGAGTTCGCCGACGCGATGGCGCCGAACCACACCGAACTGCAACGTCTGGTGGGCCGCGAGATCGAGACGCTGGAAGAAGCCGTCACCGCATGCCGCGAGATCATCGCTCGCGGGCCGAAGCTGATCCTGGTTAAACACTTGCTCGATCGCAACAGCCTCGCCGACCGCTTCAACATGCTGGTCGTCACTGAACGCGAAGCGTGGATGGGTCAGCGCCCGCTCTATCCGTTCGCACGGCAGCCGGTGGGCGTGGGCGATCTGACGAGCGCGGTGTTCGTCGCGCGTACGCTGCTCGGCGATTCGATCCGCGCCGCCTTCGAGCACACGCTCGCCGCCGTGAATGCGGTGGTGAAGGCGACCTGGCAGGCCGGGCGTTACGAACTCGAACTGGTGGCCGCGCAGAACGAAATCGCGCAGCCGCGCGAGTGGTTCGATGCGTGGGTGGCGGAGACGGCGTAAGTAGCGTGAGTCACCCGTTTGACGTGTCGTGCGCGGAACGCGACGCGGCTCGTTGGGCTCGGCCTCGGCCACCCGTCCTATAATGCGTGCCGCGTGGACGAGGTACCTGCCCGCCCGCGCCGCATTTTCAGGCATCCGGCATTCAGCAGACGAGGCATCGATGGACGGTTATATCCGCAGCGAGCGGGAAGAATATTTTGAGCAGTTGTGCATCAGCGTCGACGCTGACGAAGCACACGAACAGGAAGCGATCGAGTTCTTCGAGAATCAGTTCGACCAGGCCGACTTCGATCCCGCGCAATGGCTCGACATTGCGCTCTACTATTCGCCGGCCGTGGCGCGCGGCATCGTCGATATGGTCACGGCGGACGACAAGGCGCGTAGCAACATCGCCGAAGTGATCGCCGACAATCTCGACATCTCCTACGGCGAAGACGAATGCCAGCAATTCGCCGAGACCATCGAATTCGCGCTGAACAACGGCGTGCCGGTGGACCTCGACCTCGTGCTCGACGGTTGCCAGCGCGCAATCGACGATCTCGACACATGGGCCGACGACGACACCAAGGCGCCGCTTCTGCGTCTGCGTGAAGAGTTGTTGCGCCAGCAGGGCGAGCATTGAGCGTCCCGCTTTAGTTCGCAAGACACACTCTCTGCGGCGCATGCCTGCGGGTTCATTCCCGCCGCTGCGCCGCGGACACCCGGCCGGCGCATTCGCGCCGGTCTCTTAAGCATGTGCCGCAATCCGCACCCTCGCGACGGCATCCACACGCTATCAGCGAATGCGCTGTGCCCGCTGTGCCGAAATGCTCATTCAAAACGCCTTGAACTGCCAAGACGACAGTAAATTGGCTTTCTATATTCGGGCCAGATTGACGGACGGATGAATGCGACTGTGCGCCGGCAAAAGGAATGGGTTCGGGAAGCCCCCTAAGGGACTTCCTTCAGGCGCCTCGAAGGGGGCGTCCTCTGGGCGTATTCCACTATTGTTTATGGCGCCGGATCATCCGTAGTCTCTCGATGCGCGCCGTGAGACGTCCACGCTCGCGCGTCGATCCAGCGTTACTGCCTTGCCGCTTTCACAACCTGAAACTGTCGATGGAAGGAGAGACCATGAGTCTTCGCAACACGCTGAAACCGCTCGCCCTGTTAGTTGGCGCTATCTTCGCCGTCGCGCCGCCGGCCACGTTCGCCGACGATCTGCCGGTGAAGATCGGTTTTGCCGCGCCGCTGACGGGCGCCAACGCCGGCTACGGCAAGGACCTGGAGAACGGCGTCCGGCTCGCGATCGAGGAAGCCAACGCGCAGAAGATCAAGATCGGCGACAAGGTCGCGCAATTCCAGATCGTCTCCCAAGACGACCAGGCCGACCCGCGCATCGGCGTGCAGGCCGCCCAGAAGCTGGTCGACTCGGGCGTTTCCGTCGTGGTGGGCCACTTCAACTCCGGCACGACAATTCCGGCCTCGCAGATCTACGAGCAGTCCGGCATTCCGGTGATCGACCCGGCTGCCACGAATCCGGTCATCACGGGACGCGGCTTCGCGAACACCTTCATGGTGATTTCCACCGACGCGCAAAACGCCGGCAACGCGGGCGTGTATGCCGTGGAAGTGACCAAGGCCAAACGCATCGCGATCATCGACGACCGGACCGCGTTCGGCCAGGGCGAGGCCGACGAGTTCGAGAAAGCAGTGAAAGCGCACGGCGGCAGCATCGTCGCGCGTGAGTACACCGACAATAAAGCGGTCGATTTCAGCACGCAGATCACCAAGCTCAAATCGACCAACGCCGATCTGATTTTCTTCGGCGGACTGGATACGCAGGCCGCCGGCTTTGCGAAGCGCATGAAGCAGCTGAACATGAACGCGCAGTTGGTGGGCGGCGGCGGCGTGATGGATCAGGACTTCATCAAGCTCGCCGGCGATTCGGCTGAGGGCGTGATGGCGTGGGAATACGGACGCCCCCTCGCGCAACTGCCGGGCGGCAAGGATTTCTCGGCGAAGTTCAAGAAGCGTTTCGGCGTGGATATCCTGTCCTACGCACCGTTCGGCTATGACGGCGCATGGGCCGCGATCAAGGCCATGCAGCAGGCCAAATCCAGCTCGCCGAACGACTACCGGCCCGTGCTAAAGGCGATCGATTTCGAAGGCGTGACCGGCAAGATTTCCTTCGACGGCACTGGCGCGCTGAAGAGCGGCGCGTCGACGCTGTACCAGGTCAAGAGTGGGGCTTGGGTGCCGATCGTAACGAAGAGCGGAAGCTAAGACAGGTTCCGGCACGGGTTCCGGGGCGGTATCCTGCTTTTTGCGTCCGCTTTTTGCGTCCGCTTGTTGCCCCCGTGCCGGCGCCATCGCTACCGGTTCTTCGAATCGGCGACCTTGACCACCAGGCCGGCATCGAGGTCCCGCTCGATTTTCACCAGGTCGTCGTGCATTTCGGCGAATTCATGGGCAGAACACATCTGATGTCCAAAGGCGGCGCGCAGGTGCCGCCTGACCTGCAAGAGGCGCGACACGGGATCGAAAACGTAGCTGGATGAAAACGTCAGAAACCGGTCTTGCACCGCTGTGTCCGCCGGCAAATCCGTCACTCGCACGAAGCGCGGCAGCGTCATTTCCAGCGTCTCGTCGAACTCTCCGCCAATGCACGCCCACGGCTGAGTCCTCGCAGGCTCCGCAAGCCACGCCTGCACCTGCGAACCCATGCCGCCCGCGAAACTCGTCAAAGCGGGTATTGCCGTCGTGCCCTCGGTCCAGACGAAGTGCTCCACTTTCCCTTGCATCGATGTCGCAAACGGTCCCGTCGTCGTAGTGAGATCCGCTGTGCGCAATTGCGCGGTGCCGTGCAAACCCGTCTGCAATAAACGGTTCGCGGCGATCTGCTGCGTGCGTTGCCGCGTCGCGCGACGAAACGTGTTGCGTTCGATCTCTGCCGTGAAACCCGTGTCTTCCACGCGGTAAGCGTAGTGCGCCGCCCCGCTTTCATCGACGTCGATCTGCACGCGCGCATTGCGTTCGCGCAATTGAGTGGCCGGCGTTCGAGACAGGACGCCCTCGCCCACCAGCAACACCGGCCTGTCCATCACGCTCGGCGGCAGATAACCGAACGCCGTGCCGCCGGCTGTCGTATCCGCGAACAACGACAACTCAGGAATCCAGATAATCGCATGATTGATCGCGCTTGCGCCGTAGCCGGGCACGTCCGGCAAGCTGTAGTACGGCCCGAGATTGAGCAGCACCGCTTCGCTGCGGATGCCGAGCGCGGCCAGCAACGCGCCATAGAGCGCGACATGATCCTTGCAATCGCCATAGCGATTGCGCAGGATATCGATCGCCTTGTGCGGGATCGCCGCCGTCTCGCCGAGGAACAAGGCCACGTAGCGGACATTCAGGCGCATCCAGTCGTATAGCAACTGCGCCTTCACGCGTGGGTCGGCAGTGCCGGCGCTCAACGCTTGCGCGAGGCGGACAATCGCCGGGTCGCTCATCGTCGCGTCCACCGCGGGCCCGCGATATCGCGCGGCAAAATTCGCGAAGTCCGGCACCGTCGATACCATCAACCGGTCGCCCCAGTTCGCATAGCCGACCGCGCCCGCTTCGAGCGGCGCATACGGCCCGTGTTGATAGTCGAACTCGTAGCGGGTACGGCCATTTTCCGTGACCGGCGGCACGGCGACGTAGCCGCGCGCGTCGGCATAAAGCGGCACGTCGGCGGGCAGGTCGAAAATCAGGCGTTGAAGTTCGACGGGGTCGCGAGTCGGCTCTACCAGGTACGCGAAGGTGCCCGCCTGCAGCGGCTTCGTGCGGGTCTTACGAAACGCCAGATGCACGCGCGAGCCAGGTTCCACGCCCGGGAAGATCACCGTGCGCAACACGCCGTCCTCGAAACTCGGCGCGCCTGCGGAGCGTGGCTCCTGCACGTCGCGAATCGCCTCGGGACCGACCGGATGCGCGACGCCGCCCGCGTCGATGGTCTCGGCGGCCAGCAACTGCACCTGCTCGATGTCCTTGTTGAACCACACGTAGCGTTGCGCGATATCGTCGACGCCGCTCGTCGTGTTGGCGCGCAAGACCGTGTCGTCGTGCTCTTCGACGGAGCCGTCTTTCTGGATCGTGAAGAGATGAACGTCGCGCTCGATCGTGGAAGGCGCGCGATCGTCGCCGGATGCGGTGGACGCGCTATCGCCGGCGAACGCGATGGACAGCGGACACACACCCAGCGCCAACCCGAAGGCCAGCCTGAGAAAGTACGCCATGCTGGCGACGTTGCTACGCCACCTCCTCGCGCGCGGCATCACTCCGTTTCGCCGAGTTGCCCGAGTAAAGCCTGCAACCGCTCCACGTGCCTGAGCAGAAGATGGCGATGTTTTTCGATCTGCTCCAGCCGTCCCGCGAGATCGGCCTGAATCGGATCGTCGAGATCGGCGGCGGCGATCACGTCTTCCACCTTGGCGCGCATGGACGCCAGTTCCACCGGCGCATGGCTCAGATGCCGCTCGAAACGCCGCACTTCCTGAATCGCCACGTCGCGCACTTTGCGAAAGTGCGCCTGACGCCGATGCGTTTCGGCGTCGAGAATTTCTTCTTCGACACGTTTGGCCGGCCCCGGCTGGCCGAAAATCGGCTCGGGCGGCCGCAGCACCGTCTTCTTTCGCACGGGATGCGCCGTGCCGCGAAACCGCGCGAGCGGCTGTTCGTTATCGATCGCCTCGCGCGCATTGGGCGGTATGTCATGCTCGGTGTGCGGTGCGTTCATCCAGCCAGCCGGCAATCCGGTGACCGCTTCGATCCCGCGCACGAATTCCTCGCTGAATTCGCGCTGACCGGACAACATCAGCTTCAGATAGCTCGCGGAAAAGGTCATCATGCGCGCGAGGCGCGACGCCGCACCGACCTCGCGGGTCAACAGCACCAGGTTCGCTCGCCAGACCGGGAGCAGCAATTCGTCGGAATCTTCCATCGCTGGGTCTTCCATTTTTTTGCCCGATGTGAAGATCACGCGCTTACGCGCGTCATCGTTTTGAAAGGGTAGCCGCTTCACGCCATGACGCGCAATCCCGGCATCACATCCCATGCGCGTCGATCTGTCGTTTTTACACGCCACTGCGCGATTTCGCACCGTCGTGCGCCAGTCACCGCCCGTGGCGGCTCGCGGCGCTCATTGTTGTGAATTGACCCATGCATTTGTCCAGCGTTCCTCCGCTCTGAACGCGCAATGTGGCATGCTTGCGAACCGTTGCGGCACGCGCCGTGCTTCAACGCTAATACCCCAACACCGATTAAGGATTCTGTAATGAAGAAGTTTGTTCTCACCATCGCCGCTGCCGTCGCCGCTCTGAGCGCCATTGCGCCCGCACAAGCGTATGAGCATCATCACCGCGAATGCCACAAGGTGCACGTCCATCATCATTGGGAAAAGCGCTGCCATTAATGGTGCTGCCATGCCCTAACCGGCGCGGCACGTGGTGAAGCCCCGCTACTCGCGGGGCTTTTTTTCGCCGGCAGGTAGGAGACAGCGCAACGGGTTGGACGCGCTCTATACGTTCTGCGCGAAAACGGCAGCATGCAATCACGGACACATGCTGTTACACCTTTGCGGTGTCAGCCGACGCGGACACGGCTTTGCGCACCTTGCGCAGCACCGTGAACCGAGTGGAAGGAAAGATAAAACGACCGCGCGATAACGCGTGCGTCACGCCGCCTCGACGAGCTCCAACGCTTTGACGACGAGCGCTTCCAGCAAGGGCTCGACTTTCGCAGCCAGCGTTTCGTCATACGCATACGGCATGTGCTCTTCCATATACGTGATCTGCGACAGTTCGAGCTGCAATGCATGCACGCCTTGCGACGGCTGCCCATACTCGCGCGTGATATACCCACCCTTGAAGCGACCATTGGCAACAGCCGAATAGCCGCCGTCATGTCGCTCGACGAGCGCAGCCATTTCTTCGGCCAATCCCGCCACCGCGCTCGCGCCATTGGAGGTGCCGAAGTTGAAATCGGGCAGACGTCCTGCGAAGAAACGTGGCACATGCGAGCGGATCGAATGCGCTTCCCACAGCAGCACCTTGCCGTGTTTCGCTTTCAGCGCTGCAAGTTCTCCTTGCAACGCCTCGTGATACGGCTTCCAGTACGCTTCGCGACGGCGCGCGACTTCAGTGTCAGTCGGCAGTTGGCCGTCGAGATACAACGGTTCCTTGTCGAAGGTATCGACCGGCAGCAGACCGGTCGTGTCCTGCCCCGGATAGAGGTTTGCGCCATCGGGCGGACGGTTCAGGTCGATCACGTAACGCGCGTAGGTCGGCGAAAGAATCGACGCGCCCATGCGTTTTGCGAATGCGTAGAGACGGTCCAGATGCCAGTCGCAATCGTCGGTACGCTGCGCGACGGGCGTCATCGTCGCGGCGATGTCGGCGGGGATCTGCGTACCCAGATGCGGAATCGAAATGAGGAGCGGCAGGCTTCCCTGATGCAGCGAGAAAACCGGCGTTGGGTTCGAATCAGTCATATCAGTCCGGAATCGGTGAGATCGAAGAATCAGTTCAGCGGATCATGCAAGTCGCGCCGGCAGCCGCGTTATTTGAGCAGGTCCGCAAGCGCCACACGATAGCGTGCGTACGCGCCCTTTTCATCGCGATGCCGACGATTGTCCACGACCTTGTCGCCGCCCGCATACACGTCGCGAATCGGTGTTTCGCCATGCTCGCAGAATACAACGCCCGAGAGCCAGGCGTGCGGCGCATGCTCGGCAATGCTCGAATGATCTACGTCGAGCACGAGCCAATCGGCACGGCAACCCGCCTGCAAGGCGCCAACCGCGCGGCCCGTCGCGCGCGCGCCGCCTTCGAGCGCAGCGTCGTACAGACGGTCGGCGACATGCGTGGTCTGCGCCGACGCCAGCACATTGCGTTGCCGGCGCGTGAGACGCTGGCCGTATTCGAGCAAGCGCAGTTCCGCGCGCCAGTCGACGCCGATATGGCTATCCGAGCCCACGCCCATGCGTCCTTGCGCGTCGAGATATTCCTGCGCGGGAAAAATGCCGTCACCGAGATTGGCTTCGGTCGTTAGGCACAGCCCGGCAACCGCGCCACTCTTCGCGAGCGCCAGCGTTTCGTTCGTGTCGACGTGAGTGGCATGCACGAGGCACCAGCGGCTGTCTACGTCGAAACGATCGAGCAGCCATTGCACCGGACGTGCGCCCTCGGTTTCCAGGCACGCGTCGACCTCGGCGGTCTGCTCGGCAATATGGATATGAACGGGCGCAGTGCCGTCGATGCCGCCGAGCAGCGCGCGCAATGAATCCGCGGATACGGCGCGCAGCGAATGCGGCGCCACGCCGTAGCGCAACGCGCCGCTTTCGGGGCGTGCCGCGCGCAAGGTGCCGAGCAGATCGAGCAGGCTCTCCGGCGTGTTGATGAAACGCCGCTGATCGTCACGCGGCGCACGCGAGCCGAAGCCGCTGTACTGATACAGCACCGGCAGCATCGTCATGCCGATACCGCTCGCCGATGCCGCATCCACGACACGTTGCGCGAGTTCCGCCTGATTCGCATAGCGGCCGCCCTCAGGCGTGTGGTGCACGTAGTGAAACTCGCATACCGACGTATAACCCGCCTTCAGCATTTCGATGTACAGCCACTGCGCGACGCTCGCCAGGCCTTCCGGCGTGATACGCGCGGCAAAGCGATACATCAGGTCGCGCCAGCTCCAGAAGTTGTCCGTAGCGCCCGCGCCGGACGCGGCGCGATATTCGGTGAGACCGGCCATTGCGCGCTGAAACGCATGCGAATGAAGGTTCGGCATGCCAGGCAATACAGGACCGACGGCTTTCTGCACACCGGCGGGCGGCGCGGACGTATCCGGCGTGACGGACGTCAACGTGCCGTTCGTGTCCCACTCCAGCAGCACGTTGCGACGCCAACCGTCGGGCAGATAAGCATGCTCGGCGAACAGCGATCGTTTCGATTGTGTTTGTGTCTGCGGTTCTGTCTGCGTTTGTGTCATCTCTCAGGTCCTAGCTCAATTCGCGCCGCTTATAAACGGTTTCACCCGCGCGTACGACTTGCGCGCACAACGGACGTCCAATCCAGTAAGCCAGCTCGGCCAGCGAATCGACCGACCACGCCGCGAAGTCGGCCGCTCGTCCGGCCTGCAGCGAGCCGTGCCGATCCGCCTTGCCGAGCGCGCGCGCCGCGTGCGAAGTGACGCCTTGCAGCACTTCGGGCACGGTCATGCGGAACAGCGTGGTGGCCATGTTCATCATCAGCAGCAGCGAGGTGGCGGGCGACGTGCCGGGGTTGCTGTCGGTCGAAATCGCAATCGGCACCTCATAGCGCCGCAGCAATTCCAGCGGCGGCAACTGCGTCTCGCGGATGAAGTAATACGCGCCCGGCAGCAACACGGCCACCATGCCGGCTTCTTTCATCGCGGCCACGCCGGCTTCGTCGAGAAATTCGAGGTGGTCGGCGGACAGCGCATGGTGGCGCGCCGCGAGTGCCGTGCCGCCGCCGTTCGACAGTTGCTCGGCGTGCATTTTCACGGAAAGTTTGTAACGTTCGGCCGCCTCGAAAACGCGCTCGCTTTGTTCCAGCGAAAAACCGATTCGCTCGCAGAACACATCGACTGCGTCGACGAGACCCTCGCCGGCAAGCGCGGGCAGCATGGTATTGCAGACTTCGTCGATATACGCGTCGGCGCGGCCGGCGAATTCGGGCGGCAACGCATGCGCGCCGAGAAACGTCGTGTAGACCGTTACCGGATAGCGCTCGCCCAATTGCCGCGCGACGCGCAGCATCTTGCGCTCACTGGCGAGATCGAGGCCATAACCGGACTTGATCTCGATCGTCGTCACGCCTTCGGCAAGCAAGGGTTCGAGCCGCGCGGCCGACTGACGCAGCAGCGAGGCTTCATCCGCGGCACGCGTGGCGCGCACCGTGGAGACAATGCCGCCGCCCTGGCGCGCGATTTCTTCGTAGCTGACGCCCGCGAGGCGCTGCGCGAATTCGTCCGCGCGCTGCCCGCCGTACACGAGGTGCGTGTGGCAATCGACGAGACCCGGCGTGACCCACGCGCCGTGCAGATCTTCGCGCGGCCATGCGGCGTATTCGGCGGGTAAATCGGGGGCCGCGCCGAGCCACACGATCGTGCCGTTCTCAACGGCGAGCGCGGCATCCGGCAGCGTGTGTTGGGGATCGCCCTGCGGGCAAAGTTTCAGGTGATGCCAGACGGTTTGCTTCATCGCGTGCTCTTTGCAGCTTGTTGCGTGTCTGTGGTGGTTCGCATGCGCGCGCCGTGACGGATCTGGGCGTGCATACGAATCGTCGTCAGCCTTGTGCGTAGCGGATACTGATGGCGAGCAAGGCGCCCTCGCCTTCTACCACGCATGACAGCGCGTTCGGTGTGTCGATACGCAGCGTGTCGCCCGCTTCGAGCGATAGCGGTTGCGCGGCGCCCGGCGTGACCCGCACGGCGCCTTGCGCGCAGTACAGCAGGACCACGTCGGCGCAAAGCGTGCGCCGCGCTGCGCCGCGCCATACTTCCACCTCACCCTGCGCCGCATCGCGACGCACCATCAGGTTGAAGTCGCGCGTCGCGCCGTCGACAAGGCGCGCGTCGATGTGCGCTTCGCCGGCGAAGCGCGCCATGTCGAGCGCTTGCGTCAACGCGTGTGTCTTCTCGCCGCCGGCTTCGTCGAGCAGCATGCCCGCACCGGACAACAACACGAGCGTGCGATCGATACCGGCAAAGCGCGAGAACGGCCCGGCTTGCGCGACATCGGCAACGCTCACCCGCCACACGAACGCGTCGAGCCCCGCGCCTTCTGGAAAAGCCGCCACTTCGCGGGTGACGCCGCCGCCGTTCTTCCACGGCGCCGCCACGAGGTCGGCGCCGCGAATCAGCGTGAGGGTAGCCCCGCTGCCGATTGGCGTGCTGTGAAGCGTGCCATGAAGCGTGCCGTGAAGCGTCACGATCAGCGGCCCAGCATCGGCAGATTGAGACCGGCCTCGCGCGCCGTTTCCTGCGCGAGTTCATAGCCCGCATCCGCGTGACGCATCACGCCGGTTGCCGGATCGTTGAACAGCACGCGGCCGAGGCGCTCTTTCGCGGCATCCGTGCCGTCCGCGACGATCACGACGCCCGAGTGCTGGCTAAAGCCCATGCCCACGCCGCCGCCGTGATGCAGCGACACCCATGAGGCGCCGCCTGCGGTGTTCAGCAGCGCGTTGAGCAGCGGCCAGTCGCTGACCGCGTCAGAACCGTCCTTCATCGATTCGGTTTCGCGATTCGGGCTTGCCACCGAACCGGTGTCGAGGTGATCGCGGCCGATCACGATCGGCGCCTTCAGTTCGCCGTTCCTGACCATTTCGTTGAACGCCTGGCCCAGACGATAGCGGTCCTTCACGCCGACCCAGCAGATCCGCGCCGGCAAGCCCTGGAACGCGATACGTTCGCGCGCCATGTCGAGCCAGTTGTGCAGATGCGGATCGTCGGGAATCAATTCCTTGACCTTGGCATCGGTCTTGTAGATATCCTCGGGATCGCCCGACAGCGCGACCCAGCGGAACGGCCCCTTGCCTTCGCAGAACAGCGGCCGGATATACGCCGGCACGAAGCCCGGGAAATCGAAGGCGTTTTCCACACCCATTTCCAGCGCCATCTGACGGATGTTGTTGCCGTAGTCGAGCGTGGCGGCGCCGCGTTCCTGCAGCGTCAGCATGGCTTGCACCTGTTTGGCCATCGACTGCTTGGCCGGCAGGATGATGCTGTCCGGCGCGGTCTTCATCCGCTCACGCCAGTCTTCAACGCTCCAGCCTTGCGGCAGGTAGCCGTGAATCGGATCGTGCGCGCTGGTCTGGTCGGTCACGCAATCCGGCGTGATGCCGCGCGTCACGCACTCGGCGAAGACGTCGGCGGCATTGCCCAGCAGGCCGATCGACACAGGCTTGCCGGCCTGCTTCGCTTCGTCGAGCATGGCGAGCGCTTCGTCGAGCGTCTTCGCCTTTTTATCGACGTAGCGCGTCTTCAGACGGAAGTCGATGCGCGTCTCGTCGCATTCCACCGCGATCATCGAAAAACCGGCCATGGTGGCCGCGAGCGGTTGCGCGCCGCCCATGCCGCCCAGACCGCCGGTCAGAATCCAGCGGCCCTTCGGCTCGCCGTTGAAGTGCTGGTTCGCTACCGAGAAGAACGTCTCGTAGGTGCCCTGCACGATGCCCTGGCTGCCGATGTAAATCCAGCTGCCCGCCGTCATCTGGCCATACATCATCAGGCCCTTGCGATCGAGTTCGTGGAAGTGTTCCCACGTCGCCCAATGCGGTACCAGATTCGAGTTCGCCAGCAGCACGCGCGGCGCGTCGGCATGCGTGCGGAACACGCCGACCGGCTTGCCCGATTGAATCAGCAGCGTTTCGTTTTCTTCCAGATCCTTCAGCGACTTGAGAATCTGATCGAAGCAATCCCAGTTGCGCGCGGCACGGCCGATCCCGCCGTACACGACGAGCGCATGCGGATGCTCGGCGACTTCCGGGTCCAGATTGTTCTGGATCATCCGGTACGCGGCTTCCGCGATCCAGGTCTTGCAGGTCTTTTCCGCGCCGCGCGGTGCGCGGATCGTGCGGGTGGGATCAAGACGCGGATCGATGTGTTTCGGGTTGTTCATGATGGCCCTCGGAATGCTTGTAGATAGTCGAAAAAGAATCGGATTCGGAAAAGACGGCGTGTTAGAAGTGTCCGGTAAAGCGATAACGGCTGCCGGGATGCCAGAGATTGGCGATCGAAGCGACCTGGCTTTGCGACCATGTGCGCCGATGCAGCACAAGGCACGGTTCGAGTTCGTCCATGGTCAGCAACTCGCGCGTATCGCCGTCAGCGGCGAGCGCTTCGATGCGATACTCGACGCGCTGCAGCGGCGCCACGCGCACGAGATACTGGTTCGGCGTGGTGTTCGTAAAGTCCTGCAACGCGTATTCGGGCGCAACCGCCGGATTGACCCAACGCTCTTCGAGCTGCACCGGCTCGTCGTTTTCAAAATGCAGCACGCGCGAATGAAACACCGGGCTGCCCGCGCTCACCTGCATTTCCTCGGCGAGCGCTTCGTCGGCGATACTCGCGCCGATGTGCAGCACGTTCGCCTGATAGCGATGACCGCGCGCGACGATTTCGTCGGAAATGCTGCGGATCGCCACCAGTGTCGATTCGTACTTGGGACGGGCCACGAAGGTGCCCGAACCTTGGACACGCGTGAGCACCTGCTCCGAAGTCAACTCGCGCAATGCGCGGTTGACCGTCATGCGCGCAACGTTGAATTCGCGCGCCAACTCGTTTTCGGAGGGCACCTGGTCGCCTTCGGCCCATTCGCCCGCATGGATGCGCGCGAGGATGAAGTCCTTGATGCCCTGATAGGCCGGTGCGTTCATTGGCTTGATATGCGTGCTTGAGACTTACTGTTCGGACACGAACGAGAACGGGCTCAGCTTCGAGATCGTGCCGTTCTGCACGAGACGCGTGACCGCCGCGATATCCGGTGCGAAGTAGTGGTCGAGCTCGTAATGCGCGACGTCCTTGCGCACTGCGTCCATCGCCTTCTGCAGGCTCGGGCTGGTCTTGTGCGGCGCGCGCAGATCGACACCTTGCGCGGCGGCGAGCAACTCGATCGACAGAATGTTCGCGGTGTTTTCAGCAATGTCGCCCAGCTTGCGCGCGGCGAACGTTGCCATCGACACGTGGTCTTCCTGATTCGCCGACGTGGGCAGCGAGTCGACCGATGCCGGATGCGCGAGCGTCTTGTTTTCCGAGGCGAGCGCGGCAGCCGTGACGTGAGCGATCATGAAGCCCGAATTCACGCCACCGTCGCGCACGAGGAACGGCGGCAGGCCCGACAGCGTCGCGTCGATCAGCAGCGCGATGCGGCGTTCGGCCAGCGCGCCGATTTCGGCGGCGGCGAGCGCGAGGTTGTCGGCCGCGAAGGCAACCGGCTCCGCGTGGAAGTTACCGCCCGACAGCACTTCGCCGGTGTCGGGGAAAATCAGCGGATTGTCGGAGACGGCGTTCGCTTCGAGCAGCAGCACGTTGGCGGCGTGGCGCATCTGATCCAGACACGCGCCCATGACTTGCGGCTGGCAGCGCAGGCTGTACGGGTCCTGCACCTTGTCGCAATCGGCGTGCGAGACGTTGATGCCCGAGCCTTGCAACAGCGAGCGGTATGCCTCGGCCGCGTCGATCTGGCCTTGATGGCCGCGCAGTTCGTGAATGCGCGCGTCGAACGGCTTGACCGAACCCATGGCCGCATCCACCGACAACGCGCCCGACACCAGCGCGGTGCGGTACAGGTCTTCAATGGCGAACATGTTATAGAGCGCGAGCGCGGTCGAAGCCTGCGTGCCGTTCAGCAGCGCCAGACCTTCCTTGGCTTGCAGCGTGAGCGGCTTGAGGCCGACGAGCGCGAGACCTTCGGTGGCCGCCATGCGCTCGCCCTTCGCGAACACTTCGCCGACGCCGAGCAGCACCGCCGACATATGCGCGAGCGGCGCGAGGTCGCCCGATGCGCCGACCGAACCCTTGACCGGAATCACCGGCAGCACGTCGGCGTTGTACAGCGTGATCAGCGCTTCCATCACTTCACGGCGAATGCCCGAATGGCCGCGGCCGAGGCTCGAGAGCTTCAGCGCGATCAGCAGACGCACGACCGGACGCGACATCGGCTCACCCACGCCAACCGCGTGCGAGAGCACCAGATTGCGCTGCAGCAGTTCGAGCTGGTCGTGCGGAATATGCGTGCTGGCGAGGCGCCCAAAACCCGTGTTGATGCCGTAGGCCGGCTCGCCCTTCGCGGCGATGTCGGCAACGGCTTGCGCGCAGGCGTCGATCGCGGCATGGCTGGCGGGATCGAGTTGCAGCGCGACGTGTTCGCGTGCGATCTGGCGCAGTTGCGGGAGGGTCAGGTGGCCGGGCTTCAGATTCATCATGGTTGTCGTCCTGTCTATACAATTTGAAAGAAGTCTAGCGGCGTCGGCTTGTATATACAACTTGTTTTTGGAGGTTTCGGCCCAGGGGTTTCCATTAGGGCGAGATGCAGGCTTGGCTTGGATCTTGCCTTTGCGATGTCTTCAATTGACCACCCGATGTGTAGCGTCTCTCCGCTTCCAAGATCTCAACTTGTATATACACGTTCAAAAAGCGAGGCGCGAGGCGGACAAAAAGATTCCGGCCTCGACCGGCGACGACTCCGCGGCCATAAGAGCGTTATAGGCGAGGCGGCTCGCGGCGTAAAAAAGCCCGCGGACTCTGGCAAGCCGCGGGCTTCGTATCAGGCGGATGAAGGGAACAACGCGGCTAAAGCTTCACGCGCGCCGCGATAAAGTCCAGAAAGCACTGCACGCGCCCCGCCAGCGACGCGCTCTGGTAATACACCGCACTCACCCGCTGCCGCTCGTCGGCGAGCACGTTGCCGAGAATCGGTACGAGACGCTTCTCGCGCACGTCGGCGGCACTCATGAAGTCGGCCAGACAGGCGATGCCCCATCCCGTCAGCGCCAGTTGCCGCAGTGTCTCGCCACTCGACGCGGTGATCGCCGGTTCGATCTTCAGCGTTTCGGAGCCGCCCTTGCGCCCTTCCCGCAACGGCCAGCGATTCAGATGCTCCGGTGCCGTGAAGCCGATCAGCCGATGTTCCCGCAAGGCTTCCACCGATCTGGGTTCGCCATATTCGGCCAGATACGCCGGGCTCGCGAGCACCCGCAGCTTGCTGGTCCCCAACGCACGCGCATGCAAGGTCGAATCCTGCAACTCGCCGATGCGGATCGCGATATCCACCTTCTGCTCCAGCAGATCCACGATCCGTTCGTTGCTGGTCAATTCCAGCCTGATCTCCGGATACAGGGCCGAAAACGCCGTCATATGCGGCGCCACGCAATGCAGCATGAAGGGCGACGCCGCATCGACACGCAAACGCCCCGAGGGCCGCTCGCGGCCGCGCGTGACGGACTCCTCGGCCTCTTCCATCGCGTGCAGGATGGCCCGGGCGCGCTGCAGGAAAGCTTCGCCCTCTTCGGTAAGCTGCAAACGGCGCGTCGTGCGCCGCACCAGCGCCGTATCCAGCTTCTTCTCCAGGCGCGTGAGCGCGCGGCTCACGCCCGAGACCGTTTGGCCCAGTTTTTCCGCAGCCGCGGTGATCGAGCCGCTGTCGATCACCGTGACGAACACCAGCAACTCGTCAGTCGAAGTTTTCATTGTTGATTTCAAATCAAGGTTGATTTGAGACTAACACGCTTTTTGCGAGAATCAAGTCGGTGGATACTGCCTGCATGTCATCGTGTTTCTCAACAAGGAGAACGACTTGAAGATTTTCATCACTGGTGCAAGCGGTTTTATCGGCGGGTCCATTGCAGCGCATCTTGCGCGCGCCGGCCACTCCGTCCGCGGTCTGATCCGCAACCCCGAACAGCGCGCCGAGCTGCAACGTCTGGGTATCGAACCCGTCATCGGCACGCTCGACGACAGCGCGTCGCTGATCGCCGAAGCAAAAGCCGCCGACGCCGTCATCAATGCCGCGAGCAGCGACCATGAAGGCGCCGTGAAAGCGCTGATCGAAGGACTCGCCGGGTCCGGCAAAACGTTCCTGCACACGAGCGGTTCGAGCATTGTCGGCGATGCATCGGGCGGCGAAGCGGGTCAGGCGCGCATCTATCACGAAGACGCGCTGCCCACGCCGACCGCCGACAAGGCCGCGCGCGTGGCCATCGATCAACTCGTGCTCGACGCCGCGCAGCAGAACATCCGTTCGGCCGTGCTGTGCAACACGCTGATCTACGGCCACGGTGCGGTGTCCGGCAGCGCGAGCGTGCAATTGCCGCGCCTCGTGCGTCAAACGCTGAAGAGCGGCGTGGTGCGCCATGTGGGCAGCGGCGGCAATATCTGGTCGAACGTGCATATCGACGACGTCGCCGAACTGTATCGCCTCGCTCTCGAGAACACGCCCGCGGGCACCTTCTACTTTGTCGAAAGCGGCGAGGCATCGTTCCGCGACATGAGCGCCGCGATTGCGCGCACGATGGAGCTCGGCGAACCGCAAGACTGGCCGCTCGAAGAAGCGCAAAAGGAATGGGGCTACGAAATGGCCTCGTATGGCCTCGGCTCGAACAGCCGCGTGCGCGGTGAGCGCGCCCGCAAGCTGCTTGGCTGGCAACCGAAGAGAACTTCCGTGATCGACTGGATCGAGCACGACATGATGTCCGCGAAGAAGGCTTCTACCGCGGCGTAATCCATGTAAGCGCCGCCGTTGCGAATCCGTAAGCTCAACTCGATAGAATCGCGCTCACCTGATCGCGCGGCTCGACAAACCGGGTCGCGCATGAGCCCGGATTTGATCGATGACTATGGCGCTGAATTTCGATTGGCTGACCAATCTGCTGGCGATTCTTTTCGTCGTGGCGTGTCTCTACGATGCACGCTACGACGAATACGGCACGTTGACGCTGTCGGCGGCTGCGATGGGGCTCGTCGTGATGGCGATCGAAGTTTTCCTCAAGCCCGCTTTCGACATGTCGCTTTGAAGCGACAGCGCTTCGCATGTGACGCCGTGCATCGCGACGTCACACCTGTCGCGGTTGCGCGCACAACGAGCGCGCAACCGTTTCATCACACCGCGACTTCCGGCGGCGCCTGGCGAAAGCAGCGCGTAATCCAGCCGAGATAGCACAAGCCCAACACGAACCACACCGCGCCTAGCACCAGCGCCGTCTTCTCCAGACTCACCAGCAGCCACACGTCGGCGAGCGCGCCGGCCAACGGCAACAGCAGCCCGCCGATCACGCCTATCGCATTCGCACTGCCCCGCGCGTTGAAGAACTGACGGATCACGCACAGATTGACGGCCGTGAACGCAAGGAACGCACCGAAGTTGATGAACGATGTCGAAGTGGCCACATCGAGCTTCAAGGCGACGAGACCGACAGCGCCCGCAATCGCGATGTTCAGCGCCGGCGTCTTGAACTTCGGATGCACGAAACCGAAGATGCGTTTGGGCAGCACTTCGTCACGGCCCATTGCATACAACAGACGTCCCACGCTCGCCTGCGCCGAGATGCCCGAGGCAAACTGCGCGAGAATCAGGCCCGCCAGAAACACCGTGACGAATATATCGCCACCCACTTTGCGCGCGACTTCGAAAGCCGCCGAATCCGGGTCCTTGAACACCGCGCCCGGGTGCGCGAGCTGCACGGTATAGGCCGCGATCACGAAGATCGCGCCGCCGATCAGCGCAATCAGCACGATGGCGCGCGGCATGGTCCTTTCGGGGGCGATGGTTTCTTCAGTCAGCGTCGAGACCGCGTCGAAGCCGAGATACGAATACGCGGCGATCGCCGCGCCCGCCATCGTCGCCGAGAACGGCACGTGCGGTTTGAAGAACGGCTCGGCCGACACGAGACCGCCAGGTCCGGCGGCCGCCGTCACATAGTGGCAGCACAGCACGACGAACAACGCGACGATCGCCAGTTGCACCACCATCAGCACGATGTTGAAACGGTTCGCGAGTTCGATGCCGAGAATGTTCAACGCACTGGTCAGCACGATAAAGGCGACGATCCAGATCCACGCCGGCACGTGCGGGAACGCGGCGCTCAGATACGCCGCGCCGATCAGCCAGATCACCATCGGCAGGAAAAAATAATCGAGCAAGGTGGCCCAGCCGATCATGAAGCCGAGATGCGGGTTGAAGGTCTTGCGCGTGTACGTGTAGGCCGAACCGGCCACCGGAAAGAGCCGCGCCAGTTTGCCGTAACTGAGCGCGGTGAACACGATCGCGATCAACGCGATCAGATAGGCGAGCGCCGCGGTGTCCTGGCTGGCGCTCGCCAGCACGCCATAGGTACCGTAGACGATCAGCGGCGCCATGTAAGCCAGACCGAATAGCAGGACCGACGGCAGGCCGAGTGTGCGCTTCAGGTGCGCGCTGCGTGGGGCCGCGGGTTCGGCGGCGGATGATGAAGTCATACGGTGTCTCCTCTTGCGAATGGGCGAGCATCGTCCCGGGCGCGGCATGGCACGCGCCCCGGTCGAGCCGGGTCGATCGGACTTGCTGGCGGCGCGCGATTCGCGCCGATGGTCTTTGCCTGATGCGCCGGGCAGGTCCGCACCGCCGTTCAGGCGGCATGCCGGCCCGGTCGCGTGTCGGCCTGAACGTTCGCTTCAGCGCGCGCGAATCACGCGCGCACGTTGGCCGTGCGCGCCGTATTCGGTAGCGAGATCGAGCGCAATGCGCGCGTCGTGCAGATAACGATAATGTTCGCGAGCGCCTTCGAGGCGCGCGCGCTCGAGCGTTGCGCGCAGCACGACTTCCTGCCGGCCCGCGTCGCACACCACGTCGCCGAACGGATCGATCAATGCCGACTCGCCGGGGAACGTGAGGTTGTCGTCGCCGGAACCGATGCGATTGACTAGCGCGGCGAACATCTGGTTTTCCATGGCGCGCGCCACGATGGCCCGGCGATGCACCGGCCCGAACGGGTCCATGTTGCCGTTGGTCACAACCAGCAGATCGGCGCCCAGCGACGCGACCGCGCGTGCCGTTTCGGGAAATTCAATGTCGTAGCAGATCAGCAGACCGACCGTCATGCCTTTGAAGCTGCACACTTCGAAACGGTCGCCCGGTTCGAACACGCCGACGTCCGACGCCCACAGGTGAGTCTTGCGATAACGCAGCGCGATCTCGCCGCGTTCGTCGATCAACACGGTGGTGTTGAAAAAGCGGCTGCCGTCGCGCTCGGCGAGGCCCACCGCAACCGCCACACGCGCTTCACGCGCCGCGTCGCGCACGGCGCTCAACGAGGGGCCGTCGATCGGCTCTGCCACTTCGGCAACGTTATGCCGCGTCGGAAAGCCCGACAGCGTGGTTTCGGGAAACACGATCAGATCGGTTTCGGCCGAACGTTGGCCGATGATTTGCAGCACGCGTTGTACATTCGCGCCGCCGACACCTACCGCGCCATCCACGACGGGAATTTGCGCCAGTTCGAGTTGAAGCATTCTGTCTCCTGTCGACCAGAGTTAGCGCTTTAGCACTTACTCTGGTCCCATGCACAGCGGTCGACCAGAGTTAGCGCTTTAGCTGTCGGCCAGAGTTGGCGCTTTAGCGCTTACTCTGGTCCCATGCACAGCTCTTACTCTGGTCCCATGCAATATTGCTATCCATCCCGATTACCTTCGCGTTGAATGACAGCCGTTCTCGACCACCCCGCGATCAGGTTGGGCCTATTATTACCAGACATATTTTTGTCCGTAATTACCCTGCTGGGTTACCCTCATCGGAGCACGCATGGAACTCGAATGGCGCGATCTGGCCTTTCATCGCGAGATCGGCGCGGTTATCGAAGCGCTCGATAGCACGCAATTCTGGACTCGCCTCACGCGCGCGCTCGAACGTTATGTCGCCTTCGACAATTGGGTCGCATTGCGCTTCACAGCGGGCGAGGCGCCGCTCGTGTGCGCCGAATCGCCGATGCCGGACGGCACCGTAGACACGATGTTCCAGGACTATCTGGCCGCGCTCTATCAACTCGATCCGTTTTATATCGCCGCCACCGAGAAACCCGCATCGGGCTTCGTCACGCTGGCCGATGTCGCACCGGACAACTTCTCGATGACCGATTACTACCAGCGGTACTTCAGAAAGAATATCGTCGGCGACGAGGTGCACTTCAACTACATGATCGACGCGCAACACACCCTAGCCTTTTCGCTCGGCGCGACGCATCGTTATGCCGAGCGCGATCTGGCCGTACTCGCGCTGTGCGCGCCGTGGGTGATCGCGCTGCTGCGGCAACGCTTGCCCTACGAGGCATTCGACGCTGCGCAGCCAGCCTCCAACGAAGCAGTCGCCGAGACGGTCACGGAATCGCTCGCCGCCACCGACGCCCCCGCCTACGCGGCGCGCTTCGAGCAGGTCGCGGCGGCGGGCGGCCGCGCCTCGCTCACCGCGCGCGAAGTGGAAGTGGCGATGCTGACCTTGAGCGGATTTTCGACGCGCGCCATCGCGGAGAAACTGGCGATCTCGTTCGAGACCGTGCGCGCGCACAAGAAACACATCTATACGAAACTGAACGTCAATTCACAGTCGGAACTGTTCGCGCTGTTCTATGAAGCGGGACGCCAGCGCGCATAACGTCCCGCTCTTTTCTCGCAAGGTTGCGCTAGCGCTGCGTTCTCCGCGCTCTATCAGGAACCGCACGCAGCGCAGCCGCCTTGCGCCTTTTCTTCATAGCGGTCGTGATGCCTGACCCAGTCGGTCAGATTGCTGTCTTCATTGCGACCCTTCGGCGTGACGTCGAGATGCGCATAGGCATTGATGAAGCGTTCGTCACCGCGTCCATAGCAGGAATATGTGTGATACACGTCGCCGTTCTCGTCCTTGTAGAAGACACTGTGGCCGTGTTGTTCGTCGATGCCGACATCGTCCTCGGTGAAGTTGTAGAACGCTTTCTTGCTCGCCAACTCTTCCGGCGTGAACGACACGTGATAATCGAAGTTGAAATCACTGCCGTTCGAGGACACCCATGGGAAAGTCCAGCCCATGCGTTTCCTGAAGCTCTCGATCTTCGCGAACGGCGCACGCGACACCGTCACGTAAGACACATCGTGATGTTCGAGATGCGTGACGATCCCTGTCATGTGATCCGACAGAAACGAGCAGCCGACGCAGCCCTCCTCCCAATCCGGGCCCAGCATGAAGTGATAGACGATCAACTGGCTGCGCCCGTCGAACAGATCGGCAAGCGTCTTGCGGCCTTGCGGCGTATCGAAGGTATAGGTCTTGTCGATCCTGACCCACGGCAGTGCGCGGCGTTTGCGAGCAAGTTCGTCGCCGGCGCGCATGTGCGCTTTTTCTTCGGCCAGCAATGCCCGGCTGGCAGCCAGCCATTCCTCCTGCGAGCCAATACGGTGTTGCGGTTCCATCTGCGTCTCCTTTGCCTGCATCGTGCAGGTCAAACAGCACACCCCGAAGGAATTCCCCGCGGGGACTTTGGGGACATGCAAACCACTCAGGCCACGTAGCGTTCGAGCGAATCGATCCCGTCTGTCCAGCCGCGGCGATGATCTTCGCGCTGAGCTTCGTCGGCAAGACGTTCATGTGTGAGCGTGAGCCACGTGCCGCCACCGTCCGGTTCCAGCAGCAACGTGACCTGCGATTCATGCTCCGGGCTATAGCGCCATATCCACGAGAAGACCAGCTTGCGGTCGGGCACCACCTCCAGATACTGACCGTTGACCTCGACTTCGTTGCCGTCCGGCTTGCGATACACGATCGCGTAACGCCCGTCGACGCGCACATCCAGTTCCGCGCGCACGACGTCCGCGCCGCCCGGATGCATCCACGTCATGAATTGCGCCGGTTCCGTCCACGCGCGGAAGACTTTGGCGGGCGCGGCGTTGAGACGCCGCTGGAGGGTGAGGCTGGGCTGGGCGGACATGGGCTTTGCTCCTCTTCGACGAAAGCGGCCAGACGATCGAGTGATTCGGACCAGAAGCGCTGATAGCGGCCAAGCCACTCCATGGCTTCCTCCATCGGCCCGGCGCACAGGCGGCACGCGACCGTGCGGCCGGTTTTGCTGCGCGTGATGAGACCCGCCTCGGACAGCACGTCGAGGTGTTTCATCACCGCGGGCAAGGAGATCGCAAACGGCTCGGCGAGTTCGCTGACCGACAGATCTTTCGACGACAGACGCGCGAGCAGCGCCCGCCGAGTCGGATCGGACAGCGCGGCAAAGGTGCGATTCAATAACGCTTCATCAAACTTAACCATGAGGTTAACTATAGAAACGAAGCGACGAATGTCAAGGACAGGTACGCGTTTTCGCAAAAGCGCACCGCAAGCGGCGTGGGGAGTACGATAAAAAAGATACGCGGCGCACCGCAGATGAAGCCTGCCGCACGCCGCGTCAAGGTGGAGAACAACCGACTACAGGCTCGAGCAATGCGGCCGGTATCGCGCCACGTTGCTCTCGCTTTCCAGCACAAATTCAATCGCTTGAAGCGCGGCGTCAAGCAACGCCCCGCTCACTGCCTGCCACGGTCAGATCGCCCAACCGCCGAGATAGAAGCCGACCAGCACGATAGCGATGGCAACCGTGCCCACGTTCAGCTTGCGGTACTCGCCGCTGACCACACGGCCGATCACGAGCGTCGCGAAGCCGAGCATGATGCCTGTCACGATGTTGGCGGTCAGCACGATGAACACCGCGCACATCAGGCCCGACATGGAGTCGACCATGTCGTCCATATGCAGCTTGCTGACGTTCGAGAGCATCAGCAGGCCGACGTACATCAGCGCGGGGGCCGTCGCATACGAAGGCACGAGGCCGGCGAGCGGCGAAAAGAACATCACCACGAGGAACAGCAGACCGACCACCGCGGCCGCCATGCCGGTCTTCGCGCCGGCGGCCACGCCCACCGTCGATTCGATATACGCCGCCGCCGGCGCGCCGCCGAGCAGGCCCGAGAAAATCGAGCTCAGCGAATCGGCCGTCAGCGCGCGGCCACCGTTGATGATGCGGCCGTTTTCATCGAGTTGCCCGGCTTGCCCCGCGACGGCGCGGATCGTACCCGTCGCGTCGAACACCGCGGTCATCACGAGAGCCAGCACGCTCGGCAGCACTGCCATCGACAACGCGCCCTTGATGTCCATCGCGCCGATCAGCGAAGCGTGACCCGGCGCGCTCAGCGACGGCACGGCGAACACGCCGTGGAACGACACGGCCGGATCGATGGCGAGCGCGATCGCCGAAATCGCCACGATCACGATCAGGATCGAGCCCGGTACGCGGCGGCGCACCAGACCGAAGATGGCCGCGAGTCCCGCCACCGACATCAGCGCCGGCAGCGCCGTGATATTGCCGAGCGACACCGGCAGACCCGCGCCGGGATTCTTCACGACGAGACCCACGTCGTTGGCGGCGATCAGAAGCAGGAACAGGCCGATGCCGATCCCCGTGCCGTGCGCGATGCCTGTGGGCAGATTGCGCAGAATCCATGAACGCACGCCCGTCACCGAGATCGCGGTGAATACGACGCCCATCAGGAACACCGCGCCGAGCGCGACGTTCGGCTGCAGCCCCTTGCCGAGCACGAGGCCGAACGCGGTGAAGGCCGTCAGCGAAATCGCGCAGCCGATCGCGATCGGCAGACGCGCCCACACGCCCATCAGCAGCGAGCCGAAGGCCGTGGTCAGACACACGGCGACGAACACCGCACTCGTGTCGAAGCCCGCTTTGCCGAACATGCCCGGCACGACGAACACGGAATAGACCATCGCGAGGAAGGTCGTGATACCCGCGACGATTTCCTGACGCTGCGAACTGCCGCGTGAAGAGATTTCGAAATAGCGGTCGAGAAAGCCCTTTCCGTCGAATGATTCGGCGCCGACTTCAGAAATCGGTTGGGCGTGGGGTTCCATCATGATGAGTGCCTCCTTTATCAGCGTGCTGAAACGGCCGTCGATACGGCCGCCATCAGGTTCGTCTCGTTGCGTTGATTTAATGTGGGATGTGATCTTTTTTTGCTGTCTCGAAATGTAGGGCAACACAAATATGTCTCCCATCGCATGATTGGCATGCCCGACATGTCGCGACGCTTATATCGTTCAGGGGACGGCAAACCCGCTTCATAGCCCGCGCGTTTACACCTACGGTCTGTCACAAAGATATGAAAGGGTTTTGAGAGGTTCGACGCGTCTCAATGGACCGCGACCATGCGACCGTGCGAACAATCGGCCCGGTGCGGCATGAACCATGCTTGGGGCAACCTGTCAGACTGCCTGCAAAACCGGAGCCGCCCAACGTCGCGGGTTACACTCTGGCCCGTACCTGTCTTAACTGCGGCGGCCCACGGGCCGTTCGCACCGGCCCATGGAGTCCTTCTTGATGAGTGGCGGTTTTTCGCGTCCTGCCTGGCGTCTCTTGCTTCTTGCTGTGTTCGCGCTATTCGCGCTGTCCGGTTGCAGCAGCTTGCTGTGGGGTCCGCAGCAGGCGCCGATCGTGGACGCCACGGTGATGCCGGTCGAACCCGCGAGCGCGCCGGTGGCCGCCTCCGCGCCCGAACCGGTCGAGACCGAAGCGGCCGAGCCCGAGCAGCCGAGAAAGCCGAAGAAGCCGGTCGTCAAGCCGCACAAGGTGGAGCCTCCGCCGCCCGTTGTCACGCCCGCGCCACCGCCTCCCCCGCCCGCGCCGCTGATCGTGCTGCGCACCATCGAGCGCAACGAGGCGCGCGCGCTGCTCGACAGCGAAGTGCAGAAGCCGGACGGCAAAGTGGTCGGCCGCGCGGTCGATCTGATCGCGGACGCCGGCGGCAAGCCGCGCGAAATGGTCGTGAATCTGCAGGGTTTCCTGGGTGTCGGCGACCGCAAGGTGAACTTCCCGTGGAGCGCGTTCCGCTTCACGCCGACTGCGAAAACCGCGCCCATCACGCTCAACGCCGCCGCAATTCCGGCGAATGCGGGCAAAGCCGCTGCCGTTTTGCAATTGCCGCTGATCGACGCCACCGTCGAGCGCTCGAACGGCGCCAAGGTCGGCCGCGTGATCGACGTGCTGATCGACGCCAACGCACAGCCGCAGGCGGTCGTGCTCGACGTCAACGGCATGGTCAGCACCGAACGGCGCACGATTGCCGCCAGTTGGTCGGCGCTGCGCTTCGTCACCAAAGACAAGGAGCTGCATCCGCTACTCGAGTTGAGCGATGCGCAGATCAACGCAACGCCGCCTTATGCGAGCGACAAACCGATCCGCGCGGTGTCGCCGGCGCCGCCTCCCGCGCCAGCGCCTGCTCCGGCTTCTGCGCCCGCCGCCATTGCGGCGCCTGCGGCCGCGGCCACGACCACGGCGGTTTCCAACGCACGGGCGGCCCGATGACAGGCCGCACACTGGTAACAGCGCGCAGCTTGCGCGCGCTCGATTGGCTGAATTTTTTCGTGGCCAACGTGCAAACAGGGTTTGGACCGTTCATCGCGTCCTATCTCGCCTCGCATAAGTGGACGCAGGGCGAGATCGGCATGGCGCTTTCGGTGGGCACGATCAGCGCGATGGTGAGCCAGGTGCCTGGCGGCGCCGCCGTCGATGCGTTGCGCAACAAGAAAGGCGCGGCCGCCTGGGCGATTTTCGCGATCATCCTGAGCGCGGTGCTGCTGGCTGTCAGTCCGACGGTGCTGCCGGTGATCGCCGCCGAGGTGTTTCACGGCTTCGCGAGTTGCATGCTGACGCCGGCGCTCGCCGCGATTTCGTTCGCGCTGGTGGGACGGGCGAATCTCGGCGACCGGCTGGGGCGCAATGCGCGCTGGGCGTCGATCGGCAGCGCGGTCGCGGCCGGACTGATGGGTCTGTTCGGCGAGTACTACTCACCGCGCGCGGTGTTCTGGCTGACCGCCGCGCTCGCCGTGCCCGCCCTCTTCGCGCTGACGATGATCCAGCGCACCGACACCGTCGAATTACCGAAGGCCGCGCCGACGCCGCAGCAGATCGAGCGGCGCGAGAGTCTGCGCGAGTTGCTGCGCGACAAGCGGATGCTGCTGTTCGCGGCGTGCATCGTGCTGTTCCATTTGTCGAATGCGGCGATGCTCAATCTTGCCGCCGGCGAAGTGACGGCCGGCATGGGCGACAACGTGCAACTCGTGATTGCGGCGTGCATCATCGTGCCGCAGGCGATCGTGGCGATTATGTCGCCGTGGGTCGGGCGCTCGGCCGAACGTTGGGGACGTCGGCCGATTCTGCTGCTCGGGTTTTCAGCGCTGCCGATACGGGCGTTGCTGTTTGCCGGAATCAGCAGCCCTTATTTGCTCGTGCCGGTGCAGATGCTCGACGGTTTGAGCGCCGCCGTGTTTGGGGTGATGTTGCCGCTGATTGCCGCCGATGTGGCCGGCGATAAGGGACGCTATAACCTGTGTATCGGATTGTTCGGGTTGGCTGCCGGGATTGGGGCTACGTTGAGTACCACTGCGGCTGGGTTCGTGGCGGATCATTTTGGGAATGCCGTGAGCTTTTTTGGTCTCGCCGCAGCTGGGGCGTTGGCTGTTTTGCTCGTGTGGGCTGCCATGCCGGAGACTCGGGAGGCGGCTGCTGATGGGGAGGCGCCTGTGGCGGATGGGGAGAAGTCGGCAGCTCGGTGATAGGGGTGCTTTTTTTTGCCTGGCGGCGGTTTGTTTTTTTGTCGTGGTTTTTTGGGGTGTTGGCCTTTCCTTGCTTTGTTAGTGGTCTATTGGCGTTGCCCCTGTGCGGGGCGGCACCTCCTTTCTTTGCCGCGGCAAAGAAAGGAGGCAAAGAAAGCCGCTTTGAACCGCCAGCGCATAAGCGGGTCCCCCGCACAGCTACGGTAGTGGTGCATCTGGAATCCGTGCCCTCGCACATTCGGCGCTTGTGACAAGGCCGTCATTCTTCCGGCGGCGCTGCGCGCGCCGTCGCGGTAGTTCGACAAAACGTTTGTAGTTCAGGGGTCGGCCTGCGATGCGCGGCCGCGATTTTTTGATCTCTTTCGGTGGCCACGATAGTTAGGAAAACTGAGCGTGAATAGGATTCATCGCTTCTTTCCTAATCGGATTCGCCATGGTGGCTGCCGTCTCCGCGGCAGTCGCCAGCTTGGCAAGAGGATCTGGATTGACGACGCTCGCAAGGAAAACTGACGAGATTCTGGCTGCTTCGCGGGCTGATCCCGGGCCTTCAACCGATGGCGCCTGCATCGGTATAGGCACAAATGACCGCGGCGGCGCGCGCAGCGTCGCCGGAAGAATGACGGCTGTGTCACAAGCGCCGAATGTGCGAGGGCACGGATTCCAGATGCACCACTACCGTAGCTGTGCGGGGGACCCGCTTATGGGCTGGCGGTTCAAAGCGGCTTTCTTTGCCTACTTTCTTTGCCGCGGCAAAGAAAGTAGGTGCCGCCCCGCACAGGGGCAACGCCAATAGACCACTAACAAAGCAAGAAAGGCCAACAAACCAGAAGCCCAAAGCCCCGCAAAACCCCAAAAAAACACTACCCAATATCCCGCCCAGCAGTCTCCCGCATAAACGGCAACGGCAACAAGGAAACCACCCCACACCCAATCAGATACCAAGCCGGCGCGAGATTACTCCCGGAAACCTGAATCAACCAGGTAGCAAAAAACTGCGCAAACCCACCAAAAATAGAAACGCCGAGACAATAAACAATCGACATCCCGGTAGCACGAATCTCACGAGGAAACATTTCCGGCAACATGACGATATTAGGCACCGCGGTAAACGCAACCAGCACACCCAGCAGCGCCACTACCGATAACAAAACCGGCACCGTGGGCGAAGCATTGATAATCATGAACGCTGGATAAACAGCCACGATCAGCAGCACACGAGAAACCCACAACACGCGTTTACGCCCAACACGATCCGACAACGCCCCTGCAAAAGGCGAACAGATCACCGTCACTACCGCAGCAGTCCACGCGGCCCAGAGCGCCGACGACATCGGCAAATGCAGAATCCGGATCGCGTACGTGGACAGATAAAACAGCACGATATAGTTCGCCGCCGTACCGCCGATCGTCGTCAGAACGCCCGTCGTAATCACGCCGGAATGCTCACGAAACAGTTTGCGCACCGGCTGCGAGGCGGGCTGTAAAGCCGCCGCACTCCCGCCTGACTGCGGCGCCGAGCCGTCTTCGATACCCGGCAGCGTCTCATCCAGATGCCGCCGGATATAGATGCCGATCGGCCCCATTGCCATGCCGATCACGAACGGCACGCGCCACCCCCAGCTCTCCAGCGCCGCGGTCGAAAGCGCCGCCGCCAACGCGACACCCAGCAGCGATCCGCACACCGTGTTCAAGCCCTGGCTCACGAACTGCCAACTACCGTAGAAGCCACGCGTTTTATTGCTACCGTATTCCAGCAGCAGCGACGTCGACGCACCAATCTCACCACCCAGCGCAAAGCCCTGAATCAGCCGCGCGAGAATCACCAGCAGCGGCGCGGCGACACCAATCGCCGCATAAGTCGGCGCGAACGCGATGATCGCGGAACCGAGCGTCATCAGCCACAGGGTGAGGCTCATCGCGGCCTTGCGGCCCGCGCGATCGGCATACGCCCCGAGCACGATGCCGCCCACCGGCCGCATGATGAAACCCACGCCGAACGTGCCGACCGCAAGCATCAGTTGCGCAAGTTGCCCTTCCACCGGGAAATACAGCTTGCCGATGATCGTCGCAAAGAAGCTGTAGATCGTGAAGTCGAAAAACTCGAGGCCGTTGCCGAGCGTAATCGCGGCAATCGCTTTAGCGTGGCTCGCGCGCCTCGCCGGTTGCGCTGCCGTCGCACTCTGCATGCTCAACGCTTCGGTGCCCGCGGGTTGCGGTGTGGCGGAATAGTCCATCTGTGTCTCCGTGATGTGCTTCCTGCAGATGCGCGGCTTGACCCGCCCATGCAAACGCTGCTGCGTCAGACCAGAAACGCCTGCGCGAGTCTCACCCAGTAAGCCGCGCCGGTGGCAAGGCAATCGTCGTTGAAGTCGTAGCCGGGGTTGTGGACCATGCAGCCGCCCTCGCCGTCACCATTGCCGATGATGAGGTAGCTGCCGGCGCAACGCTCCAGCAGGAACGCGAAGTCTTCGCTGCCGGTGAGCGGCTGCATATCGGCGATCAGGCCACCTTCGCCGAGCCAGTCGAGCGCGACTTGCCGCGCAAGACCGGTCATTGCCGCGTCGTTGACGAGAACCGGATAGCGGCGCTGATAGTCCACATGCGCCTGCGCGCCGAACACGGCCGCCTGGCCGCACGCCACCGCCGTGATGCGCTCCTGCAAGTAATCACGTACCTCGGGTTTCAACGCGCGCACCGAAAGACGCATCTCGGCCGTCTCCGGAATCACGTTCGGCGCTTCGCCCGCGTGAATCGCGCCGACGGTAATGATCGCCATATCGAGCGGCGCGATGTTGCGCGAGACGATGGACTGCAACGCGAGCACGATTTGCGCGCACACCACCACCGGATCGACCGCCTTATGCGGCACCGCGCCATGACCGCCGCGCCCGGTCACCTTGATGATCACCGTATCCGACGAAGCCATGAAAGACCCGGGCAGGAAGCCGAACTTGCCCGTCGGGAAACCCGGCATGTTGTGCATCGCAAACACAGCGTCGCACGGAAATTTGTCGAACAGGCCGTCTTCGAGCATTTTTTTCGCGCCGGCCAACCCTTCTTCAGCGGGCTGGAAAATCAGATTCAACGTACCGTCGAAGCACTTTTCCTGAGCCAGATGTTTGGCCGCGGCGAGCAGCATGGCCGTGTGACCGTCATGGCCGCATGCGTGCATCTTGCCGGGCACCTTGCTCGCGTACGGCAGTCCGGTGGTCTCGTGAATCGGCAGCGCATCCATGTCGGCGCGCAGCCCCAGTTTGCGCGTGCCGGCGCCGACTTTCAGTTGCCCGACAACACCCGTTTGACCCAGCCCGCGGTGCACGGTGTAGCCCCACTCCTGCAAGCGTTCGGCGACCAGGTCGCCGGTGGCGAACTCTTCGTAAGCCAGCTCGGGCTGCGCGTGAATGCGGCGGCGCAGCGCGATCATTTCGTCTTCGAGTTCGGCGATGCCCGCCGGTATGGCCATGGTGTTCACGTCGTGTCTCCATCAATGAAAGCGTGAACCCAGCATAACGACGCCGATTTTCCAGCGGCAGGCGTAGAATCGTTGCGGCAGCAACCGCTGGTTGCCACCCTATTCGCTCATTGTCAGATGAAACTGCATCAACTCAGCACATTAGCGGCGATTGCCGATACTGGAAGTATCCGGGCCGCCGCCCGTTCGCTCGACCTGTCGCCCGCCGCCGTGACCAAGGCCATGCGCGAACTGGAAGCCGATCTACAGGCGCCGCTGGTGGTGCGCAGCGCAAGCGGCGTCGCGTTTACCGAGTTCGGCCGCGCGCTGGTCGTGCATGCGCGCGTGGTGCTCGGGCAATTGCAGCGGGCGCAAGCCGAGATCGAAGCGCTACGCGGCGCCGCCGCGGGCAAGCTGTCGATCGGCGTCACGCCGTGGGTCGCGCTGACGTTTCTGCCGCCTACCGTGCAGCGGTTCCGCCAGCGCATGCCGGAAGTGCAACTGGAATTCTTCGAAGGCTTGCTCGCGGTCGTGCAGCCGCGTCTGCGCGACGGAAGCCTCGATTTTTCGATTGGTCGGCCGCCGCCCGCGTCGCCGCAATCGGAGTTTCACAACGTGCCGCTGTTCTCCACGCATTCGGCCGTGGTCGCGCGGCGCGATCATCCGAAAGCCGGTTGCCGCACGCTGCTCGAACTGGAAGACGCGGAGTGGGTGTTGAACTGGGACCCGGCAAGCCGCGAGTCAACTGACGACGAATGAAATCGTCGAGGCCGCGCGCAATCTCGTTCGCATTTGACGAGACGCGGATCGCTATTACGCCGGCCACGCGGCCGACCGGATGCTCGCATCCGGCTCTTCTTCGAAGAAAGGCACCAGCGGCACCTGCAGAGTGTCCCGGCCGAGCGGGAATGCCTGCACGGCGATGTCGTTCGAATCGTCCTCATACAGGAAGATCACGATCGCGACGGTCGGTTTCGCGAAGTACGGCGCGCGCACGATGACGCTTTCGCCGAGGCGCGGGCGCGCGATCTTGGACGCAACGCCCTTAGACTTCGGTTTGTTCATCGTGGCACCAACTGGTTGCGGGGCGCGGAATTGAACCGCGTGCATTCGGGTTATGAGCCCGACGGTCTACCGGTGGCGTACACCCGCAATAGGCAACAAAAAAGCCCCGCTTGGAATCAAGTCGGGGCTTTGGAGACACTTATACACAGTGTCAGATTGATGCGTATATTAACGTCGATTTTACGGAAGTCAACTTCTCGTTCCTCACGACCTCACGAAACCGAGCCCGCTAAGCAGCTCATCGGCATGCTTCCGCGCCTTCGATTCGATGCCGTCCACGGCGGTCGCCACCTCGGTCAGCAATTCCGACTCGCCCGGGATGTCGACCGCACCGTTGCCAGCAGCGACCCGCCTACGCTTCGCCTCTTTCGCTTTCCGCGGCTTGGCGGTCCCAAGAAACCAATGCTTGATCACCTCCCAGTGGGAATAGGCGGTGCGCTCGGCAACTCCGCATTTGATCGCCAGCGCCTTGATCTCGATCTTCACGCCGGTCGCTTTCTCGACAAGCCCGCGCCGCAGTTGATAATGCACGATCGTTCCGGGCGGCAGTATCGACATTGCGGCCTGCTCGAGCGTGCGGATCGCATTCTGATACTCGGGGTTCGGCGTATGTCCGCCGCAGCAGGCGCGGCCACATGCACATGGTGACGAGCGTGGAGCGAATCGAGCGACGAGAACTGCGAGTTCGATCGCGGTCAACTGTTCGAGCTCGCGACGGATCATGCCGGCCTGTGCTGCCCCATCGTTGCCGCTCAACCCTTTTCCCGACCTCGGAGAAGGCGCTGCCATTCTGTCCATGGCCGACCGGTCGCGCGTCTGGGTCGAATAATTGAAGGCGAAGATGAGCGCATCCTGCGGGGTGCGGAATAGTGTTTGTTCTGCGTCGATCATGGCGTTTCCTTGTATTGCCGGCAACGCGTGCCGTATTTCCTGCCTTTCCTGCACACCTTGCGCACGCCACCGAACGGATCCGGCTTGTCGACGGCATGCTGACATCCGACACAGCGATTACTCTCCCGCCGTTCGAGCACGTCTGCAGGGTCCCCGTATTCCCACCACCGCATCGGCGCGCTCACGTGTCGCGCGCCGCCATGCCGAACAGCGCGACGGCGGCGGGATCTCGACGCGGCAACTTGCCTTCGCGTTCGAGCCGCTTGAACGTTGTCCGGGCTATACGCGCCGCCGCGAGGTCCGGCCTCTCCCGCTTCATCCGCTTCCAGTACTCGCTGTAGACCTGTGCGCGTGGCTTGTTAGGCCGCTTCGGTTTGTCCTTACCGGCGCCCGCGGCATATATGGGCGCGTCCGGACCATCCGGGCGGGGCTGCCATCCCGAGATATGCATCTGCGAGCGAAAGTGTTGGATGAACGTACCGGCGGTCTGCGGCGAGACGCCAGCACGTTTCGCCAGCTCGACGCGCGTGCCGCGCTTCTTCTTCAGCACGGCCCAAAGCGCCACGAACGCCGGCCGCGTGTCGGAGGTTCCGCGAGCCTGACGTCGACGCGGCAATTTGAGAGTCTCGGCGCGCAACTGCATGCCTCGCTCAGAGCGACCCGGCAGTCTCGCCACCGATACTTTCAGCGGTGTGCGGAGCTTCCACACCTCGAGGAGGATCGCGTCCTCTTCAGGCGACCAGCGCAATGATGCGCCGGCATATTTCGGCTTGTCCTCACCCATCAAGCTCTCCCACTGACTCATCGGGTACGCCGTCGCGCACCGTCGACCATTCCCTATACGCGCGCCGCCACGTCGAGAACTTCAGCAACTGCGGCGCGCCGCCGAAGTCCAGCCAGTAGTGACAGAGGCCGCATGCCGGCACCGTGTATCTGTCGTCGGCCTTGCGTGCGCCCCCCTTGCCATGCGCGCTCTCGTTCGAGTGCGCGGGCACGATCGTCTCTTCCGGGTCGAGCCGGCGGCAAAGCCCGGGTACGCGCAAATAGCAATGTTGGCCGCGGCACGCGTTGAGCATCTTCACGTCGTGTTGGCTTCGCTTCTTACGCGCTTTGCGCTTGATGCCGCCGCTGCGCAATTCGGTGCGCCAGTCTTTCGACTCGATGGGCGAGCTTTTCCAAGGCATGCGGCGCAACGGCGTCTTGCGAGTCAGCATGGTTCGTCCCGCAGTTGGACAACATCCTCGATGCGCACGCGGTTGCTGTCGGGCGGAAATGCGGGAAGCGGCACGCGCTGGTTGAAATGCAGCGGCACGCGTAGTTCGATCTCGCCGGTTTCGAGGCGCGGCCAGTTATCCGGAGGAGTGATCCACGCCGGCGGCCGAACGTACGCCGAGTAGCTGACGCGCACGCCTCGACGCAGGCTGTTACGGAACTTCCACGGTGAATGCGCGAAGCTGCGCACGAGCTCGACGACGTCGCACTGAATCAGGCACGGCGGTCGCTCCTTCTGCGGTACGCCGTATACCGTGAACTGGGCTGGCACGATGAAGGTCATCTTCATGGCCATTTCTCCCACACCGCCGGCCGCAATGGATGCTCGCCCGCTCTCGCCCGTGTGAGACGGATGTCGTTGGGTAATTCTTGTGCGAGCACGTCGAGCAGCTGGCGCCAGCGGCCCAGCATGTCGAGGGTGTGTCGGTGGTTGTGTCGCGTCGCGCTCAACTCCGCTTCAAGTTGGCGTTTCTGATCGACGACCACGCCGAACGCCTCGCTCCCGCCTTCGATCTCTGCGGCCGCCGCGTCGAGCTGCTGCGCCACAATATCGAAACCTTGCCGGCGCATTGCTTCCGCCGATGAGCGCAGCGTGACGGGATCGACCAAATACTTCCGGTCTTTATCGCTGATACTCACCACTGACCCCCGAGGCCGTTCAGCTTCATCAACACGTATGGTGCATTGGCTTCGCTTGCGTCGCGATAGACGCCGCGCGCGATCGCGCCGACGAGGTACAGCAGGTAGATGCGCTGCGTAACGCGCGTCCACTCCTCGAGCTCGCCCTTGCCGCTCGGCACCGGGAGCGCCGGAGCGCAGCTCGGCCGAAGCTTCTCGGGCAGCAATGCGATGAGATCGGCATGGCGGTCCCGGATGCCTACGGTCTCGTCTTGCGCCGGCGGCGCGGTGATGGCGATCGGCTCCGGATCGCCGAACATGTCGAGTTGGCTCATGATTTCGCAGAATCCTCAGCGCGCGAAAGCGCCTCGTGCAACTTGGTCACGTCAAAGTGCTCGCCATTTATCGACAGATGCAAATTAAGACGACGGAACTCTGCATCGCCGGTGTACGTCACTTCGCAGTTCAGGAGAAGCTCCGTCGCTTTCTGAACGGCCATGGCTGTGATCTTCTGATCGATGAGGTTATGCAGCGCACGCGAAATATCGGCTGCGAGTTGGTCGCGAAGCGCAGTTGCGATGTATCCAACTGCCGTTTCAGACGGGATCGAGATGGAAGCCATGTCCATTTTTCCAATGCGATTTGAGGGGCGCGGCACGCGGCCGCGCGAGCGTTCAGGCTTTCGCGAAATCCACGTAGTACTCGCCGCCGAGCTCGAACTGCGCGCCGGCCTCGTCGTTCACGGTCTGCAGGCTGATCGCGCCGCCCGGGGTCGCGGCGTAGAAACCATCGTTCTCCGGCGAGCCACTGACCACCGGCGGCAGTTGAATTTCGTGAATATTTCCTTTCTGCTTGTCCCAGTGCTCACGCTGGGTGGTGGAAATGACCTTGAATTTGGCGCGGACTGACATGTGATGCTCCTAGATGGATAGGTGATCACCAGCTGCGGCTGGTGAGGTCTTCAGAACGCCAGCCGTGTCGGCCGACGCGATGAATTGCGATAAAGCGAAATGGAAATTGCGCCGCGGCGATCTTCGTCTTCGCGCGCGCGGCGTCAGTCCAGCGCCCTTTCACCTCGCGGAATTCGAGTTGACCGGCTGCCGTGATGACGGGGAAATCGATGGTGATGAACGTGTTGTCCGCGAGGCGCAGCTTGATGGCCTCGAAGCGGTAGAAGAGGATCTCGCCGGCGTGCAGCTGCGGTTTGAGCACTTCGTTCTCGTATGCCGTCTCGGTCTTGTTCTGCCGTCCGCGCGGCAAGCGGCCGAGTGCCTGCATGCGCTGCACCGGTGACATGTCGGGTGCGCTGTGCCAGTCGGCCAGCACGCGCTCGGCCTCGACACCTAGCCCAAGCGCAACCACTGAGGCCTGAATGCGCGCCGCCGCGGCTTCAGTACTTTCGTATTGCACCAGACGCTTCAGCGCTCCATCGAGCTGCGACTGTTCCGTCGACGCAAGGCGCGCCGCCGCGCCAGCGATCGTGGCCGCAACGCGGGACGTGCCAATGCGGCCGTCGACGAGCGCGCTCTCCGGGAAGCGGACTGTGCCCTTGCTCATGGCGTGCTCAGCTTTGCCCAAAGGGACTCGAAGGTCGCGCTGCCGTCAGCAAGCGAGAGACCGTGGTACACCACCATCTTCGGGGTGGACCGGATCGCAGCGCCGTACGGAAGATTGTCGTGGCCCCAACGTTCGAGCGCGTACGCTTCAAGCGCTGTCTCTGCGGCAACGTAGAGCGTGCCGTCCTCTTGGATCGTCGCCTTCACGCCGTCACCTCGTCGAGCTGCTCGTCGTGCACCGGCACGCCGCTGATCGGGCGAAGATTGCTATCGTGAATTTGCCCGTCGGTGACCCAACGTCCGGTAGCGGGGCCGCAGTCCACGAGCATCGGCCGACGATGCTTGATATTCCAAATGACGCCATGCGCGTTGGCTCCATGGATACTTTCAATCTCAACGATCACGCCATTGTTGGCCGTCTCAAACATGCCAACGGTGATTGCCAGATCTCCGGGTTTGCAGTTCATTTGAAGATTCTCCCGAGCAAGCGCGCGGCCCGTCGCGCGAATGACGTGCGCGGCGGCGCGATCGCTACCTCCCACAGCGCGCCTTCTGCTCCGCACGGCGCTTCGAATTCGAAGCGCATCCACGAACACGTAGCAAGCCGGCCGTTTATCGGCTCGACCGGCGAGCGCGGGTGGCGGCATACACGCTCCAACCCGCGCGGCACCGGACGGTTACCGAATTTGCATTCCGCGCAGATGCGGACAGGTCCTGCGTTCATACGCCTCCCTTCTTGGCGGCGCGCCGCCGTTCGTCGATCGATTTGTTGATCGCGCTATGGCCGAAGCCGTCGTTCGCGCGAATGCCCTCGCCGCAGTGCGGACACGTCGGCACCATCGTGTGACTGCGCCATGCCCGCTCGACGATCTGCGCGGCGCGCAGATGGACGCCGCGCGACTCCGATTCGGCCTGACGCTGCTCGCGCGCGGCGATCTTCGCGAGCGCGCGGTCGTATTGCTCGAGCATGTAGGTGACGACCCAGAACGGCGAAAGCTGGATGCCGCAGTCGTCGCACTTGATGAACTGCCCTTTCTCGTCGAGCGTCATGTGACGGTGGTTGCATTCGGTCTGCGGCCGCACGATCCGCTTATCGCGCGTGAAGCGCAGATCCTCGATGTCGATGACGTTGCTCATAGCTCGTACACTCCGGGCATTTCGCCGGCGTGATTACGCAACCAGACGTCGAGGCTCTCGAAGATTTCACCGTGGATGGCTAATTCGCATAGTCGCCGGTGGGGTTCGGTACGCAATGCCCGGCGATCGAGATAGAGCGCGCTGGCCGCGCAGCGCATCCTGCTCTGCCGCAGGAGCAGTTCATCGCTAAGCGCGATAAGAGCTGCCGTCGACAGGCAATCCGTGATGTCGTTGTGGATCAAAACGGGATCTCCTTGTCGTCGACGTAGGTCGTGCGGACCATGTTGTCCACGCGCCGCCCGGCGATCGGCTCGAGCACGACGAATAGCTGGCCCGGGTGAGCGCGCGCTAGCCTCTCCGCTTCGGTGACTGCGCTCTGCTTGCTGGCATGGCGGTACCGCGGCGGCGCGCTGCCGGTCGGCGACCACACGAGCCAGAACGGGTTTTCGGTGTTCGTGCTCATGACGCGTAGAAGTCCACGGGCATCAGCTCGTCGCCGAACGTCGCCACCGCGAAGTCGAAGAGCTGCTGTGAGTTGAACCGCCGCGCGTCGCGCAGCACGAAATCCACGGCCGCCTTCTCGCGCGAGGCCTTCACGACCAGGACGCGGTACGACGCGATCGGCTCGTCGGGTTTGCGCGGACGCACGCCGAGCTCGGCACCGCGCGCTTCGATCACTTCGGGCGCGCCCTCGTACCACGGGCCGCCGTCTCCCGAAGCTGCAGGCGCGCCACCGGCGGCGCGATCCTTCGACGGATCGTGGCTGAGTACCCAGTTCTCCCACGTCAGATCCCAATTCGTCCGCAGCGCGCTATCGCCGGGTTTGCTGAGCCAGTGGTTGCGGAATTTGCGTGCCTGCCGCGCCACCTCGGCGGCATCCCACGCCGGTTGATCGGCGATCGCCTGCGCGACCTGCTCGTCGGTCGGCTTCCAGTCCGGATGGATTCGCGTACCCTCGGTTTGGGTTTGCGATTTTTTGTCTGCCGGAGAGGGCGTGTTCGGCGCATCCTCGCCGCCGGCGTTTACTCCCTCACTTAACTCAGAACCTAACTCACTAAAATCGGGTACCAGATTTGGACCCCCTTCAGGGAAATCTGGACCCCCTTGCGCACCGTTTTTGGTACCCCTTGCATCCACATCTGGAGGGGCTCCGTTTTTGGAGGGGCTCCGTTTCTGGTTCCCCTTAGGGGTACCAGATTTGAAGGGGGTCCGTTTTTGGTCCTGTTTCGCGAGATATTCTTCGGCCGAAGGGGGGCTCAGCGAGACCGTCTCACCCGACCGGCGGTCGACTGATTGAACAACCGTCGATCCGGCCGGCGCGACCATCTGGTACACGACAATATTGCCGGTGCCGCCGCTTCGACGCTTTGTCTCGATCAGAAAGCCCAGCTCGACCAGCTTGTCCCGGCACCTACGGATCGTCTTGATGTCCATCTCAAGCGATGCGATCAGCGTCGGGTTGCTGGCCCACGTCGAATAGTCCTCACTGGCCCAGTGCGCGTATTCCTTCAGCAGTGCCTTCGCGTAACCGTCACCGACAAGCTGCGCACGCGCCCACGTCAATGCGTTCCCGCTCATACAACACCTTCCCGGACGTGCAGCGGCATGCGCCCTTCGGCGTGAATGCGCTGGTCCCAATAGCGGTAGTACAGGTTGCGGAGCCACGTGCCCATCACCACCTGCGGCACCTTCTCGCGCCCGAGCACGTGCGGCGGACGCGCGACATTGATTCGATAGCCATCCCCGACCAACCGCGACTCCGTCAACGAGCCAACGAGGTGAGTGAAAGGCGCGACGTGCCAGACGCCGGCATCGGCGGGCACGAATTCGGGGATGCCGAGTTCCTCAGGCACCACGTAGATAAATCGGGTCACCCAAGGCGGCATGCCGATCCATTTCGATTTGCCGAGGTCCGCCTTCCAGTCGGCGCGCGAGACCTTGACCTCGAGCTCCGTGCCGTAGCCAGCACGCGTGATCAACATGAAATCGGCGCGGTACGTGCCGCGGCGCGAACCCATGCCCCACCGGATCTCCGCCTCAGGAATTAGCATGTTGGCGCGGTGGTCAACGTGCCGCCGGATCGCCGCCTCGACGAGGCCGGCGTTCATTGGCGGGCGCGCAGCAGCGCGCTGCTTGTTGAGCTCAGGCATCGCGTGGCGCCACGTTGACGCGGTAGAAGGTCTCGCCGTCGCCCGAGATCTCTTCGACGAGGCCGGCAGCGGCGAGCGCGTCCAGCTTGTCTCGTACCGTGCTGTCGGACATACCGCACATGTATGCGATCTTCTGGACCGTCGGCGCGCACTCGCGAGTGGTCTGCGCGGAGAGATGAGACAGGCAGAGCAACACGATTTTCTGCATGGCGCGGAGCTCGATGTCCCAGGTCTGGTTCGTCAGGTGATGAGACACGTCAGTTGCTCCAGAGAACTGCTGTGGCCGCGAGCGCGACAATGAACGTCACGCCGAACCGCACGCGAGTGCGGGCGAGCGCCGGCACGAAGGCGACTGCGATGCCCGCAAATGCAAAGGCGCGCAACGCCGCGGTGGAAATCAGATGGACATCCATGAATGCACCGGTCAGTGAGGATTCTGTGACTCACAAAGGCGCGCAATCCCGAGCAGCTGGAACGCTTGCTGCAATCCAGCCTCGCGTTGCACCATTCTCAGCAGCTCAGCCTTCACGCCTTCCTCGTTGTCTCCTGCTCGGGCGCGCGCAGTACGCAACGCCTCTTGTGTTCGCCGCTTGGCTTCTCCGTCTGTCACTGGGCGCGCTCCACCGCGAAAAACTCCTCGACCAGCCGCACCGCCATGTCGCGCGCTAGCCATTGGCCGATCGCACAATTGCCGATCTGCTGCTGCACGATCCCGACCTTGTCCGCCGGCAATTGGCGGCGCTTGCGCCCTTTCTCGTCGCGCTCGGCGGCTTGGAAGTACTCGGAGACGTGTTGCTGCGTGAGATCGCACACGGACGCGAGATAGGTCTCGGTCATGCCTTGATGCTGGCGATATTTCCAGGCGAGCACGCATGCGTCGCGGAACGTTTGGCAGCTGTCGATCAGTTCGCGCGGAAGAAACCGCAGCCGCGGCTCTTCGAAGTGCTGGTCGGGGCCAGGTGCGCCGCCCGCCGCACGTTTACGATCTGCGCGATAGAGAAATGTCATCGTTACACCTCTTGATACACCGGTCGGCCGGCGACGAAAATTTTTTGCATGGACACCATGCAAATCCCCGAAAACTTACGCGCCGCCGGCGGCCGGCTCTTTGCGACAGAGAGCCAGTACGAGGCGAGTCAGAAGATTTCCAATCAGATAAACACCAGCGAGGGCGGGATGGGCGATAGCAACAAGCGCAGCGACGCGCATGACGAGCATCATCCAGCCCCATGTGCGCCCGACAGTGCCCTGCTTCGGCGGCAATGTGTCGAAGTTCAGCGACGCCGCGCCAATGAGCGAGAAGAGGAAGAGAAAGAGCTGCGCGATCGCCATGACCCACAGATAAAAAATGAGAATGCGGCCGGCGGCCTCGAGCGCCTGGAATTGCCAGACGTAGAACAAGCCGCACTCAGCGGCGAACAGAACGACAGAGGAGAAACGCTTCATCTAACGTCCCTCCTGCGTATCCGCTTTGTTTTGCGCCTTCGATTTGGCACGCCGATCAGAGCGGCCGCCCGTCGGCGGTTGTGCGTCATCGATAGAGCGCGCAGATTCGATCTGACGCTCGGGCGAACCCTTCAGCTCCGGCCAGATCTTCCACCAGTCGTCCGGCCGACTTTCTTCGCGACGAACTTTGCCGTCAGTTGCGAATTCGAGGCCGACACAGTTTTCTGGGCTCGGCAGCCGGCCGGAATACTTGTGCCGCCATTGCCTCAGTTGCGCATTACTCTTGATTGGATAACCGAGCTCCTCCATGCGCTTGCGCAGCTGGGAGATCGTCGGAGCGCCGGGCGCAGAGAGAAATTGGTCAAGGTCCATGCGCGCATTCTAGTAGCGACAGCTACTAGGTGCAAGAAGCATTTGCTATGCGTAGCTAGTGCTACGCTATCAACATGAATGAACTACAGATTGCGCAACTGCGCGTCGAGGCCCTAAGGGCAGCGATAGACAAGCTTTGCGACGGCAACCGGACCGCCTTTGGGAGGCGGCTGGGCTATAAGGACGGGGCCTTCGTGCGCCAGATGCTTTCTGGCGACCGGCCGATTACTGAAAAGACGATTCGAACGATCGAAGCCATCCCCGGGATGCGCGGGTGGTTCTCAAAACTCATCACCGACGAAGCACACGCTACACACCCCCAAGGAGAGCACAAAAAGAGTGAAGTAGATGCCCCAAACAATGGGAAAAAGGGCAGTCTGATCGCGGGTCTCGCGACGACGCACGGTCTTACGATGGCAAAAACTACCAAGTCGGAGGCGAAAAAAAAGGGAACGTATCCCTTAATTTCATGGCTTCAGGCTGGAACCTGGGAAACCATCGTGGACCACTTTGCTTATGACGACGCCGAGGATTGGCTCGACTCGCCGATTCTAGCTTCAGAGAAGTCGTATTACCTACGGGTGCCTGGAGAGAGCATGTATGACCCCGCCGACCATAAGTCGTTTCGGGAGGGAGAGATCGTGCTCGTCGATCCCAACGGCGTTGTCGACCATCGTAAATTTGTTATCGCACTGTTTGCCGGCGAGGCCGAGCCGACGCTACGTCAGCTGATTTACGAGGGCGAACACGTATACCTCAAGGCCATCAACCCAGCGTGGCCCAACAGAATCGTCGAGGTCGGCGAGAACGTAAAGATCCTCGGCGTTGTGAGAACCAAAATAGTCACGTACGACTGATACGGGCATCGACGACATTGGCGATCTGCTCGACCTGCTACGCAGCGGCCTTTAATTAAATTCCCACTCCATCTTTGCTGAGAGCCCCGCACGACGGGGCTTTTTCTCGACTGTTACAAATTTTCTCGCGACTAGTAGCTTTCGCTACTTGAATTACGTCGTAGCGTTCGCTACTATTCGGTCCATCGCATCGGCACCGGAGAGCACCGTGAACGCGAGAAAGGCCAGCCGCAAAGCAGCACGCCACTCCCTTGATGGTCACGTCCGGTTCGTCGTTGCGGCAGGGAAGTCGATCGAAGTACTCGACCTCCGCGCGGTAGCGATGCGCGGCGCTCGAGTCGACTTCATCGCCGCCTACTCGGCCGGCAAGTGCGTCACGCCGCGCAAACATTGACCAGGGGATTGTGATGTCGAGCGTAAGAAAAGAAGCTGTCGCGCCCTCGCGCGCTACTCGCACCGCAAAGTCGATCTTCCGGATCACGCGCAACGTGCTCGCCGTTCTGGGCGTGTGTTTCGTCTACCTGCTCTACACCGGCTATATGCAGTACCAGGACCGTGAGGCCGCTGGGGATTCGTCGTGCTCGTTCACCCGGTGCCTGTGAGAACGGCCATGCGACCGACTCCGACCCGTCTCCCGGATCACATGCTCGCGCCGGCGTGCCGCACGCTCGGCGTCGAGGGTGAGCCCGACGAGGCCCTCCTCTCGCCCGCGGTGCGCGCCGCCGTTCAGGCAGCCGTCCGCGCTCAACTCCATCCGAACCCGAAGGCACGTCGCAGCTCGCAGCCGCGCCGCCAGTTGGGCGAGCAGCCGTCGCTCGGGTTCGATGATCAATGCGTCGACATCAAACGGCGCGCCGCCAACGACATCGATGAGGACTGACACCATGAATACGCTCGGCTATGTCGGCTCGGCCCTCGTCGCATTCGGGTCTATCGCCTGGACGCTCACCAGCGCCGCCAGTCGCTTCGACCGCACCTTCGACACGGATTTCAACCCGCCCGCCCCCGCGAACGATGACCGGGCATTTCCGGAGGCGCGGTCGCGGCGTGCCTCCGGTTTAGGAAGCGCCATGAGCATGCTTCTTCGTAAGGGTGCGCCGGCATTGCCGGTGCGATTGCGCGCCCTGCCTCCCGCAGCCGATGCGCCGTCGCTCGACATCGCTGCTTGCCATTACTACAAGCGGTGCGCCATCTGCGGTGAGCCACTCGGTCAGTACAAGGCGTTCGTCTTGCGCCCGGTGGCTGCTGTCGGCCGTCGGTGCGTGATCCCGCCCGCCCATCAGGACTGCGCGAAGTTCCGGGCGAAAGAACTTTCACATCGCCGAGGCGGCGTGATGATGGTTTGGGTGACGCGCAGTTACGAGGTACTTCCGGACGGCGACGCGGCCTGGGTGCATATGGGCGACGCCGAGCAGGTCTTCTGGTATCTGGGCGACCGTTGCGCGACGCGCGACGAAGTGCGCGAAAGCTTCGAAGAAGCGTTGCCGCCGCTTTACGACAAGGCGCATGCATCGGGCGAGCAGGCCGTGCTCGAGCTCGACACCATGGTTGCGCGCGCCACCCGCTTCTTCCCCAGGCACAGCGCGGCCGCGCACTTCGGGTGATCGACATGAAGAACGTTCCCCATCCGAGCTGGATTCCCGCTGACGCACCTGAAGCAGTCACCGCGATCGCAGGCGATGCGCCGGTCGTGACTGATGCTGACGTCGGTGGTATCGCGGCGACGCCGGCACCCGCAGATCCCTGGGCCAATCCGCTTTCAGCGTTCAATCGTCAAGCTGCCGCGCCAACCGGCGATCAGAAGCCCAAGCACGCGACACGCGCCGACGAAGCGGTTGCCTTCCTGCGCGAGCACGGACCATCGGCTCCCGGCGAACTCGCCAAAGCGATGGGTATCACGTCGAAAGGCGGTATCACGCCATTCATCCAAAGCGCGCTGAAGGACGGCCGTATCGTCCGAGTCGACGGTAGATACACCCTTCCCGGCGCCGAGGCCGACGCTGAGAAAGCGTGCAAGGCACAGCCGGTCATGAAGTCCGCTGCGCCGACCGTATCGGAAGCGGCCGCCGCGAGCGCCGCGATGCGGCAGCCGCCGGCTGAGCCTGCCGACGCGGAACAGAAACCAGCCGAGCCGACGCCGGCGGCGGTCTCCCATTTCGAAGCTGCCACCGCGATCGTGGCGAAACGCAAACCTCGCGCCGCGCCACCGGCGCCTCCCGAAATTGCGCCGGCAGCCGCGACAGAGGCGACGAAGTCGACCGGACGCAAACCTGAGTCCGTGGTGTTCGCCGGCGACATCCAGCTTCTCTCGTGGCCCAACGGCGACCTCACGCTACAGACGGAAACATGCAGCGTCGACATCGGGCCCCAGCACTTCCGCGCGCTGATGGCGCTCGTCGAACTGCGCAAATGATTTTTCGGTGGTCTCTCGTCGATAACGACCCCTGGTCGGCGAGCTTGGGGGCGGCTCTCTCAGCGCCCATTTTTTTTACAGGATCTGAAATGCGACAGCGCTCGGCCGTACCAAGCCTTTGGCAAGTGCTCGCAGATCTGAAGGCGAACAGCATCACGCTTCGCGATGCACACCGACTCACCCGCGCGTACATCCGCGCCGCCCGCCGTCAGCGCCTGACGCGCCACTCGAAGGGATTCAAGCCATGAAAAGCATCTTCGTCTTTGACGATTCGCGGCCGACCGACGACCTCCGTACGGTCATGGCACTGGGCGAGGACGGCCAGCGTATCGCGCGGATCGGGTTCGACAGCTTCACCTTTCCGCACTGCCAGTTCGCAATGGGCGCGCGGCATTACATCGATTGCGACGACGCGGAAGTAAGCACGCTCGTCTTATCGGCCCGCGCGTCGGTGATCAGGCGCTACGGAGCCGTCTATGGGAGTCACAACTGGATGCCGCTCTGGCTCGACGACCCTCATTCCAATCCGGACTGGCGCGCCGCGATGAGCCGTTGTCGCATGCGCGAGGCGAACTCGGCACGCGCGCGCTCCGTTCCGCCGTTCAGCGACGCGGCACTCGCCAGCATTCTCGGCGCGATCTTCGACGCGCCCGACGCCCTTCCGCACACCACTCACTGATCACACCACCATGAACAAGAAAACCGCTCTCGGGCATGTCATCAGCGTGCCACTCAACAAACTTCACATTTCGCCGCTCAACGTCCGTGCGAACGATACGAGCGATGTCACCGAACTCGCCGCGCTACTCGACTCCCAAAAGCAGCTGCAGAACCTCGTCGTCGTCGAGGAAGACGGCGAGTACGGTGCGGTCGCGGGCGGCCGCCGGTACCGCGCATTCAAGTTGCTTGAGAAAAGCGGCAAGGTGCCGGCGGATCATCCCATCTTCTGCCTGGTCACCACGCCGGATCTCGCGCTTGCCGCGAGCATCGCGGAGAACTCGGGCCGCGATCCGATGCACCCCGCCGACGAGTTCTATGCGTTCAAGGTGCTGTTCGAGGAGGGCACACCGGTCGAAGATATCGCCGCAGAGTTCGGCGTCACGCCGCTGGTCGTGCAGCGACGGCTCACGCTGGCCAAGGTCGCGCCAGAGCTCGTCGATATCTACCGCAACGGCGGGATGAACCTCGAGCAGTTGCAGGCCTTCACGCTCACCGACGATCAAACGCTGCAGTGCAAAGTCTGGCACTCGGCGCCGCAATACCTTCGTCACGCGACATCCCTTCGTCAGGCGCTGACGAAAGGCAAGACGGACGCCACGAGCCTTCGTGCCGCGAAGTTCGTCGGCCTCGACGCATACGAGGCCGCCGGCGGCAATGTGCTGCGCGATCTGTTCGGCGGTCAGAACAGCGGCTATGTCACCAATATGGCGCTCCTTCAAAAGCTGGCCGGCGAAAAACTCGAAGCGGCGGCCGAGTCGCTCCGCGCTGAAGGATGGGCGTTCGTGAAGGTCGTTCCCGAACTCGGCTACAACGATGTTAGCCCTTACGGTCGCAGCAAGCCGAAGGTGCGTGAACTCACTGAAGAAGAGAAGACCGAGATCAGCGCGCTCGAAGAAACGGCCAATGCGGCAAACGAAGCGCTGCGCGCCGACAGCGAGGATGACCTCACCAACGGGGAGATTGCCGAACTCGAGCATAAAGCCGAAAGCGCGGTCGACCGTATCGCTGCGATCAAGAGCTCGCTTGAGACCTTCAGTGATCGTCAGAAGAAGACTACCGGCGCCGTACTCGGCATCAATCACCAAGGGTTGCTCGAGATCCATCGCGGCATGATCGACCCGAAAGCGGCGGCCGCAAAAGAAAAGGCGAAGGCAAAGGCCGACCGCGAGAAGCGCGCGGCCGCCGGCGAGGTCGTCGAAGACGAGAAACCCGGCTATAGCGACACGCTGCTGCGCAAGCTTACGGCGAACCGCTCGGCCGCGATGTCTGCTCACCTCCTGGAGGCCCCACGCGTCGCGCTCGACCTGCTGTGCTCGGCGCTGCTCGCCAAGATTCTGCATGTCGGCTATTACGGATCCAGCGGGCTCTCCATCGTGCCGACCGACCAGCTCAGCAATCTGAGCTCGAACGCCGACGACATCGAAGAGAGCAAGGCGTGGGCAACTCTCTCTGAGCGGCGCGAACAGCTGCTCGCGGAACTGCCCGAGAAGCCGAGCGAGATCTTCGGCTACGTGTCCGGACGGAGCGCCGTCGACGTGATCGATTTGCTCGCATTCTGCACCGCCGCGTGCATCAACACCGTCACCGGCCAGGCAGACGCTCGGCCGCTCGAATATATCGAGCAGGCGATCGGGCTGAACATGGCCGACTGGTGGCAACCGACCCGCAAGTCGTTTCTCGGCCAGGTGGCCAAGCCGGTGATCGTCGACGCGCTCGAATCGATCGGCGTCGGCGAGATCGCGATCAAACAGGCCGACAAGCTGAAAAAGGGCGATCTCGCGCAGAAGGCCGAAGAACTGCTGGCCGGCAGCGGATGGCTCCCATTGCCGCTGCGCTCCAAAGCAACCGTCGCGAAGAAAGACGCGAAGGCGAAATCCGGTCCGGCGAAGAAGACGGATGCCAAGGTTCCGGCCACCAAGGTCCCGCGCGTTCAGACGCCGCCAGTCGGCAAACCCGTCACGCCGACACCTGCGAAGAAGGTTCCGACGGTCAGGAAGACCCCTGCAGTGAAATCCGCTCCGACACCGGCGGGCACGAAGAAAGTTCCTGCGAGGAAGGTTGCGGCGAAGAAAAGCGCTGCCCACATGAAAAACGATATCGAACTGCATCCGGCTGCTGCATGGCCCTTCCCGTCTGGGAGTCGGCCATGACAGATCTCACCGCAGCGGCCCGCGCCGCCGGTCTGACGGTGCTGCTCAACGGCCGCATCGGTCGCGAGGAGTATCACGCCGTCTCCGGCTCGATGGCAGCGCTCCAGCGGTTCGCTGACGCGTACGCCAACGAGCCGATCAACCCCGGCAGCATCGGCGAGCGCCTGCGTAACCGCGCCGCCCTGCAGATCGACGACAGCGACGCACACCTGATGCGCGCCGCCGCGCGCGTGATCGCTCGACTGCATTACGCGAGCCTCGCGCAAGAAGCCTCCGATATCGCGGAGCCCACCGAACCGAGTAGTCCGTCGCGCTGATCCTCTCGTCAGCGTGGCGTGTGTTTGACCGGGCCAGCACCTCGGCCGGCCCGGTCCTTTTTTAGAGGATAGCCATGAGCTTCGATTACATCAGATCCCATTACGGCGTCGTCGCAAGGCGTGGTCAGCGCGTCACCGCCTTCGGCAAGCCCGGAGTCATCACCGGCACCGATGGACAGTACGTGAGCATCCGCCTGGATGGGCAGAAGCACTCGAACCCCTACCACCCCACCGAAGGCATTGACTACAAGCCGGCAGCCGACTAACCAACATGCCCTGCACGCCTTTCCGTCTTCCCGGCGGAGTCTCCGGAATCATCTGCACGCGAGGCCGCCATCGCGCGCCGCGGTGCTTCGTACCCGGATGCGGCGCGCCGAGCAGCTTCCAGTGCGATTACCCGGTCAAGCCCGGCAAGACGTGCGATCGGCACCTTTGCGCGAAGCACGCATGCGAGGTCGGTGTCGACCTCCATCGTTGCCCGGAGCACGTCGACGTGGCAACGCAAAGCGATTTATTTGAGGATCTCAAGTGAGCATGCCAAACAACCGTCTTCCCCAACTGCCCGTGTGTCTCACGTGGTCGGATATGTATGGCCGCCGGCTCTGGGATGAAACCGCGATGGTCGAATATGCGCTCGCGGCTGTTGCAGCGAATGGCGCCACGACGCCGGCGTCGACGCCCGAGGCAGTGCATACCGACGACGATGCAGTCGACCGCTTCGCAGCGGTGATGAAAGAAAAAATGGGTGATGCGCGTGCGAAGGGCCGAAGCGGATGGCGGCAATGTGATCCGGCTGCGTTATCGAACATGCTGCGCGAGCACGTCGAGAAAGGCGACCCGCGCGATGTGGCAAATTTTTGCATGATGCTCTGGCAGCTGGGCCACGAGATCGCCGCGTCGACATCAAGCGCCGACGAGATCCCGAATGCGACGAAGCTGCGCATCGGCACGTCGATTCGTTTTACAAAGACTCTGCGCGAGGGCGCGACTGGAGATCACCCGGCCCTCCTCTACGCCGAGGCTGGGGAGTCTGGAGAAATCACCGGGTACAACGAATTTGAAGGCTACATGGTCAAGACCGACGCATGGCCGAATGCTTTCGGCGCTCGCCATAGCGAATTCGAGGTCGCCACGCCCCTTCCGCGCACCAGCGACGCAGCGCCAATGCCGGATCCGCAGGAGCTGCTTGAGATCGCGCGCGCAACCGGCCTGCGCTCGTTCCTGCACGGTGTGAACGCGGAGAACGCTCGCGAGATCCTCGAAGCGTACCAAATTGCCGTCGATGCGCGGCGCGCCGCGATCGCTGCTCCGCAATCCGTAGCGCAGACGGAGCCAGCGCTAACCTACCCGGCCGAATTCACCGAAGACCTGCAGTGGATCCTCGGCCTGATCTGCTTCCAGTGCATCCAGTATGCGCAGACGTTACGCAAAGCTGGCCGCGAAATCCCGACGAAGGCCGAAGCGGAACAGGCCGCAACGCTCGACTGGATGCTGCGGCACTATCTCCGCGATCCGAAAGACTGGCGCACGACTGCGGCTGCCGAGATGCGCGCCATGAATGCCGATGCATCTGGCAAGGAGCAGGAGGTGGGATCGTGATCGCCAAAACCAAACTTCCGGCACCGCGCCTGCAACTTCGCTGGGCAGAAAGTACACGCGATCACCGGTACGACTGGGAATGCCACTACGAGCTGGTACTGCCCCTCGCCGAGTTCGACATTCGACGCGAGCAGCATGACGCAGAAGGAAATGAACTGCCGCAGGTTAGCGAGCTGACCGTACCGATGAAAGAGCCCAGCCTGCGCGGTAGTTCGCAAACACCGTGCGAAACGGGTCGCGGGGAGCGCTTTTACGATGATCCATATCGCGACGGCGCCCATGCCTCGTGGGACTCCAAGCTGCTAGGCAACCTGCCAATTTTTGTGATTGCCCCAGACGGCATGGCGTTCGCCAGACCGGATCGTGAGGCCGAGCGCGCAGAGGATCGGTCATGACCCCCAACAGGCTCGCCGAAGAGATGACTGTGACCTGCGGCCGCAGCCGCGCTAGCTTAGTCCGCCAGTCTCTGGCCACCGATAAACGGCGCGGATGCTTCCGCGAATCGTCTATGAGCAGCCGTGACCTGGGCAACTTGAGAGAGCAGATGAGCGTCATCCACTGCCTTCTCTCCTCGAACGATTGCTCGTACCTCGGATTCATGACGCTCACGGATCTCCTTATAGGCTTCGTATGCTGCGAAGAATTCGTTGCGTTGTTCGAGGGTCGGCATGTCGATCTCCTTGGTTTTGGAGGAATCCTAGCATGACCGTCTACGTCGACGACATGCGCGCTAGCTACGGCCGGATGGTGATGTGCCACATGCTGGCCGACACCGACGACGAGTTGCACGCCATGGCCGATCTCATCGGCGTGGCTCGGCGCTGGCATCAGGCGCCCCCGGCGCATGACAGCCATTACGACATAGCGTTGGTGAAGCGCGCTGCGGCGGTCGCCGCCGGTGCAGTCGAGATCACATGGCGTCAGGCCGGCGCGATGGCAATGCGTCGACGCATAACCGGCGAACTCGGCTCGCACGCCGATTCGATCGACTGGCAATCGAAACATTTCGCGGCGCGCCGCGAAGCGTCTCATCAGGGCAAAATCACATGAAAACCCCCGACGTCAGTGCTGCGCTTCGCACGCGCTTTTGTGGCCCCGAGTGGGCACTCTTCTTTGAGGTCGGAGACGCTACCGGCGGCCGGCACAACCGATGGGCGGACGCCGTCGCCATCAATCTGTATCCGTCGCGCGGCCTCGAGATCAACGGATTCGAGATCAAGGTGTCGCGCGGCGACTGGCTGCGCGAACTGAAGAATCCCGAAAAATCTGCCCCGGTCCAGCAGTACTGCGATCGCTGGTGGATCATCTGCCCGCCGGCAGTCATCGCGCCCGGCGAACTCCCTCCCACGTGGGGCCACTATGAGATCCAACCAGGAGGAAAAATTCTGCAGAAAGTCGCCGCGCCGAAGCTCAACGCGAGTGCCGTCACGCGCAGTTTCGTCGCCGCAATGTTACGTCGCGCCAGCGAAGCCGATGCCCAATTGGTCGGCGCAGCGGTGCACATCGAGATCGAAAAACTTCGGGCACGCGACGAAAAGCGTATCGCGCGAGAAATCGAGTCGCGCACCTCGCGTAGCACAGAACTCATGGCGCGGATCGACGAGATCGAACGCGTGAGCGGCGTTCAGATCACGAGTTGGTGCAACAGTGAGGAAATCGGGCAGGCCGTGAAGGTGGTGCTGGCGTCGGGCGCGTTAAAGACGTACGGCGGTGTCTCAGCTCTGCGCCAGCATGCCGAGCGCATCGTCAAGCAATGCGACGAGGCCCTCACGCTCTTTCCGGTGGTCGAAACCGGTCAAACCGACGAGGCGCGCCAATGAGCGAGAACAGCAAAATCGAGTGGACTGACCACACCTTCAACCCGTGGGAAGGCTGCCAGAAGGTCGGCCCTGGCTGCGATCACTGCTACGCCGAGGCGCGCAACGCGCGATTCGCCGGCGGTGTCGCGATCAACTGGGGCCCCGGCGCCCCGCGTCGCCGCACGTCGTCGGCAAACTGGCGTAAGCCGCTAGCGTGGAACGCGGCTCATCGCGAATTCGTCGAAACGCACGGGCGGCGCCAGCGAGTGTTCTGTGCGTCGCTCGCCGACGTCTTTGACAATGCGGTCGACGTCGCTTGGCGCGCCGATCTCTTCGATCTCGTCAGGGCAACACCGGACCTTGACTGGCTGCTGCTGACAAAGCGCATTGGCAACGTCATGTGGATGCTCGGCGAGATAGCCGGGTTTCGCTGTGACGCTGCATGGCTCAGCAATCCTCGATTGCCAGACAACGTTTGGCTTGGCGCGACGATCATCAATCAGGAAGAAGCCGATCGCGACATTCCTAAGCTGGTCCAGATCCCGGCACGCGTGCGTTTCCTGAGCATGGAGCCGTTGCTCGGCCCGGTCGATCTCACATCAATTCCGTGGGGCAGCCACCGCGTCAGCATGCTGCAGGGATGGAATAGCCCCGAGCACGGTGTGCATTGGGTAATCGCCGGCGGTGAGAGCGGCCAAAGTGCGCGGCCGATGCATCCAGACTGGGCTAGATCGTTGCGCGATCAGTGCGCCGACGCTGGTGCGCCGTTCCTCTTCAAGCAATGGGGCGAGTACATCGTCCCTGAAGACGGCGACCCTGCATGTCGGGTGTGTGGCTGCACGTGGAACAACGCGTGTAGTGGTGGCTGCTACTGGGCCGAACCTGGCCTCTGCAGCTCGTGCGTCGATTGCGAGAAACCATCCGGCGATAGAGCCGTCAAGTTCGCACGCGTCGGCAAGCGTGCGGCTGGCCGCCAGCTCGACGGCCGCACGCATGATGAATTCCCGCGAGGTGGCGCATGACCTTACCTGACGGAGTAACTGTCGACGCGTACGCAATCCCGGACGACAATGCGGACGTTTTGATCCTGATTCAGCGCGCCCGACAGGTTGATGCACCTGACCGTTGGAAAGTTATCCGAGGGCACTACTGCCTCTCGAAACATGGCGATTGGGTATACGAACCACTCCCCAGCAGCCGCACCGAGGCTTTCCTAAAACGGTGTCGATTTGATACTTCCGGCGAGGCGATCGCCGCCGCCTTGAAGGCGCACGCGAGGGCTAAAGCGTGAACGAATACAAGAAGCTATTCGGCGACACGCGAGATATGAGGGTCAACGGCGAACTCGGATTCCACGTGGTTAGCGACATCGACGACAGCACCTGTTGCGTCAATGTCTTTCGGCTCCCAATCGTATCCGGAAGCCCGCTTCCCGTTTGCACCTTTCGGGACGAGAAACACGTGCGTGCCTGCCTTGTATGCATTGTGCTTCGGAAGTCGGCTGTTGACTTTAGCAACGAATTCTTCAGGCGAGATAACTTGCTTGGCCATGACGGTCTCCGTCGTGATTGTGGAGGCATCCTAGCATGAAGGCACTCTCCATCCGCCAGCCGTGGGCGTGGCTCATCGTGCGCCCCGACCTCACTGGCACCGCGCGCGTCGCCGCGATCGCCGCCGGCGTGCTGAAGGACATCGAGAATCGCAGCTGGCCGACGCGACTCCGCGGCCGCTTCCTCGTCCACGCCTCGAAGGGTATGACGCGCGCCGAGTATGACGACGCCCAGGATCCACTCTGGGCGTCCGGTGGCCCAACGATCGAACTGCCCCCGTTCGAGCAGCTCGAGCGCGGCGGGATCATCGGCGCCGCGACAATCGATGCGTGCATTCATCCCGCCGACCGCGCGTCGAAATGGCATGCCGACGGCCAATACGGTTTCCACCTGACCGACTCGAAGCCGGTGCCTTTCATCGCATGCAAGGGCGCCCTGCAGTTCTTCGACGTGCCGGCCGACGTCGCGACGCAGCTGCGCCAGATGCATGACCTCGGAGCCATCGTATGAGCGAAATCAAATCCCTCGGCGATGCATTGCCCGATGAAATCGCACGCGTCACGGTAATCCTTGGCCATTACATCGAGATCGGCCCCGCCGGCGCTCCGGGCGCGATGATGATCCGCGCCTCGCTCGATCGCGCCACGCGCGCCGCCGCCCGCGGCGACATTGTGGCCATGCTCCAGGCGCTCGAAGACTTGAAGGAATACAAGGAATGATCGCCGCGTATTGGTTTGGAGAATAGACATGTCCGATTCGATGTTTCTATCCAACGACGAGCTCGTCGAACTCACCGGGCGCCGGCAGCGCGGCAGCCAGGCACACACGCTTCTCGCGCTCGGCATTGACCACAAGATCCGTCCGGACGGCCGCGTGATCGTATTGCGCGAGCACGTGAAGCAACAGTTCGGCGCGCGCGCGGACAGACGCGATGAGACGGTAGAAGCCTTTGACTGGAGCGCAGCGTAAGTGCCGAAGAAGCGCAATTCAGAGAACAACGGTCTGCCGGGTCGCTGGCGACGCATGCACGGTGCTTTTTACTATCGCGTGCCACCCGGGCTCGAAGCTTCGTGGGACGGGAAGAAACAGTTCCGTCTTGGCAAGTCGCTGCCCGAAGCATACAAAAAGTGGGCGGAACGACTCAGCACACTCGACGATGCGAAAACCATCGGCGACCTCCTCGATCGCTACTCTCTCGAGGTGGTGCCGAAGAAGGAAGTCACCACGCAGGCTCAAAACGCGGTCGCGATCAAACGTCTGCGCGCCGTGATGGGTGCACACCCGCTCAACGCGCTGAAGCCTCGGCACATCTATCAGTACGTCGACAAGCGGGCAGCGAAGACCTCGGCGCATCGTGAGATCGAGGTGCTGTCGCACGCGTATACAAAAGCCGTCGAATGGGGATACCTCGACCGTCACCCGTTCAAAGGCGAAGTGCGCCTGACCGGCGAGAAGCCGCGCACGCGTTACGTCGAGGATTGGGAGATCGTCGAATGCTTGTCGATCGAAGCGCGACGGAAAGCCGGCAGCGTGCTCGCAATCCAGGCATACATGCGACTCAAACTTCTCACCGGGATGCGCCGAGGCGACCTGCTACGTCTCGGCCCGTCGAACCTTCAGGATGATGGCATCCACGTGATGCCAGGAAAAACCGAAGGGTCGACCGCCAAGCGGATCATCTACGAATGGTCCGAGGCGCTGCGCGAGGCGGTTGCGATGGCAATGGCCGCGCGGCCGGTCCAGATCGCGCCTTGGCTTTTCTGCAATCGGCGCGGCGAGTGTTACTTCAATGAGGAGAGCGGACGCGCCGGCGGATGGGACACGATGTGGCGGAATTTTATGGCGCGCGTGCTCGAGGAAACAAAGGTGAAGGAGCACTTCACTGAGCACGACTTACGCGCCAAGTGCGCGAGCGATGCCGAGACGCTTGAGCATGCGCAGGCACTTCTGGCGCATGCCGACGGCAAGGTAACACAGAGGATTTACCGGAGAAAACCGGAACGCGTGCGGCCCTTGCGTTGAAAATACTATGGCACAACGCCAGTTTTATGGCACAGCGCTGATTTTTCGAATGCCGCAAAGGCATATTGGAAGGGTGGCGGAGAGAGGGGGATTCGAACCCCCGATAGGTTATTAACCTATACACGCTTTCCAGGCGTGCGACTTAAACCGCTCATCCATCTCTCCGGCGGGGAGCCGAATTATAGCAAACTTCGCGCCCTGCGCCAGACCCCTCGCAAAAACCGCTTTAAGGATGCCGGATATAGTCCACCAGCGCCCGCGTATAGGCGTCCGGTTTGCGGTCGATCAGACTCACGCCGATCGCCACCAGAAACCCCGCCGGCACGCCAAATACGCCGGAGCTGATCGGCTCGATCCCGAACCAGCGTGCGCCGGCGAAGCCCGTCATCTGCGTGAAGAACGGGTACGTGGAGACGATGTAATAGATGCACACCACCAGCCCCGCCACCATGCCCGCCACCGCCCCCAGCCGCGTGGTGCGCTTCCAGAACACGCCCAGCACCAGCACCGGAAACAGGCTCGACGCCGCCAGTGAAAACGCCGCACCGACCAGAAACAGAATGTTCCCCGTGTTCAGCGACGCCACATAAGACGCGAACAGCGCCACCCCCAACAATAGAATCTTCGAGATCGTCACGCGCCGCTGACTCGACGCGTTCGGATCGACCATGTGGTAGTACACATCGTGCGACAAGGCATTGGCGATGGTGAGCAGCAAACCGTCCGCAGTGGAAAGCGCCGCCGCCAGCGCGCCCGCCGCGATCAGCCCCGACATCACATAAGGCAGCCCCGCGATCTCCGGCGCGGCAAGCACGACCATGTCGGGCTGCATCTGGATCTCGCTCCAACGCACGATGCCGTCGCCATTAGTATCGGCGAGACTGATCAGGCTCGGCTCAACCTTGCGCCATTGCATGAGCCACTGCGGCAAGTCGGCGAAGTGATGCCCCACCAGGTTGGTCAATATCTCGTACTTGATCAGCACCGCCAGCACCGGCACCGTCAGATAGAACAGCGCGACGAAGAAGAGCGTCCATCCCACGGAGCGCCGCGCGGACGCGACCGAGGTCGTCGTGTTGTAACGCGTCAGGATATGCGGCAGGCTCGCCGTCCCGAGCGACAGGCACAGCAGCAGCGACAGAAAATTGCGCTCATGAATGCGCCGCTCCTGGTCGGTCGCGGCGGGGAACGGCTCATGCATCGGCACCGGTGCGGCCGCGCGCATCAGCATTTCATCGCGTCGCTGGCTCCAGACGATCTGCGCGGCGCCGGCGTCGCGTGGAAACTGCTCGAGCGCCCTCTCGCGCTCCTTGATCTCGCGCAGCGGCCCGTTATGGCGGCGCAGGTCGGCGACTTCCTGCGTGAGACGCTGCTTCTCGTCGACGTACGATTGCGGCAGCGCGTCGAGCCGCACCTGCATGAGCGCGGCACGGCGTCGATAATCGTCGCGCACGGTCTGCTCGAGCGGCGCTTCGCGCACCTGCTTTTCGAGGCCTTCAACCCGCTCCATCAAGCGGCCATAGTCGAATTGCGGCACCCAGCCGAGGCCATCCTTGTGAGCGATCATGGACACGGGAATCAGAATCGCCGCGATCAGGATGATGTACTGCGCAACCTGCGTCCACGTGACGGCGCGCATGCCGCCGAGAAACGAACACACCAGAATGCCCGCGAGGCCGCAGAAAATGCCGACGGCGAAATCCACGCCGATAAAGCGCGTCGCGATCAGGCCGACGCCCTGGATCTGCGCAACCAGATAAACGAACGAGCACAGGATAGCCGCCAGCGCCGCAAGGCCGCGCACGGCATTGCTCGAAAAACGCGTGCCGAGAAAATCGGGAATCGTGTAGCGCGCGAGCTTGCGCACATACGGCGCGAGCAGGAATGCGACCAGGCAATAGCCGCCGGTCCAGCCCATCAGATACGCGAGACCGTCATATCCGGTCGCATAGATCGAACCGGCGAGGCCGATGAACGAGGCCGCCGAAAGCCAGTCCGCGGCCGTCGCCATGCCGTTGAAAGCGGACGGCACACGCCGCCCCGCCACATAGTATTCGACGAGATCGGACGTGCGCGACAGCAGGCCGATCACCGCATACACCGCGATCGGCACGAACAGGAACACGTAGCCGATCCACACTCCCGGACCCGTGGTGCGTTCGATGCGCCACATCACATAAATGAAGAGCAGAAAGCCGAGGGTATAGAGGGCGTAGGAACGGATCAGCCGGTTCGTGAGCTTCATCGGCTCAGTTTCCGCTCGTGGTGGGCACGCGGACGCTGAAGCTTGCGTCCGCAACCAGGGCGCGTTGCAGCCGGCGGTCGGCGCCTTGCATCAGCACGATATACACCACGATCAGCGCCAGGTAGATCAGGATCGCACCCTGCGCGCCGAGGTAGAACGGCAGCCTGAAGCCGCCGACCCGCACCTGCGCCAGAGCCGGCGCCATGAGCGGCAAGACGAACGACACGATGAAGCCCACGGTCATCAACGTCGCGATCAATGCCACGTTGAAGCGCCAGTACTTTTGATGCGCGCGCGCCATCGCCGCCGAGACCGCGGGCGGGTCTGGCGGAGGATTGAACGTAGCGTGAGAGGAATGCTGCGGCGCGGCCATGCGCCTATGTATCAAAAAGCCACCGGGCAGGCAATCGGGATTGTCCGCGCGGTGGCCTTGAAGAACTGGCTTCAGTGCCCGGGAGCTGCCATCGGTCAAGAGCGCACCGCCTTGGACGCCCTTGTCATTTACCCCCGGTTTACACAGGCAAACCCAGGCTCAGAGCGACTCGCCGAGTTGATCGAGAATCGCCGGGTTCTCCAGTGTGGACACGTCCTGGGTGATTTCCTCGCCCTTCGCGAGCGAGCGCAGCAGGCGGCGCATGATTTTGCCCGAACGGGTCTTCGGTAGATTTTCGCCGAAGCGGATGTCCTTGGGCTTGGCGATCGGACCGATCTCCTTGCCGACCCAGTTGCGCAGTTCGTTGGCGAGCTTGACCGCTTCCTCGCCTTCGGGACGCGCACGCTTGAGCACCACGAAGGCACACACGGCTTCGCCAGTTGTCGCATCGGGGCGGCCCACCACGGCCGCTTCGGCGACGAGCGGGTTCGACACCAGCGCCGACTCGATCTCCATCGTGCCGAGCCGGTGGCCCGACACGTTGAGCACGTCGTCGATACGGCCCATGATCGTGAAGTAGGCGGTTTCCTTGTCGCGCACCGCGCCGTCGCCGGCGAGATAGAGCTTGCCGCCGAGTTCTTCGGGGAAGTAGCTCTTCTTGTAGCGGTCCGGATCGCCCCACACGTTACGCAGCATGGACGGCCAGGGGCGCTTCACCACCAGAATGCCGCCCTGCCCGTTCGGCACGTCCTGGCCGGTTTCATCGACCACCGCCGCCATGATGCCCGGCAGCGGCAATGTGCACGAACCCGGCACGAGCGGCGTGGCGCCCGGCAGCGGCGTGATCATGTGGCCGCCGGTTTCGGTCTGCCACCACGTGTCGACGATCGGGCAACGGCTGCCGCCGACGTTCTCGTAATACCAGACCCACGCTTCCGGATTGATCGGCTCGCCGACCGTGCCGATGATACGCAGCGTGGACAGATCGTAGCTCTTCGGATGCACCTTCTCGTCGGCGTCGGCGGCCTTGATCAGCGAGCGGATCGCGGTCGGCGCCGTATAGAACAGCGACACCTTGTGCTTGGCGATCATGTCCCAGAAGCGACCGGCGTTCGGATAGGTCGGCACGCCTTCGAACACGACCTGGGTGCCGCCGAGCGTCAACGGACCATATGTGATGTAGCTATGGCCGGTGATCCAGCCGATGTCGGCGGTACACCAGAACACATCCGTAGGCTTCCAGTCGAAGGTCCACTTCATGGTCTGCGCGGCCCACAGCAGATAGCCGCCGGTGCTGTGTTGCACGCCCTTGGGCTTGCCGGTCGAACCGGAGGTGTACAGGATGAACAGCGGATGCTCGGCGCCGACCCACTCGGGCGCGCATTGATCCGATTCGGCTTGGGTGAGTTCGTGCATCCACAGATCGCGGTCTGCGTTCCATGCGATCTTGCCGCCGGTGCGCTGATACACGATCACGCTCTTGACCGCTTCGCAGCCGCCCATTGCGAGGGCTTCGTCGGCGATGTTCTTCAGCGGCAGCGCCTTGCCGCCTCGCATCTGTTCGTCCGAGGTGACGAGGGCGACCGCGCCCACGTCCACCAGCCGCTCGTTGAGCGATTTCGACGAGAAGCCGCCGAACACGACCGAGTGCGTGGCGCCGATGCGCGCGCAAGCCTGCATCGCGACGATGCCTTCGATCGACATCGGCATATAGATCACCACACGGTCGCCCTTCTTCACGCCGCGCTTCTTCAACGCATTCGCAAAGCGCGACACGCGTTGCAGCAGATCCTGATAGGTGACGTTGGTGACGGTGCCGTCATCCGCTTCGAAAATAATCGCGACGCGCTCGCCATTGCCGGCTTCGACATGACGGTCGATGCTGTTATACGACGCGTTCAACTGGCCGTCTTCGAACCACGTGTAGAACGGCGCGTTCGATTCGTCGAGCACCTTGGTGAAGGGTGTGTTCCAGCTTAGCGTCTCGCGTGCGAGGCGCCCCCAGAAACCTTCGTAATCGCGCTCCGCTTCGGCGGCGAGCGCCCGGTACGCATCCATGCCGGAGATCGTTGCACCCGCCGCTACTTCTGCGGAGGGCGGGAAAACGCGGCGTTCCTGAAGAACCGATTCAATCGCAGACATCGACAACCCCTTGGTGAAGATGAAACGTAAAACCTGGCCGACGCGTCTGGGACACGTCGTATCGTATGGCGCCCGAAAGCTGCGGCGGGTGTCTCCAACCCTCGGCAACTGATCGCCTCTGCCGCACTGCACCATGCGCGATCGCTCACCGACTTTCAAACACGATAAATGCCGCAACTTACCTGCTACTTACGCGCGGCGGTATCGTCGGCAAAGACACGCCCCGCCGCTTCTGATGTTGAATGTTAACCGAAGCCATCTGGCCATGTCATGGCTGGACGGCAAAGACACCTGCCCAGGCGCCACCATGCCCGATCGATACCCAGGGTTACTCCTGGTGCCTATGCGCGTCTTTCGTCGCGAACGGCTAGCGCGCAACTGCAGACTGGCATCCCGCCACGACGCCGCCCGATTGAAACCCGGCGGCCTTCACGCGTTCGAGATCATATCGGCGCCAGTGGAACGACACGGCTGCGATCCCACAAACGCGCACCGTTCTCTGGACACAGGGCGGCCATGCTCACTCGCCGGGTTTCATTTAACTTAGGATTGGCAACTAAACTTCTGGTGAATGACTGGCCGGATTCCCCACGTCTCAGACCATATATCGGTTGGGATCAGTCAGATATACGCTGCCCGTTTTATCGCCGCGATACGCCTGAAGGTCGAGCTTAACCTGCTGTTTGTCCGGGTCCAGAATATTGCCCAAGACGACGAGGTTCTTTCTTCCATCGCCGGTCGTCACGCCTTCGTTCAGAATGGGCAGCCGGAAAACCCCGTCCTGCGCTTTGCCGAAGAACTGATAGCTCACAGAGCCGGATGCTTTCGAATAGGTCATCGCGATCGACCTGTCGAATACACGCATCGGCTGTCCTGTGGACGGCCAGCCGAACATTTGCGGCGCATGCGATACGACAGTCACGGAGTCCGCACCGGCGCCCTCGGCAAGCGCCTTCAGATACGGTGTCGCGGACGTGGCAAGACTGCGCCCGCGTTGCTGCATCGCCTGTCCGTAGTAAGCGAGAACAGTTGGATCGCCGTGGGCGCCGGAACTTATGTCGCCCATCGGCGCCGCGCCGGGCTTGTTCCCTTGCAATAACTCGAAGCTCTCGATGGCGGGCCGCATGGCAGGCGTATAGAACGAGGAAAACCAGTTCACCACCGGCGTCGCATTGAGCGCGGCTTTGTCATACTCCTTGTGCAGGGCGTCGGCCTCTGCATCCCGTCCCTGCGCGCGCAGATCGTCAGCCTGCTTCCTGAGCGCCTCTGCGTGATAGATCTCGGCGAAATTCGGCAGCAGCAACGGCGCGAGCGCCGCCGGCGGGAACGCAAACGACGCAGCCGTCGCAGCGAGACCGGCTACAAGTTGCGCGGAGTCGTTACCTACGTTCCATTTCGCCTGCTCGTTTCCCGGGTTCCGGATCAGTTCCCTGATATCGGACGACAACTGCCCGACAGACGGCGCAAGTCCGATCGCCGTGCCGAGCAGCGACAGTGCCTTTGACGAGAGGCCAAGCAACTTATTGCCGTTGATGTTGACCACGCTGATGGCATCGCCGGTGGTACTGAGCGAGTCAGCGGCCAATGACATCTGGTTCATCGTGCTCGGGTCGTTCTTCACGTTCGCCGAACTCGACGCCAGCGCGAGCATGTCGATCGGCAGCCAGTGACCATTGGCTTTGACGCTGCCGGGCAGCACCTTGCGTGAAGCCTCAGGAACGTTAAGGCTCGCGGGCAAAGGCACAGTCTGGGTCGCACGCGATCGGAATGGCGGCGCCGTCTGGTTGTCGCGGTCGCGCATGATGACCACCGTTTGACTGCCATGGTGATCCGTCATCGCCTGGAACTTTTGCGTGGCATGGTGGCGGCTTTCCACGTTCGCTTGAGATTCGCGATCAGTGAGCGGCCAGCCAGCTTGGGATCCTGCATCCTGCCCAATTTTTCGTTGCTGGACACCCGGCTGCGAAGGTTGTCCGGCGCCGGCTGTAGTTTCCGTCTTCTGCGGCACTGACGGGACAGAGTCCGGCGGCATGGTCTGTACGTCGGCGTCGCGCTTCGCGCTCGCCGTCTGAGTTCCGGCCATGTTCTTCAATGGAGTGGCCTGAATTGCCGTGCTGATTTTCAACCTATCGACTGTCTGCACGGCGCGGTCATGCTGGTGAAGGCTCGTTTGAGTGCCGTTGTGCTCCATATGCGCGGTTGCCTGAACCGATTCATCCAGTCGACTCGGCGAACCCGTTTGCACATTCTGATCTGCCACATGAATGCGAGTCTGATTGCCGGCATCGGCGAACTGCGCTGTCGCCTGATCGCCACTTTCTGTTGTTCTCCGCGAATGCGTCTGGATCTCCGCATCCTGGACGTGTCGCCCTATTTGAGTTTCTTCATGGACGACTTGCTTATCCGTTTGAGTACTGGCGTGATTGCCTGCCGTCGCATACTTGTGCTCACCCGTTGACTCTCCATCTGGCGCATGCGGCGGTTGCTCTTCCGTTTGATTCGAGGTTGTCTGAGTGAAGCGGCTCTGTGTGAAATGCGGCGTTTGAGTCGCCCTACTGACGCCGACACTCTCCGTTTGAGTCGGTCTATCTCGACTCATCGACAGTAAATCGGTCTGCGTTCCGTGCGACCGTTGCAACTGATCAGTCGTTTGCATTTGCGCATTAACGGTTCTGAGTGTGGTCGTCTGAGACTGCTTCGATGCCGAAGTCGGTCGGAAATCGACCAGCGCGATCTCTTCGTGCGGATCGCGACTGGGGAGAAACGAGAACGCTCCCTGTCTCAACGGTCCACGGAGGTAATTACGCAGTGTTGCCCGCTTGTCCTCGACCTTCGAGAAATCGATCGCGTAGCCGATCGCATTGCCCAGCGCCTTACCCGCCTGCAATCCGGCAAGGGCTGGGTCCTGTCCACCGTCAGGATTCTGTGTCTTCCCCAAAGAACTGAAGAACCTGCCGAGATTCGACACCATGCCATTGCCCGCATGCCCCATGCGGTTTGCCGAGACCAGGCGGGACGGAAACGAACTGCCTCCCGGCAGCGACGGCCTGTCTTGCAGCGTGTTCAAGGTAGATAGAAGAAGGCCGGTCTTTAAGTTCAGGCTGTTGGAGAACGGCGTCGATACGGTAGGAGAGACCGGGTCGTGCGGGTCGGGCGGTTGGATCGCCGGGAACGGCGGCGTGGCATTTTTATCGGCGGACTTTTCAGTTTGCCGTGGATAGCTAACTGCATATTCGCTATCACGTACGGTACTTCCCATAGTGGACGTCGTCATTTTGATGACCTCTGAATGGAGCGGCACGAGCAATCATTAGGTCACGCCACGTCAGTGCGATGTGGTATCGCGGTACTGCATTCAAATGAGTCACGCCTATCTGAATGCCAGTGCACAATCTATATCCCCTTATGACATGCCACAGGTTCGCCGATGATCTGATGACCACCACGGTGGGCAGATCTTCATCGCGCACCGTTCGTCCACAACTCTTCGAGGTGCGACCATGTCTACCAGTCCGATCAGCAGTTCCGGTCCGCTTGTATCTCCCTATTCGTCCGGCCCGGCCGGCGCTTTCGTACCACCGGTTCCCGATCCGCGTGCCGCGCTGGCGGGACCACCCCTGCAGTCCGCACCGCGTGAGCCCGACAGGCGGGGCGCTCACAAGCCGGTTTCAACACACGCATTGCTGCGGAAGCACGCCGCCAGCCCGACGTTGCAATCATCGGTGACATCGCCGGCCGCGCCGCAGTCGCCCCCAACGTCGGCGGCGCGGTTTGCCGCCGACATGGTCGGTCGATACGATGGCGGCACCCAGTCACGCAACCATGGCGCCGACCTGAAGAGCGCCATGGTCCTGTGGAAGACGGCCAGGCTCGCGATGACCGGCCTGCCGCGCGACGAGGTCCAGGTCAGCCAGGATGAGCAGGAGCTTGCCTCCGCGCTCGCGCAGATGGACCCGGCCACGCGCAAGCAGTTCGAGCAGCGCGCCGAGGCGTTACGCACGGTGCCGCAAGATGGCTATGAAGCGGCAAGCTCCTCGTTGCATCAGGACGTCGACCAGGAAATGCGCCGCGTCGAGTCGGACCCGGTCAGTCGCATGAACGCGGTATTCAATGCGCCGGTCGGCATCGGGTTGCTGGGCGAGGACGGCCAGAAACAGATGGCCGCGTTGCTCAACGAGGCGACGAAGATGAATACGCCGGGCGCCACGCCCACCCAGTGCGAGCAGGCCTATGCGGGAGCCGTTGGGATCAAGTCGCGGATGCAGGATCAGATCCTGCAGAAATCGCAGGACATTCATGCGACCCAGAAGAAGCTCTGGGATGAGTCCACCGCGCGGGTGAACCAGATTCTCGACGACACAGGAAAATACAGGATTCCGAACGACATGGAAAAAGACACGCCGGAGACGCTAAAACTGCCCAGCTCCTCCGACGATCCGCAATGGGACAGGGACACGCGGCTGCCGGCCTATGCAAAGACGTTCCCGTACCAGTCGGTGATGGAGAAACTTCTCTCGCCCGACGGCTACTCGCGACAGGAGCGTAGCCGTTCAACCGCGCGAACGCTCCCGCCCGAAGATCGCACGCGCGATCTGCTCACCTTCCAGCAGGGCATGTCGGAACCGGGCTCGGACATTCACCAGCGCGTCACGAAGCTGGAGCAGCAGGCGCTCTCGACGATGGCCAGTCCCGGCCCCGATCTGGACGCCGGCACGCCGGCCACGACCCTGAGCAGCGTGGCGGCGCATCCGCCGAAGTACGACCAGAACTACGTACAGAACCTCGCGGCCGGCTATCAGGGCGCGCTACAGGACACCGACAAGCAGATCCGTACGATGCTGAGGCAAGACGCTGGCGGTCCTTTGGACAAGGCGCTGTACGCGATCGGCCGGTTCGTCGCGGACCTGTCGCCGATCCCCGGCATGGATTGGTTGGCCACGAAGCTGCTCGATGCCAGCTTCCCCAATCAGGGCGGGCTGACCGGTCAGCAGGTGAGGAACATCGATCTGGGGGCGATGTTCACCGGCTTGCTACTCGGCAGGGGCGAGCCCGAGGCGGGCGAGAGCGCGCTGAAGCCGGTGCTGGGCGGGTCTGGTGAGGGCGCGCTGAAGCTGAAGCCAGGCCCGACGGGCAACCCGTCGCCTACGGTTCAACCGCCAGTGAGCGGCGCGACCGCAGGTCCCGCATTCACGCCAGGCGGCATGCCCGAAGCCTATGCACTCAAGAACATGCCATCTTCGTACAGTCCATCGGCTACGCCGGGCGTGTATGTCGATGCGGCCAACGGCCAGAAATTCATCCTCGCCGACAACCAGGCGTTCGCGGTGAAATACGACAAGGACAACACCACCTACCGGATCTACGACCCCGCCAATCCGACCCGTCCCACCTATCCCGTGCGTCACGATTCAGGGTCCGGGAAGTGGGAAACCCATCGGGATGTTGGGCTGCAAGGGGGCACCCCTATATCGATGGGAACGAAACTAAAAGCCAAAGATTTGCTTTGCGACGGGTGGATGCAGAAGGACGTCGCGACACTATTGGGTATCAGCCCAAACTCTGTCAGTCGCATTCAGAGCTCTTTTATTAATCCGGATCCCTGGACGATGCCGCTGTGCTCAGAACCCTTCCGACAGGAGGTCATTGCCCAACTGAACGCCGGCGCCCCGCGAGAGCAGATCGCGCGCGATAAACATATCCAACCCGAAACCGTCGATTACATCGACCAGCATTATCGCCGGGACAGGCACGCGCCTCAGCAGGCAACCGGCGCCCAACAGCCGACCGCTTCGGCCGCGCCGCACGGACGTGCATCGCCGCAACCGGGCACCTCCACTGGGGGACGAACCGATGTTCCGACTGGCCTGATGAACCCCGTCCAGACGAACATCGGGACCGAGGCCGGGAAGGTGGAAACCCCTCAGGGTCGCAACCTGAAACGCGGTATGACTCTCTCGAATGTGCCGCCGCATATAAGGCTAAAAGCTGAAGCCCTGCTTGAGGATGGGTGGACGATTATGGACACCAGCAATGAAACGGGCATGAGCAGATCCTCCGTCGGCCGGTTGAGTACGAGTACGGACCTCTCGAGCCGCCCGGCGCGGCCGCTCGCTTCCCTTTCAGTCGTAAGTGCGGTCATAAGCCGGCTGGAAGCTGGCATTCCGCGAGAGCAGATAGCACACGATATGCATATCCAACCCGAAACCGTGGATCGCATCGACCAGGACATTCGTTCCCAATATAGGGCGCACCCGTCATTGCTTGCGCAATTCACGCAAGTAGATCCCAGTATCCCACCACCCGAAACTTCGACCGGGTCTGAAGGACCCGCGTCGCCGCAACCGGGCACCTCCACTGGCGGGCACACCGACCGATCGGCAAAACGCCCGCGCGTCGACTCGCCACAACCCTCCGGCCGGGAAGCAATGACATCGGAAGTGCTCAGGCAGGTCGCAGACCAGATTCCGGCTGAACAGATCGCAAAGAACCTGGGCCTGACGCCGGAGGCCATCGACGAGACAATCGAGCGCTATGTGATGGACGAAACCCGGAAGCTGTACGAAGAGTTCCTGACCGAACAGGCTCGTCAGCCCATCGCCGCGGCACACACGCCATTTGTACCGCCCGCCACCCGGCAGGACGTGATCCATCGACTGAACAATGGACAAACGCCGGCCGACATTGCCGCTCATTCCGGTCTGACCGCGCTGCAGGTTGACCAGATCAAGGATCAGTACTTGCACGAGGAGCTCGAGCATTTCAACGCGGATTTACTCAGGCAATAGAACGGAGCGACGCCGGAGCATTGAACGCATTAACCACTGCATCGGCGTCTTCCTGAAATGCATCAACCGAAAACCTTCGACTGAACTGCGGCATCTGACGCGTCCGTCCACGCAATTCGATTCCCTGTGCCAGGCCAGCCGTATCAGCTGAACGGATGGCACTCGCTGCCGATCCGGCGACGCCTGCGCCGCTTGATTGCTCCTGGAATCGAATTAAATCGCTCCGTCCCTCCAGCCATGGCAGTGGGTCGGCCTACATCCACTAACTCACGACGGGCACCTCCTGAACAGGAGCACCATCAGAACAATTTTCATCTCATCGCTCACCCTATAAATAAGTATGCCGAACGACAATTCAATCTCTTTACCATGTCGTACACGGAGCCAATTCCACACCGTCGGCGACGCGGTTCCGTCAATCTGGTCAAGCCGACTTTTTTATTTCCGGAACATCGACATGTCAACAACGACGCAAGCCCACTACAACTCCTTCGCCGTCTATAACAGCGCGAACAATCATTCGCAATTTGCAGCGCAGTCGCAGCGTTTCGGTGCTAACTCGTTCGGCGGCCGCGGCCCGTCGGAACCGATGTCCAGAATGCGGGGCAACTTCTCGCAGACGTCGTTCTCCATGACCAGCCACAACTCGCCGCACGGCTCGAGCAGCACAATCACCGCGCAATCGACGAGCATCGGCCGCGGCTATGGCCAACCGCCCGCACCGGGTTACCATCGCGGCGAGTCGTACAGCCAAAGCGATATGGAAATCAACAGCCGCTCCGTGAAGAATTCGCGCGATTGCGATCGCACGCCGCCGCGCAACGACCGCGATAGGAGTTCATCGCAAGTCAAAGTCGACGGCTTCACCGACGGCAAAACTGGCACCATTCACACCGAGCCCTTCGACTTTAAATTCTCGAAGGCCGACTCGTCGATCTCCATCACCAACAAGCAAACCGGCGTGACGAATAAAATTTGGGGCGACCCGCATTACGATAAGCAGGGCACATTCAATGGCGCCTTGGACTTCAAAATTCCAGGCGGCCACCTCACAGTCGACCCGAAGGCAGCCAAGAACAATTCGAAGGTCTCCTACGCGGACACGGCGACCCTAAGCATGGGAAATAAGACGTACACGATCGGCAACATCAGTCAGGAGAGCAGCGCACCGCTCACCGTGCAGGAGAGCCGCGGCCGCTCCGCACCGCATGGCTACACGCTCGAGGCCACCATGGGCGCCGCCGGCTTTGTCGATCCGCACACCGGCAAAGCGCCGACGCAGGCCGATTTCAACCGCTACGCAGCGTAACTCTCCCGATTCTGGACAATACTCACCGGCGCGGCCGCAGCCCTCCGCCCGGTGAGTGAAGCGTGAGAGCCGGCCCGAGGTCGATTGCCGCCCACCGTGCCAGCGTGGTTCACGCGATGCAAAGAAGCCGGACGTCCTCGAGACAGTCCGGCTGCGTTGCTTCCCGCGATCCGTGGGACCGTCTCGACAATGGCCTTCACGCTATCCGCTTTCACGCAGCCGCATCAAACATTCACGAGCACGCGTATCGGCCTCCTCCTGCCGCACCGTCTCGCGTCGCCAGTTCGTCAACGCTCGCACCACTTCCTCGCATGCTCGCGTATGCGCCGCCTCGGCTTCGGCCAGTTGCCCGCGCAACGCCGGCGTGAGCGCGTCATGCGCACGCAGCGTCGCATGCCACTGCCGGTTTGCGCTCAGATCGCGCCGGCACGACGCCAGCACCCGTAGCCGTTCCTCCACATGCCGGTCGAGCGCGGCGATCCGCTCGGCCACCACACCCGCTGCGCGACGCTCGCTGCGGCGCGCGTCCACCATCTCCCGCAGCCGGCGCTGAACGCGCAAGCGGCGCACGCGCGCGAGCACGCGCCAGAACGCCGCCAGCCTGACAACGCTATGTGTCATAGCGGATGAGCGCCATCGCATAGCGCATGCAACTGCATGCGCGTGTCCTCCCAGCCGCAACGCGTGTCGTACGGCTGACGCAGAAAGCGCTCGATCGCCGCGCGCCGGTCGATGGCCCGGTCCGTCTCCACGTCGTTACCACGCTGGTACTCACCTATCTGCAGCAATAGTTCGACCTCTTCATAGCGCGCGAGCCAGTCGCGCACACGATTCGCTCTCGCCTGATGCGCGGCATCGGCAACGCGCGTCATCAACCGGCTTCGGCTGCGCAGAATATCGATGGCGGGATAGTGACCGGCCGCACCGAGTTTCGACGAAAGCTGGATATGCCCGTCCAGCAGCGAGCGCGCTTCTTCGGCAACCGGATCGGACAGGTCGGCCTCATCCGCGAGCACGGTATAGAACGCGGTGATGCTGCCCTGCGCCGTCACGCCAGCCGATTCGATCAGGCGCGGCAACTGCGCAAACACGCTGGGCGGAAAACCGCCTCGCAGCGGCGGTTCGCCGACCGCCAGCCCGAGCTCGCGCAGCGCGCGCGCATAACGCGTGAGCGAGTCGAACAGCAACAGCACGTTGCGTCCGCTCGCGCGCAGTCCCACCGCGACCTGCGCCGCAAGTTCCGCCGCCTTGATCCGTTCCGCGGCGGGACGATCAGACGTCGCGGCGATCACAATGGTCGACGCGCGCCGCCGCTCGAGGTGGTCGTGGATGAATTCGGCGACTTCGCGCCCGCGTTCGCCGATCAAGGCCACCACGACCGCATCGGTCGATGCGCCGTTGGCGATCATGCCCATGATCGTGCTCTTGCCGCCGCCGGCGGGCGCGAAGATGCCGGTGCGCTGCCCGACGCCGCAGGTCAGCAATCCGTCGACCGCGCGCACGCCGGTAGCAAACGGCGTCGTGATGACCGGCCGTTCGAGCGGATTGAGCGTCGCCCCACTCCCGTCTTGCGCCGCCGCACTGACGAGCGGTGGCGCAGAACCACCATCAAGCGGATTACCCAGACCGTCGACCACGCGGCCGAGCAAACCTGCCGCGTCGAACGTGCCCCATGCCGAGCCGCAACCTTGCACCTCGGTGATATCCGACAGGCCGTTCAAACCGGCAAGCGGCATGACCAATGCGCCATCGTGTGCAAACCCGACCACTTCGCCGTATTGCGCTTCCAGCGTATCGGGCCGCACGAGGCGCACCTTCTCGCCGATCCGCAACGACACACCCACCACCCGCGCGATCACGCCGCGCGCTTCGACCACCCGGCCGCGCAACGTCGGTGCCGACGAGAACACCGGCGCACTCTTCTCCAAAGACGGCATGCCGTTCCCCTTCATGCGGCACCCAGCGTCGCGACAGCCTGGACGCGGTAGACGTCGAGCGGAATCTCTTCGATGGCCAGCACCTCGACGCGCCGGCCGAAGTCCTGCAATAGCCGCGCCAGATGCGGACGCAGAATCGCGTTCGTGACGATCAACGCGATTCCGTCCAGTTCAGCCATGAAAACCCGTTGCGCACGCTCCAGCTCTTCCACGGAAAGCACGCATTGCGGCTCACCGTCGACACCGCTTCTGATCTGCGCCTCCAGCTCGGCCTCCCATGAAGGCTCCAGCACCGCCGCGAAAATCGTCCACGAATCGAGGTCGGCGCGGCCGCGCGCGATCTGCGGACCGAGCTGGATGCGCGCCTGGCGCACCATCCGGTCAATCGTGCGCTCGCCCGCCGGCACGCGCACCACGGCTTCGAGAATCGCGCGCAGATTGCGGATCGCCACGCGTTGCTGGAGCAATTGCCGCAGCACGCTGGCGAGCTGGACGGTGCTCACAGCCTGCGCCGCCTGACCAACCAGCTCACGAAATTCGATCGACAGTTGGTCGAGCAGAAAGCGCGTCTCCTGAGTGCCGAGAAAATCAGCCGCGGAGCGCTCGCACACCTCCGCGAGGTGATCGCATAGCGCCTCGTCCACACTCGCCTTGTGGATCTCGGGATCGTCGATCGAGGCCGCCGTCGCGCTCGGCACCCAGACCGATCTCTCCGCGCGCGGCCGATAGCCCGCAATACCCTCGAATGTGACGCGGTTTGCGTCGCCGCTCACCAGCATATGCGCGTCGACCAGCGTGCCGCTGGCAAACGGCACGTCCTCGATATCCACGACGTAGCGCTCGGGTTCGAGCCGCGCATCGCGCAGCAGCGCGAGACCAGGAAACGGCACGCCGAGGTCGACCATCAGCTTGCGGCGCAAATGTCCGAGCCGCCGGTTCAGCGCCTCGGGCCGCAGTGCATCGAACGCGCTCAGGCCGAGTCGCAAGCGCAGCGCAGCGCTCGTGCCCAACTCGACATCGTCGAGAATACGCGGCACATAGTTGCCGCCGTCGCGCGTCATGCCTGGCATCAGCGCGCGTTGCGAGTTGTTGGCGACCGCGGCGTTGCGCATCAGCGTGATGGCGAGCGCGAGCAGCAGGCCGCCGGCGACCATGAACTGCACATGCGGAAAACCCGGAATCACCGCTAGCGAAACACACGCGACGCCGGCCATGGCCATCGCTTTCGGATGCTCCGCCAGTTGCCTGTAGATATCGCTGCCGAGATGAGCGTCGGCGCCGTCACCGGCACTCACTCTCGTGACGAGAATGCCCGCGGCGACCGAGACGATCAGCGAAGGAATCTGCGACACCAGGCCGTCGCCGACAGTCAGAATCGTGTACGTGTGCAATGCGTCGCCAAACGAAATGCCGCGCTGCGCGATGCCGACCGCCAGTCCACCGACGATATTCACCAGCGCGACGACGAGGCCCGCCACCGCATCGCCCTTGACGAATTTCATCGCGCCGTCGAGCGAGCCGTAGAAATAGGTTTCGCGTTCGAGCGACGCGCGCAGACGGCTCGCCTGCGCAGCCGAGATCACCCCGTTGCGCATGTCGGCGTCGATACTCATCTGCCGCCCCGGAATGCCGTCGAGCGTGAAGCGCGCCGCCACTTCCGCGACGCGGTCTGCGCCCTTCGCCACGACAATGAACTGGATCGCCGCCAGCACCACGAAGACCACGAGCCCGACCGCCACATTGCCGCCCACCACCAGTTCGCCGAACGCGCCGATGATCTGGCCGGCGTGCGCATGGAGCAGGATCATTTTGGTCGAGGCGATGGCCAGCGCGAGACGCAGCAGCGTGGTGATCAGCAACAGCGACGGAAAGCTCGCCAGGTCCGCGGCCTTCGACACATACAACGTAGCGCTCAGCATCGTCAGACCGGAGGCGAAGCTCACGCAGATGAACAGATCGAGTATGAACGGCGGCACTGGCACGATCAGCAGTGCGAGGACCGCCAGAATGCCCACGCCGACGGCAAGGTCTGCGTGACGCGCAAGAAAAGCCGACAGATCGTAGCGGCTGAGGATGGAACGGTTCGACATGTTATTGACCAAGCTCCCGATGAAGCGCTCGACGCCGGCTCTTTATGTAGGGGTCGCCTTCGTCGTCGCGGTATTCGCGTTTGATTTCGTTCTTGTCCATGCGCAGACCGCGCAGCCACAAAAAGCGCTGGATAAAATAGTCGGCAACGCTGGGCACGATCTGCGAGGCGGCCATCAAGGCCAGCAGATGCGAGTGCGACATTGCCGTATTGCCGAGATGGACCGGCAAGGAAAACGTCCATGCCGACGCAAGCTGCCGTAGGCAGGCCTTGATGGCCTCTGCGAACAGAAGCAGCAGGATCGTGAACTGGATGATGGTGAGCACGCTGTCCCACACGAGGCGCAGACTGAAGATCTGCTTCAATCCATTGATCGGGTTCAGCCGCTTGAGGTCGGGCACGACGCGCTTGAATGCCAGCAGGCCGCGCGTTTGCATCAGTTCGGGCACCAACACCGCGAGTGCGCCGACACCGAGCGTCGTCAGCACCGGCGCAATGAAAGCGTAAAGCGCGCCGCCCGTCGACGCGAGCAGATCGCCGAATTCGCGCGATGCGTCCAGCGTCGTCACGTGCACGATCAGGCGGCTGCCGAGTGCGTACAGATGCGGACCCTCGATAAACAGATACAGCCACCAGCACAGGCCACTGAAGGCCACCGTCACATGCGTGCTCTTCGTGATCTGGCCGTCCATCCGCGCGCGGCGGATCCGCTTGGGAGTTGGCGCTTCGGTCTTGTCGCTCATTGCAGATGGATCACATGATCGAAAGCGAGGCGCAACTGCTCGAACAACGCGGGCACGCCGAGCACGGCGGCGAAGGTCAGAACCGCGGCTTTCACGGTGCGCGCGTTCGCAAACGGATTGAGCCGCTTCGCATGCCGTGACATGAGCCCGAATGCTACGTCGACAAGCAACAGGAGGCCGAGCAACGGGCTCGCAAGCCGCACGCCTTCGGTCAGCGTGTCGGGCAGATTGCGCAGCGCCAGTTGCCGGAACACATCGAGCAGGTCGGTGCGCCATTGCCCGGGAGGCCATAGCACCCACGCATCCGTGAAGAAGCCGAACAGCAGCGGCAAGCCCGGACCTGTAAACAGCATCAACGCGGCGAACCGCAGAAACAGTTGTTCGAACAACGCCGCTTCCTGCTGGAAGTGCCGGTCGTACATCGCAGCGCTCCCATAGCCGCCCTGCTGATCGAGTATCGCGCCGGCGGCGCCGGCGGCATGGAAGATCGTGCCAAGCAGCAGGCCGAGCACGGCACCGGTCGCGACTTCGACGATCATCGCCAGCAACAGGTTCGGCGGGCAACCGACCTGCTGCGGCAGCATGGCAACGGCGAACATGATCGGCAGGCGCAACTTGGTTCCTAGCGAGTCGCTCTGGCCGAAGGGGATCATGCGAAGCGCGACGGCCGGCCGGATCGTGCAGAACGCAAAGCCTTCGAGATAAGGGATATATTCCATGCTCAATGCAAGCGCCCTGCCGCGATATAGATGAACACGTGCGCGAGGAAGCGCGCGAGTTCGCGGTTCGCCCATGGCGCGGTGACGATCAGCACGAAGCCGACGCAGATGATCTTCGCGCCATAGGGCAGGCTCTGGTCCTGGATCTGCGTGATCGACTGCAATAGCCCGATCAGCAGGCCGATAACGGTAGCCACGGCGAGCGCGGGCAACGACAACCAGAACACCAGCATCAACGCGTCGCTGGACAAGGTGGGGAGAGACGGCAGGCCGTTCATTTTGCATAGCCGACGATAAGGCTGTGCATGAGCTTCGACATGCCCGACGCCGACACGAACATGAACAGCTTGAGTGGAATCGACACCGTCGTCGGCGAGAGCATCATCATGCCCATCGCACTCAGCACATTGGCGACCACCAGATCCACCACCAGAAATGCGATGTAGAGCAGGAAGCCCGCCTCGAAGCCGCTCGATATCTCGCTGATCATGAATGCCGGAATCAGCAGCTGCAAATCGGTTTCGCGCGCATCGCGCTCCGGATCGATCCGCTTCGCGGCGCTGACGAGAAACTGCCGCTCGTCGGGCCGCGAGTGCTTCAGCATGAAGTCGCCAAGCGGACCGCGCACGGCCCGCACGATTTCGACGGGGCGCGGCATGGATGCCTGGCCGCCTTCGGTATCGAGCGAGGCCTCGATCTTCGACACCGTCGGCGCCATGACCACCAGCGTCGCCGCGAGGGCGAGGCCGGAGATCACGAGATTGCTCGGCGCCTGCTGCACGCCGAGCGCCGAGCGCAGCAACGTCAGTACGATGCTGAATTTCGTGAACGATGTGGTCATCGTGACTGCGATTGGCAAAAGCCCCAGCATGAAAAACAGGAAGATGTTCTGTAGCGGATCGAACTGGTCGTTCATGCCGGCAGATCCTCCTGCGTGAGCCGTGTGACGCGCACGCCGAGCGCACCTTCGATATCGATCAGTTCGCCGCGCGCAAACGGAATGCCCTGGCATAGCAGGGTGACCTTGCGCTCGCGAGCCGGCAGCCGGAACGCGACGATCGACCCTTCGCGCAAATGCGCCAGTTCGGCCACCGACAACGACAACGTACCGAGCACCGCTTCGAAGGCGAAAGTGATCGAGTCGATCGGCAACAGTTCGCTGGTGACTTCGACGGGCGGGGTTTCATCAGTCATGACATGCTCTATCAAGGTGTACTCCTGAGTAAATTTCAAAAGGATCCGGCATGTTCCAATTCGCAATGGCACACGCAGGTAAGTCGAATGACGATCGAACAGCAACGCATCGCCCACCGCGATCCTGCGCAGCCGCGGCAGCGCCAGCCACGGACCGGGCAGGCAAACCGGCAGGCGCACGTACAGGCGGTTCAGCAATGCGTCTCTCGACGGCACGGGCGGTATGCGCAGTCGCAGCCAGGCATCGACCGCCGTGCTGCGTACTGAAAAATGGGCAGCACGGCCGCTCGCCGTATGGGTGACGGCGAGGCCGTATGCGCCCTGCTCCGGCACGGCGTCGAACGCAACGCTGGTCAGGTCGATCGTGAAACCGAACAGACCTTCGAGCGCGCACAGCCAGTCATTCAATGCGTCGGCGACATGCAGGAGCGCAGCCTCGCCGCGTGCGTCGATCACCGAAGGCGCGAGTTCCGGCAGCAGCGCGCCGGCGTCGCACCCGGCGCTGAACGGCGCCTGGCCCCCGAAACCGGACACCCGCAGCGGATAGGACGCGCGGCACGGCTCGAATTGCAGCGTGAAGCGCCGCGTGCCCACCGACACCGCGTGTGGACTGCCGAAGTGGCGAATCGCCAGGTTGGTGCGCTCGACGTCCGCGAGCGCGACCGTTTCCATGTCGTGCCAGAGCGTCACACCGCCTCCCGCACGAATGAACGCCGGACGACACGGACTGAGCGCGGTTTGGGTGGCGATGTCGTTGACGTCGCTGATGTCGCTGATGTCTGCGATGTCTGCGATGTCTGCAATGGCGGCAATGGCGGCGATGCCAGCGACGTCGGCGACGGCGATGGCGATGGCGATGGCGATGGCGATGGCGATGGCGACGGCGACGGCGATGGCGACGGCGACGGCGATGGCGATGGCGACGGCAATATCGCCCACATCGGCGCTGCCAACGGCGCCGCGAGCACGGCCAACGTCTGCCGCACGCCCTGCTCGATCGTGTCGAGCGCCGTACGCCCCGAACCATCGGCGAAGTCATACTCGCGCAGCACCGCCGCCACGCTGTCGCGGATCCCACGCTCCAGCGCCCGCAACTGCACTTTCAAGCCGGCGTCGATCACGCCGGACTCGGTTTCGACGACGCACGAGCGAGCCGGCAGTCCCGCATCGGCGAGCACGCTGCATAGCGGCGCGCCGAGGTCCTGCTCGAGGGCGGCGATCAGGCGCACCGCGTCATCGAACTCGGCCGGTGCCACGCGGACCGACACGAGCCGCTGCGACTGCGCGACCGTGATCGAGCGGCGCAATTGATGCTTCAACGCGGCCGACGGCGGCAGTTCGCCGACAATGTCGCTCACCGCGCCGAGCACGATCTGCGTGAGCCTCTCTTCGAGACGATGGGCGGCGAATGCCACCGCGCTCGTGCGTCCGACATGTTCGCGCAGCGCTGCCGCCGTCCCGGCCGCGTGGCCATGACGCCACGCGCGGCGCTTGAGTTCGCGCACCCGCGTGCCGAGGCGGCGGCGCTCGTGTGCCGCCTCCGCTGCGCGGTCGGCATCGACTGCGCGCAGGCCGTCGAGCGACGCCAGTTCATGCGCGCTCAGATGTCCGTCCGATTCGATGCGCCAGGCACCCAGTCGACATATCAGCATGGATGGGCTCCCATCAGACGGCGCGCCTCGGCGACCAGCTCACGCGCTTCGGCGGAAGATAAATTGCTCACGCGATAACGCGACGCGGTTTCCGACATCTCGCGCGGCAAGCGCAGGCTCCACCAGAATGCATAGCGCGAGTCGGCGGTGGCTTCGAGCGCGAGTGCGAGGCCGACTGCCGTCATGTCGCGCCGGCTGAATAGCGAAGGCGCCGGTTCGACGAGCAGATCGGCAGTCTGCGCACGCGGGTGCCGCTGAATCGCACCGAGCAGGCGCGGCGCAATCCCCGCCGCAAAGGCGGCACGAGCCTGCGCGGCGACCACGCGGCGCAGCGAAGGCGCGAACGCAAGCGCGGCGACGATCCGGCACAGCCGCGCGCAAGCCGGCCGCGGCCAGATCGGCAGCGCGGGCGGCACGTCGGCCAGCGCCACCTGAACCAGTTGCGGATAGCTTCCAAACAGAAACGCATGCGCGATGCGCGCGGTACGTTCGTCGCGGATCGGCTTGCCGTGTTCGAGCCAGCTGTGATGCGCCCAATAGGCCGGGGCACAGGTGTAGGCGCGCCTCATGCCTCGCCTCCGGCGTGCTTGGCGCGCTCCGAACGCGCACTTGTGTCCGACACTTCGGCGCCCTTCTTCGGCTTGAACCATGTGCGCCTTCCCGAGCGCCACAGCCAGATCGAGCCGCTCATCAGCGCCACCAGCAAGGCCAGCACGCCCAGCATCGCGGTGGCGCGCGACGGCGTATAGCCGGCGCTCTGCGCGCAAGTCGTCGCGGCGACCACGCCCGCTGCACTGGCGACGCCGTCATCCGCCGCGCAGTCGGCGGGAAACGTCAGCACCGGCGTGACCGCGACGAGCGTCAGCGATACGCGTGCCGGCGTCAGCCCTTCGACACCGCCCGCGACCAGCGCGCGAATCCGGTCGCGCATCGGTTCGAGGTTGTAGTCGCTGCGATAGCGCATCATCACGGAAGCCGACGGCAGCGTGTCCTGCGCCGGGTCCAAGGGATCCTTTTCCGGTAGCACGATATGCACGCGCGCCAGCAGCACGCCGTCCATTTTTTCGAGCGTCTCGGAGATTTCCTGCGAGAGCCCGTACACGTAGCGGACGCGGTCTTCCTCAGGGCTCGAAATGAGCCCCTGGCGGCTGAACAGTTCACCGAGATTCGGGTGGCCGCCGCGCGGCAGCGCATAAGCGCTCGCCAGTTCGGTGGCGACCACGGCATCGGCGTCGTCGACCGAGATGTTCCACGTGCGGTCCGGGTTGCGCTCCTTGTAGCCGTTGATGCCGTGATGGCTCAGCGCGGCGACGATGTGGTTCGCCTGGTCCTCGTCCAGGTCTTCGAAAAGCGAGGTTCTGCAGCCGACGAGGAGCAGCAGCACCGGCAGCAGGATCAGGGCGCGGCGCATCATTTTTGCGTCAGATTGTCGATCGCGTGGCTGATCTTCTCCGCGACGTTCGTCGTGAATTGCACCCGCACGCTAAAATTAATCATGTCGGCCTGCAAGTCCAGCATCTGCAGGGTCGATAAGCTGCCGGATGCGCGGTGATGCAGATGTTTGGCCACCTCGTACTTCGATGCGTCGTAGCCGTTCTGCACGTCGCTGAGCAAACGCTCGTACATCGGGTGTGCGTCGCCCGATCCGAGAGTAAGCTGGGGAGTGGCGGAAGGCATGGCGGACCATGCATCGACTGGCGCCGGCAACGGAGTAAAAGAATTGGTAGTCATGTCAATGGCCGCGAATAGTTAGTCGTTCAATCGTTGAAAACAAAGCCGCGCGGTGCGTCGTCTGTGCAGCGCGCACGGCACGGGTATAAGGCGCGCATTCGGGTAGATTCAGCAATGCCGTCGCCATCGAAAACGCGCTGGGATCGTCGTCGTTTGGCACCGCCATCAGCGTTCGTGTGCCGAGCGCGTAATGACCTTCGGCCAACTGGCACGCACCCAGCCATGCGCATGCCGCCGAGCTGTCTGGCTCGAGATCCACCGCCCGACCGAGCAGCCGGGAGGCAGCGCGATAGTTCGCCCGATTGAGTTCCACGAGGCCAAGCCCGAGATACGGGAAGGCGCGCCGCGGATACAGCAATCCCAACCGTCCGAACAGATAGCGGGCCTCGTCGAAACATCGATGAGCACAGGCATAGTGGCCAATCGAAATGAGTAGTTGCAAGGTGTCGTCCTGCATCTGCAATAGCTCCGGAAGACGCCGCGAGGGCGTCTTCGCACCGCTTTTTTTAGGAGGTCTTAAGTGCGCCCGCGGCCTCAGTTGCCACGTGACCAGCGTCCGAGATCATGTTGATAGCCAGCGAATGAGTTGTCTGGACGTCCGACAATGCCGCCTGCGCGTCCATCATGGAGGCAGGACCCGGAGCGCCGCCTTGTCCGCCTTGCGCGCCTTGTCCACCTTGCGCGCCCTGCCCGCCCGCCTGCGTCGCTTGTTGCGAGTCGGCTTTAGCCGCGTTCGCCGCCGAATTAAATTTATCGACCGACTTCAGATAAAGCTCCTTGACAAGGTCTTTAACGCTATCGACTTTAAAGTCGCCGCTAAAGGAACCGTCCCCACCACCGCCATTACGGTTAAATACCGAATTGACGCCACCATCGCCTGCGGCGTGGGGATTGATACCCGGGTTCGCATGGACCAGCGGATTTACACCATTCATGATTTCTCTTCCTTAAGGTTGTCGCGCGCATTTGCGAAGTTCACACTTCGCTCCACAACCTGCCGAGCCGCGCGCAAACACTCGACAAGCAAAACCATTTCTTTTTGCAATTCCCGTGAAACAGTTGGCAATGCGCTGTTCAGGCAGCCGATCTCATGCGTCAGGCGGGCGACGATTTCTTCTCGACCGGTCCCTCCGGGTTGAGCAAGCTTCTCCTCGAGAGATAGCTCGCCGAATGAGCCACGCGTACTTCTAGCGGCATCTTTCTGTGTCATGCGCGGCACTCATAAAAAATTCGTAGATCGAACCATCGTCGAGCGTCACCTCCGCCGCACAGGCCGAGATCCGCGTGATTCGCCCGACAGGCAATCGCGCACCGACGAAATAGCGCTGGCCTTGTGCGTCGGTCAGCCAGGCCGCGTGACTGCCGGCGAGAAGATTCATCCCCAGTGCGTCGAGAGGCACGCGCACCTTTCTACCCTCCTGCGCATGGCCGGGGAAGGTGAGCTCGCGCAGCCCGTCGATCTCAGCGCGCGCCAGCCTCGTGACGCGTGCGTAGTCCCACGACTCAGGCGACACGAACCCCGGCGCGCCGGGCAGTACCACAGTGAACGCACCGGGTTCGGCGGCCCGCACCTCGGCGCCGCGGTAATAGCGCGCGAGAAAATCGCCGACCTGCTCCTGCAATTGCGAAAGCACGATCACGCGCATGACCGGCGCCCGCTGCCGTGACCACGCCCGCGCGGTCAGCGCGGACAGATCGGCAGGCGTCTGCACGTAGCCCTCGTAGACGAGCGCGCCGGACTTCGGATCGGGATGCGTCTTCACCAGCCGGAACGTGTCGTCGATGCGCTGAGCGTGCGGCCTGCCCGTCATCGGGTTCGACGTGATCCACGCAAGCAGCACGAAGGCAACCGGCGCCGCAAAGACCGTCGCCTTCGCAACGGGCGACGCGCCGGACCAGCGTTTTGCGCAATAGGCGAGCGGCGCATGGCGCAATAAATAGGCGCGCTCGGCGTGGCCCGCCATCGTCGGAGTCGGCTCACCGCGGCCGCCGAACTGGAAGGTGACCGCGCCCGCCGAAAACCACGCGCCGCGCCGCAATAGCACGCGCCGCCCCGGCGCCAGTCGCCGGCCGAACACCGTCACGCCCGGCTGGTGCGCGACCAGCCCGAGCGCCGCGCCGCGCAACTCGACGGTGGCGTGCAGCCGCTCGACCCCCTCGTCGATCACCATCAGATCGGCGTCGCCGCCGCTGCCGATCCGCAGCGGCCTATCGGTGGACAGCGCGATGCTGGCACCGGTATGCACGCCGTCTTTCACGAGGATCATTGCGTCAGCGGTCATTGCGGTCCTCCCAAGGCATCTTGCGTGTCGATTGCCATGCGGGCAGAGGCGGCGGCAATGGCAACGGCGTGACTGGCGGAGGCGCGGTCGAAGCAGCACCGCGCGACGGCGCCCGCAGCGCGGCAGCGACCGCCGGCGGGATATTGGTGGCCGCCGGGAGCGGGGGCATCCTCGCGTGTGCCGCTTGTGCCGCTTGTGCCGCTTGTGCCCCTTGTGCCCCTTGTGCCCCTTGCGCAAGCGAACCCGCTTCTGCACTCGCGACGCCGGGCAAACCGGAGCCCGGTGCAAAGACCGCCCCCACTCCTGCGGGCGCCATAGCCGGCCCCGCCATGACCGCCCCGCCCGCCGCCTCGCCGGTGCCGGCCGCACGCTTGAGGCGCGGCGTGATCAGGATCAAGCGTTCGAGACGCTGCCGGGTCGTCTGGGTGTCGCGAAACAGCGCGCCGACGTAGGGCACGTCGCCGAGCACCGGCACTTTCGACGTGCTGCTTTCGCTGCGCTCGTATTGATACCCGCCGACCAGCAGACTCTCGCCGTCGCGCACGATCGCCTGAGTGACGATCGAGTGGTTGTCGACCTTCGGAATGCCGTCGACCGACATCGATGTATTGAACGCGCCGTCATCGATCTGGATGTTGAGCCGGATATTGCGGCGCGGATCAGCGGCCGATTCGACGCTCGGCGTTACCTTCAGCGTGAGACCGGTATCAATGTTGTACAGATCGACGTCCTGGTTGCCCGCCACCCGCACATAGACCGAGCTGTGCGAAGTCAGCACCGCTTCCATGTTGTTCAGCGTGAGGACTTGCGGGCTCGACAGCACGCGTGCCTGGCCGGCGTCTTCCAGCGCGTGAATCTGCGCGAACAGGTACTGCGCCGAGTTGCCAACCAGAGTGGCGAGATTCAGTCCGGACGCCACGCCCGCCGCTGTTGCAAGCGCCGGCGCTCCGAAGCTCAACGGCGCGTTGATGGTGCCGGAGGACCCGCTGATACGCCCGTTCGAACCGCCCCATGCCACGCCGAGCGAACGCGCCGCGCTCGACGACACGTCGATCACGACAGCGTCGATCTCGACCAGCTCCTGCGGCTGGTCGAGCATCGCGATGGCGCGCTCGTAGTTCGGCATCATCGACGCGAGGTCGTTGATCACCACCGAGTTGGTGCGCGGGTCGGCAATGATGTTGCGTCGCGCAGGCGTCACGCTGGGCTGATCGGTCCGGCTCGTCTCAGTCGTTGCCGTATCGGGCAGCGGCGGTGGCAAGCTGTCGCCATCGGAAGGCGCGCCGCCGGCCAGACCCAGGCCGCGCAGGCTCGGCAACGGCGGCGGACCGCTCCGCGCGCTGCGGGCGTCGGCGCGAGCCTCGGCGCGCGAGCGGACTGCGCGCGGCGCGGTAGCTTGCCAACTGTCGATCATGACCCGCCGCAACAGCGAGGCCACCCCGGGCACCACCTGGTCCTGCGAGCCCACCGAATAGTGCATGTCCTGCGCCTGCGCGTAGCGCAGCGGGAAAATGCGGATTTCGGTCTGATCGAACGACGGCTCAGCGGTGCTCTGCTGCTGCGCCTTGTCGATCGCATCGGCCACCGCTTCCACAAAAGCCGACGGGCCGGCAACCTTCGCGGTCGTCGCCGAGTATCTGATCGGCAGGCGCGGGTCGTCCAGATCGAGGTTGCGCAGCAACGCCGCAACCGCTTCGCGGGTCATCGGCGCAAACGGAATCACCCGGCTACGCACGCCGGCAGCGGTTGCGACATGCATCGACTTGCCGTCGAAATACCAGACCAGGCCGTAGGCCTCGACCAGCTGCATGAACACGTTGCCGGGCGTGTCGTCGAAACGGCCGTTGACCGCGCCCTTCACGTCGCGGGCAATATTCGCGGACAGTCCTTCCACCGCCAGCACGTCACGCAGCATGTCCGGCAACGGCGTACCGTTCGCCGCGTAGTGAATCGGCGCGCCGTGCCACGCAGGCGTGACGGCCTGAGCCTGGGAGACCTGCAGCACAGCCCACACCACCGCGAGCCGGCCTGCCATTTGAAACATGGCAGCGCCGGTCACGCACGATGGCGCGGACTGCGGTCCACCACCGCCCTTCTTAATGGGCGAATCATTGCGGCTCGTGATAAGCATCGAAAATTCCTGGCTACGTTGTATTGATTACGCCAGTGAAATTTAATAGCTCCGGCATCACGGATGGTCATATATATGCATGACTTCATCTGCCGATTTCAAATACCGCCATTCCAACCGCTTTTTATTGAGTGTGCGCAAATCCGGATCGCTCCGCTCATGGCCTTTCAATTGATCTTATCCGGGCTGCATATCTTGAAAATAGGACGGAACTTCAGATAAACGTCGTACATCTTTATGACCCAGTGGGAATATTGCGGGGAGAAGATTCACTAGCCGTCACTTGAATTCATCCGAACATGAGAAACAACCCGCGCGACTTACATCGCAGATGCATAGCCATCTTGAAATGCATCAGGACATTTACCGCCGTCATGGAGGCTCCGCCTTCTCGTACTCCTACACGCGCACGCACATGCGGATGACCCAGTATTGCAACTTCACCCCGCAGCTTGCCAAGCCGCGGCAGCGCTCCGTCAGAATCAACGGGCTGGCCACCTGTCTTCGGCTCGAGGAGGTGTATTGGCGAATCATCGAAGAGATTGCGCGCCAGGAAGCGGTGACGGTGGGAAAACTGATTTCCAGATGGGCACTTGAAATTGATCTTACCCAGGAAGCCATCCGTAATTTCACCGGCTTTGTCAGAATAATCTGCGTCACCCAGTTGCTGGATAGAAAACATCCGATCAATTTGGATTTGATCGACCCGGATGTGTCAGTTGGTTAACCCGGATAAACCAGAGGAGGTCAATAGAAAACAGCCAGATTTAATTTATGCACTTTTGCGCACCAGCGATCCGGAAGCAGGCGCATAAATTCCACACAACACAGCTGTCCGGTTTATCTATTTCCTTTTATTCGATTTAAGGATTCTGTGATGGAAGCGATCAACAATATCAGCAACACTCGGCAGTTCGATCTGCGTTCAATGGCGCAAGCGCTGGATGCCGGGGCGGCCGGCCGCACCCGTTCCAGTTCGGTCCAGATGTTTTCCACGGAGCACACCGAGGGTGGCCACGGGCCTGTGCGGCAGGACGACATGATGGGTATGCGCCGCCCTATGCGCGCGGACCACGCGAACGGTGGCCATCATCACGCGAACGGTGCCCACCACCCTATGTCGCGCGACGCCGAGATGGCTGCGGGGCGGGCTTCCGACGATGCGGCACGCGACGCAATCGCACGACAGCAGACAATGGCGGCGCCACCAGGCGTCACCGACGCATCACCGAACGGCGCCGACAACATGGCCGCGCAACAACCTCAGGCAACGGCGCCGGCCGGCGCCGCCGACGGAGCACAGAACGGAGCGTCGAATGCTATCGGCGAGTTCTTCCAGACCGTCATGAAGGGCCTTCAGGGACTTCTTTCCGCCGTCATCCCGGGCGCGGGGCAGGCGCTCGGCATGCTCTCGCCCCTGATGGGCATGCTCTCGCCGATGCTGGGTAAGCTCGGTACAGGCGGAACCGGCACCGCTTGACGCAGCGCTGAACGCAGCCGGCCGCCGCCACCCCGTCAAAGTATCGCCGTGGACGCTCCCGGCGGCCGGCTGCCACCCGCCATTTGCACGCGCGCGCCCGCGCGACTTTCAATGCAATCCACGCTCCGGCAAAGCCGCCTCCGCTCCCCGCATAGCAAGCGTCGCGTCCGGCAATGACAAAGACAACGCCACTTGACGGGCTCCCCGGCGCCGTCCGGTAAACTACGCGCCCCACGCCCGCCCTCCCCGGATTCCAGCTTGAATCGTTACGCCCTGCTCCTCATTACCTCGATGCTGTTGGTCGGCACCAATGTCGGCATCGGTAAATCAATCGTCGAGTTCGTCCCCGTCCCCCTCTTCGCGCTGCTGCGCTTCGTGATCGCAATGGCGGTGCTGTGGCCGCTTCTGCGCGTGGCCAAACTGCGCCGCGTGAAGCGCGATGAATGGCTCAACCTGTTCCTGCAGGCCTTATTCGGCACGTTCGGCTTTACCCTGCTGATGCTCGGCGGCGTGCAGCGCACCAGCGCCGTCGCGGCCGGCGTCATTACGAGCACGATCCCGGCTGTCGTCGCCTTGCTCTCGTGGCTGATTCTGAAAGAGCGACCGAACGGCCGGGCGCTTGCGTCGATCGCACTCGCGATTGTCGGCGTGCTGGTCATCAATCTGGCGCACGTGGATCACAACGCGGCCGGCGAGAGCTCGCTCGCCGGCAACCTGATGGTCCTCGGCGCCGTATGCTGCGAGTCGCTCTACATCATCCTGTCGCGCCGCCTCACGCAGACGCTCGCGCCGGTCGACATCTGCGCCTACACGCATCTCTTCGGCCTGCTGCTGATGCTGCCGCTCGGCGCCGGCGCATGGCTCGAATTCGATTTTCGCGCAGTGCCGTTCAGCGTCTGGATGCTGGTGTTGTGGTACGGACTGTCCGCCAGCATCTTTTCGTTCTGGTTATGGATGAAGGGCATCCGCCATGTCCCGGGCAGTCTCGCGGGCGTGTTCAGCGCCGTGCTGCCGGTGGCGGCGGCGGTTTACGGCATCCTGTTTCTGGGCGAGCGGCCCAGCTTCGCGCACGGCATCGCGCTCGCCTGCGTGGTCACGGGGATCGGGCTTGCGAGCCTGAAGCTCAAGCGACTGCCGACGGTGGCCTCGTGAGGACTGCCCGCCGCGATGCAGCAAATTTAGCCGACGCGTTACAATAGCGCGCCTGACGCGAGGCTCCCAAGGCCTCGGCTGGCTGTGCATCGCGCCGTGTGCGCCGTCCATGCCGGGTTTGCTTGCCGGGTTTGCTTGCCGGGTTTGCTTGCCTGACTGGCGTGCATATCGCGTATTGCGCCTGCCGGCCCGGCGCATTTTGGTCCGTGTTCCGTCACCTGCGTCTCATCCGACTCTTGCCCATGTCCGCTCCGCGAACCGAGTCCGCCCAACAGCGCCGCCCCACGCGCCCGCTGCCCGCCATCATCTTCATGAGCCGCTGGCTGCAGGTGCCGCTTTATCTGGGCCTGATCGTCGCGCAAGCCGTCTACGTCGTCCTCTTCCTCAAGGAAGTCTGGCACCTCGTCACGGCATCCCTGACGCTCGACGAAACCAACATCATGCTGGTCGTGCTCGGCCTGATCGACGTGGTCATGATCTCGAACCTGCTGATCATGGTGATCATCGGCGGGTATGAAACATTCGTGTCGCGCCTCGGCGTGGAGGGTCATCCGGACGAACCGGAATGGCTCGACCATGTGAACGCGGGCGTGCTCAAAGTCAAATTGTCGATGGCGCTGATCAGCATCTCGTCGATCCATCTGCTGAAGACCTTCATCAGCCCCGACCAGAATTCGACGCATACGATCATGTGGCAGGTGATCATCCACGTGGCGTTCCTCGTCTCCGCAGTCGTGATGGCGCTGGTCGACCGCCTCACCACGCATACGCATCCCAAGCATTTCGAAGAGCCCACGGTGCTGCACGCCGTGGGTGCCGCTAAAGGTTCCACTCCCCTGAAGGCGCACGACTGATCCGCCCCGCCCGGCGTGTCCGACAACAAGCGCCCCTGTCTCCACTGAGCTAGCCATGACCGTCATCAAACAGGAAGATCTGATTCAGAGCATTGCTGATTCGCTTCAGTACATCAGCTATTACCATCCGCTCGACTACATCCAGGCCTTGGGCCGCGCCTACGAGCTCGAACAGAGCCCGGCGGCGAAAGACGCCATTGCGCAGATTCTCACCAACAGCCGCATGTGCGCCGAAGGCAAGCGCCCGATCTGCCAGGACACCGGCATCGTCACGGTGTTCGTGAAGGTCGGCATGGACGTGCGTTGGGACGGCGCGACGATGGGCGTCACCGACATGATCAACGAAGGCGTGCGCCGCGGTTATCTGAACCCGGACAACGTGCTGCGCGCGTCGATCGTGAGCCCGCCCGAAGGCGGCCGCAAGAACACGAAAGACAACACGCCGGCCGTGATCCACTACGAGATCGTGCCGGGCGACAAGGTCGACGTGCAGGTCGCGGCCAAGGGCGGCGGCTCGGAAAACAAGTCGAAGTTCGCGATGCTGAATCCGTCGGACTCGATCGTCGACTGGATTTTGAAGACCGTGCCGACCATGGGCGCGGGCTGGTGCCCGCCGGGCATGCTCGGCATCGGCATTGGCGGCACCGCTGAGAAAGCGATGGTGATGGCGAAGGAATCGCTGATGGATCCGATCGACATTCAGGACGTGATCGCACGCGGCCCGAAGGACTGGATCGAAGAATTGCGCGTGGAACTGCACGAGAAGGTCAACGCGCTCGGTATCGGCGCACAGGGTCTCGGCGGTCTCGCCACCGTGCTCGACGTGAAGATCATGGCCGCGCCGACGCACGCCGCGTCCAAGCCGATCGCGATCATCCCGAACTGCGCAGCCACCCGTCACGCGCATTTCACGCTGGACGGCTCCGGCGCGGCCAAACTCGAAGCGCCGTCGCTCGACGCATGGCCGAACGTGCATTGGCAGCCGGACACGGAGAAGAGCAAGCGCGTCGACCTGAACACGCTCACGCCGGAAGAAGTCGCCGCGTGGACGCCGGGCCAGACGCTGCTCCTGTCGGGCAAGATGTTGACGGGCCGCGACGCCGCCCACAAGCGCATTGCCGACATGCTGGCTAAGGGCGAAAAGCTGCCCGTCGACTTCACGAACCGCGTGATTTACTACGTCGGCCCGGTCGATCCGGTGCGCGATGAAGCCGTCGGCCCCGCAGGCCCGACCACGGCAACGCGCATGGACAAGTTCACCGAGACGATGCTGGCGCAAACCGGCCTGATTTCGATGATCGGCAAAGCCGAGCGCGGCCCGGTCGCGATCGAAGCGATCAAGAAGCACAAGGCCGCTTACCTGATGGCCGTGGGCGGCGCAGCGTACCTCGTGTCCAAGGCGATTCGCAGCGCGAAGGTGCTCGCGTTCGAAGACCTCGGCATGGAAGCGATCTACGAGTTCGACGTGCAGGATATGCCGGTCACGGTGGCCGTCGATTCGAACGGCACCTCCGTGCACCAGACCGGCCCGAAGGAATGGCAAGCCAAAATCGGCAAGATTCCGGTCGCGACGGTTTGATTCGCCGCTAACGCCTGTCACGTATGTCGAAGAGCCGGGACTGCGGTCCCGGCTTTTTTGTTGCCGCGCGCAACGCGACACGCGACGCCTGAAACAATGTCAAAAGATATGTCTGTTCCCTTGGCTTTTTCAGGTATGGCGTTTATTGTTGTTGAAAATTCAAAGTCCCACAAAGGAAATACCATGCAAGGCGACAAGAAAGTTATCGAGTACCTGAACTCGCAACTGAAGAACGAACTGACTGCGATCAACCAGTACTTTCTGCACGCGCGGATGTATAAGCACTGGGGCCTCGAGAAACTCGGCAAGCATGAATACGACGAATCGATCGGCGAAATGAAGCATGCCGACTGGCTGATCGAACGCATTTTCATGCTCGACGGTCTGCCGAACCTGCAAGACCTGCACAAGCTGCTGATCGGTGAGGAAACGAAAGAGATCCTCGAATGCGATCTGAAGCTCGAACAGATTTCACAGAGCACCTGCAAGGAAGCGATCGTGTATTGCGAATCGGTTCGTGATTTCATCTCGCGCGAAATCTTCACGAAAATTCTCGACGACACCGAAGAACATATCGACTGGCTCGAAACCCAGATCGACCTGATCGACAAGGTCGGGATCCAGAACTATCAGCAATCCGCAATGGGCTCGGTCGAGTCCTGATCGCGCTACGGCGCAGCCGCCCACATCCCGCACGCGCCCCGTTCATGGGTCGGCCCGTTCGCAACGGAGCGGGTACTGGCGGCGGTGCGCTTGGTGGACGCCCGGCGGAAGTGCTCTGGGGAGGCGCCCTGAATGACGTCCCCGTGGGATGTCCTGACGAAGTGCTTCCGGAAAGCGCGCCGAACAGCGTCTCTAATGGGGAGTTCTGCACGAACTCCTCCCCGAGAGGCGCCGCACGGCAAGTCCCACTAGGGCACGCCGCGCGGGCGCTATACTTGCGCACCTTCCCAGGCTTTCCTTGAGCGCCGTGCCGCACGCATCCTCTTCGCCTATGCCCGCAGAATCACCGTCTACGACAACAGAGATGTTCACGTCTGGCGCCGGATCGCGCGCACCGGTCGGCATTTTCGATTCGGGTCTCGGCGGCTTGTCGGTATTGCGGGCGGTGCGCGCACAACTGCCTGACGAGGCGATCCTGTACGCCGCCGACTCGCTCTACGCCCCCTACGGCGAGCGCGACGACGATTTCATCGCCGACCGCACGCTCGCAATCGGCGAATGGCTGGTCAAGCAAGGCGCGAAGGCCTTGGTGGTCGCCTGCAACACCGCAACCGCGCAATCAATCGCGATGGTTCGCGAGAAGCTGCCTATTCCGCTGGTCGGCGTCGAACCCGGTATCAAACCCGCTGCATTGCAGTCGAAAACTCGCGTCGCGGGCGTGCTCGCCACCCAGGTGACGCTGCGCAGCGCGCGCTTCCAGGCGCTGCTCGAACGCTACGCGGCCGATTGCCGCTTTCTTTGCCAACCGGGCCATGGGCTGGTGCAGGCCGTGGAACGCTGCGACGTCGGCTCCGCCGAACTGCGCGAACTGCTGCGCGGCTACCTGCAGCCTATGCTCGACGCGGGCGCGGACACGCTGGTGCTCGGCTGCACGCACTACCCGTTCCTCGACGCGGCGATTCGCGACATCGTCGGCGACCGGCTGGTGTTGATCGACACGAGCGTCGCGATTGCGCGCCAGTTGGAACGGGTGCTGGACCAACACGGCCTGCGCGCTGCGCCGGAAAGCGCGGGCGCTGTTCTGCCCCGCTTTTATTCCACCGGGGACGGCTCGCATCAGCAGCAACTGGCAGCCAGCCTGCTACATATCGACGCGACGGTCGAACAGGTGTCGATTCCCTCGCGGCGCACCGCAGCTCCGAACTCCCAAGCCGCCTGAACGCCTGACCCACGCGGTTTTTTGCCGCGCCGACACGCGCTTTTACAGGAGCGCTGCGAACTCCCGCGCGCCTTTCCAATGGCTTTGGGAACGCCATATGGGACACCTTTTGGGGACGCTTGCAGCGGCGGCTCAGGAGCGCCTTTGGGATGCCTTTGGATGCCTTTGCGACGCCTTGAGGCCGCCTTTTCGCCCCACAGGTCACCGGCCTTCAGACTTCCTCCATTAGACGAAACCCTTCTAAGAGTCTGGTTTTGTTACAAAAAATTGGCCAGGACGCTTGCCAAACGGCTCAAACATAATGATAATAATTCGCATTAACGTTAGCTATGACGCCTGCCATGATTGTCTGTGTCTGCAAGTCCGTTTCTGACCGAAAGATCCGTGCCTCGATCGCGGAAGGCGTCGATTCGTTCGACGAGTTGCAGTTCGAGCTCGGCGTCGCTTCCTGCTGTGGAAAATGCGCGGAGTCCGTCCGCGACGTCATGATGCAGAGCGGCGTATGCGCGAGCCGCTGTGGTTTCGAGCATAATCCCCAGGCTGTCCCGCTGACGTTCTACGAACGCAAGGCCGCCTGAGACCGAGTATCAAGGCGCGGCTGACGCCGCGCTTCGGGTGCCTGCCGCCCACCGCCGTTCTTCGCTGTTCAAGCGTTATCCCACTGCCGTCAGCAAGCCAGTATTCGTACCAGCCAGCTACCCGCTCACCCCTCACAGGAGCTCGAGATGGAATTGCTGATTGGTTTCGTGACTACTTTGTTCATTTCGCTGCTGATTTTTCGAACATGACGACGTCTTGTCTGACGCGCTGCGTGCACTGCGCGCCGCCACGCTGATATGCCGGCCTCGCATACCGTTTCGGCCGGCGCCACGCCGGCTTCGTCCACCCGACCGAACTCACGCGTCCTGACAGCGACCGCACTGGTTGCAGCGATTCACGTCGCGTTGCTGGCCGTGGTGATGACCTTGCGGCACGACCCTGTGCAACCGGTCCTCGAATCGCGCGTGATGACCGCGCAGTTGCTGCCGCCGGCGCCGGTTGCCACGCCCGTCGCGATACAGTCGATTGCACCGCCGCCGCCCACGCCGACGCCGCCGGTTCACACCAAGCCGAAAGTTCAGCCGAAGCCGGCTCCAACGCCCAAGCCGACACCAACGCCTTTACCGGTGGCCGCCGCGCCCTCGCCGACGCCCGTCGCCGCACCCGCTCCCGCGCCGCCCGCGCCGGCCGCACCTGCCGCCCCGCCCGCTCCTGCCGCGCCGGCCGTTAGCCATCAGACGATGGAGGTCAGCGCGCCCAAGAACGTCTCGCACCTTGATTGCGAACTGGTGAAGCCTGATTACCCACCGCTATCCAGGCGGCGTGGTGAAACCGGCACCGCCACCGTGCGGTTCGTGGTCGGCCTGACGGGCAAGCTGGAAGACATCCAGCTACAACAGAGCAGCGGCTTCAGCCGTCTTGACGACGCTGCGCTCGCCGCCGTGCACGCGACTACCTGCAAGCCATTTCTCGAGAACGGCCAGCCAATTCGAGCCGCTTACACCCGGCCTTACAACTTCAGTCTGAGCGACTGAAGCAGATTTCAAAAAAAGGAATTGCAATGCAAAACTACGGACTGGCGCACGTCTGGGCGCAAGGGGATTTCGTGACGCGCGGCATCGCGCTCGCGCTGCTGATCATGTCGGTCATGTCGTGGAGCGTGATCGTGATCAAGGGCTGGAATGTGATGCGCCTGAAGCGCCTCACGAAGAACGCCGAACAGGCGTTCTGGCACTCGGACGATCTCGCCGACGGCGTCAAGAAACTCGGCGCCGGTTCGTCGACCCCGCAGGACAATCCGTTCCTCGCACTGGCGCTGTCGGGTCAGGAAGCGGCCGATCACCATCATCAGACACAGCCGCATCTGCACGACCGCATGGACGTGTCGGATTGGATCACGCGCTGCCTGAAGGACACGATGGACGAAAGCGTCGCCCGCATGCAGAGCGGTCTCGCGATTCTCGCGTCGATCGGCAGCACGGCGCCGTTCGTCGGTCTGTTCGGCACGGTGTGGGGCATCTATCACGCGCTGCTGGCGATTGGCGCGAGTGGCCAGTCGTCGATCGATCAGGTCGCCGGCCCGGTTGGCGAAGCGTTGATCATGACCGCGTTCGGCCTTTTCGTCGCGATTCCGGCGGTGCTCGGCTACAACGCACTGACGCGCGCCAACAAGGCGGTGGTGGCCAAACTGAGCCGCTTTGCGCACGGTCTGCACGCATTCTTCGTGACGGGCGCGCGACTGTCGTCGTCCAAGCGCGGCGACGGCCTGCGGCTCGCCACGCGCACGAACTGATCAGCGAGGCAATCCAATGGCAATGAGCCCCTTCGCCGCCGACGATGACGACGGCCTGATGAACGAAATCAACATGACGCCGCTCGTCGACGTGATGTTGGTTCTCCTGATCGTCTTCATGGTGACGATTCCGGTGATTCGTCACGCGGTCAAGATCGATCTGCCGCATGCAAGCAGCCAGAAGGAAGACACCAAGCCTGCACAGGTGACCGTCGCGGTCGACGCCGACGGCAACGTCATGTGGGACGACAAAAAGGTCGACGACACCGCACTGCGCGCGAAAATTGCAGAGGCCGCGCAAGCGAACCCGCAACCCGAGTTGCATCTCGATGCGGACCGCAAGGTTCCGTACGAAAAAGTGGCGGAAGTGATGTCGGCGGCACAGGCCGGCGGCCTGACCAAGATCGGCTTCGTGACCCAACCGAAAGCGAAGTAATGCGATAAAAGCCCTTTAAAAAAGGGCCGAAAAGTAAAAGGCCTTCATCGCCAGATGAAGGCCTTTTTTTGTGCGCACTCGGCGCCTTCGGGCGGCGGGATCATTTGCCATCGGTCGAAGATTGATAGCTACCTGAATCACCGCATGCGACAGCCGTGATCGACACGGACAGCGCGGTCAGCCCTATCAGGCCCGCTATGATAGCGGCCATGAGTTTTCGCATAAGAGACTCCTTAGCGAAGGGATTTCACTATAGGCCCGGGAGCGCGCGCATTCAAGCAAACGGCCATTGAAAGTACTCATGACAGGCCGCGCTTAAATGCTAAAAGCGATGTTGTCGCGTGTGAGAAGTGCTATGGGGAAATCGCGAACGAAGACAGCGCTGCAGCGGCTTTTTCCTCGCGCGCGGGACACTCGCCCATGATGTGCTTGCCGTCGTCGGGATCGAGCATCTCGACCAGATAATCGACAAACGCACGCACCGCCGGCACCATCCCCTGCCGCGACACGAATACGGCGTACAACTGCGGCGTCGGGAAGGTCCAACCCGGCATGACCGGCGACAATTGCCCCGCTCGCAACGCGGCGCCATACATCATCTCCGGCAACGCGGCGATACCGACACCACCGAGCACCGCTTCGCGAATCGTCATCAGATCCGCGGTGACGAGGCGCGGCTCGTGTTCGTGCGCGTGCCGCGTGCCGTCGGGCGCGATCAGGTTGTAGACGTGGCGTCCATCGCCGGTCGGCACGTCGAGCGTTTCGAAGCGATTCAGATCGGCCGGCAGCAACGGCGGCGCATTCTGTTGCAACAGGCTCGGCGCGCCGACCAGCATCTGCTGCGTGCGCCACAGCGGCCGCACTACGATGTTGGCGTTCTCCGGCGGATCGGAGCGCACCCGCAGCGCGACGTCGATCGAATCCTCGAACAGATCGATCACGCGGTTCGTCACGCGCATGACCACACGCACTTCCGGATAGCGATGCATGAACTCAGGCAGGATCTGCGACAGAATCGTCTGCGAAATCGTGACCGGGACGCTGACGCGCACTGTGCCGCGCGGCGATGAGCGCAGTTGCTGAACGACGTTGACGGCCGCCTGCGCCTCGCTCAGCATCGCCTGACAATGCTGATAGAACAGTTGTCCCGCTTCGGTCAGCGCCAGCTTGCGCGTGGATCGCTGCAGCAGGCGCACGCCGAGCGACGCTTCGAGCTCGGTCAGCCGGCGCGACAGCCGCGACTTGGAGATGCCGAGCACGCGTTCGGCGGCGGAAAAACCGCCATGTTCGACGACCTGCGAGAAATACATCAGGTCATTCAGATTGTGTGAATCGATCTTCATCTCATCGTTCCAGTAATAGAACAATCCATTGCGCGAGGGCGGCTGGCACCCCGGAAAACGGTCCCTATAATAGCTCCATGTTTCAAAAATAACGCTATTCCCCATTTTTTGAGGTGACTTTGATGAGCACGACCCGCACGATCGAACGCACGTTTCCCGCCGTTCGCACGACCGAGGGTGGCGGCTTTATCGTCCATCGCCCGTTTCCGACCCGCATGCTGATGGACTTCGATCCGTTCCTGCTGCTCGACGAAATGGGCCCGATCGACTACGCGCCGGGCGAAGCCAAAGGCGCGCCCGACCATCCGCATCGCGGCTTCGAAACGGTCACTTATGTGCTGGAGGGCCAGTTCGGTCACAAGGACTCGGCCGGCCATTCCGGCACCCTGCACGCCGGCGACGTGCAATGGATGACCGCGGGCGCGGGGGTCGTGCATAGCGAGATGCCGGACCCGTCGTTCGTCCGCACAGGCGGGCGCGTGCACGGCTTGCAGTTGTGGGTGAATTTGCCGCGGCGCGACAAGATGATCGCGCCGCGCTATCAGGAAATGCCATCGTCGAGCATTCCTGTGGCAACGTCCGCGGATGGCAAGGTACGCGTCAAGGTGATCGCCGGCGAAGCGCTCGGCGTCAAGGCCGCGATCGAAACGCGCACGCCGATTCTGTATCAGCATTTCTCGCTGCAACCGGGCGCGACGATCCGGCAGCCGGTGCCCGCCGACTATCGCGTGTTTGCGTATAGCCTGTCGGGCAACGGGTTCTACGGCGAAGGCGAAGCGCGTCAGGAAATCGGTGCGCAGAAAATGGTCGTGTTTCAGAACGACGGTGACTCCGTGACGCTCACGGCCGGCGCGGAGCCGCTCGACGTGCTGCTGCTCGGCGGCGTGCCGCTTAAGGAGCCGGTGGTGCGCTATGGCCCGTTCGTGATGAACACGGAAGACGAGATCCGCCAGGCCGTCGTCGATTACCAGGCCGGGCGCATGGGTGCGATCACGCATTGAGTCCCGGGCGCGCGAAGCACGCGTCGCCCGCGCCGCAACCCAAGGCGCGAAGGCCGGTAAATTCGTTCACAATAGCGATTCAGGCCGCGCGCCACGCCGTTGCGTCATAACGGGCGGTGGAGCGCGGCGATTTCCGTCCCTGTTCAGGAGCGCGCATGGCAGAGCCCACCGTCACCGCCCACATCGGTTCGACGAATTTCCAGGTCCTTTTCGACGACGGCAAGCACACATGGCTTGCCGACGAGCCCGAGTCGCTCGGCGGCGGTGATCGCGGGCCGACACCCGTTTCGTTGCTGCTATCGAGCCTCGGCGCGTGCACGTCGATCACGCTGAAAATGTACGCTCAGCGCAAGGAATGGCCGCTCGCCGACGTACGCGTGACGCTCTCGCTCGAAACCGGCGACGCGGGCACGACCATCGACCGCAAAATCGTGCTCGAAGGCGATCTGTCTGACGAGCAGCGGGAACGGCTCTTGCAAATTGCCAATCAGTGCCCCGTCCACAAGATCCTTACGCACTCGATCACGATCCGTTCAGGGCTCGCCGTCGCTTAACGCTTTCATAGGAAGCCGTCGTTTTGAATTTCGAACACCTTATCCAGATCAACGACCCGTTGAATCCGTTTGTCGAGTCGATGACCCGCGAGCAGTTGTGGGAGGGGCTCGTGCTGCGCGCCGAACAGCCGCAACTGTTCGTGATGGGGCTCGACAGCTGCACGATTCTCTCGCGCGACGGCAACGTGCTCGAGCGGGAGCTGCACTACGGCCAGGCGACCGTACGCGACCGCGTCACGCTGGACCAAAGCCAGAGCGTGCGCTACGACATTCTGCCGACGGCGGACTACGTCGGCGGCTCGCTCACCATGACCATCGAGCAACCGGACGAACTGCAGCTGTTTCTGCGCTTCGAGTACGCGACCACGTTGCCCGAATCGACGGACCCCGACGCGCATCAAACGCAGGAGATCGTGAAGTCGGCGTATCGCGAGAATGATATCGATACGGTACGGCTCATCCGTCAGTATGTGCAGGCCAAGCAGGAACCCGGCTCGCTGCATTGAAATTCGCGGGCGCCCTTCCCGCCCCGCTCGACATCGATTGCAAGGCCGCTGATCGAAGCGGCGGCCTTGGCCAGATTTCTCCGTTTTATCGCCGCCTTGGTCGCTCGACTATCGAAACGAAAATTCGATCAACTTCCTTAACTTGTAAATAGGAATAGTTATCATTTAGAATTAATCCATCGAATCGACCAACAGCTAAAAACCAATGACCGATACTGCGCGCCCTTCGACACTCAGCTTGCGCCGCCCCGCGGCCGCGCTGACCAGCCGTCCGAAAGCCTCCACGGCGGCGGCGACCAGCCAGAAGCCTGGCGCGGATCGCGCCAATGCATCGGGCGAGACGTCGGAGCGGATCGTACGCAGCGACGCGCTGCTGCAAGGACATAGCCACGTCAGCATCGTGCACAACGGCGAGACCTACCAGTTGCGCGCAACGCGCCTGGGCAAGTTGATTCTGACGAAGTAAGGACGAACAGTTGTAACTACCGGGTATTGTGGGGACCACCTCCCAGAGAGGTGTTAGGCATTAGCCAGCCACGACGGCTTGCACGTGAGAACTAGACCCCTTCGTGCAGACACCAAGCCAGCCGTCGCAGCCAGCCAGGCCGCTTTTTTGGTCCTCACTCGATGCGGCGACGCGCAACGGCGTGTGCCGATCATGCAGACAATGAAGAAAGCCGTGGGATGATGCCATCTCCACGGCTTTTCTGTTGGCACGGCGCTCAACGGTGCATCAGATGCATCCAGTCGCGGCGCCGGGTATTGAGTTATTTCGGGCTTGCTTCGGCGTTACCTCAGCCTCACTTCGAAGCCCAGCCCCAGAACATCAACCACCATGCGCTATCGACCACGGCCAGCGCCGCGACGAACCACATCATCGCGAGGCCGCGCTGAACGAAGCGTTCGCTGTAGCGGCGGGTAACGAGCCAGGCCAGCCATGCGCTCCACAGATTGGCAATCGCCAGTATCGCGATGCGCATATCCGACGCCCACCACAACGACACATGTTCCGCGCGCAACAGCGACAGCGTGGTAGCGGACAGACCGAGGAACACGCCCGCGCCGCCAATCGGAATCAGCCCTTGCGTCAGATGATGCAAACGCACGGCATTGAAGCGCCCCAGCATGCGCGTCGCGCCCATCAGCAGCATCAGCAGCGCGGTGCCGTACACAAGCGCCGTGGCGAGGATGTAGCCGATCACCATCGTGCCGTCGAGCCATGAAAACACATCGTTCTGCTCGGGGTAATGCGTGAACAGGAACCACGGCGCATTGGTGTCGAGCGGCCACGTAATGTCGTGATCGACCAGCCAGGTCGCGAAGAACATCTTCAGATCGACGAACCAGCGCGACGCGGTCCAGTGGAACGCGCCGATCGCAATGCCGAGCAGACCGTACAGGATCAACGCGGTGTCCCACGGGTTCGCCTGCTTGTCGCCCAACTGAACCACTTCCGAGGACGGCGCGCGCCACGTCAACGCAATCGCGTCGCGATGCCCGCTGCAACGGCCGCACATATGGCAGGCCGACGCGCCCTTCATATTGCGCAACGGCACGAGCGGCGCGCAATTGATCGGAATCACGCGATGCCCATGCTCGCCGTTCTTGTAGGAACGGCGCCAGGCGTCTTCATCGACTTTGTAGTGAAACGGCGCGAGCCGCGCCAGAAGCGAAAAGACCCCGTTGACGGGGCACAGATACTTGCACCAGACACGTTTCTCGCGCCCGTAGAGCAAGCCGATGATCATCGCCGCGAAGGTCGAACCGCCCAACACCAGCAGCACGGCCTTCGGATACTGGTAGACGCTCACCATCTGACCGTAGATGGTGGTGATGCCGAATGCGACGAACGGCCAGCCGCCCCAGCGCATCCAGTGTGGAATCGCCCAGCCTCGCCCGTATTTGCTGGCGAATTCGGCGAGCGCGCCTTCGGGGCACAGCACGCCGCACCAGACACGGCCGAGCATGACCATCGAAAGCAACACGAACGGCCACCAGATTCCCCAGAAGACGAACTGCGCCGCCAGCGTGAGGTTATTCCACAAGTGCGCCGTGTCGTCCGGCAGCGGCATCACCGTCGGCACCAGAATCAGAAACGCGTAGACCGCCACCACGACCCACTGAATGCCGCGAATCGCTGCGCCGTGGCGCTGCATCCACTGCCCGGCCGCCGCGAGGCGGCCCGGGCGGGTCATCACGGTGCTCATGCCGCGCGCCCGGCGGCTTGTTGTACCGGCTTGCGGTTTGCACGGCGCAACAGCAGATACACCACCGCCCAGTACACCGCGTACGCCAGCAGATTCATCATTGCCGGATGCGCGCGATAGCCGGTGAGCGTGGCGACCAGCGAACCGAAGGTGCCCGAGTCGTCCAGAATCGCCGACGAATTCCACATCTGATCGACGAGTGTCGGCAGGATTTCCTTGTCGATCAGCTTGTCCACGCCGGTCTGGAACAGGCCTGCGCCGAGGAACAGCAGCATGATTTCAGTGACGCGGAAAAACAGCCGCCACGAGAAGAACTTGCCGCCCAGCTGCAACACGTAGAAGGTCAGGAACGCGAGCGCGAGGCCGATCACGACGGCGAGCATCTGGCTGCCGTCCACGTGACCGGACTGGCCGAAACCGAGACCGTACAGGAAGATCACCGTTTCGCTGCCTTCGCGCGCGATCGCCAACGCCACCAGCAACGCGACGCCCCACCAGTTCGAATCGCGCTGGCTCTTTTGCAGCGACTGCTCCATGTCTCGCTTGAGCGAGCGGCCATGCTGCTTCATCCACAGCACCATTTGCACGATCAGCACGCAGGCGATCAGCACCATCGCCGTCTGGAAATAATCCTGCGCGTCACCGGAAAGCACCTCGGTGAAACCGACCAGCGCCGCGCCGAGCGCCACCGCCGCGATCAATCCGGCTGCGACGCCGCCCCACAGGTACGGCAAGCCGCGGCGCGCATCGTCGTCGCCATTTTTCAGCCACGCATACAGAATGCCGACGACCAGCAGCGCCTCGACACTTTCCCGCCATACGACGAACAGAATCTGACCCATCCAAGCTCTCCCTCTACCCTTCTACTGCCTTGGCGAACACACGAACCGCCGACGGCCCGCGCTCGCAGCTGAGGCCATTACTTCGCGACGATGACACCCTGCGCCTGCTGATGAAAATCGTCGAAAAACTTGTACTCGCCCGGTTCCAGCGGCGCGATCACCACGAACGAATCCGCACCGGGCGCCAAAACCTTTTCCTTACGCAACTGAACGCTTTCGAATTCAGCCGCGCCCTTGCCGGTGTTGCGCACTTCGATCTTGATACGCTGCCCCGCCGGCACTTCGATGCGTGCCGGATTCAACTTGCCGTCGTTCATTTCCAGCTTGAAGGTCGGCAGGTCGGCTGCGTGCGCTGCGCACGCCAGTAAAAGCGTGGTGGCGAAGGTTGCGATCTTTCGGTTAATTCTCATCAGCCTTTCCGGAAAACGTGGCGCAGTGCGGGTTCATCAACGACACGCCGCCTGCTGCATGGATTCATTCATCCCATTCACCCACGCGCGGCCACGCGGCAAAGCGCGGCCACACATGACGATGCGCGGCGATCAGTAGCCGCCCTTCTTGCCGATACCGGCGAAGGTGAAGTCGTATTCGAGCGTGATCGGCTTGAACCACGGGCCTACACCGGTTTCCTTGTCGACGTGGCGGCCGAAAGCCATATGGCCCGTTTGCATCGGCGCTTCGACGATCATCTTCAGGTGATACTTGCCTGGGCCTTGCAGCTTGACGTTATCGCCGTAGTGCGGGCCGTCGTTGGCGACCATCGCCATCATGTCGCCCTTTTGCGTCTGGTTCGAACCGGCTTTCGTCAGCTCATAACGCACTTGCAGATACGGCATCCAGTCGCCTTCGGCGAAACCGGTCGGATTGTTCTTGACCGCGTGAATGTCGGCCTCGAGGTGGATGTCCGAGTCCGAGGCCTTGCGCATCATGCCTTCGGGTTCCATCGTGATCGGCTGCAGATAGACCGCGCCGATTTCCATGCCGCCCTGAATCTGCTGCTTGCCGATCGGGTACTCCGCTGCCGTTGCCGACAACGCCGCGACCGCGGCCACCGCTGCTGCGCCACCACGCACAAATGAAGAAATCCGCATTGAAACTCCTTGTTTTTTTATCAGACTCGAATCGAACCCATTGGAACAGTGCGTTGCGCAGGCTTTGATGCAGCAGCCCCAGGCCTTGATATCCACGGCCGATCGGAGCCTAAGCGCTATACGAACGTTAATGCGAACCATTCTCAATATTGGTTGAGTTTATCATCGATCGCGAGGGAGAACAATTCAGAACGCACGCAAAGCCCTATGCCAGCAGGGTCTTAAGGTGCTTTTAAGGAAGTGCGCGATGATGACGAGGCGCGCTGCCGGGCGCGTGCCGGGCAGCGGTCGACAGGGCGCGACGCGGCGCCGCGCCCTGCGACGGAAGGACGCATTATTCGACGCCGGACACGTGATCGCCGACGTTCGCGCCGAATACGCGCTGGCGCAGCAAGGCGAGCTGGTCGCGCGTTTGCGCGGCCTTTTCGAACTCGAGGTTCTTGGCGTGCTCCATCATCTGCTTTTCGAGGCGCTTGAGCTCCTTGGCAAGCTGCTTCTCGGACATGTCCTCGAATTTCGCGCGCGTCTGCTGTTCCTTCAGTTCGGCGCGGGCGTCGTCGACGTTGTACACACCGTCGATAATGTCGCGAATGCGCTTGACCACGCCGCGCGGCGTAATGCCGTTTTCGAGATTGAAGGCGATCTGCTTGTTGCGCCGCCGCTCGGTTTCGTCGATGGCGCGGCGCATCGAGTCGGTGATCCTGTCGGCGTAGAGAATCGCCTTGCCGTTCACATTACGCGCCGCCCGGCCGATGGTCTGGATCAGCGAGCGCTCGGCACGCAGGAAGCCTTCCTTGTCCGCGTCGAGAATGGCGACCAGCGACACTTCCGGGATATCCAGCCCTTCGCGCAACAGGTTGATCCCGACCAGCACGTCGAAGGTGCCAAGCCGCAGATCGCGGATGATTTCAACCCGCTCCACCGTATCGATGTCGCTATGCAGATAACGCACCTTGACGCCATGGTCGGCCAGAAACTCGGTCAACTGCTCGGCCATGCGCTTGGTCAGCACCGTTACCAGCACGCGGTCGCCCACTTTGACGCGCTCGTTGATCTCGCCGAGGACGTCGTCGACCTGGCTGCGCGCCGGCCGCACCTCGATTTCCGGATCGACGAGACCCGTGGGGCGCACCAGCTGCTCCGCCACCTGCCCGGCCGTTTTCTGCTCGTAGTCCGCCGGCGTGGCCGAGACGAACACCACCTGACGCATCTTGCGCTCGAACTCGTTGAATTTAAGCGGCCGGTTATCGAGCGCCGACGGCAGGCGGAAACCGTAGTCGACCAGATTCTCTTTACGTGCCCGGTCGCCGTTGTACATGCCGTTCAACTGCCCGATCAGCACATGCGATTCGTCAAGCATCATGATCGCGTCTGACGGCAGGTAATCGACCAGCGTGGGCGGGGGTTCGCCCGGCGCCGCGCCCGAGAAATGCCGCGAGTAGTTCTCGATGCCCTTGCAGAAGCCGAGTTCCTGCAGCATTTCCAGGTCGAAGCGCGTGCGCTGCTCGAGCCGCTGCGCTTCAACCAGCTTGCCGCCGCTGTAGAAGAATTCGAGCCGCTCACGCAGTTCGTTCTTGATCGTTTCGACCGCGCGCACCACGGTATCGCGCGGCGTCACATAGTGCGACGACGGATACACCGTAAAGCGCGGAATCTTCTGACGCACGCGGCCTGTCAGCGGATCGAACAGTTGCAGCGTTTCGATTTCGTCGTCGAACAACTCGATGCGCACCGCCATTTCGGCATGCTCGGCCGGGAAAATATCGATCGTGTCGCCGCGCACGCGAAACGAGCCGCGCTGGAAGTCGGCTTCGTTGCGGTTGTACTGCATGGCGATCAGCCGCGCGATGATGTCGCGCTGGCCGAGCTTGTCGCCGGTGCGCAGCGTCAGAATCATCTTGTGGTATTCGGACGGATTGCCGATACCGTAGATCGCCGACACCGTCGCCACGATCACCACGTCGCGCCGCTCCATCAGGCTCTTGGTGGCCGATAGCCGCATCTGCTCGATATGCTCGTTGATCGACGAGTCCTTCTCGATGAACAGGTCGCGCTGCGGCACGTACGCTTCCGGCTGATAGTAGTCGTAGTACGAGACGAAGTACTCGACCGCATTGCGCGGGAAGAACTCGCGAAACTCCGAATAAAGCTGCGCGGCAAGCGTCTTGTTCGGCGCGAACACGATGGCCGGGCGGCCGAGCCGCGCGATCGTGTTGGCCATGGTAAAGGTTTTGCCGGAGCCGGTTACGCCGAGCAGCGTCTGGAATGCGAGTCCGTCTTCGACGCCTTCCACGAGCGTGTCGATCGCCGTGGGCTGGTCGCCGGCGGGCGGATACGGCTGGTACAGCTGAAACGGCGAGCCTTCGAACCTGACGAATTTGGATTCGTCGAGCGTATCTTCGGCTTCAGTCAGATGTTGTTCGGACATGTGGGGCGGCGCCTGGCCTTGGGGCAAAGAACTATTCTAACGGGTTGCGGGAATCGAGGATCGAGCGGGTCTGCGTAGGCTTTTCAAGGGTTCGCGCGAGTCTGGCCGGGCGCGATGTTTTGGCCCTTTGGCGCGGTCGCAGGGCATTCGCTCATCGCGGCCAGGTGGCCGTGACGCCCCGTCGCTGCTCGGTTGCGGGCCCGTTTTCCGGTCTCTCCAGACGGCGTTGCGGACCTCGCCGCTCTTTTCAATTGGCGCCGGAGTGCCTGTTTTTCAAGCAAAAAATTCCATCCGTCCGGCCGTGTCGGCCAAAAAATGGTCGCGAATTCGTTACAATGCGAAGCTGCACTCGCTCGCCGTCGTCCGCAGTCTGTCTGTGCCCTGCGCCGGACGCTACTGCTGGCCCGGCCTTCCGCGATCGAAGCCGTCCTCTTTTCACTACTGCTGCCCACCCATCATGTCTCTGTTCTCCGCCGTCGAACTTGCTCCCCGCGACCCGATTCTGGGCCTGAACGAAGCCTTCAACGCCGATACGCGCACGACCAAGGTCAACCTTGGCGTCGGCGTGTACTTCAACGAAGAAGGCAAGATTCCGCTGTTGCGCGCGGTGCGCGACGCTGAAAAGGCCCGCGTCGACGCCGCGCTGCCGCGCGGGTATCTGCCGATCGAAGGTATTGCCGCTTACGATGCCGCCGTGCAGAAACTGCTGCTCGGCAACGACTCGCCGCTGATCGCAGCGGGCCGTGTCGTGACGGCGCAAGCATTGGGCGGCACGGGCGCGCTGAAGATCGGCGCGGACTTCCTGAAGCGTCTGAACCCGAACGCCAAGGTCGCGATCAGCGACCCGAGCTGGGAAAACCATCGCGCGCTGTTCGAAGGCGCAGGCTTCGAAGTCGTGTCGTACCCGTACTACGACGCGCATACCCACGGCGTGAATTTCGACGCCATGTTGAGCGCGCTGAACAGCTACGCCGCGGGCACCGTCGTCGTGCTGCACGCGTGCTGCCACAACCCGACCGGCGTGGACCTGAGCGTCGAGCAATGGAAGCAGGTTGTCGAAGTCGTCAAGGCGCGCGATCTGGTGCCGTTCCTGGACATCGCCTACCAGGGTTTCGGCGACAACATCGAAGCGGACGCTGCAGCCGTGCGTCTGTTCGCCGCGTCGGAACTGAACGTGTTCGTGTCATCGTCATTCTCGAAGTCGTTCTCGCTGTATGGCGAGCGCGTCGGCGCCCTGTCGATCATCACGGCAAGCAAGGAAGAAGCCGCTCGCGTGCTGTCGCAACTGAAGCGCGTGATCCGCACGAACTACTCGAACCCGCCGACGCACGGCGGCTCGGTGGTCGCAGCCGTGCTCGCGTCGCCGGAACTGCGCGCCACGTGGGAAACGGAACTGGCCGAAATGCGCGACCGTATCCGCGCAATGCGCAACGGTCTGGTCGAACGCCTGAAGGCTAGCGGCGTGGACCGTGACTTCAGCTTCGTGAACGCGCAACGCGGCATGTTCTCGTACTCGGGTCTGACGGCGCCGCAAGTGGACCGTCTGCGTGAAGAGTTCGGCATCTATGCCGTGAGCACGGGTCGCATCTGCGTGGCTGCGCTGAATACGCGCAACCTCGACGCGGTGGCCAGCGCGATCGCTCAAGTGTTGAAGTAAAGCATCGAGACGCGCGGGCATTCATTGCACGCGCTCTGCTTGAATTTGCTTGTGGAAACGGCGCCCTTTCGGGGCGCCGTTTTTTTGTGCCTGATTGCCTGTTACTTGCGACGTGAGCCGAGACGTTTGCGATGCGTCATGAATCGCCGCGACGACAGAGATCCACCTCTATTGCGCGCCGCCTGGACCCGCGGCCCTTCAGCGCGAATCCCGATGGATATCGTGCGTGACAAATCCTGCGTCGTTATTCGGCATGTCGAGCCAATCCGGTTGCGCGAGCGAACGACGAATGTCCTCCAGACCGCTTTGCCAATGTTCACGCATCGTCGACAGGCCGAACTGAAAGTCCTTGTAGTGCCCCTCGTATTCCTTCTCGCGGTAGATGAGGTGAATCACGTTGTAGCGCTTCGAACACGACAGATCTTCCGCGAGTTTGCACCACGGATCGTCACGCTGGTCCGACGGCACGCGTTCCAGCACCTCGCGCAACACGTGCCGGAAACGCTGCGACCGTTGCAGCATGTCGGTCACGAGACGTGTGCGGCTCGAATACTGGATGTCCTTCATGCGCCCCTGGACATCGGTGATGTTGTCCGGCACTGGTCCGATCGCACTCCAGAGATCGACCTGAAACGCGAGCGTGTCACGGCGCGGTGTGGACTGGATCACCTCATAGAGCGGCGTGTTCGACATCAAACCGCCGTCCCAGTAAAACTGGCCGTCGATCTCGACCGCCGCGAACCCTGGCGGCAGCGCACCGGAGGCCATGAAGTGCTCGGGCCTCAGTGTGGTGTGCGTGTTGTCGAAGTACGCGAAATTCCCCGAGCCGCAATTGACCGCCCCCACCGAAACGCGCATTTCGCGCGAATTGATCCGGTCGAAATCGCAAAGCGCTTCGAGCGTGGCTTTTAGCGGCGTGGTGTCGTAGTAACTGGCCTGTTGCGGCGGCCCGGACACCGTGGGCAACGGCGGCGGGAAGCGGGGCACGAAAAAGCCCTTCTGCCCCTCGACGATGGCACCCATTGCCTGCGTTGCCGTGAACGCTTTGCGCACGGCTTCGCTGGAGTTGAAAAGCGCGTGCTCGATAAACGCCGGCAACGGCGGGCCGAAAGCCGGCTGGCAGATCGTCTCCCAGAATTTCAACAACCGCTCGACGCGCTTCTCCGGCGGATTGCCCGCAATGATGGCGGTGTTCAACGCGCCGATCGAAATGCCGGCCAGCCAGTTCGGCTCGATGCCGGCTTCGTGAAGCCCCTGGAAGACACCGGCCTGGTAGGCACCCAACGCACCGCCGCCTTGCAGCATCAGCGCAACGGTTTCGTAGTCAGGCAGATGGACGTGCCGGCCCAGGTGCTCAGCGGGCGCCGGACCGGCGCCCTCGCCTTCCCCGTCGCCGGGCGCGGCGACGCGCGCCCGCTTGAGATTGCGTTGCGCCATGGGTGCCTCCTTATTGCATATACCAGCCGTGACTCACAATAAAGGACTGCCCGGTCAGCGCCGCCGTCGGGAAGGTCGACAGGAACAACACGGTCTGCGCGACGTCTTCCACCGTGGTGAAGATGCCGTCGACCGTACCGCCCAGCATGACACGCTTCACCACCTCTTCTTCGCTGATGCCCAGTTCCTTGGCCTGCTCCGGAATCTGCTTGTCGACGAGCGGCGTACGGACGAAACCGGGACACACCACATGCGAGCGCACGTTGTGCTTTGCGCCTTCCTTCGCGAGCACACGCGAGAGGCCCAGCAATGCATGCTTTGCCGTCACATAAGCCGACTTGAGCGGCGACGCTTCATGCGAGTGGACCGAACCCATGTAGATCACGATGCCGCCGCGATCGTCCTTGTACATATGCTTGAGCGCTGCCTTGGTGGTCAGGAAGGCGCCGTCCACGTGGATCGCCTGCATCTTCTTCCAGTCTGAAAACGAATAGTTTTCGATCGGATTGACGATCTGAATGCCGGCGTTGGAAATGAGAATATCGACCGAGCCGAGTTCCGCGGCGACCTTGTCGATACCCTGGTTGACGGCGTCTTCATTCGTGACGTCCATCGCCACACCGATTGCCTTGCCACCGCCCTTTTTGATTTCTTCAGCGACGGCATTCGCCCCGTCCTGGTTCAGGTCGGCGATCGCGACGGCCGCGCCCGCTGCGGATAAGGTCAGCGCAATCTGCTTGCCGATGCCGCTTGCCGCGCCGGTCACCACCGCGACTTTGCCATTCAGATTTGTGTTCAGTGAAGACATCCAGAACCTCCATGCAGTTAGTGAGCAATGAGACCACGGGCCGCGGGCGGCGTGAAGTCGGCCGAACGGTATAGGCCGTTCGGCCGAATGCTGCACTGCGGCCAACGCTGCTATTGTGCATGAACCGTGTGAACTCCATCGGTAAAAAGCATATTGCAGCTTATCTCTTTAAACTGGACGTTTTCAGCGGGATTCCGGTGGCATCACCAACAAGGAGGAATGCATGAATTATCGACGTCTGGGCCGCTCCGGCCTGCAAGTCAGCGAACTGTCCATCGGCTCGTGGGTCACCTACGGCAATCAGGTCGACAGCCGCGCTGCACGTGAATCGCTGGCGGCCGCACGCGACGCGGGAGTCAACTTCTTCGACAACGCCGAGGTGTATGCCGGCGGCCAATCCGAAGAAATCATGGGGCAGGCGCTCAAAGAATTGGCGTGGCCGCGCGTGAGCTATGTGGTGTCGACAAAATTTTTCTGGGGGCTCGCGGAAGCGCCGAACCAGTACCACACGCTGAACCGCAAATATCTTCTGAACGCAATCGATTCGTCGCTCAAACGTCTGCAACTCGACTATGTCGATCTGGTGTTCTGTCATCGTCCGGACCCGAACACGCCGGTGGAGGAAACCGTCTGGGCCATGAGCGACATGATCACTCGCGGCAAGGCGCTGTACTGGGGCACGTCCGAATGGAGCGCCGATGAAATCCGCGCCGCTTATGACATTGCGGAACGGCACCATCTGCACAAGCCGGTCATGGAGCAGCCGCAGTACAACCTGTTCCACCGCAACCGCGTCGAGCAGCAATACAAGCGGCTCTATGAGGATATCGGCCTTGGTCTGACCACCTGGAGCCCGCTTGCGTCCGGCCTGCTGACCGGCAAATACCGCGACGGCGTGCCAGCCGACAGCCGCGCGCAATTGCAAGGCTACGACTGGCTGCGCAAGCAGGTCACCGACGCGGGCAAGAACGACGTGGTCGGCAAGCTCGGCGAAGTGGCTAACGAGTTAGGCTGCACGGTCGGCCAGCTCGCGATAGGCTGGATTCTGAAGAATCCCCATGTCAGCACGGTAATCACGGGGGCGTCGCGGGTCGAACAGATCGGCGAAAACATGAAGTCCGCCGAGGTGGCCGAGCGGATCACGCCTGAGATCAAGGAGCAGATCGAGGCAATTATCGGCGACGCGCACGACTGACAGGGCCGGCCACTGAACGCGTAACATGGATCCGGCGGATCGCAGCCAGTAACGTGTTACGCGGCACTCACTGCAAAGCGCCGGTGCGCGACGCGGCCTCGCGTACAATACGCGACCGCATGCACACCGGCGCCATATGCCCGCTGTGCAGCCGCATTGCATCTGCAGCGCCGAATCCGCCTTGGAGCGGCACGCCCTTTTTCAGCGTCTCCTCATCATGCTCAGCTACCGCCACGCCTTTCATGCAGGCAATCACGCCGACGTTCTGAAACACGCCGTCGTGTTGCAACTCCTGCGCTACCTCGGTCAGAAGGACAAATCCTACTGGTATATCGACACGCACGCGGGCGCCGGTGTCTATTCGCTGAAGGAAGGTTACGCGACCAAAACCGGCGAATTCCAGACCGGCATTGCCAGATTGTGGGAGCGCAACGATCTGCCGCCCATCTTCGCCGACTACGTCGACGAAGTGAGCGCGCTCAATCCGGACGGCCAGTTGCGCTTTTATCCCGGCTCGCCGTATATCGCGTGGCGGCAGATGCGTGAACAGGACCGCATGCGTCTGTTCGAACTGCACACCACCGAGATCGACGTGCTGCGCCACAATTTCCGCGACGCAGGCCGCCGCGCCATGCTGTATGCGGGCGACGGCTTCGAAGGCATTCTCGCCTTGCTGCCGCCGGCGCCACGGCGCGCGCTGGTCTTGCTCGATCCTTCGTATGAGGACAAGCGCGACTACACGCGCACGTTGCGCAGCGTGGAAGAAAGCCTGAAGCGCTTCCCGACCGGCACGTATGCCATCTGGTATCCGCAAGTGAGACGCCCTGAATCGCAGCGTTTCCCCGATCAGTTGAAGAAACTACAGGAGCGCAACTGGCTTCACGTGAGCCTGACGGTCAGCAACCCGCCGGCAGACGGTTTTGGACTTTTCGGCAGCGGCATGTTCATCCTGAACCCGCCGTACACGCTGGCGAAAACACTGAAAGACCAGATGCCCTGGCTCGTCAAGGTGCTCGGCGAAGACAAGGCCGCACAGTTCAAGGTCGAGTATCGCGGCGACTGAATAATTGCTCGGCGCGCGCTGCAAGCGCGGGTAGCTCGCCAAACCACGTGGACCCGGTCGCCGGTCACGCGCAAATATCGCGCGCAGAGCCGGCTGCCCGCTCCGTCATTCCCGCCTACTTGAGCTGCGCCGCGGCCTTGTGGGCGAAGTCGTTGGTATAGGTCGCGTTCAGGTCGATCTTCTTTGGGTCGAGCCGGGTATCGAACGAGGACAGCGCGCGTAACGAGGTCGCCGGGCCGTCCGCCGGCATCAGTCCGTCCGGCGAGTAGGCGTCGCGCACGTTGTGGAAAGCCTCCACATAGAGCGCCGGGTCGTTGAGCAGATAGGCCGGCGGCACCATCTTCAGCAGATCCGCATCGCTCGCGGTCTGCAGCCAATGATCCGCGCGCACGATTGCATTGGCGAGCGCCTGGGTAGTCTTCGGATACTTCTGGATGAAACTGTCCGACGCATAAAGCGTCGCCGCCGGCATCGTCCCGCCGAACACCTCTTGCGTGCCCTTCACCGTGCGCGTATCCACCAGTATTTTGATCGCGCCGGTGCGAGCCAGTTTGGTCATCATCGGATCGACGTTGGAAAGCGCGTCGATCTGCCCGCCGCTCACTGCCGCGAGCACCGAGGCGCCGCTGCCCACACCGATCGCCGAAATCTCGTTGCGCTGCACGCCCGCTTTGCGCAAAGCCACGGTGAGCACGAGATCCGTCGACGAACCCGGCGCACTCACCCCGACTTTCGCGCCTTTGAAGTCCGCCATCGTCTTGAGTTGATCCGCCTTCGATTTCAGCACCGCGACAACGATCTGCGGCGCGCGCCCCATCAATGCGAAGGCCCGGTAGTGCTGCCCTTTCTCCTGCATGAACAGCGTGTGCTCGAATGCGCCCGCGCCTACGTCGGCACTACCGCCCACCACCGCTTCCAGCGCTTTCGATCCACCCGCGAAGTCTTCGAGCGTGACATCGAGGCCTTCGTCCTTGAAGTAGCCCAGCTGTTGCGCGGCGAGTACCGGCAGATAGTAGAGACCCGGCAGACCACCGACGGCCATCGTCAGCGCAGGCTTTTCCGGTGTGTCTTTGGCGAGCGCGGCGGCAGGCAGCGTGGCCAGCGCAAGCAGCGCGACGCAGGCACTGGCGGCCTGTCGCATCCAGTCAGTCGGCATTGAATGTCTCCTTGTTCTGTTTTTCATTCGATTCGGCAACGGCGCGATCGATGTATGGCCAAAGTCACCGGCGAAAGGCCGCGCAATGATTGTCGTCGGACGGTTTCGCCCGCGCCATGCGCCCAAACCCCAATGGCGCGGGCCACCAGGGGTCGTCGCTGGCTCGAAGACACGGATGTTGCCGCGAGCGTCCTCCCGGTGGCCCGCGCAATAGCCGTTCACCGAGGCATTAGTGGAGGTGAAGAAGAACCGCCGGCAACAATCGCGCACGAGCGCTTATTGCGAACGAGGCGCTGGATGAGGCTGTGGCTGTGGCTGTGGCTGAGTTGGCCGCGACGTGGCCCCGCCTACGGGCAGCGGGATATAAGGCGCAACCACGATCGGGATCGACGAGTTCGGCGCCAATTCGGTCGGTGTCGCGATGGGCTGCGCTTCGACGATTGGCTGCCGTGAAAGCGGCGCGGTCTGGAGCACGGTTCCGCTCTGACCGTCGCTGATACCATTTTGCGAGTCGAGAATCATCGGCTTACGCGTGCCGGCCGACGCAGCAGAAGCGCTCGACGCGGCAACAACCATTGCCATCGAGGCTGCAATGGTCAAGACCAGGAGGAATTGGTGCGGGCGGGCAGATGGCATGAGCGGGCCGGTTGAGTTTGAGAAGCCGGATTGCGCAGGAAACGCTTTACCTTACCGCGACGGTAGCTACGAAGCTAGTCGATATTCGCCACGAGTAGCTTCCGGGCGCCGCCCGACCTGAATTTTCAAAGCCCAGATGTGACAAAGCCCCGCATAGACGGGGCTCAACACTTTACTACCATGGCAGCGCAATAGCGCTACCGGGTCACACTTGATGCATTTGAAACTTACAGCGAGTAGCCGCCGGTTTCGAGCGAACGGATGCGCTGTTCGAGTTGGACGATATCCGAAGACGACGCCAGGTACTCTTCACGACGGGTGCGTTCAGCAGTTTCAAACCAGGTGCTCAGCTTTTCAAGTACGTATGCAAACATGATGTTCTCCAAGGATCAGATTGAATCCCCGGTGGATTGGGCATCAGGGATTTCCCGTAAAAGGGTTAACCCGAATTATAGCCCTATGGTGCAACCATGCTAGTGAAATGCCCGCATGACGTGCATTCCGTTTTGGAATGGTGCACGAGTGTGGTGCGTGTAACTTATTGATTTCGCTGCATTCAACTCGACTTTTTTGTCGTGCCTGATCTAGCCCCTTATTTTTAAGCACAATGTTGGTGCTTAAACCACCTGAGCGCCACCTACCGCAGCCTTCGGGTAGCACCGGACCTCGCAAGACATCAAATCGGATGACAACCCTGCCCCGCAACCAGGTCGGAATCGGCGAGCCGCTCGATAATTGGACAATCGGGGCGATCATCGCCGTGGCAATGGTCGGCCAGGTGCGCCAACGTGTCGCGCATGTCGGTCAGTTCGGCAATCCGGCGATCCAGGTCGGCAACGTGTTCCAGCGCAATTTTCTTCACTTCGAGGCTCGCGCGGGAGCGATCATGCCACAGCGCCAGCAGCCGTCGAATATCTTCGACCAGAAAGCCGAGTCGGCGCGCCTGACGGATGAACCGCAGCGAATGAACCTCCTGCGGACCGTACACGCGATAGCCGGCACTCGTGCGCGCTTTCGCCGCCAGCAGGCCGACGCTTTCGTAGTAGCGAATCATTTTCGCCGTGACGCCCGACGCGCGGGCCGCTTCGCCGATATTCATGGCCGTTTCCCCAGTGTGAGAGTCGATCCTACACCTTCCCATAATGGGAAGGTCATCACCCAATTGCGGATCGGCAGGCATAATTCAACTGGCGCACTATCCATTTTCCGAGGCAATCCCAATGACGATCGAATTCCAGGTTGAAGGTATGAGCTGCCAGCATTGCGTCGCGGCGGTCACGAACGCAATCCGCGAACACGATGAAGCCGCGCAAGTCCAGGTGGACCTGAGCGCCGGGCGCGTGACGGTCGAATCGGCGCAACCGGCCGAGACGCTGAAGGCCGCCATCGACGAAGCCGGCTACACGGTGACGAACGTGACAAGCCGCGCAACGACGAACGCGTCCGGCGCAATCCGTTAAGCGAGTTCACGGCATGTTCAAAGTTGCTGTCATCGGCGCCTCCGGGCTGCTAGGCCGCGCGCTCGCAGACGAACTGACCCAACGGGCCGGCTGGCAAGTGGTGGCCACATCGTTTAGTCGGCCGGCGCCGGGCACAGTCGCGCTGGACATTCGCGACGCGCGGGCAGTCGAGCAGTTCGTCGAGCGCGAAGCGCCGGACGCGCTGGTGGTTGCCGCGGCGGAGCGCCGGCCGGACGTGTGCGAGCATGATCCGGCGCTGGCCCGCGCGCTGAACGTCGATGCAGTGCGCACCCTTGCCACGGCGGCAAACCGGCGCGGCGCATGGACACTGTCGATCTCCACCGATTACGTGTTCGACGGCACGCACCCGCCCTACGAGCACGATTGCGCGCCGGCGCCGCTCAATGCCTACGGGCGCAGCAAGCTCGAAGGTGAGCGCGCGCTGACTGAAGCGACCGACCTCGGCTGCGTACTGCGCTTGCCGCTGCTGTACGGGCCGATCGTCGGTTGGGCGGAGTCGGCCGTGACGAGCCTCGTGCCGGCGATCGCGGCATCGGCTGCGCCGGCTGCCCAACCCGCGGTCATGGATGCCTGGGCGATCCGTTATCCCACCTTCACGCCGGACGTCGCGTTCGTGATCCGGCAGATGCTCGAACTGCATGCACGCGGTGACGCGATTCGCGGCATCGTGCAATGGTCGGGCGACGAACCGATGAATAAGTACGAGATCGCGGTTCGCCTTGCCGAAGCGCTGCAACTCGACGCGCACCTGACACCGCAACGCACGCCGATCGATGCGACGCCGCGCCCGCATAACTGCCATCTGGCTTCGACCCGGCTCGAGGCACTCGGGATTGGCCGCCGCACGCCGTTCGATACGGCGATCCGGCAAGTGTTAAGCGCGTTTCCATGGCACGGTGACGCGCGCGCGTAGAACGTCGTGCCTGCGGGTGAGACTGGCCACGCCAGATCGCCGTATTCTGATGTGTACGACGCGGCTGGCGCGACGGTCCGGCGTTAAGGCGCGCTTGCCTGCGGCAAGCCTGCCTCAGTGAAAATCGCGGCTTGCCGTCGCCAGTTCACCGAGCCATTCGCTGTGGTCCTCAAGGCGATGGGCGACGAGATGGATCACCTCGCCCCGGTTTTTCTGTTTCGCCTTGCCTGCCTGATTTTCGCGAACGTCATGGCCGGCATGGTCGCCACCGGTAGCCACACCGTCGTCGCGTTGCAAAACGCCGTACACCGCCAGCAACGATGCGCCCAGCAAAACCTTGCGCTGCTTCTCCACCAACGACGGCCAGACGATCACATTGATCGAACCGGTCTCGTCCTCGATGGAAACGAACACCGTGCCATTTGCCGTGCCTGGCCGTTGTCGCACGGTCACGATGCCGCACGCTCTCGCGAGCGTGCCGTGCTGACAGACGGCGAGTTCGGCGGCCGTGCGAAAACGCTGTCGCGCAAGACGGGCGCGCAATAGTGCGAGCGGATGACGATTGAGCGTGAGGCCGAGGCTCGCATAATCGTCGACGATTTCGCGGCTTTCCGCTGCCTGCGGCAATGCCAACGGTGCTTCGGCGATCGGCGCGTCGCGCAGCAATTTGGGCACCGTATGCTGCGCCGTCACAGCCCACCACGCTTCGCGTCGATGTCCCGCGATACTGACCAGCGCGTTCGCCGCGGCAAGCGCTTCGAGATCGCGCCGCGTCAAGGCCGCGCGGCGCGCCAGATCGTCGACATCGGTAAACTGCGCCTCGTTGCGAGCCGCCATGATGCGTTCCGCGGCCCCTTGCGCCAGACCTTTGATCAGATGCATGCCGATACGCACGGCGGGACCGCGAGCGCCATAGCTGCCGGACGGCTGAAACACGCGAGCCGTCAATCTCCGTGCCGCGCGCCGGATCGTTCTGCTGACCGTCAGATGCCGCAGCGAAAGATCGCGCAATTGCTGCGCAGATAGTACGGTCTGCTGACGATGCAAACAGGTCTCTTCGGCGGAGATCCGCTGCCCTTCATGATCGCGCCTCTCGAATGTCGACTCCCAATCGCTCAAAGTCACGTCGGGCGGCAATACCTTGACGCCGTGCCGCTTCGCGTCCTGAACGAGTTGCGATGGCGAGTAAAACCCCAGCGGTTGACTGTTCAGCAAACCCGCCAGAAAAGCAGCCGGTTCATAGCGCTTCAACCACGCGCTGAGATAGACGAGCAACGCGAAGCTCGCCGCATGGCTCTCTGGAAAACCATACTCGCCGAAGCCTTCGATCTGTTTGCAGATGCGCTCGATAAACGCCGGCTCATAGCCACGCTTGAGCATCCGCTCGTTCAAATCCTTCTGATACTTCGCAAGATTGCCACTGCGCCGCCATGCGGCCATGGCACGCCGCAACTGATCGGCCTGCTCACCGGTATATTCGGCAGCAACCATCGCCAGATGCATCACCTGTTCCTGGAAAATCGGCACCCCGAGCGTACGTTCGAGCACGGGACGCAGTTCGTCCTTCGCGTAGTCGACCGGTTCGAGTCCCTGCTTGCGGCGCAGATAGGGATGCACCATGCCGCCCTGAATCGGCCCCGGCCGCACGATCGCCACTTCGATCACGAGATCGTAGTACTTGTTGGGCTTCAGGCGCGGCAGCATGCTTTGCTGCGCACGTGATTCGATCTGGAATACGCCGATCGTATCGGCATGGCCGCACATTTCGTAAACGGCCCGATCCTCGCGCGCAATATCCTGCACCCTGAACTGCGGAAAACCGCGCCTCAAGGCGACGAACTCCAGCGCGCGCCGGATCGCCGACAACATGCCGAGCGCCAGCACGTCGACTTTCAGCAACTTGAGCGCGTCGATATCGTCCTTGTCCCATTCGATCACGCTGCGGTCTTTCATCGTGGCGTTTTCGATCGGCACGAGCCGCGACAGCTTGTCTTTCGCGATCACAAACCCGCCGACGTGTTGCGACAGATGACGCGGAAAAGCGCGCAACTCTTTGGTCAAGCGAATCAGATTCTGCGTGATGTGCGAGTTGGCGTCGAAGCCCGCTTCGGCCAGATATCTGGCGACCGCATCCGTGCCGTCCCACCATTGTTGCGACTTGCTGATCCGCTCGATCAACGACGCCTCGAGACCCAGCGCCTTGCCCACATCCTTCAGCGCGCTACGCGCGTGATACGTAATCAGCGATGCAGTGAGCGCCGCCCGATGGCGGCCGTACTTCGTGTAGATATATTGGATCACCTCTTCGCGCCGCTGATGCTCGAAGTCGACGTCGATATCAGGCGGTTCGTTACGCGCGCGGGAGATGAATCGCTCGATCAGCATGTTCATATGCACCGGATCGATTTCCGTCACATGCAGGCAGTAACAGACGATCGAATTCGCCGCCGAACCTCGCCCCTGACAGAGAATGTTTCTGGAGCGCGCGAAACTCACGATATCGTGCACCGTCAGAAAATACTTTTCGTATTTCAGATCGGCGATCAGTGCCAATTCTTTTTCGATCTGACCGATTCGCTTCAGGTCCATGCCTTTGGGCCAGCGCTCCATCGCGCCGGCCATGACCAGCTTGCGCAGATAACTCGATGGCGACTCGCCGGCGGGCACCAGTTCTTCGGGATACTCATACTTGAGTTCATCGAGCGAGAAGCGGCATAGCGCAGCGATACGCAGCGTTTCTTCCAGCGTATCGCGCGGATACAGTTTGCCGAGCCGTACACGCGTACGCATATGCCGCTCCGCATTCGCTTCGAGCGCGTGACCGCACGCCGATAGCGGCGTGACGAGGCCGATGGCGGTCATCGTGTCCTGCAAAGGCTTGCGCGATCGCGCATGCATCAGAACGCCACCTGCCGCGACCAACGGCAACCCACTCGCTTTTGAAATCATGCGCAAGGCGTCGATCTGAAGATCGTCGCTACCTGTCTGCCAGAGTTCCAGTGCGATCCACGCCCGTTGTGCAGCGAACGATGCAAGCCAATGCGCGCAACGCAGCGTATGCGAGAGCGTCGCCGTACGTTGCGGCACGAGCATCAGGACGCAATCGGGCAGCGTCTTCAGATGTGCAAGATGGGGCAACGCATCGGTAAAGTCGGACGGACCGAGCCGATAACTGCCTTTGTCCGCGCGCGATCGAGCCAGTGTGATCAACTCGGAAAGATTGCCGTAACCGTTGCGATTGGTTGCTAGCGCAACCAGGGTGCAGAAGGGTTCGCCGGTATCGTCGGTCAGATTGAGTTCGCTGCCGATGATTAGATGAGGGAGGGGTTTTAATGCCTCCGGCTCCGCGGCTTCCCCGGTTTCACGTTCTGCTGCTCCGGTTTCCGACGCGCCTTCCGAAGGCACTTTCGATTGCGCCGCCTTTGCCTTTGCCTTGTCCTCGCGCTCTTTTTGCTGCCGGTCCCGCTCGTCCTTGAGCTCCCTCAACGCCGTATGAGCTCGAACGACGCCTGCCAGCGAACATTCATCGGTGATCGCGAGCGCGCTATAGCCGCGCGACATCGCCTGCTCGACGAGCTCATGAGGATGCGAAGCGCCACGCAGGAAAGAGAAATTCGTCAGGCAATGCAACTCCGCATACGCCGGCAAATGGGTGGCGAGTGCCTGTTGCGCAAGGAACGATGGCGGCGATAGGGGCATGATGTTCAGCCGAACAAACCTTGCAGATACCACTCGCCACTAAGACGTTCGCGGTAGACCCAGAACATATGACCGCGGTCATCGGCCGCGACGTAGTAATCGCGCTCGACAGTGTTGCCGTCCCACCACCCTGCTTCGATCCGTTCGGTACGCGTGAGCATTTTCAGCGGCCGACGATAGATCGGCCGCTGGTCGCGCATCATCAGGCGCAATGGCTTATCGAGCATCCAGACCGGGCGAGGTTGAGAAGGCAACGCGCTGTCGGGTAAGTCGAGGGATGCCTGCGCGTTACCGGGTTGCGGTGTGGATGTGTTGGTGTTTTTTGCGCTATTTGTTCTGGATAGGAGTTGGGTTGCTTGCGTGGCCTGCGTGGCTTGCGTGGCTTGCGTGGCTTGCGTGGCCTGCGTGGCCGTCTCGCCGTCTTCATGCTTTTTTTCCGCCGCAGCGTGCCGCAACTCATCGGTCAGCCAGGTTTTGTCCGCTTTGACTTTCGACCGGGACTTAGCCGGCGAGCGCTTCTTGCGTGAAAACGCTTGCGCCTGGTAGGCTTCGACGCGCATTGCCCGCTCGGGACGATGATCGTCCCGCACCGACATCTGCAGCACATTCTCCGGCCCCAACCGCGCGCTCAAGCGTTCAAGCAGACGCGCAATCGAATCGCCGTCCGATTCGGGCATGGGAAACAACGTGTCCGACTGCCCGGCATATTCGCTGATCTGATCCGCCACCAGCTTCAACTCGATAACCGGTGCCGCCAGCACCGTCTGATTCAACTTTTCCCGCAGCAACCAGATCAAGTGCTCGGCATCGCGCGACGGTATGGCCCAGCCAACCTTCAGGCTCGATGTCTTCGGCGCATGACGGGATGCCAATTCATGCTCAAGCAGCAACGTATAACCGCTGAGCGCCGCATGATGCGCGCTCAGCCAGCCGGCCAACTGCACAATCAGCCGACGCGCGGCGAACAGCAGGGCATCCGCGTTATCGACCCGCGAGGGTAACTCCAGTTGCGCGTGGAACGACGCCGGCGCACGAAACGACTCACGTGGATCCGGACGCGTGCCATACGCCTGCGCCAGCAGATCCAGAACACCGCTGCCGAAACGTCGCACGACACCCGAGCGTGGCAACTGACGCAAATCGGCCAGCGTCGCGCAGCCGACATGCGAAAACGCATCGCGATGCGCCGGCGTGACCGGCAGCAGCGATACGGATAAACCATCCAGCACACGCACGAGTGAAGTCTCCTTCACTACATGCCAGCGACGCCCCTGCCGAACGCAGCGCGCCTGCGCCAACAGCCACGCCCCCCAGGCGGTCGGCGCACAGGCAATACGCGCCGTATAGCCGAACTCCGCCACCGTGGCAGACACCCGCGACAACAACGCGTGCAAGCCGCCGAACAATCTCAACCCGGAGCCGACTTCGAGCAACAGGGTATGCGCGTCGGCTAGAGACACTTTCGGTGTGTACGCGAGCAATGCAAGCGCGATTGATTCGAACGACTGAGCTTCGCGGACGGGATCGGCGGCAAGCAGTTCAAGCTCCGGCGTCAACGCCAAAGCATAGGAACGCGATTGACCCGCCTGCACACCGGCGCGCAGGGCGTCGAAATCCGGCATCAGAATGTGCGCATGATCGGCTAATGCGTAACAACGCCCCTCACGGATTTCTTCGACATTGTGAGGTTGGTCTGCCTCGTCGCGCGACTCACGTCGATTCGGCTTCGCGAGCGAACCATCCGGGAGCGGCGTAAGAGGCTTCACCGCTTCCAGTGACAAGAGTGGCAATGTGACTGCGATCCACAGCATGTTCGATCTTGAGTCCTTGATGGCTGCCGACTCCGTTTTCCGGCAACAAACCGCTTTGTAAAGGCAAAACGAGCCGAAGAGGTTCAGCTGGCGGCGGCCCCCGGCGCTTGAAGATGTCGATCGACAAACCGATCTCCTGCAGCCATTGACGACGGTTGATCGTCTGCGCATTGGCCGGCAAGAGCGGCTCGCAAATCATTCGCAATGGTGCTGGGGAAGATTGCCTGGCTGCCTCGACAGGCCGGATCAAAAATGCCAGCGACGCCGACTCCTGAGCCGCCACTTGCAGGCGCCGGACCTTGTCGGCCCGCGCATTCGGCAACCAAACCAGGACCGCGCCGATGCCATCTTGCTTCAAGGCCTGTGCGGCGGCCCACAGGGCCTGGTCTTCACTCGAGCGCACCCATAAGACTCGCTCGACATTAACGCCCCAAGCCCTCAATGCGGCGGCGCATGGTTGATACGGAGGCGCCACAAGCATGACATGCCGCTCGGCTTGCTTCGTCAGATGACAAAGCGCATGAGATAGCAGACGTACTTCACCCACGCCACCATGTTCGATCAACAATTCCGTCAACCCACCGGCCGACCAGCCTTGTCCCGGCAACAACCGATCCAACGCGGCATAACCGCTGGAGATCACGCGCGAGTCTGCCTCGGCAAGCTCATTGCCCTGCCACACCTGACGCCGCAATTGAGACGACAGCGCGGTCGTCGCCAGCTGAATCGCTGCTGCCATAGACACGCTCTTGAATAGGGAATGCTCCGCCCTGCCCGGCACCGGGCAAGCACGAGTCGACGATCTATCACTGTATATTTATACAGTATTTTGAGATGAATGTTAAGTCAGAGGGAGACTACGCGATGTGCGTATGAGAAGCTTGAGGGATGGGACGAAACTGTTTTTTGTGGCAGCTCTACATTTTCTTACAAGAGCTATTTTTGCTTTAATTTGAGCGATTTGAAAGGATGAAAATCGAGTATGGGTACCGAAACGATCACATGAAACTGAGGCGTTGCTTGCAGAAGTCGACAAAGCGCAGATGAGCGATGGCACGGTGCCTGTCGGTGCGAGCAGCGGCGGGGATGTCGTGCCACAGTGAAGCAGCGGTGACGTTGAGAGCGCCGCTGGCTGTGCCGGGGGCGGCTGCAGTGCGGGTGAGCCGCGCAGGCGTGGAGGCGGGACGGGCGTATCTGGAGCTGACGGGCTATGCGAAGGCGGTGCGGCCGGGCAAGGAGTGAAGGCCCGGGTCCGCGCGGGTATTCCGGGCGTTTTCCGCGTCTATTCGTGTTCGTCCGTGTTTATCCGCATCTGCCGGGCGTCTGCCGTTTGCCGGCGACGGCCGTAAACGCAGAAACCCCACCTTTATGGGGTGGGGTTTCTGATGCTGCTGGGGAGCCTGACGATTACCTACTTTCACACGGGAATCCGCACTATCA